>NZ_AOHX01000028.1 GCF_000337735.1 Natronorubrum sulfidifaciens JCM 14089 | reverse complement strand
GATGTGTATAAGAGACAGCACCTGCTCGCAACCGCGGAGTCGATCGCCGACGACGCCGGCACCACCTTTCCACCCGCACCCGACTGTCTCGGCGACCCCGTGGCGTCGCTGTCGGAGCAGGCGCTCGAGGACCACGCAACCGATCGAGCGACGTCGGCGACGGATCACTGACGGTTCACCCCGGATCGAGGTGGGGTATACCACCCCACGCCCGGTGGCGAATCGAAACTCATAAAGTTAACTCGCGACAACGAGAAGATGCGCGCCTGGGTAGCTTAGCGGTAAAGCGCGTCCTTGGTAAGGACGAGAGCCCGGGTTCAAATCCCGGCCTAGGCTTCTTTCATTTCACAACGATACTCGAGAGAGACCACCCACTGGTCTACCGATTTTCGAGACCGGGTCACGTCTCGAGAGCGGAGCGTCGACGACGGTGCGATTCGACTGTCGACCGCCGTCCTCACAGTCAGCCAGCCGATTACGTGACGTACAGCGAGCGTGCGATAATCACGAAGCCGACGAGCATAAGTAGACTCTCGAGGAGGATGCCCGTCATCAACGAGACCTCGAGGAGTTCATAGAGGAAGCCGGCAAGCACCAGCCCGAGCGTGACGAGCCCGAACCCGACGGCGAGCAGGCCGAGCGCGCGCTGTCGGGTCCGACGGTAGGCTTTGTACGCGAAAAACGTGATCAGGCTCCCCACGAGCAGGATAAGCGTCTTGACGACTGCGAGCAAAATCGCAACTGGCAGCCCTGTATCGTGGAAGCTCATACTGGTTCGTAGTTCGAAATCACAAACAGGGCCCAAGTACCTTGTGTTCACGACGATTTCAGCCACTGTCTTCTACGACCGGATTGCGCTGGTGTGACCCGTTCTTTTTCGGTGTTGCCGTTCGAAGCCACGACTATGACACGGTTAGTTGAACTCGAGGCCACGGGGCCGCGGAAACTGGACCCCTCGGATCTCGACGACGAGAAGGGAGATATCGCGGTCTGTCAGTGCGGACTCTCGGAATCGTTCCCGTTTTGCGATGGGAGTCACCAACAGACCGACGGCGAGGAGTCGGAGACGACGTACGTGTATGAAAACGGCGAGCGGTCGGTCGTCGACCGTGTCGTCACCGACGAGTGAGATCGACCGGCCACTGATACGGGCCGTCGGGAGTCATTTCTGATGGGGCCGCGACCGCTCTTGCGGTCCCACTAGGAAACCGTTACAACGAACCGTCTGACTGGGCTGTCCGGACGACACTCACCACGTTTCGATCCGTCCCTCACGGACGTCTTCGGCACAGCCCTCACAGTCCGGATGGCCGTCCTCGAAACAGGCCGGCCGATACTGGTCGTCGAGCATCGCCGCCCGCTGTTCGGCGTAGCGCCGACAGACGATTTTCGCCCGTCCCTCCTCGTCCGACGGGAGGCTGCGGGCGTTTTTCGCCGTTTCGTACGCCTCACGAGCCTCCCCGAGTTGCTCGGTCGTCGAGCCGCGGACCTGTTCGTACTGCTCGCCAGCCTCCTGCAGTTTCGAGCGAAGGAACCGCTCGAGTCGACGACGATCCGCCATTACCCGTCTGTTCGAACGCCGACACCATAGTCCCGTCGGCGTTCACTTTCGCTCCGGTGGCGGCAGTTTAAATATGATCGGGAGCGAACCAGCGTATGCCTCCCAGTGAAACGAAAGAGGAGGCGTGACACAATGAGCGACGTACGACAGCACGCGGACGAGATACACGACCAGTTTTCAGACCATATCGACGTTGCCGTCGAGGACGTCGAGGAGCGCCTGCGCACGCTCGTCGACGAGTACAAGGTGCCCATGGACGAGGCCCGACGGAGCGTCACGAACCACTACCTCGAGGCAGCCGACCTCGAGCGCGAGGACATCTCGCGCGGCGGGAGCGAGGCCGCAAACGTCGAGGACGTCGACGAACCCGAGCAGTGGATCGACCTCACCGCGAAGGTAATCGAACTTTGGGACCCCCGCAGCGATTCCGTCGCACAGGTCGGCCTGCTGGGCGACCCGACGGGGACGATCAAGTTCACCAAGTGGGCCAAATCCGAGCTGCCGACGCTCGAGGAAGGCGGCGTCTACGAACTCCAGAACGTCGTCACCGACGAGTATCAGGGCCGGTACTCGGTCAAACTCAACTCGACGACGGTGATCGAAGAACTCGAGGAGGACCTCGAGGTCGGCAACGACACGAGCGAGATCGAAGGCGCACTCGTCGACATGCAAAGCGGCAGCGGCCTCATCAAGCGCTGTCCCGAGGACGACTGCACGCGCGTCCTCCAGAACGGCCGCTGTAACGAACACGGCGAGGTCGAAGGCGAGTTCGATCTCCGAATCAAGGCCGTCGTCGACGACGGGCTCGACGCCCACGAGGTCATCTTCGATAAGGAAGCCACCGAGGACCTGACGGGCCTGAGCCTGGAGGAGGCCAAGGATATGGCGATGGACGCGCTCGATACGACCGTCGTCGCCGACGAGATCATGGACGACATCGTCGGCACCTACTACCGAATCGAGGGGCCGACGTTCGGCCGGTACGTGCTGGCCGACGACGTCGCTGAACTCGACGGGCCAGCCGATCCAGAACAGTTGCTGATCAAAGCGAGGTCGATGTAACATGAGCCAGGCAGAACTCACCCGCGAAGTCGCCCGCCGCGTCTTCGCCTCCGAATTCAACGACTCGACGTACACCTTCAAAGAAAGCGACGACGAGCGCGCGCCTAACTACGCGCTGCTCCCGACTGGCGACCGCGCAAACCGCGTGTTCATCGTCGGCACCCTGACCGAGACCGAAGACGTCGGCGACGACAGCGAGTACTGGCGCGGTCGCGTCGTTGATCCGACGGGGACCTTTTTCGTCTACGCCGGCCAGTATCAGCCCGAGGCCGCCTCCGCCCTTCGCGATACGGAGCCACCAGCGTACGTCGCCATCGTCGGCAAACCACGAACCTACGAGACCGACGACGGCACAGTCAACGTCTCCGTCCGACCCGAGTCGATTGCGGTCGTCGACGACGCAACCCGCGACCGCTGGGTCGTCGAAACCGCCGAGCGAACGCTCGACCGAATCGAGGCCTACGAGGAATGGGAAGCCGAACAGGAAGCCCCGGAAAGCGCCTCGACGGCACCCACAAACGAGTACGCCCAGATGGCTCGTGAGCGATACGACTCGCCAGTCATCAACTACCGCAACGACGTCGTCGCCGCCCTCGAGAGTCTCGAGACCGTCGAGCGCGACGACACCGAAGCGACGGTCTGAAACCGGTCGGCTCCCGGTTCCGTTCTTTTTCACATTGGAGACGACTCGAGCGGTTCGGCTCAGCTGTCGATAACGGCCTCGAGCATCCCGTCGACGCCGTCGAATCCGTCGTCGATAACCTCGTGGCCCGCGTTGGGATCGCAGCGCTCGTCGACCGATGCGCCCGCTCGGTCGAAGACACGACACGTCGCAGCGATGCGTTCGCGGTCGACGTGTGGGTCAGCCCCGCCGGAGGCCACGAGCACCGGCGTCCCTTCGAGCGAGCCGTCGACCATCGTTGCCTCGAGTTCGTCATTCGAACCGGGTAGCGTTCCTGAGAGGACGGCAAGCCCGCCGTAGCGGGTGGGCCGTCGACGAACGAACTCGGCGGCGACGCAGGCCCCCTGCGAGAAGCCGCCGATGACGGTTCGTTCGGGCGGGATATCGATTGCCCGGGCGGCCTCGAGGGCGGCCCCGACGCAGTCGACGCTCGAGGAAAGCCACGGCTCGTTGGCTGCCCGTGGTGCGCTCGCCCGACGTGGATACCAGCGGCTTCGCTCGGCCTGCGGAGCGAGGACGGCGACGCCGTGGCGAGTGACTGGCTTCATGAGGTTGATCACGCCCTGCGCCGTTGCGCCGCGGCCGTGACAGACGATGAACGCGGCAGCCGCAGCCAGCGCGGGCGCACCAGCCGTCACCAACGGCTGACCGGCGTGCGGGCCCGAGACGGCGTCCATGAAGCGATCGGAGCCAGTCATCGGTCGCGCGTGTGGGCCGTTGGCACCGTCAGCGTCGGGAGTTGGCTCTCGATCAGGTCGCGGTCGCGCTCGAACCAGTCGGGGAGGTACAGCGACTCGCCGGGTTGCCCGTCGACGCCACTCGCAGCGACGCCGTCGGTGTCAGTCGCCAGTTCGAAAAGCACGCCGCCCGGTTCGCGGACGTACAGCGAATGGAAGACGTGGCGATCCTTGACCCGCGAGACGTCGTAGCCACGGTCGTCGAACAGTTCGCGCCACTTGTGGAGGTCGTCCTCGCACTCGACGCGCACCGCGACGTGGTGGATCGTCCCGTGTCCCTCGCGGCCGAAGTCGGCGTCGCGCTCGAGGATATCGACGACCGCCGCTCGGGTCCCCGACGATCGGTACCGAATCCGATCCCCCTGTTCGGCTTCGTGCTCGAAGCCCAGCGTCTCGAGCGTGCTCGCCGTCGCATAGGGGTTGACCGACAGCACCGACACGCCGTGGAGTCCGTGGATCGCCCGCTCCGTCGGCACCGGGCCGTCCGTCCACGGTTCGATTCCAGTGGACGGGACGGTGCTCGACGAGTCGACCACGAGTTCGAGGCGCGTTCCGACGGGATCTTCCAATCGTAGACAGCGGTCGCCGAATCGCTCGCGTGGCCCATCGACTGCGATGTCGTGCTGGTCGAGCCGTGTGTGCCAGTACTCGAGAGAGTCGTTCGGAACGACGAACGCAACCGATTCGACCTGTGGCGGTCCCACGCGACCGACGTCGCCGTGGGGGTCGGGAAACAGTGTCAGAACCGTTCCGGGCGTCCCGGCCGCGTCGCCGAAGTAGAGGTGGTGTTGCAGGATGTCCTCGAAGTTGACCGTCTGCGTGACAAGCCGGAGGCCGAGGACGCCCGTGTAGAAATCAATCGCCGCTTGTGCGTCTCCGACGATTCCAGTTACGTGGTGGATTCCCGGCGTGTCAGTGAGCATAGTTGACATTGGTGGGTGATGTTTTTAACACTAACAGACGAACGTGTCGTATGGTTTCAGTTTCCACCAGTGTAGTCGTTGTTACCGGTGGCGCGTCGGGAATGGGTCGATCAATGGCACTCGAGTTCGCCGATAACGGAGCATCCGTCGTTGTCGTCGACGTCGATGAGGACGGGCTCGACGAACTCACGAGCGAAATTACGGCCGACGGTGGCGAGGCAACCGGCGTCGTCGGCGATGTCTCCGATCCGGACAGCGTCGAGGCCGTCGTCGAACGAGCGATCGAAGAGTACGGCACGATCGATGTGCTCTGTAACAACGCGGGTATCCTCGACGATTACGCCCCAACCGGAGAGACCTCCGAAGAACTGTGGGATCGGGTCCTGGACATCAACCTCAAGGGTGTCTTTCTGTTCACGAAAGCGGCGCTGCCGGCACTTCTCGAGGGCGAGGACGAAGGTGTCGTCATCAACACGGCTTCGATCGCCGGCAAGGTCGCTGGCGGTGGCGGTGCCGCCTACACCTCCTCGAAACACGGCGTGATCGGGTTCACAAAGCAACTCTCACACGACTATGGCCCCGAGATTCGCGCAAACGCTGTCTGCCCAGGCTTCATTGAGACCGGGATGACTGAATCGCTAATCGACGAGACACCCGACGAGGTCCAAGAACTCGTCGACGGAACGCCAGCTGGGCGCTACGCCCGCCCGGAGGAGGTCGCACAGGTCGTTGCCTTCCTTGCAAGCGACGAGGCGTCGTTCATGCACGGCACTGCCGTCGACGTCGACGGTGGCTGGCTCGTCGATTGACTGCCGGTCACCGCCGCTGTGTCCGTCCAGATAGCACAGTCCAGTCTGACGAACGGTTAAGTGCGATGATGGCTAACGTAGCGAGCAATGGGCAACAAGAACAAGACAATCTCGTTTCGCGTAAACGAGGACGCGTTCGAGGCGCTCCAAGAGATCGCCGCCGAACGCGACATCTCGTTGTCCGCGGTGTTTCGGGACTACGTCGACTTGCTCGTCGACCACGACGGCCAGGTCGCCGTCGTCCCCGAGGACGACCTCAAGTCGAACGCGGGGGAGGGCGACGACGGCCACTCGTTTCCGCCGACCGTTGAAGTCCCAAAACGGTTCATCCGCGAACACGAGCGCCTCGAACTCGAGGCCGACCATCTCCGCGAACAGCTCGACGAGTACAAAGCCTACGTCAACGAGTTACAGGATCGACTCGAGGAAGAAGAAGACGAAGTGCTGTTGCTCGATGAGTTAGACGGCGACGATGACCGCTATCAGTTGCGATAGCGACTATCTCGCGAGGTTCTGTTTTGCCCGGTGGATCTCGTCGTATTTTTCATCTGCACCCTCGACGCGGGCGAGCGCTTCGGCTGCCTCGAGCGTCCGAACGCCGTTGTCGAGAAACGAGAGCACGTCGCCGGAGTAGGCATACACCATGTAGTCGTCGGTCATCACGTCGACGATCGCGTCCGGCCCCAGCCCCTGTGCACGCAACTCGAGGAGATACTGGATAAACTTCCGCTCGGGGCAGCCACAGTAGGGGTTGTTGTCACAGTCGCAGTCGAGAAAGTCCTGTGCGAAATCGAGCACCCGATCGCGAGTCGCCTCGTCGAGTTTCTCGAGTCCGGCACCCTGAAAGAGGATATCAAGCGTCGCGCCTTTGAACGCCCCCTTTGGGATGTTGGTCTCGAGCTGGGAGCTGAGCTGGCGGTGGTTTTTGACGTAGATTTTGTCGGTGATAGCCACGCGTTGATGGCCGTAGCGCCCGTAGGGCGAAAAACGTCCCGGTCACGCCCGGCCACAGCTGTGCCTCGTCCTCTCGCGGTACGAACACGCATACACTCGTGCGCGAGTCGTAACGTATTTCAGGCCAACCGCTCCTATCTTGTCTTGCAAGCGTGTCCGGGTTAGGGTAGTGGACTATCCTTCAGCCTTGTGGAGGCTGAGACGCGGGTTCGATTCTCGCACCCGGACCTTCTGCGGCGAACAAATTCGTGAGCCACAGGAATCCGTCGAGATCGAACCAGCGAGTGAAGCGAGCAACGCGAGCGGAACGACCGTGGTTCGAGTCTCGCACTCGGTTGAGTTTCGGTACGTCGCCCTCGAGTCCCGACTCATAACGACTCTTCAAGGAATCCCGTTACACGATCCACGAAGTACGCCGGCCGCTCCTCGGGAATCCAGTGTCCGGCACGCTCGACGACCTCGCCGTCGACATCGGTTGCGACCGCGTTCATATCGTCGATCGGGCGGTCGCGAAACGAGGCCGCCCCGCCGAGTGCGAGCACGGGCATCTCGAGAGGGTCCTCGGCGTGGGCGGCGTTGTTCGCAGCATCCTCGTCGTAAGCGCGATAGTACTCGAAGCCGCCACAGAGTCCGCCGGCCTGCGTATAACAGCGGACGTACTCGTCGCGGGCTGTATCGTCGATCGCAGTGGGATCGTACGCGCCTTTCTTGTAGAACCACGAGAGATACAGCCGTTCACGCCCGGCGACGAGTCGTTCGGGGAGATCTGGCACACTGTGAAAGCGCGTGTGCCAAAGCCGGCGTTTGTCCGCCTCGTTGACATCCGGAATGCCCGCCTCGAGAACACAAAGTGCGGCCACCTCACCGCGGTACTGTGCTGCGTAGGCGTACGCCGTCGCCATCCCCCAGTCGTGGCCCACGAGCGAGATTTGCTCGTCGGCAAACCCGAGTTCGGAGACGAGTGCACGGATATCCGTTTCGACGGTGTCTTTGTCGTAGCCCGACGTGGGAACCGACGAGTCGCCCAATCCGCGGAGATCCGGCGCGATAACGGTGTAATCGGTCGCGAGATCGGGGATGACCTTGCGCCACTCGTACCACGTCTGTGGCCAGCCGTGCAACAGAACCAGCGGCGGTCCCGCTCCGGCAGTCACGTAGTGTAGCTTGACGCCGTTGACACGCGCGAGGCCGTGTTCGATGTTCTCCGATTTCGCAGGAATGTGCACATATCACACATACACACGACACTAGTTCACTCTTCGGCTGCGGTCGTCATCCGTGTGACCGATTCGGCCACCTCGAGCGAGTGCGGTTCGGACAACACCCATTACCACACCACCCGTACGATCGCACGATGCCAGCCACGGACGGCCCGTTCGAGTGTGACAGCTGTGGGACCACGGTGGCGTTCGAAGACGCCCGCCGCACGAAGACAATGGGTGGATTAGATCCGACGAAGTGGCAGACGCTCTGCTGTCCGAACTGTGGCACGCGGCTGCAGACGGTTTACGTCGGCGACTGATCGCAGCTGTCTGTCTCGGCCATGCGCTGTCTCTCGTTTCGCTTTCGACCATCAACCCATTCACAACTCGTTTGTCGGTGGACTGCCGGGAGTGTCGGGGTTCGGACGCGCTACCGACGATACAAAACCGCTCAGCCAGGTTCCTGATGCTCGAAACGTTGCTCGCAGTAGAAATACCGCCTCCCGGATTTGAACTTCCGAAAGGCTCGCCGTCGCTCGCCTTTCGACTTCCCGCTCGCTCTGCTCGCGGGAACGGGGACAGCTCCTTCTTCAGTCGATTCCGACAGCTTCTCGAGTGTCAATCGCGTGGAAAAGGGATGCCGCCTCCCGGATTTGAACCGGGGACAGCTCGATCTTCAGTCGAGTGCTCTCCCAGTCTGAGCTAAGGCGGCGCATCTCAATATCTGTCGATGATATAAAAAAGGATTTCGAATCGGCGGCGCATCGTGTATGGTTACCACTGACTTACTCGAGTCCGGCCAGTCTCCCCCGATTAGGAACAGCAATCCACAGTAACGCAATGGATACACTCGCGTATACCAACCGTTGATTATCGTCTGTTGGATTTTTAGATATTCAAGACACCCTTTTCCGGTCTGGCGAGTAATATCGTGTTATGGCAGCACTTACCTCAGATCGGGACGTGCAAAAGCTCTCTGCAGACACCATCCTCGAGTTACTGGCAAACCGGCGACGGCGATACCTTCTCTATGCGCTTCGCGGACGGGACGATCCGATCGAACTGTCGACATTGGCCGAACAGGTCGCCGGTTGGGAACTCGACGTTCCACCGGACGAGGTCGCGAAAAACGAGTACAAGAGCGTTTACGTCTCGTCTGTCCAGTGTCACGTGCCGAAGTTGGCCGATGCAGGCGTTGTCGACCACAACGAGGACAACCACACCGTCGTCCTCTCGGATAACTTCACGCAGTTCGAGCCCTATCTCCGGGTCGTCGTCAAGGACGAACCGGAGAACTCGACGCTGCATGCCGCCCTCGAAACAGAATCCGGCGACGGACTGCTCGGCCAGATCCGGGAGAACGTCGCGCGCCTCAAACACTAACGACGGCGAGCGATCAGCGACGATCTGGATGTGACTGCAGAACGAGAGCGGTTTTGATAGGGATGGCTCTCCGGCATCCGTTGCTGGCGAGGCGGAAATCTCGTGATACCGTTGTCGACACTGACACAGCCACCGATTTCGGTGCTTCAGTGGCTCCGTAACTATTCAGGAATCCCTCGAGGAGAGCACATGAGCCGTCTGCTCAACACTCGAGACCGCACGTCGTTTCGGCCAGCACCAGTTCCGGAAGAATGGCACCCGCATTCGAACGCCGGTATCGTCGGCGTCCGAATCGCGACAATGGAGGACGACCGACCATCCACATCGGAGTGGATCTGGTCGTCACAGTGGTTGGACCTCACCGCCAAGCGGTAGTCGGTTGCTGACCTGACGATTCGTCACGGTTTCGCCGTTTACACCTGCTGCTCGCGGGTTTGCTTGCCGCAAGAAGTGGGCTCGGGCGGGTTCGAACCACACCGAGACGTGCTCACTCCGCTGCGCGCGTCTCGTTTAACTCGAACCGCCGCTCGCATCACGATGCTGCTGCTCGCGATTTGCTCGCAGCAGTAGTAGTGGGCTCGGGCGGGTTCGAACCACCGACCTCGGCCTTGTAAAGGCCGCGTCATGACCAGCTAGACCACGAGCCCGTATTCGACAGGAGTCACCCCGTCCGAATAACCTTTACTTTCTCGCGCTGGAAGAATCGGTATGGCTCTCGAGCGCGTCTGGTCGGTGCTGATTGCCGTTCTCGCCGTTTCACTGATCGGCCTGCTCGTCTTGCAGCTTGGGATCGTGACGCCACCATGGGCGGAATCCCAAGCCGATGTGCAAGTGTTCGATGGCGACACCGGTGACGAGTTGGCTGCCCTCGACGTCGAAGTCGCCGACACGCCGTCCGAGCGCTACACCGGCCTGAGCGACCACGAATCGCTCGATGACGGCACGGGAATGCTGTTCGTCCACTCGAGCGAGGATGAGCGAACGTACGTCATGCGGGAGATGGACTTCGACATCGACATCATCTTCATCGGCGCTGACGGTGAGATCACGTCGATCGAACACGCCCGCGCGCCCGAACCGGGCGAGGACGGCAACGACCTCCAGTATACTGGGCAGGCGAAATGGGTCCTCGAGGTGCCACGCGGCTACGCCGACGACACCGGCATGGACGCCGGCGATGAGGTCGTTATCGACTACGAGTGACGCGCCGCCGATCCGAGATCGTTGCTCCCTCGCAAACCCTTATCCGCAGCGACACCCGAGGCGCATGTAATGCAGGATGTCGACTGGGAGAAAGACGACCCGTTCGAGGATCAGCGAGACCGGGTCGAGAGTCCGATGCGTCGGCTGCTCTTCGAGTACGGCCGTCCGTACTGGATACCCGTCACCGTCGGACTGATCTCGAGTGTGTTCGCGCGGGCGCTCGATCTACTGCCAGCGCTTATGCTCGCGGTTGCGATCGACGCCATCTTCGGCGATGCCGTCTTCGCCGATCAGGTGCCACTCGTCCTCCTGCCGGAGGCGTGGCTCCCGGCGACCGCGAGCGGACAGTTCTGGCTCGTCGCCATCGCCATCGCGGCCTCGTTTGCCTTCGGCGCGCTTTTTCACTGGCTTCGAAACTGGGGCTTTAACGCCTTTTCACAGGAGATCCAACACGACGTTCGGACCGCGACCTACGACAAGATGCAGCGACTCGACATGGAGTTTTTCGCCTCCAAGCAGACCGGCGAGATGATGTCGGTGCTCTCGAACGACGTCAACCAACTCGAGCGATTTCTCAACGAGGGCATGAACTCGGCGACGCGACTGATCGTGATGGTCGTCGGGATCTCAGGGCTGTTGTTTTGGCTCAACCCACAGCTGGCACTGGTCTCGCTCGCCCCCGTTCCGTTTATCGCGGGGTTCACCTACGTGTTCGTCAAGAAGATCCAGCCGAAATACGCCGCGGTCCGTTCCTCAGTGGGGAACGTGAACTCCCGACTCGAGAACAATCTCGGTGGGATCAGTGTGATCAAATCCTCGAACACGGAAGCGTACGAATCAGACCGTGTCGAGGACGTTTCTCGGAAGTACTACGACACGAACTGGGAGGCGATCTGGCTTCGCATTCGGTTTTTCCCCGCCCTCCAGTTGATCTCGGGGGTCGGCTTCGTCCTCACGTTCGCCGTCGGTGGCTACTGGATCTTCACCGGCAGCGGCCCGGGACCGTTTACGGGCACCCTCCAGACCGGGACGTTCGTCGCCTTCATCCTCTACACCCAGCAACTCGTCTGGCCGATGGCCCAGTTCGGGCAGGTCATCAACATGTACCAGCGTGCAGCCGCCTCGAGCGAACGTATCTTCGGTCTGATGGACGAAGATGGACGGATCGAACGCGACGACGGCGCCAACGCACTCGAGGTCACCGAGGGTGCTGTCGAGTACGACGACGTGAGCTTTACGTACGAGACGTACAGTGGCGCACAGACGGCCTCGGAGCGCGACGACTCGAGTGGCGGCTCACAGGACGATCACGAGGACAGGATCATCGACCGCATTTCCTTCGACGTTGACGGCGGTGAGACCGTCGCGCTCGTCGGCCCGACGGGGGCCGGCAAATCGACCGTGCTCAAACTCTTGCTTCGGCTGTACGATGTCGACGAGGGTGCGATCCGGGTCGACGGACAGGACGTTCGCGACGTCTCGCTCTCGAGTCTCCGCCAGTCGATGGGCTACGTCGGCCAGGAGTCGTTTCTCTTCTATGGAACCGTCGAGGAGAACATCACCTACGGCACGTTCGATGCGAGCCGCGAGGAGATCGTCGCGGCCGCCAAAGCGGCGGAGGCCCACGAGTTTATCCAGAACCTCCCCGAGGGCTACGATACGATGGTCGGCGAACGCGGCGTCAAACTTTCCGGCGGCCAGCGCCAGCGCGTCGCCATCGCCCGTGCGGTGCTCAAAGACCCCGATATCCTCGTCCTCGACGAGGCCACCAGTGACGTCGACACTGAGACCGAGATGCTCATTCAGCGCTCGATTGACGACCTGACCGAGGATCGGACCACGTTCGCCATTGCCCACCGGCTCTCGACGATCAAAGACGCCGATCAGATCCTCGTCCTCGAGGACGGCCAGATCGTCGAACGCGGCAGCCACACGCAGTTGCTCGAGAACGATGGGCTCTACTCCCACCTCTGGGGTGTTCAAGCCGGCGAGATCGACGAACTGCCACAGGAGTTCATCGAACGTGCCCAGCGCCGTCAGGCGAGGACGGAAGTCGAAACCGACGACTGACAGCTAAAACGACTCCTGTTCGCGCTGTCCCTCTTGGTCCGGCGCACCCTCGTCTTGGCGGTCCTCGCCCATCGCGGGCGGCGTTCGGTCGCTGTAGTTTTTCCGCCCGATCGCGTCGTCGCTGACCATGTTCATGATTGCCTGTTTGATCTCGTCTGCCGACTCGTACTCGTCTTCGTTTAGCGGCTCGAGCAGTTCCTCGAGGGTCGCTGTCTCGTCACCCATTTCGATCTCCTTGTCGCCGTGCTGATCGAACAGTTCGGCTTCGCTCATCGGATACTCCGCGCTCTTGAGGTCGTCACCCAGGCCGCCGAGTTCGACGCCGAGTTCGCGACTATCGTCACTCATACTCGAGGGGTCGACGAGACGGCGGAAACCGGTTGGCCCTGCGTTCGCCATCGGGAGCGACCGGATGGCATCGACAACGCCGCCCCTCTCCTGATCGACGGTCATGAAACGATGATAGCGAGTGCGACTGCAAGCGCTCCAATCGCAGCAGCCGGACCGACTGCAGCCACGCTCCCGTCAAGCGCAGCGAGTCCGACGAGCAGTCCGATTGACACCGTCGCCGACCCGGTGTGATATGTCAGCCGCGACAGTGAGAACGGGCGAAGCCGCCGATGGCCGAATGCCCAGACAGCAAGCCCACCGGCAGCGAGTGCTGCATACGTCACTGACCGGCCCGCAGCGCCACTGATGGCTATCGAGACGAGCGCAAACCCAAGTGCCAGTGTGAAGACAGTCGTGACTCGATCGAACGGCGAGCGCCCGAGGAACCACACCATCGCTATGAGATAGATACCGCCGACAGCGATTCCAGCGACGATATCGCCTGGGTAGTGGACGGCGAGGACGACTCGAGAGAGACTGACTGCGAGGACGATGACGCCCGCAACGGCGAACCGAACGCGCCGTGTTCCAGTTCGAACTGTCAGTGCCAGCAGGCCGTAGGCGACCGTTGCCCCAAGCGCGTGCCCACTCGGAAAGCCGTAGCCGCCGAGCGTTACCGTAGCGACGTAGGTCGACTCGAGCGCTGGTGGTACCGCACTAGGAGTTGCTGCGACGAGTTCCGGCCGGGGCAACGCAAAACTGTATTTGAGTGCCGTCATGACTGCCAGTCCGCCGACGACGACGCCGACCATCCAGACTGCAGGCGGCGGTTCGGATGTGTTCGTCACACCGTGTTGCGATGGACTGGCTTCGCCAGTGGATCGTCGCCACGTGAGCAGCCACGAAGCCGCGATTGTTATCGAAATGACGACCCAGACATCGCCAAGACGCGTGACGAGCGCAGCCAAGAGCAAGAGCCACTCGGGCATCGATCCGTGAAGCGTCTCGAGGAGATCGCCACCGCGATACATACCACTCAGTCCGACAGACGAGGCTATAGCAGCCGGAGTGGCATCTGCAAGCCCTCGAGAGACGTGCCCTGCCCGATGCAGTCACCGAGGGTTTCATGCCCACGCCGCGGGAGTATGTCCGCATGAATCTCACCGATGCAACGTGGACGGATATCCGCGACCTCGAGACCGACCTCGCCGTCGTTCCCGTCGGCAGCACGGAACAACACGGCCCGCACGCGCCGCTTGGCACGGACGTCCTGACTGCCGAAGCGGTCGCCGACGCCGGCCTCGAGCGCTTTGACAGCGAGGTCGTCCGCGCCCCGGCGATTCCGGTCGGCATCGCCGAGGAGCACCGCCAGTTCCCCGGGACGATGTGGGTTTCCCCGGAGACGTTTCGAAGCTACGTCCGCGAGGCCATCGAGAGCCTCGCTTCCCACGGGCTCGAGCGCGTTGTCATCGTCAACGGCCACGGCGGCAACGTCGACGCCGTTCGAGAGATCGGCGCGACGGTTACGCGAGCCGGAAACGCCTATGTCGTCCCCTTTACCTGGTTCGAGGCCGTCGGCGACCACTCAGCCGACATGGGCCACGGTGGCCCACTCGAGACCGCGTTGCTTCGCCACTGCGAGCCCGACCTCGTCCGCGAAGATCGGATCGACGAAGCGAGCGCTGGCGGTGCTGAACGCTGGGGTGAGTGGGTAAGCCACACGAACCTGGCCTACGATTCGGCCGAGTTTACCGACAACGGCGTCGTCGGCGATCCGAGCGCGGGCGACGAAACGCGGGGCGAAGAACTGCTCGAGTTGGCCGGGGACGAACTGGCTCGGCTGCTCGAGGCCGTCGCCGAGCGCGACATCTCACGGCCCGACCGTCGGTAACGGGGTGTTGACGGACGATAGGCATGCCCGTCGGAAATGGACGACGCGACTGTCCCTGTTACTCCTCGTCTTCTTCGGCGTCCGCATCGGCTTCGTCCGTCTCGTCGATGTCCTGTAACGTCCCGCGAAGCGCTGGGATCGTCGACGTGAGTTCACCGACCTGTTCGCCCGCCTCGGAGAGGTCTTCGATCGCGGCCTCGAGGTCGGCGATTTCGTCCTCTAAATCCTCGGCATCCTCGAAGGCATCCGCGCGCTGGCCCATCGTGAACCACTTTTTGGCGTCACGCAGATGATCTTCGGCGTCACCGGCATTCAGCGCGGAGTTCAACCCGTTGAGCACGCCGAGCACGTTGTCGGCATCGGTCTCCCAGATGGCGTCGGCAGCCGGGAGCGCCCCCCAGGCCTCCTCGAGGGAGGATTCGACGTCCTCACGCATCTCGTTGGCCGCTTCACCGAACAGTTCCTCGTCGTCGCCGAGTGTCGCTTGACTCATACGTGTCCTTTCATCGGGACTGTGTTTAAAAGGTAGCCCGAAAGTGAAAGTGAAATGCGGGAAGAGAGGCGCGATCTCGACGGGACGGCAGATCGATTTCGAAAGGGATGACCTGTCTCTGTCACCGAGTTCACAGTGTACTCACTCACGGTCACGGAACGTATCGTACGGAATCGAGATCGCTGCGATGAGCACCGCGAGAGCGAGAACAACCGCCGTTACGAAAGTTGTGTGATCCGCTGAGACGTGTACCGCCACGGCGACGACTGCGAGGACGAGAGCGATGAGCAACCCCAACTGGTTGCGGTCAGTTCGCAGAGACGGCGAACTCGAGGTCGTCATCTGGAACTCCTCGGGGTCGTGCCATGGCCGTTCTGTGTCGTCGTCCGGTGGGTCGTCCGACCGGCTGTCACTCATCGTACCTCGACATCATGTATGGAGAGATATAACTTCTGTCGAGGAACGCGCGTTCCGATCCGCTGAGAGGGGGACTGTTGTCCCAATTTCCCGCCGATCGCCGATCCGTGGCTGGTAATCGGCGGTCACTGACGACAGCAATCCCTATCAAACCTCGACGCTAGCAGTCGCTGTCGCGAACGGAGACAACCCGCATCAACGGATAGCCGTCCTCCATCTCCATTCTGGTCAGGACCTCCATTCCTTCGTAGTCGACGACGATTTCGACCTCGAGAAATCGGCCCGTCAGTTCGGTGTACTCTGCCGTCGACTCGGCCAACTCGGCCTCGAGTGCGTCAGTTTGGACGGTGACGGTCACGTCGGTACAGTGGGGCTGGTTCTCGATTGCCTCTTCCATCGCTGCCTCGAGACTGGATGCACTTGACGGTGAGAGCGGTGTGCCGGCGAACTGGTGGTACAGCGTGCCAAACTTGATGCCGGCCTCGAAGCAGGCGGCCTCGGCGTCGGAGGGGGTCGTGTCAGTCGACATGTGTGAGATCTCACGTGCCGTCGGCAAGTCGATTCCGATCCGAGCAGTGGCTCGTGCGACCACCAACCACGCCAGCGCGGAATCGCACGTTACTTATCGACGGTACGCCTCACATCGAACGAATGGCACAGTCAGTCCTGCTTACTGGGGCTGCGGGTCGAGTCGGGACAGCCATCCTTGGCGGCCTCGCAGACGAACACGAGTGGCGTTTACTGGATCGTGATCCGCCGACGGACGATCATCCGGGCGAGTTCGTCGTCGCAGACATCACCGACGAGGAGGCCGTCCGCGAGGCGATGGACGGCATCGATGTCGTCCTCCATCTCGCGGGCGATCCCCGAAAGACCGCCCCGTGGGAGAGCGTTCTGACGAACAACATCGACGGCACCCAGACCGTCTACGAGGCCGCTGTCGACGCCGGCGTCGAAAAGGTCGCCTTCGCCTCTTCGAACCACGCCGTCGGCGCGTTCGAGACCGAAGCACGTACCCCCGAGATGTATCGGGCGGACGACGACTACCTGCTCGACGGGACGGAACTTCCGCGGCCCGGCAACCTCTACGGTGTCTCGAAGGTCACTGGCGAGTCACTCGGTCGCTACTACCACGACGAGTACGGCATTTCGGTCGTCAACGTCCGAATCGGAAACCTCACGGAAGGACACCCACCGATCGACTACGAGCGCGGGCAAGCGATGTGGCTCTCTTATCGAGACTGTGCACACCTGTTCGATCGCTGCATTCGCGCCGACTACGATTACGAAATCGTCTACGGCATCTCCGACAACGACCGCAAATACTACTCGATCGAGCGTGCCCGTGAGGCACTTGGCTACGACCCACAGGACAACTCCGCTCACCACGACTGACAGTCGCTGGGGCTATTCGAGGATCACTCTTCTCGAGCCAACGCTATTCGGATTCTTACCCAATGGGTTGTCTCCGGCTACGAGCACCCAGTCCTCATACTGTCGGACAGAACGATTCAAAAGTGATGGCCGTGAATTCGCTGCCGATTTCTCACTGACTGCTGTCCGACAGTATCAGAACAAGCCCTCGACGTCTTCTTCTCGCGCCTGCCGACGGCTGGCGTGGTTGCACAGCCGTTGGTAGATGATTTCACGGTGTGTCTCATCGCGGACGAAATCGAACAGCAACGTAATGAATCGGCTGCCGTCGTTGCCGGCTTCCAGATCCTGTTCGGCGTATCGCCGAGCCTGTTCGATCGGTTCCTGGTCGAATCCCAGTTCGTTGGCGAGAATCGGGGCTACGATCGCCGTCGGTCCGAACTCGAGCGTTGACAGCGTCGGGACCTCGTCGTCGTGTGTGAGCCGAACGGGCGGTCGGCGCTCGAGACACTCCGGGTCCGTTGCCAACTCCGACAGAAACGCTCGGATAGCTGGGAGTGAAACGTCGCGATACGTCGGGGGAAGCACCGCAAGATACTCGAGGGCGCTGTCCGCCACTCCGACGGCACCGTCCCAGTTTCGCTCGCAAGCGTGAAAAACAGCGGCTGTACTCTGAATCAACCCGTGGAGCAGTCGCTCGTCGTCAGTGTCGGCCTCGAGGTCAAGCCAGTGGTCCTCCCAAGCATTGTGGGCGGCGTGGTAGTAGCCCGCGTTGTAGAGTGCGGCCCCTGCTCGGAGCTGATCGCGCATACTCTGCGTTGGAACTCGAGCTTCGAGAGACTGTCGGACAGCGACTGATCGCAATTCCTGGACGTCCTGAGACACTCGAACTCGAGCGGTACCCGCTCCACTCGGGTGTCTCGATAGTTCCGCGACTCATTATGAGACGATCTTCGAAAACCGTGGTCGCCGGATACCTACCGCCTCCGGCGGGGGCGGACAGACAACTGTGGAAGGGGGAGAACAGCGACTCCCTGACCGGTTACTGGCCGCCACCGGTCGCGGGCGGTACTCGAGTCGAACCCGGACAGCCCCATTATTATGCAGTGGCTTCTACTGTTCTGTCCAGCGGTAGCAATACATAACCAACTGCCGACCGGACAGTAACAGTGTCCTACTGAACACACATCCAGCTGCGGAGTCGATTACTGTGTCGGTGACGCGTCGAACCCCTCCTCCCAGCGGAACTGACCGTTTCGCTGGATGACCTCGCCATCGACCTCGAGTCGCGATGCCTCGCTGACGTCGGTGATCAAGTCGACGTGAACGGCCGACTCGTTTCCGGTCTCCCCTTCGGGCAGATTCGCATCGTAGGCTCGTCCGAGCGCGAGGTGAACCGTCTCCCCCATCTTCTCATCGAAGAGAATGTTGTCGGTGTAGCGGTCGATTCCGCGGTTCATCCCAATCCCGAGTTCACCAAGTCGGCGCGCACCGTCGTCAGTGTCGATGATTTCAGCGATCACGTCTTCTCCCTGCTCAGCGTCGTACTCGACGACCTCGCCAGCGTCGAACTCGAGGCGAACGTTCCGGACCGATTCGCCGTGGATCGTCATTGGAACGTCGAACAGCACCTCGCCGTCGGTCGCATACGGTGCGGTAAACACCTCGCCGCTGGGGAGGTTATGCGAGTCGTAAGCGACCGAGGCCGCGCTGTTGACTGCCGTCCGTCCGTCGATTCGCATGGTGAGATCGGTCCCACTCGAGACGAGTCGGACTTCGGACCCGTCATCGAGTTCCGCTTTCAATCGGGCCATCTCGTCCGCCAGTGACTCCCAATCCCGGAGAATCGCATCGTACGCGAACTCCTGATAGGCCTCGTAGGACATGTTGGCCTGCTGAGCGAGTGATCGCGTTGGATGGACCGTCGACACCCAGCGTGTTCCAAGCCGCGTGTCACGGATTGTCGCCCGTGCGCTGTTGTACGCCTGTCGAGTCTCGCTGGAGATATCGGCTGTTGCACTCGTGTTTCGGCCACCTCCAATCGAGAGGTAGACATCCGCGTGCTCGACCAGGGCGAGTTCGTGAGCCGGGTTCTCGTCGAACTCACCGTCATGAGCCTGAAGGTACGCGCGCGTGATTTCGCCGGAACTGTAGGTCGCAAGCAGGTTCGCACCCCGTTCACCGAGACGTTCGGCGACCGCAACAGCGAGCTCGTGGGCATCGACACCCACTGCAAGCACGACGTTGTCGCCCGTTTCGACGCGAGCGCTCCAGTCGACCAGTACCTCGGCGTGTTCGCGAACGCGTTCGTCCATACTCACCACTCTCGCGGGCAGTTATTAAACGCCGCCCGTTCATCGACAATAGACTGTTACCGACCGTCTGTTGCCCGTCCACAGCAACAGTGACTGGACCACACACACATCGAATTGTGGCCACCCTGAGAGTGCACCGACACGATTGACAGCAGTCCGTCTCGCCGGACGCGAACCAACGGGGTACAAAACTGTTCCGACACCGCAACCGGTACGGTCACGAACTCTGCGTTGGTTGCACACACTGTTTCCATCACACGTCCTGCTCGAGTCGTGCTGGCTGTACGGACTCTGCTCGTGAACAGGTTATTTTATGAAATCAACAAGCGTCACACAGGACTCAGTCGAACCCGAAATCAGCCAGAAACCGATCGCAACAGTCACTTCTCACGGTTATGAGAACGATCTACTCACGAGACTGATTTTTCTGAAACGCGAATTTCGAGGCTCGAAAAGCGAATTCTCTGCCGTTTCAATCAAGTGTGTGTCTGACTCTCGAGAGGACGAGTATAACACAACTGTTATCCGTGGCGGGGCACACTCTTTGATTGCAATGGCGAAAGGAAACGTTGATTTCTTCAACGACACAGGCGGCTACGGTTTCATTGAGACGGACGACGCAGACGATGACGTTTTCTTCCACATGGAAGACGTTGGCGGTCCGGACCTCGAAGAAGGTACAGAGATCGAATTCGACATCGAACAGGCCCCTAAGGGCCCCCGCGCCACCAACGTCACCCGCCTGTAATACGGCTTTCTACGTTCGGTAACGGGTTTCACATTCAACTATTCATTCTTCAAACACTACTTTCGAAAGCGACAGCGTTACGCTGACTCGCCTCCGAGTGACAACGCTACCAGTGCGAGTTCGCCATCGAACCGTCATCTCACTCCGACCGTAGTAGCATCTTCTTACCGATCTCGAACCGGCTGGCCATGATCTGGCTCGTTATTAGTCTCTCAAAACGGTCGCGAGACCGTTGATACGAGTGCGATAACAAATAGTCGGTTAGTTGGTGTATCCATGTGGTTACAACATGGACGATCTGACCGGGTTTCAACGCGATCTTTTGTACGTGATCGCCGGCGCCGACCAGCCGTCTGGCCAAGATGTGAAAGACGAAATCGAACAGTATTACAACAGTGAGATCAATCACGGCAGATTGTATCCCAATCTCGATACGCTCGTCAACAAAACACTTGTCGAAAAAGGACAACTCGACCGGCGAACGAACTACTACGCCATCAGTGACCGCGGCCTCGAGCAGATCGAAGCACGAAGGGCGTGGGAGCAACAGTATCTCGACTCTAGTACCACCTAAACCGGGTTCCACCCGATCGTCGGGCCATCGTGCGAGCGGGCATGCACTGGCGGGCAGTGGCCACGATAGTTACAGACACTATCTCACGGTACCACCCGACACGCCCACACCACTGTAGCATACGCGACCAGCCATCGCAGTCTCCACTCGTCTCGACCAGCCCACCGTCGCTCGAGCACTGTGCCTGTGACTCCGATGTTGTAGCCGGATCTGCTGCCGATCGAGACATGCACATTCCGTCGGACAACTGTATAGAAGCCGCTGCTCTCGAGTTGAAATAACGAATGAATGGAAGCGGCGAAACGGATTTCCCAGAGGCTCGCGCACTCCAGTACTCGCCGTAACGCAGGCGAGCTTATCTTCCGTGTTCGGGATGGGTACGGGAGGGACCTCGCCGCTCTGGCCGCTGTAATGCCGACCGGCGGAATCGAACCGCCGTCAGACCACTGTCGGTCGCGGATGAAGTATGAATGAAGGCGGCGAAACGGATTTCCC
>NZ_AOHX01000027.1 GCF_000337735.1 Natronorubrum sulfidifaciens JCM 14089 | reverse complement strand
GTATTGTAGGACACCAACTCTAACAGGCCTCCACGCACCTTTCGGCACGCTTCACCTTGTCCACGCCTAGATCGTCCGGTTTCGGGTCGTGCCCGTTTGACTCCCCGCGCTTGAACACGGTGACCCTGGTGCAAAGCACTGCGGTCATATCGGTTTCCCTGCGCCTTCCCGGATGATCCGGTTAGACTCGTCAAACAGGCACCCTCTCTGGTTCGTTTTTCAAAACGTACGACAGGACACCGGCTTCCCATACGGCTTACTACAGGTTCGCACCTGATTCATTCAATACGGGACCTTTTGTGCCCTGTCGCTCTATCGCCAACTGATTTCACGCCCTATTGCACCTCCCTTTGTGGGGTGCTTTTCAGCGTTCGTTCACACTACTTGTTCGCTATCGGTCTTGAGGAGTGTTTAGTCTTCG
>NZ_AOHX01000026.1 GCF_000337735.1 Natronorubrum sulfidifaciens JCM 14089 | reverse complement strand
CTCGACATCTTCTACCAAGGCTAACATCAGACCCCATCTATACGGCGGACCGCAGGTGTGGAGTCCTCATCTTCTGCGTATTATATCGATAATCCCCGGTTCATACATAAGGCCTTCGAACCACAACTTCGAAGATAGTCAGTACCAAGCGAGTGTATAAACTGGAATATCGTCTAACTCAAAAGGTATTTCTGGAATATCTGTACCATTACTCTCGAGACAACAGACGTTCACTCGAGGAATTCACGACAGAAATATCGAATAGAGAGAAACCCGGAGCTGATTTGTGAGAGCGATAGTAGCCACTGCACGTTAATATACACCTGATAGCACGGCAGTTATGCGACTAGTGTGCACATCGTTTCATAGGGCTTGCTGTCGTCAGTGACCGCCGATCGCCGGTCCGTGCTGGCTATCAGCAGAAAATCGGGACAACAGTCCCTATGGTAACAACTGAAACGAGTGACACACAGACCACACAGCTGTCGTGCGAGCTGGTGTGCAGTGACGGTCAGTGGCTACTATAGCAGTTGTTACTATCGCATGTGGCTCAGACGTCGTACAACCGACTCGCCGTCGCTGAGTTCAGTTATGATCGGTATCGACAAGACGGCAAAACCGGTCTTGATGTGGACCCAGATGGCGCCACCTCGAGGGATCGACCGACGGCCAGGGTGCAACCGTCACGCCGACCACCCCGTTTCGGATGCGAAAATCAAAAGTAGGCAGCGACCAGGGGCCAGTGACTGGTTCGGCTCCGGTTCAGAAGCTCCCGTTTCCGAAACCGAGAGCAGTGGTCTCGAGTGGTTCAGTCGTTGGTTTGCAGCCGAATAGTGATCGGCCACAGAACGAGTTTTTTGCGGATGGGCCCTGACGGATTCGAACCATCGACCACTCGGTGTCTCACACAACCGCAGCATGGTGCAGTCGTGTTATGAGCCGAGCGCTCTAACCAGACTGAGCTAAGGGCCCGTTCTATTCGAGGCAAAACGCGCGCCGTAGTTAACCGTTGCTGTCCTGTTCGAGCGACAGGTCGATAGCAACACAACTCGCAGGCGCACTCGAGGGACGCGTGTCGTGGTGTTACTCGTCGGACTGGTAGTCCGACAGCGACTGATCAGTCCCGGCTTGTCGATGGCGTGTCGCAAGTCCGGCGAGGTGTGGGGCTTCAGGGACAATGAGCTTCTCACAGGCGGTTTGGCAGGCGTTCGTACTTCCTGGGAGACAGAACACCGGCGTGTCGACGGCGATGCCTGCCGTTGCACGCGAAGCCATCGCTCGAGTACCGACTTCGTCCCACGACAGTGACCGGAACAGTTCACCGAAACCGGGCAACTCGCGCTCGAACAGCGACTGCGTTGCCTCCGGTGAGACGTCGTCTGCGGTGACGCCCGTGCCGCCGGTGGTGAGTACGATGTCGATCTCTCGACGCGCGACTAGGCCACGAACCGCCGTGCGGATCGCCGAGTAGTCGTCCCGAACGAGCACTCGTTCGCGTACCTCGTGGCCTTCAGCTTCGAAACACGCCTGAATGGTGTCGCCGCCCGAGTCGTCCGGGTCCGTCTCGGCTGCCTGCGCGCGCGAACTCGAGACCGTCACGATGGCGACGTACAGCGGGTTGATGATGTCGTGGCCGTGATCGTCCGTCGTTCTTCGATCGTCTCTCTCGGCTGTCATACTGTGACATCCATGCTGGAAGGCGATAATCTCTCCCCTCGCGGCAGCATTCCAGCGAGCCAGCAGTCGACTCGAGCGACGGTTATTCGACGCTCGAAACCGTCGTCGTGTCACCCATTCCCGTCGGGGCGGGGTTCTCGAAGACAGACCAGTCGGCATCCATCTCGGCGTCGGTCAACAAACAGTCATCGAGTCGAGCCGTGAGCTCGTCCATCGACAGGTTTCGACCGATAAGTGCGAGTCGTGTCTCGCGGTCACCCCACTCCTCGTCCCACGAGAGGTCCGGCTGGGTGTCGCGGAACGCCGCCTGCCGGTCAGCCGAGAGGCTGGCG
The DNA here is from genome assembly GCF_000337735.1 of Natronorubrum sulfidifaciens JCM 14089. Classification (GTDB taxonomy): domain Archaea; phylum Halobacteriota; class Halobacteria; order Halobacteriales; family Natrialbaceae; genus Natronorubrum; species Natronorubrum sulfidifaciens. The sequence continues at coordinate 459,202 of NZ_AOHX01000026.1, read as the reverse complement.
ATCCAGCGACCGGTGACCTCGAGGCTCGTTTCCGTGCCGGCGTAGCTCATCGTAATCGCCTGGCGCTCGCGGCCGGCGATCCAACACAGTCCCTTCGCGCGCACGAGGCCGGCCGGCAGATCGGCGAGGACGGCCAGAAAGCGCTCGGGGTGGAAGGGGCGTCGCCGATGGTAGGTGTCGACTTCGATGCCGTAGCGTTCCGGTGGGTGGACGTGGCCGCCGTGATCGTGGCCGTCACTGTGGTCGTGCTCATCGACAGGGGTCTTGTGGTCGTCAGTGTGGGATACCTCGAGCGCTGCGTCGGCTTCGATCGCTTGCTTCCAGCCGGCTGCGTCGGATGCTGCCTCAAGGTCGAACCGACCGCTGTCGAGCAGCATCGTGGGGTCGACATCGCCGTACTCGGTCGTCACGATGTCGGCGCGGGGCTGTAGGGTCTCGAGCAGCGCCACGACCCGCTCGCGCTCCTCCTCGGAGACGAGGTCGCATTTGTTCACAACGAGCAGATCGCAGAACTCGATTTGCTCGAGTAGCAGGTCGCCCAGCGGACGGCTGCCGGTCTCGTCTGTGCCCTGTTGGGCCGGCGGCGCTGCGGCAGTGCTGTCTCCGAACCGATCGTAAAACCGTCGGGCATCGACGACGGTGACAACGGCGTCGAGATCGTACGGTCCGCCCGCGGGTCCGCGGACGAACTGGCGGGCGATCGGTTCGGGTTCGCCAACGCCGGAGGCTTCGACGACCAGATACTCGAACTCGTGTTCCTTCCAGAGTTGGATGACCGACCGTGAGAGCTCACCGCCGAGACTACAGCAGATACAGCCGTTCTCGAGGGCGAGGACCTCCTCGCCGGTCGTCAGATCGGTTCGGGCTTCGACGAGGTCCGCGTCGACGTTGACCGCGCCGACATCGTTGACGAGCACGGCGATCTCGCGCTCGTCTTCCTCGAGGAGCCGCGATAGCAGCGTCGTCTTGCCAGCGCCGAGTTCGCCACAGAGGATGGTGACCGGAACGCTCATGTACTCGTTTGCAGGCGCGAGTTCACGTCGTTCTTCCGGTTCGAACGGATCGACGCGTGTCACCCAGTCGTCGATCGGTTCTCGATCGGTCGACGGTCACTCATCGAGCAGGACAACCGACTCGGTGGGACCGCACGAAAGTGGTCGAACAGCGACCGGACACCTGCGTGGCCGTCAGGACCGACGAAGGTCCTCGAGTCGATCATCGAGCAGATACTCCTCGGCCCGGTCGATCGTGGGGGTGCCGTCGGCAGCGGTCTCTCGAAAGCGGAGTTCCATCCGCTCGCCCGTCCCCTCAGAAACAGGGATCAGGTACCGATTGTCGTTGACTGGATCGTAGACCGCAAAATACGCCGCCCGCCCGTTGTATCCACAGCCCCCGTAGTCGTCCCGTCGGTGATGGTTGCTAACGGTTTCGAACGCGACCGTCCCCGCACCGGATCGATAGGCGGTCTTGCACTCGAGGCGATGGAACTGGCCGCCGACTTCGACGACAAGATCGTACGCGTCAGTACCGTAGGTCGGGACGAGGACCGGAACGTCGCGCAACACGAACGCCGATTGGATGATCGCTTCGGTGGCGTGGCCGCGTTTCTGTGGTTCCTCGAGATTTTCGTAGCAGGTCGTGCGGTCGAGCATACCGAAATTCGCTGCGGCTTCCGGTATAAACGTCCGTCTCGTGTCGCTGTGTTTCCGGTATCCGTACAGCGCCCTCGCTCTTAGAAGTCGAGCGCTTGGAAAGCGGCGAGACCGGAACACGACTCGTTCCAGTCAGTTCGAAGATTCCGCGGAAAACCGTTGGACGCCGAAGCCAGGACTCGAACCTGGGACAACCTCGTTAACAGCGAGGTGCTCTACCATCTGAGCTACTTCGGCTTATCTCCAAGTAGCCGGGTGTATTTGATAGGGCTTTCGTTTTCCCTGCACCGTGTTCGACACCCTTTCACGCACTGCTCGAGTATCGTCGATCAATGAGCGAGGAGGAAGCTGCAGATGAGGAGTACGACGCTGTGGCGACGGCCGACGATGATGTCGAGTCGGTCGTCAACGCAGTCTCCGACCGCATCGAACCGGACGCAGCGGAGCGAGCACGCCTCCGTGATGTCGCAACGAGACTTGCCACCCGCGCCGAGAACACGGCGAGAGAACGCTGTCCGGACGCCGATGTCTTGCAAGTCGGCTCGACGGCCAGAGACACTTGGATCAGCGGCGACCGTGACATCGACATCTTCGTTCGCTTTCCCCCGACGGTCGACCGCGAGGACCTCGAGCGATACGGCCTCGAGGTCGGCCACGAAACGCTGCCCGAGGGCCACGAGGAGTACGCCGAGCACCCTTACGTCAAAGGCACCGTCGACGGGTTCGATATCGACGTCGTCCCCTGTTTTCGCCTCGAATCGGCAACCGAGATCCGATCGGCCGTCGACCGGACGCCGTTTCACACGCAGTATCTCGAGCAACGCTTAGACGACGACCTCGCTGCGGACGTTCGACTCACGAAACAGTTCCTGAAAGGGATCGGTGCGTACGGCAGCGATCTCCGGACACGGGGGTTCAGCGGCTATCTCACCGAACTGCTCGTCTGTGAGTACGGCGGCTTCCAGCCGCTGCTCGAGGCCGCAGCTGACTGGCAACCGCCGGTCGAACTCGATCCCGAAGAACACGCACGAGCGACGTTCGACGACCCGCTCGTCGTCATCGACCCGACCGATCCCGAACGCAACGTCGCCGCCGTCTGTTCGGCCGAAAACGTCGCGCGCTTCCAACACTACGCCCGCCGATTCCTCGACGCGCCACAGGTCGACCTGTTCGACCCCGACGAGCCGACTCCTCTCACGGACGTCGAACTCCGCAACCACATCGAGCGCCGCGGCACGACTCCTGTCGCCATCCGATTCGACGCGCCGGACCTCGTCGACGACCAGCTCTATCCACAGCTCGAGAAATCCCTCGATGGGATCACGACGGGACTCGACGACCGCGGCTTCGATGTCTTTCGGGCGACAGCGGTGGCCGACGAGACGGCAGCGGTCCTCGTCGAACTCGCCGTCAGCGAGCGGCCGGCTATCGAGCGCCACGACGGTCCACCGGTCCACGTGCGAAATCATGCCGATGGATTCTACGAGGCCTACGCCGACGAGCCCGAGGCGTATGGTCCATTCATCGAAGACGGCCGATACGTCACCGAACGACCACGGGAGTTTACCACGGCGCGTGCGTTCCTCGAGAGCGATCGACTCTTCGATGTCGGCCTCGGTGCCCATGTCGAGACGGCGCTCGAAGACGAGTACACGGTCTTACTCGGCGAGGAGATCACGACGCTACTCGAGGAGTTCGCGGAACCGCTCTCGCTGTATTTCGACCCTCGTCCCTGATTCGATAGGCACGCCACACAGCGCGAGTAAACGTAGAAAACGGTCGTTAGCCGCCGAACTCGAGTCCGTGTTCGTCTGCCACGTCCTCGAGAGTCGACTCGGCTTTCTCACTACAGCCCGAGTCGGGCTCGATCGGTTCGCGGCCATCAAAGGTCTCGTGGACGATCGCGACGCTATCAGCGAGGACATCGAGTCCGTACCCACCCTCGAGCACAAAGGCGAGTGCGGCGTCGACGTCGTCGGCGAGTGTTCGCAGTCGGTCGGTCATGAGGGCATACGCCTCCGTCGAGAGTCGAATCCGTGAGATCGGATCGTGACGATGGGCGTCGAAGCCGGCGCTGATCAGCAGACAGTCGGGGTCGAACGCTGAGAGTGCGCTGACGACCGGTCCTTCGACCGCCGACAGGTAGTCTTGGTCGTCCGTGCCGGCGGGCATCGGGACGTTCATCGTCGTCCCGTCGCCAGCGCCCTCACCGGTTTCGTCGATGGCCCCGGTGCCGGGGTAGAGCCCCTGTTCGTGGATCGAAACGAAGAAGACGTCATCACGATCATAGAAGATATCTTGCGTTCCGTTCCCGTGGTGGACGTCCCAGTCGACGATTGCGACGCGATCGACGTCGTGCTCGTCGGCATCGAGGGCATGCTGGGCCGCGACGGCGACGTTGTTGACGAAACAAAAGCCCATCGCGTCGTCGTAGACGGCGTGGTGACCCGGCGGTCGGCCGATCGAAAACGGCGTCTCCCGGCCACTGTCGCCCTCGAGTGCCGCGTCGACAGCCCAGCAGGCGAGCCCCGCGCTGTGGCGAACCGCATCCCAGGTCTCCTCGACGGCAGTCGTGTCGGGGTCCCAGTTCCCGCCGCCGTCAGCACAGAACTGCTCGACGGACTCGAGGTACGCCCGTTCGTGGACGGTCGCCATCGTTTCTATGTCGCATGGGTCGGCCTCGACGTACTCGACGCCGTGTTTTCGTTTCAGACGCTCTCGGATCGCTCGTAGCCGGTCCGGCGTCTCGGGGTGGCGCGAACCGGGATCATGTGCGAGACAGATCTCGCTGTAACCAAACTGCATCTCACTCGAACAACGAGAAGTACGTCTCGATGTCGTCGTCGATGATCGTCCGGCGGTCAGCGTGGCGCGCAAGGATGGCTGCCGCACGGGCAACGTTGTCCGCGTAGTCCTCGAGAATGTCTGCAAGGGCAACGCGGGCATCCATCGAGACACGATACCGATCATCGATGTCGAGTCGAGCGATACGGTCGACGGGTGCAACCGGCAACTCGAGGCCGTCTTTGTCGACGACCGTTTCGACGCCAAAGTCCGCCGCCATCAGCGTCTTGCGCCCGTCTTCGGTCGCTCGCTCGGCAGCACCGATCGCGAGTTCACTTCCGTGTTCTTGGATCCGTGTTGCAAGTTCCTTCGACGCGTCGGCACTCACCCGAAGATCGCCCGCGTTCCGCCGGATGATCGTATCCACCGGGGCGAACGGGAGTTCGACGTTCATACAATGATAGGCGAAGGTAACTCCCTTAACGCTTTTCCTAGCCGCGCAATGTGGTTGCTCGTGACCTCAGACGGGTTGTGTTCCGATGTCCCGCCGATCGCCAGCACGGGTCGGCGATTGGCGGTCAGTGATTCCAGGAAACCGTTTCAGAAGACGTCGTTTGCCTCGAGTCGGCCGTCGCGGACGACCCCTCTGGCAGTTACCTCCTCACCGAGTCCGACATCGGCGTCGGTGTCGACGCTCATCGTCGTCTCGCCGTCGTCCAAAACAACGGGGGTGCCGGCCTGTACGACGACACCGGTAAACTCGAGTTCGTCGCCCTCCGTCGGCTCGTCAGCGTCGGACGCGTCACCTGTGGCTGCAGTGTCCTCGAGTTCCGTCTCGTCGCCCGTCTCCCCAGTGTCGGAAAACGCCGACAGCCCGGCGTTCTGGTCGCTCGAGCCAGTTGACTCGCCCTCGTCGGTCGTCGCCGACTCGGACTCGAGAACCGTGATCGTCGACTGCCAGCCCGCCGAGGCCTCGAGGTCGTCCTGCCAGCCGTCTTGAATCTCGACGTCACCAAGGGCGACCTCGTCGCCAGGGCCGATATCGATATCGGCTTTCTCACCCCACAGCGCCACACGAATGTCGTCCGTCGCATCCTGTACGCGAACGTTTCGCACCTGCCCCTCGGAGCCGTCGTCGCGGTCGAACGTGCGTTTCGGGTCGGCCGAGCGAACGACGCCCGCGATATCGACCGTCTGGCCGATCTCGAGGTCCTCGATCGGCGTGCTCTCGGGAACGTACTCGACATCTTCGTCGACTTCCTCGACCGTTCCGCGGTTGCCGACGTGAAGTTCGAGACTGCCGTCGCGTTCTTTGACGTAGCCGTCGATCACCTCCACGGTCGTGTTCGGGTCAATCTCCGTCGCGAGATCGGCCTGCTCGTCCCATAACGTCACGCGTACGCGTCCGGTGGAATCGCCGAGCGTGAGGTTCGACACTCTTCCTTCGGAGCCGTCGTCGCGGTCGAACGTCCGGACGCTGCCAGTATCGAGGACGAGTCCGACGAGGTTGACGTTCGAGAGACCGAGCGAAAGCGCCTCGACGGTGTGGGTGTCGGTGACTTGTACCTCGCCGATCTCCGTGTCCGGGTCGGGTTCAACCTGATCGACGCTGATCTCGACGCCGGAAAAGCCCTCCTTGGGGCGGCCCTTGATCCGCAGCACCTGCCCTTCCTCGAGTTCGGAGATTGCGGCTTCGGCGTGTTCATCCCAGAAGGCCGCCCGTACAGCGCCAGTCTCGTCGGCGACCTCGACGTTGACGACACGACCGTCTTCGTCCTCGCCGTCGCGTTCGAACGTGCGAACCTCGCCGATACTCGTCACTTTGGCGACGAACTTCGCCTCCTCCATCCCGGGTTCGATGTCGGCGATACCGCCGACCTCGCTCTCGCCGACCTCGTGTGCGATGAGCATCGCCGCCGTCTCCTCATCTGCGAGTCCACCCATCTGCTCGACTTTCTCCTCGACGGCCTCGCGAAACTCCTCGAGAGAGACGTCGGCCTCGAGGTCCTCATATACGCCCTCGATGTCGCTCATTCTATGCTCGTGCATGAGTAGCCCGCGCATAAGCATTGTCCATTCGGTGTGTTCGAGCCCATCGTCGGGTGGTAGATGATCGTCGCACACTGCCCACTCGAGGGCGGGTTTGCCCGGTCAGCAGGACAGCGATCGCGTCCGAGCGCATACCCATGCTGGCCCCGCGTTAGTATATAAACTCACGTATCCGATAGCTAACAGTAACTCATTTCGTGACAGTTTGAGACACGCATGATCGGCCGATATAGCCCGTATACGACGAGTTCCTTTCGAAAGGCCTTTAATGTCCACGCGGTTACGATGAGATGAGTCCTGGTAGGGTAGTGGACTATCCTCTTGGCTTGCGGAGCCAGGGACCGGAGTTCAAATCTCCGTCAGGACGTTTTCACCGACGCAACACCGACGAGCGGAGCGAGTCGTTCGCGTCGGTGTAAACTCATATTCGGAGATTTGAGCAGACCAGTGGCAGCCCGCGCAACCGAGCGAAGCGAGGTGAGCAGGACCCTCTGGGCGTGTTCAAATCTCCGTCAGGACGATTTGCTTCAGCACAACACTACGAACACAGCGAGCAGTGCGTGCTGGAGGAGAATTATATACGGGATTCAAGCAAATACGTCACAGCTCAGAACGGCCGCTAGACACCATCAGGACGCTATCGAGATCGTACGAATCTATAGCAGCTGAAACGGGTTACAGACCGATCGCACAGCCGTGCTCGGGTGTGGAATGACGTTCAGTGGCTAGCTTCGACGTCCGGTCCAACAGTAAGAACAGGTGTGGAGGCCTCGCGAACGACACGCTGAGAGACGCTCCCGACAACGTTTCGTTCATACTCGTCGCCGCTCGTGCCCATTACGATGAGGTCGATATCGTGCTCGGCAGCGTAGTCGACGATACACTCCGCTGGGCTGCCCGAGTCGATGGTCGTCTCGACCTCGAGGCCGTGTTCGATGGCCTCGGTTGCGATATCGTCGACGGCATCACGTGCGTTCGCGCGGAGGTCGGCACGGACCGCGTCGATCCGGTCGTCATCGAGGACCAGAAACGCACGGTCGTCGACGACCGAGAGGACGTGGACGGTCGCGTCTCTGGTCGCCGCGATTTCGGCTGCGTGGGCGGTGACAACTGCTGCGTGGTCGCTGCCGTCGGTGGGAACGAGGATGTGGTCGTACATTGAGGACTAGTTAATCGAGTGCGTTTAAAAATGGGTTGCTGTGGTTCTCCAGCGGTGGGAACCACGTCCCCTCGAGCGCCGACGCAAGCGTCTCGAGGACCGATCGCAGGGCTTGTGTCGCTGTCGTCCGGTCCCGGCTCGTGCAACTGCTGTGACAGCAGATGGGTTTTTGGGGATGGGATGGGTAGCCGCCGCCAATGGACATCGCCGTCGGGATCGTCGCTCAACGGGACGACACGCGTGCACAGCAACTCGCTGCGACACTGATCGAGACGCTCGAGCGTGTCGCCGACCGCGAACAGACGACCGTCTCGGTCGTCGTCGACGACGCAAGCGCCGAGGCGGTCGATGTCCCTGCTGTTCCGGTCGCGTCGATGACCGACCGCGATCTCGTCGTGAGTATCGGCGGCGACGGCACGCTGTTGTTCGTTGCCCGCGAGGTCGACACCACACCGATTCTCGGGATCAACCTCGGCGAAGTCGGCTTTCTCAACGCCGTCTCCCCCGAAGATGCCCCTGCAGTTGTCACCGACCTCATCACCGAGTTTCGCGAATCCGGCTCGTTCGAGGGCCGCGAACTCGTCCGACTCGAGGCGACCGGCGAAGACGATTGGACGCTCGAGCCGGCACTCAACGAGATCGTCGTCCACGGGCCACGCCGGGGCCACGGTGGCGGTGTAACCGTCGAGACCCGAGTCGATGGGGAGTGTTACGGCGAAAGTCACGCCGATGGCGTGCTCGTGGCGACGCCGACGGGCTCAACCGCGTACAATCTGAGCGAGGGCGGGCCGCTGGTCCACCCGACGACGGACGCCCTTATCGTTACTCAGATGGCTGCCGTCGAGTCGATACCGCCGCTGGTCGTCAGCCCCGAAACCGACCTCACGATCTCAGTGTCGGATGCCGACACCGCCTACGTCATCAGCGACGGCCGAAACCGGCGTCGACTCGAGCCACCCACGACCATCACCGTCTCGCTTGCGCCCGATCCGGTTCGGCTCGTCGGCCCGAAGGGGAGTTTCGTCACGAGCCTCGAGAAACTCGAGTCGTCGTAATCGTCGCTCCCGAGGTCGATTCGCGCGACTCGATCATTCGAAGAGGCGCTCGAACTGTGTCGGCGGAACGGCCCCACGGGCGACCTGTCCCTCGTGGATGAACGTCGGCACACCCGTGATACCTCGTTGCTGGGCCATCGAAAACCGCTCCTCGAGGTCCGTCCGGACGCCATCGTCGTCGATCGCCGATCGAATCTCGTCGACTGGAAGCCCGACGTCGGCTGCGAGATCCGCCAGCACGTCGATGTCGCCGATATCACGCCCGTCCTGCCAGAGCGCAGCGTAAATCGCGTCGTCGAAGGCAGCCCACTGGTCGGGGATCTCCTGTTTGACGTACCACGACGCCTGCTGGGCCGGCAGCGAGTCGACCTCGATCGCGATCTCTTGGGCCATCTCGACGTCGTACTCTGCCTGCAGGCGACGAACGTTCTGTTTGGCCTGTTCGAAATACTGGTCGTCTTTGCCGTCGTCGACATCGTGATCGATCGACCCGTCCGGAGTTCGTTTCCCGCTTCGGAGGTCGAACGGCCGCCAGTCGAGTTCGAGCGGGTCGGAACGCGTCTCGCGGTACTGCTCGAGTGACTGTTTGCCGAGATAACAGAACGGACAGACGTAGTCGGCGTAGCACTCGAGTCGATCGACTGAATCGGTCATACACCTGCTAACGCGTCAGAGCGGAAAAGTCGATGGCAACCGGAACGACTCGCAAGCGCCGATCGGACCCAATCAGCGTCCGTTCGGATGCTCGCCTGCCGGCACGCCACCACTGTCGCCACCCTCGGCCGTCCTCGTCACGTCCGGCAGGTTCGGATCGCGGTAGGGGTTGCGCCCGTAGGCCGGGAGTTCGTCCTCGAGTTGGGCTTTGAGCACACGCCGAAGCCGGTTCAGGCTGGTCGTGTCCAGTCCGTAGTCGGCGGCGAGGCGTTTGAACGTCTCCTCGTCGGTGATGTCGTGGGCTCGGTACTGGCCGAACAACGCATCCATTCGCTCAGCAGAGAGAGCCTGTGCGTCGATGTCGTCCAGCCCGAAGTACGCCTGCCGGTCGACGTCGACGACGTGGCGGATCACCACCAGCGCGACTTTTTCGATCGCCCGCTGGCTGCCGAACTCCCGGAGGTCGATCTCATCCATGACGCCCAACGCGAGATCGCGCTGCCACGGCGTCACATCGAGGGCGTTACACAGCGCCTGCGTCGTCCGAAGACGATCGAGGCGGTGAGCACGCTCGCTGTAGCCCGGCGTCGCCGCGTGCTGTTCGTCGTGGAGGCGACGAACGCTCTCGGAGAGGTCCGCATCGGGCGACTCCGCACGGCCGATGACGGTCGCACTCGGCGTGACGACGCCCCACTGGCGGACCGTCGAATCGCGCTGGACGTCCGCTCGAGAGAGCGAACCGGAGCCAGGTCGTGTCTCGAGGCGCTGGTCCGCCTCGTACGCTGATTGCGGGCTGTCGCCGACGGCCGCAGACTGGCCGGGTTCAGCACCGTCGTCTCTCATTACGTCCCGCTCAGACAGGCAGACAGAAAAAGGCTCGCTCGTCTCGAACCGTCGCTCACGACGACTGTCCATCCGGATAACAACTCCTCGAGCGAGTGCCAGCGCTGGTGCGCTCGAGGAGACGAGGTCCGCGAAAAGCTCTTCGTAGCTTCACTTTGTGACCAGAGACACTTAAAGAGAAGCGACGTAGGTCACACGTCTATCGATAGTCACGACTCGCGAATCTGTGTTCCGGAGAACGTCCATCTCCCGTCATAGCTCTACCTTATGGGCAGAGGAACTTAAAGTGATGTCGAGAGGACGTGTTTGGACACCAGTCGCTGAGTAGTGTTGTGTCCTCGAGAAGCGACCGTTCTCCCGTCGTATCTTCACCTTGTGACCAGAGGCACTTAAATGGAGAACGGGTCGTGACTGCTGAGACGGAGTGCACTACTGAACCGCAGCGATCAGGCCGTCGATAAACTCGTCTAGCCGTTCGATCTCGGGGCCATCGCGTGCGTGTATCGCGGGGTCGATCTCTCGAGGCGGGTGGGCGAACTCGCGCCCGACGGCGTCGCCGACAGTGGCACCACCCTCGCCCGCGCGCTTGCGCTCGAGCAGGTCACGGGCTCGCTCGATCCGGTCGGCGTCGAAGACCGCGGGTGCCTGCTCGGTCAGGAACCGCTCGAACTCGAGGGCCGGCAGCTCGTGGCCGTCACGTTCCCCGGTGGCCTGCAGATAGCGGGCCGACATCGCCGCGCGAGTGATCGTCAGGTTTCGTTTCACCGTTGGTTTAGTTTGGGTTTCGGTGAATCGCTCGTCGTCGGCTGCGATCGTCATCGGTCCATCGTCGGTGTCGACGACGTATGCGTCCTCGAGCACCTCGACGATCGGGAAGAGGTCGTCGTCGCTGCGAACGAGATGGTGCGAGATGTACTTGCGGTAGTTGCTCGTGGCGATGCCACGCCACGTATGATAGAGCTCCATCGGATTATACGTCCGCTCGAGGTAGGTCGCGAGGTCGGCTGGATCGTACACGGTCCGATAGCGGATCGGACTGCGAAGGACGTCGATCGCACCCTCGTTGGAGTCCGCCAGCAGGCCCGCGAACGTGCGGACGTCCCAGCCCTGAACGTCGATCTCGTCGTACTCGCGGTTGATGGTCTCCGTAGGGCCTCGGAGGTGGGCGTACTGGCACAGCTCGGTCGGTACGAAGACGATGCCGACATCGTAGTCGCTGTCGGGACTCGCCGCTCCCCAGGCGTGACTGCCGCGGGCGACTGCCAACGCGACAGTCACGTCGTACTCGGACTCGAGTGTCACCAGTGTGTCGTCGACCGCGTCGAAGACGTGTGTCGGAACCGACGCAATGCTACTGCGTTCGGGTGGGAGTAATAAAAGCGGGCGGACCATGCCCAAATGCCCTTCGTAGCTTCACCTTATGACCAGAGGCACTTAAAGGACCTCGAGCGCTGCAGTCCGGCCCACCGTACTGAACGGCCGACAGTTGTCGTTGCTCGAGGCCGAGTCGCTGCTGGCCCAGCCCCGGCACTGAAATCGATCGACTGATCGGCTCGAAAAGGTCGGCTTCCGAAAGGTTGAATCGCGTCCTACCCTGAGTGCGCACAATGAGTCACCAGCTGCCGGACGTGCAGGCGTCGTCGCCCGACGTCACCGTCGGACTGAGTCAGGTTGGCGTCACCGGCGTCGACAAACTCGTCAAGATCGCCCGCGAGGGAAAACGCCCGATCGTACTCACCGCCGAGTTCGAGGTCTTCGTCGATCTCCCCGCCTGGCGCAAGGGTGCGGACATGAGCCGCAACATGGAGGTCATCGACGAGATCTTGGAGGATGCAACCCGTGAAGAGGCCTACCGCGTCGAAGAGGTCTGTGGGGAAGCCGCAGAACGACTCCTCGAGAAACACGACTACACCTCGAAAGCGCAAGTGTCGATGGAAGCGGAGTTCATGCGCCGCGAGCAGACGCCCGCGAGCGATCGTGAGACCCAACACATGGTCGACATCATCGCCTCGGCGACGGCGACCGAGGACGGCACGCGCGAGGAGATCGGCGCGGAGGTCACGGGGATGACCGTCTGTCCGTGCTCGCAGGGAATGTCCACCTCGCGTGCAAAGGAGACGCTCCAGAACCTCGGCGTCGAAGACGAGACGATCGCGCAGTTCTTGGACGAAGTCCCACAGCCGGGTCACTCCCAGCGAGGGCATGCAACGCTGACCGTCGAATCCAGCGGCGACCCCGAGATCGATCTGAACGACATCATCGACATCGCCCGCGACTCGATGAGCGCCCGGATCTACAACCTCGCGAAACGGCCCGACGAGGATCACATGACCTACGAGGCCCACGCCGACGCGAAGTTCGTCGAGGACTGCGTGCGCGCGCTGGCCGACGGCGTCGTCGACGAGTTCGACCACCTGCCGGACGACGCAGTGATCACGATGGCCCAGTCTAACGACGAGTCGATCCACCAGCACAACGCCCACGCCGAGCGCGTCGTCGAGATGGCGACGCTACGCGAAGAAGTCAACGGCGAGAACTGATCCGGACGCCCGGTTTTCGACGCCGCGCCTCAGAACTCGAGCGGCTCTGCTTCGTTCCACCGGGGAGCGAACTCCTCGTTGACGTTCGCGGCGAACTCGGGGTCTTTGAGGTCGATCATGCCGAACGCTTCGCCCGAGGAGAGCGGGTTCGGCACCTGAATGCAGACCTCGACGCCGTCGATGATGTTGAACGAGCCCGTGATGTCGTCGTTCGTCCGCACGTCGAAGTCCTCGCGCTGTTGAAGGGTTGCTCGGTAGCGCTTGCCCACGTCTTCGGAAAGCGACGAGACCATCTCGCGAGTCATCAGGAGGTCGACCGAGACACCTCGGTCGAGGGCGTCCTCGAGGTGGGCGTTGACCGTCTCGCTGACGGCCTCGACGTCCCACTGTGAGGCTGGATCAGCCGAGACCATGACGATGTGATCATCGGCGGCTGCAAGCCGCTCGAGCAACAGGTCGATCGTCTCCTCCGGACCGACAGCGGCGGTCCAGAACTGGTCTTCGACCGGTTCGGCGGCATCGAGTTCGTCGGCCAGATCGTCGACGATCGACTCGTACTGGTCTGCTTTTTCCTCGAGTTCGCGCTTCTTGTCGTCGAGCAGTCGGTCGAGCGCCGTCGACGGCTCGACGGCGACGTACTTCTTCGGCCGACTTGCGGTCTGGCTCCGGACGAGATTGTACTGCTCGATGCTGTTTAACACGTCGTAGATCCGTCCCATCGGGACGTCGCTCGCACGAGACAACTCCTTGGCTGTTGTGGGGCCGGTGTTGAGCAGTGCCCGATACGCTCGCGCTTCGTACTCCGAGAGCCCGAGATCCCTGAGGCTGGCCATATGAGGATCGATCAACCGAAGAAACATAAACGCTGTGGTGGTTTGACAGCGGCACAGTTGTCCCGCCACAGCCGGGCCTGCTGGCGTTACTCGTGGACGTTCTGAACGCGTTTACTCAACTCGTCGGGGGTTTCAGCGACCGACGAAACGCGGTCGCCGAGTTCGACCCGTGCCGTCCCCGGCTCGAGGTCGGCAGCGGCGGGAACAACGACCTTCTCGTGGTCGGCGAGTCGCAGGGCTGCCCGATGCAGGTCGCTGCCGGGCTCACTGCCAACCCTGATCACCAGCGGCCCCTCGAGCAGTCGCGAGACGGTCGTCGCGTAGCCGGCTACCTGGACACCGAAGCGATCGCTCGCGCCGGCGAAGGCCTCGAGCGTCTCCCGCGCGAGGTCGCGATAGCGCGGTGTGTCCGTCAGCACCGAGAGTTCGAGCAGCCCGTCCGCGATGGCGACGTTCGCGTCCAGCGGCCGCAGCGGGCGGTCGAGCAGGCCGGCCCCCACCGCCGGCGCGTCGAGGAACGAGTCCTCGTCGTGGAGGGAGTCGATCGTCGCGTCCGCGACCGCCGTTGCGTCCTCGAGAGCGCTCGGTTCGATCGTGCTCGCGGCGGTCGTCAGCGCCGACAGCGTGCGGGCCTGCGTGAGCAACAACGGAATCGGGTCGCCGTGTGCGTCGCGTTCGACGCCGCGCTCGAGGGTGTGAGCGGCCACGCCGTCAGTGAGCAGATCCGTTCGGAGCGTCTCGAGGGTGCGTTCGGCGTAGCGTCGTGCGCGCTCGTCGTCGGTGTAGGCGTAGTACGTACACAGCCCGTCGATGGCCAGTCCGTTGGGGCCGGCGAAGACGCCCTCGTCGACCGGCGGCTCGTCGGCGTCGGCGCGGTCCGTTGCATCGAGGGTGTGTGCGTCGGCCTCACCGGGCGCTTGGCTGTTCGCAAAGGCCGCAGCGTCGGCGTTCCACAGCGTCGTCGTGAGATACTCGATAGTTCGGTCGGCTGGCTTTCGATACTCGTCGTTGCCCGTGTGCAGGTAGGCGTTTGCGAACGCCCGAACGAGCGCGCCGTTGGAATCAAGCAGTTTCTCGTGGTGGAGCCCCGACCAGTTCGATTCACTCGCAAAGCGATAGAAGCCGCCATCGTACTCGTCTAACAGGTTCGCGCTAACCGCATCGAACGACCGCAGCGCCATCTCTCGGTCGCGTTTGAGCGCGAACTCGAGGGCGTCGGGCAACGGGAACTTCGGGCTGTCTCCCCAGCCGCCGGCTGTTTCGTCATAGGTTTCGGTGAGTTGGCCGAGCATTGCGGCTTCGACATCGGCCGTCAACTCGCCTGCAGGCGGGCTGTCTTCTCGGAGTGGCCGCGGAATCCGTCCGGCACCGCTTCCGTTGGTGTCCCACATGGTGCGGACGCTGTCGAGTACCTGACGCATCCCGTCCGTTCCGAGATAGCCCGCGCCGGTCAGCATCGAGCCGTCGGGGGCGAGAAACACCGTCGATGGAAAGCCGCCCATGTTGTACCGATCACGCACGCGCGGGCGACGGTCAGCGTCGACCCGGACCGGAACGAAGCTATCGTTGATGTTCGCCGCGATTCGTGGCTCGGCGTAGGTCGTGCGGTCCATCTCGTGGCAGTGATCACACCACGTCGCAGTGAGCGAGAGCAAGACAGGTTTGTCCGCTTCCGCCGCCTCGTCGAAGGCGTCCTGTCCCCACTCGCGCCACTCGACACGCGTCGGATCGTTCATACCGGAGCCTCGGTTGTCGCAGGCGTAAGCCCTTCGTTCGATACTATAGTAGCCACTGAAAGTCAGTGCATACCCAATCGCACGACGGCTGTGCGATCGGTGTGTAAACCGTTTCAGTTGTTACTATAGAGTCGACATCTCCATGACTCGAGGGCCCCACGCCCGACCGCAATCGTTTCGCTCATCCTGTAAAACACGAGAGTAAAGCGTTTTCACTCTCCACCGGCTATACTGTGGCATGCTCCGGTGGATTCTCGCACTATTGCTCATCCCATTTCTGGACGCAGTGTTACTCGCACTCGTTGTCACTCAGTTCGGCTTCATCAACTGGGTCGGGATGATACTGCTGGTCGTCCTGACTGGACTCGTCGGGATGTTACTGGTCCGTGCCGAGGGACGGCGAACGATCCGCAAGATGCAACGGCAACTAGTCGAGGGGAAGCCGCCGACGAACGAACTGCTCGATGGGGGCCTGCTGATCGCCGCTGGTGCCTTCCTGCTCACACCCGGACTGGTCACGGACCTGCTCGGGTTCGTACTGGTGCTTCCGATCACTCGAATTCCGATTCGTGCGGGGCTCAAACGCTTCGTGATCGTCCCCTATGCGGACAAGAAACCCGGCGGCTTCGCCAGCGGCAAGGTCTGGACTGTTGGCTTCCCGGAGGGCGGGATGGCTCAAAACGGGGCCCAGAACGGCACGGGAGAGAGCGGGGCGGGCGGTACGTACGACCTCGGTGCCGACGACTACTCCGTCGACGACACTGGCGAGGAGTCGTACACGATCGACTTCGGGACCGAACGCACGTCGGATACTGCCGACGAGTTCGACGACGATCCAGACGACCCCTCCGCTCGGTAGCGAATCTCAGGGCGATCGGAGAAAGAAACTCTTAAACATACCACCGAACAACTACTGAATGCGAACGCGGGCCAATAGCTCAATCAGGTTGAGCGCCACTCTGATAAGGTGGAGGCTCTCGGTTCAAATCCGAGTTGGCCCACTGGTTCTCCGACGTACAACTTCTCGAGTAGCAAACTCTGCATCGAACTCGAGTTTAAATGTTCGATTCCGGTCGCGGCGCTGGCGACTCGAGTGTCTGTCTCCGTCTCGTATATCCGGGACGGAGCGCTAGAACGGCCCGATGAGTCCGTCAGGACTGTTCCATGGGTTCTGATGGGATGTTCGCTTCGAGATCGGAGAGAGACCGGTCTCGAGTGTCCTCACTGCGTCCCGGTCGTGTTGACAGTTGGGTGTACGCCAGCAGCGAGTCGTCGTTGAGTACGACCTGTAAGATATCTCGTTCTGCGATCTCGTCGAACGTTGCCGTCGGCTCGACGTGCTGGTCGACGAGGTCGCCGTCTTGCTCGAGCAACAAGACGACGTGTTCTCCGTCGACGATTCGATCGACGACGGCGATGTACCGGGTTGCCCCGTCAGGGAGTTCGGCCGGTGCCGTGCCACCCGCTCGAGTGTGGTCGTCGTCTGCTGATGTGTCATCACAGCCGGGAACTGCACTGACGGCTGTCGAACTGACGACCAGTGCCGTCCCGAGCGAGCCGAGCGTCTGGAGCACTGTCCGCCGTGATTGTCGGTGTGGCATACCCCCGTTGGCCCCGTAATCAGTAATAAACGTGGGGACGCTGACGAGCGGCTGACATCGAACCGATCCCGCGGGGTCCACCGGGTGCATTGTCTTACGGTGTTAGCTCGAGACCAATATTGTTCTTCTATCGGTTACATTCGCCGAAGAGATTTTATCAGTTCCAGCCGACAGTCGCGTATGGCATTTACGTTGTCCGATGAGCACCACGCCATTCGCGACGCCGTCCGCGAGTTCGGCGAAAACGAGGTAAAACCAGTTGCCGAAGAACACGACCGCGAGCAGCTCTATCCCGAAGAACTGCGTAAGACGGCCGCCGAGTACGACTTCGTCGCGCCGGCGATCCCGCTCGAGTACGACGGCGCGGGGATGGACAAACTCTCGAGTACGATCGTCACCGAAGAGCTCTGGCGAGCTGACCCCGGGATCGGCTCGGCCGTCGGCAGCGCTGGCTTCGGGACGAACATGATCATCGAGTTCGGCGACGAGTGGATGAAAAAGGAGTGGCTCCCGAAAATCGCCGCCGGAGAGAGCGCCTCCTGTTCGATGATCTCCGAACCCGCACACGGCTCGAACGTCGCCGGGATGGAGACGGTGGCCGAGCGAGACGGCGACGACTACGTCATAAACGGCAACAAGATGTGGATCACCAACGGAACCGTCGCCGACGTCGGCGTTGCGATGGCCAAGACGAGTCCCGGCGAGGGCCACCGGGGAATCACCGCCTTCCTCGTCGAGATGGACACTGACGGCGTTTCGACCGAAAAGATCGACAACAAGCTCGGGATTCGTGCCTCTGACCTCGCCGAAGTCGTCCTCGACGACGTCCACGTGCCCGCCGAGAACGTCATCGGTGAGGTCGATCAAGGATTCTACCAGCTGATGGAGTTCTTTGCGTCCGGCCGTACCAGCGTCGCCGCACAGGCCGTCGGCGCCGCACAGGGGGCGCTCGACGCCGCCATCGAGTACGCCACCGAACGCGAGCAGTTCGACCGGAAAATCGCAGAGTTCCAAGCCATCGAGCACAAACTCGCCGAGATGGCGACGAAAGTCGAAGCCGCCCGCTCGCTGACCTACCGTGCCGCCAGTCAGGTCGAGAACAACAATCAGGACGTCGCCGCCCAGTACTCGAGTATGGCAAAGCTGTTCGCCAGCGAGATTTCGGTCGAAGTCGCCGACGACGGTATCCAGGTCCACGGCGGCGCGGGCTACGTCACGGACCACCCGGCCGAACGCTACTACCGCGACGCTCGTATCACGAAAATCTACGAGGGGACCAGCGAGATCCAGAAGAACATCATCGCCGACCAGCTCCTCTAGGACGGCGTCTGCGACCGGGTCGGGCTCGCTCGAGCGAACGCACGTTCGTCCCAACTGGTTAGGCAGTCAGCTTGTTCAGCTGTGTCGTCTACAGAGACGTGCCATCCGAAGACGTGGATGGCGGCCCCAGGGGCGCACGTGGAAAAACAACGGGGCCATTTTTCGCGCTTAGACGACGAGGAAGTACCACGCCATACCCACGCCACCGCCACCGAGGATGAGGGACGCGGCGTGAACGTCGCGGACGAACAGCACGCTGGTTACGGCTGCCAGAGCAACCGTGAAGCTGTCGACGAACGACTCGAGCGCCAGTGTCACGGTTGCGCCGAGGATCGCCCCGACGACCGCGGCGTTGACGCCGATGAGTGCTGACTGGACGATGTCGTTCTCCCGGACGCGCGAGAAGTACGGGAAGAAGCCCATGATGAACGCAAACGAGGGGCCGAAGGCACCGACCATCGCGACGAACGCCCCGACGACGGCGACCGAGACCAGCCCATAGGTGTCGAGCATGAGTTTGTAGCCGACGAACGCCGTCGTCATCACGACCGGGCCGGGTGAGAGTTGGCCGATTGCGATGCCGTCGACGAACTCGCGGCCGGTCATCCAGCCGAACTCGTTGACGACGTAGAGTTCGATGAAGGGGATCAACACGAGCCCGCCGCCGTAGATGAACGAGCCGGTGTAGATCATGAACGTGAACAGTTGCACCCACGGGTTCGCCCAGATTGCGAGGAGGAGTCCCCACAACGGGCTCGCTTCGATAGTTCGCCGTGTCGCCGGGCCGAGGAGGTCGAATAACCGATCACGAACTGCGAACGCGACGCCGACGACAAGCGCGACGATCGACCACACCGAGACGCGACGCCAGTTTCGACGAACCCACGTCGAGCGGTAGATGCCGACCGCGATCGCCCCGGCGACGACGAACTGAACGACTGGATTGGTGCCGATGGTGGCCGTCACGACGAGTGCAGCAGCGAGCAGTCCTACCAGCAGGTAGTCGATCGACCACGTCTCGGCGCCGAGCCGAAACTCGGTGTCGGCCCGTCCCTCCGCGAGCGCACTCCGTGCCATCGACCACGACGCCCCGACGATGAGTCCGATCACGACCGGGTTGATGCCGTAAAACAGCGCTTCGACCGACGGCACCGCCTGATAGGCGAAATAGAGCCACGAGAAGAAGACGACGATGACGAACGTCGGCAGCATGAAAAAGAAGCCGGCGACGACCGCGCCGAGATTGCCGGCGTAGATCCAGCCCATGAAGATCCCTAGCTGTGTCGAGGCGGGCCCGGGGAGGGTGTTACAGATCGCGAGCCCCTCCATGAACGTCGACTCGTCGGTCCACTCGCGGCTGTCCTCGCCGACGAGGTCGGACTCCATCATCGCGATGTGGACGAGCGGGCCGCCGAAGCCGACGAGACCGATAAACAGAAAGTATCTGGCGATCTCGAGCAGTTTTTGCCGCGACGGCGTCCCGCGATAGGGATCGGCCGACGACGCCGTCGCCGTGGTGGCAGTCACACGGCGAGTGACACCGCCGAAACGGATAACTCTGCAGCCCGAAACTGCGCCGTCTGGACGGTGAGGCTACGATCCGTTCCCGACCAGCTCTTCGTAGCGTGCGCCCGTCTGCTTCAGTGTCTCCGTCGAGTAAAGCCGTTCGTGCTCGACGGGGAGATACTCCGATGCGAGTTCGTCGATCTTGGCGTCGACGGCGTCGGCGTCGCGGCCGTGGATCATGGTAAACAGGTTGTACGACCAGTCCTGCTCCGGCCGCCGAGGCCGATGATAACAGAGCGTGACGTATGGGAGGCTACCTGCCCGCTGGCCCCACTCGTCTAACTGGTCGTCCGGGACGTTCCAGACGACCATACAGTTCGAGTCGAAGCCGGTGACGACGTGGTTGACGACACAGCCGATACGCTTGATACAGCCGGTTTCAGTAAGGCGCTCGATCGCCTCGAGGACGTTGTCGACGTCCGCCTCGAGCTCGTCGGCGAGATCCTGATAGGGCGTTTTCGAGAGTGGAAAGCCATCCTGACTCGCAAGCAAGAGGTCGGCTTCGAACGCGGAGAGGTCGCCGGTCGCCGCCTCGCTGATGTGGGTCGCCGAGGCGTCGGTACCGCCGTCGACGGATCGACTCACGGTGTCGCCGGGCGTCGCAGCTGCGGACTGGTGGGCCGTGCTCTCCCGTGCGAACCGGTCTGCGTTGACGACGGGGAACTCGAGATTGATGTAGTAATCGGTCAGCATCGGCAGGTTGAGCACCTCGCAGCCGGTGTGCGCTTCGATCTCGGTGAGGATCTCATCGCGCCGCGCCTGAGAGCCAGCGGTGACGACGAACCACATGTTCCACTCGTGGTCGCGGGCGTAGTTGTGGTTGACCTGCTGGTACTCGTTGATGATCGCCGCGATCTCGTCGAAGCGATCCGCGGGTGCCTGCACGGCGGCCAGCGTCGACGACCCGATCACCGGCGGGTTGAGGACGGCGCCGAACCGGCGGACGATACCTGACTCGTGGAGTTGGATGACGCGCTCGAGTGCGTCCGTCTCGTCGATGCCGAGTTCCGTGCCGATCCGACGGAACGGGCGTTCCTCGATGGGCACACCGCTCTGGTAGCCGTCGATGAGCGCTGCGTCGACGTCGTCGATGGCCTCACGCCACTCCCCCGAAAGGCTGCTCATTGGTGACCCTAGGGAGAACCCGCCTGTATCGTTTTCGGCTTCGAGTGTCGAAAACCGGCGTCTAGCCCCTCATTTGGCGGGGCCGTCGCCACCGGAAACGGGAGGCTTTTGCCCGGTCCGTTCGAACCCACGCCCATGGCGCAGGCATCCCAAGAGTTCGGCGAGTGGCCGCTCAAACGGCTGATGACCGAAGTCATCGGCTCCGGTCCAAAATCCGCCGACGACATGACGCACGCGCAGGCTCGAGAGGCGTTCCAGCGCATTCTGGCCGGCGAACCAGACGAGACGACCCTCGGGGCGTTCTGGCTGGCGAACCGCTGGAAACGAAACATCCCCGAGGAGCTGGCGGCCTACACCGACGTCATGCGCGAGGAGTCGGTCGTGACGGCAGAACCCGACGCCGACCCCGTCGACTGCGGGGCGAACTACGACGGCAAACACTCCTCGGCCGTCCTCGGCGTCGGTGCGGGGCTCGTCGCCGCGGCCGCGGGCACGCCAGTCGTCGTCCACTCCGGCGATCGCGTCCCCACACAGAAGGCTACGGCGTACAAACACGTCTTGGACGAACTCGGCGTGCGGACAGAACTCGAGCCAACGGAAAGCGCCGACATGGTCGACGAGACCGGCTTCGGCTTCTACTACCAGCCCGCGTTCAACCCCGGCATTCAGGACCTCTACGAGCGACGTGACCAGATGGGCGTGCGCACGTTCGTCAACACGATCGAAACGGTCGCCAACCCCGCAAACGCCGACGTCCACCTCGGCTCGTTCTACCACCTCGCGTTCGCAAAGAAGATGAGCGACCTCATCGCGGAAAGCGACGAACTCGAATTCTCGCGGGCGATCTTCTTCCAGGGAATGGAGGGCTACGACGACATCCGCCCCGGCTACACGAAGGTCGCCGAGTGGGACGAAGGCAACGACGAACTCGAGGACTACGAGATCGAAACCGCCGAGTACGGCATGGAGATGGAAAACGAAGACCTCGAGGTCGACGACGTCACCGCAGACTCGGCGTCGATCACCGAGGCCGTCCTCGCCGGCGAGCGCGACGACGAGTTCGCCGACGCCATCGCGCTCAACGGCGCGTTCCGGATGTACGCCCGCCAAGACGTCGACTCGCTCGAGGAGGGCCTCGAGACGGCTCGCGACGTCATCGCTGATGGCAGCGCTGAAGCGGTCCTCGAGGAACTTCGGGCGTTCTGATCGACAGGGACCGCTGTTCGATCGACTGTCGTGCGTTTTTTTGGTGGCGTCGTTACACACGGACACCGTCTGGTGTCGTTTCGAGACGAGAATCTCTCCACAGTTTCCCACCCGTCGAGTCGTAGTCGCTCGAAAACAGTGAACCAATTTATATAGTGTCCGTCCGATGACCGCGTATGCGACTCGAGAACAAGACAGTTGTTATCACGGGTGCAGCGTCAGGGATCGGCGAGGAGACGGCCAAACGGTGTGCCGAGGAGGGCGCGCGAGTGATCGTGACGGATATCGATCCCAACGGCGGCGAGGAGACCGTCGCCGAGATCGAAGCCGTTGGCGGGGACGCGACGTTCGCCGAACTCGACGTTACCGACAGCGAGGCCGTCCATGCCGTCATCGACGACGTCGCCGAGGACGACGGCCTCGACGTGGTGGTCAACAACGCCGGCATCGGTCACCCCGGTAGCAGCCTCGAGGAGATCGACGACGAGATCCGTGATTTCGTCGTCGACGTCAACATCAACGGCGTCTGGAACGGCTGTCACGCCGCACTGCCACATATGAAAGCACAGGGCCACGGCTCGATCGTCAACATCGGCTCGCTGGCGAGTTTCCTCGGGTTGCCCAAACAGGCAGCCTACTCGACGACCAAAGCCGCCGTGTTGAACATGACCCGGACCATCGCCGCCGAGGCTGGTCCCTACGGCGTCCGTGCCAACGCCGTCTGTCCGGGCTTTACGGAGACCCAACTGCTCGAGCAGTATCTGGCAGGACAGGACGACCCCGAGGCAGCCCGCGAGGCGATGGCCGAGGAGTACCCGCTCAAGCGGCTGGCGGAACCGGAAGAGATCGCGAACGCAGTCCTCTTTCTCGCAAGCGACGAGGCGTCGTTCGTCAGCGGCCACGGACTGGTCGTCGACGGTGGCTTTTCGACCTGCTGAGACGGGGCGTCGCTCACCGCTCGCGGACCAACGCGACACTCGCCAGTTGGTCGCCCGCGACGACGGTCGCCTCCTGTGTGAGCACGTAGAGCAGGCCGCCTCGATCCGTCGACGCCTCGTGGAGCGGCTCGTAGGTCGTCGGATTGTACACCGTCCCGACCGTCGTACCCTCGCTGACGAACTGGCCGACCTCGAGCGTCGGGTCCGGGCGGAACAGCCCTGATTCAGTGGCCGTGACCTGTCCGAGATGGTTGCGAGCGACCGTCTGCGCTCGCTCGGGGATGTCGCCGGGAAGCATTCCGAGGTGGCGACAGACGTCGAGCAGTCCGTCGACACCGATCTCGACGACGGCTTCGACGATCTGCTTGTTGTGTGCGAGTTCGGGTGTGATCGCTGGAATCCCCTCCTCGGCGGCGACGACACGAAGTTTCCCCGCGAACCCGCGCCGGTGCCACTCGTCTCTGGCGTCGTCGTTCGCCTGTTCGGAGAGCAAGAGACCGGTTCCGAACGCTGCCGCGAGCTGTCGGGCATCCTCGTCACCTTCCTGATAGACGACGTGGGGGAGCATATCCGGGCTACCCGTATGGAGATCGACGATAGCGTCAGCCTGACTGATCTCCTCCCAGAGCCGGGCTGCCATACGTTGGTGGAGACTGCCTTCGACGTCGCCGGGCCAGACCCGATTCATGTTCGGGTTGACGCTGTCGAGCACCTCCGGCGTCGTGTAGGAGACGCGATCGAACGTCAGCGGGTTCGCGACGGGGACGGCGACGACGGTCCCAGACAGTTCCTCGAGCGACAGGCGCTCGTGAAACCGTCGGAGCGTTTCAGCGCCGTTGATCTCGCGGCCGTGTTGGGCCGCCTGAACGTAGCAGGTCGGGCCGTCCTCGATGCCGTGATACCGGTGGATCGTCGTCGTGAGTTCTACGCCGGAAGGGAGTCGCGCAAGCGTGACCTCCTCGGCCGTATGCGTTCCAGTGTCCATGCAGCGTCGTTCCACGACCGCCGGTATGTATCTGCGGCCGCCTCGTGCCACCTGCGACTGCCGGGCTTTACGGTGGGTTCGTCGTGGGCACCGCGACTCGAGACCACTACCGTTTTCTGTCGGCCCGCCGTCGCTGACGCTATGGGAGACGTTACTGCGACCCTTCACACTAACAAGGGAGACATCGATGTCGAACTGTACGACGACCGCGCACCACGGACCGTCGATAACTTCGTCGGGCTGGCGACGGGCGGGAAAACGTGGACCGACCCCGAGTCGGGCGAGGAAATCGAGGGCGAGCCGCTGTACGACGACGTCGCCTTCCACCGTGTCATCGACGGCTTCATGATTCAGGGTGGCGACCCGACCGAAACCGGACGCGGCGGCCCCGGCTACCAGTTCGACGACGAGTTCCACGACGAGCTGCGCCACGACGATGCAGGCGTCCTGAGCATGGCCAACTCCGGGCCGAACACCAACGGCTCGCAGTTTTTCATCACGCTCGACGCCCAGCCACATCTCGACGACCGCCACTCCGTCTTCGGGAAAGTCACTGACGGGATGGACGTCGTCCGCGAGATCGGCTCCGTCGACACCGACCGCAACGACAAGCCACGAGACGAGGTCGTCCTCGAGTCGGTCTCCGTCGACTACGAGTAACGCCGAGGCTCGGCGACTCGAGCGAGTCCCATTTTATATCGGAGCCAGTACGGCTCGAGCGATCAGTCTCGCAAACGGCTATTCGACCGATTTGGCCCGGTTGTGGAAGTCACCACCACACTTCTCGCATTCACCGGGATTAGTTTCGGCCCTGACAATGTGTCCACACTGGAGACATTCGTACTCGGATGAAATCTCTGACGTGTCGTTTTCGACGTCTTGGCCGTGAGGCATACCATGATAGTCGGTCGCCAGACACAAAAACCTCGTGTCGTAATAACACACAGTTATGGCGACTGAATGAACGCACCTCGAGCCGTCAGTGCTGGCTGAGATTCGACAGGTGGCGGCCACCATATAGCCACGCAGTCGGCGTTCGACCGTAACGCGAAAGACCACGGAGCCGAACCATCAGCTAATGAGCGACGACGACGGTATCCAGCGCGCGAGCGACGTCGGCTCGTCGGATGCACCGCCGATCGAGGAAAAGCCCTACAAGATCATCTTCGAGGCGAACAAGTGCTTCGGCGCGGGCAAGTGCGCCGAGGTCAGCGACAACTGGGAGATGTCTATCAAATCCGGCATCGCCCAGCCGACCACCTACTTCTTCGGTGAGGACGACCTCGAGCACAACGTTCGTGCGGCGGATGTCTGCCCGGCGAAAAAAGACGACGGCTGTATTCACGTGATCGACCGCCGAACCGACGAGGAGATCGCGCCCGACCCCCACGGCGACGGCACCCTAAGTGTCGACTGGTAACGGCTCGCCGTAAGACGGCGTGTGTCATCCAGTCGGGATCGACATCGAAACGCACATTCCGGGTGGGGTACTATCCTCAAGTGCACTTCTGTGCGAGGGTAGCCAAGCAGGCCAACGGCGGTGGGCTTAAGACCCGCTCCCGTAGGGGTCCCTGGGTTCAAATCCCAGCCCTCGCATGTCGACGCGAACACACCGTGAGTGGCAACTGCAGCATCTGGATTTGAATCAGACCAGTCGCAGCCCGGGAAACGAGCGAAGCGAGTGACCCGGACCGTCTGGGCGTGGTTCAAATCCCAGCTCTCGCCTCCCAACTCGAACGACCGTGAGCGGCGACTGCGGCATCTAGGTTTGAATCAGAACCCTCGCACTGTTGACTCGAGTCCCAATCCTTGCCTCACGCACCCGTCCGAAACGAAAGATCGAGCGACGGTGCCGAATGCGTGAGTGCTCCCATCGAGATCACGTCGACGCCCGTTGCGGCGTAGTCCGGGACGGCCTCGAGAGTGATCCCACCACTGGCCTCCGCGAGGACGTCGTGGTCTTCGAGTGCGCCGACAGCCGCCGCGACGTCGTCGGGAGCCATGTTGTCGAGCAGGACGATGTCCGCTCCCGCTGCGGCCGCCCGCGGGGCGTCGTCGACGGTTTCGACCTCGACCTCGAGTTTCGTCGTGAAGGAAACGCGCTCACGGAAGTGAGAAATCGCGTCCTCGAGGCCCAGTTCGGCGATATGATTGTCTTTCACCATCACCATATGCGAGAGGTCCAGCCGGTGGGTGTCGCCGCCACCCGCGACGACGGCGCGTTTCTCGAGGCCGCGCAGGCCGGGCGTCGTCTTCCGCGTGGCGGCGATCCGAACGTCGTCGGATTCGGTGCGGGCCGCCTCGACGGCCTCGTGGGTGGCGGTCGCGATGCCGGCTGCGTGACCGACGAGATTCACTGCAACGCGTTCGCCACGGAGCACGCCGCGGGCTGGTCCCTCGACGCGGAGGAGGTTGTCGCCCGGTTCGACGGCGGTGCCGTCCTCGAGCGCGTCGACCACGTCGACGTCGAGATAGTCGAAGACCGCCCGCGCGGCCTCGAGGCCCGCCACGACGCCGGATTCGTTCGCGACGAGTCGGCCATCCGTCTCACCCGGCACCTCGTTGGTAACGTCGTGGTGGCCGAGGTCCTCCCGGAGCCAGTCTTCGATCTGTGTGTCAGTAAGCATGGGTGTGGTCGACCGTCTCACTCGAGTCGGCAACGACGTAGTGACAGCCTTTCGAATCGGGGTTCTCGCTCGCTGCCCGTGCGATCAGCAAGGCGGTGACACAGGCGTGCCGAAGTTCGTACAGTTCGCGAGCCGTCCGCGTGCGAATGTAGGCGTCGAGTTCGCCTTTGAGCCGCCGGAGAACGGCGCTCGCGCGGGCGATTTCGTCCGGGTCGCGCTCGAGGCCCAGCGACGCATCCATCGTCTGCTTGAGTCGGATGGCCTTCTCGGTGGCAAAGCGTTCAGGCAGGTCTGGGTCGCTGTTACGAAGGTCGGGTACCTCGACGACGGCGGGCTCGTGACCCGTTGCATCCGCGCCAGCACGCAGCCCCCAGACGAGTCCCTCGAGCAGGCTTGTACTCGCTAGTCGGTTCGCGCCGTGAACGCCGGTCCGTGAACACTCGCCGACGGCGTAGAGTCGGTCGAGCGAGGTTCGTCCGAACGCGTCGACGTCGATTCCGCCACAGAGGAAGTGTTCACAGGGCGCGACGGGGATTTCTGCGCCCTTGACACCTCGGTCGCGACACATCCGTGCGATCGCGGGGAATTCGGATTCGAACTCGCCCTCGAGCGTGCGCACGTCCAAGACGACCTCGCCGGTCGCTTCGCGTTCGTGGGCGACGGCGCGGGCGACGACGTCCCGCGGTGCGAGTTCGGCGTCGGGGTGGTAGTCGGCCATGAACCGATCGCCCTCGCCGTTTCGCAACACCGCGCCTTCGCCGCGCAGCGCCTCGGAGAGCAAAAACGGATCGTCCTGCTCTGTGGCTCCGCCGCTCTGCCTCGAGTCTCGTTGTGCCTCGCAACCGGCGTACGCGGTCGGATGGAACTGGACGTACTCGAGGTCGGCCACCTCGGCTCCGGCCAGCGCAGCCATAGCGATCCCGTCGCCCGTCGCATCGGCGGGGTTCGTCGATCGGGAGTACAGTTCGCCGATCCCACCCGTTGCGAGGATCGTCGCGCCGGCGAAGATCGGGTGACCGTCGGCCGCCTCGTCGGTCAGCACGCCGTGGATCCGTCCCTCGTGAGTGATGAGGTCGAGGGCTGCCGTGTCCTGTCGAATCTCGACGCGCTCGTGGTCGTCGAGGTAGTTGAGAAACGGCCGGAGGATGTGCGTGCCCGTCATCGCGTCGACGTGGAGAATCCGCCGACTCGAGTGGCCGGCCTCGCGAGTGTAGTCGAACCCGTCGTCGCCCTCGTCGAACTCGATCTCGAGGGTCTCGAGCAACACGTCCTCGATGGCGTCGTCGGCCTCCTCAAGGAGGACGTCGATCGCGTCCTCGTCTGCAGTGTCGTCGCTGGCCGCCAGCATGTCGGCTTTCAGGCTCTCGGGATCGCCGCGGGTGGTCGAGATCCCGCCTTGGGCCCAGTCGGTGCTCGCGTCGTCCGGCCGCTGCGCTTTCGTCACGAGGCAGACATCAGCGCCCGCCCGCGCCGCCGCGAGTGTTGCCGCACAGCCGGCGATGCCGGAGCCGACGATCAGTACGTCCGTCGTGTCGTGGTCTGGTGTCTCAGTCATGGTTAGATCTCGAGCATTCGCTCGAGGGCGAGTCCGGCCAGTTCTTTCTCCTCGGGGGCGACGTCGATCACGTTGCGCTCGCGGCCCGCAACGAGTTCCTCGAGTACCCACGTGAGGTAGTTGGGGTCGATCTGGCGCATCGCGTTGCAGTCCATACAGGCGTCCCCACACAACGGGAGGACGTTCACGTCCGGATGCCAGCGCTGGAGATGCTCGGTGAGGTGGATCTCGGTGCCGATCGCCCACGTGTCGCCGGGGTCGGCCTCCTCGACGGTGCGACAGATTTCGGCTGTCGAGCCGGCTTTGTCGGCGGCTTCGACGACTTCGCGCCGACATTCGGGGTGGACGATGACCTGTGCGTCCGGGTTCGAATCTCGAACCTGCTCGATGTGGTCGGTCGTGAACCGTTCGTGGACCTGACAGTAGCCATCCCAGAGGATGATGTCGCTCTCGGCGACCGCTGCGGCATCCTTGCCCTCGGGGTCCCACGGGTCCCACTCGGCGATTGCGTCTTCCATCCCCAGTCTGTGGGCGGTGTTCTCCCCGAGGTGTTTGTCGGGCAAGAACAGGACTTTATCACCCTTCTCGAAGGCGTACTCGAAGGCCTTGTGGGCGTTCGAGGAGGTACAGACGAGTCCACCCTGGCTCGCACAGAACGCCTTCAGATCCGCATAGGAGTTCATGTACGTGATCGGAATGATGGTCTCGTGGGGTGTTGCGGCCGTGATCTCGGCCCATGCAGCGTCGACCTGCAGCGCTTCGGCCATCCCTGCCATCGGACAGGAGGCTTCCATACTCGGGAGGATCACCGTCTGGTCGTCGTCGGTGATAATGTCCGCGCTCTCGGCCATGAACGTCACCCCACCGAAGATCACGTACTCGGCGTCCGCGTTGGCAGCCTCCTTCGAGAGCTGGTAGGAGTCACCGATGAAGTCGGCGTGTTCGACGATTTCTTGGCGCTGATAGTTGTGGCCGAGGATCACGACGTCGTCGCCGAGTTCCTCGAGTGCCGCCTCGATGCGTTCGGTTCGTTCGGACGTCTCGAGGTCCCGATACTGGGGCGGCAACTGCTCGAGGGAGTCGTATTTGAACAAACTTAGATCGGTTTCCAGCTCTGCCGTTTCCATTTTTACCATATCACGTCACCTGTGGTTGCTAGACATCACAAGATGCTATTGAATAACTTTTTCCTTCGGTATCTGATTATGGGTGATAACCACCGACTGGTACGCCAATAGAAAGTGCTAGCGCTATTGGTCTGTTTCGACAACAGGTTTTCGTGTCCTAACCGAACCGATGGCAGACCCATCGCACTGGCCGCGGTTTTCGCTTGAGTCCTCGGTTAAACGCTAGAAGAGCCCCGACGGTGTAGCCAGCCAGCCGCCAAGGAGAGCAACGACGAGCCCCCCAGCCAGCCACGGAAGGACGGGTTTGACGAGGAGTCGTGCTGCGCCGTCCTGCGGGGAGTCAGAGACGACGAACGCCGGCGTCTCCGGCCCGTCTTCGATCACTGCACTCACGTCTCGCATGGTCTCTCGCGCGTCGATATCGTACCGCGACTGGCCGAGGACGTAGCCGTCGTCACCCGCCTCGAGTCGCCGTTCGTGATACCGTCGGTCGTTGCCGGTCACGAGTTCGACGACGCGGAGATCGAGCGCGGTGTTCTCCGACTCGAGATCCGACTCGGTCTCGAGGAACTCCTTGATAGGGTCCGGTTCGGGTTCGCCGCCGTCGACCTCGACCGTAGTTGCCGTCTTCAGCGCCAGCGTGGCCCCGTCGGGATCGACCTGGACGCTCGCCGTCTCGTCCTCGAGTCGGAACCGGACCGCGTCGGACCCCGTCTCGACCGTGTTCCACGACGAGTTCTTGCCGCTGGACTGGTACTCTTCGACCTCGTACTCGTAAGCGAGACAATCACGCTTGGTCAGCGGTGCCGCCACGGTTCCATCAACAATGCTCGCGGTGCCCTCGAGTTCGACGGGGCCCGTGGCGTGTTCAATCGTGACGACGTCGTCGGTGTCGCCGCGATACACGTGATAGGCTGGCCGGAGCTTCCAGCAGCCAACGCCGATCGCGCCGAGTCCGGCGAGGACGAGCAGTGGTCCGATCATCGGTTGACGATTAGATTCCAGCTGGTAATACTGTTGATTCTCGAACATTCGTCGCTCGAGAGGAACACGACAGCGACGTGTTGGTCGGCGTTGGCTGCCGACCTTCCGACGGCACTACTCGTGGCGTAGCGCTTCGATTGGGTCGACACGGGCACCCCGCCAGGCGGGATAGAGTCCGGAGACGACACCCACACCGATGCCGACGACGATCGCGATGACGACCCAGTCGAGCGGGTACGCCATCGGCCACTCGAGCAGCCACACGCCGAGGTAGCCAGCACCGAGCCCGGCGGCGACGCCGACGATCGAACCGATCACGCCGAGGATGACTGACTCGACGAGAAACAGCTGCATCACGTCGCGTTTGGTCGCCCCGACGGCTTTCATGATCCCGATCTGGCGGGTTCGTTCGGTGACGCTGACGATCATGATGTTGGCGATCCCGATCGAACCGACCACGAGCGCGATCGCGGCGACGGCACCGATGAACACCGTCAGCTGATCGACGATATCGGTGAACTGCTCGATCGTATCCTCGACGGTCTGGGCCTGCATCTCGTGGTCGTCCTGTTTCAACTCGGCTGCATCGGAGTCGTCCTCGAGGTACTCGGTAACTGCCTCCTGGGCCGGATCGACGTCGTCGATGCGTTCGGTGCCGACCACCAGCGATGGATACGCCCGTGTTTCTTCGCCACGTGGCGTCTCGACTGTCGTCGTGTAGTAGGAGTCGACGGGCACGAACAGCTGTGGCGGCGTCTGTTCACCGAGTTCGGCCTCGACGACACCGCTGACTGTGACGTCTGCCGTCTCACCGTCTTCGAACGTCAGCGAGAGCTCATCGCCAGCCGAGACGTTGTCGTCGAACAGCTGGCTGGTCTGTTCGTTGATCACGGCTTCGTCCTCCCCTTCGAACGGCTCTCCCTCGACGAACGTCGAATGCTCGAACCGATCAGCCGTCGTCGCCTGTGCGCCGATCACGCCGGTTACCTGCTCGTCGCCGAGATCCGTCTGAGCGAGTTCGAGCGAGCCGTCCGGGGCGACGAACTCGACGTCGTCGATCGCCTCGAGCGCCTCGACATCGCGTTCCGTGTAGATCGGCGTCTCGACGAGCATGATGCCGACACCCGCCTCCGGCTCTGTCTGGGTCTGGACGGTCATCACTGGCTCCTGTTCGGCTTCGATATCACCGACGACGCTCTCTGTGAACCCGCCACCGAGTACCATGAACGTGATCACAGCAGCGATACCGATGATAACGCCAATCGTCGTCAGCGTCGACCGAAGCTTATGCGAACGGATCGAACGCCAACTGATTCGCAGACTCTCCCGGAGATTCATGGGTCCGTTTGCACCTCCTCGTCGGACGGCTGTGTCGCAGTGAGTGCTTGGTGACCGACCGCCACGTCTCGAGGTGCACCGAGATGTTCGATCTCCTCGAGGTAGCCGTCGACGAGGTGGACGATATGATCGGCGTACTCCGCGACCTGTCGTTCGTGGGAAACCAGCAGTATCGTCGTCCCCGCACGGTTGAGTTCGGCAAACAGGTCCATAACCTCGGCACCCGTTTCCGTATCGAGGTTCCCCGTCGGCTCGTCGGCTAACACGAGCGTCGGATCGTTTGCGAGCGCCCGAGCGATGGCAACCCGCTGGCGCTGGCCGCCCGAGAGCTCACTCGGCGTGTGCTCGAGTCGGTCGCCGAGGCCGACGCGCTCGAGTAACTGTTCGGCCCGTTCGTGTCGACTCGCCTCGACAGCGTCGTGAAAGACCAGCGGCAGGGTGACGTTCTCGGCGGCAGTCAGCCGCGGCATGAGGTTGAACGTCTGGAAGACGAATCCGATCTCGGTGCCCCGGAGCCGTGCTCGCTCGGCGTCGGAAAGTGCGCCGATCGCTTCGCCACTGACCGTAACGCGCCCCGCAGTCGGCGTGTCTAGACAGCCGATCAGGTTCATCAAGGTGCTTTTCCCCGACCCGCTCGGTCCCATGACCGCGGTAAACGACCCGTCACCAAGTGACAGCGAAATGCCGTCGACTGCATGCACCGGCTCGGCAAGCCGGTACGTTCGGCGGACGTTCGCTGCGGTGACCGCTGCCGTAGTCGGTTCGCCATTTAATGTCATGTGTTAGCATTCGCTACTCTGGTTGGGCAGTTAACAGTTACAGGTACTGTCTCGAGTGACAGACAGTCCGAGCCAATGGCAAGGGGACGGNGTGTTAGCATTCGCTACTCTGGTTGGGCAGTTAACAGTTACAGGTACTGTCTCGAGTGACAGACAGTCCGAGCCAATGGCAAGGGGACGGCGGCCGACAAGTGGCCGCGCCCTCTGAAACTGCATCTGTGCACAAGCTTGACCACGTCTCGTGTGGACGCCTCCGTATGATCGATCGCAACAGCCGCATCGTCTTCGGCTCGCTCCTGTTGTTCGTGCTCGCCCTCGCCGGGTCGATCATCGTCGAACTCCAGTACGGAATCGTCCTTCGAGAGTATCCGATCCTGTCGTTTCTCCTGTTTGCCGGGGTCGCCATCGCCGCACCACAGCTGTATCTCGCCGCGACCGACGACGACGTCCCACCTCGCACTCGCGTGCAGTTCGCCGCCGTCGCCACGGCCGTCTTAGCGCTCGCGTTCGCTGGCACCGCAGACGGTGGCCGCTCCCTGCTGATCACCACCATCGGCGCGTGTGCCGTCTTCGGACTCGTCTGTTACGAACTCCTCATCGAGTACCGCGCCTCGAGCGAGGAGTCCCCGACGAACGCCTCCTAAGTCCGTCCAGCCCTCGACAGTTCGCGGTTTCGAGCGAGCCGACAGCGTCAGCACTCGAGAAGCGAGATGAGACGAGTGGAATCAGCAATCCTTACGACCGGCCGCTGTCTTGGCCAACCCATGACAGACCCCGAGGACCTCGTCGAACGGGTGCGCGAGGGCGAGATTCGGCTTCACGAACTCGAGGACCACACGGATGCCGACACGGCTGCTGCGGCCCGTCGGCTGTTGATCGAACGCGAGACCGACACCGACCTCGAGACGATCGGCGACTACACGTTCCCCGCCGAGGCCGCGGAGCCGAACATCGAGAATATGATCGGTGCAGCCCAGATCCCGATGGGCGTCGTCGGCCCGGTCGCCGTCGATGGCGGCGCAGCGGACGGCGAGCACTATCTCCCGCTGGCGACGACCGAGGGTGCGTTGCTCGCGTCGGTCAACCGTGGCCTCAGCGTGATTGACACCGCCGGCGGCGCCGACGCTCGAGTGACGAAAAACGGGATGACCCGCGCCCCGGTGTTTCGGGTCGCCGGCGTCGCAGAAGCCGCCGAGACGGTCGAGTGGGTCACCGACAATTTCGAGACGCTGCTCGAGGCTGCCGAGTCGACGACGAGCCACGGCGAACTGATCGATATCGAACCGTACGTCGTCGGCGACTCCGTCTACCTTCGATTCGCCTACGACACGAAAGACGCGATGGGGATGAACATGGCTACCATCGCGACCGGCGAAGCCTGTGAGATCGTCGAGTCGGAGACGCCCGCGTCGCTCGTCGCGCTCTCGGGAAATCTCTGTTCGGACAAAAAACCCGCCGCCATCAACGCCGTCGAGGGCCGCGGACGCTCCGTCACGGCCGATGTCCTGATCCCCGGCGAACTCGTCGAGCAGCGACTGCACACGACCGCCGACGCCATCGCCGAGGCGAACACACGCAAAAACCTCACCGGCAGCGCCAAAGCCGGTAGTCTCGGCTTCAACGCCCACGCGGCCAACGTCGTTGCGGCCGCCTTCCTCGCGACCGGCCAAGACGAAGCGCAGGTCGTCGAAGCCGCGAACACGATCACGACCATGGACGCCCGCGAGCGCGAGGACGGCACCACCGACCTGTATGCCAGCGTCTCGCTTGCCTCCCTCGAGGTCGGCACCGTCGGTGGCGGAACGAAGCTGCCGACCCAGGCCGAAGCGCTCGAGGTCCTCGGCCTCCGTGGCGGCGGCGAGCCAGCCGGGTCGAACGCCGACGCGCTGGCCGAGATCATCGCCGTCGGCGCGCTTGCAGGCGAACTCTCCTTGCTCGCGGCGCTGGCCTCCCGGCATCTGGCAAGCGCCCACGAAGACCTCGGCCGGTAGTTGGAACCCCTATCCGGCGACCTCGCGGTCAGCGTTTCGAGTCCGAATCGTGACGACGGCGATGTAGGCCCCGCCAGCGACGAGCAACAGATAGCCCCCGAGAGTTTGCTCCCCGCTCGAGGCCGGCGCGACGAGGAACAGGCCGAGGGCGGCGACCCCGTGAGCGATGGCGAAGTCCCGGCGACCGTACGCGCCGTGGAGCAGCGAAACCGCAGCGAAGGTCGCGCCGAACGCACCGATCGCCAGCGACGCGGCATCGAGTCCCAGCACCGTCTCGTTGATGTACCGACCGTACGCGAACAAGCCAAGCGCAAGGAGCGTGCCGACACCGATCGCCGTCCCCTGTGCGTCCACCGTCTCGTCCATTTGCCACTCATTGCGGCCCGTGGTGGAAAATCCTGCCGTTCGACACCGCTTCGACTCCTTAGAGCAGTCGGTAACGGCCACGACTCTCGCTGACCACACCACGTCTCGTGAGTTTTTCGAGTACGGTTTCGACGTCCCCCGCCGAGACGCCGCGCTCGCTGGCGTAGTCGACCACCTCGTCTGCTGTCGGTCGCTCGAGGTCCTCGAGCGCCGCTTCGACGATCTCCTTTTTGCTCCCGCTGCGTGTCGGTCCGCGCGGATCACGATCACCGGCCGCTGTGACCGCGTCGACGTCGAGTCCGGATGCCTCGAGATACTCCGCGTCGTCGATGACACCGTCGGCCACCTCGTCCTCGAGAGCGTCGTAGGAGTCCAGTTTGGCAAACGCCTCGCCCTCGCCCTGCCGGCTCGCAAGCATCGATGCGCGCACGTCGCGGGCGTGGCCTGCGTCCTCGGTCTCGACGAACTTCTTGCGTTTCTCGAAGGCCCGCCGGGAGCCACAGCGGGGACACTGGGTCGTCTCCGAGCGACCCTCGATGATCCAGAGGTTCGAACACTCGCTACAGCCGACGACAGCGTACATACCTCGAGATGATCGCGGCTGCTAGTTCAACCTTCGCCACGCGTGGTGAAACTGAAACGGTTGCCCGTCCCGCCGACACCCGGTATTATGCGCCAGCGCGTCCTCTCGAGTCGTATGGAACGCGTGTCACTGTCCGACTGTGAACCGTCCGAAGCCGCCGACGGCGTCCACTTGGCGCTGCTGGCCGGCGCTGAGGACATGAACGTCCAACACTTCGAGATCGAACCCGGCGCGGTCGTCGACGAACACAGCCACCCCCACGAGCAGACAGGGTTCATCTACGAGGGTGAACTCGTCTTCCGCTCGGACGGTGAGGAGGTCGTCTGCGGGTCGGGAGATTCGTACGCGATCCCGGGCGACCAACCCCACGCGGCCGAGAACCGCGGCGAGGAGACGGTCCGCGGCGTCGACATCTTCAGTCCGCCACGGGAACAGCCGAGTTGGCAGGACAACGACTAACGCACTCGAGGCAGCTCCGCTCGAGAGGCTAGTAGCGAGTAATACCATGCTGTTATACCATCTCATCGTCAAGGGAGCACGATGGCAACGGAGACACGATCACAGGAGCGAACTGCGTTCGGAAGGGTGTTCAGCCGATTAGGGCCGACGTGGCTGGCCGGCGCGATTGCGGCGGGACCGGCGACGATGGTCAGCCTGCTCGTCGCCGGAGCGAGTTTTGGCTACGCACTGCTGTGGGTCGTCATCCTTTCGGCGATCCTCGGCACCGTCGGCCAGTATCTCGCGATGCGGCTGGGACTGCTCACCGAGGCGGGAATCGTCGCCGTCGTCGAAGACCATCTCGGCTCGTTTTGGGCCTGGGTGCTCGTCGTCGACGTCGTGTTGGCTGCGGGGCTTGCCCAGCTTGTGATTATGAAAACGCTTGCCGATGTGAGCGCGACGATCGTTGGAAGCGCGGGCATCGGCATCGCTGCACTGGCTGACCCCCGACTGTGGGGACTCACCTGGGCGGTGATCCTCGCGCTTGGGCTGGCGGGTGGTGGCTATCGGTTCGCCGAACTCGGTGCGAAAGTGCTCGTCTCGCTGGTCGTCCTCACGTTCGTCGCGTCGGCGTTCGTCGTCCCGATCGATCCGGCTGCGGCCGTCTCCGGGCTGGCCCCCGAAATGCCAGCCGGTGTCGGCGGTGCCGTCGTCGCCGCAGGCGTCCTCGGTGGCGCAGTCCATATCACGCTCCTGACGATGCAAAGCTACACGATGCGCGCGCGTGGCTGGACAGACGGTGATCGAGATCTCGCCACCATCGACGTCGTGAGTTCGATGCTCGTCGCCTTCGGGATCTACAGTCTCGCGATCTTCCTCGTTGCGGCGAGTGTCCTCCCCGCCGCTGGTGTCGACCCCGCGACGATCAACGAGATTCAGGCCGCCGAAGCGCTCGGCCCCGTCGCCGGCGAGTACGCGACTTGGCTGTTCCTCGCCGGTCTCTGGGGCGCCGCCGTCTCGACGCTCGGCGGGAACACGATCGTGCCGCCGTATCTCGTCGCCGACAAACTCGGCTGGGAGCAGTCTGTCGACGATTCGCGGTACCGGGCCGCCCTCGTCGTCGTCGCCCTCGCCTCGGCCGGCGGCGCGTTTCTCGAGGGCGCGTTCTTTCAACTGCTCGTGCTCGTGCTCGCCTTTGGCCTCGTCGGCACCCCCTTCGCGCTCGCGGTGATCCTCTACTTGCTGAACGATCCCGACGTCGTCCCCGAGACGAACTCCCACCTCGCGAATCTCGGCGGCATCGTGCTGTTTCTCATCGCGACCGTCCTCGCGGGCGAGTTCGTCCTCGAGGAACTCGAGACGGTCACGGAGCCGATGTCGGCGTTCGTCGTCGCCTTCGCGGGCGCGATGGCGCTCGCAATCGTCGGCCTCGTCGGCAAGTACGGACGGGACCGACTCGGTGCCGACTGACAGCCGTCTGGCCCCGCACCGGTCGTTCCGTCGAACGAAGGTTCAAGAGCCATGGCACCAACCACCACTCAATGACAGCACTCGAGGATGACGTGATCGTCGTCACGGGCGCAAGCCGCGGACTGGGACGGGCAATGGCCGAACGCTTCGTCGAGGACGGTGCACGGGTCGTGCTCACTGCACGCGATTCCGAACGGCTCGAAACCGTCGCTGCCGAGTTGCCGGGCGACTCACTCGTCGTGCCGGCGGACGTCCGCGACAGCGACGACGTCGAACGGGTGATCGACCGAACGCTCGAGCGGTTCGGCCGACTCGACACCCTCGTCAACAACGCGGGTGTGAGCCTACTTCACAAGGACGATCACGACGAACTCGGAGATATCACCGAAGACGAGTGGGACAGGGTCCTCGAGGTCAACCTCAAAGGCGTCTTCCTGTTCACCCGTGCGGCCGTCCCCCAGCTGTACGAACAGGGCCACGGGACCATCATCAACATCTCCTCCGGACTCGGTCGGCGTGCGATCCCCGGCGCAGCCGCGTACGTGAGCTCGAAGTGGGGACTCGAGGGACTCACCCGGGCGACCGCCCTCGAGAGCGAGCCCTATGGCGTCACCGTCAACGGACTCGATCCGGGCGGGCGAGTCAACACCGACATCTGGGCCCATCTCCCGGCAGCCGAACGTGAAGAGATCCTCCAGCCCGACGTGATGAACGACGCAGCGGTTTTACTGGCCGCACAGGGGCCCGACGGCGTCACCGGCGAGTCGATGACGGCCCAGGAGTGGGAACAACGCCTCGGCTGAGTGCGCGAGTCGAGTCGGCTGCCACGTCACTCGAGCGATTTTCGCATCTTCACGTGGGGAATGTCGGCTTCCATGAACGCCTCGCCGTACTGTTCGTACCCCAACCCGCGGTAGAACTCGGCGGCGCGAGTCTGTGAGTGGAGTTTGAGCGATGTCAAGCCCTGCTCGAGCGCGCGGGCTTCGACGGCGACCATCAACTCGCGGCCAACTCCCGACTCGCGGCATGACTCGAGTACCGCCACGCGTTCGACCTTTCCGAGCCCCGGTTTGGGTTCCCGCAGTCGGGCGGCCCCGATCGGTTCGTCGCCGTCGTAGGCGACGAAATGGGTCGCTTCGTCCTCGTGCTCGTCGTACTCGAGGGTCTCGTCGACGCCCTGTTCCTCGACGAACACGGTCTGTCGGACCGCAAAGGCGTCCGCCCGTTCCGTCTCGGAGCCGACAACGTGTACCTCAGCCATTGCGGGTGGCTACGTGCGAGCACACCGAGAGCGTTACGACCCGGTATCGGTCGACTCCCACACGCTGGAGCGTGGATCGTCGCCTCACTCGAGCACCGCCCGAACGTCGGCTTCGATCCCGTCCGCCTGACTGTCGGGGACACGATCGATCCAGAGCCGGTCCTCGGGTGTCGGCCGTGGAGTGGTCGGTTCGTCGGCCCCGCCGACGGCCCCCTCGTTCGCTGCGATACTGATCGGCTCGTCGCCGACTGGCTGTCCGGAGACCGGTGCCGTCCGAACGACGATGTTGTACGTCGTGTGCGTCTGGCCGCTGTCGGTGCGAAACTCGATGCGACGGATGCGAACTGGCGTGTCGAGCGTGACGTCGACGCCGGTGACCGCCTCGGCGACCCGACTGGCAGTCGCTGTCCAGTGGTCGTCGTGGCCGACGGGCGCAGCCGGCAGGGTCCAGCCGCGGCTCCCGTCGTTGCTCACCAACACGTCGCCGCCGTCGTTGACGACGCCAACTGTCACGTGGGTCTCGAGATCGCGTGCCGCCTCGAGTTCACCGCGCGTGACGGACCGCGTCTCGGTTTCACACTCGATATCCTCGCGCTCGCACAGCGTTTCCGGATCGGGTGACTCCATACGTGAGACGCATGGACAGCGCGTCGAAAAGCTACTGGTTGGACTCGAGGCCTGTAGGTTCGTTTGCGATGGGGGAGCAAGCGCTGTCCCAGTTCGCTGGTCCAGAAAAATGCAGGAAAGAGAAACGACCGCTCGAAAACTGGCTTATGCCAGTTTCTCGATGTTCTGGCGGCTGCGCCGCCAGAGGACGAAAAGCTCGTTTATGCGAGCTTTTCGATGTTGTCGACGACTTCCTCGGCGAACTCGCTGGTGGCGAGTTTCTCGGCGTCCTCGAGCTGGCGTTCGAGGTCGTAGGTGACCTTTCCGGAGGAGATGGTCTCCTCGACAGCATCACGAACGAGGTCTGCAGCGTCGTTCCAGCCCATGTACTCGAGCATCATGCGACCCGAGAGGATCATGGCGGTCGGGTTGACCTTGTCCTGACCCTCGTACTTTGGCGCGGAACCGTGGACGGGTTCGGCGAGCATCAGGCCCTCACCGAAGTTGCCACCGGGGGCGATGCCGAGGCCACCGATCTGGGCACCACAGGCGTCGGACATGTAGTCCCCGTTCAGGTTCATCGTCGCGACGACGTCGTACTCGTCGGTTCGGGTGAGGATCTGCTGGAGCATGTTGTCCGCGATGCGGTCGTTGACGACGACGGCGTCGTCTGGCGCTTCGCCGTCTCGTTCCTCCCAAAGCGTGTCCTCGGTGATGACCTCGTCACCGTACTCCTCGTTGGCGACCTCGTAGCCCCAGTCGCGGAACTGACCCTCGGTGAACTTCATGATGTTCCCCTTGTGGACGAGGGTCACGGAGTCACGGTCGTTCTCGAGGGCGTAGTCGATTGCCTCGCGGACGAGTCGCTTCGTTCCGAACTCGGTGATCGGTTTGACGCCGATACCGACGGGACCGTCGTGGATGACGCCCGTTGCGCCCATCTCGTCTTCGACGAACTCCTTGACCTGCTGGACTTCGTCGGAGCCGGCTTCCCACTCGATGCCGGCGTAGACGTCTTCGGTGTTCTCACGGAAGGTGACCATGTCCATCTCACCAGGGTTTTTGACCGGCGATGGGACACCGTCTAAGTGATAGGTTGGTCGAACGTTCGCATAGAGATCGAGCAGTTTGCGCAGGCCGACGTTCAGCGAACGGAAGCCAGCGCCGACGGGCGTCGTCAGCGGACCTTTGATTGCGACGCGGTGTTCTTTGATCGCTTCGACGGTCTCGTCAGGCAGGTTCTCGCCGTACTTTTCGCGGGCGGACTCGCCGGCGTAGACGCGCATCCAGTTGATCTCACGACCGGTCGCCTCGGCGGCGGCCTCGAGCACACTCTGTGCGGCGGGACCGACGTCGCTTCCGACACCGTCACCGTAGAGAATCGGGATGATCGGGTTGTCAGGGACCTCGAGTTCGGTTTCGGAACCGTCTTTCAGCGTGATCTTCTCCCCGTCTTCAGGGACTTCGATCTTGTCGTAGCTCATCTCATTTGTACGGTTCTTCGACGGAGGTAAAAGGTCTACCTTTTCCATCTAGGGGCGGCAAAAGTTGGGGCGATACAAAACCGAGTTATACGTGCTACGTGATGTGTTTACGGGGTTTTGCTGACCGAGACGAGCGAAACTCGGATTTAGTGAAATTGGACGTTTGTCTTCCAATATCCGAATATAGATTTGTCTTTCAATTTCATCCCCGCGAATCAGGAGTTTATGGAACAATCGTGTAAAACCCGCGCCAGCGGCAGTCGTGACGAGAACCGGAGGGATGAGAGTCACACCAGCGGATACCGTTCGGTGTAGCCGCCTACTCCCAGTACAGAGCAATCACCGCGACGCCAACAACGATGGCACACCCGCCGACGACCGCCAGCAGTAGCCAGCCGACTGGGGAGAGGAGACGCTCCTCGAGGAACACCCAAAGCGTGGCCAACACCGTGATGCCGACGACAACGAACGTCGTACCGATATCGACGTACTCTGGTTGTTCATCGACGACCAGTCGCCCGATCGCGATCGCTGCCATCACCGCACAGAAGACTGCAAGCAGGGCAACCGGTGTCATCGTCGTCGGAGGTACACAGGCCGGTGTGGTAAGTCTGCGGAATTTCGCCAGCACCGTTCTAACCCAACGGTTCGTCGCCACCCCGAACGGAGGTCTGCAACCGATATCGGGTCGCGAACACAACACACGGGCCGTCAATCGATCGCGCTCGTTCGCATTTCCGATACTAATTTTTCGTTTCGCGCATGCGCGAGAGTCGGCTCATCGCTCGAGCGACACCACGAACGAGGTGGGTAAAAGACGAGCCGTCGACCGGGACTGTGGCCGACAGGGTGGACCCACCTCGAGGCCGACGGAGTCCATCTGCTGGGTCCCTCGCCGGGTCAGACGGACTGCTGTCGTCACGGCCCGCCGAGTTCAGACCCGCCGCCCGTACTCGGGACAGCAGCCCGTCTCAGCCGTGCCCGCCCGAACGTGGCGTCTCTCACGCCGGATACTCTGACTTGCGCGAGCGATAAAACGCCGGTGACTGTTTCAGACAGGTGTGTGACACTATCGTCCGTTTCGACGGCCGTTCGCACGCCACTCGGTACGTCTTCGGGCAATCGTGTCACCCGCAGCGATCCCAGTTGGAGGCGGAACCTCTTTTTGTCGACCGGTACAACCCCGGTGCATGGCCGAATCAGAGGTGGATCTGACATCCGAGAAGTACGAAAAACACCGCGAAGCCGGCGAGATCCTCGCACAGGTTCGCGAAGAGACCGCCGAGCGCGTCGAGGTCGGCGCGAGCCACCTCGAGATCGCTGAGTACGCCGAAGATCGCATCCGCGAACTCGGCGCAAAGCCCGCTTTCCCGGTCAACATCTCGATCGACGAGGAAGCGGCCCATGCGACGCCATCCATCGACGACGACTCGACGTTCGGCGAGGAGATGATCAACCTCGATATCGGCGTCCACGTCGACGGCTGGCTCGCCGACACAGCGATCACCGTCGATCTCTCAGGGAATCCGGAGTTGGCCGAAGCATCCGAACAGGCCCTCGAGGCGGCGATTGATATCATCGAACCCGGCATCAACACCAGCGACATCGGGGCCGAAATTGAGGACGTCATCGACGGCTACGGCTTCAACCCCGTGGTCAACCTCACTGGCCACGGACTGGGCCACTGGGAACAACACACCAGCCCGAACATCCCGAACCGTGCCGTCTCGCAAGGCACGACGCTCGAGGTCGGCGACGTCGTTGCCATCGAGCCGTTCGCGACCGACGGCGGCGGCAAGGTCACCGAAGGCGCAAGCGAGGAGATTTTCTCGCTCCAGCGTGAGGGGTCCGTTCGTGATCGACAGGCCCGCAAGGCCTTAGAACAGATCACCGAGGAGTTCCGCACGCTGCCGTTTGCGACACGCTGGCTCGAGACCGATCGCGCGGAGATGGCGCTGCGTCGGCTCAAGCGAAACAACATCGTCCACGGCTATCCCGTGCTCAAAGAGGACGATGGCTATCTCGTCAGCCAGAAAGAACACACGATCATCCTCACCGAAGACGGCTGTGAAGTAACGACACAGTAGCGCAGCGGCAGCGATCGGCACATCTTCGAGCGTCGACGGCTGTGACTCGAGTCACATCGGGAGACCGGGCAACGAGGGCAAGCGAGTCCGGTGGACCAACAGTCGAGTGAAGCCCTAGGCGTTGTTCATCCGCTGACTCGTTCGGTTACCACACCGTTGACATTCAGCCACACGGTAGGGCTCACGGGAGAACTGCGCGTTCTCTTCTTTGAGACTTTCAGTTCGAATCTGGACGGACACCTCGTGAAGCGTGTCGAGATCGCAGTCGTCGCAGTGCTCGGTCATCCCATTGACGGAGTTGTCTGTCGTTGCCATTATCGGAACAATTCCGTAGTGTAGTCTTAAATCCCTGTTTCATTTCGTGGACTGACACGAACGGATCGAAAGACGTAATTACATCTACTATATTACGGCCTTAGGTCGGCCAAGACTGTTCATAGACCACTCTCAAACGTTTGAACGGTTCAGCGAGCGAGGAACGGGACAACCGCAGACTCGATCGCTCGAGAACGAGCACGCAACTTGGCGAGTCGAGACGACACATTAGTTGCTTGTAATCGATCGGCTGTGTACAAGCGGAGCTTGTACCGGCGCTGAACGGAACGGCCCGCTCTCAGGGGTGCTTGTGAGGTGTTTCAATGGGTACTATACGTCGCCTCGAGTGGGTGGCAGTATGGAACAGGTGTTCGCACCGTGGCGCATCGAGTGGATCAGGCGAGCGGACAAAAACCCCGATATCGACGACTGTGTGTTCTGTGAACTGCCCGAACAGGAGACAGACAGGGAGAATCTCCTCGTCGCACGCAGCGAGCACGCGTTCGTCATGCTGAACAACTA
Organism: Natronorubrum sulfidifaciens JCM 14089; assembly: GCF_000337735.1. Classification (GTDB taxonomy): domain Archaea; phylum Halobacteriota; class Halobacteria; order Halobacteriales; family Natrialbaceae; genus Natronorubrum; species Natronorubrum sulfidifaciens. The sequence goes on along the minus strand of NZ_AOHX01000026.1, from coordinate 415,623 downwards.
TCCGTACAACCCAGGCCACACGATGGTGATCCCCCAAACCCACACTGGCGACTACAGCGAGCTTACCGACGACCAACTGCTCGATCATGCCCGCTTGAAACAGCGAACCTTCGACGCACTCGAGGTTGCCCTCGAACCAGATGGGTTCAACGCCGGCTTGAACCTCGGTGACGGGGCCGGTGGCTCCATCGGAGACCACCTCCACACTCACGTCGTCCCGCGCTGGCAAGGCGACACCAATTTCATGCCCGTCCTCAGTGACACCACGGTGATCGTCGAGGCACTCGAGGAAACGTACGACCTCGTCCACGAGGCGTTCGCCGAACAGGACGGGGCCATCGTCCCCGACGAGAACAGCGCCGTCGTCTTCGAGTGACGGTTACAGTGAGACGGGCTGCTGTCGGCACGGCCCGCCGACTACCGACCCGGTCTCTGGAACTCGGGACCACAGACCGCACGAACGGACGGCGCGTCGTCGAGTCGAGGGGCATCGAGGACGTGGCCACTCGAGCGTGGATTGGGTAGAGCCGGTGACGCGATCGCCGCTAGCCCGGATCGAAGGGGGCTCGTTTGTGATGTGCACGATGATAATATTGTTCTCTCAACGCAATACGGATTGGGCTGTGGAGAGAGCTGTGTCGAGGGAGGTTCTGATATTCGACGCGAAGTAGGCAGATATCCGCTGTCTAATCCGTTTTCAACGCAACTGAGTGCCTTCGCCCTGTTCTGATTGTATAGAATTGGGAAGTCACCGCAATACTTATGGTAGTGGTCCGCCAAGCCAGTATTGCATGTCAACTGAAAACCCGAGAACACTGGCGTTCGATTACGAGTGGGAGTACTCGCCACGCGTGTCGGTCCTATTCGGCGTCTTCACGCTTGTCGCCGTGATGGGCTGGTTAGTGACTGTTGCCCTCACAGCGATCCATTTCTTCGCCATTCCGGCGATTCCCGCCGACGCGCCAGTGCAAGGTAGTATCGAAGTCATCACGAGTCAGTGGGCGTACGTCTTCGGCATCCCGCTCGCGACGCTGGGCGGATTCTACTACCTGACAACCATCGGGCTCTCCCTCTGGTGGTTCGACACGCGCCACCCCTTGATCATCAAGATCCTGACGCCGATCACGGCCAGTGGTGTGGTGTTCTCGTCGTACTTCGTCTACCTCCAGTTGGGCGTCATCGGTGAGATCTGCCCGTTCTGTATGGTGTCCGCGGGCGCGACGATCATCCTGTTCGCCCTCGAGTTGGTGATCCTGCGAAAGAGCACGACGCCGTCGCTCTCGAACATGGCCGGTGACCTCGGCGACGTGATCGGAAAGACGAACCTCCCGCTGATCGTCTTCCCGGTGCTCGTCGGGCTGGTCACGCTCGCTGGCCTGTTCATGGTTACGCTCCTGCCGCTTCCGGACCCGGTTCCGTTCGTCTAAGCCGCTTTCTTCCTGTCGTTCACGTCGCTTGTTCAGCCGGTGAGCCGTCCAAACTGATCGTCACTGTCGAGTGATCTGGACACCTCCCGGTGGCTCGAGTGCGACTCGAGAAGCGAAGACCGCTTGCTGTGGCTGCTGTTGCTCGGTCGGCTGTTTCTTCCCACTCCGCTGAAATGCCGTCGACGAGCTCGCCACTCGGTGAGCAGGTGCGTCGACGGCAGAATCATGCACTCGAGGTCGGAACCGACGCCAAAACACTTGAGACCGAGTCGCTAGATCGGCTTGCCGAACGCGTACATCGTCTCGTGGGCCGTGATCTCGAGGTCGACGAAATCGCCGGGCTCGAGGCCGTGTTCGCTTGCGTTTTGAACGATAACCTGTCGGTAGGCCGAGTCTCGACACTTGACTGAGTCGGCGGTTCCCTCCTCAACGACGAGGACGTCTTCGCGTGTCTCGCCGACCATCTCGGCGTAGGCGTCGGCGACGAGCTCGCGTTTCGCGGCGCTCATCTCCTTGGAGCGCTCCTTTTTGATCGTCCCGCCCAGTCCTTTCATCTCGGCAGCGTCGGTGCCCGGTCGCTTGGAGAATCGGGTGACGTTGATCTTCTCCGGGCGGGTTTCCCGAAGGAGGGCCATCGACTGGGCGTGGTCGTGGTCGGTTTCCGTCGGGAAGCCGACGATGAAGTCCGTCGAGAGCGTCCAGTACTCGAGAGCGTCGTCGAACGTCTCGACGACCTCGAGATACTCATCGACCTGATGTTGGCGGCGCATATCCCCGAGGACGTCGTTCGATCCCGACTGCACGGGCGCGTGAAGGAAATCGTACAGTTCGTCGTGTTCGGCGAACACCGCAGCGAGTTCCTCGCGGATGCCGTGGACGCCTTTCGGGTTGGCCATCCCGACGCGGACGCGGAAGTCGCCCTCGATGGCACAGATTCGCTCGAGCAGCCGGTGGAGCTTTCGTTCGCCTTCGTCCCAGCCGTAGACGCCAGTGTCTTGGCCTGTAATGCGGATCTCCTTTGCACCGGCGTGGATCAGCGCGCGGGCTTTCGCGACGTTTTCTTCGATCGGTGGCGAGTCGATCTTGCCTGTTGCGTGTTTGGTAATACAGTACGAACAGTCGGACATACAGCCGCGAGCGATGGGCAGAATGCCGACGACGCCGTCAAGGATCGGCTCGGCGTCGGGGGTCGTGGTCGGACACTCGCCGTTGGTGACGGCTTCGGGAACCTCATCCCAGTGGAGCACCTGACCGTCGATATCTGCCTGCGCGAACTCCTCGCCCTGTGCGAGGGCCATACAGCCCGTAATGAAGAGATCGGCCGTCTCGTCGGCCAGTTCCTCGGCCCGACGGAGCATGTTCCGTTCGGTCTTCTCGACGACGGTACAGGTGTTCAAAATGGCGACGTCGGCGTCGTCCGGCCCGTCGACCCGGTAGTGGCCCGCATCGCGGAGCCGTCGCTCGATCTCACGGCTCTCTCCGCGATTCGACGTACAGCCGTAGGTTTCGATATGATAGCGGGCCATTCGCGTATCCGCTTCTCCGCGCTCGTCGGGCAAAAGCGCGACGGATTCCGGCGCTCGAGTGGGCTTACTCGTTCGAGCGATCTCCACTCGAGGCCAGCGACCAGAGCACGAGCGTGCCGATGATGACGACGCCGACAACTGCCGCCGTCGTCGCCGAGAGGTCGATGCCGAAAAACCCGAGCACCGTTCGCAGTTCGACGAGCACGACGACCAGAAACGCGATCACCAGAAGCAACTGGACACGAGAGAGAGCCATCGAACGATCACCCACTGTCCGTGTGTATGTTCCACTACATATAGTTTCGCCGGCACATCCACACCGCTCACGACGACCCCGTCTCGTCGCCGAGGCGCTCGTAGTGGTCGTTGACGACATCGAGCGTTGCGAGCAGGGCACCAAGGAGCACTGGGCCAAAGAACAGCCCCATGATGCCGAAGGCGTAGATCCCGCCGAGGACGCCGAGAATGATGACTGCCGGATTGATTTCGGCGTAGCGGTCGACGACAATCGGCCGCAGGTAATCGTCTGCAATACCGACGATGATCGCGCTGTAGATCGCCAGTCCGAGTGCGAGAATCGGCTCGCCGGTCAGCAGCAGATAGCCCACGGCAGGCCCCCAGACGAGAAACGCGCCGATGAGCGGAACCAGTGAGAGAATAACCATGATGAACGTCCAGAAGGCAGCGTTTGGAATGCCGGTGACGAACAGCCCCAGACCGGCGATGACGCCTTCGATGATCGCAATCAGGACGTGGCCGGCCAAGACGGCCCACATGACCTCGTCGAGTTCGCCGTACAGATCGTCCTGGACATCCGCTGGAAGCGGCGTTATTTCCCGGAGCCACACCATCAGCTCATCACCATCCTTGAGCAGGTAGTAGAGCAAAAACAGTGCGAGCCCGAGCCCGATCAGGGTGTGCGTAACCACACTGAACCACGCCGTCGTCTGCTCGAGGACGATAGTTCCGATCTGTTCTGCGGAGTCGACGAGTGTTGCCGTCAGATCGACCTCAAACCCCGTTTCGTCTTCGACCCACGCCTCGAACTCGGCGACCTGTAGTGTTTCGGGGTCGAGTTCCTGAACGAGTGCGGTGGCGTCGTCGGCGACGGCGAGGACGACTAGCACGAACGGAACGATGAAGACGACAACCGAAAGCAAGACGAGTGTAAACGCCGCAACTGTCGGCGAAACGTAGCCCTCGAGTCGAGTCTGTACCGGATAGCAGATGAAGGCGATGAGGACGGCTCCGAGGACGAACTGCAGAAATGGCGTCACCAGTTGCCACGAGAGGTACGCAAAGAGGAGGACGAGCGCCAAGAGATATCCTTTGCTCAGGTTCACAGTGGTTCCCTCCACGAAGTGTCGGATAAAACTGGTCCAGACGTGTCCCTCGATGAGAGTGTCACCGCGACTCGTCACACGGCTTCATGAGTCTGGTTCACTAACAGCCGAACGAATGCCGACCCAGCTCGATCCCCTCTCCCTCTCGGCCGATCTGCTGTATACGGTCACGACCGAGGGTGATACTGACTGGCTGCAAGACCGGCTCGCGACGCTCGAGCGAGCACGGCTACGGCGCGCACTCGCCAGCCGCGAGGGAAAACTCGCCTTCTGGCTCAACTGCTACAACGCCTACGTGCAGTTGCTCTCGGAGGACGACCCATCGGTCCTCGATGGCGGCATTCGAGACCGCTGGCGATTTCGCACCCGTGATCGGATTCCGGTGAGCGGTGTCCGGATGAGTCTCAATGATATCGAGCACGGCATGCTCCGATCGTCGAAACATCCGCTGGGACGTGGCTACGTTCCACGGCTGTTTCCCTCGTCGTTCGAACGGCGGTTCCGACTGGACGACTGTGAGCCACGGATTCACTTCGCGGTGAGTCACGGTGGCGATCACTGCCCCCCAGTGACGGTCTACTCGCCGGCCGACGTCGACACGGAGCTGAACATCGCCGTCGAATGGTTTCTCGAGGAAAACGTGACGTACGATCCGGACGGCAACGTCGCCACCGTGCCGCGGCTGTTTCGTCGCTATCGGGGTGATTTCGGTGGCAAACGCGGTATCGTCGCGTTCCTCAGGAAGCACGACGCGATCCCCGACGGGCGGACGCCATCGCTCCGGTACGAGTCGATGTCCCGGACGCCGGCGGTCGAGTTCGTCCGGGAGCCGTGAGCGCCCGTCAGCGCTCACCGTCCTCGAGTGTCGCCGTCGGTGCGTTGCGCATGACGCCGCGTGCGGCGCGTCTGGCGTTCGATCGCGAGGCGTACCCCTCACCGCTGTCGGCGATGATGTTGCCGTTCCAGTGGACCAACCGCCAGCGCCACTGTCCGGCGCGGTCTTCGTAGACCTCGAACCGACTGGTTCGCTCGCGGTGATCGGTCGCCGATGCATCCGTCTCCGAATCGCCCGCGACTACCGGCCGTTCACCCGGCAGCTCGGACGCGTCCTCGCCGTCCTCGAGTCGGAGCCTCGAGCCGTCCGGATCGTCCCACTCGAGCGTGAGTGTTAGTTCGGAGACCGTCGGCTCGGCATCGTCGTGGCGCGTCCCGACGGTCGCAACCACGTGCGAGGGGAACGTGACTCGGGTGGCCCGTTCGCCGTCGGTCAGCCACAGCGGCTTGTCGGCTGTCAGTGCCGTCTTGAGCTCGTCGACGACGGCGGCGAGTTCGTCGCAGTCGTAGGCTCGCTCGAGGTCGAAACCGTGGTCGGTCGATGGATCGCTCATATCCGATATCGTCTCGCGATCGGCAAAACAACTGGTATCGATGGCCACCCACCCGACAGGTCCCAGCTACCTGTCAGTAGGAGAGTCATTACAATACTCCGAGTATGGGACTGTCGAGTCGATGGGGGGACACTCGAAAGGGGAGTGCCAGCAGTGTGGCTCGTCGTCGGTGACGACCGAACGGATCGTCGAACATCGCTGTGGACACGTTAGCACAGCGACGGCTGTCGAGGACGGACCGTGTCCGAAATGCGGGCAGTCCACGCGGACAGACACGCTGGCGGCAGTCAACACCGTCTGTCGATGTCGTGACTGTGGGCGACGGTTCGAAGTCGAGTCCGAGCCGGCGGGAACCGCCCTCGAGCGCCGGGAGATTACGTTTCCCGAACTGCCGACGCCGACGCCCGGCGGTGAGCTTTCTTGGCTGCCGGATCGGTATCTTCCGACCTCGGATCACGGTCAGCGGCTGTTGGCGTCGGTGCTGGTCGTCGTGATCTTGCTGTCGGGAGTTGCCGTCGCCATCTCGGTCAGTACGGTGTTGGAATCGGAGCAGACCGACGCCGCACCGATCGACCGCACGTGGGAGGAGTACGACACCATCGTCATCTTCAGAAACGATGACATCCAGCCGTGGTACAACCCCGAAGCGATGCGAGCCGTCGATCAGGTGTTTATCGAGGAGGAAGTTCCCGTCACACTCGGGATTATTCCGATGGTCGGCGGCGAACAGCCGATTACGGCAGACGAGACGACCTGTTCGTACCTCCGCTCGCTCGAGACCGAGTATCCGGGCCAGTTCGAGATGGCACTACACGGCTACACACACGAAGCGCAGACCGACTTTTACAACGGCAGCGAGTTCGGTGGCATGCCCGCGACGACGCAGGCGGAGTGGCTGGCCGCTGGCGAGGAGCTCATGCACGACTGTGTCGACCGCCCGTCGAAGACGTTCATTCCACCGATGAACACGTACGACGAGAGCACGGTCGACGTGTTGGCCGAGGCGGAGTACTCGGTCGTCTCCGGCGGTGACTGGTTCACATCGATGCAGTACAACGCCACGCCACCGTTCGAGGCCGACGGCATTCGGCACGTGCCGGAGACTCAGGCGTTCGAGAACTGGACCGCCGCCGAGGACGGGACGGACGAGGTGCCGTTGTACGACCTCGAGACGCTGACCGACTCCTTCGACCGCTCCGTCGAGACCAACGCGGTCCACGTCCAGATGATCCACTACCAGTATTTCACGAGCGACCAGCGCCTCGAGCGCCTCCGGTCGCTCATCCAGCACATGAAAGCGACTGACGACGTCACGTTCATGACCCTCGAGCAGTTCGACGCTGGCCTCGAGGCGGACGAAATCGAAGAGACCGACGACGGCTGGCGGGTGCTCGAACCGATCGAGGCGACGACTGCGAACCGCGGATCGGTGGCGTCATGAGCCGGGTGGCTGCTGTCGGGGCCCGACTCTGGACGCGACTCCGGTCGGTCAGGTGGCTCTCGGTCGCGCTGTTTCTCTCGGCGGTGTTTCCGTTCTGGTTGCTCGTCGGCGTGATGGACGATGGCTCGCTGTACGCCGTCGCTGGCTTCGGGCTGCTCATGGCCTGCTACGTCGGCTGGTCGTACTACGTGGTCACGTACCGGCCCTGGTATCGTGGCGTCTTCGGCGTCGGCACGCTGGCGCTCGTGCTGTGTGGCTATGCGGTCGGCATCGTCGTGATCGGCTGGGTGGCTCCGTCCCCCATCCAGTTCGTCCATCTCATCGCGATCGCGCTCATCTTCATCTACTACTGGTTCATCGCCCTCATCGCCATCTATCACGATCAGGTCAGTGACTCGAGAGCGACGCCGTCGCCACCGTATCCATCACTGAGCGTCCTCGTGCCGGCGTACAACGAGGCCGGCTACGTCAGCCGAGCGATCACCTCACTACTCGAGGCGGAGTATCCGACCGAGCAGATAGAGATCATCGTCATCGACGACGGGAGTACGGACGAGACGGCTGCCGAGGCACGCTCGTTCGATAGCGACCTCGTTCGCGTCGTGACGAAAGCAAACGGCGGCAAGTACTCTGCGCTGAACTACGGCTTGCTGTTCGCTGAGGGCGAGATCATCGCCACGGTCGATGCCGACAGCATCGTCGCACCTGATGCACTCACACGGATCGTCGCCCCGTTCGCCGACGATCCCGACCTCGGGGCAGTCGCGAGCAACGTGACGATCTGGAACCGCGACTCGCTGTTGACTCGCTGTCAACAACTCGAGTACACGATCGGGGTGAACATCTATCGGCGGATGCTCGATCACTTCGGGATCGTCCTGATCGTCCCCGGCTGTCTGGGCGCGTATCGCCGCGACGCACTCGAGGGCGTCTTCGCGTACGATCCCGAGACGCTGACCGAGGATTTCGACGTGACGATGAAGGTCCTCCGTTCGGGTTACCGTGTTACCGTCAGCGACGCCCGCGTCTACACCGAGGCCCCGGATACCTGGGCCTCGCTGTACAATCAGCGGCTCCGGTGGTATCGCGGGAACTACATGACGCTGTTCAAACACCGTCGCGTCCTCGTCGATCCCTCCTACGGGTTACTCCATCGGCTCGCGGTTCCGTTCCGACTGGTCGAGATGTTCTTCCTGCCGATCGCGACCTGGATCATCCTCGGCTTTATCGTCTGGCTTGCACTCACTGGACAGGTCGTTCAGGTGCTCGCACTCTTCGTGTTCTTTACGAGTATCATCGTGCTCATCGCTGCACTCGGCATCCTGATCGAGGGCGAAGACTGGCGATTGCTCGTCTATGCACCCCTGTTCGTCGTCGGCTACAAACACTTTCACGACGCCTTGAATCTGAAATGTCTGCTCGACGTGCTCTCGAATCGCAAACTCGACTGGACACAGGCACAGCGGATCGAACAGCGGCGGGCTGACGACCCACCCCCGAAGTGATCGTGACTGCGCCTTACAGGTCGACGACCGCCTCGAGGGCGATGTCGATCGCGCGGGCGACGTTGTTCTTGGCCTTCTCGGGGAGTTCGTCGTCTTCGGTGTCGGTGCCTTTCTGCGTGCCTTCAACGAGGTTGCCGTCGACAGTACAGATCGCGCCGGCGCGCAGGCCCTTGCGGCGGGCCAGCGAGAAGACGGCGGCGGCTTCCATCTCGACGGCGAGCAGGCCGGCAGCCTCCCAGTCGGCGACGGCGTCCTCGGACTCGGCGTAGTAGGCGTCGTCGGAGGCGATAGGCCCGACGTGAACCTCTTCGTCGTTTGCCTCGGCGGAATCGACGAGCGCCGACAGCACGTCGTAATCCGGGACGGCGGGGTACTCGACGGCCTCGTACCGTTTCGTGGTCCCCTCGTTTTTCGCAGCGCCGGTTGCGACGACCATGTCGCCGATCTCGATGTCGGACTGGAGCGCGCCGGTCGTGCCGACACGGATGAACGTCTCGACGCCGACGTTTGCCAGTTCCTCGATCGCGATCGCGGCCGACGGACAGCCGATCCCGGTCGAGCAGATCGTCAGCTCTTGGCCCTTGTAGGTGGCGTTGACGACCTTGTACTCGCGGTTTTCGGCGACCGTTTCAGCCTCGTCGCAGTGGCTGGCGATCCGATCGACGCGGCCCGGGTCGCCCGGGATAAGGACGCGATCGGTCAGGTCTCCCTCGTCGACCAGCAGATGTGGTTGGGTTGCCATACGCCTGCTTTCGGTGGTGGCGAGAAAAAAGGTTCGAGGACGTGCCTCGAGTCCACCGACGTGAACGACGGCGACCCTCTCCCCACGCGGTGTGGCCGAATCGACGATTCGGACGGCCGACACGCTGTCACTCCCGGTCGGACCGGTCTCGCCCTGTGGTCCGGCCGGAGACTGGCGACAGTCGACCGTCGCAGTGGGTCGTTGTCCCGCCGATTACTCGGTCCGGTACACCTCGATCGAGTCGGGTCGAACCGCGACCGTCACCTCCTCGACTGTGAACTCGACGGTTCCCGACTGTCGGCTACATCCCCGCTCTGTCTCCGCAAAGAGGGCATCGAGTGCGTCGGGATCGATATAGTCGTACAGTCGTGTGTCGGTTTCCGCAACGTCCTCCCCATGATACTGTGCCAGCGCCGTTGCAGCGGCGATACTTGGCGACTCCTCCGTCGTCCGGTCGTACTGGATGCGCTGCCGAAACGTACATCCATGGGACGTACTGCTCTTTCGTTCTGTCATGTCTCTCCGTCACGTTCCCGTGACGTTCTATCCAAGTGGCCAACGCCTCCACTTATATACTTGCCGTCAGACAACGTCGGATGAGAACCGAGAGACAGCGGTCGAATTGGGGGTGTTCAGTTGAGGTGATTGACATATATAAATCACCGGTCACGGGTGATCGGCGAGAAACGCTTCGAGTTCGGCTCTCGTCGGCGCGCTCCGTGCCCCCTCTCGGCCCGCAGTGAGCGCCCCACAGGCGTGTGCGTACTCGAGGGCGGTCTCGATGTCACCACCCTCGAGTCGAGTCGCGAGAAAGCCCGCCGCGAACGCGTCGCCGGCCCCGGCCGTGTCGACGGGTTCGATGTCGAATCCGGGATGAGTGGCGGTTCCGTCCGGCGTTCGAACCGTCGCGCCGTCGTCACCGGCAGTGATGACGACGAGTTGGCCGTCCGTCTCGCCGACGTCGGCCAGCGCGTCGGCTTCGCGCTCGGTGACGAACAGCACGTCGGCGGCCGAAAGCGTCGCGTCGTACGCACGGTCGCCAACGCGGCGGCCGGGATCGAAACTGACGGTGACGCCAGCGTTCGTCGCGATGGTGGCGATCGCGGCCGCGGTCTCCGGCCGTTGACTCGTGAGATGGACGTGGTCGACCGCGCGGATGCGCTCGGCCTCGAGGTCCGCCGGCCGGATGGCCTCGTTGACGCCGTCGTTGCCAAGGATTGCGACCTCGCCGTCGTCGTCGACGAGCAGGTACTTAACGGCCGTTTCGGCCCCCTCAACGACGCGCAGTCCCGACAGCGAGACGCCCGCCTCCTCGAGAGCACGTCTCGCGAGACGGCCGGTGTCGTCGTCGCCGACGCTGCCGATGAGGCCGGTATCGATCTCCAGTCGGGCGAGTGCGGCGGCGACGTTTGCGGCGCTGCCACCGCCGGCTTGGCGGTGTGTACGGATCATCGCCTCGCCGTCGGCTTCGGGGAGGCGGTCGACCCGGAGCGTCACGTCCCAGTTGACGTGGCCAGCAGTGAGGACGGTGGGTGCCATTCGATGCTACAGCAAGACGATGGACGCCGAAAAAAGTCTAGGTGATAATAAAGAGCAAGACGTTGTGGACGCCCGGCCCGAGTCCCACCGCGGCGAGCAGTGCAAGGATCAGCCGGGCCTGTTGGGGCTGTTCGTCGACGTACTCTTTGAACAGTCCGAGGATCACCAGCGCGAGGACGACTTTGACGAGGACGAACAGCCAGCCGGCACCGATGTACGGCTCGGTCGGCAGCGTCTCGCCGGCCTCGAGGATCAGCCGCGAAAGGGGGACTTCCTCGGCGGCACCGAGGACATCGTAGCCGATCGCCGTCGAGACGCCGTCTAACGTGTGGCCGAAGACGACGAGGACACCGGTTGCGCCCGTCGTCGCGGCGACATCGGTAAATCGGAGACTGAGCACGACCCAAGCGAGTGCGGTGACGACGCCGGTGGCGACGACGGCGATAACTGGCCAGAACGGCTCGAACGTTCCCTGCTCCCAGCCGACGTTGAGCGTGATCATCGCGAAGACGGCGAAGAAGGCGGTGCCGGAGATGCCGACGAACCGCGCAATCGTCGGCTGAAGCCCGCCGGCGTACAGGAAAATCGCGATGATCCATGCAGCCCCGGCGACGATCGCCGTCACCAGATAGACGCTCGGCGCCGCAAACAGCGTCTCGATCTGGTCCGGATAGAGATCGAGTCGGTGCAGCACGTGCAGCGTCGAGCCGAACATCATCCACGGTGCAAACGCCAGCACGGTCCGATCAGTCACCGGCGGCTCAAGTGCCCACAGCAGTGCGATGATCCCCGCCAGTACCACAAGTATCGGGACGAGGAGATACCACGGCGGAAGCACGAACCCCTCGGGTACTACCATACAGGTACTGGCACACACCAGCGACTAACACTTTCCGATCCACAACGGCTTACTCGAGTAGATTTTTCTCCTGAGCCGGTGAGAAAGAAGTCCGCGTCGCAGCTGGTGGCCGCCTCGAGTCCTACGGTTCCCAGGGCTCGCCGATCGCGTCGCCGAACAGGTCCCGCATCAGCGTCACAATGCTCTCTGGTGGGAACTGGCCACGCTCGGTGACGATGGCGTCGACGTACCGCGGTGGCGTGACGTCGAAGGCGGGGTTCTCGACGACGAGTCCGTCGTCGGCGTCGCCGGCGTCGCTGGCGATGTCGGCTCGCTGTTCCTCGGAAAGCACCTCGGCGTCGTCTCGCATCTCGATTTCGACGGTGTGGCCGGTCATCGTATCTGGGTGGAGTTTGATCGTCTGTGCAGCGACCATCACCGGGACCCCGCGCTCGCGGGCGTTGACCGCCAACCCGCTGGTGCCGATCTTGTTGATCACGCTCCCGTCGGCGGCGATGCTGTCTGCCCCGACGAGTACGTGATCTGCCTCGTCGAGAGACCGCCGAGCCGCGTTATCGACGATCAATGTCACCGGCACGTCCCACTCGCGTAACTGCCGGGCCGTGATGTGACCTTGCTTGCGGGGTCGTGTCTCCTTGACGATCGCCTCGAGCGATTTGCCGTCCTCGAGGGCGGCCTCGAGACAGGCGAGCGCGTCCGTCGAGTGGCAGTGGGTCATCACGACGTCGCCGTCACACAGGCGATTCGAGCCGATCGTTCCGAGCGTGGTCTGGGCCTGCGCCAGTTCGCGTTGGAACTCCTCGGCGCGGGCGATCGTCGTCGCCCGACGGTCGGAGACCGTCTCGCCGTCCATCCCGCGAAGCACGTATCGGAGTGCGTTTGGGAGGCTCACCGCAGTTGGCCGGGTCTCATAAAGCGTTTTCGCGGCGGCTCGCAACTGGCGCTCGAAGGCGTCAGGCTCCGTTGCCGCCGACCGCTTTGCCTGTGTCGCAAGCGCCTCGGCAGCCGCGTCGGCGATGGTCGCCGCCCCTCGGATTCGCATCGCCTCGATGTCCTCGGCGGTCTCGATGACTGCCGGATCGACATCGGATTGACGGGAGACCATGGTAACTGATTGCACGCCAGCGGCCAAAAGTCATCGGGCGGGTTTTTGATCGTTCGACGAGTCCTCCCTGTATGAACCGCAGCGAACTCGCCCCCCTGATCGACCACACCGTTCTCGGCCCCGAGACCACGCCCGCCGCGGTTCGTCGAACCCTCGACGAAGCGGCCGAGTGGGGAATGAACGCCTGTATCCCGCCGTACGCCCTCGAGATGGCGACCGAGTACGCGCCCGACGTCACGCTCGCGACGGTCGTCGGATTCCCACACGGCCAGAACGACCACGACGTGAAACGGCGGGAGGGCGTCCTCGCCTGGAAGGCCGGCGCGGACGAACTCGACGTCGTCATCAACGTCGGTCGGCTGCAAGCGGGCGAGGACGACGCTGTCAGGGCCGAACTCGCCGAACTCGTCGCTGCAGTACCGATCCCGGTCAAGGTGATCCTCGAGACCGCCCTGCTGACCGACGCCGAGATCGAGCGAGCCTGCGAGGCCGCCGTTGCAGCCGACGCTGCGATGGTCAAGACATCAACAGGCTTTGCCGATGGTGGGGCGACCATCGAAGACGTCGAGCGCATGCGCGAGTATCTCCCCGTCAAAGCAAGCGGCGGCATCGGGAGCTACGACGATGCGATGGCCATGCTCGAGGCCGGAGCCGAACGGCTCGGGGCCTCGAGCGGCGTGGCGATCCTCGAGGGCGCACCGGAGTATAGTAGCCACTGAAAATCACTGCACGTATCGCACGATGGCTGTGCGATGCGTGTGTCAGTCGGTTCAGTTGGTACTATAGGACGGTCAGCCCGACTGCTGGTCGCCGTCGATGAACTGCTGAATCAGGTCGCTATCATCGCTGCCGAGTGCCGACCGAACCAGCAGATGGCCGCCCAACACGGCGGGGCTGATCACCGCGTCCGCACCAGCGTGCTCGAGTTTGCGGGTGTTCTCACGGTCGGTCGCAGCGGCGACGATGCGCGTGTCGGGTGCAAGTTGGTGGGCAGTGAGGATCGCGAGTGCGTCTTCGGCATCACGGTTGGTTGCGACGAGAATTGCGCGTGCGCGGTCAATTTTTGCCCGTCGAAGTGGCCCTTCATCGCTTGGGTTGCCGGTGATCACCGCAATCCCGCGGTCAGTGAGCGACGGGGCGACATCACGGTTGTTCGTTACGACGACGAACGCCTGGCCGTTGCTTGCGAGTTCGTCGACGATCGGTTCCGTCAGTTCGCCGTAGCCGAGGACGAGGATGTGATCCTCGAGCATCTCGAGTTGTGAGTCGGTCATCTTTCCGAGTGTTTTCGTGATTCTCGTCTGAATCGCTGGGCCGACGAGTGCCCCGATGGCGATACCGAAACTAGCCACGCCGAGAACGACCACGGACATCGTAAACAGCATCGCTTCATGGGTCTCCGGACCGATGTCGCCGTAGCCGACGGTGCTCGAGGTGATCAGCGTAAAATAAAAGGCATCGAGAATGTTCGTGATCCCGTCAAAATCCTCGCGGAGCGCGTACGCGCCGAAGGTGCCGTACGCCTGCACACCGACGAGCGCGCCACCGGCCGCGAGCTGTGTCGTGGTCAGCGCTAGCTCTTGGTCGAATCGTTTGCGGGTAAACAGGAGAAACGGAACCGAGAGCATCGAGAGCACGACCAGTGGCAGCGAGTACTGACTCACCTGTAACAGCCCCTGAACCGCCGTTACGGGCATGAGGATCAGCGTCGCCCACCAGCCGGCTCGCAGCCCCCGACGCAAAGCGAGCGCACTGCCGACCATCAGAAAGCCGGTCAGTGCGCCGGTAAAGCCGACAGCCTCCTGAACGGCGGCCGGGACGGACCCCGCGAGCGGGCCGTAATCGACAGTCTCCTGCCCGATATGCAACACTCCCGTCACGACCGAGAGGAGTGCAACGGACAGCGCAAGTCCAACGGCTGCACGAACCGTCACGATCCGTTTCCAGTTGTCCGGGAGCCGCTCGAACAGTGCCTCACCGACCATACACCGGGTCGGAGACGACATTAGTTAACGCCTCCGTCTCCGATGGACGGCCGCGTGGCGATCACCGAACGATGAACTCGCCCGACGACAGCCACCCCGATCGCCTGCCACCGCTCTCGAGTCGTAATCTCTGTGACCGGCTGCCCACGTCGGTACTCCTTTATCGCTCCCGGGCCTGTCGCCCACAATGACACTCCCGGTCGAGATACTGCTCGGGCTCTATCTCGGGCTCCTGACCGGCATCGTTCCCGCGTTCGTCGCCGGCTCGCTTGGCTTTCTCGTTCGCTACTTTACCGGCGTCACGCTCCCCGGGTTCGGTGTCGTCGTGCTCGCGCTGTCGATCGCGAGTGTGCAGGGTGGGCTGCTTGGGCTCGTCGAACCCGACATCGCCCAATCGCCACGGCTGCTCGTCGCCGTTCTCGTCGTCCTCATGCTCGCGCTCTACGCCCACAATCAGGGCGATAAACTCGGCGCGGAGCTCCCGCGCCGACTTTCGTTGACCTCGATCCGCCAGCGGACGCTGTCGGCCGACGTCGTCGAACTCGTCGGGACGATGGGGCAGGTGACGGTTCGCCCGACCGGCGAGATCCGCGATCTGGAAGGCTATCCACCGCTGTCGTCCGAGCTTCGGACCTCACTGAAGGCCGGCTCGTGGCGACTCCCCGCCGACATCCCACTCTCGGAACTCGAGGTTCGACTCGAGGAACGCCTGCGGACGGACCACGATCTGGCCGACGTCGACGTAACGATCGACGAGCAAGCGCGGGCGACGATTGTCGCCGCGCCGCCGTCGGGTGGCCTCTCTCGGCGAGTCCCCGAGGGACAGCGCGCCGTCTCGCTTGCAACGTTGGTCCCGACGGGGTTAGCCCGTGGCGATACCGTTGCGATTCAGTCGGGCGATCGGACGATCAACGGCACCGTCCTGAGTGCCCGAACCGAACGGGATGTGGCCGACGCCGACGCGGCAGCCGATGCCGAACCGGCGACGAACGGCTCGGCCGGAACCGACGACGGCGAGAGGGATACAGAGCCGGAGCCGCCGACCCGCCCGGCCGGGGCGAGTGCCGGCGGCGTCGGTCGTGTCACCGTCGCCGTCGCTCGTCGTGCGGTCGCGTCGCTGCTCGAGGCCGACCAGCCCCGACTCGTCGTGCACTCGCGGGGGACAAGCCAGGAGTTCGAGGCGTTCGGGCTGATCAGACGGGCCGGCTACGTCGTCCGCCGGCTCACGGTCGGCACGGCTGGCACCGACGACGGGCCTGTCACCACGGCGGACGTGACGGTGCTGGCCGTCCGCCGACAGGGCAGCGAGACGAGCGGTCGCCAGCACGGCTGGGTGTTCGGCCCCGGCATCGAACGCGCACTCGAGGCCGGCGACGAGGTGTTCGTCGCGGGTCCGGAGTCGGCGGTCGAGACGTTTTCGGAGGCGGTTGCCCGATGAGCGCGACACCGCGGCCTCGAGGGCGGCGACGAGGTGAGCGGGCGTGATCGAGTCTGTCGTCGCCCAGACGATCACGTCGGAGACGCTGTTCGACGCGATCGGGCGACTGCTTGGCTTCAGTTTGCTCGCGGGTGGCAGCAGTCTCGGCGTTGCGTTCATCTACCGCTGGTACAGTACCGACGAGATTCCCGAAGGGGTGGCGATCCTCTGTGGCGTCTCGATGGTCGCGATCTGGCTGAACACCAAGACGGCACTGCAGGATGCGATCATCGGCGAAACGCCGTTGCTCGACCCGGAGACAGCTGTCTACACGGTCACCGTCTTCGCCGTGAGTGCGATCGCCGCCGACGGCGGCCGGCGACTCGGCAATCACCTCGCTCGAGACGTGTTCTCGATGACGGCTCCGCAGACGATCACCGATGTCAGCGAACTCGTTCGCTCGGCCGGCCGCGTCGTCACCATCGACCTCCCCGCGGAGATCGCGGACGTCGACGGCTACGATCCCGTCCCAGCCGAGACGAAAACAGAACTCGCCGGTCAGACGGTGCTGTTGCCGCGTCGACTCTCGGAGGAGCAGCGCCGGGAGCGACTCACCGATCGACTCGAGCGCGATTACGGAATCGGTCACGTCGACGTGGAGTTCGCAGCCGACGGGACGATCACGTATCTCGCAGTCGGCAGCCGCCCGGCAGGGATCGGCCCCACGCTCGCGCCGGGCAGTGTCGCCGTCGCGATCCGTGCCGACCCTGCACCCGACGCCAGTCCCGGCGACGCCGTTCGCATCTGGCGCTCGGACGTGGCGCCAGCCCGGCGGGTCGCAAGCGGCGAACTTCGCGGTGTCGCGGACGACGTTGCGACCGTTGCGATCGACGCCGCCGACGCGAAAACGATGGGACACCGAGGGGCGACCGAACGGGTGTCTCCGACGGAGGATGATGGACCAGACACCGAAAGCGACGACCCGACGTACCGGCTGGTGACGCTGCCACGGGACGCCGAGGCGGATCGAGACCTCGTCTCGCTGCTTCGGGCGGCCGACGAAACCGTGACCACACTATCGGTCGCCGCGGGCGACACACTCGAGGGAGCAACGGTTGGCTCGCTCCCGGTACTCGCGATCGCCCTCGAGCGCGCCGGGACGGACGACGACCCGCTCGCGTTACCCGACGACGATGTTCGACTCGAGGCCGGCGACGTTGCCTACGTGCTGGGTCGCCCGGACGCCCTACGCCGGGTCGCTGAACTGGAGCGGTGAGGGGACGTCGTCGACGGCAGCACACACAGGGGAGCGGTAGCTACTTGCCGTCGGCACCGATACCGCCACGTATGCCCACGGAATGGAAACTCTTCGCAGATCTCGCCGAACACGCAGGCGACAAACACGTCACCGTCGACACAGCCGCGGGTGACACCGTCGGCGACGCCCTCGAGGAACTGCTCGACGGGCGTCCCGCCCTTGAGGAGCGCGTTCTCGACGACGACGGCGACCTCCGCTCACAGATCAACGTGCTTCGGAACGGCACGAACGTCTTAGTCGAAGAAGAAGGCCTCGAGACAGCACTCGAGGCCGACGACGAACTGGCGCTGTTCCCGCCGGTCAGCGGCGGATAGCCGCCGTCGATCCCGAACCACACAGGGACTCACGCCACCGCGAGATCGATCCCGAGGACGAAATCCGGCTCTTCCGCGAGTGTAACCCCCGTGTAGGCGGCGTCGCTGACCGCACGGGCGGTCTCGGGGATCAGGACACGCGTTTCGTCGGCCCCACAGGCGGTCGCGTCGCGAGCAATCGCCGCGAACAGCGAGCGCGCAGCAGCGGCGTCGTCCCACGCACCGACGCCGTACTCGGCCCACGTTTCAGTGCTCGAGTCGCCCGACTCATCCTCGATATCTCGTTCAACCGTTCGTGAACGGTAGGCCGCACCCGAAAGGCCAGCCTCGCCCTCGACGGCGAAGACGGCCGTCTCGTCCGCGAATCGGTCGAAATCTGCCCGCGTCAGCTCTCTGATCGCCCACGACGCTTCCGGGGCAAGCCCGAGTCCCGAGAGCTGGGTGCGGGCGTCGCTGTGAGTCCAGTAGCGCCACGCAGCGGTGGGATCGCTCGAGACCGACAGTGGTCCCTCGGCGTCCGGATCGGGGGTCGGGTGGGAGAACCGGAACTCAGTGATCGGCTCGTAGCCGCTGGCCCGCGCAGCACCGATCGAGACCGTGTTCCACGAGAAGATCATCACGCGAGCGACCGTTGCCCCCTGCGCTCGCGCCCAGTCGAAACAGGCCTCATTGAGCCGGTGGCTGACACCTCGTCCTCGGTAGTCGGCCGCGACGCGAATGCCCTGAAACCAGGCCTCATCGGCCGTGAGCATCACCGCCTGAACAATACCAGCGGCCTCGCCATCGACCGTCGCGAGGAACGTCTTCTTGCCCGTCTCGTCGTCGTCCTCGAGCCAGTCGTGATAGACCTCAGGAATGTAGTCACCGCCGCGGTCGGTCCAGATCTCGCTCGTAAAGTCGACGACAGCGTCGTAGTCGTCGTGGGTCGCACGGCGAATCTCGATGGAGGGGGTGGAGTCGGAAGCCATTGTCCGTGAAACATATTCACTCAGGTGGCCACACGTCAAAGCACTTCGCAGAATCGACAACCGGTGTCAGGTCCGACTGGACGACTCTATTTGATACGAAAGTAACACATTCAGGTATATTTATCAAACCGTGCGACCTACAGCCATGATAGGGGCTAGCATGAAGTCGGAACTACACCGTTCGGATATCGAACAGGCACGAGAGGGTGTCAAAGAGTTCTTGGAGCGGCGTTGCTTTTCGACGGAGACCGAACGGGAGATCAAGGCAGCTCTCGAGACAGATCCGTTGAAAGCACTTGAAACGGCGCTGCAAGCCCGTAACAACTGAGTTATTCCCAGGGCACCGACCGCTGTTGAATCTCGCCAGCCAGCGACGTCCCCATCGCCTCTTCGACATCCACGCTGTGCTCGAGTGCCCACATCAGTTTGACTTTCGCCGTCCCCGGCAACGTATCGCCGGCTTCGACGACGCCCGCCTCGAGCAGGTCTCGGCCCGTATCGTAGACCCGGTCACAGACTCGGCCCTCGAGACACTGACTCGTCATGACGACCGTCGTGCCGTCGTCGATCAGTTCTTCGATCCGGGGGATGAGGTCGGTGTGGACGTGACCGAGGCCGGTGCCTTCGATGATCAGGCCTTCGCTTCCCTCGACGACGTCGAGGAAGGCGGGGTCCATCCCGGGCGTGAACTTGAGCAGTTCGACGTCGTCCTCGAGGGCCGTGGCTCGCTCGAGGTCGACTGCGCCGCGCTGCTGGTAGTCACGACGGAATGTGAGCTCCTCGGTCTCGTACTCGACTTCGCCGAGCGGCTCCGCGCCGACGGTCTCGAACGCATTTCGGCGGGAGGTGTGGTTCTTCCGGACGCGCGTGCCGCGATGGAGCGCACAGACGTCGTCGCTTTCGGTCGCGTGCATACAGACCAGCACCTCCGCGCAGTCGCTTTTGGCGGCTTCGACGGCCGAGACGGCGTTCATCACGTTGTCGGAGGACGGTCGGTCGGCCGAGCGTTGCGAGCCCGTGAAGACGATCGGCACGGGCGTCTCGAGCATAAACGAGAGCGCCGATGCGGAGTACTGCATCGTGTCGGTGCCGTGCATGACGACGACGCCGTCGGCCCCGGCTTCGATCTCCTCGGCGACGGCGTCGGCGAGGTCCTGCCAGAGCGGTGGCTCCATGTTTTCCGAGAGAATGTTCGCGACGACGCGCCCGCGGTAGTTGGCCCGGCCCGCCAGATCGGGCACGGCGCGCAGGACGTCCTCGGCGTCGAACTGTGCCGTCACCGCACCTGTGCGGTAGTCGACCGTCGACGCGATCGTGCCACCCGTCGAGATGAGCGAGATCGTCGGCAAGTCGTCGTCGAACTCGATTTCCGAGGCGCCGTCGTCGCCCGTCGCATCGGTGCCGTCGATCTCGTAGACGTCCTCCGCGAGCAGTTCGACGTCAGCCTCGGCGCGGTCGATACCGACGTTGTAGCCGCCCTCGAGTTTCACGACGAGGTGGTCATCGGTGCTCGAGGGGAGTAACACGCCTTCGTACGTGCGATCCGCGCGGTCGACGCGAACGCGATCGCCTGGATTCATGCGTGGGCGTTGCGTGGCGTCGGACTTGAAGGCACGCTTTCTGCGGCCAGCGTCTCGACTGCACAGGCACTGTCAGCGCCTCCCCTCAGCCGAACAGACTGAGCAGAACCAGTCCCAGCCCAGTCAGCAGAAGAATACCGGCGATCATCGCGGTCAACAACTCGAGTGAGGACTCGGCATCAGCAGGCAACTCGAGTCGCGGATAGAGGTGGCGAGCAGCAACCAACACCCCGATTCCGAGGGCGAGTGCGCTGACACCGAACGCGAGCAACTCGGCGCTCATCGAACAGTGGTACCGCTCCCGGCGTGAAAAAACGGAGCCCTCGTATCGGGGAGCGAAAACAGCGGTGTGCACCACGCAGGGAAAAACCCATGCTGTCCGCTACGCAATGGGCTCATATGAGCGACCGCTCGGACGAGGTGACCAAACCCCGCGACACCGATGACCTCCTCGAGGAAACGGATCGGCTCCTCTCGGATGCTGGCCTCGAGGCCGGTAGCGATGAGACATCGGCGTCAACGGACTCCGAGAGGGGTCACCGTCCGAACGAAACGCACGCGTCGACGGCAGCCGACGATAGCACGCGGCGTGTCGGCCTCCGGTCGTGGCTTGCGGCAGACTCTTATTTCTCACCGAAGGCGTTTCTCGCGTTCGTCCTCCTTCTTGGAACCGGGTTGCTCGCCGGCGGGACGACGATTCCGATCGCCGGACGGATCATCGGCATCCTCGGCGTCGCGTTTGCGATCGGCCTCTTGACGTCCAAACGGCGCTATCTCGAGCTCACTGCCGCCGGAACGTCGGTCGGTGCGGTGTCTGCAGTGGCCAGTAACGCCTTTCTCGCCGCTGCGGGCTCGTTCCAGACCGTTGTCGCCGTTGGTGTCGCCGTCGGGCTCGTCGCCTCGCTCGTCGGCTACTACTTCGGCCGCGACCTGCGAACCGGGCTCACCCGTGAGATCGAGTGAGGCTGTCGTCCGTCGGGCTACTCCGTCGAGAGCTCCCAGCCACGTTCGGTCCGCTGGACGATCCCTTCGTCCGCCATCGACTCGAGGAGCCCAGCGACGACCTCGCGGGGTGCATCGACGTCTCGACTGAGTTCACTCACCGATTTCGGCTTCGTTCGGATGCTCGCCAGCACGTCGGCGTAGATTCGACTTTCGGGGCCGGTGCCGGCGGTTTCGGAGATCTGGTCGAGCACGTCACAGAGTCGACCTTGTACCCACCGCTGGGCCAGCGAGAGTTCGTTCTCGAGTTGTTCTAAGTCCTCGAGTGCGTGCAACAGGTCGTCGAGGTCGTCCATCTCGTCGGAAAAGACGTCGAGCGAGAGGTGTCTGCACGTCGTCATATCGAGGCTGCTGTTTGCAGGATAGGCGCTCTTGCTCGCAAACCCATACGGCGAGACGTTGACCTCGAGGCGAACGTGACGGGCGATATGGAAGTACTTGCGACGCTGGTCATCGACCCGGCTCTCGATCAGGCCGGCGTCCTCGAGTTTTCGGAGGTGTTCGATGACCGCTTTGGGACTCACGCCGAGGTAGTCGGATATTTCGGTGACATAACAGGGTTTGCGGGACAGTAACCGAAGGATTCGTCTCCGGTTTTCGTTCCCTAACAAATCCAGCAGTTCGGCGGAATCCATCACGAGAGGGTTGGGGGTCGGCGCTGAAAAGCGTGTCTGCTCGCTACTGGCGCTGCTGCCCGATTTACGGTCGGTATCGTCTCACACTGGCGACAGCGACCGGCGTCTCATACGGACTCGTCTCCAGCGTCCCCCGGCTCAGCCTGCGGATCGGGCCACAGACCGTCAGGGTTCGTTCGAATCTGGCTCGTCATCCGCGTCCGGGTCGTCATCCGCATCCAGATCGGCCCTCGAGTCCGATTCGGATGCAGGCTCCACGGTCGCCGTTGCGTTCGGTTCTGGGTCCGGATCGGTCGTCGGTGACGCCTTCTCGGCGCCGACGCCGGCGTTCGGCCCGGTCCCGGAAGTGTTCGTCTGCGGCCCGGCTTCGGCTCCCGTATCGGCGTTCGGTCCAGTCCCCGGCGACTCCGTCGGCGGTCCGGCATCGTCGGCCGGTCCGCCACCGGGTGCCCCGTTTCCGCCACCGAGTCCGCGAGCGATTTCGGCCACGTCGGGACCGCGAAGTTCCGACGCGTTTTCACGGAGGGTGGCGAGCCGGTCCTCGACGTCGGCCCCGTTGGCCCGTTTCTCGACGTGTCCGGCCGATCGCTCGAGGGAGTCGATCTCGACCGTCAGACGCGTCATTCGAGCCTGATACTCCCCACGGGAGAGGTCGTCTTCCCGTTCGCGAAGCTGGTCGCGTTCGGCCTCGAGGGCCTCGAGCCGTTGCTCTAAGGTGGTCGTTCGATCGTGAACGAGGTCCGTCCGGCTCTCGTTGTCCGCAGCGTCGTATTTCGCCTCGAACATCCCGTCTTCGACGGTGTTCTCAGTATCGGCTGCACTGGATTGCATGAACATCGAGACCGAGGTGGTGCTCTCGGACTCGGTGGTGTCAGTATCGGCAGTCGTCTCATCCGTTAACGCTCCAACGACGGCACCGCTTGCGATCGGAGCGACTGTGAGTCCGATCGTGGCGACCAACACGAGGAGCGCAACCGACCGAGTGGTGGTCATCACCATGTCCTATCCTCGAATATACTAAAAAGACGGACCTTCGTTCGAACCGTTCAATCCGTCTACGATCGTTGAAAACCGTTTGAGACGGACTGCTGTCCCTGTGTCCCGCCGATCGCCAGCACGGATCGGCGGTGGGCGAGACGTGACGACAGTAACCCGTCTGAAACGTTTCTCCCACAGCCCACGGTGGCGAGACTGTCGACCCCATGCCAACCTGATGTCGGTGGGTGACACTGATGGCCCCATCGTGTTCGGTCACAGACTGATCTTCTGCCCTGATAGTCCTCCGACTTAACTCTGTGCGAAAATAGTTATGTCTCGCCAACCCATGGTACTAACTACCATGTTCGAGGTGTTTTCCCGGAGCTACTATCTCGGACGACTCTACGTGACCCCCATAGACGGGAGTCACGCCCTCATGGATAGCGGACAACACGAACAGCTCAACGAAGCGCTCTACGCGAGCGGCGAGGGAATCGAGCGCCTCGACGCGCCACTGGTGATGAAACTCGAGTCCCAGCACTTCTCGGTCCACGGCGACGACGCCGTCCCGGCAAACACGCTTGCACTCCCCGAGTCGCTGCTCGAGGGCACCGACGTCCGAAACCCGCCCTCGCTTCGTGAGGTGTTGCTCGCCCGCCGTGAACGCGCCCAGCAGTTGCTCGCGTTCACCGGCGAGTGGTCGGCACCCGGAACCGAGCCGTCGGACGCCGGAACCTAGAAGTATTTTCGCTTCGCCTGTTCAGTCAGATGCTCGATGAGTTGCTCGGCCGCGCCTCGTTAAAAGCGCGCATCGACGAACTCGAGGAGGACAACGAGCGACTGCGAAAGCGCTACGAGGCCGAATCCGATCGCCGCGCGGAGGCCGCCACGGCCAGACAGGACGTCGAAGCGGAGGTGAACCGACTCGAGGACCGCATCGCCCAACTCGAGGGCGAACTCGAGCGAATCGGCGACGACGAAACGGGGCTCGAGGTTCGCCGCCGTGAACAGCTTCGCGGGAGTCGACTCGCCGAGGTGGTCGACCGACTCGCCTCGTTCCGAACGGGTCCCGAAGGCGCGTTGACGGCAGTCGTCGGCGACGACGGTCTCGTAGGACTTCGCGATGAGATCGCCGACGACCTCGAGGACGTCCTCGGCGAGCGAACCGCGCTCGTCGACGATGCCGCCCCCTGCGTGGTATGTGCCGACGACGCCGGCCTCATTAGCGTCACGCTCGAGCCACCAGTGAGTCTCGACGGAAACCACCGGGCCGGCTGGAGGGATCACTTCGCACTCGAGCGCGAGTGGGTCCTGCCGACCGGCCGCTACGCGCTCGCGCTCGTCCGGGCGGATCTGTTCGCGCTCGGAATCTACGACGGCGACGAGCGCGTCGACTACCGCGGGTTCGAAAGCGATGTCAAAGGCAGCCACTCGAAAGGCGGCTTCTCGCAGGCTCGGTTCGAACGCATCCGCGACGACCAGATCGATGACCACCTCGAGCGCTGTGTGGACGGCCTCGAGCACGTCCCCGACGACATCGAGCGCCTATTTATTGTCGGCCAGCGCGGCGTCGTCGACACGCTCGTCGATGACGCCGGCCTCGAGCCAGCCGGGACGGCCGCCGTCGACGCGACCGGCGACCCGAAACCGGCACTCGAGGACGCCCATCGGTCGTTCTGGACGACGGAACTACAGGTGCTTTGAGCTGACCACGCCGCTGGCTGGCATTCTCATGCGCTCATCGGGTCCAGTATTTACGGTTAAATAGGCCGTCGACAATGCTCGAGTATGCGCGTCGCAATTCTCGCACACGAGAAGTTCCCCGACCGGGCCAAAACCGCACTGGGCGTCCTCCGATATGCCGACTACGACGCCGTCGCCGTCCTCGACCGCGAGACGGCAGGCCAGCGCGTCAACGACTTCGTCCCCGACGTTCAGGACGCACCGATCTACGAATCGATGGCCGACCTCGAGACTGACGAGGTCGACGCCCTGCTGATCGGTATCGCCCCGATTGGGGGCGGCTTCGAGGAGAGCTGGCGGGCGGACGTCCGCACGGCCCTCGAGAACGGCTGTGACGTTATCTCCGGACTGCACTACTTCCTCGCCGATGACGAGGAGTTCGCTGAACTCGCCGCCGAGAACGACTGTGAGCTTCGAGACGTGCGAAAACCGAGCGACGACCTGACGGTCAGTCAGGGGATCGCCGACGAGGTCGACGCCGAGGTTATCCTCACCGTCGGTACCGACTGCTCGGTCGGCAAGATGACCGTCTCGATGGAACTCGCCCGCGATGCCCGCGAGGCCGGCTACGACGCCGCCGTGATCCCAACCGGCCAGACGGGGATCATGATCGAAGGCTGGGGGAACCCGATCGACCGGGTCGTCAGCGACTTCACTGCAGGTGCCGTCGAGGAGATGATCCTCGAGAAAGGCGACGAGCACGACTACCTCTTCGTCGAAGGGCAGGGCAGCATCGTCCATCCCGCCTACTCAGCCGTGACCTGTGGCATCCTCCACGGCTCGATGGCGGACAAACTCGTGCTCTGTCACGACGCCGGCCGCGAGGCGATCCACGGCTACGAGTCGTTCCCCCTTCCCGATCTCTCGACGTATATCGACCTCTACGAGAACCTCGCTGCGCCTGTCGCCGACAGCGACGTCGTCGCCGGCGCGCTCAACACGTCAAGCCTCGAGGACGACGCGGCTCGCGAGGCGGTCGACGCGTACGTCGACGCGATCGACGTCCCCGCGACGGACGTCGTTCGGTTCGACAGCGAGACGGTCCTCGACGCGCTGCTATGAGCCTCGAGACGACGTTCGAACGGCGCTCGCTCCCCCTCGAGTACCCGTTCACGATCGCACGCGGAACCGAGACCGAATCCGAGGTCGTCACGGTCCACGTCGAAGACGAGGACGGACGGGTCGGTATCGGCGGCGCAGGGCCGTCTCCGCATTACGGCGAGACCGTCGCCACCGTCGAGGCCGTCCTGCCGGACTTACTCGCCGTCGTCGAGGAAATCGACGACCCGCACAACCTCGCGCGGATCGAACGCCGCATGCGCGAGACGGTCGAGCGCAACCCCGCCGCCCGAACCGCGGTCAGCATCGCCTGTCACGATCTCGCGGCGAAGCGCCTCGACGTTCCGCTCTATCAGTACTGGGGACTCGACCCTGCCGACACGCTCGAGACCTCATACACCATCGGGATCGACGACACGGAGTCGATGCGCGAGAAGACTGAGACGGCACTCGAGCGCGGCTACGGCCGCCTGAAGGTCAAACTCGGCACGGATCGAGATATCGAGATCATCCGGACGATCCGGTCGGTTGCCCCCGACGTCGACCTCTTCGTCGACGCCAACGAGGCCTGGACGCCGCGTGAGGCAGTCAGGAAGATCGAGCGGCTGACCGAGTTCGACCTCGAGTTCGTCGAACAGCCCGTGCCCGCCGAGAACCGCGAGGGCCTGCGGTTCGTCTACGAACGCTCGGCGCTGCCGATCGCCGCCGACGAATCTTGTGTGACACTCGAGGATATCCCACAGATCGCCGATCGCTGTGACATCGCGAACCTGAAACTGATGAAGTGTGGCGGCCTTCGGGAGGCCAAACGGATGATCCACACCGCTCGCGCCCACGGCCTCGAGGTTATGTGTGGCTGTATGACCGAGTCCAACGCCTCGATCGCGGCGGCGGCCCACCTCGCGCCGCTGCTCGACTACGCCGACCTCGACGGCTCGCTGTTGCTCGCCGACGACCCCTACGACGGCGTGTCGATGCCCGACGGTCGGATCGACCTCGTGGCTCTCGAGCGACCGGGAACCGGTGCGGCTCTCGAGTAGTCACGGATCTGGACAGTCAGCATTTTCACCAGCAGGGGTTTATCCGGAGCGTCGGTGTGGAGATTCTGGTATGGACGACAGTGACGGCTATCGGTCTGTTTCCCGTCGAACGCTGCTACGGGCGTCGGCCGGGATAGCGACCGTTTCGGTAGTTGGCGCGGGGCAGGCGAGTGCAACGGAGCGCGTCTCGATCGACGGCTTTGGTGGTGCGTGTCCCGACGCGACCCTCGAGCCGAGCATGGGCCACTGCGTGGATGGCGGGATGGACGGCTGTGCGGACGACCACCCGGCGACGGTCGAACTGCAAGCCGCCGTACAGGAGACGCTCGAGGAGCGGTATCCGGACGTCGGCTCCCTGATCGAGGCGGGCTTCAAGCCCTATTTCGATACGCTCGATTGGGATGCCGACGGCTGGTCACACTGGATCAACCCGGAGTACGTCGGCGACGACGCGGTTCTCGACCCCGAACGGCCGGAATCGGTGCTCGTCGACAACGAAACGTGGCGCTCGATCGGCGTCATGTTCATCGCGACACGGGACGGCGAGCCGATCGAGCCGCCGGCAGTCTACGATGACGACGGGGACCGCTGCTCGCCATGGCACTATCACGCGGGCCTGCCCGGCCGATTCGCGTGGTGGTACTACCGACAGGCCTACGAGCGCGATTTCGAGACCGGCGACGTCTCACTGCCCTGTCGCACCCCCTGTATGTTGCACGTCTGGACGGTCGACCATCCCGAGGGCGTCTACGCCCACGACGGCCCGCCGCGGGAGTACCGCGATGGGGAACCGGCCGACGACCCCGGCTTCGAGACCGACGCCGAACCCGGCACTGACGAACTCGACTGGGATACCCTCCCGGAGAACCTCGTTCCCGAACAGCGCCCGGACGAGCTTGCAGCGCTGGTGCCCGGACTGTAGCGACTCAGCGCTGGTGCCCGAGTCTCACGCGTCGTCCGCGAGCCAGCCCCACGCCTCGAGGGCATCCTCGATCCGATCGACGGCCGTCTCGACGGCGCAGTCGTCGGTATCGATCTCGAGAGCAGCGTCGGGTTCGGCGAACTCCCGGTAGACGACGTGGACACCCTGCTCGTTGATTGGGGCGGCGCGGGTCCGGTTGCGCTCGAGGCAGGTCTCGAGGCTCGCCGTGACGTGGACGAATCGGACGTCCTCGAGGGTTCGAAACTGAGTTTGCCAGTGGCGCTTGTAGAACGTGCCGTCGACGATAGTGAGTTCGTCCGTGGGGTCGGCGCGAGCCCGGTTGGACAACTGCTCGTAGGTTCGACTCGAGAACGCATCGGAGTGATGGAGGGAGACGGCCTCACCGCGGGCCGCGAGTCGGTCGGCGAGCGCTGTCGCAATCGTGGTCTTCCCAGCGCCCGGCGGCCCACAGATGACGAGGATCACACGGCAGTCACGGCTGTCGGGAGGGGCTCGTGACACAACAGTCGTCGGATTCGGGTTCGCGACGGCGGACTTCCGGTACCCGTACCGATTTCCACGGTGCGGTCGAACGACACTGCATGGGCTACGATACTGCATCCAAGACCGACCCGGAATCAGTCGTCCCCGACGAATGGGGCGGTATGTGGTTTCTCAAAGACGAGCTCGGGACCGACCACCTCGGCGTCTCGATCCTCGAACTCGAGCCCGGCGGGAAGGGCAAAGCACACGACGAGACCGAGAGCGGACAGGAGGAAATCTACTACGTGGTCGCCGGGACGGCGGAGATCGAGTTACGCGACGGCGACGAGACGGTGGTGCTCGAAGAAGACGATCTGATTCGACTCGATCCCGACGAATCACGGCAGATCTTCAACCGTGGCGACGAGCGCGCAAAGCTCGTGTTGATCGGCGCGCCACGGTAGGCTCAGCCGAGGTCCTCGTCTCGTTCTGACTCGCGAAGAATAAACGGCCCCATCGCGAGGGTCCGCTGGGCGACCGTTGCGATTCGGAGGATGTACGTGATGAAGACGATGAACGGCGAGATTCCAACCACGAAGCCGGCGCTGGTTACCCAGACGAGATTGTCGATCCCGAACGTCGTTCCGAGCAGGGCGTTGCCGTCGACGTACATGATCATCACCCCCATCACGGTCAGCGCGGGCACCGAGATATAGAGTAGCGCCCGCGAGAGGTTGATCAGCTCCCACTGGAAATACAGCGTCTTGAAATGCTCTCGAGCCGGCCCGAACAGCTGTAACGCATCGATCAGCTGATCAATCTGCTCGGTTGCCTCCTCCGACAGTGAGTCTTCGTGATTCGCCCGGATCTTGCGGGCATCGTAGATCTTTCGCGAATAGTTGAAGTTGAGCGCGTTCCAGATCACTTCGAACGTGCCGAACTGGGCGTCCTCGAGGTCGGTTGTGACGCTCTCGGCGTTCCCAGTGACGTCCTCGACGTAGTTCGCGACCGCCGCCTGAAGGTTGTCGTCCCGTTCGTCTTCCATGACGGCCTCGAATTCAGTTGCAAGCTCGTGGATACCGTCGACGAGTTCATAGAGAAAGGCTGCGGGCTCGGGTGGGCTCGTAGCGCTGCCGATGATCTCCTCGACATCTCGTTGAAAGGCCATCGACTCTTGCATTCGTTCGCGCTGGTCGCCGACCGCGCCGAGTTCCTGTGAGAGCACCAGTTGGCTGATCGTGACGACGATCGAGGTCCCGGTGATGATCGCCCCGATAAACGACGAGAAAAAGAAGCCGACACTTCCCTGTGTGTCGACAATGACACGCAGCGGTGTGACACCGAGTACACTGAACGCGACGAGGACGACGTAGACGACTGCCAGTATCGCACCCGTGAACACCCACCGATTCAGCCGGAGCAAGAGCCACAGTCGAGTGCCACCGAGTCTGTCCTGACTGGCCGGCTCGCCGCTCGTATCCTCATCGTTCATCGACTGTCATAGCGGACAACGCCGAGGGGTAAAATACCTGAGCCGGGAACCGACGGTCCCGCTACCGACCGTCGACACCGTGCTCGACGCCAGCCCCCGGCCACAACGCGCGACCGATCATCGCGCTGTATCACCGATCGCGGTCGCAAAACGCGTCATCCTCGAGCGACAGGGGCGTCGCGTCAGCCCAGTAGTCGTCGATCGTCGTCTGCGCCCACGCGCGAACCGTTTCGTCGTCGGTATCGATCGACGCACGCAGGACGCCGTCGTCGTCTCGCAGGAGGAGGTAGACGACGTCGTCGAGGAGCATAACCGCGAGCGGGACGTCGCCGTCCTGTACGCGTATCGAGGCGGCATCCGTCTCGAGCAGCGTCTCGAGGCGACCGCGAAGCTCTGGATCGGCCGCGAGCGCCTCGATCGCACGCCGGGAGAACACCCCGTTGAACGTCTGTGCACCCGTTGTGGTGCGTTCCTGAACGACCGTTATCGTCTGTTCGTTGAACGCGTGAGAAAGCGTCTGCACGTCCGTGGCGTCCTCGAGCAACCCGAGTAGCCGAGATAACGGCGCGTTCGGTCGGGTCTGGCTCGGCGTCGTGATCGTCGCATCGGCCAGTCGTTTCAAGTCGAACGCCATTGCGTCGGCGGGCAGATAATCGACGACATCGCGAAGCCGTCGTTCGGTCCCGATGATCTCTTGGAGTTCGGTAAATCCCGACGCGACGAGTGTTCCCGTTGCAGTCGCCGAGTACTCGCTGCCCGTCCGACGAATCCACGACCGCTCCTGAAAATCACCGAGGATGCGGCCGAGCGTCGCCTGCGAGGCACCCGTCTCGCTGGCCAGTTCGTTGCGCGTGTGTGCTCGCTCGGCGAGCAACCGAAGGACGTCGACGCGGTTCGCCGAGAGCGCGAGGAACTCGATCTCCTCGAGTTCGGATTCCATACGGGTACTGGTCACTGTCGCACTATAGTGCTTTCGCACCCTGAAATAGTTTCATGGTGTGTAAGCATCCGACGCCGGTCAACTCTTGCTCGGGTACGGAGGCGTTTCTCGCCGCAACATATTTTCTGAACGAAACTATACCCCTGGCGCTCATATGTATTTCTAAGATGCAACTCGCCACCTCCATGCTGATCGGTCACCGATCAGCAAAATTGTTGTACGAACACCGAACAGAGGTGAGTCCGTGATCGATCGCCGCGCGCTCGGCTTTTTCCTCCTTTCGAGTCTGTTCTTCGGCGGAACGTTCGTCGCCGCGAAGGCTGGCCTCGAGTACTTCCCACCGCTTTTGTTCGTCGCACTGCGGTTTGACATCGCAGCACTCGTCATGCTGGGGTACGTCGCCGTAACCGCCTCGCGTGAAGAACTGCGACCCAAGACGCGAGACGACGTCGTCGGGATTCTCGCGACCGGCGTCCTCGTGATCGGGCTGGCAAACGCGCTCATCTTCGTCGGCCAACAGTACGCGACCAGCGCGGTCGGCGCAATCGTCTTCAGCCTCAACCCCATCCTGACGCCGGTGTTTGCAGCCGTGCTCCTCTCCGACGAGCGCCTCTCGCCTCGCGGCGCGGTCGGACTGGTCCTCGGCCTGCTCGGCGTCGCACTCGTGGTCAGCCCCGATCCCGCAAATCTGCTTGGTGGTGACGCCATCGGCCGTGTGATTCTGTTTGCCGGCGCGGTCAGTGCAGCACTCGGGGCCGTCCTCATTCGCCGGGCCGGGTCGAGCGCCACGCTCTCGAGCACGGCCCGGATCGCGTGGGGACTGCCGATCGCCGCAGCCCTCTCACACGGCTTTGCGCTGTCAGCCGGTGAGTCGATGAGCGCGATCACGTGGTCCTCGAGTGCCCTCGTTGCCCTCGCGTACGTCAGTCTCGTCGCCGGCGTCCTCGCCTACATCGCCTACTTCGGGCTGCTCGAGTCGACGGGCGCGATTCAGGCGAATCTGGTCTTCTATCTCGTTCCCGTCGTCGCGACGCTTGGTGGGTGGGCGCTGCTGGGAGAGGCCATCGCACCGCTTGCCCTCGTCGGGTTCTTGCTGATCTTCACTGGCTTTGCCGTGCTGGGCAGCGAGTCCGTCGACATTCGAACGTGGCTCCCTGAGACGGTCGTCGAGACGCCGGTCGCTGAGGAGCGAACGACGGTCACCGAAGAGCCGCGTGGCTTCCGGTCCGACTGAGACTCGAGTCGACCGATTTTGCCCTGCAAGACAGTACAGCCGTTCCCGTGTTCGGGCGCTCCGCGACGAGGAATCGGCGTCACACGCAAATCAGAGGGTTTAGGGGCTTGCCTTGTGAACTGGTGAAATTAGTATGTGTGCGAATTTCACCGAAGACGACATCGGAAAACCCGTCGAACGTACCGACGGAAAGGTGATCGGTACCGTTCAGTCAGTCGACACGGCGACGGCCCACGTCGAGCCGACGCCGGACGTCGTTGACCTCCTCAAGGTCCGCTTCAGCGGGGCTGAGATCGGCGGCCCGTTCATTCTCCACGAACCGGACGTCCGCGACATCTCCGAGACACGCGTTCACCTCGCAGATGGGTTCTCGAAGGCGAACGCACCGACTCCAGCCGGCGAACCGACGGCACAGCCGGACGCCGAAAGCGAACCAGCAGGTGCAAGCGGGTCCGCGGGAGCACAGCGTGCCGATGCGGACGCTGACGCCGGCGGCATCGGTCCGTTCAACACCCCGTTCCAGATCGGCTCCGCCGTCGTCGCGGGGCTGAGCTTCCTCATCGCAGTGGTCTTTCTCTGGACAGGATATCAGGAGTCGGAACTGCTTCTCGTCGGGCCGGAACTGGACATCATCTCCGGCACGGCAGGACTCATGTTAGCCGCGTTCGTTGGCACCGTTGCGCTCATCGCGGCCGTATACATGGAACCGGGCTTCGATCACTGAGCTTGTCGTCCAGTCTGTTTTAGGCGCCGATTGCATTCGAGCAGGCAGTTGTTTCACGGTATCCGACGGGTTTCGACCTCGAGTCGGTACACTGCTGGCCGGGAAAGCCGACGCCGACGCGCGAGTGTCCTCGGTCGGCTGCCGGGTCGAAAACTCAGTTGGGTTTGTGACGTAACAGTTCAGATTACACGCGACCCTGATTTCGCGCTCGAGCGAGGCGTCGACCTAGGAGCGACGTTCGCCGATGAGATCGCGGACGCGACCGGGGACATCGAGCAGGGAGACGCCGAACTCGAACAGCACCATCAGGGCGTAGACGCCGAGTGTCGACGTCCAGACGACGAACATCGCAAGGATCGCCCAGCCACCCGAGAGGAAATAAAACGCCGCGATGGACATCGCGGTGCCGTACAACAAGACGAGATACGGTCCCCAGTCGCGGGCGTGGCCGTGACGAACTCGGCGACGGACGTAGCGTTTGAGCTCGCTCTGGAGCGACTCTTTCTTGACAGTCCGGCGCTCGACGTTGTCTTCGAACGACTCGACGCGGTCGCGCAGCCGCTCGATCTCCTCGCGGAGTGCTTCGGGATCGTCGGATCGGTCCCGCGTTCGGGCGCTTACGCGGGCGCTCGTCCCGGTTTCCGCACCCGTTGCTGCGTGGTCCTCCGTCGCCCCCTCGTCGTCACCCGTGGCGTCGTCGGTCATCGCTTCTGTTGGGACCTGTCGAGCGCCGGGACTTTGTAGCTGCCGATCCATGTCACGGTTGGCAAGGACTGCGTTGAGGATCGCCCCGAAGACGAGGATCATCGCGCCGACGTAGAGCCAGATGAGGACCAGAAAGACAGCACCGAGTGCGCCATAGACGGCGTACTCGGTCGCAAACGCTGCATACAGCGAGAACGTACGACTCAGCACGAACCAGCCGATCGCGGCCACGACCGTCCCGGGAAGCGCCTCACGGATGCCGGTACCTGAATTCGGGAAAATGACGTACAGCGGCAGGAACGTTACGACGAGCCCGACCACGACGAACATCGGCCCGAGAACGCTGACGCCGACGAACGGCACGAACCTGATTATCACCTCGAGGACGGCGACGAGGGTCAGCCCGAACCCGATGACGACGAAGACGATCATCGCGTCCCAAATCGTGTCGAACAGCGATTTTGAGCCGGCAGTGCCGTACACTTCCGAGAACGCCCGATCGAGTCCGCGGAGCACCCGGCTTGCCGCCCACAACAGGCCGAGTGCCCCGAACACGGTCGCACTCTGTCGTCCAGTGTCATCGAGGACCGTCTCGGTGAGCAACTCCTGTGCCGATGGCGTGAGCACGTCGCTGGCGGCATCGGTCAGTTGCTCCGCAAGCGCCTCCCCACCGATCGAGGCGGTGATCCCCAGCCCGAGGAGAGCCAGCGGAACGAGCGAGATGAACCCATAGAAGGCGACGCCGGCCGCCAACAGCGTCAGCTGCTCGTCGCGTGCGAGGATGATAACGTCACGCACGACCTCGAGACCCTGTCTGTAGTCGAGCACGTTCGTCCATATCGACGGCCGGGACAATATGCGGTCGTGTCGGAATCGTTATCTGAAACTGTTGAGCAGACGCAGGAGAGAAAGCGGAGAGTTAGACGAGGTTGTCTTCAGTCGCCGCACGGATCTCGCCGACGCTGGCGTCGGTTTTGAACGTCGTGCCGCCGTAGTGGGCTCTCGAGGCGTCGAAGCCAGACGCCTGCAGATCCGCGAGGAACTCGTCCATCGCGTTGGCCGGCAGCCCCCAGTTCTTACAGAGTTTGTGCTGGTCGTAGTGGGTCGGCTCCTCGAGTTCGGCCGCGAGTGTGTCACAGAGTTCGCGAGCTTCCGGTGCGGTCTCGAACGTGTAGGGGATTTCATCGCGGACCGCAGTGACGAACTCCGTATCCTGAATCGGCCCGAGCCAGACCGGGCCGGCGGTGAGCAGTCGGCTGCCATCGCAGTACGGACACGTCTCGAGTGGGTTGGCGATCATCCCGACGTCCGTCTCGCGGTGGAGACAGTCCTCGCAGTGGTAGATGTAACCCAGTTCGCCGATCGCCGCGTCCGCAGCGGTCGGTTTGTGCTCGAGTTCGAGATAGGTGCGGACGTAGTGGCTGGTCGCGTGGGTGAAGATCGGCTCGATACCGACGTCGAAACGGGCTCCGCTGCGGGCAAGCGCGGAGATGAGAATACGGATGCCCATCTCGGTGTGGTAGTCGGTGTTCTGCGGGACGGCAGCGTAGGATCTGACGCCGCTATTGAAATGAGCCCCACACATCGGCGCGGTGTCGGTCGCGGTGACACAGAGCAGGTCTCGGCAGTTCCCAATGGCCGCATCGGCGAACGGCATCGGCGTTCCATAGGGGTCGAGATCGATCACGTCGAACACGCCCTCGTGCATGAGGGCGTTGACGTTTCGGTGTTCGACCCGTGCCTCACAGTCGTTTCGCTCGAGGTTCGTTCGTGCGAGGTCGACGGCCTCCTCGTTGACGTCACAGCAGGTCACGTCCCAGCCGTCAGCGGCCGCCCGGACGCCACGGACGCCGCTTGCCGTCATCGCATCGAGATACGTCTCGGCGCGGTCCTCGCGCTCGCGATAGGCCCGCAACGTTGCGATCGTCAGATCCCGGTTCAGTTCCTGTCGCGGGTTATAAAATACCGACTCCTCGACGCCCTCGGTCTGTTCGCCGGGGACCTCGAGTTCGACCCCGCCCTCGGTGACGCGCATACACTCTCTCGTCGGTAGCGGGCGAAAAGCGGTGTGGTCTCGAGCGGCATCGTTCGCACAACCAAACCGATTTTACAGTCCGGGACACAGTTCCGGTCGTGCCGGAGGCCAACCCAGTCGAGCGATGGCAGGCGGACCTCGAGGAGACGGGTGAACTCACGCCCGAGATCGTCGGGCAAATCACACGTCTTCACGACGACCGTGGGGTGCGCGCGATCGAGGCCGTCAGCGAGAACCGAGTGAAGGCCTACCGCGATTTCACAATCGTCGTCGGCTACGACGACGAGTACATCGTCGAGGACGGCGGCTGTACCTGCAAGGACAGCGAGTACAATCTCGATCCCGACGATCCAACGGATCGGTGCTGGCACGCCCTCGCCGTGGCAATCGCCCGCCGGGTCGGTCACGTCGACTACCACGATATGTGGTACTCTGACGTTCGCGAACTGGTATAATCGGACAGGTCCGTGTTTCTGCGTTATGCGGTGAGCGCTCGTGTATCAGCCTCGCGAACGCGCCGAATAACGTCTCGGACGGTATCCGCATCGTCCGGATACGTGCCGTAGACGATGGTATCCGCGTGGGTCTCGAGTTGCTGTGTCAGCCCCACGAGTCGGTCGGGATCGACGCCGTCCGTCGCGAGCTGGATCGTGAGGGCCGCCTCGAGATCTTCGAGTTCGTGAGCGAAGCCACGCGCCAGCGACTCCACCCAGTAGGTCGTCCCGTAGCTGACGTCACAGAGGGGGACGACGAATCCGTCAACCAACGGGGCGAGCGCGCTGGGCTCGAGACCGGCGCGTTCGCGGAGATTGCCGGGATAGGGATCGGGGTAGAGCGTCGTAAGAAGATCACCCTCAACGCGATCCGCTGCGGCGGCGACGAAATCGGTGATGACGGCAGTTCGCCACGCGTTGTGGTCTTCGTGGTCGCTCGCGTCGAATCGTCGTTTACAGCGCTCGCAGTGACAGAACGACGCCCCGGGGAATCCAGGTGTCGTGAGCCGAACGTCGCCGACGGCACCGACTCGCTCGAGTCGGTCGAGTAACCCGGCGCGGTAGTCGGGATCGGTCGGACAGACGGTGCCCCAGTGATGGCCGTCGGCGTCGGGTGTCGCACGCGTCCCCTCGGCCGTCACGGCGGCGCGCTCCGGTTCGTTGCGGACGGTTGCCGTGTCGCCCCAGCAGGCGACGGAGTTGACCGCCCCCGAAAGCGGCTCACGGCGCGTTCCATCGACGGACTCGGCGAAGAAGTGCGTAACATCACCGAAGTCGGCTCGAGCGAGGTCTCGGTCTGCAGTGAGGATGCCGTACATAGCCAAACGATCAACGACTGGTATGATAAATGGTGATGGAAGAACGGAACGGCCTCGAAAGAGCGTGACTGATACTGTCGGACAGTATGAAGACAGCGACCGGGTACTGATCCGTCAGTCGGACTCGTTACAGGCCGCGATGATGACCTCCGGATCGTCGATCAGCCGGTTTTCCATGTAGTTGCCTTTCCCCTTGCCGGCCCACTTGCGCTCCTGTTCGATGATCGAGAGGAACTCGAGTTCCGAGAGGATATCCCGCACCCGTCGCAGTTTGAGGTGGTCCGACTGGTCGCGATCACAGAGCCGTTTGTAGAGGTCGTACGCCTCGTTGGTCTTGACCGGGACGTCGTCGCCCTCCTTTTGCTGGGTGAGCAGCGCCATCGCCTCGAGGACGAGTTTCGCGTGACTCGGGCTCTTGGAGATGAGTTCGGCGAGGCGGCTGGTCTCCTCGCGTTCGTGGGCCTGATCGACACAGGCCTCCGTGACGGACTCGAGGTCGTTCTCCTCGGCGATCTCACCGGCGAACCGCAGAATGTCGATCGCCTTGCGGGCGTCACCGTGTTCGCGCGCTGCGAGCGCGGCCACGCGCGGGACGACGCCGTCCTCGAGGACGCCTTCGTGAAACGCGTCGGACCGGGAACGTAAGATTTCACGGATCTGGTTCGCGTCGTACGGCGAGAAGACGTACTCACGTTCACAGAGGCTCGATTTGATCCGTTCGTCGAGTGAGTCTTTGTACCGAACCTTGTTCGAGATGCCGATAACGCCGACCGTGCTCTCGGTGAGCTTTCCGGATTCGACCGCACGCGAGAGTTGCATCAGGATGTCGTCGTCTTCGATCTTGTCGACCTCGTCTAAGATGATCAAGGCGACGTCGTAGCGGCTGTCGACGATGCGCCACAGTCGGCGGTAGTATTCGGACGTACTCAGCCCCGAGTGGGGGATCGAGATTCCCGTTTCGTCCTGCTCGTTGAGCTGGTGGCCGGTCGACTGGACGGCCTGTGTTTCCGTCGACTCCTGCAGACAGTCGACGTAGGCGACTCCGATCGACACCTCGTTGTTCTTTGCACGCTCGATCGCCTGATTCGTGATGAACTTCGAACACAGCGACTTGCCGGTTCCCGTCTTTCCGTAGACGAGGACGTTGTTCGGCGTGTTGCCTCGAGTCGCCGGCTTGATCGCGTTCGCGAGGTTCGTCAGTTCGTCTTCGCGACCGATGATCCGGTCGCCATCCGGGAGGTGTGAGACTTGCAGGAGCTCTTTGTTCTGGAAAATTTCATTTTCGCTCCCGAAGTAGTCCGTGGCGTCCGACATTCAGTTATCCGTGGTATCGGAGGGGGCACTCTTAAGCGTTCGGAACCTGACTGCCGCTGTATTAGTAGGGATTCAGTGTCGTGAGTCCCTCACGCACGAAAAATCACACCCCTTAGTGCCGCTGTATGAGGTGGATGGAACCCCATACTTCCGCTGTATAGACGACACCACACCCCGTGGTTCCGCTGTATAGCTGTGAGACCCCGGAGTGCCGCTGTATCGCGAGTTGTGAGTTCCCCGACACCGGGAAGAAACGACGGACCCGATGGTGCTCGAGGACGGCGGGATACCGTATTTCCGCTGTATGGATTCAAAAGGGTTTCTATAGCGATCGAACTGGACGTTTGACACCCCTCGGTGCCGCTGTATATGAACACACACACACCCCGCGGTGCCGCTGTATCGGTGTGGAGGGGGTGTCGAGTTGAAACGGGGGGACGTGCGGATTCGAAGATCGGTCGACGGGCCGACACAACAGTGTGGGAACTGGGACACAGCAGTGGGAACTGGGACACAGCAGTGGGAACTGGGACACAGCAGTGGGAACCAAGCTACGACAGCAAAATCCGAACTACGACAGCGACACCCGAGCTACTGAGACGAGCAAAACCGTCGAAACGCGATCGAGAACGCTGTGGGATGATCGAAGACCCCACAGAAACTAGTTCGACCAGAGACCAGTTCGACCAGTCTCGTCACCGAGCGATATCGACCACGACGCACACTCCGCTGGATCACTTCCGAACCGATCGCTGTTTTCTCGGTTCGAACGTTATCACACACTCGAGCGCTGTCACTCGAGTTCGGATGCTGTCGCTCGAGTTCGGATGCTGTCACTCGAGTTCAGATGCTGTCGCTCGAGTTCGGATGCTGTCACTCGAGTTCAGATGCTGTCGCTCGAGNTCGAGTTCGGATGCTGTCACTCGAGTTCAGATGCTGTCGCTCGAGTTCGGATGCTGTCACTCGAGTTCAGATGCTGTCGCTCGAGTTCGAACATCGCAATTCGATTCGAAAATCAGCGATTCACGCACGCATCGGATCAACTCGAGTCACGTCGGCGTTCACTACCGAGTGAACGAATTTGCGTTCACTACACTCAATGGACTTTGACACAGGGTCTATATTTAATTCTACTGTGTTTGAGTTATCGATTGGTCCATCTCGTTCCGACTCGAATCTGGAAGAAACCGATCTCTGACAGCGGTCTCGAGCACCCACACCACCTCTTAATCTATACAGCGGCACTCCGGGGTGTGTCTCTCCACTCATACTGTCAGACAGCACGGTTCGAAGATCGGTCGCGCTACTGCGGCCGTCATCCCCGAGGACGGCCGTGAATTCACGACCGACGTCTCACTGACGGCTGTCCGACAGTATTACCCACAGTGACCAAAACGGATAATCACTCAACGACGAAACGGCTGCGACTCGATAACACGGGCCGCTTTCAACTATGCTGTCCCGATCAGTCAACTGTGCTGTGTCGACCAGCTACGGCTCGGCACAGAGTTCGACGAAGTTTCGCAGGATCTGCAGTCCCGTCTCACCGCTTTTCTCGGGGTGGAACTGCGTTCCGAAGACGGTGCCATCGTCGTTGGCGATGATCGAGGGGAACTCGCGTTCGTAGTCGGTCGTCGCGACCGTCGCCTCCTTGTCGTCGGGGGTGGCGTAGTAGGAGTGGACGAAGTAGGCGTACTCTCCGTCGACACCCTCGATGAGCGGATGGTCGCGCTCAATCCCGAGTTCGTTCCAGCCCATGTGTGGGACTTTCTGTCCTTCGGCGAACCGGACGTTCGTGCCCGGAATCAGATCGAGCCCTTGGACGGCCGCGTCGCCGTCGGTTTCCCCTTCTTCGCTCGTCGTCAACAGCATCTGCATGCCGAGACAGATCCCGAACAAGGGGGTGCCGTCGGCTGCGACCTCGAGGAGGTCCGCTCGAAGCGGATCGGCGTTCTCGACACCCTCGCGGAACGCGCCGACGCCCGGCAGAACGACACCATCGGCGTCGGCGAACGCGTCCGGATCGTCAGTGATCTCGACGTCGGCACCCGCACGCTCTAAACCGCGGGTGACGCTGCGTAGGTTCCCCAGCCCGTAGTCGACGACGACGACGGACGCAACCGACTGTGAAGACGAAGCGTTGCTCATACCCGTACTCGTGGTGGCGTGTTGAAGTCAATTACCCTTCGTGCAACCGGGTAGTGGAGTCGACAACACGCGAGGACTCGGCGCTCGAACTGGTGGCCTCGTCGACGCTCGAAGCGATGGTCTCTCTGAACAGTGTGGGGCCCATCGAGAACCGAACGGAGCTATAGTAGCCACTGACCGTCACTGCACACCGCATCGCACGACTGCTGTGCGATGCGTGTGTCAATCGTTTCAGTTGTCACTATAGAACCCGTCGAGCCGTGTCTGCCCACTGTCGCTATCACCCACGTCCGCGAGTTCTGCTGCTCGCTCGAGGGCGTTCGCGAACGTCGCCTCCTGACTGCGGTCGTACAGCGTCGCCGCCGGGTGGACACAGAGCAACACGCGCCGTGGCGTCCCCCCGATACGGACCTCCTCGAGTGAGCCAGCTTCTTTCGTGATCGCCACGGAACGCTCGAGTAAGTGCTCGCTCGGCACTTTTCCGAGGGTAACGATCACGTCCGGATCGAGCAGGTCGATTTCGTGCTCGAGGTAGCCCCGGCAGTGCTCGAGTTCGTCGCTCGTCGGATCGCGGTTTTCCGGCGGTCGACAGCGTACGCAGTTGGTGATTCTGACATCCGCACGCGCGAGGCCAACGTCACGAAGGCCGTCGTCGAGGACGGTGCCGCTGCGACCGACGAACGGTTCGCCCTTTTTGTCTTCCTGTGCACCCGGCCCTTCGCCGATAAACAGCACGTCGGCGTCCTCGGGCCCGGTTCCGTTGACGATCCGGCTCCGGGAATCGACGAGCGCCGGACACCGCGTACACTCGCTGACACAGAGCCCATTCATCTCTTCCATACTGGTGGCACAGACGGACACGCCCTACGTCTTTCGGGTCGTTGCTGTTTGGCACCTCGATGCAGTGGAGAAATTACTCCACAGCCCCGATCCAGTCGCCACTCATTCCAGTGAGTGGACGTACGCGTCGCCGGCTCGAGCGGCCTGCCGAGCCACCCGAATCGGCTCCGGACGACCGCCTTCGGGGGTGAATTCACGGACGATCTCGGCTGCCTCGGCGGCTCCGCAGCCGACGTGTCTGATGTAGATGGTCTCGTCGTTGACTGTCAGCGCCCGACGGGCGGGCAGCGCGCGATAGCGCTCGAGGCGAGCCTCGAGGGCGGGGCCGGAAAACGTCTCTTGAAGGGCGGTCTCGAGGCCGTCGCTCGTCTCGAACGTGACGGCGACCACCGGCCGCTCGGCGATCTCGTGGATGCGATCGACATCGAGTAGATTGTACCACGCGGGGGCGACGGCACCGACCAGCACGTACTGGACGTCGGGTCGGCCGAGTTCGCCGACGAGTTCGGTGACGGCGTCGGTCGCATCGGTGCCGCCGACGGTACACGGACGATACGCGAGGCCGTCGAGGACACGGTCGGCACGGACGACGCTACCGGCGAGTGTGCTTCGATCCTCACTGCGCCCGAACGACTCGGCGATCCCCAGCGCCCGCGCCCCGGGCTTCATCGATCAGCCGTCGTCTTTGATCTCCTGGAGGCGATCGAGTAATTCGTCGCTGGAGGCACCGTTCTCGAACTCGATCTCTCCATGATGGTCGTTTTCACTGGATTGTACCGCGTCGTCATCATCAAAATCGGCGTCGACTTCCTGCTGTTCGGATTCGTCGTAGCTCCCGAATCCCATACAGGACTATCTTCGTGCTTGGAACTAAAAAATCCCATGTGTCACCAAGTCACAATATTCCTCGAGACGTCGTGCGTCTCTGCCGTATGGCCGCACAACGTACGTGACCGCTACTATAGAGGTGCCTGTCAGGCGGCACCGTTTTGGACCCGGCCCTCGAGCCGTCGTGTATGGACATCCATCACGTCACCGACTCTGCGGAGACGTTCACCTGTAACGCGTTTCTGGCGGTCGGCGAGGAGACGACACTGGTCGATGCCGGCGCTGTCTCTTATACACATCTCTGATGGCGCGAGNCGTTATGACACATCAACACGGCGACCACGTCGCCCAGCTCGAGGCAGTCTGCGAGGCGTTCGATCCCGACGTTTACGCCTACGCCGAGCATCCGCTGCGAACCCACGCGATCGACGATGGCGACACCGTCACGATCGGCGACGAGACGTTCGAGGTCGTTTACACGCCGGGTCATGCCGACGACCACGTTTCGTTCGTCTCCGAGACGTCGCTGTTTTCGGGCGACGTGGTCGTCCACGACGACGGCGCGTTCGACTACGGCAGCTTCGGCCGTACCGATATGGCCGGCCAGTCCCGCGAGCGACTCATCGAGAGCATCGAGGACCTCCTCGAGCGACTTCCCGATGGCGGTCGCGCGAGCGACGCGAGTGCGGCCTCGGGCGACGAGCGAAGTGAGTCTGCCGGCGTCGATCACATGTACGCAGGCCACGGTGGCGTCTTCCACGGCGACGTTCGGGACGTCGTTGCGACGGCACTCGAGCGGGCAGAAAAGCGAGAGCCGAAATATACCGACGAGTAGCGTACACCCACTTGTTGACGAAACGCCGGCCGAACGGTACACTCGCTGTCCGGCTATTGGGTTGTAGAAAGTCGAGAAAACGGACGCAGACGGTCGGTTATGCGGCTCGTGCTTCCTTCGCCTTGGGGCGAAGCTTCTTGTAGCCGCATTTCCGGCAGCGGTTTGCGTCCTTGGCGTTGCGAGCATTACAGCGCATGCAGATCATTTTCTCGAGCGTCCGTTTCTCGGCTTCTTCGAAACTGGCCATATCGGTCCGTTAGCCCGTGGTGCATATAATCGCTGTGGTCTCGGGACCGAGCGGTGACGCAGACGAAATTGCAGG
This sequence comes from Natronorubrum sulfidifaciens JCM 14089, assembly GCF_000337735.1. Lineage (GTDB taxonomy): Archaea > Halobacteriota > Halobacteria > Halobacteriales > Natrialbaceae > Natronorubrum > Natronorubrum sulfidifaciens. The sequence continues at coordinate 372,575 of NZ_AOHX01000026.1, read as the reverse complement.
CAGTGGTCGCTGCTGTCGTGCTCACTGCCTTTTGGCAGCGTCATTAGCCTACTGCTGTTCGTCCTCGGCAGCCAAGTAGTCATCCTGGACCGCGACGATCTCACTCGAGTCCGCACACTCGCTGTAGCGGCGCAGTGGCTCCTCATTGAGTGTCAGAAACGTCTCGCCCCAGCGGAACGGCTCGAGCAGGGTTTCGGCCGCCTCGTACTCGTCGAAGATACAGCAGGCGGCGGCGAGCGCCTCGACGGTCGTCAGCTGAAACGGACGGCCGTAGTTGACGGGGTTGGCGGCGACGAGAAATGGCAGCGCCCGGTGGACGCCGTTCATCCGGAACGCGGCCGCTTCGGCAGACTCCCACGAACAGTCCAAGGCGACGAGCGTTCCGAGCCCGTCCTCGGCGTCGGCCGGCGACAGCGCCTGCTCGGCGTGTGGGTTGAGGACGACGCCGTAGGGGACTTGCTCCATCCGCCGATGGAGGATCGCCTTGTCGAACTTCTCGAGGCGACGCGCGGTGCATTTCTTCGGGTCGTCGTCGCCTTCGTAGTAGACGTGACACTCCACGAGCGGCCGTACGGACGGCCGAGAGAAAAGCGGTCCGAAACGGCCGCGACCACCCATGACACGACCCGACCACGTCGTGGCTGATGGGAGTCGGGTGCTTTTGTCGACGGCGACGAAGACGTTGGTATGGATACCGAGCCGAATACGGCTACTGACGCGGACGGTGATGGGGCTGCTCTCGTCCGACGGTACTACGCTGCACTCGACGACCACGAGTACGACGTCCTCGAGGAACTGCTCGCCCCTGAGTTCACGCAGGGTCGTCCTGACCGGGTGTTCGAGAGCCGCGCGGAGTTCGTCCGGTTCATGCGCGAACAGCGCCCCAACCCGGACACCAGCCACCGACTTGAGGCGGTCGTCGCCGGCGAAAACAGCGTTGCCGTCCGTGGTCGGGTACTCGACGGTGACACGGCGCTGTTCGGTTTTGCGGACTTTTTCGACCTCGAGGACGGAGAGATAGTCGGCCTCGAGACGTATTCCCGCTGATACTGTCGGATAGCCGTCAGTGAGACGTATCGACCGCGACGGACGGTCCCAGCGCAGCGCTCTCGTGGGGTGGGGGGACCGGGGAGTGGCTACACCATCCCCGTTTCTGAGGAGACGGTCGAAACGTGCGTCACCGGCAGAAGTGGACCCAGTACGTGTGCCCGTTCGAACATGTCACTTTCGTCTGTTCGCCGAACGCGGCAACGGAGTGGCTGAACCGTAACTCCACGTCCCCAGTTGGAATCGAAATACTCGTCGGGGTTCCACAGTCAGGACAGTCGACCTCTCGTATCGCCGTTATTTGCATTCGTGACCACCGTGTCATAATATGGCATGGAAGTATATAACAAATTCTTCGGGGAATCGAACGTGTCTTCATGCTATCATACCAACTGAGACGGTTTACGGTCCCGACCTCCCGCTGCGCACCGGCCCCGCCGCCCGTGATCGACGGTCAGTGATGACAACAGTCCAGACGAACCGAGTAGGGTAGGGTAGTTCACTATACCGTATTCATATGCGAGACACTGCGTGGTTTGGTACATAATGTCTTTCCACGGACATAGTATACCGTGGATAATAGTATGCTGTTAGTTATCAACACCCTTGTCCCTGCTAGCGGTTTGGCGACAATTGTTGCAGTCATGTCGGGGTTTATCTATCATTATATTTCTATACTGACCTGCATGAGTACCATTCGTGGCAACACATCTCACGAAGTGAAATATCGTATACAATTATTAGGGTCTTTGTGCGGACTGATCGGCTCGCGGTCAGCCGCCACGGAACGGGGGATTTCGGGTGAGCTTCCAACCAATGACTGATGCTGAATCCACGGAGACGGAATCGACGGATCGCCGCCTCGAGACCGATGGTGGTCACGACAACGTCGACTATCTCGACGAGAAGATCCACATGTTCAGGCCCGCGACGCCGTTCATGCAAGATCACCTGAAGGTGATCTGGGGGCTGTTTGCCGTCTGGGTGCTGTTTACGTTCGGACCCGTGACTGCGACGTGGGTCGCGACGGATTTCATGACGAGTACGCAAGTGCTTGGCTTCCAGTTGCACTACTTCCTGACTGCGATCGGCTCGCCGCTTGGCGCGCTCGTCCTGTGTGCAGCGTACGCCTGGCAGCGTGACCGACTCGATGCACAGTACGGCGTCGACCACGAGGCCGAGGCTGAAGCCGAGGCCGAAGCCGGCAAGGCTGTCGCCGCAGACGGTGGTGAACAGGCGTGATCGAGTCAGTCGCACTCGAGTCCGCAACCGGCCTCTTCGACGGCGGGTTCAAACTCATTCCGGCGCTGACGCTCGCGGCGATGCTCGCGCTGTTTTTGGGCGTCGGCTGGTTCTTCCGTGTTGCGTCGGTTGACGACATGTGGGTCGCTGGTCGTTCGATCGGGAGCATCGAAAACGGGATGGCGATCGCCGCAAACTGGATGAGCGTCGCCGCCTATCTCGGTGTTGCTTCGACCGTTGCCTTCCTTGGCTACTTCGGATTAGCGTACGTCGTCGGCTGGACGACGGGCTATTTCATCTTGCTGATCTTCCTGGCCGCGCAGTTCCGCCGGTTCGGGAAGTACACGGCCCCCGACTTCGTCGGTGACCGGTATTACTCCGATCTCGGACGGGCGATCGCGGCAACGACGACGCTGCTGATCGCGTTCGTCTACATCATTGCTCAGGGGAACGGCCTTGGGCTGATGGCCCAGTACATCTTCGGCGTCTCGTATGAGGTCGGCGTCATCTTGCTGATGACGATCACGATCGGCTACGTCGCGCTGTCAGGCATGCTGGGTGCGACGAAGAACATGACCTTTCAGTACATCATCCTTATCAGCGCGTTCCTGCTCGGTCTGTACGCGACCGGCTGGACGCAGGGATGGTCGACGGTGCTTCCATTCGTCGAGTACGGTGCCCAGTCGACGGAGATCGCGACGGAGATCGACCGGCAGTTCACCGAGCCGTTCGCGGATGCGGGTTACTACCACTGGATCGCCCTCTGTGTCAGCCTGATTGCCGGTACGTGTGGCCTCCCACACGTCCTCGTGCGGTTCTACACTGCTGACAACGAGCGCAACGCCCGCTGGGGAACCGTCTGGGGACTGGTCTTCACCCTCCTGTTGTTCCTTGGCACGACCGCCTACGCCGCCTACGGGACTCTGCTCTATCAGGAGAACGTCGGCGAGTACACCGAGATGACCGGTACGGAGGCCGACACGCTCGTCGTGCTCACGGCCCATCTCGCCGAACTTCCGGACTGGCTCGTTGGCATCGTCGCTGCGGGTGCAGTCGCGGCCGGGCTGGCGACGACTGCGGGACTGTTCATCTCCGCGTCCTCGGCCGCCGCCCACGACATCTATACGAACCTCTACAAGGAAGACGCAAGCCAGCGCGAACAGATGATCGTCGGTCGCCTGACGATTCTCGGACTCGGCGCAGTCGTCACGTATCTGGCGCTCAACCCGCCGGCGCTCATCGCCGAGGTCGTCGGGATGTCCTTCGCACTCGCCGGCACCGTCCTCTTCCCGGTGTTCTTCCTCGGTCTCTGGTGGGAAGACGCCACGCGTGAGGGTGCCATCGCTGGCATGTTTGTCGGGCTGTTCTTCGGCTTCGGCTCGATCGTCAACGAGGTCCTGCCGCAGTACGTCGGCGCGATCTCCGGTGACGCGATCGTCCCAGCGTTCGCGACGGTCGTCCCCGCGACGTCCTCGTCGCTCGTCGGTGTTCCAGCGGTCATGCTCACGATCATCGTCGTCTCGCTGTTTACCGAGGACCCGCCGGAGGACGTCAAGCGCCTCGTCCGACAGTGTCACAGCCCCAAGCCGATGCAGAAGATGGATTCGGCAGAAGACGTCGCCACTGACGGCGGCACTCCAGCAGACGACTAACGATGTACGATACCATACTCATCCCGACTGACGGAAGCGACGTTGCCGAAAACGCCATCGATCACGCGATCGATCTCGCCGAACAGTACGACGCAACGCTCCACGCGCTGTACGTCGTCGACACTGATGCGATCGATATCAGTCTCGGCACCGAACAGGTCCAGCGCATCAAAGAGGGCAAGTTCGGCGAGATGCCCGAACTGAAAGCGCGTGCCACGGCAGCGACCGACGTCGTCGTCGAGCGAGCAGGAGACGACCTCGAGGTCGTTCAGTCGATCGAAGCCGGCCGTCCTCACGCAGTGATCAGTGAGTACGCCGACGACAACGACGTCGATCTCATCGTGATGGGGTCGGCAGGACGTGGCGGCGTCCGCCGTGCAATCCTTGGGAGCGTCGCCGAACGCACGCTCAGAACCACACGCATCCCGGTGTTGGTCGTCGACGTTCGCGAAGACGACTGACGGGATGACCGATCGACGAACCCGCTCACTGGGTTCGTCTCCCACCGTGGTACTGATACTGTCGGACAGCACGATGTGAAGATCGGCCGCGACTTCGCGACCGACGTCTCACTGATTGCTGTCCGACAGTATGACTCCAGCATGACTCTCCCCTTGATATAGAGGGTTTTCGCTGCCCTATTTCCTACGAGATAAGAAATATAATTCGGATTCAAGTAAACAAGTTCCCTACTGTTATCTGTAGAGGTGACTCACGATGACAACAACTGCGAACAACCGATTGGAAAGTCGCCTCGGAGGCGTTACTCTCGAGGGGAAGCCCCACCATCTGAGCGCGTGGGCGATCGTTGGCCTGCGACTGCTGATGGGGTGGGTAATGCTGTCCGCGGGATGGGGTAAAGTAACGGGTGAGTTCAGCGCCTACGGCTATCTCGCGAACGTCGATCCGGCGAGTCCGGCAAGTGGGCTCTTCGGGATGATGGCCGAAAGCGCTGCGCTGATGACTACCGTGGACGTGATCGTTCCGGCAACGCAACTGCTCATCGGTCTCGCGCTGATCGCTGGCGTCTTCGTCCGACTGGCCGCACTCGGGGCAGCCACCCAGATGGTGCTGTTCTACTTCGGCAGCTGGGACGTCGCGGGCGGGCTGGTCAACGACCAACTCGTCTACGCCGCGATCTTCCTGACGCTGGGCGCGCTGGCTGCCGGGCGCATCCTCGGTGTGGACCGCTACATCGAGACGCACCCGATCGTCGAACGCGTCCCACAGCTCCGATACCTGCTCGGCTGAACGCCCTTTTTCTCCTCCCTCGAAATTTGCTTTAAATTACACCTCGAGCGAAGCCGATGTCACAATACCTACGTCCCCCCATCCGAAACGCGAGTGCAACGATGTCATCGATTCGCTCCATCCTGCGTGGACTTCTCGCCAGCGTCATCGGTATCCTCGTTATCGGCTTGCTGGCGACGATCGTCTTCGCTGTCGCTATTTTCGTCGTCTCGACTGGGGCCGGCCTCGCCGGCTACGATCCCAGTGCCGATTTCGTCGTCCTCTCGGCGGCGCTGGTCGTCGTCGCTGTCATCCTCACTGGCGGGTTCACGCCGCGGCTGTCCGGTGGGCGCGGTGACGACGAAACGGACGAGACGTTCGACGATCGAACATTCAACTGATTTTAACTGGTTTCCGACCGAAGTCGAGCTATGTCCCTCTCAGATGCCGTCACTGCTGCCGTCGCCGTGCTCCGTCGCCGGCCGGCTGACATCCTGCCGTGGTACCTCATCGGCGCGTCCGTCCCCGCGGTCGCCCGTGTGATCCCGTTTCTCGCGTTCACCGTGGGATTCGTCTATCTCGAGGTCACTGGACGACTCACAACAGCACAGGAGGCGATGACTGGACTCGAGACCGAGCCACCGGACCCGGACGCCGACCCCGAGGTGTTCGAGGAGTGGGCAACCGGGTTCGAACCCGTTCTCGAACCGTTGCTCACGCCGGGACTCGTTTTGCTCGTCGTCGTGACGATCATGGCGACGCTGCTCGTGGGCGTGGTCCTCTATGCAGCCGCTACTGCCGGCCAGCTGACGGCCTGTGCTGCGCGGCTTCGTGACGAGCGTGGGCTGACCGCCGGGCTCGCGGGTGCCCGGCGCTACTGGCTGCGGTTTCTCGGGTTGTACGTTCTGGAGATCGTGCTGTGGGTCGCCGTGTTCCTGACGGTCGGGATCGGCGTTGCACTCGTCGCTGCGCTCGTCGCGGTCGCCACCGGCTCGATGCTCGTCGCCGGCCTCGTGGCACTGTTTGCTGGACTCGTCCTCGTTGCTGCGCTCGCTGCCGTTCGGGCGCTGTTCGCGTTCGCGCCGGTGTCGGTCGTCGTCGACGACGCGACCGTCGTCGGATCGCTGTCGAACACCGTTTCGTTCGTCCGTGCTCGACCAGTCAGCGCCGGCTTCTACTATCTCGTCGCCGTCGGCACGATTCTGACGTTCTCGGTCCTCTCGGGCGTGCTCACGCTTGTCGATGTCACTGCCTTCCCCTCGCTGGTCACCGTCTTGCTCGTCTTTCCTGCCCTCGATCTGTTGAAGACAGGGCTCTACAGTGGCTCCCGGGGCCGCCTCTCCCCACCGGCCATGCCTGAACGATCGCTCCGCGACCAGTTCAGTGACGGCGTTCGACGTGGCTGGGCCGAGATGGCGGCGTTCGTCCGGGGCACACTCGGCACGCACGCGGCTGTCGTCGCGCTCGCCGTCATCAGCTTTTGGATCGGTTGGGAGGCCGCCGAACCACTCGTCGATTCGTTCGAGACGTCGATCTCGGCCCGCCTCGAGGGACATATCGCCCCGGCTGCGGCCCTCGAGTTCTTCGGCAACAACTGGCTGGTCGCGCTCACGACGGCACTCTCCGGGCTCGTGCTCGCGATTCCAGCGCTCGTCTCGCTGGTGTTCAACGGGCTGTTCATGGGCGTCTACGCACGCACGGAGGTAGCCCCGATGGAACTGCTCGCCTTCGTCGTCCCCCACGGGATCTTCGAGATTCCGGCGATCTTCATCGCCACGGCACTCGGCGTCCACCTCGGACTCGTCGGCTGGCGGACGATGCGAGGGCGAGCGACTCGAGCGGCGTTGGCCGATACCCTCGAGCGAGCGTTCTGGGTGCTCATCGGCGTCGGCGTCCTGCTGGCGATTGCGGCGGTGATCGAGGGCTTCGTGAGCCCGTACTACTTCCGGCTGTTCCTCTGACCGGCGTCCGGCTCACTCCTCGACGGTAATCGAGATCTCGTCGGGCTCGCCGAACGCACGATGGGGCCCGTCGGCCAGCTGGAGACACAGATCGTACTCGCCGGGCTCGAGTTCGATCTCTCCCTCGGACTGACCGTCGCCCCAGTGGTAGAAGCCGTCTTCTTCGGCCTCGTCGCTCGGACCGGGGAAGGTCTCGCCTTCCTCGAGACAGTCCTGGTCGACCAGCACGTGCAGGTGTCCCTCGCCCTCGACGGCCTCGCCAGCCGGCGCGAGTTCGATGCCCTCAGCCTCGCCTTCGATCTCGACCGGCGAGTCGACGGTGTCGCCGTCTTCTGGTGTCACGAACATTGCGGCCGCGTCGTCGGGTTGGTCCTCAACCGTGACCTGCTCGTCGTCTTCCTCGCCGTTTTCGACGTCGTCGTTGGTGCCGTCTTCCGGGTCGTCCTCCCCGAGACAGCCGCTGACGCTGATAGCACCCAGCACGGCGAGCGACCCGAACGTCCGCCGTGTGTAGGTCGGTTTTTCAATGCCCATAGCTAACACATATCGTTATTGTGCATCAGGCTTGTGAACGTTCAGCCGGGTATGGACAGCCTGTCATAATGGGTCTCTCACTCGAGTGAGTAACAGGTGATTGCGATCCCGTCGAAGCGGGATTACTCCGACGAACCGTCGCTATCGACGGCGCAGACGGCTCAGGCGTACGCCTCGAACTCCGCTCCGAACAGCAGGAAGTAGACGGTTCCGATAGCGCCGATCACTGTTGCAACCGTGAACGCGAGCGTCGGCGAGCCAGCAAGGAGCACCTCACCGGTCAGCGGGTTCGACACCCCTGCCCAGAGCAGCCCGCCGAGGGCGGCACTCGGAATGACGAGCAGGTTCCGAAGGAGGTAGTAACTGCCCGTGACACGGCCGCCAGCACCCTGCTCGGCCGGGCCGACGATCAGCGCCTTGTGGGCGGGTAAGCCGGCGAATCGCAGTCCGGAGACGGCAAAGAGCGCGGCGAGAACGGTCGCGCTCTCGGGTGCGCTAATGAGCAAGACTGGAAAGATCGCGTAGATGGCGAAGCCGACCGCGACGACGGGCTTTAATCCGACGCGCTCGGCGGCCTTCGCGGCCGGAATCATCACCAGCAAGGCGACGAGCATCTCGAGGCCGAGCAACACACCAAAGTACGACTGCGGGCTCAACTCGAGCGTACCGAGTGCGGGCACCGGAAGCGAGAGCCCGACCTCGAGAAATCGAGTGACGACGATGACGAAGAAGACGTAGACCATCCCGTTTCCGAACCGCACGAGCGTGTCGGCGATCAGCAACGGGCGGAGTTCCGTTGGCATGGCTCGCAGGTCCGCGATGAGCTGTGACCCTCCATCGAACGCTTTGCCGAGGCTGTCGGCGTCGGCTTCGTAGAGACTGTGCTGGACGATGGTGCCGAGGATACCGAAGACGATGGCGACGACCAAAATAAGCTGGAAGGCGACCACGACATCGCTATCGCTCGAGCCGAACGGAAAGAACAGTACGGCGGCGAGCAGCGGCCCGACGAGAAAGGCCGTTCGCCGAAACGTCTCGGTGCTTGCAAAGCCGGCAGCGAGCTGGGATGGTGATACGGACTGTTTGACGATCGCGAAACTCGCTCCGAGTCCGAACGATTTCCAGGCCTGTGCAAACACCAACCCGACGAAGACGGCGACGATCGCGAGCGACGTCGGCCCAACAGTGATGGCTGCAAGCGCGGGCGCGGCGAGCCAGATACCAAAGCCGAGCGTCGAACACAGCCCGAACGCGGTCAGCGCGTACCGTGAGCCGATCCGATCGGAAATCGCGCCGCCGGGATAGGGATAGACGGCGCTGATCACGTTGCCGACGGTCCCGAACAGGCCGATGACGACCGCCGTCGCGCCCAGTGCGGTCATATACTCGGCCATATACCGGCTTGTCATCTGGAAGCCGAGACTGAACGCGAACATCGCAATCGAGAGCACGAGCACGTCGCGCTCGAGGGCGAAAAACTGCCGAAACGAATCAAACGGGTCGACTTCTTCGCTGTCCGCCGTCTCCTGCTCGAGGCTCACATCGGTCTCGTTCTGGCTGTATCCGCTTTGCTGTTCCCCTCTGACAACAGTCGTCTGTCGGTAGACTGCGACACTCGAACTGCTCGTCGGCTGGTGAACACCGAACCAATAAAGACCAACGGCTTCGTCGTCAGGCACATGACGACGACGCTCGGAACGGCGAGCGCGAGGCCCGGAGAAATCGACACGGGCCGTCTCGAGGTCGGCGAAACCCGGGACGGACACCCGTTCGGTCTGCCCGTTGCCGTGATAAACGGCGAACGGTCGGGGAAGACCCTCTACATGCAGGCAGCGAGCGACGGCGACGAACTCAACGGCGTTGGTGTCATCCAACGTGTCGTCCCACGACTCGACCCTGCCGAGATCGCCGGCACGATCCTGATTGTCGGGATCGTCAACTACCACGCCTTTCAGGTCGCCGAACACCGCAACCCGGTCGACGATACGAAGATGAACCGGGCCTATCCCGGCAACGAGAACGGCACCTCGAGCGAACGGATCGCGGCCGCGACGTTCGAGGCCGCGACGCGGGCGGATCTGATCCTCGATCTCCATCAGGGCTCGACCAGCCGCATGATCAACGAGGTACGGGTTCGCTGTGGCACCCGCCACCGGCTCCACGACGAGTGTCTCGAGCTCGCGAAGGCCTTCGGCTGTGGCTACGTCTTGGATCAGAAAGGGCCTGACGGCCAGCTTGCCCGTGCAGCACCGAACGAGGGTATCCCGACCGTCGACCCCGAACTCGGCGGCTGTGTCGGCTGGGACGAAACGAGCATTCGAAAGGGTGTCGAGGGTGTGTTCAACGTGCTCACCCACTACGGCTTCCTCGATGGCGATGTCTCGCTCGAGCCCCAGACCCGCGCCCACGGGTTCGAGCAGTTCGGTGCGCCAAACGGCGGCCTCGTTCGCTTCAAACAAGAACTGGGTGCGCGTGTCCGAAGCGGTGACACGCTGTTCGAGGTGACGACCCCCTTTGGCGAATCGAAAGCCGAGGTGACGGCCGACAGCAACGGAATCTTCTGGCGAAGTCGCCGACTGCCACAGGTCGCAACGGGCGAGTACGTCTGCTCGGTCGCGACCGATATCAATACGTACTAACATGCCCGCTGCCCTCCACTGTCCGGCCTGTGACCGTGTCTACGACCCCGGACCCGACGAGCCATGGCGCTGTGGCTGTGGCCACGCCCTCGAGTTCGAAGCCCGGCCACGCCCACAGGGTGAGCCGCTGCCACTCCACCAACTCGACACCAGCGACGGCCTCTGGACGTTCTTCGAGTTCCTGCCGATCGAGAACCACGTCACGTTCCACGAGGGGTTTACGCCGCTCGTTGACGCCCCCGAATGGGACGCACAGTTCAAACTCGAGTACGTCTTTCCGACGGGCTCGTTCAAAGACCGCGGCGCGACGACGACGCTCTCTCGAGCCGTTTCCCTCGGCGTCGAGAAAGTCATCGAAGACTCCTCGGGCAACGCCGGCGCGGCGATCGCGACGTACGCGGCTCGTGCCGGCCTCGAGGCGGATATCTACGTGCCGGCGGACGTGACGCAGTCGAAGCTGATGGCTATCCAGCGGACCGGCGCGCGGCCGGTTCGGATCGACGGCGACCGACAGGCCGTCACGGCGGCGTGTCTCGAGGCCGTCGAGGGCGAAGCCCCTCAGATTCCGGATGCCGAGCGTGGAGCGGCCCCACGACAGACGGGGGCGGGCTGGTACGCCAGTCACGCCTGGAACCCGGCCTTCTATGCGGGGACGATGACGTTCGCGTTCGAAATCGCCGCCCAGCAGGGCTGGACCGTGCCGGATGCCCTCGTGCTCCCGATCGGTCACGGCACGCTCTTTCTCGGTGCCTACCGTGGCTTTTCGCTGCTCAACGAAGCCGGCATCGTCGACGGCATGCCGCGACTACTCGGTGCCCAGTCGGCGGGGAACGCCCCCATCGTCGACGAACTCGGCGGCCGGACGGTCGCCGAAGACGACGCCGACACCGACATCGCCGACGGCATCCAGATCGCCGAACCGGCCCGTAAAGCCGAGATCCTCGAGGCGATCGCTGAAACCGACGGCGACGCCATCGCGGTCGGTCCGGACCCGACCGAGAGCGCGCTCGATCGACTCCACCGCGGCGGCTTCTACGTCGAGCCGACCTGTGCGGTCGCCCCCGCCGCACTCGAGGCGTATCGCGACGCTGGCATGCTCGACGACGACGACACTGTTGTCGTCCCATTGACCGGAAGCGGACTGAAAACCCTATGAACGCCGAGCGCTGACGGTGTGGTAGATGGTCAGCCGTCCAGCCGACTACTGCCCTCGCTGTGGAACCTCCCTCGAGTCGACGACGGTCGATGGTCGCGAACGCGAACGCTGTCCTGCCTGCGAGAACGTGATCTGGCACAACCCAGTCCCCTGTGCGAGCGTCGCGGTCGTCGATCGGTCGCGACCGGAACCCGCAGTGCTCTGTATCGAACGGGCCGTTCCGCCGGGTGTCGGCGAGTGGACGCTCCCCGGCGGCCACATGGAGGTCGGTGAGGAGCCTGCGGTCGCCGCCGCCCGCGAACTCGAGGAGGAAACCGGCGTCTCGATCGCTGCCGACGCCCTCGAGATCCTCGACGCGACGGCGATGCCGCCACGAAACGGCAAGCACGTGACGACGATCCACTACGTCGCCGACTGGACTGACGCAAGCGGCGAGCCGTTGGCTGGCAGCGACGCGAACACGGCCCGCTTTTGGTCGCCAGCGGCCTTCGACGCCTCCGGGGAGACATTTCGCCCGATTCACGAGCAGTGGTTTCGGGCTGCAGTCACGTATTTCGGGTAACTGCCGATCCGACTGTTGACCGACTCGACGATCGACGAGCGGTGAAACCCGACATTCCTTTAGTTGCCCCCTGAATACGAGCGGGTATGTTCCTCTCCCTACGCGCGGAGGTCGAGGCCGCCCTCGAGGGGGCGCTCTCGGAACTCGAGTTCCCGACGGACGACCTCGGGATCGAAGAACCGCCCGAAGACGTACCGAGCGTGCTCGCCTCGAGCGTCGCCTTCCGACTCGCTGGCGAGGCCGGAGCCCCACCGCCACAGGTCGCAGGCCAGCTCGCAAACGAAATCGACGCCGACGACCTGACCTACGTCTCCGAAGTGCAGACACAGGGGCCGTATCTCAACTTCCTGCCGAGTGATGCCTACTTCGCCGCCACCCTCGAGACGGCGACCGAGGAAACCTACGGCGCACTTGAGGACCGTGAGGAGTCCGTCGTCGTCGAACACACGAGCGCGAACCCGACCGGCCCGGTTCACGTCGGCCGCGCGCGAAACCCCATCATCGGTGATGCGGTGGCGAACCTGCTCGATATGGCCGGCTACGACGTCGACCGACACTACTACGTCAACGATGCTGGCCGGCAGATGGCCGTCTTCACCTGGGCGTACGAAACGTTCGACGAGGACGACCTCGAGGACGAGCCCGAACGCGACCGCATCGAGTACGACCTCGTCCGGTACTACCGCAAGGGCAACGCCTACCTCGAGAACGCGTCCGAGAGCGAGGTCGAGGCGGCCGAAGCCGAGATCGAGTCGATCATGCAGGGGCTCGAGGCCGGCGACGAGGAGGCCTACGAGCGCGTCAGCGAGGTCGTCGATCAGGTGCTCTCGGGAATGAAAGCCTGTCTCGGCCGACTGCCCGCGGAGTTCGACGAGTTCGTCAAGGAGACGCGCTTTATGCGCAACGGCGACACCGACGACCTCGTCGCCCGACTCAAAGAGCTCGATGAGGCCGTCTACGAGGAAGACGCGTGGCAGCTCGAACTCGATAACCACGGTATCGACAAGAACCTCGTCTTCCTGCGCTCGGACGACACCTCGCTGTACGCCACCCGCGACCTGGCCCACCACGAGTGGAAGTTCAACACCTACGATCGCGCAGTGACGGTGCTCGGCGAGGACCACAAGCTGCAGGCCAAACAGCTTCGCACCACACTCGAGTTACTCGACAACGACACCGACGGGCTCCAGCAGGTGCTGTACTCCTACGTCAACCTGCCCGAAGGGAAGATGTCGACTCGTCGGGGCACCGGCGTCGATCTGGACGACCTGTTAGACGAAGCGATCGACCGCGCCCGCGAGGAAGTCGAGGACCGACTCGAGGACCGCCTTCGTGACGACGACCTCGGTACGGACGACATCGAGCGCATCGCCCATCAGGTCGGCATCGGCGCGGTCCGCTACGACATCGTCTCGAAACAGCCGACGAAAGCGATCACCTTCGAGTGGGAGCGGGCGCTCGATTTCGAGGCCCAGTCTGCGCCGTACGTCCAGTACGTCCACGCGCGCTGTTGTGGTATCCTCGAGGAAGCCGGCCTCGATCCCGAGGTCGACCTCGCGACACAAGACATCGAACTCGAGGCACTCGAGGCCGACCTGCTCGAGACCGAGGCCGAACGGGACCTCCTCGAGACGATCGCCCGCTTCCCGGCGGTCGTCGACGAGGCGGCCGACGACCTCGAACCACACCAGATCGCGACCTTCACGCGCGAGTTCGCCGACCGCTTCAACGGCTTCTACCGGGAGTGTCCGGTGCTCGCCGACGACGTCGACGCCGATGTTCGGGCGGCCCGACTCGCGCTCGTGGCCGCGTCGAAACACACGGTCGCGAACGCGCTGTCGATCCTCGGCGTGGAGCCGCCACGGTCGATGTAAATAAGGGACGCTCGTCGATTACCCGCCGCCGGGTAGTTTTGATAAAAAGTCGATACTGTCGGTCTGCTCACCGCGTTCGGTTGGCGCTACATTTCTGCCGTTTTGAGTTTCGATTCAATCTCGGCTTTCGATAGCTTGCCCTCGTGGTAGTCGACGAGCCATGCAACGTCGATCGAGTATGCGGCTATCGTCTCGCCGCTGTGGGTGATAAACAGCTCGATGGTCTCGATGCTGTCAGCGAACACCTCGTGGTCGACGAGCCCGTAGTCGAGATCGTCGGCGAGCGTTTCGAAGTCCGCGTACAGTTTCTCCTTCTCAGCCGTCTCGCTGTCGACGGTGATGACGAGCGTGTCGTCCTTGCGTTTGAGGGCCGAAATCGACACGTAGTCGCCGTTGAGCTCGAGTTTGTCTGTATCGTATCCGGGAACGTCGTCGTGTTTTTTGTCGTCTTTCCCTTTCTCGTCGGTTTTCTCCTTCTCGTCGGCTTTCTCCTTCTCGTCTGTCTCGCCGTTGTCACCAGTGTCACCGTTGTCACCGTTCGTCGATGATTCGGAGCCGTCGGTGTTTGATCCGCTCTCGTCGCTTGTTTCCTCGCTGGAACAACCGGCCAAGAGGGTCGCGAGCGCGGCACCACTGCCGAGGAGTACGTTTCGTCGCTCCATGTTCGTGCCGTCGCCATCGTCGGTGATTAGTAATGAGTCTGTTACTCTCTCACAACTCAGAGTGTTCGCTTCGGCTAGGCCTCGTCGCTCGAGTGTGCATCCTCGCCACAGACGAACCCGCTGGAGGGCGGTTTTACGTCGAACTCGATGACAGTATGGATCGCATTACGGTCAGCGATTCCTATTCGGTGCTGGATTCGGCTTCGGTGATCGCACTCGAGACGTCGTCGTGTGCGGCCTCCCGTTCGTCGTGTTCGTCGTCGGCGTCGGACCCGCCACCGGCCTGTCCGGCAGCGACGCTCAGTTCGGTGCCCGTCTCGTCCGTGGCGGTCTCGGGAACGTCGATCCCGGCGAGATCGGCTGCGAGCTGTCGGTAGGCGACGGCTGCGGGCCCGTCGGGCTCGTAGACGATCAGTGGTGTGCCGGCGTAGACGCTCTCGCGAGCCGCTGAATCTTCCGGGATCGTTGCCAACAGGTCCGTCTCGAGGCGCGTGGCGATCTCGTCGTGGGAGATGTCGCTGTCGGGCAGCGTGCGAGTTACGACGAGTCCGGTGACTGCCCCCCCAGCACGCTCGGTCAACTCGAGGGTTTTCTTCGAGTCGTGGACGGCTGCTGGTTCGGGTGTCGAGACGAGGATGACCGAATCGGCCAGCCCGAGCGGAAGGACAGTTTCGTGATTGACGCCGGCACCGACGTCGAGAAAGACGTAATCGAACCGGTCTCGAAGCTCCGCAACGACTTCGCGGAGCCCTTCCGGGGAGGTGTCGGCGTACTCGTCGAGGCTCGTGCCGCTTGGCACGGCGACGATGTTTTCTGTAATACTGTAGATCGCGTCGTCGATCGATGCGTCTCCGGACAATACGTCGTGCAGCGTCATCGAGTCGGGTGTCAGGCTGACGAACCCGGCGAGGTTCGCCATTCCGAGGTCGGTGTCGACGATAGCGACGCGCTTGCCGGCCTCTGCCAGCGCCGTGCCGAGGTTGACCGTCGTCGTCGTCTTTCCGACGCCCCCTTTCCCGCTCGCGATAGCATAGACCGTCTCGTGAGACATACTGGTGTACTGTCCGGACAGTGGCACGGGAACACCTTAAATCGTCACCTCAACTCCCGCCCCATGGAAGCTCGCCGACACGTCGGCGTTGGCGGCGAAACGGCGCGCTGTTCGGTGTTCTCGAGGCAGCCGCTGGCGTCTACAACTGCCGTCGCCCACATGGGATGTGGTCGTGACACGTCGGAAGGTGTGTCAAAGGATTCTTACCCACAGCACCGTTTTGTACGGACAATGAGCCAGGAGGGCGATCAGGAGCAATCCGACCGGAAAAAATACGAGTTCCGGAAGGTCATCGAGGATCTCAAAGATTTCGATGGCTCTGGAACACAGCTCGTGACGATCTACGTTCCCGAGGACAGACAGATCAGTGACGTGGTTCAGCACGTCACCCAAGAACACAGCGAGGCGGCCAACATCAAGTCCAAACAGACTCGAACGGCCGTCCAGGACGCACTGACGAGCATCAAAGACCGGCTTCGCTACTACGACGTCTATCCGCCGGAAAACGGAATGGTTCTGTTTTCGGGGGCTGTCGACTCCGGCGGTGGCCGCACCGACATGGTCACCAAAGTCTTAGAGAGCCCACCACAACCCGTCGAATCCTTCCGCTATCACTGCGACTCGGATTTCCTCACGGAACCGCTCGAGCACATGCTGGCCGATCAGGGGCTGTACGGCCTGATCGTTCTCGATCGCCGTGAGGCAAACGTCGGCTGGCTGAAAGGCAAACGCATCGAACCCGTCAAATCCGCCTCCTCGCTCGTTCCCGGCAAACAGCGAAAAGGTGGCCAGTCCGCCCAGCGTTTCGCCCGCCTGCGACTCGAGGCCATCGACAACTTCTATCAGGAGGTCGCGGGGATGGCAAACGACCTGTTCGTCGCCAAACGCCACGAACTCGACGGTATCCTCGTCGGCGGTCCCTCGCCCACCAAAGACGAGTTCCTCGACGGCGACTACCTCCACCACGAGATTCAAGACAACGTCATCGGGAAGTTCGACGTCGCCTACACCGACGAGTCCGGTCTGAAGGACTTAGTCGACAACGCCGAAGATGCGCTGGCCGACGCCGAGGTGATGAAGGACAAAAAGGAGATGGAGGAGTTCTTCAAGGAACTCAACGCCGGCGACCTCGCAACCTACGGGTTCGAGCAGACCCGACGCAATCTCGTGATGGGCGCGGTCGACCGACTCCTGATCAGTGAGGACCTCCGGAAAGACGTTGTGGTCTACGACTGTTCGGAGTGTGGGAATACGGATTACGAGGTGCTCGACCGGCGCAAGTCGACGCCCGATCACACCTGCAACGACTGTGGTGCCGAGGTCGAAGTGACCGACGACGACCGTGAAGACGCGATCGACCACCTCATCGAGATTGCCGAACAGCGCGGCACCGAGACCAAGTTTATCTCGACGGACTTCGAGAAGGGCGAACAGCTCTACAACGCCTTCGGCGGCTTCGCCGGCATCCTGCGCTACAGCACCGGCGTCTAGATACGAACCTGATTGCGACACCCGCTCTGGTCTTCAGACGGATTGCTGTCCCGATGTCACGTCGATCGCCAGCACCGGTCGGCGATCGGCGGTCAGCGACGACAGTAACCCGTCTCACAGCGTGCCCCGAAGATACACTGCATCGTCGGTGACTTTCTCGATACTTCCCTCGTCGAGCGGGTGCGCCTCGTCGCTTCGTGTTGCCCACCCGAGTTTCGCTTTGATCGTCTCGAGCAGTGTCGGGTTCGGTTCGACGTAGCCGCGGCCGTCACGGACGTCGACGAGTCGACCGATTTCGGTGCCGTCGGTGTTCAGTACGAGTTTCCCTTCGTCGGCTGTGGTGAGCGCATCCTCGGTCATTAGTAGTGAACTCGCCGTCTGCTTCCCGGCCGAATCCGGTCAGCGTCGGGGCCCGAATCAAGTGTTCGCAACAAGGCTGCGCGAGCAATAAACTGCGGAAATCGTTTCCATCAACTGCGGGACTGTTCCATCTCGAGGAGCCGAGCCCTGTTGTGTAGGCGCTGCTTACGCCCGCCGTCAGTCGGTCCAATCCGGTTGTACTCGAGCACAACAGAAGGGTTATGCTGGTAGTCACGTATTACCACTCGATCAATGGCCGAATCCCCGCCATTTGCCGCGTCGTTCGACGATCCGCGGATCACCCCGCAGTTCGTCCGTCGCGTAACTGGACCGACAGGCGAGTATCTCCTTCTCGGCGTCGTTCACGACCATCCGGCAAGCGTCGCCCGTGTCGAACGCGTTCTCGAGTCGGTCGATCCCGATCTCCTCGCACTCGAACTGCCGGCGGCAGCCCTCCCGCTGTATCGTGCGTACGCTCGCGAGGCCACGGCCGAGACGCCGCCGCGGTTCGGCGGCGAGATGAGCGCCGCGATCAACGCCGCACCCGAGGCCACGACTGTCGGCATCGATGCCCCGAACTGGTCGTTCGTCCGGCGACTCGTGATGCGGCTGCTCGCCGACCGCGTCTCGACAACGACGGCCCGACGCGTCATCTCGAGTCTCAGTGGCGCGACTCGAGAGGCGCTGACGTGTCGGCTCGCCGCGACGCTGACCCATGCGACGTCGATGACCGTCGCCTGTGACGACCCGATCGAGTACGACTGCACACACGACGAGTCGCCAGCCGAACAGGCCGCCCACGAACGCGCCCACGTCACCAGTGTGCAGGCGCTGCTTGGCAGCCTCGAGACGACCGACAGTGCCCTTGCGTACCGTGACGAAACCCGCGAGCAGTGCATGCTCGAGCGACTCGAGGAACTCCGGGCGACGACTGACGGGGCCGTGGTCGCCGTCGTCGGTGTCGACCACCTCGAAACGCTTGCGACTGCGCTGTCCGCTCGAGAGTGACAGTCCCGGATCGGACGTAACTCCAGTAACCCGTCTCAGCCACTGCGCGATTCACTGCCGGAGCGACGAGATACAGTTCCAGCAGTAGGTAAACGTCTGATCGGCCTCGTTTCGGACGCCACAGTGTGGACAGCGCATCGTTTCCCCATCGAACTCGAGGTCGTTGTCGTCCGTCTCGTCGTCGGGATCGACGTCGTCGGCCGACCCCGGATAGCGGTCGGAGCCGGCCGACGTGCGTGGGCTCGTATGGTTCGGTTCGACGAACGACGGCGACCCCACGTCGTCGTCGCCGCGGGCGTAGAAAACGTACAGTAGCAGGTGCAAGAGAGCGAACAGTAGTACGTAGCCGACGAGCCAGCCCCAGAGCTCCATCACCGTGACATACGCTCTCAAGACACTTGGCTATTACCCGCGCCCAATCGTGGTGAAAATATCCTGTGCCTGAACGTCTGGCTCGGCTAGAAGTCGCGACCGAACTCGTCGAAGACCTCGAGGTCCTCGGGCAGGTCGTACTCGATGCGGCGCTGTTCCTGTCGGTTGACGCCGGCGTCGTCGAGCGGTGTTGCGACGTCCTCCCAGCCGGGTTTGATCTTGACACTTTTCGCCGGCGCGCCGATCGCGATATGGTGGGCAGGCACGTCGTGCTGGACGATCCCGCGTGCGCCGATGATGGCGTTTTCGCCGACTTTACAGCCGGCACGGACCATTGCGTCGTAGGTGAGTCGAACGTCGTCTTCGACGATCGTGTGGTAGTTACGGACCTCGGTTTGGTCGACGACGTCGTGGTCGTGGCTGTAGATGTGGACGCCGTCCGAAACCGAGACGCGATCGCCGATCGTGAGTTTCCCGCGGTCGTCCAGATGCACGTCGTCGTGGACGACGGTGTTGTCGCCGATGGTGATGTTGTGTCCGTAGGTGAACGTCACGCCCTTGAAAAACCGGCACCCGTCGCCACACTCCTCGAAGAGATGGTTGGCGAGCATTCGGCGGAATCGCAAAGCAAACTCGACGTTGTCCGCAATCGGCAGGCTGTCGAACTGTCGCCACAGCCACTGGAGGTGTTTCGAGCGACGGAACTCCTCTTCGTCTTTCTCGGCGTAATACTCGCTCTCGAGGGTGGTGTTACA
Source organism: Natronorubrum sulfidifaciens JCM 14089 (assembly GCF_000337735.1). Taxonomy (GTDB): domain Archaea; phylum Halobacteriota; class Halobacteria; order Halobacteriales; family Natrialbaceae; genus Natronorubrum; species Natronorubrum sulfidifaciens. The sequence goes on along the minus strand of NZ_AOHX01000026.1, from coordinate 352,979 downwards.
GGGGTCGTAACTCTGCAAGCGGACACGTTCGGCCGGGGAGACGTCCCCGCCGTCCTGCCAGTGTTCGTAGGCGTCGCGGTCGCCGGAGAGATCGATCAGGACGTCCTCGACTACTGAACAGGTGTCTTCGTCGCTCGCCAGCCGTCGGTCGACCTCGTCGATGAACTCGCGCATCCCCGCCTCCGCCTCGTCAGGGAGCGAGACGTACCGCTTTGTCATACTCCGACGTATTGCCCGCCGAGTTCATAGGGGTTCGGTTGTGCGGACGCTTTGCCAGCATTCGTGTGAGTTCGACCTGCGGACCCGTCCAGTGACCTCGTTTGTCCGGCTGTCAGCGCAGGACCGTCATAGACTGCTGCAATATATTCCGCTATCGACGACGTGATCGACAATCATTAAGTGCTTCAATCCGGAGGCATCGAACGAATGTCGCCCGACGGACGACGCCGTGGTCGATCGCTGGCCGTACCGAGAGACAGTGTTCCGACCGGCCAACTGGTCGAGAGATGTCCATGAACGCCGTCCAGCGCTCTCTCGGGGCGATCCGCTCGTACTGGACCGCCCTCGAGCGAGACTGGCAAAGCGTCGCCGTCGGGGCGGTGATCGTCGCCCTGACAGTCGGTTTCGAGATACAGATCCCCTGGTAGCGCGATGTCTGTTGACCGGCTGCTTCCGGGGCTTGTTGCGCTCGTTCTCGGAGCACTCGCCGCGCGCGCCATCGGCCTCACCGTCGGTCTCAACCATCTGCTCATCGCTATCGCGCTCGGATTCGCGCTGGCGAACGGCCCCGGTGTCCCCGACCGTCTCAGACCGGGAATCGCGACCCACAAACTCTGGTTAGGCGCTGGCATCGTCCTCATGGGCGCGTCGTTGACCCTCGAGGCGATCCTCGAGGTCGGGGCCACCGTCCTGTTCGTCGTCGTCCTCGTCATCGCCGTGACCATCGTCGTCGTCGAAGCGCTCTCGAGAAACGTCTTCGGGCTCGCCGAACAGCTCGGCTCACTGCTTGCCGCCGGGGCCAGCATCTGTGGCGTGTCGGCCGTCGTCGCCGTTGCGGGGGCGATCCGCGCCCGGGAAGACCAGATCGCCTACGCAGCGGCGACGGTGTTGTTGTTCGATGCGATCACGATCGTCGTCTATCCGATCATCGGGGGAGTGCTCGGGCTCTCGGATATCGTCTTCGGGGTCTGGGCCGGCGTCAGTATGTTCTCGACGGGACCAGTCGTCGCGGTCGGCTTCGCCTATTCGGAGGTCGCCGGCCAGTGGGCGACGATGACGAAACTCTCACGCAACGCCTTGATCGGGGTCGTCGTGCTCATCTATGCGAGCTACTACGCCCAGCAGGGAGAGGGGGGCCGCCCGTCCGTCGGGCTGCTGTGGGCGGAGTTCCCGAAGTTCGTGCTCGGCTTTATTGCACTCGTCGTCCTCGCGAGTGCGGGGGCGTTCTCGCCGGCCCAACAGACCGCGATCGAGAACGCCTACAACTGGCTGTTCCTCCTCGCGTTCGTCGGACTTGGCACCGAAATCCGACTCACTGAACTCCGCAACACCGGCCTCACGCCTGCACTCGCCGTACTGGTCTCGTTTCTCGCCGTCAGTGCGTTCTCGCTTGCGCTGCTCGTGATACTGTTTTAGTCACCGTCGAAGAACACGGCAATATTTTCGATCGGCGTCGTCGTTGTCTCGTCACCGCGAAATCGAACGGCTCAGCGATTGCCAGCTTGCTCGTCACTCGAGTGGTGTCACTCGTCCGGCGTCGACACTACACAGAACCGATCTTATCCCGGTGGAGAGCGGTTGTCGGGCCTGATATCCGGGAGTCCTCCCTCGAGCCCAGTCTGTGTGTGTCGAATACACGCATGAATACGAGAGGTTTGCTGCTTTCGGGTTGTACACCAAAGAATTGCAGCGGAGCAAGAGAGTACAAGTCCCTAGCGAATACGGGGTAATACTCATGGAACGCACCTATTCGCGTCGTTCTGCGCTACAGCTTGCCGGAGTTGGCTCGGTTGTCTCGCTTGCGGGCTGTTCGTCTGTTCTCGGCGGCGGCTCTTCGGTTCGTATCTCGGGTGGGGTCGGCCCACTGCCGATGGTCGAAGTCTGGGCGGACCGCTACGGAGACGACACGGACACCTCGTTCGATATCTCCGGCGGCGGCACTGGTGTCGGCGTCTCCGACGTTTTAAACGGTCAGGTCGACATCGCGATGATGGGTCGCGAACCCGAACCGGAGGAGATCGACCAGGGACTGTTCGCTGTCCCCATGCTCATCGATACCGTCGTCGCGACGGTCAACGCCGACAACCCCGTCCTCGAGGAACTCCAGGAAGACGGCCTGAGCCGCGAGGACCTCGAGGCCATCTTCACGAAAGAGGTCACGAACTGGGGCGAGGTCGTCGACGCGGACGTCGACGAGGAGATCACCGTCTACGGGCGCTCGGACGCCTCCGCAGCCTACAAGCAGTGGGGTGATTTCCTCGGCGGCGAGGACGACGCCTACACGCAGAGCGAACTCGAGGATCTCTCGGATGGCAACCACAACGGCGACCAGCCGGTCGCCGAAGCCGTCGGCTCCAACGAGACGGCCATCTCGCTGAACAACATCAACTACGTCTACGCTCTCGAGAGCGGCGAGCTCGAGGGCGACATTCGCCCGGTGCCACTCGATCACGACGGTGACGGGACGATTTCCGAGGATGAGGACTTCTATGACACCCGAGAGGAGTTCCTCGCCGCCGTCGAGGAGGGTCAGTATCCGGCCCCGCCGGCACGCGAGATGTTCCTCGCTTCCGACGGCGCGTTCGACGAGGAAGCCCACGACTTCGTCGAGTGGGTACTAACCGAGGGTCAAGAGTACGTCCGAGACAACGGCTACGTTCCGCTCGAGGCGGACACACTCGAAGAGGCACAGGACGACCTGGCCGAGGGGCCATAACTGAACGATGGCAGGGTCGACGGAGTCTAGGAGTCAACGGCGACTCGATCGGCGGCTCCTGATCGAACGCCTGAGCAGCCGCTGGTTGCAGGGGGCTGGCTACTTCGCCATCGCGCTGTTTGCCCTGATCGTGCTGGCGCTGCTCTACCAGTCGCTGCCGCTGCTGTCAGAGTATTCGCTGGTGCAGGCGCTGACGTCCTCGAACTGGGACCCCGCACAGAACGAGTTTGGCTTCCTGCCGGCGATCGTCGGCACGATCTACGTCACCGCACTCACGATGGCGATGGGCACCCCGATCGCGATCCTTGCGGCGATCTACATCGCCGAGTACGCCGAGGGACGGGCGAAGACGCTCGTCTCGTCGTTTATCGACGTGCTCGCGGCGATCCCGAGCGTGATCTTCGGACTGGTCGCGCTGATCGTCGTCGTCCCCTTCGTCGGCGACTACCTCGCGCCGGCCGTCGGCTCGAGTGCGACCGGTCTTGGCATCTTCACAGTCAGTCTCGTGATGGCGATCGTCGTCACTCCCTTCATGATCTCGCTGTCGGTCGAATCCCTCGAGGCCTTGCCCGACGAGCTTCGGGAGTCCTCGCTCGGCGTCGGCGCGACGAAGTGGGAGACGATCCGGTCGGTGCTGTTGCGGGCTGCGGGCCCCGGCATCTTCTCGGCCGTGTTGCTCGGCTTCGGTCGCGTCTTCGGCGCGACGATCGTGCCTGCGATGCTGATCGGCGGCCAGACCCACCTGCCGAGTTCGCCGTTTGCGACGGGCCAGACGCTGCCGACGCTGATCGTCAACGATTTCGGTGAGCTGATGAGCCTGCCGCTGACCCAGTCGGCGCTGATCTTCGTCGGCCTCATGCTCGTGGTCGTCGTCTGGCTGTTCAACTTCACGGCGATGCTCGTCCGCCGCCGCCTCCAGCGGAGGTGGCAGTACTGATGGACCGATACGCCAAACAGCGACTCTTCGGCCTGCTTGCTCGTGGCGCTGCCGCCCTCGTCGTCGCCGTGATGGTGCTGGTCGTCGCCGTGACGATCTACCGTGGCGGGCGCGTCTTCCTGACCGACCCCGCGATCGCGATCACGCCGCCGGGCTCCCGATACATGCTCGAGGGCGACGGCGGCTTCCTCCATGCCGTCCTCGGGAGTCTGTTCATCGTCGTTCCGGCGACGGTCGTCTCGGCAGTGCTCGCCGTCTCCACGGCGATCTATCTCCAGAGCGATTACTCGAGCGAGCGGTTCTCGGACGTCGTGAACATGTTCTTGAACGTGCTCTGGGGGACGCCACCGATCGTCTACGGTGTGTTCGTTCTGACGATCATCATCGCGATCGGTGCTCGAACGAGTCTGTTCTTCGGGATCGTCGCGATCGCGATCTTCCAGTACCCGATCATGACCCGCTACACCGACGAGGCGTTGCGGTCGGCTCCTGAGGCGGTCAAAGAGGCGACTTACGGCCTCGGCGGGACGCGATTCGAGGCCGCGCTGATGACGTTCCGCGCGGCGCTGCCGGGGATCATCGCCGGGATCATCATGGGCTTCGCCCGCGGCATCGGTGACGCTGCGACGGTGTTGTTCACCACTGGTCGAAGTACGAATATGCCGGGTGGCCTCTTCGAAGGGGCGACGACGCTCCCAGTGCTCATCTTCGATCAGGCGATGTCGTTCAACGCCGAGGTCCGCTCACACGCCTACGCAGCGTCGTTCGTCCTTATCGTCGCCGTACTCGCGTTGATCATCGTCTCGAAACTGCTTGCCGGACGCTACGCACGCTACGCACCAGGAGGTCGCCACTCATGACAGACACTGCACTCACTACCGAGAATCTCACCGTAACGTACACCGGAAACCGCGAAGTCGAGGCGCTGAAAGGCGTCTCGGTCGAGTTCCCAGCGAATCAGCTGACGGCCATCATCGGTCCCTCGGGCTGTGGGAAATCGACGCTGCTCAAATCGCTGAACCGACTTCACGAGATCCAACCCAACGTCGAGATTTCGGGCGACGTCCTATTGGGCGAGCAGTCGGTCTACAACACCGACGAGCCGGTACCGGAGCTTCGCAGACGGATCGGCTACGTCCCGCAGACGCCGACCGCGCTGCCGCTATCGATCTACGAGAACGTCGCCTATGGGCTGCAGATCCACGGCGACTACGAGTCGAAAGCCGACCTCGATGATCGGGTCGAACACTACCTGCGGAAGGTCAACCTCTGGAGCGAGGTCGAAGACCGACTCGACGCCCCCGGCGCAGAGCTATCGACCGGCCAGATCCAGCGGCTCTGTCTCGCCCGCTCGCTGGCCGTCGAACCCGACATCCTGCTCTGTGACGAGGTGACGTCGGCGCTCGATCCCGTTTCCGCCGAAACGGTCGAGGAGACCCTCGAGTCCCTCAAAGACGAGTATACGATCATCATGGTTACCCACAGCATGGATCAAGCCAAACGGCTCGCCGACGAGGTCGTCTTCCTCTATCTCGGCGACTGCATCGAGACGAACGACACCCGGTCGTTCTTCGAAAACCCACAGCACGAACGCACTGCGGAGTTCGTCTCGGGACATACCGTGGTCGGGGACGACGATGATGACGAGTCGGAGTCGACAGCCGCTGCGACCACAGTCGCAGCCGAGCGATAGCACGACGCGCCTGTCGTCGTCGCGTTCGACAGCCGGGCCGGTGACAGAATATATTTACCGTCCGGGTGCGAGTGGCCGACATATGTCCAATGGCGCGTTCGATGGGTACGGTGGACGCCACGTTCCCGACCCCCTGCAGGAACCACTCGAGCAACTCGCAACTGCCTACGACGAGGTCGCCGACACCGACGCCTTCCGCGCGGAGCTTCGTGAGCTCCTCGAGACGTTCGCCGGCCGGCCGACGCCGCTGTACTATGCAAGCACGTTGAGCGACCGGTACGGAGCCGACATCTACCTCAAGCGAGAGGACCTGCTCCACGGCGGGGCCCACAAGATCAACAACGCACTCGGCCAGGCCCTGCTGGCCAAACAGAGCGGCCGCGACCGGATCATCGCCGAAACTGGGGCCGGCCAACACGGCACCGCAACCGCGATGGTCGGCGCGTTGCTCGACCTCGAGACGGAGATTTATATGGGCGCGAAAGACGTCGCCCGTCAGGAGATGAACGTCTTCCGGATGCGGCTGATGGGTGCCGAGGTCAACGAAGTGACCCGCGGCGACGAAGGCCTCGCCGACGCCGTCGACGCGGCGCTCGAGGACTTCGCCAAAAACGTCGACGACACCCACTACCTCGTGGGTAGCGTCGTCGGCCCCGACCCGTTCCCGCGGATGGTTCGGGACTTCCAGAGCGTCATCGGTCGGGAGGCCCGCGAACAGTTCCAAGAGCGAACTGGCGATCTCCCCGACGCGGCCGTCGCCTGCGTCGGCGGCGGCTCGAACGCGATCGGTCTTTTCCATGCGTTCCGCGACGACGACGTCGACTTCTACGGTGCCGAAGGCGGCGGCAAAGGCGCTGACTCGAGTCGCCACGCGGCCCCGCTCGCGAAAGGGAAAGACGACGTCATCCACGGGATGAAAACGCGCGTGATCGACGACGACGTCGAGGTCCACTCCGTTTCGGCTGGGCTCGACTACCCCGGTGTCGGCCCCGAACACGCTATGTACAAGGCTATCGGCCGCTGTGAGTACACGGGCGTCACCGACGAGGAAGCCCTCGCTGCCTTCCGCGAACTCAGCGAGACCGAGGGAATCATCCCAGCCCTCGAGTCCAGCCACGGCATCGCGCGGGCGATCCAACTCGCCGAAGCGGGTGAGCACGAGACGATCCTCGTGAACCTCTCCGGACGCGGCGACAAGGACATGGAAACCGCGGCGTCGAAGTTCGATCTCTAACGGTATCGGCCGCCGCTCGAGTCGGCTTCCGTTTTCAGAGCGCCGAGCGAATACGGCTCGCTAGCTGTGTCGCCTCACTGTCAGTCAGCTCGCCCCGCGTCAGCGACAGCGCCACGTCATCGGCCTCGCTTCGCGGAACGAGATGGACGTGGGCGTGGTCGACGGCCCCGACTAGCGGCCCGCTGGTGTGAAAGACGCTGAATCCGTCGGGCTCGAGCGCCGCCTCGAGTGCCTTCGCGACGGTCCGAACCGTCTCGAAGACCGCGCTCGCGGTCGGTTCGTCGATCGTCAGCGCGTCTTCTTCGTGGCTGCGTGGGACGACGAGCGTGTGTCCCGTTACTGCCGGGTTGCGGTCGAGAAACGCACACGTCTGCTCGTCCTCATAGAGGACGTGAACCGGCAGGTCGCCGGCGACGATCCGACAGAACTCACAGTCGTCACTCATACTCGAACTGTCTCGTGGACGGATATATAGCCATCCCCACCAGCGCCGTCCTCGCCGTTCGCGTCGGTGTGGAGACTGCCTACAACAGGCCGTACGCTTCCTCGAGCGTTCGGTACTGCTCGAGATACGCCTCGGCGACGGCCGAGCGGTCGTAGTCGGCAAACCGGTCGTCGAACGTGCAATGCTCGAGGTCGCCGGCCGAGAGGATGGCGTCGGCGAGTTCTGCCTCGCTCGTCGTTCGAAAGCCCCGATCCCACCCTTCGACGAGTTCGTGGGCGCTCGAGTCGACGTGGTACTCGACGATGCCGACACAGCCCGATGCCAGCGCCCACAGCATCTCCGTCGGGAACACGCAGTGTTCGGCCGTCTGTGCGAAAACGTGTGCGCCACGGTAGGCGGCGATGCGTTCCTCGAGCGAGCAGTCGCCGACGAACGAAACTCGATCGTCGATCCGGAGATCACTCGCGAGGCGCTCGTACATCGCCCGTTCGGGGCCGTCACCGATGACGGTCGTTCGCCAGTCTCGACCTCGAAGCTCCGCCAGTGCGAGCAACAGGCTCTCGAGGTTTGCCCCCTCGTCGAGCCGGCGGGCGTAGATCACGTCGACCTGCTCGCCCGGCGGCACGTCCTGAATGCGCTCGAGGTCGATCGGGTTCGGGACCGTCTCGACGCGGTCGCCGTCGGCCCCGCGCTCTCTGAGCCACGTGGCGACGAGTGCCGACGGCGTGAGGATTCGAGCGCCCCGTTTCGCCGCCAGCCGCGTCCACCGATCGTCGTCGATCCCGCCGTCGCCGTCCCACTCGGTGAGCATGGGGACACGCGCAAGCGTCGCCCCGACGCTGGCCGCGAGGACCACTGCCGGAGAGTGTGCGTTTACGTGGACGATGTCGGAGTTCGATGCAGCGAGGACGAACGGTAGCCGGGCGAGAAACGACTTGCTGGCCTCGAGACCAGTGACAACCGCATGGTACGTGATCCCCTCTCGCTCGAGGGTCGACGCGTCGTCGGCCCAGAACTTGGCACAGTAGCAGTGGACGTCGTGTCCGTGGGCAGCCAGCAACTCGAGGACAGTCTGGAACCGGTGGTTCGTCTCGCTGTCGCGGTGAAAAACCGTCTCGAACGAGACGAACGCGAGTCGCATATGACGCGCGACGTAGTGACAGGATAAAAAATCACTTCTTTTCTCGAGTTACTCATCGCGAGTGTCAGCTGTCTCGTCACCGAGCGCTAGTCGTCGCCGATGGAGGCCGTTTCGGTGATGAACTCGGAAATCTGCTCGATGAAGTCGCCGTCATCGTCGTCGTCCTCCTCGTCGACATCGTCGTCACCGTCGGTTTCATCTTCTACATCCACGTCGCTTTCGTCCTCGTCGCCGTCAGTGTCGTCGTCAGCCTCGCCCACATCGTCATCAGTATCGTCCGTTTCGTCGCTGTCGTCGTCAGCCTCGTCGTTGTCGTCGTCCGTCTCATCGTTGTCGTCGTCAGCCTCGTCCACATCGTCATCAGCCTCGTCCGTCTCGTCGCTGTCGTCGTCAGCCTCGACATCACTCGCCCCTTCCTCGACTCCGTCGTCATCCTCGTCTTCGATGTCGCCACTGCTGTCGTCGTTCCCATCGTCATCGCTCTCGTCGCGCTCACTCTCGTCATCGGCTGTCTCCTCGCGCTCGTCGTCATCCGCCGTCTCGGTTGACTGCTCGTCGCCGGACCCGCTGTCTGCGTCGGTTCCGATGTCGGTCGAATCACTCCCGTCGTCGATCTCGGACTCGCCGCTCGAGAAGCCAGTGCCGACGACTGCGACCGTCAGCCCGAACGCGACGAGGACGACGAGGATCGTGACGAGGATCGCTGTGGTCGATGTCCCCTCGTCGGTGCGCCCACCCTGCTCTTGCATTACTCGAGCGATTCGTCTCGACGAGTTTTGTTACGCAGTACCTTTGCCCCGCTTCTCGAGCGCGCGTGTTATCAGCCGTGCGCGCTCTCGGACCGCGCTATGCTGGCGACGTGCGTACACTGGACGCTGTATGGCCAGCCTACTTTCGATAGCCGCCGCTGTTGTCACGGTTCCGTAACCCAAACGACTACGCCCTCGAGCGGCTAGCTGCGTGTATGAGCTACGAGATCGCCCGGTATCTCAACATCCGCAGCGCCTACGGCGCATCGTTTGGGCCCGACGGCGAACGGCTGTCGTTTCTGATGGATACGACCGGCACCGCGCAGGTCTGGACGCTCGAGGCCCCCCGCGCGTGGCCCGAGCAGCGGACGTTTTACGACGAGCGCGTGACGTTCGCCTCGTGGGCGCCCGAGCGTCCCGAACTGATCTTCGGGATGGACGAGGGTGGCAACGAGCGCGCCCAACTGTTCCGGCTGGACGCCGAGACGGGCGTCATCGAGAACCTGACGGCGATGCCCGACGCCAAACAACGTTGTGGCTCGGGGGGCCACAACGAGCCTCGCGCTCGCATCGCTCGCGCCAAACACCGCTGGGGCGGCTGGAGCCACGACGGCGAGCGCTTCGCGTTCGCGTCGAACCGTCGTGACGAGTCCGTCTTCGACATCTACGTGCAGGGCCGCGACGAGATTGGCGACGAAGCAACGCTCGTCTGTGAGGGTGACGGCTGGCTCTCGCTGTCGGGCTGGAGTCCCGACGACTCCCGCCTGCTGGTCTCACAAGCCTACTCGAACTTCGATCAGGATCTGTACGTGCTCGACCTCGAGGCCGACGAGCCTGAACTCGAGCACCTCACGCCACACGAAGGCGACGTCCGCTACGGGAGCGCCAGTTGGGCCCCCGACGGCGAGGGTATCTATCTCGTCACGGACGAGGGCGACGCCGACACGCTGTATCTGGCGTATCTCGATCTCGAAGGCGGGGCACAAAGCGCCCCGGAGACTCGAGCGGGGAGGAAAGCGACCCGCGAGACCGGTGTGCTCGAGACCGTTGCCGATGGAGACGGGTGGAACATCGACGGCATCGCACTGGACGACGAGACGGGCCGGTTCGTCTACTCGCGAAACGTCGAAGGCTACACCGAACTCACTGTTGGCGAGTTCGACGCCGACGACCCGACCGAGTTCGAGACGTTCCCCGAACCCGATCTGCCGGGTGGGATCTCCGGCGGCGTGAGCTTCGACCCCGATGCAGAGCGTTTCGCGCTCTCTACCACTGGCGATACGGTCAACACGAACGTGTTCGTGGTCGACATCGAAAGCGGCGAGGTCGAGCGCTGGACCGACGCCCCAACGGCGGGCATTCCACGCGCGTCGTTCGACGACTCCGAACTCGTCCACGTCGAGAGCTTCGATGGCCTCGAGGTCCCCGCCTTCCTCACACTTCCCGACGACGCCGAGGACGGCCAGACGCCCGTCATCGTCGATATCCACGGCGGGCCCGAGAGTCAGCGTCGGCCGTCGTTCTCGAGTGTCAAACAGTACTTCGTCGATCGAGGCTACGCCTACTTCGAGCCGAACGTCCGCGGCTCGGCGGGCTACGGGGCTGACTACGCCGCCCTCGATGACGTCGAAAAGCGGATGGATTCGGTGGCCGATATCGAGGCCTGCGTCGAGTGGCTCCACGACCACCCGGCTGTCGATCCTGACCGAATCGCCGCCAAGGGCGGCTCCTACGGCGGGTTCATGGTACTCGCGGCGCTCACCGAGTATCCCGACCTGTGGGCGGCCGGCATCGACGTCGTCGGCATCGCCAACTTCGTCACGTTCCTCGAGAACACCGGCGACTGGCGGCGTGAACTGCGCGAGGCCGAGTACGGCAGCCTCGCCGACGACCGCGAATTCCTGGAAGAAATCTCGCCGACGAACAATATCGAGCAGATCGAGGCCCCGCTGTTCGTTCTTCACGGCGAAAACGACCCCCGTGTGCCAGTCGGCGAGGCCGAACAGATCGCCGAGAAGGCCGCCGAACAGGGTGTCCCGGTCCGAAAGCTGATTTTCGACGACGAAGGACACGGCTTCTCGAAACTCGAGAACCGGCTCGAGGCCTACTCAGCGATTGCGGACTTCCTCGACGACCACGTCTGAACGCCACGGCGTGGCCCCGAATCGCCGATTCGGCATCGACACCAGACAGACGGTAGGCTCAGTCGATGACGCCGGTCTTCGTCGCGACCTCGCGTGCGGCACGCTCGTCCATGCCGTCACCGAGGATCGTGTACCGATCACGGATTTCGTGACAGGTGGTCAGCGCTTCGATAACGGTCTTGTCGTCGATGCCAAGCCCGTCCGCAGTCGTCGGCGCGTCGATACTCGCGAGTGCGTTCCGAATGTCTCGCCAGATGCCGCGTTCGCCGCCGTGTAAGTACGCAGTCATGATCGAGCCGACACCGACCTGATGGCCGTGTAAGGCCGCGTCGGGCGCAAGCCGATCGAGTTGGTGCGAGAAGAGGTGTTCCGCACCGCTCGCTGGCCGGGAGGAGCCGGCGATGCTCATCGCGACGCCCGACGACATGAGCGCTTTCGTGACGACCCAGGCCGACTCCTCGAGACCGGGGCGGATGAGGTCGGCGTTGTCGACGAGGATTTCGGCGGTCATCTCCGCGAGGGCGGCGGCGTACTCGGAGTACTCGACGTTTTTCAACCGGTGGGCGAGTCGCCAGTCCATCACGGCGGTGTAGTTCGAAATAATGTCGGCACAGCCCGCCGTTGTGAGTTCCCACGGCGCGTTGGCCAAGATTTCGGTGTCGGCGATGACCGCAAGCGGTGGCTCAGCGGCGACGCTGTGACGGGTGTCCCCATCCGGGACGGAGCCGCGATTACTGACGATGCCGTCGTGACTGGCCGCCGTCGGTACCGAACAAAAGCCCATCTCGAGGTGATAGCTCGCCATCTTGGCGATGTCGATGGCTTTCCCGCCGCCGATGCCGACGAGATAGGAGACGTCCTCGGCGTTGGCGGTCTCGATCACTCGCTCGACGGCGTCGAACGTTGCTTTCTCGATCGTGACGACGGCGGGCTCGACGCCGGTGGCTTCGAACGCCGTGACGATCGGCTCCGCGGCGACCTCCCGTGGCGTCGGGCTGGTCACGAACAGCGGCCGACCCTGCAATTGGAGGTCGTCGATGACGTCGACGACCTGATCGATGACCCCGTGACCGACGACGACGTTTCGCGGCAGACGAATCCACGTCGACTTCTCGAACATACGTGCTCTCACTCACCCATATGCCATGTGTTTTTCCTGTTGTCCGAACGATCGACCGACTGTCGGCGACCGACCTTCGAACCGTTCTGTCCGACAGTATGAGGAGTGTCTGGTCGTCGGTGCACCCGCGCCGCGGCAGCACGGGCTGTTGTCGGCCGCTCTCCGTGTGCCGGCTGTCCACCAGTATCACCAGCGATGACAGTCCCGCTCTCACAGGACTGGTTCTTTTCCCCCGTCCGTCGTACTCCCGCTACTCATGTCACCATCCAAGCGATCGGATCGACCCGGTGACTATCCGCTCGAGTGTGATCACTGTCACTACCCGATCCCGAACGATCCGGTGGAGACCGACGACGGCTACGTCTGTTCGACGGCCTGTCACGACGCCGTAGGCGACGACACGACGATGGCCGAGCCGAGCGCGTACAAGCGCATCGCGACGGGCGTCGAACCGCTCGACTCGCTCGTTCCCACCGGTGTCCCGTCGAATTCGTTTCTCACACTCGTCGGCGAGGCAGGCACCCGGTGGCGCGAACTCCTCACCGAACTCGTCTGGCGCGCGCTCGAGCGCGGCGAACCCGCCGCCATCCTCACCGCGACGACGCCACCGACGGCGGTCCTCGAGCGCTTTTTTGAAGCGGGGTGGAACGTCTTGCCTGCCCTTGAGGACGAGCGACTCCGGGTGATCGACTGTTTCACCCATCGGCTCGAAGACCGCGAGACATTCCTCGAGCGACGAAACAGGTGGATCGAGTTCGTCGGCGAGACCGCTGCCGACTCGATCGTCACGCTCGAGGAGCCGACCGCCACCGAGCCGATCCTGTCCGGCCTGAACGAGACACTAGACGATCTCGAGATGACCGAGACGGGGCTGGTGACCATCGATTCACTGGCCGAGTTTGAGGCCAACCATCGCCACGCCTTCGTGGCGGAGCTGCGAGCGTCGGTGTGCAAGGCGCGATACGTGCCGATCATCGCCGGCACGGTCGCCGATATTGGATCGGACTCCAGCAATGCGTTCGCCGACGGGATCGTCGATCTTCGGCTGGCCGACCACCTCGAGTCGGCTGTCAGGCACAGACAGCTCAGCGTTCGGAAACTCACTGGGGCACAGTCTCTCCCCCAATGGATCGCCTACGAGTACGACCCTCCACAGGGACTGCTCGTGCTCGGTTCTGCCGTCGACGTCGACGGACGTTCCACCGTATCGGACTCCGCTGAACTGCACGGACGGCAGTAACACCACGCGATCACGACTCGCGTCGGCACGAACCACGTTCGTTTTTATCACCTCGCCGTTGACCACCGGTATGGGTGGCACATACGTTCTCGTCGTCGACGTGTCTCGGACGACGACCATCGAGGTCGGCGCGCTGGGTACGTGTCCCTTTGCTGTCGGCACCTACGCCTACGTCGGCAGCGCCTTCGGCCCGGGTGGCTTTGCCCGCGTAGACCGCCACCGCGAACTCGCAACCGGCGAGCGCGAGACCCGCCACTGGCATATCGATTACCTGCTCGGTCATCCGACGACGACCCTCGAGCGCGTGGTCACGTTCCCCGACGCCGACCGGGAGTGTGAGCTGGCGACGTCGCTTCCGGGCGATCACGTCCCCGAGTTCGGGGCCTCGGACTGTGATTGTGCGGCCCACCTGCTCGAGACGCCGGGCAGAGACGCCGTCCTCGAGGCGGCAGTCGACGCCGGTGGGCTCGTCGACGAGGAGTGGTGAACTCGGGCCCCTGAGTTATTACGGATGCGTGTGAATCGGTAGCCATGAGTAACTCCGACACCAAGGTAGAACTCAGCGACGACGCGATGGCCCGATTCCCCGTCCCGGCGTTCGACGACCTCCCCGAGGATCTACAGGAGCGAATCGCCGCAGAGACCGACCGCGCTGGCTTCACGCCGAACGTGTTCTCGGCGATGGCGTACAAGCCCTCCCACTTCCGCGCCTTCTTCCAGTATCACGACGCCCTCGTCGAGGACGCCGCCTTAGAGCGCGAGGAGATCGAGATGATCGTCGTCGCCGTCTCCGGCGTCAACCACTGTTACTACTGTAACGTCGCCCACGGTGCGCTCGTCCGGATCTATGCCGACGATCCGCTGCTGGCCGACCAACTCGTCGCCAACTACCGGACGGCGGACATCAACGACGCCCACCGGACGATGCTCGACGTCGCCGTGACACTGACCGAGAACCCGACCGCGGTCGAACCGGCCGACCTCGAGGCGCTGCGCGAGGCTGGCTTCAGCGAGGAGGCGATCTGGGACATCGCGGCCGTCACGGCCTTTTACAACCTGAGCAACCGACTCGCGATGTTCGCGGAGATGCGGCCAAACGACGAGTTCCACACGCTCGGTCGCGAGTAACGGTGTCAAGCGGCCGAATTCCGGTTCCGATTCGAGCAACAGGAAACACGGCCGTAACGTGGACCCCGTCCCGACTCGAGCCGAACGGATCGCGGCGCTACTCGCGATCCTTGCGGTGGTGCTTCTGGTCCCGGCAGCCGCGCTCGGTTCCGGTATTGCCGTCGTCGTCCTGTTGTTCGTCGCGTTCACGTGCGGGACGATCGCGAAGGCGCGGACGGGACTCGACGGACTCCGAACGTTCGGTCTTCATCCGGTTTCCGACGACGACCCCAAAGCCGAACGATATCGTGAGCGACGGAACCGCCACGATGAGTGGGTTCAGGAAGCGGTCTCGTTCGATTACGACCCGCGGCTCGACCGCCTGCTGGCGGTCGGACTGGCAGTCGTCGGGGTCGGCGCACTGGTGGTTGTGGTCACCAGCGGCGACGGTGGTCGGAACACGACACGCCTGTTGGTCATCGCGCTAATCTCGCTCAACTGCGCGCTGATCGCCTATGGGGCGTCGTATATGAACGGTGACGACCGAGCGGAGTGAGTCGAGGGCAGACGAACTGCTGTCGTCATCGATCCCGCCGCCCGTGATCGGAACCGCAGCCTATCTCAGTCGTCGCTCGCCGCGAAACTGGCTGACTCGGCCTCGAGTTCGGTCTCGGGCACGCCGGGCAGTTCGGTGCGGACGTCGTCGCTGCCCTGCTCGGTGATCGCCTCGTGGTAGGCGTCGGGCATGACCTTGACGAAGGCCTCGAGCGCGCGCTCCCAGTTTGCGAGCAGGTGTTCGCCCCGCTCGGAGCCGGTGTAGGCGACGTGGTTCTCGACGAGTCGTCGCAGCATCTGTTCGTCTCGGTCCTCGAGGTCCTCGTGTAGCGAGACCATCCCGGTGTTCGCGCGGTCGGCGAACTCGTCGTCGGGGTCGTAGACGTAGGCGACGCCGCCGGACATCCCCGCAGCGAAGTTCGTCCCCGTCTCGCCCAAGACGGCGACGACGCCGCCGGTCATGTACTCACAGCCGTGGTCGCCAACGCCTTCGACGACGGCTTTCGCGCCGGAGTTGCGGACGGCGAAGCGCTCGCCGGCGACGCCGTTGACGTACAGTTGGCCGTCGGTTGCGCCGTAGAGGGCGACGTTGCCGATCGAGATGTTCTCGGTCGGATCGTAGGTGGCCGTCTCGGGCGTTCGAATGGTAAGCTTCCCACCCGAGAGGCCCTTGCCGACGTAGTCGTTGGCGCTGCCGTCGAGGTGCATCGAGACGCCGCTGGCGAGGAACGCCCCGAAGCTCTGACCGGCCGTGCCCTCGAGGTCGATCGAGATCGTGTCTTCGGGGAGGCCCGGTTCGCCGTAGCGGCTGGTGATGCGGTTCGAGAGCATCGCGCCGACGGTACGATCGACGTTCGTGACGCCGGTCGAGAGCATCACTGGCTCCTCGGTTTCGATCGCGTCGGCGGCGGCGTCGATGAGGTCGCGGTCGAGTTGGGCCTCGAGTTCGTGGTCCTGTTCGCGAATCTTGCGCCGGACCTCGCCCTCAGGTTTGGCAAGCACCCCCGAGAGGTCGACGCGGCGGGCTTTCGGGTGGTCGATATCCTCGCGCTGGGCGAGCACCTCGACGTGGCCGATCATCTCGTCGATCGTCTCGAAGCCGAGTTCGGCCATAATCTCGCGCAGTTCCTGGGCGATGAACGTCATGTAGTTGATGACGTGCTCGGGTTCGCCGGGGAAGCGCTTTCGCAGGTCCTCGCGCTGGGTGGCGACGCCGACCGGGCAGGTGTTGTTGTGACACTGTCGGGCCATCACGCAGCCGCTGGTGACCAGCGAAGACGTCCCGAAAACGTACTCCTCAGCACCGAGCAAGGCGGCGACGGCGACGTCGCGGCCGGTTTTCATCCCGCCGTCGGCGGAGACGCGAATGCGGTCGCGTAGCCCGGTCGCACAGAGCATCTGGTTCGCCTCGGCGAGGCCGAGTTCCCAGGGGAGACCGGCGTTTTTGATCGAGGTGCGCGGCGACGCACCCGTGCCGCCGGAGTGGCCCGAGATGTGGACCACGTCGGCGTTTGCCTTCGCGACGCCCGCTGCGACCGTGCCGATGCCGGCTTCGGAGACGAGTTTGACGTTGATGTCCGCGTCCTCGTTTGCCGCCTTCAGATCGAAGATCAGCTGTTTCAGATCCTCGATCGAGTAGATGTCGTGCAGCGGCGGCGGCGAGATGAGACCAACGCCCGGCGTCGACTTGCGGACGTGGGCGATCATCTCGTTGACTTTCTCGCCGGGAAGGTGGCCGCCCTCGCCGGGTTTCGAGCCCTGTGCCATCTTGATCTGGAGTTCGTCGGCCGAAGAGAGATACGTCGAGGTGACGCCGAAGCGGCCCGAGGCCACCTGCTTGACGTTACACTCTTTCTCGGTGCCAAAGCGCTCCGGCGGCTCGCCGCCTTCGCCCGAGTTCGACTTGCCGCCGATGCGGTTCATCGCAATCGAGTTGTTCTCGTGGGCCTCCGGCGAGAGCGAGCCAAGACTCATCGCCGCGGTCGAAAAGCGCTGGACGATGTCCTTGATCGGCTCGACGTCCTCTATCGGGACCGGGTCGCGATCCGAGTCGAACTCGAGCAACCCGCGCAGGGTCTGGAGGTTCTGTTGTTGGTCGTTGATCAGTTCTGCGAACTCCCCGTAGCGCTCGTAGTCGTTCGAGCGGACGGCCTGTTGGAGCGTGCCGACCGTCTCCGGGTTCCACTGGTGGTGAATCCCGTTCGAGCGGTGTTCGAACTCGCCGTGACGGTCGAGGTCGCCGTCGCCGTCCTCGAAGGCTGCGGCGTGGCGCTCGCGGACGTCCGCCTCGAGTTCGGCGAGACCAATCCCTTCGGTGCGGTTCTCGGTGCCCTCGAAGTACTCCGCGACGAGCGCCGAGTCGAGGCCGACGGCCTCGAAGATCTGTGCGCCTTGGTAGCTCTCGACCGTCGAGATCCCCATCTTAGCCATGATCTTCAGCAAGCCGTCCTCGAGTGCGCCGACGTAGGCGTCGATCGCGGTCGCCGTGTCCGCGCCGTCGGAACCGGCCGTGATGTCCGCGATCGTCTGGTAGGCGAGGTACGGGTTGATCGCGCCGGCACCGTAGCCGACGAGCGTCGCCATGTGGTGGACAGTGCGCGGGTCGGCGGACTCGACGACGAGGCCGACGTGGTTGCGCAGGCCGTTTCGCACGAGATGGTGGTGGACGCCACCGGTCGCGAGCAGGCTCGGGATCGCGGCTCGGTCCTCGTCGACGCCGCGATCCGAGAGGACCAACACGTCGTGGCCCGCCTCGATAGCCTCGACGGCGTCCTCGCGGACGCGTTCGATCGCCCTCTCGAGGTCAGTTCCCGGCTCCTCGCTCGTCGGCTCGTAGGTAATGTCGACCGTCGCGGCCGTGATCCCGTTGGTCGAACAGTCACGGATCGACTCGAGGTCGCCGTCGGTCAGAATCGGTGACTCGAGCACGAGTTGACGGGCGTGTTCGGGCGACTCGGTGAGGAGGTTGCGCTGGTAGCCGAGTCGGCTCTCCATCGACGTCACCAACTCCTCGCGGATGTAGTCCAGTGGCGGGTTGGTGACCTGTGCGAACAGCTGTTTGAAATACGAGAACAGCGGGCGGTTGAACTCGGTGAGCACCGACAGCGGCGTGTCGTCGCCCATCGAGCCGACGGGGTCTTTCCCCGTCTGCAGCATCGGCTCGATCATGTTGTCGAGTTCGTCGTGGGTGTAGCCGAATGCGGCCTGCTGGTCGCGCAGGTTCGAGACCGACTGGCGGGGTGCGCTGTCGTCGGTCGTCCGGATGTCGCCGAGTTGAACCTGTTCTTGCTCGACCCACTCGCCGTAGCGATCGTCGGTGAGGTCCTCGAAGACCTCGTCGTCCGGAATAACGCGTCCCTCGTTCGGATCGGCGAGGAACAGCTGGCCGGGCTTGAGTCGGCCGCGCTCTTCGATCTCCGATGGATCGGTCTCGAGCGCGCCGGCCTCGCTGGCCATAATCAGGCGGTTGTCGGTCGTCACGTCGTACCGACACGGTCGAAGGCCGTTCCGGTCCAACACCGCGCCGACGCGTTCGCCGTCGGTCGCCGCGACGAGTGCGGGGCCGTCCCACGGCTCGACCAGCGAGGCGTGGAAATCGTACCAGTCCTTGCGGTCTTGATCCATCGACTCGTCGCCGCGCCAGGCTTCGGGGACGAGCATTCGAAGGGCGTGCTCGAGGTCCCGGCCGTCTTGCATCAGCAGTTCGAGCGCGTTGTCGACGCTCGCGGTGTCCGACTGGTCCGGGTCGTCGATGATCGGCTTGACCGCCTCGAGATCTTCTAAGACGTCGCTCTCGAGATCGGTCTCGCGGGCGCGCATCCAGTTGATGTTGCCCTGAATGGTGTTGAACTCGCCGTTGTGGATGATGTTCCGGTATGGGTGAGCCAGGTGCCACGCGCCGAGCGTGTTCGTCGAGAACCGCTCGTGGACCATCGCGAACGTCGACTTCATTCGCTCGTCGGTCAGATCGGGGTAGTAGGAGGCGACCTGCTCGCCTTTGAGCAGGCCCTTGTAGACGAGCGTCTCCGAGTCGAGCGAGCAGACGTAGAAGCGCTCTGACCCGTCGATATCAGCGGACTCAACCTCGTTTTCGAGTGCCCGGCGAGCGACGTAGAGTCGCCGGTCGAACGCGTCGCCGGTGACGTCGTCGGTTGGTGTGACGACGACCTGCCAGACGTCGGGTTCGGCGTCGACGGCCGTCTGGCCGAGGTCCGCGTTGTTGGTCGGCACGTCGCGCCACTCGAGGGCCTCGAGGTTGTAGGTCTCGAGCGAATCTTCGATGATCGAGATCAGTTCCTCGCGTGCTGGGTCGTCCTGTGGGAAAAAGATCGAACCGACAGCGTAGGTGTCCGGAAGATCGGCCTCGAGAACATCCGCGAAGAACGCA
Organism: Natronorubrum sulfidifaciens JCM 14089; assembly: GCF_000337735.1. Lineage (GTDB taxonomy): Archaea > Halobacteriota > Halobacteria > Halobacteriales > Natrialbaceae > Natronorubrum > Natronorubrum sulfidifaciens. The sequence goes on along the minus strand of NZ_AOHX01000026.1, from coordinate 333,292 downwards.
TCGGGCATCTGGAACATGATCCCTGCGCCGTCACCGGTGTTTTTCTCCGCGCCAGTCGTCCCCCGATGCTCGAGATTGACGAGGAGCTCGAGGCCGTCGGCGACGACGTCGTGTCCCCCATCACCGTCGAGGTCCATGACAACACCGACACCGCAGTTCGACCGCTCGTCAGTGGGGTCTGCAAGCCCCTGCGAATGCTTTGCAGACATGTGTGGCTGTGACATACGCACAAGTAGCGAAAACACCTATAAGAGGTTGATCCATAATGACTAAGTGTATTATAGACACATATAATCGAATATAAGGCATATGGTCCTTAATGATAGTAAATAATATACCGTCCGTCAGACGCCACTCGACAGTCGGCCTCAGCGCTCGCTGCTCGAGCCGACGGCAGCATACGGACTGCTGTCGTCACTGACCACCGAGTACCAGGACAGGTCGGTACTCGGCGGGACATTGGGGCAGCAGACCGTCTCACTGATCGAACGGAAATGACTGCCCGGTGTGGGCAGAAGTGTCAGAGGCACGTAGTGCTCACCCACCAGAGTGAACACCACGGTTATTCATTATGTTGCCAGCCATAAGCAGTATGTGGTTAAAGAATTAGGTCTGCCTGTTACTCCCTGCCACGAACTCCGTCGACGTCACAATCCAGTGTCAGGGTACGATCTCTCCTCGAAAATCGCCGGTTGATCGGGCCGCCGATACCGTTTCGACGGTCTCATCCGGACTGCTGTCGTCGCTTACTGCCGATCACCGACCCCGCCGCTGGTGGTCGGCGGTAAATCGGTACAGCAGTCCATCTCAGTAGGACTTCGCGAAGTATGCGATCTCGTCTGCGGGGTCGCCACAGACGCCACACTCGTCGTGGTCGGGTTCGGGAACCTCGCCGGCCGTCGTCCCGCCTTCGTCCTCGAGCGGCTGCATGACGATTTCGGCGGCGATCTTCTCTTTGATGGCTTCCTCGCAGGCCTCGTCGCCACACCACGACGTCTTCACGTAGCCGCCGTGTTTGCCGATCGTGCCGAGGATCTCCTCCGGACTGTACGCTTCGCGGACGTTCTCCTCGAGGTTTGTCTCGGCCGCGTCGTACAGTTTGTCGAAGACCTCGTCCAGATGCTCGTCGACGGCGTCGACGATCTCGTCGCGGTCCTCGACGGACTCCTCGTTGTCCGGCCGGTGAACCAGCGTGACCTCCTCGTCTTCGACCTCGTAGGGGCCGATCTCGAGACGCAACGGTACGCCGTTTAACTCGTGTTCGTTGAACTTGAAACCGGGGTTGCGCTCGTCCCGATCGTCGAGTTCGACGCTGAAGCCGGCCGCCTCGAGGTCATCGGCGATGTCCGCGGAGTACTCGAGGACGTCGTCTTTGGTGTCCTCCTGCCAGATGGGGACGATAACGACCTGCGTGGGCGCGATCGTCGGCGGGAGCACGAGCCCCTGATCGTCTGAGTGGGTCATGATGAGCGCGCCGATCGCTCGCCAGGACAGCCCCCACGAGGTGGTGTAGGCCGTTCGCTCGTCCTCGTCTTCGTCGGCGAACGTAATGTCAAAGGCCTCGGCGAAGCTCTGGCCGAGGTTGTGGCTCGTCGCTCCCTGAACGGACTTGCCATCGGGCATCAGTGCCTCGACCGTCGTCGTGGTGTCGGCTCCGGGGAACTTGTCGTGTTCGGGCTTCTTACCGCGCAGGACCGGAATCGCCAGCACGTCCTCGTAGAGGTTCTCGTACTGGCCGAGTCGGGTCCAGACCTCCTCCCACGCGCTTTCGTCGGATGCGTGGGCGGTGTGGCCTTCCTGCCACATGAACTCCTTCGTCCGGAAGAACGGCTTCGTCTCCGTCGCCTCCCAGCGAACGACCGAACACCACTGGTTGAGTCGCAGGGGCAGGTCGCGGTGGCTGCGGGTCCAGTCGGCCATGAACGGTGCGATGATCGACTCGCTGGTCGGTCGGACGGCGAGTCGCTCCTCGAGTTCGTCGTGGCCGCCGTGGGTCACCCACGCGACCTCGGGGTCGAATCCTTCGACGATGTCCTTCTCGCGCTCCAAGAAGCTCTCGGGGATGAACATCGGGAAGTAGACGTTGTCGACGCCGGTCGCTTTGAACTCGCTGTCGAGGGCGTCCTGAATGCCCTCCCACAGCGCGTAGCCGCGCGGTTTCGTGACGATGAAGCCGCCCATCGGGGCGTAATCCGCGAGACCTGCCTTCTGGACGACTTCGGCGTACCAGTCGCCGGGCTTGTGCGATTTCGACTCGGTGATGCCGAGTTCTTGACTCTCGTCGCTCATTGATTCGACATGCAGTCAGCGCGGGCTTAAACCATGCGAAGGCAGATCCACCCTGAAAACGGGGCGAGAACGGCCCGTCAGTTCACTCCGGTTCTCGGAGCTTTATGCAGGTGTGTGACACAGAGATGGGCATGAAAGCGATCCAGGTAGCTGACTACGGCGACAGTGATCAACTCGAGCTCATCGACGCCGAGCTTCCGGAACCGGGTCCGGGCGAGGTCCGCCTCGAGGTCGAAGCGGCGGGGATCAACTTCGCGGACATCATGCAACGCCGCGGCGTCTATCCCGGCGGTCCCGACGCACCGTATCGTCCCGGCATGGAGGCTGCGGGCACGATCGACGCGACCGGAGAGGACGTCGACCTGGACGAGGGCGACCGCGTCGTCGCGATGCTCAACGGCGGCGGCTACGCCGAGTACGCGACCGCGAACGCACAGATGCTCTTCCCGATTCCCGAGGGGATGAGCTTCGAGGAAGCCGCCGGCTTCCCCGTCCAGTTTCTCACCGCCCACAGCTGTCTGTTCGAGTGGGGCGGCCTCGAGGAAGACGAGTCGGTCCTGATCCAGGCCGCTGCGGGCGGGGTCGGCACGGCCGCGGTCCAACTCGCTTCGAACCACGGCGCGGAGGTATTCGGTACCGCGAGCACACAGGAGAAACTCGATCTCGCCGCCGAGTTGGGCTGCGACCATCCGATCAACTACACCGAGACCGACTTCCGCGAGGTCGTCGACGACGAAACAGACGGCGAGGGCGTCGACCTCGTCTTGGAGAGCGTCGGCGACGACGTCTTCGAACGCAGTCTCGACGCGATGGCCCACTTCGGCCGCATGGTCACCTACGGCGTCGCCAGCGGCGTTCCAGCCGCAGCCGAAAACCGCCGCCTGCTGTTCGAGAACAAGTCCGTTTCGGGCTTTCACCTCGGTCAGGCCGCCACCCACGACCCGAGTCGGATCATGAAGGCCGTCCCCGAACTCACCGAGGGGCTGACGACCGGCGACCTCGAGGTCATCGTCGGCGAGTCGTTCGCCCTCGAGGACGCAGCCGAGGCCCACCAGTACATCGAGGATCGCAAGAGCTCCGGGAAAGTCGTTCTCAAACCCTAACTCGAGGTTTGAGGTTCGTTTTCACGTTTCGACCTGTCGACCAGCGGTTCAACAGCCGTCTGTTCTGATACACTACTTTTCGTCCGAAATGCGGAGCGATACTCCCATTCGGTCAGCAATATACATGAGGCCGCCAAAAGCCCCGAGATATGTGAGGGCATTGAGTATGCCAGTCATCATCTCAACCATATCTATCATTAGTTAGTATTACTGTACGGTAATACTTTTATATTTATTTGTTCTACCGACCGATAATACACTCCTGTAGTATCCATTGAGACCGGTTGCACCTTCACCTATACTGACCGGGCAACTACTGGTGTGAACCCAACGCAGTGTCTTCTGACAGCTATCAATTATGGTGGCGAAGTCGTGCTGAACAGATGGCGCGAACAGCACAAGATTCGGACAGAAAGGATATATATAGTAATTTCGTCCCACCAGACATGAACCGCCGTGCGCTACTCGCTTCTGCTGGAGTTACCTCGGCCAGTTTCGCTGGCTGTTTCGACAACGTACGTTCAACCAGACGACTCGAGTACGAAGAATGCACCTCAATGATAATTCCTATGGATAACGTTCCTGAGGAAGTGGAAAAAGAGGTGACAACCGCTCTCGAAGACGGGTCATACGAGACAGATGGAGACCTCTACCTGACGGACATCATGGACCCCGAATCGTCTTATCTCAAATATAGTGCCCCTGAGTATGGGACCTATGGCGGTCGCTACTACCAACCCGTGATCAAGGCCAGTAACGGAACGACACGTCTCAGGATTGAAGAAGCAATTCCAACGGCCGGTCGGTCGATTCCGCTAGGTAATCTGTCTGGGACGGATATTTTTGTCTCGGTTCACATCACATTTGAACCATATAGTGAGACATTTGATAGCGAGGTTCTCATTGACGATGACTTTGAGGTTTCAGCTGAACAGGATGCTACGCTAGTAGAAGAACCGAAATACGGGTTCTATAGTGCTGAGATTGAATACCATTCAGAGAAGAAGATTGTTGAAGAAGAATGGGAAGTACATGAGAGCGTCAGTCCCACGCTTTACATTGTTGATGAATTTGGTGAAAAAGAACCCTTTGTAGAAACAAGTCCCGCCAGTATAAGATACTGTGAGTGGGACGAATCAGGCGAACTACTGTATTAGTTTGCTGAACCAATTCTGTCTGTTTAGTGTATAGTTCCTAATGTTCATCAGAGAGGTGTAGATAGCCGCTCTGATAACGCCTCCACCTGTACTGATCATTGAAGCTTGATAACCTCTCTCAAGACCGTCCACCGAAGCCCCACCTTCTACTCACGATCGGCGGCAAACGAAACGTTCCACTCGAGGTCGTGCCCGACGAAGTCAGCCTCGTCCAGTGGCCGCCCGCCCTCGAATCGGAACTCGCCGGCGACCGTCTCGCCCTCGAGGACGCCCGGAAGCCAGAGGTGGTCGTCGTCCCACATCTGTTCGTACGGTACCTCGTCGATCGCGACCCACTCGGGATACGCTTCGGCCGAGGCAGTCGCCTCGCCTGCAAATGACCGCGTACGGTAGACGTGACAGAACGTGTGTTTCTCGCCGTCGAGCAGAAAGCTGAGTTCGCCCGCTTTCTCGAGCGCACTGGCTTCGACCTCGAGGCCGACCTCCTCGCGCGTCTCGCGGACGGCACACTCGCGTGGGGTTTCGCCGGCCTCGAGTTTCCCGCCGGGGCCGTTGTACCACCCTTCGCCGAGGCCGCGTCGCTTCTCGATCAAGAGCACCTCCGTCCCGGCGTCGCGTCCCTCCCGCATCGGAAAACACAGCGTCGTCTCGCGCATATCCCAGCGTTCGCTCGCGGTGGGATAAGGATGTTCGCTCTCGAGCGCGGTCAGTCGTCGCTCGAGATCGGTAGTTCGGTGTCCTCCTCGGGGCCGCAGCCAAGCGACCGATGCGGACAGTACTGGCAGTGCTCGCCGGGCGTCGTCTCCTCGAGCGACGGATCGTCGACTGCGATAAGCGTCTCGCGGACGGCCGACCACGACGGGAGGTCGTCGGGTTCGATGAGGTCGACGCGCGGCCCGTCGACGTCGCCGACGTAGACGTAGCCGACGACCGAGAGTGGTTCGTCGAAGCGTTGCTCGCAGGCGCGGGCGTACAGCGCTAGCTGGGTGGCGTCGGTGGGGTCGATCCGCTCGGCCGTTGCCTTGTAATCGAGGACGGCGAGGTCGCCGTCGGGTGTCCGTCGGATCGAGTCGATGTAGCCCACGAGGCTGCCGGTGACGCCGTCGATGTCCTCGAGACTGAACGGCAGTTCCGCGGCGACTGGCTCCCAGTCAGCGACCGGGTCGTCGAACGCGGGAGCACTCGCCTCGAAGTAGCGCCTGATGCAGGCGACCACGGCCTCGCGGTGCTCGAGCAGATCACGCGCGGTCAGCTGTCGGATGGCGGCCGTCTGCCACTCTTTTATGGTTCGGTACTCCCGGTAGAACGCTTCCTCGGCGATGTCGTGAAAGAGCGTGCCGACGAGTCGCGAGCCCGTCCCGACACTGGGCATCGACGCCAGCGGATCGTCAGTCGCCCGCACGACGTGCTCGAGGTAATGCTTTCGCGGACAGGTGTCGTACGTTTCCATCGCCGTGTAGCTGTGTCGCATCGCAACCGGCAGCTCGGTTGCGTTCGAGAGCGTCTCGACGGGGAACCGAACCGTCTCGGTCGTCAGCGCAGACGCCCAGCGACTGCTCGGCACCGGTTGCGCCATCCCCTCGAGTTCGCGCTCGAGGCCGCCGAAACTCGCCGCGTCGGCCGCCGGCAGCAACGTTCCCTCGCGAAGCAACCGGCCGAGTCTGTGGACCGTGTCGATCGCCTCGCGCGTCTCGAGGGGTTCGTGCGGGCGGTCGTCGTAGCCGGCGTAGTAGGTGATGGTTCCCGGACTGCGGGCGGCCGACAGCGCGATCTCGTCGGTTCGGTCGACGACGGTTTCGGGATACGTCTCCTGTACGCGATCGAAACTCGCCCGCAGCGACGTCCAGAGGTTCATCCGTTCGCCTGTGACCGACCACTCGATCTCGCTTGCCAGACACGCCTCTGCGGTCGACGCCGCGAGTTCGCCCTCCTCGCCGTCGTAGTCGTACTCGGAGCCGAAGACGAACAGGTGGTTCTCGGCGCGGGTGAGCGCGACGTGCAGTACTCGCCACTCCTCGCCGACCGTCTCGGTCGCGAGGTCGGCACACAGCGGCGACTCGATCCCGTCGTCGAGCGCCGCCGCGAGCAGGCGGTACTGGGCGCGCTCGGCGTAATCGCGCTCGACACACCACTCCTCGTCGGAGAGGTAGGGGACGAGGACGGTGTCGAACTCGAGGCCTTTAGCCTGGTGGACCGTCATCACGTCGACCGAATCGGTCGACTGCGTGCCCCGCGTCCGGTCGGTGCCGGTCCCCTCGAGCGTTCCCTCCAGTGCGTCGACAAACCGTGGCGTCAGCGTCTCGATCACCGAGTCGGCGGTATACGCCTCGACGAAGCGCTCGACGCGCTCGAGTTCCTCACGCTCCTCGCTCGTCAGGAACCACTCGAGTCGCGTCAGTTCACGGAAGCGGCTGAAAAAGCCGGTCAGTGGATAGACGTCACGGAGCGTTTCGAGTGCCTCGAGGTGGTCGCGCGCTCGCTCGAGTCGGTCGGGGGACTCGAGGATCGCTGGATCGATCCTCATCACGGCATCGTACAGCGTCCCCTCCCGTCGCTGGAGCGTCGCGAGATCAGCTTCGGCGAGTCGGTACCGGTAGAGCAGCACACGCCGGAGGTGGGCGTCGGCATCGGAATCGACGAGCACGCGCAGATACGACAGCAGCGTCCGGACCCCAGGCTGGATCTCGCCGCGTGGCGAGCCCGAAATCTCGTAGGGGATCTGGCGGTCTCGCAGTTCGTCGGCGACCGCCTGTGCGTGGCGGTTCGTCCGCACGATGACCGCGATGTCCTCAAGTGTCCGTTGGGGGACGTTTTCCGCGTCGTCGTTGAGCAGCCTCGAGACGGTCGTCGCGACCTGTTCGGCCGTCGAGCGGTCGATTTCGTCGCTTTCGATTTTGACGACACGATCCGGTGGCTGGCGTTCCGTTCCAGTGCTGTCCTCGTCGTCAGTCGCGTACTCGCCGGGCGTGCGTCCGTCCTCACGCAGCGTTTTCGTCGATTGGGGGCCGTACTCACAGTGATTCGTTAGATCGAGGATCTCCTGTCGCGAGCGGAAGTTGAGCTCGAGTTCGATCGCCTCGTGGTCGTCGTAGGCGTCGGCGAGCCTGTCAAGCCCTTCCCGATCGGTGCCCCGCCAGCCGTAAATCGCTTGATCCTTGTCACCAATAGCCAGCAAGTCGGGCCTGTCGGGACCATCGGTGAGCTCGGTGATGAGCGCGAACTGCGTCTCGTCGGTATCCTGAAACTCGTCGCAGTAGACGTCGGTCCACTGGCTCGTGATCTCGTCGGCGATCGCGGGATCGTCGAGCAGTTCCGTCGCCGTTCGCACCAGTTCGTCGAAATCGAGCGTCCGCTCGTGCTCGAGGTGGTCGTGATAGTCGGCGTACACGTCAGTGTAGTGGCGTGCAAGACGCAGGAACTCGATGTAGTGTTTCAGCCGCCCGAACGGGCTCTGTTCGATCCGATTCGTCGCTGTCCGCCAGATCTCGTTGCCGAACAGGGCACGTGGCAGCTGCTTGGTCGTCGGATCCTCGAGATCGAGCACGTCGATCGTGTTCGTCACACAGCCCTGGAGCACCCGGAGATAGCGCTCGACGTCGCGGACGACGTCGTCTTCGCGGAACGTCGCCGGCGCTTCGGCGATCTGCTCGCGACAGAACTCGAGGAGCTTGCCGTAGCCGACCAGTGACTCGGTGGTCGCCTCGAGGTGGTCGTCGCTGTTGAAGTAGCGCAGCGCCTCGTTGTCGAAGGAAAGGTCGGCGCTCGCTCGGCGCTCGAGCCGGAGGACGAACTCGTTACAGAGCTCGAGGGTGCGGACAGCTGGCAGCTGTGTCTGTAGCTCGTCGGGGGTGATGTCTTCCTGGCTCATCGACTGGATGAACCGGTCGACGTCGGCGGCGAACTCCTCGGGTGTGCCGTCGCCACGCACTGATGCGGCCGCGAAGTCGTAGTCGTTTTCGGCGAGCAGCCGGCCGACGATCCGCCGGCGTGTGCGTTCTGTGATCACGTCGAACTCGGGCGAGTAGCCGAGGTAGTAGGCGTACTCCCGGACCAGCCGGTAACAAAACGAGTGATAGGTGTAGACGTCGATCGCCGCGGCGGCCTCAGGGTCGAGGCGCTCGGCGACCGCATCACGGATGCTGCCGGCGGCTTCGTTTGCGAACGTCAACACCAGAATGTCGTCGGGATCGACGTCGCCGCGTTCGATCGCGTGCTCGATCCGCATGAGCATCGTCGTCGTCTTCCCGGTTCCCGCGCCGGCGTCGACGGAGGTACAGGCTGCCCGGCTGTCGATGACGGCCTGTTGGTTCCCTTTCGGCTCGTCGACGGCCTGCGCTCGGTGTTCACCCATCGAACCGCACCTCCTGGGCGATGTACTCCTGACAGCAGACCGTGTACGAACAGTCCGGACAGGCGTGGTTCGAAATCGAATCCCAGCGGTCGGTCGGATCGAACGCGCCTGTGGCCAGGCGGCCGGCGACAGTCGCCAGCCGATCGTCGACGGTTCGATTGCGGTGTTCGTGTGTCATGCCAAACGTGTGGTGGTCGATGTAGACGTCGGTCAGATCTGCGACCTCGAGGCTCGTCTGGACGGTTTTGCGAGCCCAGTTGACCGCCGTCTGCGAGCGGTCAGCGAGCGGAATCCGGACGTACCGGCAGGTTCGGTCCTCGAGGCCCAACCGCCGGCAGTGGTTGCGAAGCCCGTCGATGACGACGGCGGTTTCGAACAGTGCGCCGACGAACGTCGGCTCGAAGACGTCCGCGTCGGGGTCGAAGTGGTCGGTAAACTGTTCGGCGACGGCCCCCTCCCACTCCGATCGGTAGCGCAGCAGGCCGAGCGATCTGAGCGTCGGGACGAACTGGACGCCGACGATCGCGGAGCCATCGGCGTAGACGTAGTCGACGCTCGCGTCGATCGACACCGTCGTTTCGTCCGTTTCTGGAACCGATACCGTACTCGAGAGCGAAAGCCCCGGCCCGATCACGGCTCCCTCGGTCGCCTCCGACGCCAGTCGTTCGATCCCGGCCGCGTGGTCGACGCCGACGCGGTCGACGTACGCTGTCGCGGTCGCCTCGAGCACTCGCCGTTCGTGGCGTCGCTGGGCCAGCGAGTGAAACGGCTCGTCGTGGCCGTCCCACAGCGTCTCGAGTCGCGTTTTGATGGCGTCTTCGAGGGCCTCACGGTCGGGATCGCCACGTCGAAGCCCGTCACAGATCGCCGTCCGCAAGAGAGCAACGCGGTCGTCGATTGTGGTGTCGTCGTCGCTGCCAGCGAGGCCGTGGTCGTGGGCGAACTCGTACCGGCGCGGACAGTGGAGATACGTCTCGAGGCCGTCGACCGTCAGTTCCATCGCGTCGGCCTTGCCGTCGCGGGCGTGCTCACTCATTGCGAATCACTTCTCCTGCAGCGAACTCGAACTGCGATCGCACTGCTTCGGCGAGGTCGTCGTCGATGTCGCCCGCCTCGAGGACGACCGCGATCTCCTCGAACAGCTCCTCGGTCGTTCCGAGGTCGGCCTCGCCGCCCGTACTCGCCTCCCGGAGGATTCGCTCGAGTTCGCCGTGGGGCTGGGCGAGCAGCGCCTCGAGGGCGTTTGTCTCGCCGTGGATCGCCGCCGTCGGCTCGTCGTCGACGCTCGTCAGCTCAAGGCCGGGCGTCGAGTCGAGCAGGTGCAGGTAACGCGACTCGTCGTACGTTCGACGCAGGCCGCCAGCGCCGCGTTCGTACGAACAGCAGTAGAGCTGCGTGCGGGCGGCTCGAGAGGCGAGGGCGAGCCGTCGCCGAGAGCGCTGGGCGTGGTACGTTTCGAAGGGGTCGCCGACGTCCTCGGGCGCGACGGTGGAAAACGTCGCCGTCAGCTCCGCTCTGGTAGGATCGGTGACGGCCGGATACGTTGGCATCTCGCGCAGCCACGCCGTCGGGAACAGCTGGGTGAGAAACTGCTCGCCGGGGTAGCTGTCGTCGGTCAGATCAAGCACGAAGACGGCCTCTCGCGAATCGTATTTCAGGTCGTCGACGGCACAGACCGTGACGCCGCCGGTTGGCGGTTGTGTGTCGACGGCGTGGACGTAGGGGGCGTCGTACTGGATCGTTCGTCGGAGCATCCGTCGCAGCCCCTGCCAGTCCGGCCCGACGAGATCCGTCTCCTCGACGAACCGGGCGATCTCGAGCACCCGACGGACGCCTTCGTACTGTTCGCGTGCGTCGACCCACGCCTCGTCGCGGGCGATGCGGCCTTTCAGATCCGTCCGGTGGAGCCACCGCTCGAGCGATCGGGAGACGCTCGAGCCGGCACACGACTCGAGTAGGTCGGGCGAGAACTCTTCGACGCGAGCCTGCAGTCGATCGAGCGAGACGTCGAGCGGATCGCCCGCGTCTCGATCGGACGTGGTTGTGTCGAACAGGTCGCGTCGCCCGGAGCCACGCTCGAGGGCACACTGCAGCGTCACGAACGCGTACAGTTCGTTGACGGCAGGATCCTCCGCAAGCGAGGGGGTGCCGATCGTCGCCGTTGGGATCCCGGCCTCGCGAAGCTGGGCTCTGGTTTCGGGCACGCGTTCGATCCGTGGCACTGCGACGGCGACGTCGTCGTACGTCCAGTCGTGGCGACCTCGGAGGGCCTGGATCTCGGTGGCGACGCGTTTGACCTGTCCACGTGCGGTTCGAGCGCGGATTCGGCGTGCCCGACTCGGTGCCTGCTCGGTGGCTTCATCCGCTCCCGCTGCCGACGGTGATCTTCCCGTCGCCAGAAACCGCGTTATCTCCCGGTGTGGCGGCTCGCTGTTCTCGCCGTCTTCGGGCCCTGTCTCGAGCACCTCCACCGCGAGGCCGTCGCCGACGTGGTCCTCGATGCGGCCGGATTCGACACGCGTGCGCTCGACGCTGGCATGGCGCTCGCCCAGACAAACGAGTTCCGCATCGTGGGTGAGCGCCCCGAGATAGCGCCGGTCGAGCCGCCGAAACTCTTCGAATTCGACGGCGAGAACGGCATCGACCGAGTCGGTGACTCTGGTTTGTAGCCCGTCAGCGTCCGCCTCGAGCACGTCGACGGTCCGCGGGATCACGTCTGCCCGCTCGACGTAGCCTCGAGCCTCGAGTTCGGCGTGGAACCGATCGTTCATCGCGTAGAGAAAGGCCAGACAGTCGTGTGGCTCGGCCTCGAACTCATCGCGGCGAAGCCGTTGGCGGGTCGCCTCGAGCAGCAGTTGCCCGACGTCGCGGGCGAAGCTCTCGTGGCTCGCCGCGCGCTCGAGATACTCCGGCACGTCGCGGCTGGCGCCGTCGATCACCAGCGAGATGAGCTCGATCCGCTCTTCGTACTCGAGGCGATCCAGCGTCGGATCGTACTCTTCGAGCACTTTCGAGGCGTGTTCGGGCAACGACTCGACACGTGGCGAGCGCGGGGTGCCGCTGGTCGCGTCGACTCCGGAAAGGGCGCCGGTCAGTGACTCGAGACCCGTCGGGTGTCGTTTCAAGACGAGGACGTTCCGAGGGCCGTACTCGTCGGCGAGGGCGGCGTATTCGGACGCGATCCGCTCGAAAAGGGCATCGCTGGGCGCAGGCTCGGAAAGGAGTTTGCAGGTGCCCTCGAGCGGGGCTGGAGGAGACGCCATCAGTTGATCTGTCCCTCAGTATGGCCGAGTTGGTATTTAAACCTGCGGCGGCTGTCGGCTCGAGCCCCTGCCGCATTGACAATCCTTATCACGTATACGTCGAACAACTAGTTATGGACGATATTTTCGTTGCGCGAATCATGTCTTCGTCGGTACATACGGTCTCACCGGACACGCTCGTCGAGGACGCCGGGAAGCTGATGCTCGAGGAGGACATCGGCTCGGTGATGGTCGTCGACGAGGACAACCAACTTGCGGGCATTCTGACGACGACGGACTTCGTTCAGATCGTCGCCGAACGCAAGCCCAAAGATCAGACGCCGGTCTCGACGTACATGACTCGGGACGTGATCACGGTCACCGCACAGGACGATATCCGTGACGCTGCGGACGTGATGGTCGAACACGGCTTCCACCACACGCCCGTCGTCGACGAGGACGAGGGCGTCATCGGAATGCTCACGACCTCTGATCTGACGTCGTACCTCTCGCGTGCGGAGACGCCGAGTCCGGAGTAAGACGCTGCTTAGCGCTCGTCTTCCTGCGTAGGTTCTGCTGCTTCGTCGGCTTCGGTCATCCAGCGAACGGTCTCGTCGAGGTGATCCCGAAGCGCCCGCGCTTCTGCCGGCGTCAGCGTCACATCTGCGTGCCCCGTCCCGTGATCGCCAGCCATCGCGTCGATACTCACCACGAGCCGATGGCTTCCGTCGTCTTCGGGTCGAACTGAGACGTCCGCTCGGTCGGGGTAGTCCCGCGGTGGCCCGAACTCGAGGTCAGTCTCGCCGCGGGTGACACCCACCTCGACGCGTTCCGGGTGCTCGAGATCGAACGAGTCCGTCGGGTCCTCCGCAATCCGTGTCGGCGTCGACGCCTCGGACTGCTCGTGATTGGTGTCCTCTTGCATAGGAACCACTTGGTCCGCATTCGCCTTGGCTGTATGGCCGACCACGGACCGATGACAGTCTCGTGCGGACGCCTGTCCGTCAGCTTCAGGACAGGATCCGTCTCAGTCGACAGCGAACGTTTCAGCTCCGAGCAACGCGCCGCCGACCCAGCACTCGCGGGCGAACCACGCGAAGTAGCCCACGACGAGGGCGGTGATGGCGATCTCGAGCGTTCCGAGCCCGGTGATGCCGTCGCCCTCGAGCAGTCCCACGGCGCTGATGGTGGCCCAGCCGACGGCGAGCAACGCGATCGCGACGGCGGCCACACGGGGCCACTCGAGGGTCACCGACCCGACCGAGACGCGCTCTCGTGTGCCGGCGGCGACCATCGAGCCGCCGACGACGACGAGCCACGCCACCAGCGCGACCGTGGCCGCATTCGTCGGCGTTCCGAGAACGAGGAAGCTAGCCGCCAGCAGGAGTGTGCCGAAGCCACCACCGGTGAGTCCGTGGCGAACGACCCGTTTTCGGCTGTTCATTGGGCTGTGTTTTGCGACCAGCCGCCGTTAACGGTTCGGATCGCTCCCCGAACGGTCGATCAGCATCCGCCTCGAGGCGTGACTCGACTCGCAACCGACGCCACGTCCGCCGTCTCGAGCGGCGGATGTCCAGTGTAGCCCGCGACGTTATCAGCGATCGGACGTAAGAGAGCGTCTATGGGTGAAAAAGCCACACAAACCGTGACCATGTTCATGGGGCTCGGCATCTTCATCTGGTACGTTTCACTGGGCGTCACGGCGAATCCGGTCGTTCGGTTGGCAATCCTCATCGGAGTGGGGGTGGTCGTGCCACTGCTCATCAACGAGCCGAGAACGAAACCGCAGCCTGTGAACCGCCTCGGGGTCAAGCCCCGAGGCTTCCCGTGGGTTAGTCGGACACTCCCATCCGACCATCGGCCTGATAGCCTCGAACGGTCGGGTGGGTCACGGTCGGGGCGTCCACGGCCCCCGATGCCTGCCGTCGTCGTCCGAAAATCGAAGATTTTCGTGATCACGAGAGACTCCGTCTCTCGGTCGACACCTTCCGAACAACTGGAAGGCTGTTGAGAGCAGGCACATTCCAATCTTGATGCTTCTTGATGCCTTTCACGGCGATATTGACGCTTGCACCACGGTCGCTGTGGTCTTGATGGGAACACGACCGACACTTGAACCGCTTCTTGTTGCGGTTCGCTCGCTCCGTATGTCCGCACATCGGACACCTCTGACTGGTGTACTCGGGGTTAATCCACGCGGTCGGAACTCCGTCGAACGATGCCTTGTAGGACGTATAGAACTGGAGGGCACGGAACGGGAGGTGGTGCAAGCGTCGGTTCATCCGCGTGCCGTAGTCGATACTGTCGTGCATCTCTTTGAGGTCTTCAAAGACGATGCACGGCTTCTCAAACTGCTGACTCCACTCCACGATGTGACGGCTCACTTTGTGGAGTCGGTCACGGACGAACCGTTCCTCACGCCCTTCCAACGTGTCGTGGATGCTGTCCTTCCTCGCGTTCTGCACGCGCTTTCGCATCGTGAAGTAGCGGTGGCGCTCGAACTTGATTTCGGGGAAGTCGATAACGAGCGTGCCTTCGACGCCATCCTCGGAGAGTGCGGTGAGGGACACGTTGTCCTCGTTCACGTCCACACCGATAACCGTCCGTGAGTCCTGCTTGTCTCGAACAGTCTGCTCGGTGTTAGTGACGTTGACGTGCAACTCGGCGCTCCCGCCGTGGAACAGGGCTTCCGCCGTCCCGATCTTCCACTCATCACTTTCGAGTGCGGTCTTGAGAATGTCGAGGTGGGCGTTACTTCCTTTGAGGACACCCTTGACGTGATTGTACGGTTTCGCGCTGATTCGGAACGCCACGTCACCGTCGTCGGTGAGAGACAGGTTGTACCCTTCCTCGTAATTGGCTCGAAGCGGGTACGGGCCGTCCTTGGTGTGACTCGGTTGGCCGAAGTCGTCGTACTCGTAGTAGTTCTCCATCGCTCCGAGTGCCTTGGCGACGACACGCTGTGTCGTGTTCTTCACGAGGTTGGCGTCGTCGGCCACGTGGTCGGGAATCGCATTCCAATCCACGCCTTGCTTGGCGAGGCGGATGGTTTCGTTGTACACCGAGCGGGCTTCGAGGGTGGCGTCGTACAACAGGCTCTCGTTGTCACTCTGGATGTCGAGTTGGAAGTCCAGCGTCTTGACGAGAGCCTGTTCGTCGGTCATTCTTCGTCTTGTTCGGTGGGTTCTGAGGTTCGGACGACCTTCACGTCAGCTCCCCGCCAGCGTTTGGGGACGGTGACGTGGGCGCTGTTCCCGAACGGCTTGACCTCGCCGTCGAGAACTTCCTCGCCGTCGATTTCAAAGCGATTCGCCATATCTATGTATATCCTTTGGATATACTTAACTGTATCGGTGGAGTGGGTTCGACATGGGCGAGAAGCGGTCGAACCACACGGTGTACAACGTCAACTACCACTTCGTGTGGTGTCCGAAGTACTGCCACGCCATCCCCTAACCAATCGAGGAGTCGCTGGAAGCGAGTTTCCGCGACGTGTGCGACGAGTACAGCTACGAGATACTGTCGTCGTCCGAAAATCGGAGATTTTCGGGATCACGAGAGACGAAGTTTCTCGAACGACACGCTCCGAGTGAGATTGTGCGAACGGTCAAGAGCATCACGGCACGGGATATGTGGGAACAACATGAGTCGTTCTTGGAGGAGTACCTGTGGGTGGTGGGTTTTGGGAGGAATCGTACTACGTGGGCACGGCAGGCAATGTTTCAACCGACACGATTGAGCAGTATATCGAGCGAACGGAACACGTTTAGCGTGGCTTACGGCCTTCACCCTCGGGGTCAAGCCCCGAGGCACTCGGCCTGCTCCGCCTGTAGACGATCCGCAGTGAACCGACGGCCGTGCCGGGGACCGCTTAATCGTCGTCCATCGGTGCCGTCACGGGCTCGACGCGTTCGCCGCGTGGCCCCTCGAGATCCACGTTCGGCAACAGGTCGCGCAGATACCGGCCTGTGTGGGAGTCCTCGAGGCGGGCGACCTCTTCGGGCGTGCCGGTGGCGACGATCTCGCCGCCGTGCTCGCCACCCTCGGGGCCGAGGTCGATGACGTGGTCGGCGTTTTTCACGAGGTCGAGTTCGTGTTCGATGACGACGATGGTGTTGCCGTTGTCGGTCAACCGGTGGAGGACGTCGATCAGCTTGCGCTCGTCCTCGCTGTGCAGACCCGTCGTCGGCTCGTCGAGCAGGTAGAGCGTCTCACCGGAGTCCTTCTTTCCGAGTTCCTCGGCGAGTTTGACCCGCTGGGCCTCCCCACCGGACAGCGTCGTCGAGGGCTGGCCGAGCGTCATGTAGCCCAGTCCGACGTCCTTCAGGAGTTGGAGGCGGCGGCGGATCTGGCTCGAGGACTCGAAGAACTCGTATGCCTCCTCGACTTCCATCTCGAGGACATCGGCGATGGTCTTGCCCTTGTAGGTAACGTCGAGCGTGGCGTCGTTGTAGCGTGCGCCGTCACACTCCTCACAGGGGACGTACACGTCCGAAAGGAAGTTCATCTCGATTTTGACCGTTCCTTGCCCGCCACACTCCTCACAGCGGCCGCCTTTGACGTTAAAGGAGAACCGCCCCTTTTCGTAGCCGCGCTGTTTCGCGAGTTTGGTCGACGCGAACAGCTCCCGTATGTAGTCGAAGACGTTCGTGTACGTCGCCGGGTTCGACCGTGGCGTGCGGCCGATCGGTGACTGGTCGATCAGGCGGACGGTTTCGATCTCCTCGAGTCCCTCGAGGGCGTCGTGGTCGCCCGGAATGACGCTCGTGTTGTCGTTCATCTCGCGGGCGAGACCTTTGTAGAGCACCTCGTGCATCAGCGTCGATTTCCCGGAGCCAGAGACGCCCGTGATCGCGGTGAAGTTGCCAAGCGGGATGTCGACGTCGACGTCGTCCAGATTGTGCTGGCGCGCCCCGCGGATCGTCAGCGCCCCGTCGGGATCGCGGCGCTCGTCGGGCACGGGAATCTGCCGGCGGCCGGAGAGATAGTCGCCGGTGATGGAGTCCTCGCAGGCTTTGATCTCCTCGACGGAGCCGTTGACGACGACGTCGCCGCCGCGTTTGCCCGGCCCGGGCCCCATGTCGATGACGTTGTCGGCCTGTCGCATCGTCTCCTCGTCGTGTTCGACGACGATCAGGGTGTTGCCGAGATCACGCAGTTCCGCCAGCGTGTCGAGCAGCCGGTCGTTGTCTCGCTGGTGAAGCCCGATCGAGGGCTCGTCGAGCACGTAGAGCACGCCGACGAGGCCGGAGCCGATCTGTGTCGCCAGCCGAATGCGCTGGCTCTCGCCGCCCGACAGGGTGGAGGCCTCTCGGTCGAGCGTGAGATACTCGAGGCCGACCTCACACATGAAGCCGAGTCGTGAGCGAATCTCCTTTAAGATCTCCTCGGCGATCACCTTCTCGCGCTCGGTGAGGTCGGCTTCCATCGACTCGAAGTGCGCTAAGGCGTCGCCGATGCTCATCGCGTTGATCGCCGTGATCGAGGTGTCATCGACGAGCACGGCTCGGCTCGCGGGCTTCAGCCGAGTTCCGTCACAGGCCGGACACTCCGTGACCGACATGTAGTCCTCGATGTGGTCGCGCGTCGAGTCGGAGTCGGTCTCGAGGTAGCGTCGCTCTAAGTTCGGAATCACGCCCTCGAAGCGCTTTTGCTTGCGCCGGGTGCCGTTTTTCGTCTGTCGTTTGAAGACGACTTCGTCGTCCGTGCCGTAGAGAAACGCCTGCCGGATGTCCGGGTCGATCTCCTCGAACGGTGTCGACAGCGGGATGTCGAAATGCGCTGCGACGGCATCCAGCCGGGTCTGGTAGTACGACCGGTTGTAGCTCCAGGGTTCGAAGACGTGTTTGAGCGGCTTGGACGCGTCCTGAATGACGAGGCTCTCGTCGACTTCCTTGGTCTCGCCTAACCCTTCACACTCGGGGCAGGCCCCGTGGGGCGAGTTAAACGAAAACGAACGCGTCTCGATCTCGGGGACGTCGATCCCACAGTGGGTACACGCCAGATCCTTCGAAAACTCGACGACGAAGCGGTCGTCATCAGCAGACTCATCGCCCAGCGCGCCCGTCTGGCGGGCTTCCTCGCCAAGATCCGCGGCGACCGCTTCGGAGGCCTCGGGGAGGATCACCTTCAAGACGCCCTCGGCCTCCTCGAGGGCCGTCTCGACGCTGTCGATGATCCGCGGGCGGTCCTCTGCGCTGACTTTCACGCGGTCGACGATGACATCGACCGTGTGATCGAAGTTCTCGTCTAAGTCCGGTTTCTCGAGCGTGAGATCGTGTTCCTCGCCGTCGACTTCGACGCGGGCGTACCCCTCCGAAACCAGTTCGTCGAACAGGTCCTCGAACGCCCCTTTCTGGTCGCGGACGACGGGGGCGGCGAGTTTGGCTTTGGTTCCCTCGGGGAGCTCGAGGATGCGTTCGACCATGTTCTGAGCCGACTGTTCGCCGACCTCGCGGCCACAGTCGGGACAGTGGGGAGTGCCGACGCGGGCGTAGAGGAGTCGGAGATAGTCGTGCAGTTCCGTCACCGTTCCCACGGTCGAGCGAGGGTTGTTCGCAGCGTTTTTCTGATCGATCGAAATCGCGGGTGAGAGCCCTTCGACGGTCTCGACCTGTGGTTTGTCCATCTGCCCGAGGAAGTTCCGGGCGTACGCCGAGAGACTCTCGATGTAGCGGCGCTGGCCTTCGGCGTAGATCGTTTCGAACGCCAGCGAGGACTTGCCGGAACCGGAGAGCCCGGTGACGACGGTAAACGCCTCTCGAGGGATCGTCACGTCCAGATCCTTGAGGTTGTGTTCCTCTGCCCCCCGTACCTCGATGTAGTCTTTGCTCATGGGTTGGTGGTGGCTGGTCGCGACATCGGTTGCGGACTCGCTGCTCGGTTCATTATGGATGCATCAGTGGCCGAACGAACTTAACGAGTCTGAAAGGCAAATAGCACGGTGTGTGCTAACAGCGGTTGACCGACGCGGTCCAAACTGACTTCGGCTGGAAGCCCCAATGGGGAGCTATGAGCGACGACACTGGAGCCGGGCTGTCGGTCGACGAGTTCGTCGACTACTGTCAGACTCAGGCTGGACTCCTCTCCGGACGCGTCGAGACGATGCGTGCCGAAGCCGACGACCTGCTCTCCGAGATCGATACGGAGATGGCTGAACTCCGCGGCCAACTCGAGGCACACACGGAAACAGTCGAGGGCCCCGACAGCCCGTCGACACCGGCTGGACCAGACAGCGGCGATCCCGATATCGACGCCTTCGAAGCCCTCGAGCGGGAGGTCAAAGAGAAACAGCTGCTCGTCGAGGCCAAACAGACGCGGATGGAACTCTTTCAGGAGTTGGCCGCGGGCTACACCGACCTCGCCGCAGAGTTACAGTCGTCGGTCGATGACGCCGACGCGGCGTTAGAACGGGTGGTCCACTTCGAAGCCGACCACGACGCGCCGGCGTACTTCGAGGAGCGACAGACGATGGTCGAAGCGGTCACGGACGCGCAACCGTCGATCGATGGCGAGTAACGCCGTCCACCGGTCATCGGCGTAGAACTCGACGTGATCGTCACGATGGCGGCCGGGGACGTGGACGGCTGCGTCCGCTTGGCATACCGACAGCAGCCCGTCTCACTCCGTCTCGTCGGTATGGACCGTCAACACCGGCGTCGTCGCCGTCCGCAACACACGTTCCGTGACGCTGCCGAGCAAGAGTCGGTCGAGTCCGCGTCGGCCATGTGTCCCCATCACGACGAGGTCGGCGTCGACGTCGTCCGTATAGGTCCGAATCCGTCGGTGCGCCGAGCCGTGTTGGACCGTCCGCTCGGCATCGACACCCAGCTGTTCGGCCCGTTTTACCCCTTCATCGAGGACCGACTCTGCGTACTGTTCGAACTGCTCGAGTCGGATATCGTCGCGCTCGTCTATGCCAACGGGGGCGACGTCGACCACCGAGAGCAGATGAATGGTCGCATCCAGCTCTTTCGCAATCGAAAGCGCCTCATCGAGGGCGGCATCGGCGTGACTGCTGCCGTCGATCGGGACGACGATCGTCTCGAGCGGATACTCTCGCCTGACCTCCGCGGCTCCCCGAACGACGAGGACGGGGACGGGAGCGTCCCGGACGACCGCTTCGGTCACGCTGCCGAGCAGGAGCCGACCGACGCCGCGTCGGCCCCGTGTACCCATGACGATCGCGTCGACGTCGTGGGTCGCGGCGTACTCGAGGATCGCCTCCCGCGGCTCGCCGGTATGGACCTCATCGATGACTGGGCTACCGGTTTCGCCTGCCCACTCGCGCCCGTCCGCGATCGGCTCGTCCGTCTCGTCCGGTCCCGAATCCGGGTCGATCACGTGCAGGATATGGACGGTCAGATTCTCCGCGGCAGCGATCGCGCCGGCGTACTCGAGTGCGGCGTTCGCCGGGCCGCTGCCGTCGGTCGGAACGAGAATGCGTTCGAACATACGATATCGTCACCGCAAGATCACTTACCGCTTCCCCACTGTTCCCAGCGGCCGGGAGGTGTCTCAGGCCATCCGGAGCGCCTCGAGTAGCGTCTCGATCTCCTCGTGGGTGTTGTACGCGTGGACCGACGCCCGAATCGCGTCGGGGCCAGGGAGCGTCCGGACGACGATGTTCTGCTCGGCGAGTCGCTCGACGGTTGCCTCCGGGTCGTCGACGGCGACCGTCACGAGTCCCGACTCGTACGCTCGCGGGCTCAGCAACTGCTCGTCGGGAACGCCGGCTTTCAGCTGCTCGGTGAGCGTCTCGATTCGGTCCGTGATCGACTCGAGGCCGATCTCCTCGAGACAGTCGATCGCCTCGAGCAGGCCAGCGTGGGCCACGGGACTCGCCGTTCCGACCTCGAACCGGCGAGCGCCGGCCTCGTAGCGATACTCATCGGCGTTGGCGTCGACGACGCTCCGGTAGCCGATCGCGGCGGGGACGAGTTCGTGCTCGTCCTCGAGGCCGGCTCGCACGTACAGAAAGCCGGAGCCGAACGGGCCGACCAGCCACTTGTGGCCCGAGCCGACGACGAAGTCGGCTCCCCACTGCCGGACGTCGATCGGGACCTGTCCGGGTGCTTGGACGGCGTCGACGAGCACGAGTGCCCCGGCGTCGTGGGCGATGTCGACGATGTCCGCGACCGGGAGCCGAGTGCCGTGGGTCCAGGTGAGCGAACTCACACAGAACAGCGTTGCCCCATCCGCCGCTGCGTGCACGTCCTCGAGATCGAGTCGTCCGGCTTCGGTCTCGAGGACCCGGACGTCGACGCCGTACTCGCGCTCGAGGCGCTGCCACGGGAGGATGCCCGAGGAGTGCTCGAGGTCGGTCCGGACGACGACATCGGTCTCGTCCCAGTCGATCGCCGTGGCGACGCGGTTGATCCCGTCCGTCGTGCTCTCCGTGAGGGCGATGTCGGTCGGTTCGGCACCGAGCAGCCCGGCGACGGCCGTTCGCGCGTCGTCGTACACGTCGAACGCGGCGGGGTACATCCCCCCCGGTCGTTGGCGACTCGTACTCGTGGGTCTCGAGACACGATTCGGCTGCGTCGACGACACGACGTGGGCTCGGGCCGCCAGCACCCCAGTTTAGGTACGTGCCGGTCTCGAGTGCGGGGATCGTCTCGCGCAGTTCCAGAGGCGTCATTGGCTACCCGTTAGTGGGCCGACGGGTTATACTGTCGGACAGCAGTCAGTGAGCTGTTTGGTTCTGTTCCCGAACGGCGGTAATTTGGTGATAGGTTTTATGGATCCCAGTGTCCAGTCACCCGTACCCATGCGTCTCTTCGCCCCGACGATCACGTTCGATGCGAGCGATCCCGAAACGACGGTCGCGATCGGCCACCTGTTCGCGTACCTCGTGATCGGGATCGCTGCAGTCGTGTTGTTGTATTACACGTTCGTCTACGTCCGTGACATCCTCGCGGCCGATGTCAGCGACGCACAGTGGTATCTTTTCGCCGGGATCGGTGCAGCGATCGTCTACGCGGTCGCCGGTGTCGGGACGCTGTTGCTCGAGGCCGACTGGCTCGCCGTGTTCGTCGAGGGTGCCATGTTGTTTTTCATCCTCTTTTTCGCGCTGGCGATCCGCGCGATGTACCACGCCGAACGGACCGGGAACGGTCGCTCGAGACTGCTCCCCGCGTGGGCTGATTACGCCGTCATCGCCGTCTTCGTCGCCGCGTGGTGGGGAACGTTCCTCGCCGGTGCCGACTGGACGCGTCCGGTCGTCGCGGCTGGCTGGGTGCTCACCTCCGCATGGGCGCTCCTCTATGCCGTTCAGGCCGTCCGTGTCCACGAGGGGACGACGCTCGCCGCGCTCACTCGCCACCTGTTGCCGGCGATCCTCTGTGTCGCCGGGATCGTCTTCGTCGATCTGGTGACGGGCTATCTCGCCGGCTACGGCGCCCTCGCCGACGCGACCTGGATCGTCGGGACGACACTGGTCGCCGCGTTCCTCTTCAACACCGCCGTCGCCATCCGCCAGCAGGGTGGCGAACTCGAGCGACTGTACGACTGGACGACCTGGCGCGAGCAGTCACTCGACTGATCCGGCCCGCCAACTCACTCTTTTATTCCTGCTCGAGGGACACCCGACGAGATCGAGCCGTTTCTCGCTGTCTTTTCGGACTGGGCGAGAGATTCTCCGTCCTGGATATCAGTAATATTCACTGGTATACTAGCCGAATGTGGTTTCAATTACTGCGTTGTACAATATTTTGGGGTTATATACCGGAATATCTGGCTGCTATCTCGGCTACTTTGTGAACTGACACCATAGATCATGTAGATGGCTGAAGAGACACGCAGTCGTCGTGGATATCTGAAATACGCAGGTGCCATCAGTGGGATTGCACTCTCGGGCTGTCTCAACGATGATGCTGACGCGTCGGATGACGACTCCACCGAGAACGACGAGACGGACGACGAACAGTCGGACGAACACGAAGTGATCGCTGGACCGGACGGCGACTGGGAATTCGACCCTGAAGAGCTCACGATCGCGGTGGGAGACACTGTGACGTGGTACTTCGACAGCCCCGGACACAACGTCACGTCGCATCCGGACGCAGACAACGCGTGTGAAAACCCGGAAGGAGCGGAGCCGTTCACCTCCTATGACGGGGACAACCACAACGCGGTCGTAGAGGAGGGGGGCGAATTCGAGCACACGTTCGAAGTCGCGGGGGAGTACGTGTACGTCTGTACACCACACACCCCACAGATGGCTGGAGAAATATACGTCGAAGAGTGATTATGTCATCAGAACACACAACCGACCGAACTCGAGACGAACAGGCCGACCAATCAACGAGAGACGACCGCCGCCGACGGTTTCTCGATCGGCGACGGTTTATGCTGGCAACCGGGACCGCAGCGACCGTCGCGCTTGCTGGCTGTGCCGGTGAGGAAGAGGCCGACGACGACGGCGAGTCGGACGACGACGCCGACGGCGACCCCGAACCCGGTGACCGAGAGTACTTAGAGGAGAAGTTCCCTGGCTTGCTGATCCACTCGGCGGACCCGGAGAACGCGGAAGCCGCCGAACGAGAGACGTACACCGAGTACATCACACCGTCCGAAGAACACTACATCCGAAACCACTATCTGGCCCCACGGATCGACGAAGACGAGTGGGAAATCTCACTCGGCGGACTCGTCGACGAGGAGACGGAACTCACGATGGCAGAACTCCGCGAGGAGTTCTCGACGGAGACAGTCACCCACGTGATGCAGTGTTCCGGTAACGGCCGATCGTACTTCGACCCGGAAATCGGCGGCAACCCGTGGATTTACGGTGCAGTCGGCAACGCCGAGTGGACCGGTGCGCCGCTCAGTGAGGTCTTAGAAGAGTACGGAGCCGACACGAGCGACGGGATGTGGGTTATGTTCGCCGGCGACGACCACCCCGAAGGCGAGCGCGTCTTCGCTCGGTCGATTCCGATGCAGAAGGTCATGGAAGACTGCATCCTCGCCTACGAGATGAACGGCGAGGAGATGACCGCCGAACACGGCCATCCCGTTCGTGTCGTCGTCCCGGGCTGGTACGGCAACAACAACGTCAAATGGCTCTCGGAGATCGAGGTCATGGAACGGATGATGATGGGCGACGACGAAGAACTGTTCTTCGAGGAGTACGAGACCGACGACTACGAGAACTACCTCCACTGGCAGCACAACTCCTACCGCATCCTCGCCGAGGGTCAGGAGTCGATCCGCGTCGAGTCCATCGACGAGTTCGATACGCGAGAACAGATGGATATGGAAGACAGCGGGGAGATGGAGGTTCCGCCGTACATCTACGACCAAACCGTCAAATCGTTGATCGGCTACCCCGGCATCGACGACACCGTTTCGCCACGGGATGAAGACGGCATGATCGAGGTCATCGGCGTCGCTTGGGCTGGTGACGACGAGGTCACGGAGGTCGAAATCTCCGACGACGGTGGCGAGACCTGGGAGAACGCGGAGTTCTTCGGCGAGGACAACGGTCCTTACGCCTGGCGACAGTTCCGCTACATGTGGGACCCCGAAGAGCCCGGCGACTACACGCTCGTCTCTCGAGCCACCGACGAACACGGTCGCTCACAGCCACGGGACATCTCGGACATCGACGACGGCCAGATTACCGTCGAAGACGACAGCTTCCCCTACGAAATGGGCGGCTACTGCCTCAACGCCTACGAACCCCATGGCGTCGATGTGACCGTCGAAGAGTAGTCAGTCCGACTGTCGTTTCCCGTACTTTTTCTCCCACGTTTTCGGGCTGTCGTCGCCCGGCTCGCCGTACACGTCGAGCAGTCTGACCTCGACCTCGAGGCGTTCGCCCGCGAGTTCGTGGTTGAAATCGAGCACGACGCGGTTGTCATCGACGGCCGTTACCCATCCCGTCCGGTTGTCTGCAGTCGTCACGAGGCTGTCTTCTGTGGGCACCTCACCGACCAACTCTTCGACGGCCTCTGTGTCGAGTTCGTGGACGTCATCCTCGTCGTACTCGCCGAAAGCCCGTTCGGGCTCGGCGACTTCGGTTCGTGTCTCACCCGTCTCGAGGTCCGTCACGGCGTCCTCGAGCACCGGTGCAACGCCGCCGTCGCCGACGCGGAACTCGAGTGGTTTGTAGTCTCGATGGTTGTGATAGATGCTTTCGCGCTGTGCGACGTCGACATCCGTCGTATCGACGATCGCTCCCGACTCGGGGCCGTCGACGAGCCGGGCAGTGTAATGGATCACCGCGATCTGCCCTTCTTTTGCCATATGAACACGTGTGACACGACACAGTAAAAAATCATCGTCGAGGCAGCCGACTGGATCGGCCAGTGTCGGCTATTCGAGGACGCTCTCGAGGGCGTCCATCGCTCGGTCGACCGTCTCGAGGTCGGCGTTGTACCCCATATGCCCGACTCGAAGGATGTCGTCGGCCATGTCACCGAGGCCGGTCGCCAGCACGACGTCCTCCTCGTCGGCGACTCGCTGTTGGACCCGTTTCGCCTCGCCCGGCAGCCGAAACGCCGTCACGGTCGGCGAACACCGTTCGGGGTCGGGATAGCACTCGAGGCCGAGGTCGGCCCCGCGCTCGCGACAGCGTTCGGCGGCCGTTTCGTGGCGCGCGTAGACGTCCTCGAGGCCCTCCTCGAGAAGCAGGTCGAGTGCCACGTCGAGTGCGGCGACGTTCGCGCTCAGATGCGTGTACGGGAACCCCTCGGAGACGTCTCGCCACGGGAGGAAGTTCGTATAGAGCGACGACGGTTCGCGGGCGTCCATCGCGGTCCACGCGCGGTCGCTGATCGCCGCCGTCGTCAGCCCCGGTGGGGCGCTGAAACACTTCTGTGACGCACCGAGACAGACGTCGATTCGGTCGGTCGGCACCGGCGTCCCGCCAAGCGAGGAGACGGCGTCGACGACGCTCACCACGTCGTGGTCGTCGAGCAGGTCAAGCACGGGCTCGAGATCGTTGAGCGTCCCCGTCGGCGTCTCGCAGTGGACCATCGTCGCCAGCGTGTACGGCTCGCCGTCGTCGGCCGCCTCGAGCGCTGCTGCGATGGCCTCGAGGTCGTAGGGCTCGTCGTATGGCACGGAAACGAGGTCGGCTTCGCCGTCGTAGGATTCGACGAAGTCGGCGAAGCCGTCGCCGTAGAGGCCGTTGGAAATGCAGAGCACGCGGTCGCCGGGTGCGACCAGCGAGGCGATCGCCGCCTCGAGGCCGAGGATGCCTTCGCCGCCGGGGACGACGACGTCGTGGGACGTGTCGTAGATCGTCTCGAGTTTCGCACAGACATCGGCGTAGCGATCCGCGAATGCGGCTTCGATATCCGGATTCGGCTGCGGGTCTGCCATCGCCTCCCTGACTGCCGGTGGCACCGCCGTTGGTCCTGGCGTGACGTTCATGCACAGTCATGGGACCCGCTCTCATTAGCGAGTTGCGGTTGGCACCGTCGTGAGGACCACTGCCAGCAGTGCTGGCCGGCTCAGATCGTTCCCCGAAGAACGATCTCGTCGCCGATCGACTCGAGCATCGACTCCGTGACGACGTAGTCTTCTTCGTCTTCGCCCTCGATACCCAGCGACGCGAGCACCTGTTCTGCGATCGAAGGGTTCGGATCGACGGCAGCGCGATTGTCGTCGACTTTCGCGACGATGCCGAGTTCTTTCCCCGCTGCGTCGACGACCGTTTTGCCGACATCGTCGTCAGTCAGTGTCGTGTCCATACCGTCTGCTTTCACGACGACTCGGATAACGTCCAGCCCGTCCCATGCCGGCCGAGACGTCGTCGGCGATGGTGGGCGTTGACCAGACGTCATCGCTCTCATCTGAGTCAGTTTTCCTGCCCCGACCTATTTGATGACGGCCGGCGATAGTACGACCGAAGCAACTGCTTCGTGACAGCCATGACCCACACAATCGAGATCAGCGACGACCTGAAAGAACGACTCGACAACCACTGCGAGGAGGACGAAACCTACGCGGAGTTCCTCGAGGAACTGGTCTCGATCTACGAGACCGAAGGCGCGTTTCTTCAGGAAGGCTACTCCGAGTGACCGCGGCGGATGGCACTCGAGTATCCGTACTTCCTGATCAATTTCAAGACGGCTACGGAAACGATCGGCGAGGAGGGGCTCGCGCTCGCCCGGACGATCGAGCGCGTCCGAGACGAGACGGGGTGTCGATTCGTCGTTGCCCCACAGCTCACGGATCTCCGACTCGTCGCCGAGCGAACGGCGCTCCCAGTGGTCGCGCAGGCCGCGACGCTCGCTGAGAACGCCGTGATGGGGGAGCCGACGTACGAGGCGGTCGCCGCCGCCGGCGCTGACGGCGTCTTCATCAACCATCCACAGAACGAGGCCACCTTCGCCGATGTCGCCCGCGCGGTCGATCGTTGTGCCGACCGCGGCCTCGAGTCGATCGTCTGTGTCAACAGCCGCGAACAGGGCCGGGCCGCGCTCACCTTCGATCCCGACTGCCTGCTGTTCGAGCGCCCCGACGACATCGCCAGCGAGTCGGGGATGGTCCGAACACATCCCGAGCGAATCGCGGCCTTCGTCGACATGGTCGACGCCGAGAACCCGCACACGAGGGTGTTCGTCGGCGGTGGCATCCGGACGGCCGCGGACGTTGAGCAGGCCTTCGCGTGTGGCGTCGATGCGGCCGGGGCTGCCTCGGCAGCGCTCGAGGCACCGGATCGAGCAGCGTGGTTGGAGTCGATCACACGTGGCGTTGTCGACGCGAGCGAGGAGACTCGAGGCTAGGGTTAGTCGTCGCTCGAGGGTCCATGTTCGCCCTCATGGTCCTGTTGTAAGTGCTCGATCGCGTGTAACTCCACGACGGGAACGACCTTGGCGACCGTGAGGAAAAACAGGATCACCATGCTGATCGTTCCGATGACGGACATGATCTCGATCAGACTCGGCACGTACACGCCGGGTGTTGCAGCGTAGATCTCGAACGTCGGGTGAAGCAGGCCGTCGACGACGAAGAGGATCTTTTCGGTGAGGGTTGCAGTGAGGATCGCGAGACTGGCGACGACGGCTCGTTTCTTACTGAACAGTGCGGGGCGGATCGCCTGTGCGAAGATGTAGGCGAGCGTCACGAGGACGAGGCCGATCGCAAAGAGGTAGAGTACGTTCGCGAAGTTCGCCTCCCAGACGGCCGCCAGTTCGATGGGTGCGGCGAACGAGCCGGTAACCATCTGCTGGAGCTGCAGCCACAGAAACAGCATCGAGAAGAAGCCGAGCCAGAGCGTGAGTCCGCGGAAGATGTCGTCGGTGATGATGTGGTCCCAGTCGTAGGCCCACCGGAAGCCATACGAGAGCAAGATCACGCCGCTGATTGCAGAGGTGAGCGCGATCGTCAGGAACTGCGGGCCCTGAACGGCCCCGAACCAGCCGGGCATCGACGGGATCAGGGCGAACAGCCACGGGATAACGCCGCCGTGGAGCAACAGCGGCGCCATGATGATGATGGCGAGTGCGAGCCACCAGACCATGCGCTCGACGACTTCGTCCTCGTTCTCTGAGTAGCCGATCGTCATGAACCTGTAGAACGGGTCGAGACGGTCGGGCAACTCACCGCGCAGTCGCGTGATATCGTACCGGAGCGTCAGCGAGAGATACGTCGCGGTCAACACAAAATACGCCGTGATGACGGTCACGTCCCACACCAGCGGCGAGTTGTGGACCGTGATATGGTAGTGTGTGAGCACGCTCGTCACCATTCGATCGGGTCGGCCCAGATGGATGATAATATAGAACCCCGCCGCGGAGAGGCCGGCGATCGTCAACAGTTCGGCCAGCCGGGCGACCGGCATATACCGCTCCATGCCGAGCAGCCGAACGGCGGCCGAGAGGATGATTCCGCCGTGGGCGATGCCGACCCACCAGATGAACGCACCGATGTACAGCCCCCACGTCACCCCACCTCCGGTCCCCCAGTCCGACAACCCGGTTACGACCATCCCCTGATACAGTTGATAGAGCCAGCCGAGCAGAAAGAGCCCAAAGAGCGCTCCGGCAACTGCGACCAGTACGAAGTACGTCTTTGACGTGTTCTGTATGGGTCGCAGAATGTCGGCCTTTTGTGGTGTTTTCGTACTCATTGTGGTAGGCTATCACTAGCATACTCAGTCCACGTTCCTTACAGCACCCGTTGGCCATGCAAGCCGCCCGAGCGAGACCGTCGTGGCAGCTGTGTGTCGAGGACGAGACTGAAGTGGCCACCGCCGCTACTGGCGTGTATGGTGCTGGTGGTCGCGCTCGACGATTCGGAGCCGGGGTGGAACGCTCTCGAGTACGCACTCGAGACCCATCCCACGGACGACATCATCGCCGTTCATGTGCTCGATCTCTCCAGCAGCGAGTACGGCGAGTTCGCACACCTCGGGCGGAAGGCGATGCGTGAGCGCCGTCGGGAGCGGGCGACCGCCCTGTTCGACGAGGCCCACGAGCGCGCGGCAGAACGCGACTGCGAGGTCGAGACCGAACTGCTGGTCGGCCACCCTGCCGCGTCGATCGTCGAGTACGCCGACGACCACGCCGTCGACCGCCTCGTCGTCGGCAGCCACGGCCGAGCCGGTGTCTCGCGGGTACTCCTCGGCAGCGTCGCAGAACGGATCGTTCGCCGGGCTCCAGTTCCCGTCACGATCGTGCGATAAGACATGACATCACAACTGGCGGTAGCGTATTCAAACACCCAGTAACGGGTCTCGGAGCCGCCGAACGGCGGGAATTATATACAAACCACCGCACATGTTCGTCCACTCACACGCCGTCGTGACTGAATAAACTAATATGGTTCCGAAATAGTCACAGGGTTATGAACAACCGCTACGATGTGGTCATTGCTGGTGCCGGGCCGGCCGGCGGCCAGTGTGCACGTGACCTCGCTGCTCGAGGCTACGACGTCGTGGTCCTCGAGACCGAGTCCGAAGACGAGTTCCCGCGCCAGAGCAACAAATCGACTGCTGGCACGTTCCCCTCCATGATGGCCTCGTTCGGGATTCCGGACGATGTCGTGATGCAGTACACCGACAGCGTCGTCCTCGAGTCGCCGACGAACCACTACGTCAACGAACAGCCCGGTGCCGTCCTCGAGTTCGCCGATTTCAAACGGTTCCTCGTTGAGGACAGCCGCGCCGATGGCGCGGAGTACCGATTCGACGCGCGTGTCACCGCACCGATCATGGAAAACGGTGAGATCGTCGGCGTCACGTACAACGGCGACGAGGAAGTCTACGGCGAGATCATCATTGACGCGACGGGGCCGGCCGCGCCGCTCGCGAAGAAACTCGGCGTCGTCGATCTCAAACGAAAGAACCACGCGATCGGTATCGAGTACGAGTTCGAGGGCATCGACATCGACCGCCCGGGCTTTGCAGACCTCACCGATGCGATGATGCTGCGACTGGACCACAACATTGCTCCCGGTGGCTACTCGTGGATCTTCCACACCGGTGGTGACACCGCCAAGGTCGGCCTCTGTTACATTCAAAACAGCAGCCACGACCAGTACGCACGTGACGACTTCTCGATCGACGATTATCTCTCCTATTGGGTCGAGACGGACCCGCGCTTCCGAAACGCCACGCGACTCGAGGGGAAACAACACCGTGGCTCGGCCCACATCCAGCTGCCGGAGACGATGCACACCGACCGATTCATGGCGATCGGCGACACCGTTCCGACGATCGATCCACTCTGGGGCGAGGGAATCAAGAAGTGTATGCAGTCGGGGCGCGCAGCGGCCGCGACGGTCGACAGCTGTCTCAAACACGGCAACCTCGAGCCGACCGCCGAAAACCTCGAGGTGTACGACACCCTCTGGCATCGTGACGTCGCGCCGAACCAGCGAAAACGGCTGTTGATGACGCAACTGCTCTATCTCGCCCCCAACGAGCGATACGACCAGTTCATGGCCGACCTTCGTCGCCTCGACAACGACACGCTCGCGAACGCAAATCGGGGGAACATCCCGGCGATCGCGAGACTGTTCGAGCCAAGTGACATCCCGATGCTGGCGAAGTTCGCCAAAGAACGGCTCAGTCTCGACAGCTTCCTGTAACAGCGCTCGAGCCGTCGGTGTTCGCCTTCGCTGTCGAGGTCGCCGCCGCGACGGTCTGTGGCGACCCCATTCGGCAGGGATTTGACGACTCTCGCTGTAGTCGGCCGTACGATGTTCGAGACGATTCTGATTCCGACCGACGGCAGCGACCACGCCGAGGCGGCCGCCGAGACGGCCATCGAACTCGCAACAATTCACGACGCTGCGGTCCACGTCGTCTGTGTCGCCGATACCGGGCCACTCGGTGACCTACGGCTCCCCGGCGACGCCGCAAGCGCCGAAGAGGCGATGCGGGGTCGCGCCCAAGCGCACGTCGATTCGATCGTCGAGCGCGCCGACGCGGCGGGTCTCGACGTGACCGGGACGGTCCTCGAGGGCCCGCCCGAACACGAACTCCTCGAGTACGCCGACGAGGTCGGCGTCGATCTCGTCGTGATGGCAACCCGCGGCCGCGGCGGCGTCCAGCGGATGGCACTGGGGAGCGTGACCGATCACGTTATTCGATTCGGTGAGATCCCCGTGTTCGTGGCCAACGCCGACGACGAATCGCCGTGACCTACCGTCGAACGATCGCATTGATCGCTTCCGTCCGGCGACCGATCGACCAGCCCAACAGCGCGAGGCCGACGTAGATCCCGAGCGCGGGCACGACGTATGCCTCGAGGATCGCCTCCGGTGTGAAGCCGAACGCGTCGAGTGCGGCCCCGAGCAACAGCGAGACGAGAAAGAGCGCGATCCCGATATCGGCAGTTCGCATGCTCGGCAACTCCTGTGGGTTCGAGCGGAGTCGCCCGGCCGCATAGAAGACGAGCGCGTAGGTCACCCAGCCGGCGACGAGTGCCAAGCCGGTCATGAACACCTCCTCGGGGAAGTATCGCGGGACGAACGAGAGATGGATCACCAGCGTGACGAGCAACGCACTGCCAAACAGCACGAACAACAACGGCCGTCGGTCCGAACTCATTAGCTCGACAGACAATCTCTGTACGCATTACTATTGTGTCATCACCCAGTTTCGAGGAGTGGCGTTGCACATCGCCGTGCTCACAGTCTCACTCGCGGACGGTGCCGTGTTCGTCGATCTCGCCGTTGACGATCCGGGTCGAGGAGATCCGTTCGCCGTCGTCGGCGAGGACGTACGGCGCGACGATTCCCGACAGCGGCTCGAGACCGCGCTCTCGGCGGCGTGCGTTGATCTCCTCGAGTTCGGGTGCCGTCTCGGGTGAGACGACCAGCGCGTCGATCGCAGGGTCCTCGGCGGCGATGCCGTGTTCGCTGGTGAGTTCGCGGATCTCGACGTCCCGATCCCAGTCGTCGATGGCGTCGATCTCGTCGGTCACTGCCTGCACGCGCTCAGCAAAAGTCGGAATCGGACGTGGCTCGTGGCGCGTTTCGACGGCGAGGTCGTCGCTCGTCAGCGCGACGACGACGCCATCCTCGCCGAAGCGCAGCGCGTGCTCGAACAGGGTTCGATGCCCGTCGTGGATCGGCCCGAATGTTCCGGCGACTACCACTCGCATGACTCACTCGA
Organism: Natronorubrum sulfidifaciens JCM 14089; assembly: GCF_000337735.1. Taxonomy (GTDB): domain Archaea; phylum Halobacteriota; class Halobacteria; order Halobacteriales; family Natrialbaceae; genus Natronorubrum; species Natronorubrum sulfidifaciens. Next base: position 300,575 of record NZ_AOHX01000026.1, on the reverse strand, counting down.
GGACGGGTCCGTCCATAACGGTGTTCCCGATCGGCAGTCACTCGAGCAGGTCGGCTGTCGTCATCACCGTCGCGAACTCGCCCTCGAGGTGGGCCAGCGCGGTTCGGTGGACCGTCTCCGCGTCGAAGCGCTCGCCGTCGAAGCTACGGTCGAACGTCGCGGTCGCGTCGGCGACGACCGTCACGTCGAAGCCACGGTTTTCGGCCATACGAGTAGTCGTCGAGACACAGTGATCCGTCGTCAACCCGGCAAGCACCAGCTGCTCGAGGTCGCGCTCGCGGAGCCACTCTTCGAGTCCCGTGTCGATGAACGCGCCGTTGACCGATTTGACGAACGTCGCTTCGCCCTCGAGCGGGGCCGTCTCGGGTTTGAACGCGAAGCCGGGTTCGTCGCCGCGCAACGGCGAATCGGGTTCGGTCGAGTCGTGACGCACGTGGACGATCGGGCGAGTCGTCTCGCGCCAGCGCTCGAGCAGGCGCGCTGCGTTCGCTTCGGCGTCGGGGTTGTTCCGCGTGCCCCAGCGGTCGGCGTCGAACCCCGTCTGGAAGTCGATCAGGACGAGGACAGCGTCCTCGAGCGTATGAGCCACGTCGCTCATGGGAGTCGCGCGGCGGGTTTCGGGTGCGCTCGCGTGACCGTCATCGGACACTCATCAGGAGCCTGTTCGTCGTCCGACGAGAGCATGTACTGGTGCCACTCGCGGTCGCCCTCGACACCCCAGTCGCCGATATCGGCGTGTGGACAGACGCCGTCGTACTCCTCGATACGATCCTGAATGACCTCTCGGGCGCGCTGGCCGGCGTCGGTGTCGGCCGTCACACCGAGGTTCTCGAACAGCGCTCGGGGCTGAAACGTAATCTCGAGGCCGATGGGACAGTAGCGGCTCTTTCGCTGGTCGTAAAACGGCGCTCGGCAGGTCGGGAACATGGGCTCGCCGCCGAGGCTGAACTCCCAGTGGGGGTCGTCCGGATCGGTTGGGATGTCCTCGGGCCACGGCTCGGGATCGTGTAAGTGCAGCGTCTGGAGGATGTGCCACAGCGTCTCGTGATACTCCCGCTCTGAGAGCGGCGCTTCGGGCGGCTTGAAGAACGTGACCATCGAGGCCCGATCGGAGTGGTCCTGATAGACGTCGAGGTACTCGAGGATTCGATCCCGTAGCGTCAACAGCGCGTCGGCGTCGCTCATCGAGGGGACGGCAGTGTACAGCGGCTCACCCTGCTGAACCGACTCGACGCCGAAGTAACACGGGAACGGACTCTCGTTTCGCTCACCGAGCAATCCCTCCTGAAACGACGCCCAGTGATCGGCGACCCACTCCGGAGTGTCGCCGTTTCGGACCCGCTGGTCGAGCGTCTCTTGATCCATCAGCGATTGGACTCCCGGCTCGTTCATGCTGTGACTCTTAGCGCTCGCAGGAATGTATGTTTAGGTTCGTCTCCCGAATTGGCTCACCGAACATATCCGGCTGGTCGCCGATAAGTTACACTCGTTCGATAGTCGCTCCCGGACGGATAACGCCACTCTCGAGGACCCGTGCACGAAGCCCGCCGCGATGGACGAGCGCCTCACGAACGCCCTCTCGCTCGAGGTGGGCCTCGAGATACGAACACGGCTCACAGAGCTCGGTCCCTTCACAGACGAGGTCACCGACCCGGAACCGCTCGCCGACGAGGTGGTTCAGCGCGACTCCCTCGGTCGTGAGATTCCGGCGATGGATGCCGTCCTCGAGGGCGATGTCGTAGTCGCGTTCGACTCCCTCGAGTGCCTCGCGTTCGATCAGCGTGCAGTCGCTGCCCGCCCGGTCGGCGAAGGTTCCTTCGGTGTCGAAGTAGCGGTCGCCCTCGAGGCCGCGGCCGGCGACCGCCCGCACTGACTCACGCGGTTCCATCGGCGCGCCCTGTTCGGCCGCAACGTGGATCGCACGGATCGTTCCAGTCGACGTCATTGCTCGAGCCAACGGACGCACGCAGGGTATATTGATCGTTCCTCGCACGGCGTCTCCGCGCGGCTTCTCCGCTGCTTATCGCCAGCGCCGGTTTCTCGAGGACGTGATGTCGACGCCGTGGCTGTAGTAACAGATCGGCGATCCCGCGGGCGGTTCGAACCCGTTGGCCTCGAAGAGCGTGTTCGTCTCGATCGTCACCGACGCCTCCCGGAGCGACCACGGCTCGTGGTCGATGTCGGCGTAGCGAATCGCCCCGTCACGGCCCGTCGTGTAGTAGCGATAGCGCTCGGTGAGAAACGCCGCGAGCGAGTCCGGCTCGGGACCGAACGACTCGCCGACTGGCGTGTACGTGCCCGAAAATCTGGCCGGGAACGCGCCCGGATGCCGGCGGTCGCTCTCGAACACGATCTCGCCGTCGGCGACGGTCATGTCGATGTCGGCGTAGTAGTACGGCAAGTGATGAAAGAGGCGCGCACCGAGGACGCCGAGGCCCCCCTCGGCGTCGAGACTGAAGAAGTAAATCCCGGGCTCGCCATCCCGGGTGACGTACGTCCGGAGGTTGAGTTCGGGCAGTTCGAACCCAACACCGCCGGGAACCCCGCGCGGGCGGACGTCGATGTTCAGGTACGGCACGACCGAGAGCCACGCCCGACCGTCGTACGTATCGACTGTGAGCCCCGCTGGAAGCCGTGTCGCGACGACGTCGGGATCGACTGGCCAGTTGGCAAACAACAGGTGTCGCCACTCCATCGCGATCGGAAGCACCATACACGACGTTGGTCGCACCGAGGTTTCAACCCGCTGCCAAACGAGTGATGCCGACTCATACGGGCTGCTGTCGTCACTGACCGCCGATTACCGACCCCGCCGCTGGTGATCGGCGGTAACTCGTTACAGCAGACCGTATCAGACCGTCTCGGGGAGCCAGCCGCCGTCGACCTCCACGTTTTCGCCACTGATGTACCCACTATCCGGATCGAGGAAGAAATACAGCGGGGCGGTCAGGTCCTCGAAGCTCGCAGGCCGCCCTCGAGGGAGGTCAGCGGGGAACTCGTCGGAGTTTTCGACGACGTACGGCGAGATGGCGTTGACGGTGATCCCGTCGTCTTGCGTGTCGGCCGCGAGCATCCGCGTGAACATCAACACGCCTGCTTTCGCGACGAAATAGGGGAAGTTCTTCGGGCTGACCAGCCCCTGCTCGCTCGAGGCGTAGCCGATGTTGACGATCCGGCCGTACGATTCCTCGCGCATCGCCGGCAGCGCGCGTTTCGAACAGAGATACGTGCCGTTGAAATTGGTCTCGAGCACTCGGTTCCACGTCTCGAACTCGAGGTCGGCCCAGTGGGCGGGCGCGAAATCACCGACGTTGTTGACGAGCACGTCGACGCTCCCGAGTTCCGACTCGACGGCCGCAAAGAGGTCGTCGACGCGTTCGGGATCGGTGACGTCACCCTGAACCGTCATCGAGTCGCTCGCGCCGCGTGCTGTTGCTTTCGCGGCCACCTCATCGGCTGCATCCGCACTCGAGTGGTAGTGTACGGCCGTCTTCGCGCCGCAGTCGGCCGTCGCTAACAGCAGTTCGCGGCCGACGCCTTTCGCACTGCCCGTCACGAGCACCGTCTGTCCCTCGAGGTCGGGTCCGTCCATACACGATGGTCGGCGACCGGGTGGAAAAGCACTCGGGACCGGATCTCGAGGCGTCCAGCTGCACAGCAGACACCGATTTGACAGGACGTCCAGAAGTTAAGTAGGCTGCCGAGGATAGTCGGGCTATGCCGCTTGATACTGTGCTCCTCGCTGTTGGTCCCGGTGACGCTGATCGACTCGACGAACTGGCCGAGGCTGTCGTCGAGGTCGCCAAACCGGCCGACGCGACTGTTTCGCTTGCCCACGTCTTTACGAGCGATGAGTACGACGAGGTGGTCTCCCGACTCGACTTCGCCGCCGGAGACGACGAGATCGACCCCAACGATGTCGCACGACGACATTCGACGATCCACGATCTCGCTGCGGTGTTCGACGACCACGACATCGACTACGAGATCAGCGGCGCGATCGGTGAACACGGGCCGACGATAATCGACCTCGCGACCAGTGTCGACGCGGACCGGGTCGTCGTCGGCGGCCGACGGCGCTCGCCGACCGGGAAAGCGGTCTTCGGCTCGACGGCACAGGAAGTCCTCCTGTCGGCACCGTGTCCAGTGACGTTCGTCAGAAACGACGCGTGATAGGGACTGGTGTCCCGATGTCCCGCCGATCCGTGGCTGGCGATCGGCGGTCACTGACGACAGCAACCCCTACGAGACGGCGTTCGTTCGGTCCTGCGTCTCGACCCGTTTCGGGACACTCACGGATAGCCCGTGGCGACTATCGTCGGAATACTGTGTCGACAAGAATACTTAAGCAGGTGGCACTACCACTGTGCTGACATGGCGATCGATACGATACTGCTTGCAGTCGGGCCGATGGATACCGTACGCGCAGAGGAACTCGCAGACACCGTCCTCGAGATCGCAGAACCACTCGATGCGAAGGTCGTGATCGGCCACGCCTTCACAGAAGACGAGTACGAAGACATCCACGACGACCTCGGCTTCGACGCCCGTGTCGACGACGTCGACCCCGACGAAGTCGCTGCCCGACGCGCACCGGTCGGCGACCTCGAGGAGATCTTCGCCGATGCCGGCGTCGAGTACGAGGTTCGAGGGGCACTCGGAGAGGTCAGCAGCAAGGTCGTCGACATGGCGATCGACGTCGATGCTGACCGAATGGTTGTCGGCGGCCGACGACGCTCGCCCGCGGAAAAAGCCGTCCTCGGCTCGGTTTCACAGGAGATCATCCTGCAAGCACCGTGTCCGGTCACGTACTTCCGTGACCTCGACGTGATGGAGTAATCCTGTCCGACAGAAGCCAGTAAGAAGTCGCGAACAGACGTCTTTTCGGACCGATTCGTGCGAACTGTCGAGCGCAGTGTCTCAGGATCGCTTATCTATCGGAACGGTTACTCGTTGCCGAGTACGATCTGTGTAGTTAAGTACGGTGACGGTCGTCGTTAGGACAAGATGGACTACTACGCGGGCGTCGATCTCGGCGCGACGAACGTTCGGGCCGCCGTCGCGACGAACGATGGGACGACGGTCGGTATAGACCGCCGTCCTACCCCACGCGGCCCGACGGGGATCGATGTCACGGAGGGTGTGCTTCGCACGGTTCGGAGTGCGTGTGGCAATGCGGGAATCACTCCCGAGGAGATCGCGGCGGCCGGAATCGGCTCCATCGGCCCGTTCGATCTCGCGGAAGGGGCCGTGATCGACCCGGCAAACCTGCCCGATTCGATCGATCGTATCCCGCTGACGGGCCCGATCGAGAAACTGATCGACAGCGACGACGTGTATCTCCACAACGACACCACGGCTGGCGTCATTGGCGAACGGTTCCACGCCGACCGCAACCCCGACGACATGGTCTACATCACGATTTCCTCGGGAATCGGTGCCGGCGTCTGCTGTGACGGCGTCGTGATGGACGGCTGGGACGGCAACGCTGGTGAGGTCGGTCACTACGTCGTCGATCCGCGCGGGCGACTGACCTGTGGCTGTGGCCACGACGGTCACTGGGAAGCCTACTGTTCGGGTAACGCGATCCCGAACTACGCGCGACTGCTCGCCGAAGACGACCCGACGATCTCGACCGACATTCCGCTCGAGAGCCCCGACTTTTCGGCCAAAGACGTCTTCGACTTTGCCGGCGAGGACGAGTTGGCCGATTACGTCATCGACCAACTCGCCCACTGGAACGCGATCGGTGTCACGAACGTGATCCACTCCTTTGCACCGATCGTGGTCTCCTTCGGCGGGGCCGTTGCCCTGCACAACGAGGAGCTGGTCGTCGACGCCATCCGCGAGCGCGTCTCGGAGATGGTGATGACAAACATGCCCGAGATCCGTGTCACCGACCTCGGCGACGACGTCGTCCTCGAGGGCGCGATCGCAAGCGCTCTGACCGGCGGCACGGGCGATCGCAAGCGACTGTAACGACGCCGTCGTCTCCGCGCCGTCGTGTCACTGCGTGCTACCGACCACGCGTTATTTGACCGGTCGGACGCTGGGTTCCGTATGCAGCGGAGAGCGTTCCTTCGAACGGGCGGTGTCGCCGGAGCCGCCGTGGCCCTCCCACAGTCGGTCGTCGCGTCGACAGCGTCCGGCGCGTCGACTGCACTCGAGTCCAGTCCCGACGGTGAGCCACTCGGCCGTGTCGAGGTCGACGGCGCTGCCGAAGCGGTCGTCGGCGACGACGGCGAGACGGCGTATCTCGCCGCCACCACTGGCTTCGTGACTGTCGACATCAGCGACCCTGCCGATCCCGCCATCCTCGCTGAGCGACTCGCTCTCGAGGTCGACGGCACTCGTATGACTGAGATCCTCGATGTGAGCGTCGACGGCGATCGGCTCGCTGTCGTCGGCCCGGCGAACAGCACGTCCGCAGATGTCTTTCACGGCTTCGTGATCTACGACGTGAGCGATCCTGCTGATCCAGTCGTCGTCAGCCATTACGAGACCGGCTTTCACATCCACAACTGCGTTCTCGAGGACGACCTGCTCTACGTCGTCGAAAACACCCCTGATGCTCACTCGCTCGTGATCTTCGACGTCGGCGACGAGCCGACCGAGATCGGCCGCTGGTCGTTGCTCGAGTACGAACCCGAGTGGGCCGACGTCTACTGGCTCGCCAGATACCTCCACGACGTCACAGTCGCCGACGATATCGCCGTCCTCGCCCACTGGAACGCCGGCACCTACCTGCTCGACGTCAGCGACCCGACCGATCCTACAATGCGCTCGCGGGTGCGAGAGACCGACCTCGAGACCCAACTCGAGCGTGGAAACGAGGACGCCCAGATGGGGCTGCCGGGAAACGATCACTACTCGGCTATAGACGACAGTGGCGACCTGCTCGCGGTCGGTCGGGAGGCGTGGGACACGGGTGGTGACGCCCCGGATGGACCGGGTGGAATCGATCTCTACGACGCCAGCGATCCGACCGCCCTCGAGTTTCGGGCGACGATCGACGCGCCCGCGGCCGATGACGCATCCTACTACGGCGGGCAGTGGACGACGGCGCACAACTTCGAGTTGCGTGACGATCGGCTCTACTCGTCGTGGTATCAAGGCGGTGTCAAAGTCCACGACGTGAGCGATCCTGCCGCACCCAAAGAACGCATGCATTGGCACGACGCCGACACTGCGGGGTTTTGGACCGCTCGTGTCGCCGACCCTGGCGACACGTTCATCGCGAGCAGTACACCACTGATCCCGAACACGGACACTGTGGGGGCGTTGTACACCTTCCGGACCGACCCCTCCGAGACGGCATCGAACGCGGACTCCACCGATTCGATCCCCGGCTTCACCGGCCTCGCTGGGGCTGTTGGACTCGCCGGTGGGGCCATGACCCTCGAGTGGCTGCGTCGCCGCCGCGGTGTCGACGAGCGCTGACAGGCTGGCGTGTCCTCCAGAAACGTTCAGGAACGACCGTGATGGTCGGTAGCAGCCGTCAAAACCTTATTGACCGCTCGAGTTCCTAGTTCGAACAATGACGGATTCCGACGCCAGATCCCACGCCGACGCCGAGCCATCACTCCACGAGCGGGTCGAAAACTGGCTCAGCCGCGAGATGCCGATCATCCAGATGCACGGCGGGACGAGCGCCGTCCGTGCGGCTGATCCGGAAACCGGTGAAGTGATTATCGAACTCGGTGGCGGCTGCAAGGGATGTTCGGTGAGCAACATCACGACGAGCAACATCGAGGCTGAACTGCTCACGTGGCCCGAAATCGACGACATCACGGTTCGCGTGCCCGATGCCCGCGAGAGTCTCGGCGGCCCCGATCAGGCCGAGTCGATCATGGGTATCGACCGGACTGAAGGCGGGCGCGGTGACTGGGGCTCGTCGAACCCGGGCAAAGACCACCTCTGAGACGGGCCGTTGTCCCGATTTGCTGACGGGTCGTGACTTCGTTGGAACCGACGGACAGCGGTCCGTCCGCCACCACGGCTCCGGCGCAGCTCTCGGCGTCCGTGACCCGCCGAACGACTGTGGAACGGTAACGTGGCTGGTGCGCTTTGGGAAGTCCTATATCCTTTTACGCTCCCACTACAGAGTCATAGACCATGATGACGCGTGGACGCCTGAACGCAGGAGGTGGCGGCAGTGAGTGACGACCCCGTCGACGAGGACGAGGCGGAAACAGATGGCGGCGTTCGCGCCTACACTGTTCGTCTCGAACTGGTCGATGAACCCGGCGAACTCCTTCGTGCACTCTCGCCGATCGCCAACAACGGTGGCAATCTGTTGAGTATCCACCACGAGCGCGGGAACATCACCCCTCGAGGGCACATTCCCGTCGAGGTCGATCTCGAAAGCCCGCCGGACCGATTCGACGGCATCGTCGATGCGCTTCGTGACGCCGGTGTCAACGTCATTCAGGCCGGTGCCGAACACTACGGCGAGGAGATCAGCGTCGTGCTGGTTGGCAATCTCGTCGAACGCGACCTCTCGAACACACTCTCGCGGATCGAAGACGAAGCCGACGCGGTCGTTCGCGATCTCTCGCTTGCTGCACCCGACGGCACGGACGCCGTCTCGAGCGCTCGAATCCGACTCGCGATCGATTCCGGTCGCTCCGATGCCGCACTCGAAGCGATCCGTGCGATCGGCTCGGAGAAGGAACTGACTGTCGTCGAACCACTCCTTGGAGGTGATTCCGCATGAAACTCGCAATTCTCGGTGCCGGAGACGTCGGCCGCTCGGTCGCCGACCTCGCCGGCGAGTACGGACACGACGTCGTTGCACTCGCTGACTCGACGACCGCCACAGTCGATGACGACGGAATCGACATCGCCGGCGCGCTCGAGCGAAAAGCCGGCGACGAAGCACTCGGCTCGAGTGAGCCCGACGACGTCTTCGACGCCGACTACGACGTCCTCGTCGAAGCGACCCCGACCACGCTGGACGACGCCGAACCCGGCTTCTCGCACGTCACACGCGCACTCGAGGCCGACCGTCACGTCGTGTTGGCCAACAAAGGCCCTGTCGCCGAACGCTACGAAGAACTCCGCGCGCTCGAAGCCGATAGCGCGGGCTCGATTCGCTTCGAGGCCACCGTCGGCGGCGCAATCCCAGTGTTGTCGACCATCGAAGACTCGACGCCACAGGCTGTCACCGCGGCCCGCGGCGTTCTGAACGGGACTGCGAACTTCATCCTGACGCGGATGGCCGCCGAAGGCCTCGACTACGAACACGTCCTTGCGGAGGCCCAGGACCTCGGTGTGGCTGAGGCCGACCCGACCTTCGACGTCGACGGCACCGACGCCGCACTCAAGTTCGTCATCCTCGCGAACGTCCTCGCTGATGGTGGCTTCTCGCTCGAGGACGCCACGGTCGAAGGCATCCAGAACATCCCCGGCAGCGCACTCGATCTCGCCGCCGAAGACGGCCGCACGATTCGGCTCATCGGCGAGGCGACCCGCGACGGCGTCCGCGTCGGCCCGCGACTCGTCCCCGAAAACGGCCCGCTTGCCGTCACCGGCACGCGAAACATCGTCCAGATCGAGACGCGAAACGCCGGCTCGCTGCACTCGAGCGGTCGCGGTGCTGGCGGCCCGGAGACGGCGACGGCAGTGCTCTCGGACGTTGGCCGGCTCCCACCGCTGTAGTCTCTGCCCGACGCGCCCCATCGTACACTTTTCATAGAACGTATCCTCTCCATCCGGAGACTCCAAGACCCGACCTTCGGTGGTGGCTCTCGGTTCTTCGGCGGGGAACTCTGCACGCAAACGATACTCCTCATGACTCTCGCAGTTCGTATAGGCGCCACTGAACGTCACTCCACACCGCATCGCACGACGGGAGCGCGGGTCGACGCGACCGTCGGAGTGTGCGCGGTTCGGAGCGTGCGCGGGTCGGAGCGAACGACGTGAGCGAGAACCGCGGATACGCGAACGGGGAGGAACGACCCGTGAGCGAACGACGTGAGCGAGAACCGCAAACTGGCGAGCGCGGAACGACGTGACCCGTTCGCCGTGCGATGCGTGTGTCAATCGGTTCAGTTGGCACTATATCACCCGGGACCCGCGGTTTCTCGAAAGCCGTACGCGTGAGCGCCGACTTCTCCCCCACATTGATATGTATCGCCTCGAGTGGGCGCGGGGTAGTGCTACCCGACGGCTTTCGCCCTGAAGTCGCTCGGTTTGGCGTATCGTTTCCGTCGATTGAACGTCTTGTGCCGTGTGAATACTAGACAAACCGCAAGAAGGCGTCGGGGTCGACAGAATACGCTTTCGAAATGGTTTTAACCGCAACGAGCAAAAGAGACCGATATAAGCGCCTCTGCGCGTGAGCTACAACAATGAGCGAACAACACCAGAACCTGGCCGTCATCGGCCACGTTGACCACGGGAAAAGCACGCTCGTGGGACGCCTCCTCTACGAGACGGGAAGCGTACCAGAGCACGTCATCGAACAGCACCGCGAAGAAGCAGAAGAGAAAGGCAAGGGCGGATTCGAGTTCGCCTACGTCATGGACAACCTCGCCGAAGAGCGAGAGCGTGGTGTCACCATCGACATCGCCCACCAGGAGTTCACCACCGACGAGTACGACTTCACCATCGTCGACTGTCCTGGCCACCGCGACTTCGTGAAGAACATGATCACGGGCGCATCCCAGGCGGACAACGCCGTCCTCGTCGTCGCCGCTGACGACGGTGTCGCGCCCCAGACCCAGGAGCACGTCTTCCTGGCTCGTACCCTCGGTATCGACGAACTCATCATCGGCGTCAACAAGATGGACGTTGTCGACTACAAGGAGTCGACCTACGACGACGTCGTCGAAGAAGTCACGCAGCTGCTCAAGCAGGTCCAGTTCAACACCGAGGACGCCTCGTTCATCCCGATCTCGGCGTTCGAAGGCGACAACATCGCCGAGGCCTCCGACAACACGCCGTGGTACGACGGCGAGACCCTGCTCGAGGCACTCAACAACCTGCCAGCACCACAGCCACCAACGGACGCACCGCTCCGACTCCCAATTCAGGACGTCTACACGATCTCCGGCATCGGTACCGTCCCAGTCGGACGTATCGAGACCGGTGTCATGAACATCGGCGACAACGTCTCCTTCCAGCCATCGGACGTCGGTGGCGAAGTGAAGACGATCGAGATGCACCACGAAGAGGTGCCAAAAGCCGAGCCCGGTGACAACGTTGGATTCAACGTCCGCGGCATCGGTAAGGACGACATCCGCCGTGGTGACGTCTGTGGCCCAGCCGACGACCCACCAAGCGTCGCCGAGACGTTCCAGGCCCAGGTCGTCGTCATGCAGCACCCATCCGTGATCACGGCTGGCTACACGCCGGTCTTCCACGCCCACACGGCTCAGGTCGCCTGTACGATCGAGTCGATCGACAAGAAGATGGACCCCGCAAGCGGCGAGGTCGCCGAGGAGAACCCCGACTTCATCCAGTCGGGTGACGCTGCTGTGGTCACCATCCGACCACAAAAGCCCCTCAGCATCGAGCCATCCAGCGAAATCCCCGAACTCGGGAGCTTCGCCATCCGCGACATGGGTCAGACCATCGCGGCCGGGAAGGTTCTCGAGGTCCACGACAAATAAATGCAGCAGGCACGCGTTCGACTCGCGGGCACGAGTCCAGATGACCTCGACAACATCTGCGACGACGTCCGTGAGATCGCGAACAACACCGGCGTCAACCTGAGCGGTCCGATCCCGCTGCCGACGAAGACCCTCGAGGTGCCGACCCGGAAGTCGCCTGACGGCGAGGGCACCGCCACGTGGGAGCACTGGGAGATGCGCGTCCACAAGCGCCTGATCGATCTGGACGCCGACGAACGCGCACTCCGCCAGCTCATGCGCATTCAGGTGCCAAACGACGTCTCCATCGAGATCGTCCTCGAAGACTAACGGCCGATCGCGATCGGAATCCGTTTTACACCGTTTTCTTCACATCGTCCCGGAGCGACGGCGTTCGATCGGCTTCAGACCCTCGCGTTGCCGTGAGGGCTTTTAGTTCTCGCCGCCGATACTCCGCTATGGCGAATCGCGCGCGTTCGCGGTCGGGACACAGAACCGGCCCGACCACCGACGGCTCGAGCAGCCCCATCTACGACCTGCTGGTCGTCTTCGCCCTCGTCTTCGTCCTCCAACAGCTGACGGCGTTGCTCAGTCTCGGTCTCATGGCCGGCCTGTTCGTCCTCACGCCGCCGCTGTCGGCGAACCCGTGGACGATCGTCACCAGCGTCTACGCCCACGGCAGCCTCGGCCACCTGCTCTCGAACAGCCTCGCGTTGGTCGTCTTCGGCTGGCCGGTCGCTCGAGCGACGACGCGGCTGCGCTTTCATCTCTTCTTCCTTGTGACGGGGGCGATCGCCGGGCTCTCGCAGATCCTCCTGACGAACGCCGCGGCCACGGTCCCGCTGATCGGCGTCGCCGGCACCAGTGGTGTCCTCGGAGCCAGCGGGGCCGTTTTCGCACTCCTCGGCTATCTCGTCGCCTCGAACCGGCTCTCGAGTGGCCTCCTCTCGGTCGTCGAGATTCCCCAGTGGCTGGCCGTCGTTATCGTCATCGCGCTCGCAACGGCCGTCACCCTGGCGACTGCGGCCCCCGGGGTTGCGCTGCTGGCCCACTTTACCGGGTTCGTCCTCGGATTGGTCGCGGGGCGTGCTCGCGTTCTCGCGGTGGCTCGCGCTGGTGTGTAATATGGCAGCCGCTGCCGCCGTCTTCGAAACACAAGCTACAAATACAAACCCCGGGTATGAATGCTCGAGGGCTCGTAGATCAGTGGCAGATCGCTTCCTTCGCAAGGAAGAGGCCCCGGGTTCAAATCCCGGCGAGTCCACTCCTTCACATCGCTTCGCTCGTTCAGTCGTGACTCGCCGAACATCGCAAACGCTTCGCGTTTGCTCAATCCCNATCCCGGCGAGTCCACTCCTTCACATCGCTTCGCTCGTTCAGTCGTGACTCGCCGAACATCGCAAACGCTTCGCGTTTGCTCAATCCCGGCGAGTCCATCGACAGTGTGTCCCGTCTCGAGCACCTCGAGAGTCGCTTCTGTAGCGATTCGATCGTACAAACACTCTCTCGAAGTTGAATGATTGCCGGTTCGGGATTCAATCTTGCACTGGCTGACGATTTTCTCGACGCTGAAGCACGACAACTATGAAAACGCACAACGGGTCGCTCGAGAGGCGATCGAGAAGTGGCGCAAGTCGGGGAACGATCCAGCCGACTTCGCGAGAATCCACATGGTCTGGCAGTCACCGGAAGGCGACACCGCGGCCCGTCCGCTTGGGAAGCTCGCGCCTGACTGGTAGCGCTGTCCCTCTGAGTGGCAACACTCGCTCGCCCCTTCTTTTCAGCAATTCAGATTGTGTTAGAGGTGTTATTGTCCAACTGTGGTTGTTGTTTGTTCCTCGAGGGCGGGGTCGGCACTGCGATCGCACCGCAACAGCTGCGGGGTCGTTTCGCGCTGCGTGCGAAAGCCCCCTTGGCGGGTGTCCCCAAGGGGACTGAGCCAAAAAATTACAACGCCCCCGCCCCGCCTCCGCACGCAGAACTCCAGTTGATCCACTCGAAATATAGGTAGCTATCCTTTGTGCCGTATCACTGTCCAAAACAAAGTCCAAAAGTAAATCAGAGGAAGTGCAAAAAGAATCATTGCTATTAGTTCTGGTTCACTACTTGATCGAAGATAATCTAGTAGATGGTAATAAATCGCAGCCCCCGCGATACCGTTAAGTACAGTGACTGTGTATCCAAAAAACCGCATTCTGTTTTGCGGCCATATTAAATCTAAAAGAATTTCCCAAGGATTCACATCCTCTCTCGTATTTCGATTTCTGGTTTTGATCTCACTCTGTAATCCTCTAATCTTCTCCCTCAGGTTCTCCAATTCGTAGTAGGAAACAGATGCTAGTGGGATTAATACACACGTCGCTATTAGCTTCCATATTTCTGGCGAAACAGTGTACAAGTAACCGAGAGATGCTACAGTCCAGAAAGCCATTTCTTCTTTACCCTCAGTGGCGGTTTTGGCTAATTCTGTGTTCATACCAAATGCGTTCAGTTAGTCCACATAATGTGTAACGGTTAGAGGCATTTGCTCCTAAGGGGGCAGGGCAATTGCACGGCGCGCAGAACACGCGCCGCGCTGAGGATAAGACAAACTGGCCGATGCCGGACAGTACAGAGATGTTGCAGCAGTGGTAGATGGGTGTGAGACCATGCTAACCGGAACTAGCGGAAGCGCTTAGGCGAGGGTCAGAAAATCGGATCAATTGAGATCGTCGCCTGTTCGGTCCTACAGTGATCCCCAATAGCTATTCGGGCATGACTAGCCTTTGATATTCTTCTCTAAGGTAATCATGGCAGTGACGTACAAATTCAGTTAACTCTGGCTCACCACCACTTTCATTTATTTCCTCTAGAGCTTCACCCACCCAGCGATTTTTTCGCACACCCAAATCTATCCACTCCTCTAACTCTCCAACAGGGACAATAAATATACCAAATTTTTTACAATCGTCTATGATGTTTCCTATCAGATTTTCCACCTCGCCACTAGCAGCAGCAACACCTTCATCTTTCAATTCCTCCCAATCTGGGCCAACATAATCGTCTTCTCCCATTAATGTGTTTATTTCATCACATTTTCGGTTTATTGGTTGTGACTCAGAATGGCTGCTATATGAGCGAACAAGGCCAACCAGGTCCTGTGGATTCCGTATTATGTCAAGGTCGACAATAGCAGCGCTCGGTATATCTGCTTCAGTAAGAACTGTAGTTATTTTTTTAATTGTCTGTTTGTTTTGACCATACGTATACAGGATATCTCGCTCATCTAAATTTTCGCTCGCAACGAAGCGATACACAGTAGCATCTGAGTCTGCCTCACAGACTACAACACCCTCGTGAAATATACCCTCAATGACTCGTTGAGAAGATAAAAGTGGATCAGAAGAAAGTTCTTGAGTCGTTTCAATCGACATTTCATTAAAAGTAGTCTGATCATCTCTGCGATTCAGACGGTGTACCGTAATATCAGGGCTGCTTGAGAAGGCTCCCCGAAGAAAATTAGAGTTATGAGTTGATATAATAACCTGCCCAGGTATTTGGTCGACATGATCTGCTAACCAACCGCCAAACTCTCTGGCCTGTGCAGGATGCAAAAATGCTTCAGGTTCATCGAGTAATACTGTTCGGTTTTGGCTTAATAAGAGGCTTAATACAACTCCAGCAAGGCTTCGATATCCTGCTCCTTGCTTATCTAACAAACGATAATCCTCGATTTCATCATTCGGGCCTATAAGATTGTTTTCTACGTCTCCAAATTCGTCATGCACCAATAGTTGGAATTTCTGTAGCCTTCTTATATCTAATATTACGTCCTTATTGAAAATCTGTTTAAAGGCAGCTCGCATCTCTTTCCGGGCCTCTTCTTCTTCATAGAGTTTTTGAACAGGATCTGTAGCAAAATCAGACTCTACGTCGTATGAGTTGGTTGATTCTGCTATTTCAAGGCGTGAACCAGCATCAAGATATGATATAGCGAATTGCCTAAAATTCAGATTTCTTATCTCTAGTTCGAAAAGTGAATCTGCGTTCTCCACTTTGTTTTCATGAGCCGGCTTGACCGTGACAGCGGGATAACCCTGTACCTCTGGACCCATACTGCGGAATTGTGTCCGCCCTCTCTGATCGACCGTCTCATCTAACTGGTCCACAAATTCGTCAAAGGTAACATCCAGCAGATCAATATCTTGAATAAGTATGGTTTCTGGTTCGTTCCTATAACTAGTTGTCATAATCTCTCTTATATCCCTTAATGTCTGTGATTTCCCAGTATTATTCGGCCCGACAAGAATGGTGAAATCACTGAACTCGACGAACTCTCCACTCTTTGTAGTCCCGCCTTCAATCATTATTATCTCCACTCATATTTCGAACACTAGTGTTAACTCCTTTTGATCTTTTCTGTACGAATTGCTCATTTGCCGTTACTGTTCTCTTTTGTCCGGAGCTACCTCCTCGGGGTTGTACGTCGGCAGAATCCATGCCCCAAATCTGCACACGAGATCGGAACCGCCGTGTTCACATTGCGAGTCGATCGCCACCTCGAGTCGGGAGTCATCGATCATGGCCTGACAGACCACTCTCGTTTTGGGCCGAGATAGGCCGTTGCGTGAGCCGAAAACCGAGGACTTCGGGGGTCGTGTATACGAGCGTGCGAATCAGAACCGACGGCGACTACGCGTCTCGACAGACGTAATCGAACGAGCAGTTGGTGTCTCCGACGGCAACAGGACAACGGTCGTGGTCAGTGCCTGCGATGCCGTCCCACACGTCGGCCGTGCTAGTCAGCCGGTCCTCGAGCGGGATATTTGACACTCGAGCAGCGCGGGACCGAATCAAAATTATGTACGATGAGGTGAACCTGCTGCTGTATCTCTGTCAAACGATAGAATCGATCGCGATCCTCGCCTGTTGAGTCCCGCGGTGGTCGCCGTTGCTGTGCCACCGGAGGAGCGGCGTTCGGCCGCACGAACCATCCGAATGACTGCGAACCAGAAATAGTGACTCGAGTCCGTCGAAAGGGCTGGAGCGGTAGGTGGTGGTTCGTTCCCAGCCCACATTTGGATTCATGAACCAGACTCTTTAATCACACGATGGGCCGTTTCGAAGCGGGAGCATGGCTGATCTCACGAGCGGCGAGTCAGAGGGATTGCTGTCGGCAGTGACCGCTGATCGCCGATCCGTGGCTGGCGATCGGCGGGAACTCGAGACACCAGTCTCTATCACACGATCGGACGCGCCCAGCCGGTTTCTCTCTGCACTGGCCGGCCGTTGTCGGGCGACTCCGCACTCGAGTAATGCAGAACCATTATAGATGCAGACGGAGAAGTATGCAGTTGGCTGGAGCGGTAGGTGGTACTGAACTCCAGTCCGACGTTCAGACTGCGTTGTGGCTCCGTCCGTGTTTTTTGCGCTCGAGGGGCCAGCAGTTGCGGGCCAACCGGTCGCAATCGGTCAGGAGTACGGGTGACAACTCGAGCACCGATTACCGCCCGGGCTTGCTTGCCAGCCAGCAGTGGACCCGTTCGACGACGGCTGCTGCGACAGCCGCACCGATCCGTTCGGGTGACTCAGTGAGATCCCAGCGATACTCGCCGTCGCGGGTGACGGTGGTCCAGTCGACGTAGCCGCCGCGATCCAACTCGAGTAAGACGGCCTCGAGCGTCGCCTCGTCGAGTTGGCAGTCGACCGTCGCCTCGATACGGGCGGCGAGCTGGCTGGTCGTCGCGAGGACGCGGTCGTCATCGGTCTCGAGTGCGGGGCTGGCGGGTAGCGTTGGGGACGGTGGTCGCTCAGTCATCGCTGCCCGAGTGGTTGTGAGGTGGCTCGCATGAAGCTGGGCCTTCATATCGTCGACAGCCAAGTGTGCCCCGAATCGTTAGGTGCTCGCGCCCCATCTAAGCTGGTATGCCGACCGTCTACGCTGCCCTCCGTGACCGCTTGCTCGCCTGCTCGAGCCCCGACCGTGGTCCCGAGACGTGGACGACGACGACAGCACTCGAGGGCCACACGCTCGAGTGTGTTGCCGCCTCGCCAGATCGACCGGACCGGGTGTTCGTCGGGACGTTCGAGGACGGCCTGTTTCGATCCCGGACGGGCGGTGAGTCGTTCGAGCGCCTCGAGACGGAGTTTGTCAGCGACGCCGTCATGTCGCTCGCTGTTAGTCCGCACGATTCGGACGTCCTCTATGCCGGGACGGAGCCGAGTCGCGTCTATCGCTCGACGGACGGTGGAGATAGCTGGACGCAGCTCACGGGGCTGACTGCCCTCTCCTCTGCCGACGAGTGGTACTTTCCGCCGCGGCCCCACACCCACCACGTTCGCTGGCTCGAGGTCGATCCGTTCGATCCCCAGCGGCTGTACGTGGGAATCGAAGCGGGAGCGTTCGTGTTGAGTCCTGATGGTGGCGAGACGTGGCTTGAGCGGCCTGCCGGCTCCCGTCGGGACAACCATACGCTGGCGACTCACCCTGAATGGGAGGGCCGGGTCTACACCGCTGCTGGCGACGGCTACGCCGAAAGCACTGATGGTGGCGAGACGTGGACACGCTCACAGGACGGACTCGCACACACCTACTGTTGGGGGCTGGCTGTCGATCCCGCCGATCCGGACGCGGTTATCGTTTCGAGCGCACACGGTGCCTCGAGCGCTCACACGGCCGAAAGCGCGGAGTCATACGTCTACCGGAAGACGGGTGGGGAGCCGTGGGAACGACTCGATGATCGTGGCCTGCCGATGGGTAGCGGTGTCGTTCGCGCGGTGTTCGATACGCCCGACGAAGAGGGCGCTGTCTACGCGCTGAACAACCAGGGACTGTTCGTCACCGACGATTTCGGCGACGAGTGGGGTCGCATCGGGATCGACTGGGACGAGGAACTCGAGAGCCAGACACCTCGCGGGATCGTGGTCCTGACGTCGTGACACGAGCGAACGAATCACTCGAGTAACCCGCGATTACGTCAGTTGGCGACGCTCGAGTGCTCGAGCAGGACGACGATCGCGACGGCGTGGACTGGTGCCAGGAGGGCGGTCGTCGCGACCGTCCCACCGGGAAGACTCGCGAGCGCCCACCCGGCGAGGCCGACGACGAGGATCACGCCGAAGACCGTCCAGCCGTGGCCACGCGTTCGGCGGACGCTCTCCAGCAGCGCTCGCTTCGGACTGCGGCCCGCGACGAGCAAGCCCGGAACGGCAAAGAGCCGGACGATGACAGCGAGATACAACACCAGCAGCGGCAGTCCCCACAGCCCCATCCCTTGGAGCGCGTCGATCGATCCGAGCCCCCGCTGGACGAGGTCGAACACGATAACGAACCCGAAGACGGTGCCCACGGTCGCGAGCCGTACATCCCGATTCATCGCGCGAGCCATCGTGATGACTCCCGCGAGGACGACCGCTACCAGGGGAAGCAGATACAGTGTGAACCCCCAGGCGAGATACTCCGGGTGGAGACCGACCAGCGACTCGAGTGGCGTCGCCGTCTGTGCCACGCCGGTCGGATAGCCGGCGTACTCGAGGTCGATCGAGAGGCCGTTCTCCCAGGGAATCTCCCGCTCGAGGGACGGGATGGGATCGTGCCGTCGGAGGGCGTCGGCAACGGCGAGAACGATTCCTGCGGCGACGAATGGAACGAGCATCGCCGGAGCCTCCCGGAGCCGACCGACAGCCGTCGAGAGGACGACGCCGACGGTCAACTCCCGCCGGCCGCCCCCGTCAGTTCGGTTGTGTGACACGGTCAGTTCGCCTCCTCGAGGGCCAACAGTCCTTCGTCGGTAAGGACGTACAACACGCCGTCGCCGACGATCGGCTGCGTGAAGTACGTCGCCCCCTCGTAGGTCCACCGTCGGTCGCCCGTCTCGGCGTCGATCGCGACCAGTTCGGAGATCTGGTAGCCGAGGTAGACGACGCCGTCGGCGACGACCGGGTCCGTGTCGGGACTGTAGTCGGCGATCCACTCTCGCTCGCCGCTCTCGAGGTCGATCGCGTGCAGCGACTCCACGCCGTCGGTGACGAACACTGTCCCGTCGGCGACGGCGGCGCTGCCGTCGGTGCCGTTCCCGTCGTGAGTGTACTCCCACAGCACGCTCCCGTCGGCCGGATCGAGCAGCGTGACCCCTTCTCGGTCGGGGACGACGAGTCCCGAATCGGTCGCTGTTGCCGGTCCGAAATTGCGGTATCTCAGGGTGCTCTCCGGGTGTGGTTCGGGTCTGACGCTCCAGCGAGTGTCGCCCGTCTCGGCGTCGAACGCGACGACGTCGCCGGGACGACTCGAGACAAAGACGGTCCCGTCGCGGACCGCCGGTCGGTTCGAACCGCTCGATTGTTCGTCGCCGACCGTACGCTCCCACCGGACGCGGCCACTGCTTCCGTCCACGGCGACGACGCGATCAGTATCGGGAACGATCGCGTACACCGCACCATCCGCAGCGACGGGTGACGGTTCCTGCGGAGACGAACTGGACCAGCGCTGGGTTTCCTGGCCGTGACTGGACCAGCGCTCGGCGCCAACCGACCGTCCGAAAACCTCGTAGCCGCCGTCCGCGCTTAGTCCGAGCAGTCCCTCCCGGCCACTGACGGCGAGCGTGTCGCTTCGGTAGGCGCTCGCCGTGGCTCGAGCCGGAGTCGACCAGTACTGGCCGTCTCGCGTGAACCGAATCTCGCCGGTGTCACGATCGAACGCGACGAGCGACTGCTGGCCAGTCGCGTACAACGTCTCCCCGACGAGAATCGGTGCCGTCAGCCCGTGCATGCTCGAGTCCGTATCTCGCTGCCACGCGACCTCGACGCCGTCTTTCGGCCCCCTCGAATCGGGGTTGTACCCGGTTCCCGCGGGATCGTACCGCGCCATTGGCCACTCGATTTCGGATACGCCTGAGACCGATATCTGTCCGTCTAGGAACCGGACACCGCCAACGAGACCCGTGAGGGCGAATCCGCCACCGGCGAGTACGTGTCGTCTGGAGGGCATCACCGAAGGGGTTCGTCCACAAAACATGTAAACACTCTCATTTGTTTGGGCCGAATTCAACGGCGGCCGTCAGCTTTGGCGTACTCAACAGAGCAGCGTTCTCGCCGGCCGACGGGAGAGACCGACTCGAGTGCCCGTGCAATTGGGTGCATGCTTCGAAATCCTTTTAGGCGCTACACGGCATAGTAGAGTAACTGAGTGATATCATGGACGTCGACATCATCTCCGAAACGGAGAACCCCATGTTGCATCGAGCGGACGTTACCTTCGAACTGACCCACGAGGACGCTACCCCCTCCCGTCTGCAGGTCCGCGACAGTCTCGCGGCCAAACTGAACAAGGACGCCGACGAGGTTGTCATCCGCAAACTCGACACCAAATTCGGAATGCGAAAGACCGTCGGCGAGGCCAAAGTCTACGACACGGCCGACGACGCCCGCGAGGTCGAACAGGACCACATGCTCGAGCGAAACAAGATCGGTGCCGAAGAGGCAGACGCTGAAGCGGAGGAGGCATAAGATGGCGCGCTACGAACTCTACAACGACGACGGAACGACCGACCGAGAAAAATGTCCACGCTGTGGCGACGTCTTCCTCGCCGACCACGGCGACCGCACCCACTGCGGCAAGTGCGGCTACACCGAGTGGGCATAAACCGGCACTGAGCGGTTTCACCACGTATCGCGTATTCCTGTAGACACCACACGTGAGTTCTGACACCCGAATTCTCGGCATCGAGGGCACCGCCTGGGCAGCCAGCGCAGCGGTGTACGACTGTGCGACCGACGACGTCGTCATCGAAAGCGACGCCTACGAACCCGAAAGCGGCGGCATCCATCCTCGAGAGGCCGCCGAACACATGCACGAGGCGATCCCGCGCGTCGTTGAAACGGCTCTCGAGCACGCCCGCCAAACCCACGACGGCCCGGAAACGGAGCCACCAGTTGATGCCGTCGCCTTCTCGCAAGGTCCTGGCCTTGGCCCCTGTCTGCGAATCGTCGGGACGGCCGCGAGGGCACTGAGTCAGGCCCTCGAGGTCCCGCTGGTCGGCGTCAATCACATGGTCGCCCACCTCGAGATCGGTCGCCACACCGCCGACTTCGACTCGCCGGTCTGTCTGAACGCGAGTGGGGCCAACGCCCACCTTCTCGCGTATCGCAATGGCCGTTATCGCGTCCTCGGGGAGACGATGGACACCGGCGTCGGCAACGCGATCGACAAGTTCACCCGCCACGTCGGCTGGTCACACCCCGGCGGCCCGAAGGTCGAAGCGGCCGCGAAAGACGGCGCGTACGTCGACCTCCCCTACGTCGTCAAGGGAATGGACTTCTCGTTTTCGGGCATCATGAGCGCCGCAAAGCAGGCCCACGACGACGGCGTCCCCATCGAGGACATCTGCTTTTCACTTCAGGAGAACATCTTCGGGATGCTCACGGAAGTCGCCGAACGCGCGCTCTCGCTGACCGGCAGCGACGAACTCGTCCTCGGCGGCGGCGTCGGACAGAACGCCCGCCTGCGCGAGATGCTCGAGACGATGTGCGACCAACGCGGGGCCGACTTCCACGCCCCCGAGCCCCGATTCCTGGGCGACAACGCGGGCATGATCGCCGTTCTCGGCGCGAAGATGTACGACGCCGGCGATACGATCGCACTCCCCGAGTCGCGTGTGAACCCGAACTACCGGCCCGATCAGGTTGCCGTAACGTGGCGTGGGGAGTCCAAGCGAAGCGAGGACCTCGAGCCCGACGCCGGCCGCGAGACGGGGACGGAACAGGGCGCCGAAGCCCTCGTGGACCTCGAGCCCGACGCCGGCCGCGTGAGAAAACGCCGCGAATCGAAGGGGTATCGCCACCCCGACCTCGACGATCGCCTTCGGCGCGAGCGAACGACGCTCGAGGCTCGGCTGACGAGTCTCGCCCGTCGTGAGGGCGTGCCGACGCCCGTCCTCTCCGATGTCGACCCGCTCGAGGCGACACTCGAACTCGAGTACGTCGGTGCGACCGATCTCCGTGAGGGGCTCTCCGTCGAGCGGGTGCGTGATGTCGGCCGTCATCTCGCACGCCTCCACGAGGCCGGATTCGTCCACGGCGACCCGACGACGCGAAACGTCAGGGTCGGCCGGCGCGCATCCGACGGTTCCAGTGGCGATGCGCCACGAGCGCGCACGTATCTCATCGATTTCGGCCTCGGCTATCACACCGATCACGTCGAGGATTACGCGATGGATCTGCACGTCTTCGACCAGAGTCTCGTCGGCACCGCCCCCAATCCCGACCCGCTTCGTGCGGCCGTCCGGGACGGATACCGCGAGGTCGGCGACGAGCGCGTCCTCGAGCGTCTCGCGGACGTGGAGGGTCGCGGCCGGTACGTGACCGCGTGATCACGCCTCGAGTCGAGCACCCAATACTCATATCACGGGAGACCGTACGGTCGCCCATGGCAGACAAGCCGACTTCCGGAGAGATTCTCGGGGTACCGTACAACTTCGAACGACCGAACTTCAGCAGCATGCTCTCTTCGTACTGGCAGCCCGGCGAGGGGATGCTCGTCGAGAAACCGTTCGGCGTCGGCTACACCCTGAACCTCGCTAACTGGCGCTCGTGGGTCGTCGTGCTCGTCGCGGGTGCACTCCTGTGGCAGCAAGAACAGGGCTCGTCCGAGGAGTCCCAAGACGCCGAAGACGAACCCGTCGAAGTCATCGTCGACGACGACAACTAACGTCTTTTACGGGTCACAGTGTGACCCGAATTCGAGTGCGTTCCCGAGACTCGTCTGAAACTGTGAGCCGCAGTGTTCCATCCCTCGAGCGAAGCGAGCGTCAGCAACCGACGCCTATTTTCCGTCCGGGACCCCCGCCTCGTACATGGCCATTCGATTCGTCACCGGTAACGAGGGGAAAGTTCGGGAGGCACGCGAGTACCTCGCCGATATCGAACCCATCGAGCAGATTTCCTACGACTACACCGAGATCCAGAGCGACTCGCTGGCCGAGATCGCCGCCCACGGCGCTCGAGAGGCTTTCGACGAGGCCGGCGGCGAACAGCCGGTGCTCGTCGACGACGCGGGCCTGTTCGTCGACGCCTTGGGCGGGTTTCCGGGGCCGTACTCGGCGTACGTCGAGGACACCGTCGGCGTCGAGCGGCTCTGGCGACTCGCACGCGAGGAAGAAAACCGCCGCGCACATTTCACGACCGTCCTCGCCTACGCGGACGAAACCGGCACCGAGACGTTCGAGGGGTCGGTTGCCGGCACGCTCGTCGCCCCGCGCGGCGAGGGTGGCTTCGGCTACGATCCAATCTTCGAGTACAACGGCCAGACGATGGCCGAGATGAGTACCGAAGAAAAGAACGCGATCTCCCACCGTGGTCGCGCGCTCGCTGCGTTCGTGGAGTGGTACGCCGACCGCGAGGCGTAACTCGAGTTCGAGCCCTATTCTCGCGGGTCCCGATCCGGACCCAGATACGACCCGCCTTCGACGGCCGCGTAGAGGCTCTCGGGATCAAACAGCCGTGCGAACGCGTCCGGCGGGCGAACGCTGACCGAGACGCGAGGCTGTAACGTAAGCCCGGCCCGTGCCGATCCGAGCGCGTCGTCGTACGACAGCAGGTGGGCCGCGCCGCCGCGATAGGCCGACGCGAGCGCCGGGTGGTCGCCTTCGGGCTGGTCGACGGCGACGCGGTCGGCCTCGAGCCGCGCCCGGTGGTCAGCCGCAAGGTCGGGATCGGCGAGGGTCGCAACCAGTTGTTCCGTCTGCTCGAGCAGCGGATCGCTCGCGACGAGGTCGACCCACGAGTGTCGACGGACGTGATCGAGCGCTTCGCGGGCGTCGCCGTCAACGAGGAGGTCGGCGGCGAGCACGTCTGCGTCCGCGACGACGCGTGCAGGGTCGGGCTGATCAGGCATCGTCGCCATCCTCTGTAGCCGCCAGTTCGTCGATCGTCACGTGGATCGACTCGAGGTCGACGTCGTACGCCGCGGCGCGGTCGAAGAGGGCGTCCCAGGATGCTGTCATCGCCGGCTGTTGGATGGCTGGGGGGAAAAACGGTCCGTCTCCCTGCTGGACTCGGTGTCGTGTCTGCTGGTCGCCCGGCACAGATCTGTCATTCGCGCTGGGAAACGAACCAGAACGCGACGGTCCCGAGGACGAAAGCGACGCCGACGTTGACTGCCACTCCGACGATGCCGACGCCGACGACGACCGCAATCCCGCGGTGGCCGTCGACGGGGGAGACGGCCGCGCGCGCGAGTTCGAGGGCGACGACGACGAGTAAGACGCCGAGTATGGACAGTGGGAACGCAGCCAGCAGCGCTCCGGTGGCGACCAGTGCGAGCGCGAGGTAGCCGACGCCGAGGATGATGTTCGCCCCGCCGGTTCGGGCACCGAAGGCGTACTTCCCCGCGAGTCCGCCGCTGCCGTGACACATCGGGATACCGCCGATCGGGATCGCCGCGAGACAGGTGACACCCATGCTCGTCGAGAGGGTATCGGGGGAGACATTTCGGTCGTAGAGATCGCCACAGAGCAGGGCGGTCGCGATCGCCGCGTTCCCGACCGTCATCCCGAGCTGGGCGACGGTGCCCTCGAGGGCCGCACCCGAAAGCGACGGCGTGCCTGCGGGAAAGAGCACGGGTGCGGGCATCTGCGGCGCTGGAAGGCCGGCCGTCACGACGGCCACACTGCCTCCGAGACCGAGGACGAGCAAGACGCTCACCTGTCGATAGCCGACGACGGCGAGCATCCCGACGACCGCGAGGCCGGCGACAGCAGTCGGGAGCGAGCCACTCGAGAGCCCGACGGCTGCCTCGAGCAACAGCAGGGCAACGGCGAACTGGACGCCGCGAATCACGGGCTCGCCGACGACCGTCTGAATGCGACCGACGAGGCCGAGGTTCCCGAGCGCGAGCAAGACGCCACCCGCGAGCAGCCCGGCGGCGGCGAGTTCGGGATAGGAAAGCGAGCCGACGATCGCCAGCCCGATCAGGGCCTTCATCGGCTCGACGGAAAGCGGCATACCGTAATACAGGCCCCAGACGATCTGGAAGACACCGAAGCCGACCAGCACATGGGGCAGCGAGACGCTCGTCGTCGCTGCGAGGGCGACAAGCAAGGGGAGGACCGTAACTGAATCTCCTAGCGCACCCGTCAGTTCTGCCGTCGAGAATTCGAGGCCGGAAGCGTTCCATAAACGGGGCGAATACGCCATCTACGGGTGATAGCGCCCCGACCGGTTTCACTCTTTTCAGTAATGGCTGTCAGTTACGTCTGCCAGCTCGAGAAAGCAAATACTGTTACCCGCCGCCGTCCCGTCAGCTCGCCTCGACGCTGCGGGACATCGTGTCGACGGCTCGTGACCGCCACTCGCCTCGCGCCACCGCCGAGCGGGCTTACTCGCTCGTGGCGGGGTCGATGTCGGCGATCACGTCGGACATCGAGTCGGCCGTCGAGACCGCCTCGGGGTCGACGTCGTCGGCGGCTCTCGCCTCCGGCAGCTCGTAGCCGCTTTCGGTGTCGTAGTGCTCGAGATGGGCGTTCAACTCGCCGGCGTGTTCGGTCAGCACGGTCGCGCTGTGGGCGACGTGTGAGAGCGCATCGGCCTGTGCGGCCGCCCGTCGGGCCACCTGCGCCGACGTCGTCGCCGTCGCATTGCTCGTCTCGGCGGCGTTTTCGACCAGCACGACGACCTCCTCCGTCGCGGCTGCCTGCTGTTGGGTCGCCGCAGAGATCTCCTGAACGCCGTTGTTCGTCTGCTCGGCGAGCTCTGCGATCTGCTCGAGTGCGTTCGCAGCGTTTTCGACGTCGTCGACGTTGTCTTCGATCCGATCGCGGCTGGTCCGGACCTCGTCGGCTGCCGAGATCGCTCGTCCTCTAAGCGTCTCGAGTCGTTCTTCGACGGATTTGACCGAGTCGTAGACTCGCTCGGAGAGGTTCTGAATCTCGTCGGCGACGGCACCGAACCCTTGCTCACCGCTGGCCGAACGGGACGCTTCGATGTTGGCGTTCAACGCCAGCATGTTCGTCTGCTCGGCGATGTCGCTGATCGAGTCGACGAGGTCGTCGATCTGTTGGGCTTCGGCTTCGAGCTGTTCGATCTCCTCGAGGGTGCGTTCGGTCTCGGTCTGGATGACGTCCATCCCGTCGATCGCATCGCCGGCGGCACGACTCCCCTCTTGGCCAGCCCGTGCAGTTCGGTCCGCCGTATCGGCGACTTCCGAGGCTGTCGCGGCGATCTCTTCGATCGTCGTGGAGAACGACTCCATCTCCGCGGCGACGGTCTGAAGCTGTTCGTGTTGTTCCTCGTTGTCCTCGGCGACCGTCGTCAGCGCCTCGCTCGTGCGGTCGCCCTCGGCCTGAACCGTCTCCATGCTCGTGTTCAGTTCGTGGCTGTAGGTGACGACCTCGCCGGAGAACGACTTCAGCGTCGAGAACGTCTCCTCGATCTCGGCGAGCATCTCGTTCGAGTTGTCCGCCAACGACACGACTGCGTCGTGGTCAGCAGGATGCTCGAACCGCTGGGTAAGATCGCCGTCAGCGATCGAGCCGGTCGTCTCGGCGTGTGTCTCGACGATGCGCTCGAGATCGCTCAGCGACTGATCGGTTCGTTCACTCGCGACCAACTGATCGCGAAGTGACGCGAGCGAGGTCTCGAGGTCGGCGACGGCGTCGTCCCCGTCGGTTCGAAAGTCGACGTCGCGGTCGCCGTCCTCGAGTTGGGCCGTCCGATCAGCGACGTCGTCGATCGCCGCACGAAGCTCGTCGCGCTGGCGTGGTGCGGTCCGGGCATCCGAGACTGCGGCAATGGCGATGGCGGCCACGCCGGTGGCGACGACACCGCCGGCACCGACGCCGAGCAGTTCCGGCGTCAGGGTGTCGAGGCCAACGGCAGCGAGGCCAACAACGGCGAGCCCGACGACGACGACGGCCAGTCCGAACCCAAGCGGTCGGGCCGTCTGTATCGCACCGGGAAGCGGTGAGCCATCGTCCGCACTCGAGGCGGCGTCAGTCATCGCTCCCTCCGGTGGTCGTGCTCGATGACTCGAACTCGAAGGTGGCCGCCGACTCAGCGTCGGCGTCGATCGTGGCCGTTTCGGTGCCGCCCCGTCGAATATCGAATCGGCAGGCGTCGTCACCCTCATGCATACACGTCTGTTCTTCGGCGATGAGGTCCTCGTCGAATCGCTCTGCGACGCCGGCGATCGCGCCGCGAGCGACATCACACAGCATTCGATCCGAATCGTAGGTGATCCGGACTCGGTCCTCGCCGAGGCGCTCCGAGCGGATTCGCGGTGTCGTCAGCGTCGTCAGATCCCGCGTCCGCAACGACGTGTGAAACTGTTGGATGTTCGCGATGAGTTCCAGCCCGTTCCACTCGTCGTCGATATGCAGATCGTACGTCTCGAGCAGTGACGGAACGACCCATTTGCCGTACTGGGTCAGGATCGTCCGTGGACTCTGATCGGTGAGTTCGCCGGCCGTACGGGCGAGTTCGTAGACGTCGCGATCCGGATAGACCGTTACCGGTACGTAGACTTTCTCCTCGATGTCCGCCTCTCGTTGAACGGAAAGCCAGGCATCTTCGCCGTACGTATCGACGACGAACGCCTGTAGCGTTTTTAGAATAATCCCGTGCATTCGGTCCCTCCCGACGCGGTTGGTCGGCTCGTTCTCGTGAAAAATAATTCAATATTCATGAGAGTCATTCTCTCTTTCAACTATACCCTGTTAGGTGTTTCCATCACCCCTGTGATATGTCCGGTATCGCTCTCTGCTGCCGGCGCTCGCCGTTCTCCGGCGAACGACTCGAGGACCACCACTGCTAAGCCCACCCAGTTTGATCTCTCGAGCGTGAGCGACCTCGGCAAAATCGACCGTTCGTTCTTCGACCGGCACATCGCGCCGAACCTCGGCGCGGAGCGCAGCGACGTCGCAGTCGGCCCACAACACGGTGTCGACTTCGGCGTCGTCGATATCAACGGGCAGGCACTGGTGACCGCGACCGACCCCGTCTCGATCCTGCCGGCGCTCGGCTTCGAGCGGGCAGCCCGGTTCGCCCTCGATCTCATCCTCGCGGATGTGGCAGTCAGCGGGATCGCACCGTCTCATCTCTCGATCTGTTTTACCCTCCCCGAGACGATGACCGACGACGAGTTCGCGACGGTCTGGGAAACGATCCACGAAGAGTGTGCCGACCTCGGCGTCGCCATCGTTACGGGCCACACCGCCCGCTACTCGGACCCCTCGCATCCGTGGGTCGGCGCGGCGACCGCGATGGGCGTCGGCGACCACGACGCGATCGTCCGCCCCGACGGCGCACGAGAGGGCGACCGCCTGCTCCTGACGACCGGCCCCGCCGTGGAGTCCGTCGGTCTCCTGAGTACCCTCTTCGGCGATCAACTCGAGCTCTCTGACGACGTCGTCGCCGACGCACAGGACCGACTCGAGGAGGTTTACTGCGTTCGCGATGCGCTCACTGCGGCCGCGGCCGGTCCCGTCAGGGCGATGCACGACGTGACCGAGGGTGGCCTCGCCGGCGCACTCAACGAGATGGCCGCCGGCGCGGACGCCCGGTTCACGATCGACCGTGACGCCGTCCCCATGCGTCCCGGCGTACAGGAGGTCTGTGCGGCCCTCGAGATCGACCCGTGGGCGGCGACCAGCAGCGGCTCGCTGTTGCTCGCTGTCGATCCCGGCGGTGTCGACGCCGTTCGCGACGCACTCGAGGATCGGGGAACCGTCGTCGCCGAGATCGGGCGCGTCGAGTCCGGGTCGGGCGTGGTCGTCGACGGCGAGGCACTCGAGCATCCGGACGTCGATCCGTCGTGGGACGCCTACGCCGAACTGGCCGACGCGGCCGACGAGGCCGACGAGTGACGCCGACTCCGGCTCCGTCGACGGCTACTCGCTGGCTTTCCACTCCTCGATGAGGTCGGATGCGGTCGTGCGGTCGGCGTTGTAGACCCGCGCTAAGTAGTCGAGACCGTCCTCGTACTCGTCTTCCGTGAACGCGTCCGTGCAATCCTCAGGGACGACGATCTCGTAGCCGTTGAAAAACCCAGTCGCGGACGTGTGGCGGACACACATGTTCGTATGGAGGCCGGTTATCACGAGCCGATCGACGCCGAGACTGCGGAGATGCTGGTCGAGCCCCGTCTCGAAGAACGCGTCGTAAAAACGCTTCTCGAAGACGTGGTCGTCGGCGTCGGGCTCGAGGTCGTCAATCACCGCGGCTCCCTCCGTCCCGCGCATCGCATGTTCGCCCCAGACCTCGAGTTCGAAGTCCTCCGGTCGATGCGCGTCGTTGGCGTAGACGACCGGCACGCTGTGTTCGCGCGCCGCTGGCAGCAACTCCTCGCGGAGCGTCGGAATGATGTTCTCGGCGCGGTCGGCGGCGATCTCGCCGGTCACGAAGTCGTTTAGCATGTCCAGGACGATGACAACATCTCCCATGATATCCGTTTGCTCGAGCGAACGATATCGCTTTGGGGTACAACACAGTTTCCCGGACTGTCACGGCTGTCTGCAACGACCGTAAGCGACAGCGCGACCGACGCCGACCGACCGACCATCACCGCTTAGTATAACCGCGGAATACTCTCTTACATGAGAACGCCCGCACCCGACAGCCGACCCGTGGCGCTGACGATCGCCGGCAGCGACTCCGGTGGCGGCGCGGGGATTCAGGCCGACCTCGCGACGATGGCTGCCCACGACGTCTTCGGGACGTCCGCGATCACCGCCGTTACTGCCCAGCACACCCGCGGCGTCGAGTCCTCGCACGTCCTTCCGATAGCGGAAGTCGAGGCCCAACTCGAGGCTGTCACGGACGATTTCGACGTCGGCGCGGCGAAGACGGGGATGCTCGCGACGACTGAGATCGTCGAAACGGTCGCCGACCACGCCACAGCGTTCGAGTTCCCGCTGGTCGTCGACCCCGTGATGGTTGCGACCACTGGTGACCGGCTGCTCGAGCCCGAAGCCGAACACGCCTACGAGACTCTACTCGGAGAAGCGACGCTTGCGACGCCAAACACTGACGAAGCCGCGGTTCTGACCGGGATCGATGTCACCGACGAGGCGACGGCTCGCGAGGCGGGTGAGACGATCCTCGAGACGGGCGTCGATGCGGTGTTGCTCAAAGGCGGCCACGTCCCTGGCGAGACGGTTCGTGACCTGCTCGTCACCGACGATGGGACCCGCGCGTTCGAGCATCCGCGGATCGACACCGATGCAACCCACGGCTCCGGCTGTACGCTCGCCGCCGCCATTGCGGCCCGGTTAGCGAAGGGCGACCCGCTCGAGGTCGCCGTCGAGGGGGCGACCGACTTTCTCGCCCGTGCGGTGCGCTACTACGCCGACGTCGGAGAAGGCCCCGGCGCGGTCAACCACACGGTCGAGTTGCGAAACGCCGCTCACCGAGAGCCAACGGCCGAAGCGGTGCAGGCGATTGTGGACCGACTCGTTGACGCCGACGTCTCCGCGCTCGTTCCCGAAGTCGGGATGAACGTCGTCGGCGCAACGCCCTATGCCGAGTCCGTCGCCGAGACGGCGGCCGTCGAGGGCCGTATCACGCGGACGCTGTCGGGGGTTCAGCCCAATCGCGGCGTTCGATTCGGCGCCTCGAGCCACGTCGCCCGATTCCTG
Organism: Natronorubrum sulfidifaciens JCM 14089; assembly: GCF_000337735.1. GTDB lineage: Archaea > Halobacteriota > Halobacteria > Halobacteriales > Natrialbaceae > Natronorubrum > Natronorubrum sulfidifaciens. The sequence goes on along the minus strand of NZ_AOHX01000026.1, from coordinate 269,377 downwards.
CTGTCGGCACGCGAGTTCGTTCCTGACCTCCGGTTCGCGGTCAACTGCCGGTTCGGACCAGATGTCGAAGACGCACTCGAGGCACTCGAGTGGCCGGTCGCCGAGTACGACCGGGACGAGGAGCCAACCAAAGACGCGGAGGGGAGCACGATGGGCTGGGGCGCACGCCAGGTCTTCGAGGGCCGGACGGAGCCGCCGGTCGCCGTCCTCGACCGTGGCGACGTCGGGAAGGAAGCGATGACGAAACTCGTCGCGAGCGATCCCGAGACGCTCGCCGAGCGAGTGCTGGCGCTCGATCGTGAGGTGACCGAATGACCGCTTCCGGGACCGAAGGTGGAATCGAAACCGCGGCGGCAACCGAACTCGACGTCGGCATTATTCTCCCCCAGTACGGGACCACTTTCGAGACGGTTCGGGAGACGGCCCTCGAGGCTGAATCGCGTGGCTACGACGCCGTCTGGCTCGAGGACCACTTCCAGTCGTGGATCGGCGAGCCACGGCGAGCCACCCACGAGTGCTGGACGACGCTCAGTGCAATCGCCGAGGCGACCGACCGAATCCGACTCGGGACGCTCGTCACGAGCCAATCGTATCGTCATCCCGCGTTGCTGGCGAAGATGGCCGCGACGGTCGACCACGTAAGCGACGGGCGACTCGAACTCGGCCTCGGTGCGGGCTGGTACGAAGCCGAGTACGACCGCTTTGGCTACGAGTTCCGGGAGCCGCCGGCCGAACGACTCCGCCGACTCGCCGAGACGGTCGAAATCCTGCAGGGATTGTGGACGAACGATACCTACAGCCACGAGGGACGACAGCTCGAGGTCGACCTCGAGGACGCCTTCTGTGAGCCCCAGCCCGTCCAGGAGCCCCACCCGCCGATCTGGATCGGCGGTGGCGGCGAGCAGTTCACCCTCCGGTATGCGGCGGAACTGGCCGACGGCTGGAACTACGGGACGCTCGAGCCCGAGGGATTCGCCGAGAAACTCGACGTGCTCCGCGAGCACTGCGAAAGCGAGGCGCGCTACGACGAGATCCGAAAATCCGCCGAACTGTTCGTCTTCGTCGGCGAGACGACTGCCGAGGCCGAACGAAAGCGCGAGCAGTTCCGACGTGAGGTCCTGCCCGACGAGCCCAGCGAGCCACGTGAGTTCTTCCTTGCGGGCTATCTCGAGACGGCTCCCACGGGGACCCCCGAGGCGGCTCGCGAGCGACTCGAGGCGTATGCGGCCGTCGGTATCGAGACTGTCATGCTCGCGATACCGACCGCGGCCGACGACGGCGACGACAGTCTGGCGCTGCTGGCCGACGAACTGCTCGCGTGAAGGTGGTCCGCAGGCCGTTTTGGGTCGGGATGCCGGAACGGGAAGGCTCATTTTCGTGGCATACAGTGCCATGATACATGGTCGAGAATCCGTTTGAAACGGAGATCCGTGTCGGCGAAGTGCTGGAAGCGCAGGCGTTCCCCGAGGCGAACAAGCCCAAGATGACCAAGCTCTGGATCGACCTCGGCGAGGACCACGGCGAGGTCCAGTCGGCGGGACAGTTGGACCATCATTACGAGCCCGACGATCTCGAGGGCAGACAGGTGCTCTGTGCGACGACGCTCGGCTCGGTCCGAGTCGCCGGCTTCAAATCCGAGGTGTTGACCGTCGGCGTCCCCGACGAGGAGGGGTACCCGGTCCTCGTCGAGCCGGAGACGGACGTGCCACTCGGTGGGGTCCTGTTCTGATCGTCGACGACGGCGGCAACTGTTTCCCCCCGCCTGTAGTCAACAGTAACAATATAGGCCCGGCGTGAATCACGGCCAGTATGGGTGATACGTCGCCGTCGACTGACGGGACCAACATCGAAGGCGAGTCGCCGCAGGTCGAGCCGACGATCGAAACAGATGAGGCGACGATCACTGACGACGCCGAACTCGAGCGAACGATCGGGCTCACTGGCGGGCTCGCGATCGGGATCGGGACGATGATCGGTGCGGGTATCTTCGTCTTCCCCGGGCTTGCGGCGGGCAACGCCGGCCCGGCTGCGGCAGCGTCGTTTGCGATCGGAGCCGTCGTCGCGTTGCTCGTCGCGTTACCAGCGTCGGAACTCGCGACGGCGATGCCAAAGAGCGGCGGCGGCTACTACTTCATCTCGCGCGGGCTGGGCACGCTCGCGGGAGCCGTCGTCGGGCTCTCGCTGTGGTTCGGGCTGGTGTTCGCGACGGCCTTCTATCTCGTCGGCTTTGGCTTCTATGCCGTCGACACGCTCGCCGAACTCGGGATCGCGGTCGGAAACGAGCTCGTGATCCCGATCGCGGTGCTGTTCGGTGCGGGCTTTACCGTGTTGAACGTCACCGGAACCGAGAACGCGGCGAAACTCCAGAACGGGATCGTCGCCCTGTTGCTCTCGATTCTGGTCGTCTTCCTCGGCTACGGCGGCCTCGATGCGGCGGGAATCGTCGGCGACCCATCCGCACCCGAGCAGTTCGCGCCGTTCGGGACGATGCCCATCCTGACGACGGCCGCGCTCGTGTTCACGTCGTATCTCGGCTTCGCACAGGTGGCGACCGTCGCCGGCGAGATGAAAGATCCCGGCCGGAACCTGCCGCTGGCGATGGTCGGCTCGGTGATCATCGTCGGCGTGCTCTACGTGGTGACGATCTTCGTCGCGACGAGCGCGCTCGGGAGCGAACGCCTCGCGGAACTCGGCGAGACGGCGATGGTCGAGGTCGGTCGCCACTATCTCGGTGCGGCCGGCGCGTTCGCGATCGTCTTCGGTGGCCTGCTCGCGACGATGTCGAGCGCCAATGCATCGGTACTGAGCACGTCCCGCTCGATCTACGCCGTCTCGAGGGACGCCCTGTTGCCGAAACGGGCGAGCCGGATCAACCTTCGCTACGGCACGCCACACGTCGCACTGGGGATGGCCGGCGGGCCGATCCTCGTTTTGACCGCGACCGGGCAGGTGGAACTGCTCGCTGAAGTCGCCTCCTTCCTGCATCTCATCATGTACGGGCTCATCTGCGTTGCGCTGATCGCGCTGCGTCGCAACGAGCCCGACTGGTACGACCCCGACTTTCGGGTGCCGGGCTATCCCATCGTCCCGGCGCTCGGGGCACTCGCTAGCTTCGCCCTAATCGGGTTCATGCAGCCCGCCTCACAGCTCATCGGCCTCGCGATCATGCTCGTCACCGCCGGGTGGTATTTCTACTACGCCCGAGACGTGACGCTCAAGGGGAAACTGTAATGACACGCATACTCGTTCCACTGGCGATCCTCGAGGGTGAATCGGTCTCGGCCGGGCTCACGACGTTGCTCGAGCCGATGTACGTGACTGTACTCGGCTATCACGTCCTGCCCGAACAGACGCCGCCCGATCAGGCGCGGCTGCAGTTCGAAGATCGAGCAACCGATGCACTCGAGGACCTCGCGGCGGAGTTCGGAGCCGACGAGGGCACTGCCGACTATCGGCTCGTCTTCACCCACAACAAAAAACAGACGTTCGATCGGGTCGCCGCGGAGATGCGATCGGATGCCTACGCCATCCCGGGCACAACCGGGCCGGTCGATCAACTGCTCGTGGCCCTGACGGGCGACGTCGCCGTCGATCGGATCGTCTCGTTCGTCACCGAACTGGTCGGCGACCGCGATATCGGTGTCACGCTCTTTCTGGCAACCGACGACGAACACGCCGGTCAGGAGTCCCTCGAGGCGGCCGCCGTGACTCTCTTCGATGCGGGACTCCACGTCCGAACCGAACTCGCGGTCGACGAACCGCCACTCGAGGCGCTCGTCGACGCCGCCGCCGACCACGACGCGATCGTTATGGGCGAGCGAGCGCCGTCGCTTCGCTCGCTCATTTTCGGCGAGGAGACCGAACGCGTCGCCGCCGAGTCGGTCGGCCCGGTGCTCGTCGTCCGGAACACAGCAGACCGCGATGACACGGCGGACGCCGCCGATCAGCCGTCACCGTCCGACGTCGACGACTCTTGACCGACTTCGGGGGTATGTTGGCCAGTGACCCGCGAGACGTGGCCTCGAGCGCGTTCAGGACTCGTTGTCAGGGTCGTCTACATCGTCGGCTGTTGACGTGTCCGTCTCGTCGCCGATCGGGAGCTCAGTGTCGTCGACCGTGAGCTCGGTGTCATCGGCCTCGAGATACTCTCCACGAATCACGAGCACCGGATCGACCGTCCCCTTCGCCAGCGTTTTGGCCCGATCTCTGAAAATGAACCGCCGAATCGACGGCCGACTCTCGCCGACGACGAGCAGATCGTGCTCGCTCGCGGCCTCGAGAATCGCCGCCGTCGGTGAGCCGTCGACCACGAGCGAGCGGTCAATCCGGTCGCGGTCGACGCCGGTGTCGGCCAGCGCGTCGACGGCGGCATCGAGGAGTTCGGTGCCACGCTCACGATCCGTCTCGTCGGCGACGACGTGAAAGAACGTCACCGTAAGCTCGGTGCCAGCAAGCAGCGTCTCGAGATGCAGCGCAATATGCTCGAGGTTGACCTCCCCGCGGATCGCGACGAGTACCGACTCGAGTACGGGGGCCGGGTTGAGCAGCAAGACTGCATCACACGACGCTTCGACTGCGATGCGTTCGAACGTCTGCAGGCGATCGTGGGTGAAGACGAGCCGCGAACTGACGTCGAGACAGCCGGCGTCTTCGAACGCGGTGTGAAGTTCCTCGAGTTCGGCTCGAGCACGCGTGCCGTACTGGTCACGGGCCTGATCCGTCCCGGTCTGGTCGGGTAGTTCGCGATAGCCGAGCAAGACGATCGGAACAGATGCGAACGCATCGATGACTGTCGCGGGAACGGATTCGCCACCGAGGACATCGACCGGGATGAGGACGCGGTGGTCGCGGGGAGCAGCCATTATGGGATACCAGCCTCTAGGTCGAGGAGCGTAATAGTCCTCCGTAGCCCCATCGATGACTGTCATCGCGGCCAACCTCCCAGTCACCTGTCCATCGCGGATCCCGCAGGGTTTTAGCGATGGAAGGACAGTCACCGGGTATGACAGAGGCGACGGGAATCGTCGGGGAGTTCTTTTCACTCAAAGAGCAGACGGACGCCGAGTTGCTGGCGATGCAGTGTGGTGACTTCTACGAGTTCTTCGGCGAGGATGCCGAGACCGTCAGCGACGAACTCGATCTCAAGGTGTCCAAGAAGTCTTCCCACGGCTCGTCGTACCCGATGGCCGGCGTTCCACTCGCCGATCTCACGCCGTATCTCAAGGCGCTGGTCGAACGCGGCTACCGCGTCGCCGTCGCCGACCAGTACGAGACCGACGACGGCCACGCACGCGAGATCGTCCGCGTCGTCACGCCCGGCACGCTCCTCGAGACGACCGACGCCGACGCACAGTATCTCGCTGCAGTAGTCGACGGCAGTGGCTCGGACGCCTACGGGCTCGCCGTTGCCGACGTGACCACCGGCCGCTTTCTCGTCACGGAGGCCGACGACGCCGACGACGCGCTGACGGAACTGTACCGATTCGACCCGGTCGAGGTGTTGCCCGGCCCCGAGACGCGAACCGACGACGACCTGCTAAGCCTGATTCGCGAGCGCACCGACGCGGCGCTGACACTCCACGAGACCGAGAGTTTCGCCCCGAAACGAGCGGCCCACACCGCTCGCGAGCAGTTCGGCCGAGAGACGGTCGATCGACTCTCGGTTGGCGAGTCGACGATTTCGGCCGCCGGAGCGATTCTCGACTACGTCGAGGAGACCGGCACGGGTGTCCTCGCCTCGATGACCCGCATTCAGGCCCACCACGGCGACGATCACGTCACCCTCGATGCGACGACCCAGCGCAACCTCGAGTTGACCGAGACGATGCAGGGCGACAGCGACGGCTCGCTGTTCGAGACGATCGACCACACCGAGACTAGCGCCGGCGGCCGCCGCCTGAAAGAGTGGCTCCAGCGACCTCGCCGTTCGCTTTCGGTCCTCGAGCGACGCCAGGAAAGCGTCGCGGCACTGGCCTCGGCCCCACTCGCCCGCGATCAGATTCAGGACGTGCTGAGCGAGGCGTACGATTTGGCACGACTGGCCTCGAAGGCGACCCACGGCAGCGCGGACGCGCGGGATTTCCTCTCGGTTCGGGACACGCTGGCCGTCCTTCCCGAACTCGCCGAGGCTATCGCCTCGAGTCCCGATCTCGCGGCCTCGCCGCTCGCCGAAATCGTCGACCGACCCGACCGCGATGCCGCGCGGGAGCTACAGGACGCACTCGCAGCGGCAATCGCCGAGGAGCCGCCGTCGACGGTGACACAAGGTGGGCTCTTCCAGTACGGGTACGACGAGGAACTCGACGGGCTCATCGAGCGCCACGATGAGGTCATCGAGTGGCTCGAGACGCTTGCAGACCGCGAAAAGCAAACCCACGGTCTCGCTCACGTCACGGTCGACCGCAACAAGACCGACGGCTACTACATCCAGGTCGGCAAGTCCGCCGCCGACGGCGTCCCCGACCACTACGAGCAGATCAAGACGCTGAAAAACTCCAAACGGTTCACGACCGACGAACTCGAGGAGAAAGAACGCGAGATCCTGCGCCTCGAGGAGCAACGCGGCGACCTCGAGTACGACCTCTTCGAGGACCTCCGTGAGGACGTCGCCGCCCACGCCGAACTGCTCCAGGACGTCGGCCGGACGCTCGCGACTGTCGACGCGCTGGCCAGTCTGGCGACGCACGCAGCCGAAAACCGGTGGGTTCAGCCCGACCTCCACGGTGGGGATCGCCTCGAGATCGAGCAGGGCCGCCACCCCGTCGTCGAGCAGACGACGGAGTTCGTTCCGAACGACGTTCGACTCGACGAGGAGCGGGGCTTTCTGGTCGTCACCGGCCCCAACATGTCCGGGAAGTCGACGTACATGCGCCAGGTGGCCTGTATCGTCCTGCTCGCACAGGTCGGCAGTTTCGTTCCCGCCAAGGACGCCGAGATCGGCCTCGTTGATGGCATCTTCACCCGCGTGGGTGCGCTCGACGAACTCGCACAGGGCCGCTCGACGTTCATGGTCGAGATGAGCGAACTCTCGAACATCCTCCACACGGCGACCGACGAGTCACTGGTCATTCTGGACGAGGTCGGCCGTGGCACCGCGACCTACGACGGCATCTCGATCGCGTGGGCCGCGACGGAGTATCTCCACAACGAAGTGCAAGCGAAGACGCTGTTTGCGACTCACTACCACGAACTGACCGGCCTCGCCGAGAACCTGCCCCGCGTCGCCAACGTCCACATCGCCGCGGACGAACGCGACGGCGACGTTACCTTCCTTCGCACCGTTCGGGACGGCCCGACCGACCGCTCGTATGGCATTCACGTCGCCGACCTCGCCGGCGTGCCCGACCCCGTCGTCGACCGCTCGAGGGACGTGTTAGAACGCCTACGCGAGGAGAAAGCCATCGAAGCGAAAGGTGGGGCCTCGAGCGAACCCGTGCAGGCGGTGTTCGATGTCTCGAGCGGTCAGTTCCGCGGCCCGGCGAACACTGATGGCGGCGAGTCAGGCGAGGGCAGCGAGTCGATCGATCCCGAGACGAAGGCCGTGCTCGAGGACCTCGAGGGAATCGACGTGAACACGACGCCGCCGGTCGAGTTGATCGCGAAAGTCCAGGAGTGGCAAGCGCAGTTAGGGGAGTAACTGGCCGCGAATCGAGCGAAGAAACTGGCGAATTTTAATCTCTGGGACCGCAGACGAGAGCTGAGAACTGGAGTCGTCGTCTCTATTATCACTGATCGTCTCGCCGCTTGGATCGGCTGGAAACTTTACGTGAGCAGGACGATCGAGTGCGTTCCGTCAAGACACTCGAGAGCGAACCAGTTCTGACCGATCCTGCGGTTTGCCTCGTCGCCGAATCGGGGTTGTCGCGACAGTCAACTACTGATCGAGAGCTGGCGGTTGAATGCGTTGGCCAGTGGCACTCAGCCGAAATAACCATTGTTTTCCTACAGAGAGTGTTTCGGAAACGTCGTATAGGTATTCACGATATTCTCAACTATCGGTAACATTATACCGTGGTGGCGATGAGTTAGCATAATGCACGAATCGGATTACAGCGTGGCAGGTGAGACTGCGATCGTCACTGGCGCAAGCCAAGGAATCGGTCGAGCGATCGCAGAGACGCTCGCGGCGAGCGGGGCGAACGTGGCGATCTGCTCGCGCTCGATGGATCGTATCGGCCCGGTGGCTGAGGGAATCAACGACGCCGAGAACACGGGCGAGGCACTCGCCGTCGAATGTAACGTTCGCGACCGAGAGCAGGTCCAACGGCTCGTCGACGAGACCGTCGAGGCGTTCGGCGATATCGATATCCTCGTCACCAACGCCGGCGGCGAGTTCGTCGCCAACTTCGAGGATATCTCGGCGAACGGCTGGGAGACGATCCTCGATCTCAACCTCACGAGCACTGTCCACTGCACCCAACTCGCCGGCGAGGTCATGCGCGAGGGCGATGGTGGCGTTATCATCACCCTTTCGAGTGTCAACGGCCAACACGCCGCCCCCGGCGAGAGCCATTACGGCGCGTCGAAGGCGGCGATTATTCGGCTGACCGAGACGCTGGCCGTCGAGTGGGCCGACGATGGCATCCGCGTCAACTGTATCGCACCCGGTCTAATCCAGACGCCCGGCGTTGCCGAGACGCTCGGTATCGACAGCGAATCCATGCCACCACGCGAGAAGACCGATCGCCGTATCGGCCACCCCGAGGAGATCGCCGACGTCGTTCAGTTCCTCTCGAGTCCCGCCGCGTCGTTTATGACTGGCGAGACGGTGACCGTCAAAGGCGTGCCACGCGCGGGTAACTCGATGTCGCAGGGGCTGGGCCTCGAGTAAGACTGCCGGACGGAAGTCGTGAAAGATTCTCGCCGCCACGGGGTGGCGAGAATCTTCACACAGTTCCGTCCGATAGTATACCGGCGAGCAGGTATGTTTTTGCAGTCGCCGCGAAATCACCATGGTATGGACCTACAACACGCACTACAGGGCATCACCTGTCCGGTTGTTACGCCGTTCGACGACGCGGGCGCGGTCGACGACGACGCGTTCGGCGATGTCCTCGAGCATCTCCTCGAGCACGATATCGACGGCGTCTTTCCCTGTGGGACGACGGGCGAGTTCGCCAGTCTCACGCGCGAGGAACGCCGCCGCGTCCACGAACTCGCAGTCGAACACGTCGGCGGCGAGGTGCCGGTGCTCGCGGGGGCAGCCGCGACGAGCCGTTCCGACGTCCTCGCATACGCCGCCGACGCCGCCGACGTCGGTGCCGACGCCATCGTCGTCACACCGCCGTACTTCCACACGGCAAACGATCCCACCGGGAACCAGCAGTTCCTCGAGGAGGTCGCAGATCGCTCTCCACTCCCTGTGTTGCTCTACAACATCCCGGTCTGTACCGGCGGGCGACTCGAGCCCGAGACCCTCGCGACCGTCGCGACCCACGACAACATCGTCGGCCTGAAGGACTCGAGTGGCGACCTCGAGTACTTCCTGTCGGTCATGCGCCAGACGCCCGACGACTTCTGCATGCTGCAGGGCTACGACGCCCTGCTCGTCCCCGCACTCCGAATGGGCGCTGACGGCGGGCTGAACGCCCTGTCGAACGTCGCGCCCGAGGCGTACGGCGACCTGTACGAGACGTTCGACGAGCCTCGTGGCGAGGCGTTACAGGACGCCATCGCCCCACTGTTCGACGCCTGTGTCAGCTATGGCTTCGCGCCGGCGACGAAGGCTGCCCTCGAGCACCGTGGCGTGATCCCCACCGACGCCGTCCGGCCGCCGCTCGTCGAAGTCTCCGAAGACAGTCGCCCGGCGATCGCCAGCGCTGTCGATGGGCTGCTCGAGTCGGGACCGTAACTGCCATCGAACGCACTGGTCACCAATCCACAGTTTAACTTCGATTGAACGCAAGCCACAACGCATGCACCGAACGATCGGAACCGATGGGCGGCCGCCGACTGCCGCCTCGGATCGACTGCAAGAGCGTAGCACCTGCTTCCGGTCCGACGTTCACGAGCAGCCCGAGCTATGACCGGTGACCAGTCACCAGCGACCGATATCCACCAACTCGATGACGACACCGTCGCCCGAATCGCCGCCGGCGAGGTCGTCGAACGCCCCGCCAGCGCAGTCAAGGAACTCCTCGAGAACAGCCTCGACGCCGACGCCTCGAGCGTCGACGTCACCGTCGAAGACGGCGGTGCCGAACTGATCCGGGTCGCGGACGACGGCGCGGGCATGAGCGAGGCCGACCTTCGGGCTGCCGTCCGCCAGCACACGACGAGCAAGATCGAGGGCCTCGAGGATCTCTCTTCGGGCGTCGCCACGCTCGGCTTTCGCGGCGAGGCGTTACACACTATCGGCTCCGTCTCACGGCTGACGATCGAATCCCGGCCCCGAAACGCCGACGGCGCGGGTACGAAACTCGTCTACGAGGGCGGCGAGGTGACGAGCGTCGAGCCAGCGGGCTGTCCCGCAGGCACCATCGTCGAGGTCGACGACCTCTTTTACAACACGCCCGCGCGTCGGAAGTTCCTCAAGACGACGGCGACCGAGTTCGCCCACGTCAATCGTGTCGTCACCCGGTATGCGCTTGCGAACCCCGACGTGGCCGTTTCCCTGACTCACGACGGCCGTGAAGTGTTTGCGACGACAGGACAGGGCGACCTGCAGGCCGCTGTGCTGTCGGTCTACGGCCGCGAGGTCGCGTCGGCGATGATCCCCGTCGACGCCAACGGCGAGGACCTGCCACCCGGCCCCCTCGAGTCCGTCTCCGGGCTCGTCTCTCACCCCGAAACCAATCGCTCGAGCCGGGAGTATCTCGCCACCTACGTCAACGGTCGCGCCGTCACCGCCGATGCGGTTCGCGAGGGAATTATGGGTGCCTACGGCACTCAACTGGGTGGCGACCGCTACCCCTTCGTTACGCTCTTTCTCGAGGTCCCCGGCGACGCCGTCGACGTCAACGTCCACCCGCGCAAACGGGAGGTTCGATTCGATGACGACGACGCCGTCCGCCGACAGGTCGACGCCGCCGTCGAGTCGGCGCTGCTCGAGCACGGTCTCCTTCGCTCGCGTGCGCCTCGGGGCCGGTCGGCACCCGGCGAAGCGCGCCTCGAGCCCGGTGGGACGCAGGTCGACCAGCCACCAGCCGACGACCCCTCCACACAGGAGACGATTTTGAACACGGACGAGGCGGCTCCTGACGTGCGTTCGTCGTCGACAGCTGACACCTCGTCTACTGTCGCTGACTCGAGTGAGACGTCGTCGGAGACGGACGCACGCGAATCGGCAGGGTCGACTGCTCCCTCGAGTCAGCCATCCAACAGCGACGAGTCGACAGCTCGCTCGCTCGAGTCACACTCGACAGTCGACGCTGGCAGCGACGGGTCGGCGGCGTCTGACACCGGTTCGGCGAGCGACTCGCCGTCTGCAAACAGCCGTTCCGGGGCTCGCTCGAGTACCGAGCCGTCGACAGCCAGTCTTGACTCGAGTCGAAACCGCGAGCCGGGACGCAAGTTCGACGCCGGCACCGAACAGCGGACGCTCGCGGGCGATGTCGCGACCGTCGACGAAACCGCGTTCGACTCGTTGCCGTCGCTGCGCGTGTTGGGGCAGTACACCGACACGTACCTCGTCTGTGAGACGGCCGACGGCCTCGTTCTCATCGACCAGCACGCCGCCGACGAGCGAGTGAACTACGAACGCCTCAAGCGGGCGTTTGCCGACGAGCCCGCCGCACAGGCGCTGGCCTCGCCGGTCGACCTCGAGTTGACTGCCGTCGAAGCCGAGGCGTTCGAGAGCTACCGAGAGGCGCTCTCCCGGCTCGGATTCTACGCCGACCGAGTCGACGACCGAACGGTCGCCGTGACGACGGTGCCCGCCGTGCTCGAGGAGACGCTCGAGCCCGAACAGCTCAGAGACGTCCTCGCGTCGTTCGTCGAGGGCGACCGCAAGACGGGTGCCGAGACGGTCGACGCGCTGGCCGACGAGTTCCTCGGTGATCTGGCCTGTTATCCGTCGATAACCGGAAACACGTCACTGACCGAAGGGTCGGTCGTCGACCTGCTCGAGGCGTTAGACGACTGTGAAAACCCTTACTCGTGTCCACACGGCCGACCAGTGCTCGTCCAGTTCGATCAGACGGAGATCGAAGACCGGTTCGAACGGGATTATCCGGGCCATCAGGGCTGACCAGACAGACGTCGCTGTGGCGCCTGCTGGCGTTTGTGCGTTTTTGTCGGCTAATTCAAGCTGTTCGCTTAATCTCATCTCGGCCGGAGCGGCTGTCATGAACGTCCCAACCGATCGGCTCTTGCTGATGCTCGTCGCTGCGACTGGGTTCGCCGTCGTCGCTGGCGGGTGGGCAGCGGCTCTCGTCCACGCCGAAGCAACCGGACTGGAAGCGCTCATCCTCCGGGTCGCGATCGGGGCTGTCTTCTTTGTCGTCCTGTTTGGCTTTTGGACCCTCCTTTCTCGCACGGACGATCAAGCGGCGTGATACTGTCGGACAGCACGTGTCGCGCTGCACAGGTATAGTAGCCACTGAAAGTCAATGCACATCGCATCGCACGACGGCTGTGCGATGCGTATGTAAATCGTTTCAGTTGTTACTATAGACGGCCGTCGATGTGACGTGTCGATTCGAACTGCTCGAGCGTGCCGTTGCACTCAAACGACACGGACCCCACTCCGTCGACGACTGGGGCATCAGCGTCGCTCGTGACGATAGAGCCAGATCGCACAGAGAAATGCGATCGCGCCGGCGGCTGTCGCAATGGAAAACGCGATCTGGTAGCCGATTTCGGTGTAGACACGGGTGCCGCCGACGAGGTCTCCTGCCCAGTAGTCATCGAGTGCCCATCCCATCACCGTCGGGAGGATCGCCGCGCCGAAAAAACTCGCGCCGTTGATCGTCCCCGTTGAGAGCCCGCTTGCATTGGTCGGGTGGCGGTCCTTGACGATCGCATACGCAAGCAGGAACGATCCGATCAACAGGCCACTGAGAAAGTACACGAGGCCAACGATCGGCAGCGGCGGGTCGCCAACGACGGCGATGACGCCGAGACTACCCGTAAACAGGCCACCACCGACGACCATCAACTCGACTCGCCGCTCGAGTCGATCGGAGAGCCAGCCGATTGCCGGTGGGCCGATCATGATGCCGACGCTGCCAAACAGGGTGAATACGGACGCGTACGTGACCGAGACATCGTATATCTGGACGATGTAGGGGACACCCCAGAGGCCGAACAGGGTGAGGTTCACCCCAGTGACACAGAACAGCATGACGCTGACGACCCAGACCAACGGATCTCGAAGAATGTCCGAAAGCGACGTCTTGAGCTGTGTGTTCGTCAGTGTCGACTGTCCCGGTACCCCCTCGAGCGGCTCGAAGCCGGCTTCTGTCGGTGTGTCACGGACCAGCGCGAAGACGACGATGGTAAACAGCAGGCCGACGACGCCGAAGCCACCGATCGCCGTACGCCAGCCGGCGCTGTCGACGAGTATCGCAAGCGGCGTGGTGGCGAGGACGCCACCGAACCCGGAGAACGCGAAGGTGAGGCCGTTCATCGTTGCGAACTCGTCGGCGCGATACCAGTTCGCACAGAACCGAAGTATGCAGACGAAAATCACGCTGCCGCCGAGGCCGACGAGTCCGCGGGCCACGATGGCTGTGAGATAGCTGTCGGCGAACGCAAACCAGATCACGCCGACGTTCATCACCGCCGCACCGGCCGTCGCCGTTCGCCGTGGCCCGATTCGGTCGGCGAGGATCCCCGTCGGGATCTGCATAACGGCGTACACCCAGAAGAAGATCGCGTGCAGCGTTCCCAGTTGTGCGCCCGTCGTCCCGAACGCGCCCATGAGTTCCTCCGCGAGCACCGCCGAGGAGAGCCGATTCATGTTGACGAGCAGAAAGACGACGCCGAGCGTCGCCCAGAGGAGCCAGCGCCGTCTGAGTGGGTCCGCCCACAGTCGCATTCGCTGACAGTCTCTACTGACGGAGTGAAAAACTTGGCCAAGCGGCACGCTGTGAATCGCCGTCGCCGTGGACCCGGCCACACCACCAACGGTAGGATACTCGAGGCCGTACCGGCTGCTATGACCGCCGTACGCGAACTCGACGGGTCGGAGGCGGGCGGACAGTTCGTCCGGACCGCGCTGACACTGTCAGTACTGGAAAACGAACCCGTTCGAATCGAGAGAATCCGCGACAACCGGCCGAATCCGGGGCTCGCCCACCAGCACTTGGCCGTCCTCGAGACGATGGTCGAACTCTGTGACGCCGAGGTTTCGGGGGCGGAACTCGACTCGAAGACGGTCGCGTTCGATCCTGCCCTCGAGTCGACGGCGAATGCGACGGGCTGGCGTGGTCAGGACCGCGGCCGCCTTTCCGGTGGCAGCTATACCGTCGACATCGGCACCGCCGGCAGCATGACGCTGCTGTTTGATACCCTCCTCCCGCTCGCGTCGGTGCTCGACTCACAGCTTTCGGTGACGGTCACCGGCGGGACGGACGTCAAGTGGTCGCCGCCGCTGGATTATTTCCGCCATGTCAAACTCCCACTGCTCCGCCGGTTCGGTCTCACCGCCGCTTGTGATGTCGATCGACGCGGGTTCTATCCCAACGGTGGCGGCCGGGCAACGCTGCATCTCGCCCCCTCGAGTCTCGAGTCGATCGACCTCGTCGAGCGCGGCTCGCCCGCTGAGATCCGGCTCCACTCGGTCGAGTCGGCGTCGCTTTCGGATCGCGACGTGGCTCACCGGCAGGCCGAGGGCGCACTCGAGCGACTGTCGCTCGAGGACACCGGGATCGAACTCACCGAGCGCCGCGAATCCACTGTCTCGAGCCCGTCACCGGGCTCGGCGATCGTGCTCCGACTCGATCATGGAACCGGCATCGCGGGCTGGTCGGCACTCGGCGAACGAGGCACGCCAGCCGAACGCGTCGGCGAGGACGCCGCCGACGCCGCAAACCGGTTCCTCGAGGCGACGGGCGAGCCAGCGTCGCCGGTCGACCGCCATCTGGCCGATCAACTGCTCGTCTATCTCGCCCTCGAGGGCGGACAGCTACGCGTGCCCACAGTCACGGATCACGTCGCCACGAGCTGTGACCTCCTCGAGGCGTTCGGCGCGCAACTCGAGGTCGCACACGACGAGGCGGGGGAGACGGCGCTCGTGACGGTCGAATCGACGGTCGACGCGTAGGCGGGTGCTCGAGGCGTCTGCTGACGCGCCAGCTCCTCGCAAACACTCTAGGAAACCAACATAACGTCACAACTTATACGATAGCCGTTCGTTGGTCCGAGTATGATCGGCACACACCGTATCGAAACGCACGTCCAGAGGGCCGAGCCGTGAGCGATCTCGTCACCTTCGGCGAGACGATGCTTCGGCTGTCGCCGCCGGACAACGAGCGCCTCGAGGCCGCCGCCGAGTTCGAGGTGCGTGCGGCGGGTGCAGAGAGCAACGTCGCGATCGCCGCGGACCGGCTGGGTGCGACGGCGACGTGGCTCTCGAAGGTGCCGGAGACGCCGCTTGGCCGCCGCGCCGTCGGTGAACTCCGTCAGTACGGCATCGAGACTGATGTCGTCTGGAGCCACCGCGGCCGGCAGGGGACGTACTACCTCGAGCGGGGGGGCAAGCCCCGCGGGACGAACGTCATCTACGACCGGGAGAACGCCGCGGTCACGACCGCGGAGGCCCGCGAGTTCGATATCGACCGGATACAGGACGCCCGCGTCTTCTTTACGACCGGTATCACGCCCGCGCTCTCTCCGACGCTGCGGGAGACGACGATGAACATGCTCAAGGCGGCCAAACAGGGCGGGACGACGACCGCGTTCGACTTCAACTATCGTCGCAAGCTCTGGTCGCCCGAGGAGGCCAAGCAGACGATGACGAAACTGTTTCCGGGGATCGACGTGCTCGTGATCGCCGCTCGCGACGCCCGAGACGTCCTCGGCTTCGAGGGCGACCCGCGACAGCTCGCCCACAAACTCGGCTCCCAGTACGACTTCACCACGGTCATCGTCACCCGCGGGGCCGACGGCGCGGTCGGCTGGCACGACGGCGTCGTCCACGAACAGGGCGTCTACGACACCGAGACGGTCTCACAGATCGGCACCGGCGACGCCTTTACCGGCGCGTTCATCGCCCGCCGACTCCACGGCGAGGACATCCCGACTGCGCTCGAGTACGCCGCGGCGACGGCGGCGCTCAAACGAACGATCCCCGGCGACATCGCGCTGGTCACCAAAGACGAAGTCGACGCGGTCATCGCCAAGGGCGGGACGGCGGTTTCCCGCTGACGACAGCAGGCCAGTTGCCTAATCGACTCGTTTTCGTCACTCCCCGTTCGAAAGCGCTGTTCTTCTCGCTTCGGCAGACGCAGTTACCGCACTCGACTCGAGCGCACTGTCGACTCTGATACCGTCGTGTGACTGTCAGGCTCTGAGGCTGGTGAACAACGTTATACTAGCCGATGGGGTGTATGCGGACGGATCATGGGGACTGTCACCACCACACAGCTCCGGTCGATGTACGAGGATATGGTCACGGCGCGATACTACGAGGAGCGCCTGCAAGAGGAGTACATGGAGGGGAAGACGCCGGGGTTCGACATCAGCGCCGGGCCGATTCCGGGCGAACTCCACCTCGCGGCGGGCCACGAGGCAGCCGCGGCCGGCGTCTGTGCACATCTGACCGACGAGGATACCGTCACGGCACCGCACCGACCACACCACATCGCCATCGCGAAAGGCGTCGACCTGAAACGGATGACCGCGGAGATTTTCGGCCGCGAGACGGGGCTTAGCGCCGGTAAAGGCGGGCATATGCACCTGTTTGACCCCGACGTCAACTTCGCCTGCAGCGGCATCATCGCACAGGGCTGTCCGCCCGCCGTCGGCGCGGCGCTGGCCGCCATGAAGCGCAACGAATCCAGCGTCGCAGTCGCCTATCTCGGCGAAGGCGCGATCAGTCAGGGAGCCTTCCTCGAGTCGCTCAACCTCGCGAGCCTGCACGACCTCCCGGTAATCTTCGTCGTCGAGGACAACGACTGGGCGATCAGCATGCCCAAAGGGCGGATCAGCGTCCCACAGGACGGCTCAAAACGCGCTGCCGGATTCGACATGCCGGGGGTTCGGATCGACCACGACGACGCGACCGCGGTCTACGAGGCCGCCGCCGAAGCGGTCGGGCGCGCTCGAGACGGCAACGGGCCGACGCTCATGTCCGTACAGGTCCACCGCCGGATGGGTCATTTCATGGGCGATCCGGAGACGTATCGACCGGAGGCGGACCAACAGCGCCATCAAGAACGAGATTCCATCGAGCGACTGGCGGCCGACCTCGAGGCCGCCGGCGTCGACGAAGACGAACGGGAGACGATCCGCGAGGACGCCCACGCACGCGTCGACGATGCGATCGAATGGGCCAAAGACCAGCCCGAACCGGAGCCGGATGCCGCCCTCGAGGACGTGTTCTCGAACCCGCCGTCGGGTGTAACGGACGAGGACCCGACGCCCGAGTTCGCCGGCAACGGAGGTGCGGACCGATGAGCGACGACGAGGGGCGACAGGCGACGATGAGCACGGCGATGGTCGAGGCCATCGCGACCGAGATGCGAGATAACGACGAGGTGTTCTACATGGGCGAGGACGTCGCCGACTACGGCGGCATCTTCGACTCGACGGACGGCTTACTCGAGGAATTCGGCCACGATCGGATCATGGACGTCCCGATCAGCGAGACGGCCTACATCGGCGCGGCGGTCGGGGCCGCCCAAGCGGGAATGCGGCCGATTGCCGAGTTGATGTTCGTCGACTTCTTCGGCGTCTGTATGGACCAGCTCTACAACCAGATGGCCAAAAACACCTACATGAGCGGGGCGAACGTGAACGTCCCGATGGTCCTGACGACGGCCGTCGGCGGCACGTACAGCGACGCAGCCCAACACTCTCAGACGCTGTACGGCACCTTCGCCCACCTCCCGGGGATGAAAGTCGTCGTTCCCTCGACAGCCTACGACGCCAAGGGGCTGATGCACAACGCCATCCGGGACGACGATCCGGTCGTCTACATGTTCCACAAGCGGCTGATGGGTATCGGCTGGATGCCGGCCCCCGATGGCCCGAAAACCGCCGTTCCCGAGGAGCCCTACACCATCCCGTTTGGACAGGCCGACATCAAGCGCGAGGGGGCCGACGTCACCGTCGTCACGCTCGGCTTGCACGTCCATCGCGCGCTCGAGGCCGCAGCGAAACTCGCCGACGACGGCATCGATGTCGAGGTGATCGACCTCCGGACGCTCGTGCCACTGGACGAGGCGACGATCCTCGAGTCGGTTCAAAAGACCGGGCGACTCGTCGTCGTCGACGAGGACTACCGCTCGTTCGGCCTCACTGGCGAAGTCATCTCCCGCGTCGTCGAGGCCGAGCCGGATGCCCTCGAAGCCGTCGAACGGCTCGCCATCCCCGACGTCCCGCTGCCGTACGCGCGCCCGCTCGAGAACAGGGTGATCCCGGACAGCGACGACATCGAAGACGCGATTCGGAAGACCCAGCCATGAGCGACGACAGATCGCGCGTGGCGCTCGATTCGGCCGACTTCTGGCCCGAGGATACGGACGAAGCGGAGGGACTCGTCCTCGAGTGGTACGTCAGCGAGGGCAGCCAGGTCGACGACGGCGACCTGCTCTGTGAGTTCCAGGTCGAGAAGATCGATGTCGAGGTCGCCGCCCCGACGGGCGGGACCGTCGACGAAATCGTCCTCGAGAAAGACGCGGAACTCGAGCGCGGCGACACGCTTGCTTACCTCACGCCTGACTCGGGCACTGTGGACTGATTTCGCGGGCGTTATCCCGCGGTTTCGCCAGCCCGAACCGACTGTGCGTCCGGACGTGTGGACGGTTTTGTCAGAACCTACTTTATATGCGACTCGAATGTCCCGGGTACGATGACCCGAACTGTAGCTGTCGTCCTCGCAGTGCTCGTCACGACGGCGACCCTCTCGGCCGCCGCTGCTGGCGGGGCTGTGGGTGCGTCACAGCCAACCGAATCGCTGGCGGCGACGGATGCACAGGCCGACGGATACGCTGGCAGCCATATCGAATTCGCCACCTCGAGCAACGCCGTCGTCGACTACCGCGTCGGCGGCCAGCCGGTGTTCGAGAACGTCTCCGTCGAATCCCGAAGTGCCCACCACAGCCAGACTGGGATCGGTGCTGACGTCGGTCTCTCGGCCGTAACGAACCTCTCCGGAATCGGCCTCGAGATCGCAGCCCAGACCGAGACGCGGGCTGAGATCGCCACTGAGGGTTCGGCGTCGCTGTCGGCCCACGACACTGACCGCGGTATCCTGACGGTCAACGCCGGTGAGGACGCCCAGTACGTCCAGTTGAACCTCTCCGAGGAGAGCACCGCCGCAGTCAGCGACGAGGGCGACCGCGTCCACGTCGACAGCGGCGACCGAACCGGCGTCTTGCTCGTCGCTGGCGACGGCGACGTTGCCGTCACTGACACCGGCGATGTGGCTGCCGACCTCGAGCGCGAGTCGACGCTGGTCTTTCGCTCCTATGCCGACGACGAGCGCGACGACGACGCCGCCGAACAGGAACGGCTGATCGCCGACGGAACGGCGCCCGCCGAAGTCTACGCCGACGACCGTGACGGCGACCGCGTTGCAGACGTCGCAACCTATGGTCAGGACGTCGCCGTCGAGACCCATGATGAGGCCGCCGATCGCCTCGAGATGGCCGTCGAACGCGCCCAGCACGAGGGGACGGTCGTCATCGTCAGCGTCTCAGAGGCCGCACTCGAGGCCGTTGGCAGCGCCGACGACCTCGCGGTGACCGTCGACGGCGAGGCGGCCGCCGAAGCCGACTCCTACAGCGACCTCGAGGGCGGCATCGGCGAGGAACCGCGATATATGGTGACCCACTCGAGTGAGGCATCCGCAGCTGCCGACGTGCTCGTCGCAGTGGACCACTTCTCGGAGCGCGAGGTGGCGATCCAGAGCGACACCGAAGACGGTGCTGACGACGGCGACAGCGACAGCGTGCCCGGCTTCGGCATCGTCGCTGCCATCGGCGCACTGCTCGCCGCTGTCGGTGCACGCGTCCGGTAAGCTACTGCTGATACTGCCGGACAGAACTATTCAACGACCGGTCGCGCTACTGCGGCCGTCATCCACGGAGACGGCCGCGATTTCGCGACTGGCGTTTTANGAACTATTCAACGACCGGTCGCGCTACTGCGGCCGTCATCCACGGAGACGGCCGCGATTTCGCGACTGGCGTTTTACTGACTTCTGTCCGGCAGTATGAGTTCCGACGTGTGACTGTCGACGATTGGAATTGCTGCTTTTCACACTATCTCGCCAATACGCGTGTCAGCATACGTCTAGAAATCCTTATTATTGTGAATCGCCTACCTAATTTCCGATTATCAATGAAATCGTTCGATGAGATGAACCGCATGTTCCGTGAGATGGACCGCACGTTCGACCAGCTCCGATCGGCCTGGCTGTCCGAGTTTGCCACCCCCGGACTCGAGCCTGCCCTCGAGAGCCGGAGCGAGCGCGAACTGATGCCTCTGATGTCCGGTGGAGAGACGACGGCAACCCTCGAGGACGAGGGCGACCGCTACGTTTACGTGATGGACCTGCCGGGGTTCGAAAAGGACGAGATCGACCTCGTGTTCCACGATGGGCTCCTGTCGATTCGCGCTCAGACCGACGTCGAGACGGGTTCCGACGCGTCTCGATCCGTCCGCTCGCGGCGGCTCAGTCGACAGGTCCCCATCCCGAAGGCGGTCGTCACCGACGCGATCACCGCGAGCTACCACAACGGCGTCCTCGAGGTCCACCTGCCGATCGTCGACGACGACCGTGACGACCACGGCCACCACATCGACATCGAGTGAGCCGACCGCGGGCTTCGATCCGACCGGTCTCTCTGCTGCCGCAGCCATCTCATACGGTCGGGTGCAAAGACGGCACAACTCGAAGCCGATCTCGTGCAACAGGCCGGCGTCTTGTTTAGAACTTATCAGTTACCGCTGCTGAACTCTCTCCACACTCGATGCGATCTGCGGGCTTGAGGACCCGTTTGGCAGAATCTCTCTGGCACAACTATATGTTTTCGTATAGAAACTCAACGGCCGGCCACGCACTTTTCCCTTCTGACGTGATACTGGCATGTGTGACTCGAGCCGTCCGGCAGGCAACCACCGACGACATCTGGGCGATCCACGTGACCGCTCGCGAGAGTTGGCACGCCGCCTACGACGACCTCCTCGGTCGCGAGACCGTCGACGACGTCGTCGACGAGTGGTACGCGATCGGTGATCTCGAGTCGTCGATCAGCGACGCGAGCGAACGCGAGGATGCGGTCTTTCTGATCGCCGAAGACCGAACTGTCGACGACGCGTTCGCAGGCGACTGTCTCGGCTTCGCGCAGGTCGTTCCGTGGCCGGAGGACGTCTCAGTGGGGTATCTAACCAGACTCTACGTCCATCCGGACGTGTGGGGCGAGGGCGTCGGAACCGCGTTGCTCGAGCGCCTCGAGACCGCCCTCGAGAGGACGTTCGACCGGCTTCGGCTGGCCGTCCTCGCCGACAACGACAGCGGGATTGCGTTCTACGACGCCGCGGGGTTCGACCACGTCACGACGCGTGAGACGGATCTGGCCGACGGCCTCGAAGAGTGTGTCTACGAAAAGTCGCTTTGATCGGCCGTGTAACTGTCCAGCGAGTGAGAACGCTGGCCGCTGCTTACAGCGTTTTCTCCGCGTCTTCGTCGTCGACGACTTCGATCCCGCGGTTGTTGACGGCCATCGGATCGAGGCCGACCTCCTGCAGGAAGGTCTTGTACTCGCGTTCGCACTGCTCGGCGTCTTTCTGTTTGTCGCTGGCCCGATCACAGAGTTCGACGAGGTTCTCGGGAACGTCGTTCTGGTAGACGATCCAGTGGTTGATCAGGTCCGAAAGTCGGCGAATCGGGCTCGTGAAGTGGCCGTAGATCTCGAAGTTCAGCGCGTGGTGGCCACCGAACGGATCGTTCATGTACTTCGCGCGCGGCATCACCTTCATCACCGCCCACTGGATCTTGTCGAGTTGGCGACCTGGGGCGTCCTCGAGCGTCGCGTTGACGGCTTTTCGCGGGTCGTCCCACGTGTCGCCGGGAATGGAGACGCCATCTAGGTCCTGAATCTCTCGGAGCGCTTCGGACCACTCGTCGGGACTTGGCTGCGGGTGGACTCGGTACATCGCTTCGACGCCGCGATTCCACATCAGTTCGTGCGTGACGGCCTTGTTAGCCTTGAGCATACACTCCTCGATGATCGTGTGCGCACGGTCTCGAGCGGGGTTCAAGACGAGCGAGCCGTCCTCTTTGCGCTGTTCGTGCATCCGGTCGGCGACCTCATGCACCAGTTTGTTCTCCTCGTGCAGCGGCGCGTCGGGATCGTCGAGTCGGTTTTCGGCCTGCGAGTAGGTCAGTCGTTCGTCGGACTCGATGACCGACTTGTAGATGTCGATGGTCTCATACGAGAGGTGCTCCTTATCGAGGTGCATCTCGACCGTGTGGGCCAGTCGGTCCTCGTTAGGAACCAGTGAACAGACCGTCTCAGCCAGCACGGGCGGGAGCATATGGATCGTATAGCCCGGCAGATAGACTGTGTTCCCGCGCTCGACGGCTTCGTCCCACATCGCCGCCTCGGGGTTGACGTAGTGGGTCACGTCGGCGATGTGCACCCACAGGACGTACTCATCCTCGCGTTCTTCGATCGACAGCGCGTCGTCGAAGTCCTGTGCGTCGATCGGGTCCGTCGTCCACGTCGTCAGGTCCCGCAGATCTTTGCGCTCGTCGAGTTCGTCCTGAATCTCTGCCTCGACGCCTTCGGTTCGCGCCTTGGCTTCCTCGAGGACGGCCGAGGGAAACGCATCACGGATCTCGAACTTCTCGAACAGCTCTTCGCGTTTGTTTTCGAGATGTCGTGCGAGGTCTTCGCTGATCTCGACGGGGCCCTGCCCTTCGGCCGTACCGGCTTCGGCCTGTGCGTCGTCACTCATACGGTGGGGTACGAACGAAAGGGTGAAAGTCGTGTCGGGACGGCCGAGACGTTCGGAACGAACGCGAACGAGTTAGGATTCTTCCTCGAGTCTCCCATACCGTTTCTCGACGGTCTCGAGATACGCCGAGAGAAACGTCTCCTCGTCGGTATCGCCGGCTCCAATCTCGACGAGGATCGCCTCGAGGTCGGTTCGTGGGTGATGACACAGGTCGCTGTGACAGGGCTTGCAGAGATACTCGAACGTCTTGTCTTTGCGATCCCAGCGATCGCCGTACTTGTCGTACTCACGAGCCATCGACCGGGTAAACTGGTCACCACAGGCCGTGCAGATGACCGTTTCAGTGCGGCTCCGGGAGGGCCACATGAGTGCTACGACATCGTGATACTATTTAGCAATTGTCACATTCCTCGATCGGATCGACTGTCATGATGGGCGATCGGTCGCCGGAACGGGCCTTTTATTTCCGGACCACTCGTTTAGCTGGGTATGCAGGTCAAGTCTCGCCACCATCTCCGCAGCGATGCGGTCTCGGACCTCGAGGACACCTTGGCAGCGCAACTCGGCGTCTCGCCCGACGGCGACACCTATGAACGCGTCGAGTTCGAGAACACCGACTGGGAAGTCATCCTCATCGACGGCGAACCACAGGTCGCCCACTTCGACGAGGAGCCGTTCCTAACGGTTAGAGGAGCAAACGCGTACGAGCCCGACCAGCGGCTGGTCACGGTCGACGCCGGCGCGATTTCGTTCGTCAGCGACGGTGCGGACGTGATGCGTCCCGGAATTACGACGGCAACTGAGGATATCTCGCCCGGCGATCTCGTCATCATCGCCGAGGAAACCCACGGCAAGGTGCTTGCTGTCGGGCGCGCCAGTGTCGAGGGGACAGAGATGGTCGGTGATGAGGGCAAAGTCGTCGAGTCGCTCCATCATGTCGGTGACGACCTCTACGAGTTCGCTGGGTAGCCGTCGGCCACGGCCGACAGTATCTGCACACAAGACTGTGTCTGACGTAAGAACTATACTGGCGGCGACGGTGAGTTACGCCAATGGGATTTATGAGTAAAATTCTCGGTGGGAGTCAGTCACGGACTGCCGAGGATTACGTCGAACTGAATCTCGACGACGTATCGGCAAGTTCGGCCGACGCGGCGATGCAGGTCCATATCGCCGAGGTCAGCGGGCAGGCCGACGCCATCGACATCAAAGACGCCGTCTACGACGGCGACATCGTCATTGCGGACATCACGCGACTCCGAACCGAAGATAGCACCGTCGAACACATCGTCGACGAACTTCGACAGGTCGCCCACGAGGTCGACGGCGATATCGTCCGGAAAGGCGACGACCAGATGATTATCACGCCAACTGGCGTCCGGATCAGCCGCGAAAAGCTGGGCCAGCGGGCCTGAACGCCGTTCGAAATCGGGTTCTGTAGGGGTGGACCTGTCCCCCTAAACGGTCCCCGCTCGAGTGACCAGCAATCGAGTGTGTTTTCATCGGCCGGGAATTCGACGGCCGGTTATTATGTGCGAGACACTAGCGAGATGCATGAGCGGGTTTCGAGCAACGGTCGTCGTCAACGAACCGACCGACTGTCCGGTCGCCGACGTCTCGGCGACCATCGACGAACCGATCTCATCCGTCGCGCGCTCGAGAACGGCCACGGACGGGACCGTTACCGAGGAGTTTGGCGTCACTGCCGGGTCGTCGACGGAGGCGGTGTCCGACGGTTCCGGGACTGAACTGACCACGCTGCAGACGACCACTCACGAAGACGTGTACCGATTCGAGCGCGACGCTGGGACTGGCTGTGCGTGTGATATTATCGAGCAGACTGGAACGCCGGTCGCCTCCGTGCGCGCCCAGAACGGCTCGCTATTGTTGACGTTTCGAACGCTCGAACTCGAGCGAGTCTCCGAAATCGTCGGTGACCTCCGCGCGCAGTTCGACGGTGTCCTCGTCGAAGACCTCACACAGGGCGAAGACGAATCGACGGACCCCGTCATCGTCGACCGCGAACTACTGACGACGCGCCAGCGCGAGATCATCGAGACGGCCCACGAGTGTGGGTATTTCGAGTATCCGAAAGGGGCAAATGCGACGGACGTCGCCGATGAACTCGACATCGCGCGCTCGACGTTTACCGAGCATTTGGCGGCGGCGCAGACGAAGCTGATGGCTGCCATCCTTGAAAAATAATGTAAAATAATCCACCCCAATGATTAAACAGTGATCATGTGTTCATCTAAAAGCCGGAATTAACCGTTCAGTTTACGATGAGATGCAACGAAACGGTGACATCACACGTGTTCGAGCGTGACAGCGAACAAACGACAATACTTTTCCATCGGGGTGCGAAATGCCGAGTATGGTTGACGATCTCAAGAAAGGATTGGAGGGAGTCCTTGTTGCAGAGTCCGGACTCAGTTCGATCGACGGTGACGAAGGTCGGCTGATCTATCGCGGCTATACGATCGAAGAGCTCGCCCGTGGTGCGAGCTACGAGGAAGTGGTCTATCTCCTCTGGCATGGCCACCTGCCAAACGCGGACGAACTCGAGTCGTTCACTGCCGCGCTCAATGAGGAGCGCGAAGTCAGCGACGACGTGCTCGCGACGATGGAACGACTCGCAGCGGCTGACGAGGAGCCCATGGCCGCACTCCGGACTGCGGTCTCGATGTTTTCGGCCACTGAACCCGAACGCGATGCCGATCCCGAAGACCTCGAGGCGTCGCTTCGAAAGGGACGGCGGATCACCGCCAAAATCCCGACCGCGCTGGCAGCGTTCGAGCGCTACCGACTCGACGAGGAGCCGCTCGACCCTCACCCTGACCTGGGGCTTGCAGCGAACTTCCTCTACATGCTGACCGGCGAGGAGCCGGACGATATCCACGCCGAAACCTTCGATCAGGCGCTTATCTTACACGCAGACCACGGCCTGAACGCCTCGACGTTTACGTCGATGGTGATTGGCTCGACGATGGCTGACATCTACAGCGCCGTGACCGGCGGCATCAGTGCGCTCTCCGGCCCACTCCACGGCGGCGCAAATCAGGACGTCATGGAAGTCCTCAAGGAGATCGACGAAAGTGATCTCGACCACCGCGAGTGGGTCGAACAGGCGACCGACGAAGGACGACGCATCCCCGGCTTCGGCCACCGCGTCTACAACGTCAAAGACCCACGAGCGAAGATCCTTCAGGAACGCAGCAAGGAACTCGCCGACAACGGCGAGGACAAGTGGTACAACTACACGACGACCATCGAGCAGTATCTCTCCGAAGAGAAGGGACTGGGCGAGAAGGGCATCGCCCCGAACGTCGACTTCTACTCGGGCTCGGTCTATTACCAGCTCGGCATCCCGATCGATATGTACACCCCAATCTTCGCGATGAGCCGTGCCGGTGGCTGGGTCGGCCACGTCCTCGAGTATCAGGAAGACAACCGACTCATCCGCCCACGTGCGCGCTACACTGGCCCGCAGGACGCGGAGTTCGTCCCGCTCGACGAGCGATAACGTCGTTTCGGACTCCGTTCGGACTACTCCAGCTTTTGTTGCTCTCACCGGAAAGGGTACTGTCAGTGCTGTAAGCGAGCGACCCGGACGCCTGTCGTCATCGCCGATGAGCACCACACACAAGACGACCGACCACGACTGTCCGACCGTGTTGGTCTTCGTGTACGGGACGTTGACCGATCCGGATCGGGTCGAGACGCTTCTGGGCGACGGCCCCGGCGAGTACGCGTTTCGAGGCGACGCTGTCCTCGAGGGACTCCACCGTGTCGACGGCCGGTATCCGACGCTCGTGCCCGGTGAGTGCGTCGAGGGTCGCGTGCTCGAGGTCGACGACCGGACACTGGAGCGACTCGACCGGTATGAGGGTGTCGACTACGGACTGTACACGCGGGTGTCGGTGCCCGACACGGAGCAGCGACCTGTGCAGGTGTATGTCGGCGATCCGGTCCGACTCGGTGTCGAGGCCGATGTGGGCTGGCCCGACGCGCCGTCGTTTCGCCAGTCCGTCCGCGCAGCACTCGAGCGAGCGGATGTCGTGCTTCGATATCCCGAATGACGTCCGTCTGCCGGACGTCGGACATCCTGATCTCCGACGCCACGTCTTGCGATTTCACTTTCGCCCCGGAGCCATGAGCTTTATATGCCACGCACTCCCTTCTACACTCGCACGTCACACGCCGTGCATTTCCTGTATTCCCTGTCGTGTTGCCCACCGGGCAGCACAGTTCTGTCCGGGGACTCGGTCCGAGCCGATCCAACTGGCTGCCCAGTCCCCGACAGTCTTACAACACCTGCCGAGTAGTCGACCGTATGCTCGAACTTGCCGACATTCTCGAGGCACACGAGCGGGTCCGGGAGACCTCTCGACACACGCCGCTCGAACATGCACATACGTATTCGGCGATGACCGGGGCCGACGTCCACCTGAAACTGGAGAACTTCCAGCGGACGGGGGCGTTCAAGATCCGCGGCGCGACGAACCGGATCGCAACCCTCTCCGAGGAACAGAAAGCCGCCGGCGTCGTCACCGCGAGTGCCGGCAATCACGCTCAGGGCGTCGCCCTCGCGGCGACACGATCCGGTGTCGACTCGAAGATCGTCATGCCCGAGCACGCGCCGATTTCGAAGGTCAAAGCAACCAAAAGCTACGGAGCCGAGGTCGTTCTCTCGGGTCGAGACTACAACGAGGCCGCCGAACGCGCCCACGAGATCGAGCGCGAGGAAGGCCGAACGTACGTCCACGCGTTCGACGACGAGGACATCATGGCCGGACAGGGAACGATCGGCCTCGAGATCTTAGAGGACTGCCCCGATGTCGAGACCGTCGTCGTCCCGATCGGTGGCGGCGGGCTCATCAGCGGGATCGCAACCGCGATCAAAGAACAGAAACCCGACACGCGTGTCATCGGTGTACAGGCCGAAGGAGCCTCGAGTGCCGCGGCCTCCCTCGAGAAGGGCGAACGCGTCTCGCTCGAGGGGGTCGACACCATCGCGGACGGGATCGCCACCCGGAGCGTCGGCGAGCAGACGTTCCCCTACATCCAGCAGTACGTCGACGAGGTCGTCACCGTCTCCGACCCCGAGATCGCCGTCGCGCTGGTCTATCTCCTCGAGCGGTCGAAGACGCTCGTCGAAGGAGCGGGTGCCGTCCCGCTCGCGGCGGTGCTCTTCGAGCAGTTCGACTACGACGAGGACGAGACGATCGTCGCCGCCCTCTGTGGCGGCAACATCGATCTCAACACGCTCACGAACGTCATCGTCCGCGGGCTCGTCGAAACCGGCCGGTATCTCAAGATTCGGACGGTGTTGAAGGATCGGCCGGGCGCGCTCGAGGACTTGCTCGACATCTTCACCGCCCATCAGGCAAACATCTACGCGATCCACCACGACCGGACCTCCCGTGACGTCGAGATGAGCGACACCGAAGTCGAGATCGAACTCGAGATGCGCGGTCCCGATCACGTCGACGCGTTCCTCTCGGATCTCCGCGGCGCTGGCTACGACGTCGACATCCTCGCGTAGCGGTATCGCCTCGTTTTAAGCCCGAGCACGCCGAGGAGTGGGACATGAAACGGATTATCCAGACCGACGACGCACCGGCCGCGGTCGGTGCCTACAGTCAAGCGACGACCGACGACTCGCTGGTGTTTACCGCGGGCCAGATTCCCCTGACGACCGACGGCGAACTCCTCGATGACGAACCGATCGACGTCCAGACCGAGCAAGCGCTCTACAACCTCGATGCCGTCCTCGACGAGGCCGGGGCGACGTCGGCTGACATCCTCAAAGTCACCGTTTTCCTCGACGACATCGACGACTTCGACGCGATGAACGAGGCCTACGCTAGCTACTTCGACGACGAGCCGCCGGCCCGAAGTGCCATCGAAGTCGCTGCCCTCCCCAAAGGCGTCGGCATCGAACTCGAAGCCGTCGCCTCGCTCGAGTAAGGCATGCGAGCGACCGTTGCTGGGTTCTCCCCACGGACCCTCTCAGCGCTGTTGTGGGGCGCTGTCGGGTTCATGGCCTTCCTCGTGCTCGTTCAGGGCTACGCGCTGGTCGTCGACCCACTCGTCTCGATCGTTCAGGGCGTCGTCGTCGCCGGTCTCGTCGGCGCTCTGACGGCGGGCAGTGCGTACGTCCTCGAGTATCGGATCGCCACGTGGTCGACCCGCCGGGCAATGGATGAAACCGGGTCACACGGCGACGATAAAAGTAAGAGTTAAACGACCGACGTTGTTATGAGCAGGTAGGCCAGGATGGCCGAACGGTAAGGCGCACGCCTGGAAAGCGTGTTCCCTTTCGGGATTCAGGGTTCAAATCCCTGTCCTGGCGTCTTCTTCCGCGAGCAAACCGCTGAGCGGGGCGTCGACCTTTCCAAAAACCACTTTTTACAACTGGGAGTCGAAAAAACCATGGTGCGGTGAGCGACACCGCAGACAGGACGGTTACCGCGCTATCTCAGCCGGCGAGTCGGTTGCGAGCCAGCAGTTGGGGTCGTCCGGATCTCGAAGCTCGAGCGTTCCGTTTTGACACACCACCATCTCGTATCGATCCGTCATCGTGACCCCAACGAGTGCTCCGGTGGAATCGGATATCGTAACAGGGCGCTTACCGTCCCGTTCCGGCGAGGTATGGACCGCATACTCGAGTCAGCGATCGGTCGTGCCGACGGGCGGACAACGATTTACTCGAGGCTCACCAAGTGGGTGGTATGTGCGGTCGCTACACGCTGATGGTCGAGCCGGCGGCCCTCGAGGATCGATTCGATGCGCGAATCGCCGACTCGGGAGTGAACACGCCACGGTACAACATGGCTCCGGGCCAGCAACTGCCAGTGATCACGAGCGACGAACCCGAGACGATTCGACGACTCGAGTGGGGGCTGGTGCCGTCGTGGGCGGACGACGACAGCGGCGGGCTGATCAATGCACGGGCCGAGTCCGTCGCCGAGAAGCCGAGCTTTCGCGAGGCCTACGAACGGCGGCGGTGTCTCGTTCCCGCGGACGGCTTCTACGAGTGGGTCGAGACCGAGGCGGGGAAACAGCCCTATCGGGTCGCGTTCGAGGACGATCGCGTCTTCGCGTTGGCTGGTCTCTGGGAGCGCTGGGAACCCTCTGAGAAGACGACACAGACTGGTCTCGATTCCTTCGGCGGCGGCCTCGAGGACGCGCCCGAAGATGACGGGCCACTCGAGACCTTCACCATCGTCACCACCGCTCCGAACGAGCTCGTCTCGGACCTCCACCACCGGATGGCCGTTATCCTCGAGCCCGAGCGCGAACGCGAGTGGCTGACTGCCGACGACCCACAGGCGTTGCTCGAGCCGTATCCAGCCGACGAGATGCGGGCCTACCCCGTCTCGAAGGCGGTCAACGATCCGTCGACCGACGAGCCGTCGCTGGTCGAGCCACTCGAGTCGTGACCGCAACTCCACTCACTCTTAAATATGGCGGTGTATCCCATTCTATCATCGCTGAAGATGGCTGTTAACACACACCATGACTAGCGCGGTATCGGACCGCAGTACGGTGGTTTCGGTGGATTATGGTTGGCGCTGTGCGCTGTGGCGAATGTCGAACAACGGAATCTTTATGTAGAAGGACAATCAATGAATCAGCTGACTATGAGCCAGCGAATGCAGCAGGGACAGCCGATGATCGTGATGAGCGAGGATTCCCAGCGCGTTAAGGACAAGGACGCGCAGGATTACAACATCAGTGCAGCCCGTGCAGTCGCCGAGGCTGTACGCTCGACACTCGGTCCAAAAGGGATGGACAAGATGCTCGTCGACTCGATGGGATCGGTGACGATCACCAACGACGGCGTCACCATCCTTCAGGAGATGGACATCGACAACCCGACGGCCGAGATGATAATCGAAGTCGCCGAGACGCAGGAGGACGAGGCCGGCGACGGCACCACGACCGCCGTCGCAGTCACGGGCGAACTCCTCAAAAACGCCGAGGACCTCTTAGAGCAGGACATCCACCCAACGGCGATCATCAAGGGCTTCCACATGGCAAGCGAGCAGGCCCGCGAGGAGATCGACGACATCGCAAGCGAGATCGACACCGACGACGAGGAGCTCATCCGGAAGACGGCCGAAACCTCGATGACCGGCAAGGGCACTGAGGTCAACAAAGAACACCTCGCCCAGCTTATCGTCGACGCCGTCCGTCAGGTTACCGTCGAAGACGCGGAGGGCAACAACGTTGTCGACCTCGAGTTCCTCAACCTCGAGACGCAGACCGGTCGCGCTGTTGGCGAGTCCGACCTGCTCGAGGGCGGCATCGTGGACAAAGACCCCGTCCACGACAACATGCCGACCGAAGCCGAGGACGCTGACATTCTGCTGCTGAACGAGGCAATCGAAGTCGAAGAGACTGACGTCGACACCGAAGTCTCCGTTACCGATCCCGACCAGCTCCAGAAGTTCCTCGACCGCGAGGAGAAACAGCTGCGTGACAAAGTCGACCACATCGTCGACCTCGGCGCTGACGTCGTCTTCTGTCAGAAAGGCATCGACGACCTCGCCCAGCACTACCTCGCCAAGGAAGGCATCCTCGCCGTCCGTCGTGCCAAGAAGTCCGACCTCGAGTTCCTCTCGGAAGTCGTCGACGCCGCGGTTGTCTCCGACTTAGAGAGCGCGACCGCCGAGGACCTCGGCTTCGGTGACGTCACCCGCGACGACGAGGACGAACTGTTCTACGTCGAAGGCGAGGACGCCCACGGCGTCACGCTCTTGCTGCGCGGCTCGACCGAGCACGTCGTCGACGAACTCGAGCGCGGTGTCAACGACGCACTCGACGTCGTCGCACAGACGGTCTCCGACGGCCGCGTGCTGGCCGGCGGCGGTGCGACCGAGGTCGAACTCGCCTCGCGACTCCGTGATTACGCTGACTCCGTCTCCGGGCGTGAGCAGCTGGCCGTCGAAGCCTTCGCCGACTCGCTCGAGCTCGTCCCACGCGTGCTCGCCGAGAACGCCGGCCTCGACTCCATCGACACGCTCGTCGACCTGCGTGCGGCTCACGACGACGGCGACGTGCAGGCCGGCCTGAACGTGTTCTCGGGCGACGTCGAGAACACCTTCGACGCTGGCGTCGTCGAACCGGCCCACGCCAAAGAGCAGGCCGTTACCTCCGCTGCTGAGGCCGCGAACCTCGTCCTCAAAATCGACGACATCATCTCCGCCGGAGACCTGTCGACCGACAAGGGCGGCGACGAAGAAGGCGGCGCACCCGGCGGCATGGGCGGCATGGGCGGCGGCATGGGCGGCATGATGTAAGTTCGGCTGTAACGCCCCATATCCATCCACGCTGTCGTTGCCACGCTGCACCGTCGACGATCATCACGACGCGTTTTTTCTGCCGACCCAACCTCGAGCGCCGAGCCAGTGCTCGACTCGAGCGAGTCGGCTGTCGACCATTGCCGGCATTCCGTATATCTCCGACGTGCTGACTGACACGAAATGTAACAGGCAAACGAACTATAGGGCCGGCTGATGGAGCTCTGGTATGGCATACCGAACGACTATCGGCTGGTCACTGTTTTCCTCCGGCGTCGTCACGCTCGGTTTGAAACTCCTGCCCGGCGACTCGCTGTGGTGGGGACTGCTGTTGCTCGTCCTTGGCGTGTTGGTGTTGTATCTCAGATAGCTCTCGAGGCGGTGACGGCTGTCTGGTGGCTGGTAGAGCTACTCGAGAAGACGGTCAGTCCGTTCGGTTGAACGATCGGCTCAGGTGTCGTCGATCTCGAGTTCGAACTGTTCGTTCTCGGAGACGGCGTTGAGAACGACGCTCGTGTTCGAGGCTTTGATGTCTGGATCGGTCAGCAGCTGTTTGATCTGGTCGTTCATCCCATCGGTGTCTTTGAACTTGCCGATGGCGATGACGTCGTAGTCGCCCGTAACCTCGTAGACGCTGATCATCTGTCGGTGGTCGCGCAGCGTGTCAGTGATGTCGGGCAGCGCGTTCCCTTCGACCTGCAACTGGATGACGGCGGTGACGTCGTAGCCGACGGCGTCGTAGTTGACTCGTGGTGTGTAGCCCTCGATTACGCCCTCTTCTTCGAGATCAGAAAGGTGGTTCGAGATGGTCGTCACGGAGACATCGAGCTCCTCGGCAAGGCTGCGGAGGCTGGCTCGGCCATCGCCCAGAAGTGCATTTACTAGTTTTGCATCGAGATTTTCGTACGTCATCACATCCAACCTCTCACTCGAGCCTTTAGAACTTTACGAATATACAGTTTCAAGCGGTGGAGAGAAGATTTGCTTGGAGCAGTAGGGTTTTAGTAGCGGAGTTACTTGGGTAGCACGACGAGAAAGATGACAAGCGGAAACATCACTGAGACCGAGCAGGCCGTACTCGACGAAATCGACGAGAAAGAAATTGACTTCCTTCGACTGCAGTTTACGGACATTCTGGGAACGGTCAAGAACGTCTCGGTGCCGGCCCGACAGGCCGAGAAGGCGTTTGCCGACGGGATCTATTTCGACGGCTCTTCGATCGAAGGCTTCGTACGGATTCAGGAATCGGACATGCGTCTGGTCCCCGATCCGGACACCTTCGCCGTGTTGCCGTGGCGAAACCGTGAGGATGGTTCGTCCGCCCGCATGATCTGTGACGTCTACAACACCTCTACGGGCGAACCGTTCGAGGGCGACCCACGCTACGTGCTCAAGCAGGCACTCGAGCGCGCTGACGAGATGGGGTATACGGTCAACGCGGCCCCCGAACCCGAGTTCTTCCTGTTCGAAGAAGACGAGGAGGGACGTGCAACGACCAAAACGAACGACGCTGGCGGCTACTTCGACCTCGCACCGAAAGACCTCGCAAGCGACGTGCGCCGTGACATCATCTACGGACTCGAGAACATGGGCTTCGAAGTCGAGGCCAGCCACCACGAGGTCGCCGAGGGCCAACACGAGATCAACTTCGAGTACGACGACGCGCTGACGACGGCGGACAACGTCGGCACCTTCCGAACCGTCGTTCGCGCCATTGCGGCCCAGCACGACTATCACGCGACGTTCATGCCGAAACCGATCCCGGAGATCAACGGCTCGGGGATGCACACCCACATCTCGCTGTTCACCGAGGACGGCGAGAACGCCTTCCACGACGGTGACGACGAGTTCGACCTGAGCGCCACTGCCAAGTCGTTCCTCGCGGGCATCCTCGAACACGCCCCCGCGATCACCGCGATTGCGAACCCGACGGTCAACAGCTACAAACGCCTCGTGCCGGGCTACGAAGCACCCGTCTACGTGGCCTGGTCCGACCGCAACCGCTCGGCGCTGATCCGCAAACCAGCCGCCCGCGTCCCTGCGGCCTCGCGTATCGAACTGCGTTCGCCCGACCCCTCGTGTAACCCCTACCTCGCCATCGCCGTCATGATCCACGCCGGTCTCGACGGCATCGAACAGGACCTCGAGGCACCGGACCCGGTCCGGGACAACATCTACGAGTTCGACGAGGCCAAACGCGACGAACACGGCATCGAGACGCTGCCGTCGAACCTCGGTGAAGCCGTCGACGCCCTCGAGGAAGACGATGCAATCGCCGGCGCACTCGGCGACCACATCGCCTCGAAGTTCGTCGAAGCCAAACGCCAGGAGTTCGAGGAGTACCTCATCGACGTCTCCGATTGGGAACTCGATCGCTACCTCGAGACGTTCTGATCTGGTCGCTACCGCTGTCTACCCCGTTTTTGGCCGTGTTTTGATTCGGTTGCTGACTAAACTCGAGACTGTCACCAGCACTTATATGACGACCTCACGAGCGACTGGTCGTCATCTCTGACTGTGACGGTGTGACAGCCGTTTGGCCGACCAGCCGTGGGAGTCCAACGACGAGTACTCCGCCCGCGAATCCGATAGCCAGCCAGACGAGTGTCGTGTCGACGACGAGGAAGACGAGCGCGACAGCTGCGAGTGCACTCAGTCCCAGGGCTGCCTGAACGCCGATTCGAACCGTCACCGGCCACGGCTCTCGAGGCGGCCGTGCGTACTGCCAGACGAGAACGCCCCAACACAGCCACCAAACAACGCTGCTGTGTCTGGCTGGCCGCTGGCGCGGATAGCCAAGAGTGCAAGCCCGCTTCCAGCAGCGAACGTCACGCTAGCTCCAGCGTGATCGCGGTGGCTCTCGGCTACGGTTCGAATCGGCAGTAGCACGGCCAGATAGCAGACACCGACTATCACGCCAGCGATCACGTCGATCGGATAATGAACGCCAACGCCGACTCGGGAAACCGAGACGAGCGTAATCAGTATCGCAGCACCAGCCAGTCGCCACTGCCGGCTGGTTTCTGGTTCCCTGCGTGACGCTAGGCTCCCGTCGAACTCGAGGCCGACCATCGTCCAGATGATCGTCGCGGCAATTGCGTGGCCACTGGGGAAACTGGTTGTTCCGACCGAACGGCTGGTGCATACAGCAGTGCAACGGCCGTTGGGAGTGACTCAGGGGCAATTGCTGGACCCACACTGGCCTCGGCGTTTCGAAGACTCCCTTGAGGCCGATCATAAGCGCGTAGCCGCCCATGATGATCCCCAGCCATGAGGAAACCGGTAGCGGTCGTGGAACCAGTACGCCAGGACGACAGCCGGCGCGACGAACCAGACGCTTCCGAGGTAAGAGAGGATCGCAAAGCAAAACGCCATCCACTCCGGAAACGCATCTCTCACGAGTTCGACCTGTGTCGACTCGAACCACATCGATCCTATCATTTTCGAGAGTGGTTTGTCTATCTGACGGCAGTACGATTTTCCGAGACGTTACTGTGGGCGTGTCCCCGCGGCTCCGGTGTGTGGTCCACAATCGTGATCTGTCGCCTCGAGGGAGAAGCCGTCGGGGTCGCCCTCGAGCGTATAGTACCGTTCCCAGGCGGGTGCGAGGCTCACGACGCGGGTGCCGTCGATCTCGGTCTCGCGGTGGCGGTGATGGTGTCCGACCAGACAGAGCGCCGGCGACAGCGTCTCGAGCAGGCCGTCGATGTGTTCACAGCCTGGATCGTAGCCGTACGACAGCAGGCCGGTCGGCGCCTCGTGGGTGACCAGGATGTCCACGTCGGACAGCGTGGCCGCCCGTTCGACGTCTTCGTGGGTGAAATGGCGACGACGGTCCCCCTCGAGTTCAGTTCGCGTACAGTCGTACTTCGTCGGCGCGTAGTTCCCCGAGAGACCAGCGACGCGCCAGCCGTCGACGGTCGCGGCTGTACTCGCAAGCAGGGTGGCGGTCACGCGCGTCGGTGGCTCCTCGCCCGCCCGAAGTGCCTCGATGACGTCGAGATTTTCGTTGTTGCCCGCGACGAACCACGTCGGCGCTGGCGGGTCGTACAGTTCCAGATCGCCGGCTTGCAGTACGTACTCGGGCTCGAGGCTTCGGTAGAGTTCGAGTAGCGTCTCGCGACGAGTCGGATCGGACGCGTGGGCGTCGCCGAGGACGAGCATACTGGTCTGGTGGCGTCCGAGAGGGAAAGCATCGGTGCCGTCGAGGGCTCCCCAGTGCTTCGGTCGAGCGACACGCATCGTCGGATGAGGGTCACAGAACCCGTAACGAACGCTTATTATCGGCGACGTGGGCCGCTTTCTCATGGTGGACAGTCGACAGTACGCGTTCGAAGGGACGACACCAACGATCGACGATTCGGCATCGGTCAGCCGGGAGGCAACGCTTGTCGGTGACGTGACGGTCGAGGCCGATGCGAGCGTCTGGCCGGGAGTCGTCCTTCGTGGTGATATCGGTCCCGTCCGCATTGGGCAACAGGCACATATCGGTGACAACGCAACGATTCACGCCTCGACGCTCGCAGACCGCGTCATGGTTGGCCACGGGGCAGTGCTCAACGAGGCGACCATCGACGAACAGTCGCTGGTCGGGTTCAACACGACGGTCAATACGGGTGCAACGATCGGCTCGAACACCGTCGTCGCCGCCGGAACGGTGATCCCCGACGAGTACGACATCCCGCCCGAGTCGTTCGTTCGCGGCGTCC
Organism: Natronorubrum sulfidifaciens JCM 14089; assembly: GCF_000337735.1. Lineage (GTDB taxonomy): Archaea > Halobacteriota > Halobacteria > Halobacteriales > Natrialbaceae > Natronorubrum > Natronorubrum sulfidifaciens. The sequence continues at coordinate 232,290 of NZ_AOHX01000026.1, read as the reverse complement.
CCGCTGAAATCACGCCGCTCGAGGAGACGACAATCGACCCCGAGGAGATCTTCGAGATGTTCTCCTCGGGTGAGTACACGGATCTCGCGGAACGACACGAAGAACTGTTCGAATGACGTCTTCCGAGGGGCGTCTCACTCGCTGACTCGAATGCCATGACCCTCGCCGGCGTCGATTCGAATCGGGTCGTCCTGCCAGTCGATCTCGAGTCGGTTCCGTGAGAGGTACGGCGCGAGCATGGACGCGGAGACGAGCCCACAGTAGGTCTCGCCGTCGACGACTGGCAGGTGTTTGACGCCATCCGCTTGCATCAGTTCGGCGGCAGCGACGAGTGACTCGCCCGGTGAGATCGTCGTGACTGGCGACGACATGATCGTCTCGACCGAATGAGGCTCGAGCGTTTCGGCCACGAACGCAACGACGTCCGATTCGGTGAGGATACCGACCACAGCCTCGTCCTCAAGGACGACCAGCGTCGACACCTCGGGTGCACGAAGCTCCACGGCGGCCTCGGTAACGGGCGTCTCCGGCGCAATCGTCGGTGCGGCATGCTTCAGCACGTGTGTGACTGGAATCTCTATCATGGCTTGTACAGCGGTACCATGACCCAGTATATATCCGCTGTGGGTGTATTCTCCGTATGTGCTAGAATAGTGACTAAATGTCTATTATTTCGATAAAGAGTGGATATATGTCTATATTGGATCGAAAACACCCTCAAAAGTCCACTCGAGAGCCAGCGACGAGTCCTCAGCGCCCTGTCGCTTCGCCGCCGCGATACCGTGTCGCCGTGGAACGAAGGGGTCCACCACAGTCCGGACAGTTCGCTCGATACGAGACGGGATGAACTTCTGTTGCACAGTCACGACACTCGTATCGGCTATCGTATCGCTTCATTCAGTACGCACCCGAGTACTGCAATGATATCGTCCCTAATAACTATTTTCCTGGACGAACATCCAGTTCGAGTCTGAAGGGCCGACGGCCGGCCTCGACGAGTGGGCGTGTACTGCCGGTTACTGGCCGCGGTAGGGCTCGTCTCGACGGACAGTCCCGGCCTCGAGAAGCGCGTCGATCGCGTCGTCGTCGTACCCGACGGTGGCGAGATACTCGCGGGTGTGTTCGCCGTGGGCGGGCACAGTCTCGTCAGCCGCCTCCGGCACGTCGCTGCCACGAGCGGGAAAGCCCAGCCGTGGCGGTGCGTCGTCGGGCCGGACGACGAGGCCTCGAGCCTGAAACTGGGGGTGGTCGACCATCTCCGCGGGCGTGTAGACGCCGGCAAACGCCGCATCGACATCGTCAAGCATCGTTTCCCACTCCGCTCGCGTTCGTTCGCGAAAGAGGGCTTCGAGTTCGTCCTCGAGTGCCTCGAGCACGGCTGGGTCCTGCGAGCCGTGTTTGTCGACGAGGTCGTCCCGGTCGACCGCCTCACAGAACGCTCGCCAGAACTTCGGCTCGAGTGCGCCGAACGTGATCCACTTGCCGTCGGCGGTCTCGTAGCTGTCGTACCACGGGACGCCGCCGGTCAGCGGCGTCTCCCCCGGTCGCGGCTCGGCTGGATCGCCGGTCACCGACTGGTAGGCAACCGACTGGGAGAACGAGGCGACGACGTCGGCCATCGCGACATCGATGTACTCGCCGCCGGTGTTGCCAAGCTCGCGCGAGAGCAGCGCGCCGACGATAGCGAACGCAGCGAACAGCCCGCCGGCTATATCGCCGATCTGGTAGCCGGGCACCTGTGGCTTCTCGCCAGCGGCGTCGCGGGTCAGATCCATCAGCCCAGCCAGTGAGACGTAGTTGATATCGTGGCCGGCCCGATCCGCCCAGGGACCGTCCTGTCCGTAGCCGGTGAGCGAACAGTAGACCAGTTCGTCGTTGTACTCGGTGAGCGTCTCGCAGTCGATCCCCAGTCGGTCGACGACGCCCGGGCGAAAGCCCTCGAGGACGACGTCGGCCTCTTCGACGAGTCGGTAGAACGCCGCTCGCCCGTCCTCGCTTTTCAAGTCGATCGCGACGCTGTGTTTCCCTCGGTTGACCATCTCGAAGATCGCGCCGATGTCACGATCTGTCAGCGGCTCCATCGCTCGAGCGTAGTCACCGACGCCGGTGTCTTCGACTTTGATGACCTCTGCGCCAGCATCTGCGAGTAACTGCGTGGCATAGGGGCCGGGCAATAGTCGCGAGAGATCGAGCACGCGAACGCCATCGAGTTGCATATCGAACGGATACTCGTACCGATACTTTACGTTACGGGGCGATCGTCGATCTCTTCACCCGGTTTACTCCGTAAGTCCCAACTCCTTGGCGATCGTGTTGAGTTGAATCTCGTCCGTGCCCTCGACGATTCGCAGCATACGCGCCTGATGGAGCAGATCCATGTAGGGGTTTTCCTCGGCGAGGCCGTTCGCCCCGTGGACCTGCACCACGGCGTCGGCGACCTCCCACATGACCGTCGTGGCGAACCACTTGAACACGGACGCGTCCATCACGGTCCGTTCGTCGGTGGCCATCTTCCAGGCGAGTTTCAACCCGGCCGCGTCGGCCGCGTACGTCTTGGCCTTCCCGCGAGCGAGGCTCGCCGACACCTGCTGGAAGTTTCCGATCGACTGGCCGAACGCCTCGCGCTCGGTGACGTACTCACGAGCCTGCTCGAGAGCGTACTCGCTGTAGCCGACGGCTTCGGCGCCTAACTCGAGGCGACCGAGCGAGAGAAACGCCATCGCCGCGTAGAAGGCGTTGTCAACCTCGCCGAGCACCCTGTCTTGCGGAATACGGACGTCGTCGAGGACGATCTCGGCCTGTGTCCCTACCGCGCCGACGGCGTTGTTGTACGATCCGAGGTCGTACTCGTCGCGTTCGACGAGAAAACAGGTGATGCCGCCGTAGCGTCCGGCTTCCTCCTGTGGGGTCGTCCGCGCGAACAGTTGGACGAAGTCGGCATACGGCGCGTTCGTGATCCACTGTTTGCGCCCGTTGAGTACCCACTCGTCACCGTCTTTCCTCCCGACTGTCTCCATGTTCGGCGAATCGGAGCCGACGCTCGGCTCGGTCTGGGCGAACGCCGTGGATTTCTCGCCCCGGACGGTCGGCTCGAGGTAGCGCTCGATCTGGTCGCCCGCTGCCTGCAACAGGAGCGGTTTCGGCCCTTCCGGCCCGGCCAGCACGTAGCGCGATAGCCCGGGGCCGTGAGACGCGAGGTGTTTTTTCGCCCGATACCACGTCACTGGGGAGACGTCCTCACCGCCGACGGCCTCGGGCAGGTTCATCGCGTAGAAGCCGGCGTCTGCGGATCGACGCCGGATCTGCTCACGGGCCTCGAGCACCTCGTCCGTCAGGCGGCCGTTCTCGTGATGGCCCGTGCGCGGATTCGTGTCGACATCGCCGAGGTCGTCGAGGAGCGGCTCGACTTCCTGCTCGAGGAACTCGTCGAGACTGTCGAGGATGAGCTGTGTTTCGTCGCCGACACCGAACCCCACGCCGTCGGTGGTGTCTACTGGCATACGTGAACACGTGTCTGTCGAGTGGCTTAACTGTCAGCCACGGAATCACCCCTGATCGACGGTCGCGAGTCGACCCCTGCTGCTCGCGAAAAATCAGGCCCGCTGTGGCGTCACGCCGATCTCGAAGACCTCCTCGTAGAGGCTGTCGGCGAGCGTGTCGAGATTGGCCGCCGCCTCGCTTGCATCCATCGTGTCGCCGACGCCCTGCCACTCGACCGAAAGTTGGGCGATGGGAACCAGTGCGACCCCGCCGACCGTCACGTCGCCGTCCGGCGTGTGAACGGTCCACTCCGTTCGCATCCCGTCGGCCGACCGCGTGACGTCGTCGATCTGTCCGCCGGCCGCGGCCCACCGCTCGACGAGGCCGTCGGTGATCCGGCGCAGTTTTCGCTCGCCAAGGACGTGACCGACGACGCCGCCACCCACGAGAACGACGAACGCAGCGAGTGCGACGGGCACGCCACCGTAGGGAATGTTCACCGACGCGGCCAGCCCCGCTGTGACGACGACGAGACCGAGCACTCGCACGTCGAGCGCGCTGGGGATCGTGCCGCTCCAGTCGGGGTCCTGTGTCGGCTGCTCGAGTTGCATCGTATGCGAACGCAGCGACGACGTGGCCATAGTTGCTTCCCTGTCCTATTGCGCGAGTTATATTGGACCTGTCAAACTCATTCGTAATCGAGTAATTCGTCATCACCGTGGGTGTCCCGGAGCGTTTCGAGGGCGGCTCGCTGTTCCTCGAGTCGCGGCGTCGGCTCGTCGTACGTGTACTCGAACATCTCGAGCGGATCGCGCTCGCCGGCTTCGGCACGGTCGATCAGCGCCGCGAGGGTGTCGTCGATCTCGGCTTCGATCGTGTCGATCCGCTCGTCGTCGAGAACCCCGTCGTTCCGCAGATAGGCCTCGAACCGGTCGATCGGGTCCTTTGCGCGCCAGCGTTCGACCTCTTCGTCATCCCGGTAGACGGACGGATCGTCGGCCGTCGTGTGCGCGCCGTAGCGGTACTGGATCGCCTCGATCAGCGTCGGCCGTAACTGGTCGTCGCCGGGCTCGAGCGCCCGTTCGCGTGCCGCTTTCGTGACGACGTAGCTCGCGAGCGGGTCCATCCCGTCGACTTGAATGCCGTCGAAGCCGTAGGCGTGGGCTTTCTGGGCGATGGTCGCGCTCGCGGTCTGGTCCTCGCGCGGGATCGAGATCGCCCACTGGTTGTTGTTACAGAAAAATATCGTCGGCGTATCGAAGACGCCCGCGAAGTTCATCGCTTCGTGGAAATCGCCCTCCGAGGTGGAGCCATCGCCGAAATGGGTCAGACAAATTCGCTCGTCGTCTTTGAGCTTCGCCGCCCACGACCAGCCGACGGTGTGGGGGAGGTGGCCGCCGATCGAGATGTTCAGCGGGAAGACGTTGATCTCAGCCAGCGCGGCGTTGCCCTCCTCGTGGCCCATCCAGTAGTACAGGTACTCCCACGGCATCCCCCGCGCGGCGACTGCGCCGTGTTCTCGGTACTGAAACGACAGCAGATCCGCTTCGGCGAGCGCGTACGTCGACCCGATCTGACTCCCCTCTTGGCCGGCCAGCGACGCGTAGGTGCCGAGACGACCCTGCCGCTGGAGGCTGATCATCCGTTCGTCGAACCGCCGGGAAAACCGCATATCTCGGTACATCGCTCGCAGTGTCTCGGGCTCGAGGGCCGGCTCGAGAGCGGGTGCGACGACGGTCCCGTCGGCGTCGAGGATCTGCACTCGATCGTCGGGTTCTCGATCGAAGACGGCGGCCTCGAGGGCGTCTTGTGACATGGATGCACTGTCGGAGGCTCGATACATATACTGATCGCCGCCTCGAGCAACTGCTCGCCACCGACGACGTGTCGAAAAACGCTATGTGCTGGCCCAACAACCCCCACGCATGACATGGACGGTGATGCCGACGTTTGACGAGCACGCGCAGGCAAGGGAGACGTTTCAGTGGGACCTTCCCGAGTCGTTCAACCCCGCCGTCGATTTCCTGCGGAAACACGACGACACGAGTCGCACGGCGCTTCGATACGAACAGCCCGACGGCGGCCTCGAGACCTACTCCTTTGACGACCTCGACGAGCGCTCCGATCGGCTCGCGGCCGCCCTCGCCGACCTCGGCGTCGAGGCGGGCGACCGTGTCGGCGTCGTCGTCCCGCAGAAACCCCAGAACCCGCTGACCCACCTCGCGAACTGGAAGGTGGGTGCCATCTCTGTCCCGCTCACGGTGCTGTTCGGCCGCGACGCCCTGCAGTACCGACTCGCCGATAGCGAGGCCGTGGCCGTCGTCGTCGATCCGAGCGTGCGCGAGACGGTCGACGAGATTCGCGACGACTGCCCCGCCTTAGAGCACGTGATCGAACTCGGCGACGACTCGTCGGTCGACGGCGACGCACACGCTTTCGACGACCTGCTCGCGGCCCACGAACCCGGCATCGACATCTACGACGCCACGCCGGAGACGCCGACGGCGATCATGTACACGAGCGGCTCGACGGGCCCGCCGAAGGGGGTTCGTCACAGCCACGCGCTCTGGCTTGGTCGAGCGGCGGCGGCGTACAACTACTTCGATCAGGGCCTCGAGGCGGGTGAGACCACGGTGTGGACGCCCGCCGACTGGGCCTGGGGGGCCGCCCTCGGTGGGACGCTCTTTGCGGCGTGGCACCACGGTTGTACCGTCGTCGGCTGGCCCCGCGACGGGTTCGACCCCGAGGCGGCCTACGACCTCATGGAACGCCACGGCGTGACCAAGGCGTTCATGCCGCCGACGGCGCTCCGGATGCTAATGGCCGTCGACGACCCCGAGGGGCAGTTCGACCTCGCCCTCGAGACATTCGCCTCGGCGGGCGAACCGCTCACCTCGGAAGTCGTCGACTGGGTCGACGAGACGTTCGCGGACGTCGCGATCAACGAGTTCTACGGCCAGACCGAACTCAACCTCGTCGTCGGCAACTCCTCGAGTTGGTTCGATACGCGTCCCGGGAGCATGGGCAAACCGTTCCCCGGCTACGAACTGGCGGTGCTCGACCCCGAGACGCACGACGAACTCGAGCCCGGCGAGGTCGGCGAACTCGCGGTCAAGCCCGGTGATCGCCGCGTGTTTTTCGACGAGTACTGGAGGCTGCCCGAGAAGACGGCGAACAAACAGACTGCGGAGGGGTGGTTTCTCACCGGCGATCTCGTCAAACGCGACGCCGAGGGCTACCTGTGGTTCGTCTCCCGGACCGACGACGTGATCCTCACGAGCGGCTACCGCGTCGGGCCGATGGAAGTCGAGGAGGCGATCCTTCACCATCCCGAGGCCGAACAGGCGGGCGTCATCGGCGTCCCCGACGAAACCCACGGCGAGGCGATCAAAGCCTATGTTCAGCCAGCAAGTGACGACTACGACCCCGACGAGTTCCGCGAGGAGATCCGCAACCTCGTCCGAGACCGCCTCGCCGAGTACGAGTATCCACGACGGATCGAGTTCGTCGACGAACTGCCGACGACGACCACCGGCAAGATCCAGCGCCGATCGCTGCGCGACCGCGAGCCGTGAGACACGATCGGGCGTGTACTGACTGGTGTCCGGCAGTATGACTCCCATCGGCTGTCCGTTCTACGGAACCGACAGTCGGAGTCGGTTTTATTACTGTGATGTGTGAACACCTTCCTATGCATCGCGTTCTAGTACCCGTCGACACGAACGAAGATCGAGCGATCACACAGGCCAGATACATCACATCGCTGCCCGACGCGGCCGAGTCGGTCGAGGCGTATCTACTGTTCATCTTCACCGACGAAAGCGAGGACCTTCCCAAGGATTTCAAACAGTTCAAATCGGCATCTCGAATCGGGTCCGTTCGCCGGGCGAAAGAACACCTCGAGGACAACGGTGTCGACGTCACCGTCCTCGAGGGCAGCGGCGACGTCGAGGAGGGCGACATCCTGACGCGGGCCGACGAGTACGACGTCGATGCGATCGTCCTCGGCGGGCGGAAACGCTCCCCGGTCGGAAAGGCGGTGTTCGGCAGCGTCACGCAGTCCGTGATCTTGAACACTGACCGCCCGGTCGTCGTCACCGGCGGCAGCGGCGACTGATCGGGTCTCGAGCGCTTCTCACTTTTTTGCACAGTGCTGCGGACAGCAGTGGCGCTGTCGCCCGACGCACTGTGTCGTGCCTCGAGTGCTCTCCGAGTTCACCCGGCTCCCCCATTTGATATCGCGCTCACGGATTGATACTGGACGTTGCCATCGGCACCCGCGGCGTGATGGAAACTCGAGACACGTTCGACGGCGTTGATACGTGCGTCCGGTTTAGGGAGCCTTATCAACGAGCCGATGGATGCGAACATATGACACGCTCGAGACCCGACCTCTCCGGACAGACGGCGTTTATTACGGGAACGACTCGCGGCATCGGTAAATCGATCGCGCTCGCGCTGGCCGAGCAGGGTTGTAACATCGTCTCGACCGGCAAGACGAGCGAAGAAGACGACGACTACGCAGACAACGACCTCGAGGGCTCGATCGAACAGACGGCCCGCGAGGCGGAAGCACACGGCGTCGACGCCCTCTCGCTCAAACTCGACGTTCGCGACGAAGCGGCGGTCGAGGCCGCGGCCGAGCGCGCCATCGACGAGTTCGGCACGGTCAACATCGTCATCAACAACGCGAGCGCGATCCAGCTGGCGGCCGTCGAGGACCTGCCACCCAAGCGGTTCGATCTGCTGACCGACGTGAACGTGCGGGGCACGTATCTCACCTCGCGGGCCTTCGCCGACCACCTGCGCGAGGTCGACAACGCATGGCTGCTGACGAACGCGCCGCCGGTGGGGATCGATCGCTCGCCGGGCTCGGGTCCCTACGCGTGGTCGAAACTCGGGATGACGTTCATCACGCTGTCGCTTGCGAGCGAACTCGGTGGCGACGACGTCGGCTGTAACGCCTTCTGGCCTGTGACCGCGATCGATACGCGTGCCACGCGGTACTTCGGGATGGGAACCGAAGACGACTGGCGCACCCCCGAGATCGTCAGCGACACCGTCCTCGAGATCCTCAGCCGCGATCCAGCCGAGTTCACCGGCAACAGCGTCTACGACGAGGAACTCCTCCGAGAGGCCGGCGTCGACGACTTCTCGACGTACAACCTGACGGAGGGCGATCCGGCCCCAACCTCGGCACAGTTGTTCGATCCCGACTACAGCCGACTCGAGTGAGCCGGCGGTTCCGACTGGCCGAACAGAAAACATATACTTGCCGACACGATCGGTGGGAACATGCCAGGCGCACGTGTCGAGAGTGGTGAGCGAGTCACGCTCCGGACAGTCGAGAACGAAGACGTCCCGTTTCTCCAGCGCGGGAGCGCCAATCCGGCGCTTCGCTACCCACTCGGTGCACCCGTCAGCACGCAGTCGGAAATCGAGGAGTGGGTCGAGGACCCCGACGACGACCAGTTTCTCGTCTGTCTCGACGGTTCGACGGAGTGCGATGGAACGCGTCCGATCGGCTTCATCTCGGTGCAAGACGCCGACTGGCGGCGTCCCGAACTGGGGTACTGGCTGCTCCCCGAGGTCCACGGTGAGGGGTACGGTCGGGAGGCCGTCTCGCTGGTTATCGAGTACGTGTTCAGAACGTACGACACACCCGGTGTCTGGGCGGTCGCCTACGATTTCAACGACGCGTCCCGCGGCCTGCTCGAGTCGCTCGGGTTCAGTCAGGAGGGTCGACTCCGGAAGGACCGCTTCGTTGACGGTGAGTACCGTGATACGATCCAGTACGGCCTACTTCGAGCGGAGTGGTCGGAGTGAGAAGACAGCGGCTTCGACAGAACACCCCATCGAGGACGAACCCACCACGCGTCCGGAACCGTCGCAATCTATATTGGTCACGGACGTGACGTGCTACGCGATTACAATGTACGACCGGATACTCGTGCCGACGGACGGAAGCGACCCAGCCACCGCCGCAATCAAGGAAGCAATCGAACTGGCCGCACAGAACGACGCGGAACTTCACGCGCTGTACGTCGTCGAGCCCATTCCGCTCGGCGGCTTCTCGGCCGGTGCGGAGCCGGCGTCGGCCGAGTGGAGTGACGTCGTCGAAAAACAACGAGACGAAGGGAACGCTGCGACCGCAGAGATTGCCGAACTGGCACGCGAACACGACCTCGAGGTCGTCGAAGCGATCGAACACGGCAAGCCCAACGTCCAGATCCTCGAGTACGCCGACGAGCACGACATCGATGCGATCGTGATGGGGACCCACGGCCGATCCGGTGCGGATCGACTCGTTCTCGGCAGCGTCACGGAGAAGGTCGTTCGAAAGAGCGAGGTTCCTGTCCTCACCGTTCGGATGGGGTGACGACGAGTGGCGGCTCGAACGCCGCCTGTTGTGTCGCCGCGTGCAGTGGTCCACCGCCGGCTGACTGAGCAGGGGCCGGTGACTCGCTCGAGTCAGCGGCCGTCTCCTCGATCACGTACCGTTGGCCCAACATCGGATCGAGGAGGCTGTCGACCTCGCCACGGTCGTCCCGGAGGATCGGGGCCTCGTTGCCGTCGGAATCGGCCATGTGGTTGTCGATGGCGTCCGACAGGTCGACGCTCAGCGCGCGCGCGTCGTTTCGTTCGGCGAGATCGCCCTCGCTGAACCCGGTTTCGTGGTTCGTCGCCACGATCTGAATGTTCTGGATGGCGTTTGACTCCGAGGTGCGGAAGCTGTAGGTGTCGGGGAAGGCCTGCTCCATCGTCCGCTGTTGGGCGTGATAGAACTCGGCGGCGGGACCACTCGGCGAGGCGATGACGTTGGCGTGGAACACGCCGTCGTCGGCGAGTCGGTCACTGACAAGTGACATGAACTCGACCGTCGTCAGGTGGAACGGCACCTGATCCTGCTTGTAGGCGTCGAGGACGATGACGTCGTAGGTCTCGTCCGTGTTTTGAAGGAACTGCCGACCGTCGTACGTGTGGCTGGTCATCGTCTCGCTTTCCTCGAGGCCGAAGTAGTCCTCGGCGGCGGTGGTGACGTCGGGATCGATCTCGACGACGTCGACAGTGGCGTCGTACTGGTCCTCGAAGTCCTGTGGTCCGACGTAGCCCCCACCCCCGATGAACAGCACCCGGTCAACGTCATCGACATCCTCGGTCATGAGCATCGGGAGGTGAAAGTAGCGCGTGTACTCGAAGACGTGTCGGTTCGGGTCCTCGAGGTCGATCGCGCTGTGGCGAGCGCCATCGAGGAACATCGTTCGGGTGTCGCCGTCGTCGACGATCTCGAGTTGCTGATAGGCGGTTTGGCTCTCGTGGACGACCTCACCACGGTGGTCGTACGCGATCGGGCCGCCACCGGCCGCAGCGACGAGCAACAGGATGACGATGGCGCTCGCGATAAGCGGCGGCCGTGAGATCGATGGCAGCGTCAGGACGACGGCCGTGCCGACGAGGAGGATACCGAAGAGGAGGCCGATGGCATCGATACTCATCGCGGGAATGAAGACGAACGTGGTCGCGGCCGAGCCGAGGATGCTGCCGATCGTGCCGAGTGCGTAGACGTGGCCGGACGCTTCGCCGGTGCCTGTCTTCTGTGAGAGTTCGGCGGCGTACGGGCTGATAAAGCCGAGCAGGTACGTCGGCGGCCCGAACAGGATGATCGCGGCCGGGAGGGACGCATATCGCGGCGGCAACGCCAGTGTCGACGTCTGTATCAGGAGCATATCGCTGGCGTAGATCACGATCGCGACGTACACTGCCGTCGCAAGCAACAGCCACGACATCTCCCGATTCGTCGCCCCGCGTGCACGCTTGCCACCCTGCCAGTAACCGAGGCTCAATGCGGCGAGGACGACCGTCAGAATGCCACCGACGGTGTAGATATGACTGCCGAACTGCGGGGCAATGATCCGCACCGCGAGGATTTCGAGGCCCATACTGGTGACCCCGGAGACGAAAACCGCGAGTTCGGGCTTTGTCGGTCGGTAGGCCGCGGCGGTCCGCAGATCCATTAGCTGAACCCAGTCGATCCGGCCGTGAGTACTTATCGGGTCGTTGCAAACGCGTGAGTTCGTCGCCGTCGTTCGTCGGCTTCGATCGCGGTGGTCCGTCTCAGCGTCGTGCCATCACGTATGTCAGGACGAACAGCCCGACGGCCACGCCCGCGACGGTCGTCATCCGGTACTCGAGCGCGCCGATGAGCGAGGCCCCCTGAACGATCATCACGGCAAACAACACGGAGAAGAGGGCGTTCAACACGGCCAGTACGCGCGGGTCGCCACGGGAGGACTCGAGGCCCTCCCGAAAGCCGTCTCGATCAGCGTCGGACTCAGTCATGCCGAGATACGGGACCGTTGCTCACTTAGCCGTTTCCCTGTCTTCAGTGCCGTATACGTCGCCGTCGTCGACGGCCGGTGACAGCGGCATTTATGCCAATCGCGCCGAACGTGGTCGGTATGCGGGAAGTCAGGGTGTCTCGAGTCATCGATGCGTCGCCCGTCGTGGTGTCGCGCTGGCTCGAGCCGCCGACGATCGTCGAGGCGGAGGGGAGTTTCACTGTCGAGACGATCGACGAGCACGCCGACACCACCATCGTCGTCGCCAGCGGGCCCGGCATGCAGTTACCGCTGCGCTTCGAGGAGCGCGACGACAGTGTCTACTACACGCAGGAGGGCGAACAGGGGCCGTTCTCACACATGGAGACGTGGATCGATGTCGAAGACGCCACCGACGGCACGCGGGTCACGTTCCGCTCGTCGGTTTCGCTTGCGGCACCGCTTCCCTTCGGCGACCGGATCGCCGCTTGGAAACGAAAGGGCGAACTCACGCGCGCGCTCGAGACACTCGAGGCCGAACTCGGCTAACGACCAGCCCCGAGCGACTGCTTCTGACACGACGACGCTCAGGGCTCTCGAAGCACCACGTCGTCGGTCTCGTCGGTCGGGAACGGGTTCTCGAGGGTGTCCGCTCGGTTCCATTCCTCATCGGTTACCAGAGAGTCCTCGAGTCGTGCGTGCAACTGCTCGTCATCGATGCCGGTTCCGATGAAGACCAGTTCGGTCTGGCGATCGCCGTGTTCGTCGTGCCACTCGAGGTCGGGCCGATTGGAACGGTACAGCTCTTGTCTGATCTCGGGCAGGGCCGCGATCCACGGCCCCCTGACGGTCGCCCGGATCGAGGGGCCGGCTTGGGAGAGGTCGACTTTGCCGTCCCGGCCGGCGATCCACGCGAGCCCCTTCGATCGGACGATACTCGAGGGGAGGGCTTCGAGAAACGCCGCGAACCGCTCGGGGTGAAACGGCCGGCGCGCGCGGAACACGACCGAGTCGACGCCGTAGCGTTCCTCGGGATGACGGTGATCGTGGTCGTGGGTGTCGTCGCTCCCATCGTCGTGGTCGTGGTCGCGATGCTGATCGTCTGCGTCCTCCTCGGCCAGCGCGTGCTGCCAGCCGGCTAACTCGCCCATTCGGGCGGCATCGAACAGGTCGACGCCGAGAATCCGGTCGGGATCGACCGCGCTGAACGCCGTTCGGATCGTCTCGGCGCCGGGCTGGAGCGCGCCGACGAGTGCTTCGGCCTCCTCGAGTTCGGTCTCGGTACAGAGATCGGTCTTGTTGAGTAAGACGAGGTTTGCGACCTCGAGTTGCTCGATCATTAGATCCGCAAGCGGGCGCGTCTCGTTGGCTTCCGTCTCGCCGCGGCGTTCCGGCACGTCTTCGCCGGCGAACGTGTCGAGAAAGCGCCGCGTATCGAGGACGGTCACGAGCGCGTCGATCTCGTAGCTGGCGGCCACCCGTGAGGCGGTCGTAAACAGCCGTGCGACCGGTTCCGGTTCCGAAATTCCCGATGACTCGACGAGGAGGTGATCGAACGCCCGTTCGCGGGCCAGTCGAACGACTGCCGTCTCGAGGTCGTCTTGCAGTTCACAGCAGATACAGCCGTTCGAGAGTTCGGTGACGCCGCCAGCGTCGAGATCGGACCCTTCGGCGACGAGGTCGGCGTCGACGTTGACCGACCCCATATCGTTGACCAACACGGCGAGGTCACGTCGGCCCGCGTTCTGCAGGAGGTGATTGAGAAGCGTCGTCTTGCCCGCGCCGAGACTGCCAGAGAGGACGGTGACGGGGATCTCGTCTTCGTGCATACCGTGTCGTTGTGACTCGAGCGGCAAGAAGCGTCGTATTGGCTCACCCTGTCGTCTCGAGGGGAGACATACTTCCGTCTTCGGGACAGAGCATGGGTGACGATGACACTCGCCGACCGGATTGAATCCTTCCGTGCCACACTCGAGGAGTGGCTTCGTGGGCTCTATCACGGGATGTTCACCCATCCAGCCTACGAGAAGATCGAAGCCGAGGCCGAAGACACCGAGGACGCGTTCATGCTCGCGTGTTTCCCCGATGCGTTCGGCATTCCGAGTCCCGTCTCCTACTACACGGCCGAACTCCTGCCCTATCTCGAAGACGAGTATCAGTCTTGGGAGCGTCGGATGTGGGACCGCCAGTCCGTCATCGAGCGCAAGGGCCACCAGTACCACTTCTAATCGATGTCCAAATTCACCTTCTTCGGCGGCAAAGGCGGCGTCGGAAAAACGACCGTCTCGAGCGCCTACGCGCTCGAGTGTGCCAATTCGGGGTTCGAAACGCTCGTCGTGTCGACGGACCCGGCCCACAGTACGGCCGACGTCTTCGATCAGGCGTTCGGCGACGAGCCACGGTCCGTCGAGGGCTACGACGGGCTGTCGGCGATGGAGATCGATCCCGAACAGGAGGTCCAAGACCACCTGCAGGATCTCAGACGGCAGTTGAACTCCCAACTGAGCGCGGCGATGGTCAACGAAGTCGACATCCAACTCGAGATGGCCCACCAGACGCCCGGGGCCTACGAGGCCGCGCTGTTCGATCGGTTCGTCGACGTGATGCGAAACGCCGATCCCTACGACCGGGTCGTCTTCGACACCTCGCCAACCGGGTCGACGCTCCGGTTGCTCGCCCTGCCGGACCTCCTCGAGCGCTGGATCGAGCGGCTGATGGACAAACGAGAGCGCAGCATCGACCTCTTCGAGAAGGCCGCGATCGGCAAGCAAGAGCCTCGGCGCGTGATGGAGGGCGATCCGATTCTCGCGCGCCTACAAGGGCGCAAGGAACGCTTCGAGTACGCCGGCGAGGTGTTGCGTGACCAGTCTGCTTTCTATCTCGTCTTGAATCCCGACGAACTTTCGATCAGGGAGACAGGGCGCTCGCTCGAGACGCTGTCCGACGCCGAGTTACCCGTTCGCGGGCTCGTCGTTAACCGCCTGACGCCTGAACCGGAGCCCCACGAGGAGGGCCGCGGGGCGACCTACCTCCGTGACCGCGTCGACACCGAACGCGACCGCCTCGAGCACATCGAGGAGACGTTCGACGCTCCGGTCGTCGCGACCATCGAAACGCGCGTCGAAGAGGTCCGCGGGAGCATTCTCGAAGACGTCGCGCGCGACCTCGAACTGGACGACGTGGACGCCGAATTATCTCAAGCGAATTGAAGGTCTCTGTCGGTCATTTTACTCAGCCACCGGCTCTCGCTATATCTATCCACTGAATGACGGTATCCATACACGTATACCTCCTCTCGTGGAGAATTATCTCTAGGCTGACGGATTTGTTAGAACTCAATGAATTATATTTATGTTCCTCCCGTTCAACTCACGGTTAGTGAGACGATAGCATGGCAGGTATCATTTGGATCGTGGCACTGGTGCTGACGACGTTTACCGTCGCGTACGTGGGGTACGGGCGGTACCTTGCACAGTTCGTGGGGCTCGACGATAGTCGGGAGACGCCAGCACACAAGTACCAAGACGGACAGGAGTACGTGCCGGCGAAGAAGCCGGTACTGTTGGGGCATCACTACTCGAGTATTGCGGGCGGTGCACCCGTTGTCGGCCCGATTACGGCCGCACTGGTCTGGGGCTGGGTGCCTGCGGTGTTGTGGGTCGCGATCGGAAATCCGATTTTGGGCGCGGTTCACGACTTCATCTCGCTGTCGAGCAGCCTTCGACACGAGGGGAAGTCGATCGGCTACATCATCGGCGAGTACGTGGGTGAACGCGGCAAGAACATGCTGCTGTGGTTCGCGTTCTTGCTGACGATCCTCGTCGTCGCCGTGTTCGCCCTCGTCATCGGGGTCGTGCTGGACGCCTACCCGCAAGCCGCGACCGCGAGTCTGCTATACGTCACGCTCGCGTTCGTCTTCGGAATCTGGCTCTACCAGCTTGGACTGCCGTTCTCGGTTGGGACGGTCGTCTTCGTCGCCGGTGTGTTCGGGTCGGTCTGGGTCGGTATTCAGTACCCGCTCGCGATCGTCCCCGGCGACTACCCCGCGGGAACGACCGTCTTGCTCGAGTCGGCGGCGTTCTTCCCGGAACTGCTCGGCAGTGCGAACATCGGTGCGTGGGTGCTGGTGATGCTCGTTTACGGTGCTGCCGCCAGCGTCCTGCCGGTCTGGATGCTGTTGCAGCCGCGTGATTACCTCTCGTCGTTCCTTCTGTATGCAGGGGTCGGTGGGAGCCTGCTCGCGGTCATCGTCGGCACGTTCATCACCGGGATGGGAAGCGACGCCGTTCATCCCGAAACCGGCGACGCGCTGACCTTCGAAATCACGACGGGGGCCTGGTACGGCTTCCTCGGACAGGGTGGCCCGCTCGCGGAGATGATTCCGCTCATGCCGCTGTTTCCGCTGTTGTTCCTCACCATCGCGTGTGGGACCATCAGCGGCTTCCACGCGCTGGTCTCGTCGGGAACCACGGCCAAACAGTTGAACAAAGAAAGTGACGCTCGACTGATCGGCTACGGCGGCATGCTCGCGGAGGGGCTGCTGGCGGCCGTTGCACTCTGTGCGGTGACGATCGTCGCGATCCCGGCTGCCGACGGCGGTATCGGGCTTGCGCTGCCGAACTTCGCGACCGGTGGTGGGGCGATTCTCACTGCCCTTGGCATTCCGTTCGAGTACGCCGCGCCGTTCATGGCGCTCGTGCTCGCGAGTTTCCTGCTGACGAGTATGGACACCGCCGTCCGTCTGGGTCGGTACATGTTAGAGGAGATCGTCGGCACACCGGAGACGCCAGTCGAAACGTACGCAGCAAACCGCTACATCAACACGACGGCCATCGCGGTCGTGGCGTTCTTCCTGCTCGGCAGCGGTCGGTGGGAGGACCTCTGGACGCTGTTCGGCGGCGCAAACCAGCTGCTGGCGTCGCTGGCGCTGCTGACCGGCACCATCTGGCTGGCCAACTGGAGCGAATCCAAACAGCTGATCTCGACCGGCGGTCCGATGGCACTGATGGGCTTTATTACGGTCATCGGTCTCACCTGGACCGGACTCTACCAGATCCTTGGCGGTCGGCTGCTCGGTATCACCGCCGAGGCGGAGACTGGGCTGATCGGGCAGGTTTCGGCCGTCGCTCAGATCATCATCATCGCGATCCTCATCTACCTCGCGCTGTCGCTGTTCAAGATCGGCTACGACAACATGACGACAGCCCGAAACACTGGTGACGGGGTCGCAGCTGACGTCGGCTCGGACGACTGACCGCGACGACGACGAGTCGCGGTTCGACTGCTGTGGCGCTTTTGACTTTTTTGACTCGAGTGTGTGACTGCTGTCGCTCGTGTGCCGACACGTTCGTCTCGAGAACGAGTCCGTCTTGGAGTGCCGGCCTATCGCCGGAGCCGTCGCGAGAGCCGCTCGAGCAGTCCCGACTCATCTGCGTCGAGCGGTTCCCAAAGCCGAAACGCGGTCGCCACGTCGGCGTTGTCGCTCGCGACGAGGGCCGTGCTGTCGGGGGCGACGACGGCCAGATTGATCTCGTAGTGGCCGTGGAAGCCGTACTTCAGCATCGTTCGCCCGTCGAATCCCGCAACGCGCTCGCGGATCGAGTCGGGAATCGAGGGCGCGATCGCGACGAACGTAAACTCCGTCGCGAAGTGTTCTTCGTTCGGCTCGATCCACTCGTCGGCCAGCCGCTCGCCGAGATCGACGAACCGATCGAGCGTCCGGTCGTCGACGCGGTCGACCCGCCTGACGAACAGGTGTTCGGTCGACTCGTGTTCGGCGATCGAGAGCGATGGATGGAGGAACTGCTTTTTGCTGATTAGTTCCATCTTGCCATACAGTGTGAACTGCTCGCCCTCGAGGCTGTAGTCTTTCTCGAGGTCGTAGTTGTGCAGGAGCCGGTCGCTCACCCGGTCGACGTACTCGTCGTCCCAGTCGGGAACACCCTCGAGGCGCTCGTCCATCCGCCGGTCAGCCGCCATCTCGCGTGACTCCGTGGCGGACTCGTCGTCGTCCATGTGTGGTGATGCCACGTCGCGAGTAAAAGTCCGTCGCCACTGCGGTCGCGGTCGGCTGTGCCAGCAGTTAAGCAGTGGGAGTCCGTACACTGAGACGAACACACATGCCAAAGGAACGTGAGGCGTGTGGTCGCTGTTCAATGTCGGTCGCCGTCGACGTCGCCAACAGCGATCGAGACGCCGACGAACGGGCTGCCCGCGATCCGTACGGCGACGCGCGGATCGAAGTCGACGAAAAGCAGCTTCGAACCCTCTCGCCGAGCGCCTGGCTCGAGGGGCTCTCGAGTCGACTTGACGATCTTGCGAATCGGCTTGTCTGGCGACAGTAGGTGTCGGTCCGACGCTGCGTGTCGCCGGTCAGTTCGTCGTGATGACTTCGATCACGTCGCGGGGCTCGACTTCGTAGTCTTTGCCCAGCTGGCGGTTCGACCGACAGTCGATCGCGTGGAGGAAACCGTCGCCGATGTCGGAGTGGAGACTGTAGGCGAAGTCCTCCGCGGTCGAGTTCGGCGGAATCAGATAACAGTCGGGCAACACCTCGCCGCGTTCGTTGCCCAGTCCGTTCGCGCCGCCGGGGAACACCGGCGTGACCTCGAGGACGTCAAAGAGCGCGGACTCGAGGGCCGCCTGCACGCCCGTCGCGCCGTACTCGGTGAGGAAATCGCGAATCTGCTCGAGACCCTGTTCTTGCTCGCCCGAGATGTCGCCGACGATTTCGAAGTCGTCGTCGCCGGGTCGGTAGTCGACGACGCCGGCCTGATCAGCCGACTTGAGCGCCTTCTCGGCGTGAGCGCTGCAGGGAACGATCGTCAGATGCTCGTAGTCGGGATCGGATGTGATCTCCTCGTAGTTTTCTTGTGCTTGAGGGGTGTCCATCTTGTTCGCCGCGATGACCATCGGCTTGGTCTCCTTGCGGATCTCGCGGGCCAACTCGAGTTTGTCATCCTCGTCCCACTCCTCGGGCTCGAAGCCGACGTCGACGCGTCGGATGAGGCGTTTGATCTCGTCTTCGTTGGTCTTGAACGCGCTCATCTGCTCAGCGAGTTCCTCCTCGATGGCGTCGTCTTCGGTCGTGTAGCCGGACTCGTAGCGGTTGATCCCCTTCTCTAAGACGCCGAGATACCACTGGTCCAGTTCCTCCTCTAAGAAGGCGATGTCGTCGCGGGGGTCGTGGCCCTCGGTGGGTTCGCCCTCCGAGTCCGTCTCGCCGGAGAAGTCGACGACGTGGACGAGCACGTCGGTCTCGTTCAGATCCGAGAGGAACTGGTTGCCGAGTCCGTTGCCCTCGTGAGCGCCGGGAATCAATCCGGCGACGTCGACGAGTTTCGTCGGCACAAAGCGGGTGCCGTGGTCACAGTAGCCCACGTTTGGGGTACACTCCTCGTCGAACTCCGGGGCCGCACAGTCGACGCGAACGTAGGCCTCGCCCACGCTGGGGTCGATCGTCGTGAACGGATAGGCCCCCTCGGGTACGTCGTTCATCGTTGCTGCGTTGAAAAAGGAGGACTTGCCGACAGAGGGTTTGCCGACGAGTCCGATCCGGTAACTCGTACTCATTGTCCATCCCTAGAACGGCCCGGCTAAACGGGTTTTGTTCCGCCGTTGAACTGGTATGCGTACACAACTCACGATTGTCCAGATTATTTGACGATGGCTCTAATTGCGGCTGTAACCGTCTCTCGTGGCCTTTCGCCACGACGTGTGGGACTAATCCACAGGAACGTGGTCGTGGTACCGCGACCCTCGCAAGTCTTATCCGTGTATCGGCTGTACATTTGTTTGTAATGGCGAAAGGTAACGTTGATTTCTTCAACGACACAGGCGGCTACGGTTTCATTTCGACGGACGACGCGGACGATGACGTTTTCTTCCACATGGAAGACGTTGGCGGTCCGGACCTCGAGGAAGGCACAGACATCGAATTCGACATCGAACAGGCCCCCAAGGGTCCCCGCGCGACGAACGTCACCCGCGAGTAATATCGGCATCTCCGTCGCCTGACGGCGACTTTGTATGACGACATTTTCCAGACAACTACGCTCCACAGTCACGACGCTCTGATCAGTGTTCGGTCTCACATCGACCATGACTGTCAGTGGCGACGCTTGTCTTCCTCGAGTCGCTCCGGTATCCCTATCAGGGATCGGTACTGACGAGACGCTATGAAGATCGGCGCACACGTTTCGATCTCCGGCTCGCGCGTCTCCTCTGACGACGAAACACCGCCGTACGACGACGTTCGGAACGCGGTTCATCGCCAACTCGCGTTCGGCGGCAACTGCGGACAGATCTTTACGACCTCGCCACAGGTCTGGGCTGAACCCGAGATCAGCGACGAAGCCGCCGAAGGCTTCCGAGCGGAGTCCGACGAAACCCTCGAGGGGCCGTGGGTGATTCACTCCTCGTATCTGGTCAACCTCTGTACGCCCAAAGACGACCTCCGTCGGAAGTCCAAAGCAAGCATGCAGGCGGAGCTCGATGCTGCCGAGAAGCTCGGCGTGCCCTACGTCAACGTCCACCTCGGTGCGCACACGGGCGCTGGCGTCGAGGGCGGCCTCGACAACGCGGCGAGTCTGATCGACGAACTCGAGGTCCCTGACGGGGTCGAGATTCTAATCGAGTCCGACGCGGGTAGCGGGACGAAACTCGGCGGCGAGTTCGCCCACCTCGCGGGGATCATCGATCGCACCGAGACCGACATCGGCATCTGTATCGACACCGCCCACACGCTGGTCGCCGGCAACGACCTCACGACCCCCGAAGCCGTCGACGAAACGGTCGGCCGCTTCGACGACGAGGTCGGCCTCGAGTACCTGAAATATCTCCACCTCAACGACTCGAAACACGACGTCGGCACGCACAAAGACGAACACGCCCACGTCGGCGAGGGCTACATCGGCGAGGACGGCATGCAAGCGATCGTAAACCACCCCGACCTGCGCGAACTGCCGTTCGCACTCGAGACGCCGACTGAAGACGGCCGCGGCTTCGCGTGGAACATCCAGAAAGTGCGGGAACTGCGCGAGTAGCCTTCGCTCGGCGCGACCGTCTTTTTTCGACTGTCCTAACGGGAAGCTATAGGACAACTCGCCGATGAATACGCGTATGGACACAGCTGAAACGACGTCCACGCTCGGGATCGTCCTCGGCGCGGTCCTCGTCGTCGTCGGCATCGCCGCCTACGTGGTCTCGGACTTTGCGAGTATTACTGCACTCATCCCGGCCGTTTTCGGCGTCATCATCGCTGGCCTCGGCGTCGTGGGTCGCCAGACTGAGCGACGCCGCCTTGCTGTCATCGGGATCGGCGTGCTCGCCCTGCTTGGCGTCGTCGGCTCTGCCCGTGGGATTTCCGACGTGATCGCGCTGTTGACCGGCGGGGCCGTCGACTCGACTGTCGCCGCGGTCGCACAGGGATCGATGATCCTGATCGGTCTCATCCTGCTTTTCGCTGTGGGTCGAGAGCTGGGCCGGACCTAGGAATCGACCCGCTTTTACTCGAGACGGTCGAACGACCTCTCGTGCGCGAGTTCTCCGAAGACTACCTCCAGCGGACCCGCCAGGGGATGTGGGACGACTCCCGGGAGGCGCTTGCCCCGCTTGCCCTCGAGTCCCGCGAGCGAATCCTCGACGTCGGCTGTGGCACCGGCGAGCTAAGCCGTGTGCTCGAGGCCGAGTCGGCGGCCGACGTGATCGGTTGTGACGCCGATCCGGACCTGCTCGCGGCGGCCCGCGACCACGTCCCGGTCGTCGCCGGCGACGCGCTTCAACTCCCGTTTCCCGACGATACGTTCGACCTCGTGGTCTGTCAGGCGCTGTTGATCAATCTCCCCGATCCGGTGGCCGCCCTCAGAGAGTTCGCCCGCGTCTCGAGCGACCGCGTCGCCGCCATCGAACCCGACAACGCTGCCGTCGAGATCGACTCGAGCGTCGACGCCGAGAGACAGCTCGAACGACGGGCGCGACAGGCCTATCTCGAGGGCGTCCCGACGGATGTCGCCCTCGGGGCTGATGCTCGCGAGGCGTTCGAGGCGGCCGGCCTCGAGGGCTGTGAGACACGCCGGTACGACCACGTCAGGACTGTCGAACCGCCCTACAGCGAGGGGGCGCTGCTTGCGGCCCGGCGCAAGGCAACTGGGGCGGGATTGGCCGACGACCGCGAAACGATGCTCGCTGGCCCACTAACTGAGGCGGCGTACGACGACCTCCGTGGTTCGTGGCGACAGATGGGACGGGACGTCATCGCCCAGATGGAAACACGGGAGTACCGCCGCGAGGAAGCCGTGCCGTTTTTCGTCACTGCTGGCCGAGTTGTCTGACAGCGCTGTCCGACACCCGGCTCACTCGTGTTCTTGACTGTCTTGCTGGCCCAGCAGCGAGATGACAATACCTGCGAATCCGAGCACGACGATTACGATGCCGGTGAGTAAGTCGACCACGCCGAACAGGGCAAGCACTGACCCCGTCATCACGAGCGCGAGATTGGCACCCATCGCGACACGGGGCGAACGGAGCTGCTGTAGAACCGATGAGACGCTCATACGAGGACACTCGTTGGGAGCGCAAAATCCGTTGTCATCGCACTCGAGCACCACTGCGGTCGCGTCGATGAGTCCTTACTCTGAGTGAGTGCTCGGGTACACCGTGTTCTCGGTGAGGGTTTTGACTCCCCGACGGAAGCGCTCGGAGGTCGCGTTCGGCGAGATATCGAACTGCTCGCCGAGTTCGGCGAGCGAACACGAGCGCGGAATGTCGAGATAGCCGGCGTCGACGGCGGCGATGAGCGTCTCGCGCTGTTGGTCGGTCAGCCCGAACTGGCTGTCGCCGCCGCCAGTACGTTCCTCGTAGAGTCGCTGTAACTCGAGGCTGACGTCGTTCTCGACGAAAAAGCGGTGAAACCGCTCGAGTGCGCCCTCGGTGGGAAACACGGCACGAAAGTGCCACCCCTCGTGTGTCGCCGTAACGGTTCGCAGGAGACTCCCATCCTCGATCAGTATCGGGTACACACTCTTCTCTCGGCCGTCGGGTGTCAACTCGAGGTGATAGAGCCGCCGGTCGTCGAACTCGACGACCCGCGTGGGCGGTTTGACGGTCGGATCGTCCTCGAGGGCCGCGTCGAACGCGTCATCCGACTCGCCTTCGACCCAGACGAGCATTCGATGGTCGCCGTCCTCGGTGAGATCCGACTGCTCCCACGTGACCGTCACGTCCGGTACAGCCGACAACGTATCGCGAAGGATCGGGTAGTCGATCCAGAACGTACTGAGTAGCATCTGAAACGGTCTGTATTCTCGCCCCCGCTGGATGGGGCCTGTCTCCCTATTCTGCCTGATTGATCATAAAGGACGTGAATATTTCCGCATTATTTCTATCCGATGGCACGGTCACTAGTCGGATAATGACCGACAGGAACGTGGTGGGGGCGTCGGATAACACCTGCACAGCGATCTCGTTCGATCTCCTGAGCGACCCTTGCCGCCAATCTATCTTTCAGTACGTACTGCAGACACGAACGGACAGTGTCTCGTTCACGGAACTCGCCACCAACGTCGGTCCTCGGCCCGCGTCGTCGGCCGAGACCGATGCTGAGTCGCAGGCGCTCGAGCTGGAGCTTCGTCACGTACATCTACCGATGTTGGACGATGCAGGGCTGCTCGAGTATGAGCCCAGCACCGACCGGATTCGTCTCGATCGGACCGCGTTCACGGACTGTCTCGAAGACATCCACTCGACGGTGACGGCGCTGCAAAACCCCTCGCTCGAGCAGGCGCACCCGCGTTAGACGACATCGCCGCGGACCGTCACTCCCTCCTGTTGTTCGCGCCATGCGTGGAGTTCCTGTGCTGCTGTTTTGGCCGCCTCGCTCTCGAGGCCGAGCATCTCGAGGGCAGCCGACAGCGTCGGCAGCGCCAACTCACTCTCGCGGAGTTTTCGGAACGCCTCCTCGCTTCGGGTGCCGTCGGCCCAGAGACAGACGCCACGCGGATCGAGCAACTGCGTGTAGTCCTCACGCAGTGTCGCGCCACGAAGCCGCTGGGTGACGTTGTCCTCGAACGAGGCGTTACAGACTTCGAGATGGATCGGTTCGTCGTCGCCGAGCAAGTGGGCCGCGAGACATTTTTCGGGTGCGGCATGCCCGTTGGCGTTCGCCCGAAGGTAGTGGGGGTAGTTGGCGGCCCAGTCTACGCGAACGGATTGTCCGACACCCTTGACGTCGTACGCTTCGCTTGCGTCGGTCCCTCTGTGAGTGGGCTCGCTGTCGTCTCTCACGAGGATGTCTTTGGTCAGGTAGATATCGAGTCGGTCGACGGGATCGACACCGAGTGCGACATCGCCGAACGCCCAAATCTCCCGCACCGGGACGGGCATTCGTTCACTCTCGACGGTGTCGACCAACTCCTCGAGCCGATCGACTGCGTCACGGCGATCAAAGCCACTCATTGGCGGGTGTGGGGCCTCGAGTCGCAAAACGGTTTCTTCGGACCGTGCTCACCGCCGCGGTCGGCCCGTCTACGTGCCTCGGTCGTTCGCGATGTAGACCGTTTTCCGAACGGTTGCGTGGACCGTTCCCTTGGCATCGACGAGGTTGACGGTGTAATGGCGGTCGATCGACTCCGCCCCTTCTGTTTCGAGTTCGGCTCGGATCGCCTCGAGCTCTTCGTCGGCGAGTCGAAAGTTCGCGTACAGCGTCTCTCGCCCGGGCTTTTTGAATCGAATCTCGGCTTCCTTGTCCCAGACGACGTACTCGTCACCGAGCGTTTTCAGCAGCATCATCATATAAAACGGGTCGACAGCCCCGTAGATGCTGCCGCCGAAGACGGTGCCAACGTAGTTGCGCGTCCGCCACGACAGCGGTAGCTTGATGTGGACTTCCTGCCAGTCGGGTGCGACGTACGTCACGCGGCCGCCAGTCCCGCGGTAGGCCGGAAACAGATTGAACCCCAGCCGGTAGAGCCGTGCTCTGAGAGCGTCGAACATGGGTTCGACTCGAGTGGCCGCTCGGAAAGCTATTTGTGAACGCGTGACCCGATTCTTGCCGTTTTTCCGCCGATGGCGGACGACGTAATGACCACGGTGAGTTCGTGTCAGGAGAGCACCTTTTTTATCCGTTCCCGGCGAACAAACCCGTATGAGACACCGGATCTTCAACGAAGACGGCGACGACGAGCTCGTGTTCGTCATGGGCTGGGGCAACCGCTGGACCCACGAGAACGTCAGTTGGCTCATCGGGAAGCTCACTGATGCCGGCTACCGTGTGCATGCGTTTGAACTCCCCACGAACATCGACGACTTCAAAGCCGACTGGCTCGAGCCAATCGCCGAATACGTCGTCGACCTCGAGGAGTACCAGTTGCTCGGCCACAGCGCGGGCGCACTCATCGGCCAAGCGTTAGACGGCGCGGACAACCACGTCTACCTGAGTCCGTGGTGGGGGTACAGCGAGGTGTACCCCGAACTGGCACTGACGGCGGTGTCGAAGCTGCCGACGACGTTTCCCTGTCTCCCGATCGGTGAAATGGACCGCACAGCCCTCGGCGAGAAGGCAACTGACCACCAGCTCGCGACGATGCCACGTTGGGTGTCGCCGGCGTTCGTCCGGGAAACCCGCCGAGCCCAAGCCGAGTTGCTGACAATCGACCACGACGCGGTCGTCTTCTGTTCGCTTCGCGACCCCGTCGTCAGTCTGGCTCCGATCGGCGAGCGGGTGCCTGCCGAACACGTCGTCCTCTACGATGGCGGTCACGAGCTGTTCTCCTCCGCGAGCCGCGACCGCCACATCGACACGCTGCTTGCTGCCCTCGAGGACGGGGCCGACGCCGTCGAGGAAGACGATGCGACGGACGACAAAGAGCCGGTGCCAGCCTGACACGAGGTCGTCGGTGGCCAAGCGATAGGCATCCAGCTCTGCCCTTGATACTGTCGGACAACACTCTTTGACGATCGGTCGCGCGACTGCGACCGTCACTCCCGATGACGGCCGCGACTTCGCGACCGACGTCTCACTGACGTCTGTCCGACAGTCTGATCCGAGCCGAACGGAGCCGACGGGGAGACGAAACGGACATACGCGTTCGTTGGTTACCTGACGCCGATGGACTGTAATCGGTGTCCCGAGGAGGCAGTGATGCACGCCGCCTACTCCGGGGCGCATCTCTGTGCGGACCACTTTCGTGAGTCGGTCGAAAAACGGGTGCGCCGCCGCGTGCGCCGGGACGATCTCGTCCCACACGACGCGACGCCCGAAACCCCACAGACGTGGGTGATCGGCCTCTCCGGGGGCAAAGACAGCGTTGTCCTCACACAGATCCTCCACGACACCTTTTCGGACGACCCTCGTATCGAACTCGTCGGCCTGACGATCCACGAGGGTATCGAAGGCTACCGAGACAAGAGCCTCGAGGCCTGTCTCGACCTCACCGACGACCTCGAGATCCGCCACGAAGTCGTCAGCTACGAGGAGGAGTTCGGCGTTCGGATGGACGAGGTCGTCGAGGACGACCCCGAAAACATGGCCGCCTGTGCCTACTGTGGGGTCTTTCGACGTGACCTCCTTTCGAAATATGCCGACGAACTCGAGGCCGATCTCCTGTTGACCGGCCACAACCTGGATGACGAGGCCCAGTCAGCGCTGATGAACTTCCTCGAGGGCGACGTCGAACAGATGGCGAAACACTTCGACGCCAGCCTCGGACCGCTCTCCGAACGCGATGAACAGGACGAGTTCGTCCCGCGGGCGAAACCACTCCGAGACGTCCCCGAAAAGGAAGTCGCACTCTACGCACACCTCAACGACCTCCCCGCCCACATCACCGAGTGTCCCCACTCGAGTGAGGCCTACCGCGGTGAGATCCAGCAACTCCTCTACGGACTCGAGGAGAACCATCCCGGAACGCGCCACTCTATTCTCTCGGGCTACGAAGAACTCGCCGGCATCCTGTCCGACGAGTTCAGCGGCGACGACGGCGCTGACTTACAGGACTGTGTCGAGTGTGGTTCGACGACGACCCGCGATATCTGTCGGAAGTGTTCGCTGCTTGAGTCGCTCGTCTGAGTCCCATTTGAGCGCAGTCTTCCGGTGTCCTCCGAGGACGTTCGCTCGTGCCCTCGAGGCGAAACGTTGCTTTTGTGTCTGTATACGGCTGTAAACAGGCGTCTCGCCGGCCACAAAGACGAGACGCAATTGGTCTTGCAGCAAACCGTCTGTCAGACACCCCAGCTCTGGAGACGGTTGTTGTGACTCTCGAGCGCTGTCGATGAAAAATGAGGACGGCAAGACCGAGCCGTCGATCGATCGTGATTCGGTGTGCCGCGTACGGCAGGTGGTGTGTCAGGTGCCGCGTGCGGCGAGTGGTGTGTCAGGTGCCGCGTGCGGCGAGTGGTGTGTCAGGTGCCGCGTGCGGCAGGTGGTGTGTCAGGTGCCGCGTACGGCAGGTGGTGTGTCAAGTGCCGCGTACCGATTACCGGATCACGTCGACGCCGTTCTGTTTCTCGAGTTCCTCGCGGCCGCCGTCGCTGTGTGCGCCGACGTTGGAACCGCCGTCTTCGATGTGATTGCTCGCGTCGAAGTCGGTATTTTTCACGCCCTCGATGCTTTGTCGGGACTTGTCTGCCTGTTTCTGTGTGGTTGGGCCGAGCACCTGCGCGCTCTGGACGCCGGTCATGATCGCCATGACCCGCACCTTGCCCTTGTAGTTGTCCTGGATTCGTGCGCCCCAGATGACGTTCGCCGAGGCCTCGAGGCGCTCGGTGATGTTGTCCGCGATTCCCTCTGCCTCTTTGAGGGTGAGGTCGGGACCGCCAGTGATGTGGACGAGTCCACCCGACGCGCCGCGGTAGTCGACGTCCAGCAGCGGGTGGTTCATCGCGTCTTTGACGACCTCGTCGGTCTTGTTCTTGTCCTGGGTCTCGCCGACCAGCATGACGGCGACGCCACCCTGGTTCATGATCGTAGACATGTCCGCGTAGTCTAAGTTGATCAGCGAGGGCTGGGTGATCGTCTCCGAGATCCCCTTGACCGTTTCGGCGATGATCTGGTCCATCACCGAGAACGCCTTGCCGATCGGGAGGTTCGGGACGTAATCGAGCAGGCGGTTGTTGTCGAGGACGATGATCGAGTCGGCCTGATCGCGCAGTTTCTCTAAACCTTCCTCGGCTTTCACCGTGCGAGCACGCTCGACGTTAAACGGCGTCGAGACCATCCCGACGACGATCGCGCCCTGTTCTTTGGCGATCTTCGAGACGACGGGGGCAGCACCGGTGCCGGTCCCGCCACCCATGCCCGCGGTCACGAACACGAGGTCCGCATCCCCGAGGACCTCTTTGACCGTGCTCTGTGCCATCTCGGTCGCCCGTTCGCCCATCGACGGATCGCCGCCAGCGCCGAGCCCGTTGGTGAGCGATTTGCCGACGAGGATCTTCGTGTCGGCTTCGATCATCTTGAGGTGCTGTTTGTCCGTGTTGATCGCCACGGTATCAGCACCGTCGACGCCGATGTTGTACAGCCGGTTGATCGTGTTGTTACCCGCACCGCCACAGCCAACGATAACGATCCGTGGGTCGCCGAACTCGTCGCCGTCCATGTCGGCGTCCATCTCTCTGGACTCCTGCTCCGCGTTTTCGAGTGCGTCTTGAACGATATCCTGCATCGTTACACCTTGGCCCACGTTCGTTTACCGGACTGTTCGCTCGGCCCGTCCTGTTGTTCGTTGATCATTTCACGGACGGCCGACCGGATCGCCTCGCTCCGGTTCGGGTACTCGCCCGAGTCGACTAGTTGTTCGACCTCCTCGATCTGCTGTTTCGGAATTCGCAGTGTCACACGCTCCATGGTTGTATTCCCTGTAGGGTAAGACGGCGGCGCGCCCCTGTCAGACGCGGCGTGTCTTACACGGTAACCGCCCGACATCGGGCGTTTTTCGGCGTTTGCCGATCGTTGTAAGACAACCGTCTTACGCGACTAAGTGGAAGACTGTCATAGGCAATAAAACTTTCGTCGAATACGACTTTCTGTGTCTTACACTAGTCGTTATGGATGACTGTCTCGATTTAGTACATTTGCGGCCGGCGTCCGACGGCCACAGCTGGGACAGAACGACCAGCCGGAGCGGATTTCGTCACCACACTCGCAGAATAGCCGTCTCGAGGTCTTCTCGCCACAGTTTGGGCAGTACATGTGGTCATCGTCGACGTGCTCGCCACACTGCTCACAGTGGGTCTGTGGTCCGTCGTCGCTCGACTGCTGGCCATGGGGCTGTTCGCGCTCGGCCGTGTCATACATCTCGCGATCGTGTGGCTGTGCGCGAGCATCGGCGACTGTGTGGTCACCAACTCGAGTCGATCGGTCCGGAGCCGACTCGAGGCCGAGTTCGTGGAGTCGATCAGCGAGCAGTTCGTCGACGCGATCCTGTACGAGTTCGTCGAGTGTCCCCGTTCGTGTGGATTCGATCCGCTGCTCACGTTCTCCCCCTCGAGTTTGCCCGTTGCTGGCGAGATACGCGCGCAGCGCCTCCCGCATCGCTTCGCTTTTCGAAATCTCGAGGGTCTCGAGTCGCTCGACGAGGGCATCGTCGGCGCGGAACGTGATCTTGCTCATCTGCGGGTTATCATCTCTGTTGAGACTCCATCTATATCAATCATTCTTCCATTTCGGTCGACGGCGGCGTCTTCTGCCGTCGAAAATAACAACTCTTATGTTATCCAGAGCGGCTACGTTGAAGTGCAACCGCCCTTAGCTCAGACTGGTAGAGCAGTCGACTGTAGATCGACTTGCCCCCCGTTCAAATCGGGGAGGGCGGACTCGTTTTCAAGCTGATTCGTGGTCGTCTCTCCGACTCGACACTCGAGGACCCATAGCTGCTCCATAACCGTCGGCTGAGGCGAACGTTTTTCTCGTCCCGGTTCGACCCACCCGGTATGAGCGATTTCGACCTCGACCTCCGCGCTGTCGAGGAACACATCGACGAGGAACTCGAGATCGAAGGCAGCGTCGTCCTTGGCGTCCTCGATGGGACGACGCCGGCGGCGGAGTGGCTCGAGGTAATCTCGAAGGGAAACCTGCTCGTCCTCAACGTCGAGGGCGACGTCAACGAATTAGCGTCGGGCTTTGCCCGCGATGTCAAGGAGTCGGGTGGCAGTCTGATCCACTTCCGGGGCTTTCTGCTCGTGGCACCGCCGGGCGTCGACGTCAGCACTGAGCGCCTGTAAACGTCAGGAAGTGCCCGTCAGGGTCGCGAACGACGACCGAGTCGTCCGTCTCCCGTTCGACGGCACGGACGCGATCCGAAATTGCCTCGAGCGCCGCCGCTGGCTCTTCGGTCTCGAATCCGAGATCGACGTGGACACCGCCGCGAGCGTCGGCGATCCCCAGGTGTGGCTCCCAGAGTTCCAGCGCCATCGGGCCGTGCAGACGGACGCGTTGTCGGTCGCTCCCCGTATCGACCGTCTCGAACCCGAGATCGGTGTAAAACGCGGTCGCCCGCTCGAGTGATTCGACCTCGAGGACGACCTCGAAGATCCCGTCGATCCCCGGCCCCGAAACGTCCTGTTGGCCGAGTTCGACGCAGTTGCCGTCGGGATCGTCCAGATACAGCGAACTGACGGGGCCGAACTGGGCCTCCTCGAGTTCGTACGCCTCGCTCAGCCGCGCCCACCAGTCGTCGTACTCCGCGTGGGGAATCGAGAACGCGTAGTGGGTGTGGAGCCCGCCACGTGGGAAGGCGGTGGGGCGGCGGAGGATTAGCTCGGTCTCGCCCGCCGCAAACACGAGTTCGTCGTCCCGCTGTGTCGTCACAGCAAGGTCCAGTGTCTCCTCGTAAAACGTACGCGCTCGCTCGAGGGACGTGACTTCGAGGGCGAGCCAGGACAGCCCAGTGAGCATACCCGTTCTACACCCGGGAGAGGCATAGATGCTCTGGCGGGGCCGGTCGGTGTCTTGTTCCTGTTGGCTACACGTTTATACACCGCGCGGTCATACCACTGACAGATGACATTCCGTGTCGACGAGCGTGCGACGGACTTTCGCGAGATCGACCGCTTCGACGGCGGTGTCGGCTGGATCGCCCATCCCGACGAACGGATGCAGCGGGCGAGCCACGCCCTCGAGGTCGATGGCAAGGTCTGGGTTATCGATCCCGTCGATGCCGAAGGGATCGACGACCTGTTCGCCGACTTCGGCGAGGTGACCGGTGTCGTCGTCTTACTCGATCGTCACAAGCGCGACGCCGCAGCGATCGCGAATCGCCACAACGTGCCGGTCTTTCTCCCCGACTTCTTCGAGGGTGTCTCCGAGGAGCTCGATGCGCCCGTTGCTCGCTTTTCGCGGACGCTTTCGGATACTAACCTCGAGGCCCGGACCGTCGTCAACAACCGTTTCTGGCAGGAAGCCGCACTCTACAACCCGGCCGACGGAACCCTGCTGGTCCCCGAATCGGTCGGCACGGCAGCGTACTTTCTCGCCGGCGGCGAACGCCTCGGCGTCCATCCGATGCGACGGGCCATCCCACCGCGGGCGGAACTGGGCCGGTTCACACCCGAGCGGGTGCTCGTCGGTCACGGCCACGGCGTCATGACCGACGCCGCGACGGCCCTCGAGGACGCGCTTGCCAACGCACGTCGGCGTACGCCGCTGCTGTATGCGGGGATGGCTCGACAGCTTCTTCCCATATAGACTGTCTTACGACGGTGGTTTCGAACCGACCAGCTCGTCCCCAGCGGCGCCCGCGTGGCATACAACTAACTACGAGCCACGCCTAGAGCGATCACTGTGGTCTACATCACGCGCGCCCTCGCCGACGTCCTCCTCGATCTGGCCAGCGACGCCGACCCGGACCGTGTGACGACCGGCGTCTCGGTCACGCCTGCGGGCGAACTCGAGGGAACTGGGATCGACGTTCCGCCCGAGACGCCGGTGTTTACGGACTTTTACCTTCCGGACCCCGGAAACGCCGTCAACGCCGTCTTCGGCGTCGATCTCTCGACACCCGCACGGCAGGCACAGGGCCAGTTCGTCTCACATCCGATCCGGGAACTCGAGGTCACGAGGCGAGACGATCTCGCGGAGGTAGTCTTCATCGCCGTCCCGCCGTGGGACCTCGACGAGCGATCGTTCGCCGCCTTCGACCGCCGTGGCGAACGCCAGCCACTCGAGGTCATCGACGCCAGCCCGCCGGAGCAGTCGCTGTGACTGGCTTGAACGGCCGTGATGACCGGATCGGAAGCGTGTGTCGCTGTTACTCGAGATAGCCGAGGCCGCGAAGCTGTTCGGTGATCTCTTCGAACTCGGCTTCCGTGAGTTTGCCTTGCTTCTGGTGTTGGATGACGATACTGCGAAGCAGGAATCGAGTCAGGTCGCTCGTGCTCTGGAAGCTGGTGCCTTCGATCGTGTCCTCGACGCGGTCAGCGAGATCTTTCGGGATCGAAACCGTCGTGTACTCTGTCATACGCCATACTCCGTCGCCGGTGCCAAAGGCGTGTCGACCGCGTGGGCCCCGCGACAGTCTTCGTAGCGGTTTTGCTGTCGGACACGATACTGGTTGGTATGGGAGTCCGGCCACCCTCGAGCGGAGACGACGACGAACCCGAAAGCGTCGAGTTCGGTATCGCCGCGATCGACGCACACCTCAGAACAGCAGAGCTCTCGTTTCCGGCGACAAAAGACGATGTCGCCGCCGAACTCGG
The DNA here is from genome assembly GCF_000337735.1 of Natronorubrum sulfidifaciens JCM 14089. GTDB lineage: Archaea > Halobacteriota > Halobacteria > Halobacteriales > Natrialbaceae > Natronorubrum > Natronorubrum sulfidifaciens. Next base: position 199,804 of record NZ_AOHX01000026.1, on the reverse strand, counting down.
CCACGAGCAGATCCCCTATGACGTCCACGGCAACGACGTCGCGCTGGGGGCGATGCTTGAGGAAGTCGAGACAGCGGAGTTTCGCTCCCGGCAGGAACTGCTGAACGCGCTTCACGAGCCGTTCGAGGAGTACCGACGGGAGCACTCCGGCGGCGTTTTCCAGCAGGTTCGATCGATGCTGCCGTTCTGACGTTATTTTCCGTCGTCTCGCTCCCGATCCGTGCGCGTAATCTGTTCGAGACGGCGTCGCTGCTCACGATGGAGCGTGACGAGCATATCCGAGAGCACGCCGAACATGAGCAACTGGACGCCAAGCAGGATGGCAGCCGCGGAGACCATCGCCATGATTTCGTGTCCCTGTCCGTGCTGAATCCACTGCCAGAGGACGTATGACGCGATGATCCCACCGGAGACGATGCCGCCGATGCCGAGGCTACCGAAATAGAACAGCGGATTGTTCGTCTTGGCGAGTGTGTAGAGCGCGAGGATGATCGTCCCGCCGTCTTTGAGCGGGTGGAGGTTCGTCTCCGAGGCATCCGGCCGGGCGCTGTAACTGACTGGGACGACCGTCGTCTCGAGTCCGTGTTTGACACACTCGACGGCGAGTTCAGTCTCGATCGTAAAGCCGTCCGAGTCGAGCGAGAGTCGCTCGAACGAATCGACGGTAAACGCCCGGTATCCCGAGAGAATGTCGTCGTAGTCGGCTCCGTGGATGAACCGGAACGACTTGTTGATCAGCCGGTTCCCAACACCGTTCAACGCCTTCATCGCGTCGTCGTCCATATCGGCAAACCGATTGCCGATCACGTGCTCGTACCCGCGCGAGAGCGGCTCGAGCATCCGATCTGCGTCGGCCGGATCGTAGGTCCCGTCTCCGTCGAGCATCAACACGTAGGGGACGTTGACGTACTCGAGGGCCTCGCGGACGGCCTGTCCTTTGCCGTCGCCGGACTGGACCAGCACGTGTGCACCGCGCTCGCGGGCGATCTCGCGCGTGTCATCCTCGGAGTCGCCGTCGACGACGAACACGTTCGTGTAGCCTTCGGCGTGAAAGCCGTCGATGACGTCGCCGATCGTGGCCGCTTCGTCGAGCGTCGGGATAAGGATACAGACGTCCTCGGCAGCGATGTCGCGCGTCTCACGGCTCATGGAGAGGACCTCCCCATCGCCGATCGACAGCCTCGAGTCCGCACGAACCGCGTCATTGTCCATCGCCAAGGAATCTCCGCTGTGACTGCAAAAACGTACTGATCGGCCAGTGACGGGTTTCTGATTGCGACTCGAGCGAGCCGGACACTACCAGGTCAGGCCCTCGTACACGTCGAGGTCGGCCTCGTCGACGTCGATCCGGCGACCGTCGACGACCACGCGCTGGGCCATCCCGTCGAACGCGAGGTCGTCGAACTCGGGCCAGTCGGTCGCGACGACTGCGCCGTCGGCGTCCGCGAGTGCGTCGACGGCCGAGTCGGCGTACTCGACATCGGGATACATCGGTCGGACGTTCTCAACTGCGACGGGATCGTAGGCGACGACGGTTGCGCCGCGATCCTGTAGATACTCGATCACGTCGAGCGCGCGTGACTTGCGGATGTCGTCGGTACCGGGCTTGAACGACAGGCCGAGCACCGTGATCCGTGCGCCCTCGAGGTCGACGTGGGTCGCAAGCGAGTCGACGAGCCGGCGCGGCTGGGCGTCGTTGACCGCGACGACGGCGTCGAGCAGGGCTGGATCGTACCCCTGTTCGCGAGCCCCGGCCCGCAGCGCGTCGACGTCTTTCGGGAAACAGGAACCACCCCACCCCAGCCCCGATCGCATGAACCGCTCGGAGATGCGGTCGTCGAGGCCAACCGCCGCGAGCACCTCGTAGGCGTCCGCGCCGTACTCCGTTGCGATGTTGCCGAGTTCGTTGACCAGCGAGACCTTCGAGGCGAGGAAGGCGTTGTTGGCGTACTTGATGAGTTCAGCCTCACGGATGTCGGTCTCGACGAGATCCGTCCCTTCCCGTGACAAGATCGGCGCGTACAGCTCACGAAGCGTCGTGGCGGCGTCCTCGCTCGTCGCGCCGACGACGACCTTATCGGGCTCGAGGAAGTCCATCACGGCTGTTCCCATTCGCAGGAACTCGGGGTTCATCGCGAGCTCGAGGCCGTCGCCGACGTGTTTTCCGGACTCGTCCTCGAGGATGGGGCCGACGACGTCCTCGGTCGTGCCCGGCAGGACGGTGCTCTTGACGACGACGAGGTGGTCGTCGGCTTTCGCCGCGAGCGCGCGACCGAGGGATTCGGAGCCGGCACGCATGATCGCGAGGTCGAGGCTGCCGTCGTCGGCCTGTGGCGTGGGCAGACAGAGGAAGGTGACGTCGGTGTCGCGAACCGCCGCGTAGTCGGTGGTCGCCCGGAGATTCGTGCCCGCGTGCTCGGCGATGCGCTCTGCGAGGCCCGACTCGTGGATCGGGGCCTCGCCGGCGTTGATCGTGTCGACGATTTCCTGATCGATTTCGATGTTGACGACCTCGTGGCCGAGATCGGCCAGACAGGCCGCAACCGTGGTGCCGACGTAGCCGCTGCCGACGATAGAGACGTGCATGCTCCTTCCGAGGAAGGGGTGGCGTTAGTCGTTTTTGGCTTCAGTTTGTGCGAATCGCGTGCTGGCCCGATCCACACCGCTTATTTCGGTTCGGCCCGCCCGTTCGAGCAATGACGAATCAGGCACTCATCGATGCCCTGCGCGAGGCTGATGCCGTCCAGTTCGGCGAGTTCGAACTCTCTCACGGCGGGACCAGCGAGTACTACGTCGACAAGTACCTCTTCGAGACCGACCCGGGCTGTCTCGAGGCCATCGCCGACGCCTTCGCCGAGCGCGTCACGCCGGAGGACAAACTCGGCGGCGTCGCACTCGGCGGCGTCCCGCTTGCGGCCGCAACGAGTGTCGCCGCCGGGGTTCCCTACGTCATCGCGCGCAAGCAGCGCAAGGAGTACGGCACCGCGAACTTAGTCGAGGGCCGTCTCGAGGAGGGCGAGGAAGTCGTCGTCCTCGAGGACATCGTGACGACGGGGACGAGCCTTGTCGACGCCATCGAAGCCCTCAGAGACGCCGGGGCAACCGTCGACCGCGCGCTGGTCGTCGTCGATCGACAGGAAGGCGGCCGCGAAAACGTCGAGGCCGCGGACGTCGAGATGGAGGCGCTTGTCACCGCCGAGGAGCTGCTGGCCGATCGGGACTGACGCCGAGCGCTCGGCTCGTTTCGCTGTATCTCGTCCGTTCTGCCCAGTCTCGAGTCACCAACCAGGGACTCACTGGCTGTGCTTGTATCGCCGATATCCGACGACAGCCAGGCCCAGGGCGAGCACCCCACCGATCGCAAGCGCGCTGCCGACGACCCACTGACTCCGGAAGCCGACCAACAGCACGCCGAGGCTGGCGCTAAAGAGGCCAGCGTGGACGAGCACCGCGACGATGATGAACGCAAGCAGTGTCGATCGCGACCCCTCGCTGAACGCTTCCTCGAGGTCGTCGTCACCGTCTCCGCCGCCGATCGGGTCGTCCGCAAACGGGTCCTCGAGTGGATCTCCCGCAAACGGGTCCTCGAGCGGGTCGTCTCCGAACGGGTCGTCAAACGGATCGTCGTCCGGCGGCGGATCGAAGCCCACGACCTGCTATAGCCCGTTCGGAGCCAAAACCGTTCGGCTGACGACGCCCCATCACAATGTTTTTATCCCGCTCGAGACTACGCATAGCCACGATGGTAGGTGTCCGCTTTACAGGGGCTTTCGCCCGTTTCTAACCTACACCTACCGCTCGCTGTGTCGACACGGCTCCACAGACGAGCGGCCAGAGCGGACGTCCAATCGGACTTCTTACCGAAGTTCACGAACACGCCATAGTAACATCCATGTCAGAATCAGATCCACAATCGCAGGAGCAACTCGTGGTCGTACTGCCAGACGGTTCCGAACTCGAGGTCGATGCGGGGTCGACGGTCGAAGACTGTGCCTACGAGATCGGTCCCGGCCTCGGCCGTGACACGGTCGCCGGCAAACTCGACGGTGAACTCGTCGCCAAAGAAGCGCCCGTCTACGACGGCGTCGACCTCGAGATCGTCACCGACCAGTCCGACGAGTACCTTCGCGTGATGCGCCACTCGGCCTCGCACTGTCTTGCACAGGCCGTCGAACGCCACTACGACGACGTCGACCTCGCGATCGGGCCGCCGACGGACGACGGCTTTTACTACGATTTCGACAACCTCGACATCGACGAGGAAGACCTCGCCGCCCTCGAGGGCGAAATCGAGGCTATCATCGCCGAGGACTACGAGATCGAACGCGAGGACGTCTCGATCGAAGAGGCCGAAGACCGCCTCGCGGACGACCCCTACAAACTCGAGTTACTCGAGGAGTTCGCCGACGAGACCGACGAGGTCTCGTTCTACAAACAGGGCGAGTGGGAAGACCTCTGTGCCGGCCCGCACGTCGACTCGACGGGCGAGATCGGCGTCGTGAAACTGCTCGAGATCGCCGGAGCCTACTGGCGCGGCGACGAGGAGAATACGATGCAGACGCGGATCTACGGCACCGCCTTCGAGGACGAAAGCGACCTCGAGGCCTACCTCGAGCGCCAGCAGGAAGCCGAAAAGCGCGACCACNCCTCGCGCCATCAGAGATGTGTATAAGAGACAGAGATGAACCTGTTCTCGATTCAGGACGTCACCGGCCCCGGACTGCCGCTGTATCATCCGCCGGGGAAGACGGTGCTCAAAGAACTCGAGGACTTCGTCGAAGACCTGAACAAAGACGCCGGCTACGACTACGTCGAGACGCCCCACGTCTTCAAGACGGACCTCTGGCACCGATCGGGCCACTACGAGAACTACGCCGACGACATGTTCATCTTCGACGTCGGCGACGACGAGTTCGGCCTGAAGCCGATGAACTGCCCCGGCCACGCTGCCATCTTCCAGGACCAGTCTTGGAGCTACCGTGACCTCCCGATCCGCTACGCCGAAAACGGGAAAGTCTACCGCAAAGAACAGCGCGGCGAACTGTCGGGCCTCTCGCGAGTCTGGGCGTTTACGATCGACGACGGCCACCTGTTCATCCGACCCGACCAGATCGAACGCGAGGTCGAGGAGATCATGGACATGATCACGGACGTCTTGGAGACGTTCGACCTCGAGTACGAGATGGCACTGGCCACCCGGCCCGAGAAGTCGGTCGGCAGCGACGAGATCTGGGAGCACGCAGAGGAGCAACTCGAGAACGTCCTCGAGAAGCGCAACCTCGACTACGAACTCGAGGAGGGCGACGGCGCGTTCTACGGCCCGAAGATCGACTTCGCGTTCGAGGACGCGATCGGGCGCTCGTGGGACGGCCCGACGGTCCAACTGGACTTCAACATGCCCGACCGGTTCGATCTGTCTTACGTGGGCGAGGACAACGACGAACACGAGCCGGTGATGATCCACCGCGCGCTGTATGGCAGCTACGAGCGGTTCTTTATGATGCTCATCGAGCACTACGAGGGTCGCTTCCCACTGTGGCTCGCGCCCGAGCAGGTCCGCGTGCTGCCGATCTCGGATAACAATCTCGGCTACGCCCATCAGGTCGCAAACGAGTTCGACGAGTTCCGTGTCGAGGTCGACGACCGCGACTCGACGCTCGAGCGCAAGATCCGTGCGGCCCACGACGACCGCGTGCCCTACCAGATCATCGTCGGTGACAACGAGCAAGCCGACGGCAACATATCGGTCCGTGACCGCTTCGAGGATCAGGAGTACGACGTCGAAATCGACGCGTTCAAGGCCCATCTCGAGGCCGAACGCGACGAGCAGCGGACGGAGCCGGACTTCCTGCAGGACTGAATACGACCGCTCGAGCCCGTTTTTCGCGTTCGATCGGTGCCGTGGCTGTCGACGCTCGTGAGTGTCTCGTCTTTACTCCCGGAGGTCGATCCATGTTTGTGGTAATCTCACTCACTTCTACAATCGAAATATCCATAGTTGCGGAATCGTGCATACCTGTATGAACAGAGCCGAGAAGGCGACCCTCCAGCTGCGGGCCGTCGACGTGTTGCGGATGTTAAAGGAGACACGAACGTACGACGAACTCGCCGAGACGACGGCGCTCCCAGCGGGCGATCTCAATCGGTACGTCAACGGCCACGTGCTTCCGGGCGCGGATCGCGCACGCGAAGTCGTTGAGGATCTCGGTCGGGAGGCGCTGGCCGAGGAACTCGAGTCGCGAATCCGCGTCGACGAAGAGGGCTACGTCGACAACTCCGCGACCGTCTTCGACCAGCCGTTTCTCGACCTCGTCGCCCCTGTCGTTGCGAACGGCTTCGACTTCGACCGGCCCGACGTGGTACTGACCGCCGCGACGGACGGCATCACCCTCGCCGCGTCACTCGCGAGTTACTACGGGACGCGGTGTGCCTACGCCAAAAAACGCAAAGAGACCGCCGTCGAGGAGTTCATTGAGGCGCGTGAACGACTGCAGTCCGGAATCGAACTCACTTACTATCTCCCCCGATCGGCTATCGATGCCGGCGAGTCGGTACTCGTCGTCGACGACCTCATCCGCTCGGGTGAAACGCAGGAACTCCTGCTCGATATTGCCGATACTGCTGATGCGGACGTCGCTGGCGTCTTTGCCCTCATCGCCGCTGGCGAGGACGGCATCGAACGGGCTCGAAACCACACCGATGCGCCGGTCGGCGCGCTGACGACCGTCTGATCGTTCGACACGCGTTCTCTCAGATGGACTGCTGTCGGCACGGCCCGCCGCCCACGATGACGAGACAGCAGCCGTTCTCAGTTCGACTCGAGCAGCGGGCGCAACGACTGAAACGGGGCAGACACCCATCGTACAGCTGTCGTGTACGGGTTTCCGGTGATGGCCAGTAGCGACTATCTGCCGTCGACTGGCACGGACTTGCGAAATTCTGGATGAAAGACCATGTGAAACACTGCCACATTATTAATCATTAGGTTTATGGTGCTCCCCCCTGTTGGTGGAGGTACGACCATGACGAAGACAGTCATCCTCGGCGTGATCGGCTCCGACGCACACGTCGTCGGGATCACCATCCTGGAACAGGCGTTTGAGGCAGCCGGCTTCGACGTTATCAACCTTGGAGTCCAAAGCTCCCAGGAAGAGTTCGTCGACGCCGCAACGGCTCACGACGCCGAGGCTGTACTCGTTTCCTCCCTCTACGGTCACGCGAAACAGGACTGTGAGGGCTTCCACCAGAAGATCATCGACGCTGGCCTCGAGGACGTCACGACCTATATCGGCGGCAACCTCGCCGTCGGACAGGACGACTTCGAGGAAACTCGGCGATTCTTCCGGGAGATGGGCTTCGATCGAGTCTTCGACTCCGAGACGGACCCCGAAGACGCTATTGAGGCGCTCCGGGCCGATCTGGACATGCGCTCTTCGGAGTCCGAACGGGAGAGCCACACCGTCTCGGCCTAAGCCGCCGCAACTCGAGCCCGCAGTTTCATAACCACGCGGTCGCGCGCTGCCGTTTTTTGCAGTTTCTCAGTCGGCTCGCGCCGACTCGATTTCGTCGAACAGCGCCTCGACCCGCGCGTTCACGTCGTCACGGATCTCTCGAACCGTCTCGCTGTCCCGTCCGTGTGGGTCCGGCAAGTCCCAATCGCGGACGTCGGTGTCGGCCTCGAGTTCGAGTGTCGAACACCCCATTGTTGCGACGTAGTCACAGTTCTCGAGGGTCTCCGTGGCGATTGCCTGTGGTTTGCGACCGGAGAGGTCGATTCCGACGTCGGCCATCGCCTCGCGGACGACGTCGTGGACGGCATCGGCGGGATGTGTCCCACCGGAGTGGATCACTACGTCGTCGGTGAGCCCGCGAATCTCGCGTTCGCGTTCGGCGTAGGCGGTTGCCATCTGACTTCGGCCGGCGTTCTGGACGCAGACGAGCGCCACGTGTGTCTTGCCGTCGGACATACTCGCCACGATGGCGGGACCGTTCCTAATCGTTCGTATGTGCGTCACTGTGAGAAACATACACACGGATAGCGCTCGAGAACAGCTGTCGACCGGTGTGATCACCGAACGATCGTCACCGGGACCGGAGAGCGACGGGCCACCTTCTCGGCGACGCTGCCGAGGAGGATACGACTCGCACCCGTTCGACCGTGGCTGCCGATCGCAATGTGATCGACGTCGTGGTCGTCGGCGTAGTCGACGATCGAGCGCGAAATTCCGCCGATGACGTGGTCCGTCTCGATCTCGACGCCGTAGTCTGCAGCCTGTCTGCGTGCCTGCTCGAGCAACTCCTCGGCTCGAGTCTCGTGGTGTTTCTGAATCTCCTCGTAGTTCGTCATCGCGCCGCCTTCGATCCCCGTCGAGCCATAGAAGTCGCCGGGATCGACGACGTGGAGTGCCGTGACCGTGGCATCACCGTGCTCCGTGCACGCGAACTCGAGTGCATCCATCGAGTGTTCCGAACTGTCTACCGGGACGAGAACGTGGTTGACCATGCGTGACGATGTACAGCACCCATCAAAATAAGCCTCCGGCTGTCCCTCTGTCGACAGTTCCGACCGGCCTCGGAGCTGGTCGGTGGGTTCGACGCCGGCAACACCGCTCGAGGGGGATCTTGAATCGCGAAAATCGATTCGAAACCCGTTTGACCGGAGTTACTTCGCGCGACCTTGGCCGCCGTTGTTAGACGGACGGACCTTTTCGGCACCTTTGCCGCGGTTGTTGAGACCACGGTTGGCCTTGCCTGCGTTGGTCAGGCCACGGAAGGCGCGGTTCTGGTGTGCGCTGTCGCAGATCCAGTTGAGGTCGTCGTCGTTCTCGATTGCGGGGTGGTTCGGATCGACGAGGATCACTTCGAACCACTTCTGCGAGCCGTCTTCCCCGACCCAGTAGCTGTTGAGCACGCGCAGGTTGGGGTACTTCCGGGAGACGCGCTCCTCACCGATGCGCTGGATGTTCTTGCGCCGTCCGATACGGTTGACACCCTGTCGCTTCGTTCGGCGACCGGCCGTAAAGCGCTCTTTTCGGGCAGTCCCTTTGCGGACCGACACGCGGGCCACGACGATGCCCTGTTTGGCTTTGTAGCCGAGTTCGCGTGCCTTGTCGAGGCGGGTTGGGCGCTCGATCCGTTCGATCGCACCCTGCTTGCGCCATTCCTGCTTTCGCTGCCACTGCAACTCCCCGAGCTTACCGTCGTCGGGGTCTTTCCATGCGTCCTTGATGTGGGAATAGAAGCTTTTTGCCATTGTATGTTCCCGCGGGCGTTTTCTGGTTCAATCCCGACCGGGGCCATGCCCCGCGGATCACATCCCGACCTGTAGCACAGAGACGTGCTGCGCAGGTGCCCGCTGACGCCCGCGACCCAGCGAGTCTACGACCATCTACCCAACTCTCGAGTATAAGGCCTTCGAACTCCCGGACCAGACGGGTCGGTGTCGTGGCTGGCTCGAGGACGGGACCGTACTCGATCGCGTGACGGACGGGTGGACTCGACGGACTATCGCTCGAGTGGCACCCGTCTCTCGACGACTCCCGGCGTGATGCCGTTGATCGCGGCGAAGACGGCACCCAGCACTAACCCGTAGACGAGATGCCCAAGCGCGAACAGCAGTGCGCTAACCAGCTCTCCAGCCATCCCGGGAATGGGCAAGAACGGGAGGGGCAGCGTCTCCACCCCCGCGCCAGCCATCGCCACTGGGAAGAGGACACCGCCGGCGAAGAGCCCGATGAGCGCGCCGAACGCCAGCCCGACGATCACGTAGTCGATGAACGTCTCCACCAGCTCCTGGACTGCCCCTCTCGAGACGAGGGTTGCAAACACCAGCCCGAACAGGACGCTGATGATGAGGTGAAACGTCCAGCCGACCGCGGCTGCTGTCCCGGCGCCGGGAACGAGTCCACCGAGCAGTTCGATCTGGTTCGCTCCGAGATGGAGGACCAGCCCCATGGCGATACCGCCGACCAGTCCACCGGTGAATCCACCACCCCAGATACCGACACTGTCGAGACTGTGCGTGGTTTTCTCATTCATGATTTGAACTACGGGCGCGAGCGGAATCAATGCCACCATCCGTCGGTAATCGTGACTCTCTCCAGAGGGCAATCGTCAGTGTCGTCCGCCAAGCCGTCTTGACACCGTGGATGAACACTGCTCGAATCGAACGAACACGACTATTTCATATTGCAGTATATGATTTATCAAAAGAATTTCGAAGCGGAACGCTACCAAAAGAACAGGACACAGGACCCGAAACTGCCGTCGTCGCCGTTTCTGCGATCACAACCGCGGAACTGCGCTTCGACCGCGTCCCGTTATGAGCGGCCGCCGGTGACGCTCTCGAACGAACCCGTTTCGATCTCGACAGCCAACTCCTCGCTGTTGATCTCGTCCGGAACGTGCTGGGGGTACTTCCGACGGAAATACCCCAGCGCGTTCGTCAGGTCTCGTCGGAGGAACTCGGTCGCGTTCTCGTGATCCGTCGGAATCGCCTGCGGCCAGTCGAAAATCTTCACGCCGTCCTCGCTGACGAAGACGTTGTACTCGCTCATGTCGGCGTGGACGTAGCCGGTCTCGTAGGCGAGTGCGATCTCCTCGAGCAACAAATCGAGAACGCCGAGGACCTGATCGTCCGTGAGTCTCGTCTGTGAGAGCTCGACGCCGTCCATCTTCTCCATGACGATGACGTGGCGATTCTGACCGATCGGCCGCGGAACCGAGACGTCCGGATACAGCGCCTCGAGGATGTCGTACTCCCGCTCGGCGGCTTTTCGGGCGGTGTACATCCAAGAGACGTGCTCGTTGTCCGACGTGTAATCGCGTTCTTTGTGGACTTCCCGGAAGTTCGTATAGCCTTCACGGTGGTACTTCAGTGCGAGTGGCTTGTAGGATCGGACCTCGTAGACGTCACTCTCCTTGCCGACACCCAGCGGCGAGCCGAACTCGCTGATCGTGTCCTGCTCGACGAGTGCTCGCAACGCGAGGACGTCGTACCCCTCGAACTGGAGGGTGTACCCCTCGTACTGGATCGTTTTCTTTTCGACTAACCCGCGCTTGAGACAGCGCTCGAGTCGGTAGTCGACCTCCTCTTCGGTCAGGCCGGAGAACTTCGGGAGTTTCTCCCGCTGGACCCACTCCGAAAAGCGCATCCCCTGTTCGACCCCCGAAAGGAGATAGAAGTCTTCGGCCTCGAGTTCCGGAAGTAATCCGGCGACGTTCCGCACCATACCACGGATAGCTGGTGGATACGTAAAAACGTCGTGACCCCGTCGTTGGTGGGTCAGTGTCGGGCCGTGACACGGTGCTCGAGTGTATCCGTCTCGGTTTGCTCAGACGCAGGGCTGTCGGCGCTGTGTGCCGACACTCACGCGGCGGTACTGCACCGAGATAAATTCCATACTGCGATATCAAAATCGGCGGCGTCGAAACAGTCTGCTGTGCTGTCGCTGAACGCGAGCACGTACCGATCATCACAGGTCACTCGAGAGGGGGTTGCCCCGTCGCGTTACCGGAGAGCGCACACGATCGTCCTGCGGTGAGTGTCTCAGACGGTCTGCGATCCCGAGATAGGCGGCGAGGTCGGTGATCGGCAGTGACACCAGCACTCCGTCTCAGTGGTGTTCGATACGCACGGGTGTCGGCGTCGTCTATCGGCTATCGGACGCGTTTCCAGTCTTGCACCGTGGGATACGCTCGAGCGACGCAGCGACGGTCGCGGTAAAAAACGGACGGCAGTTACCGACGGCGGCGATTCGACGGCCAACTGAGCGGCCGTCCTGACTCGTTCGGCTGTGGCGTTATCCCTGGCCGACCATGCTGTCTTCTTCGTCCCACTCCTCCTCGCGGAGTTCGTACTTCTGGATCTTGCCCGTCGCCGTCTTGGGCAGTTCGTCGACGAACTCGACGCGGTGGACGACCTTGTAGCCGGCGAGTTTCTCACGGGTAAACGCCGTCAGTTCGTCCGGGGAGATCGGTGGGTTCTCGGGATCGTCGTTCGACGGCACGACGAACGCCTTCGGCGTCTCGCCCCACTTCTCGCTCGGTGCTGGGATGACGGCGACGTCAGAAACGGCGTCGTGGTCGAACAGCGTGTCCTCGAGTTCGATGCTCGAGATGTTCTCGCCACCGGAGATGATGATGTCCTTCTCGCGGTCCTGGATGGCGATCATGCCGTCGTCGTTGACAACGGCCAGGTCGCCGGTGTGGAACCAGCCCTCACGTTTGTCGTTGAACGCTTCGTCGGTCTCCTCGGGTTTCTCCCAGTAGCCTTCCATGACCTGGTTGCCACGGACGAGGATCTCGCCGATGGTTTCGTCGTCCCACGGAACCTCGTTGCCCTCGTCGTCGACGACTTCGACCTGGGTCGCCAGCGGGGCAATCCCCTGACGCTTTTTGAGCGCGAAGCGGCGCTCGCTGTCCTCGTCGATGAGGCGTCGAGTCGCGGAGGTGCCGATGAGCGGGCCGGTCTCGGTCGCGCCGTAGAGCTGGCGGAAGTGCCAGCCGAACTCTTCTTCGACGGTTTCGATGATGCTTTCCGGCGGTGCCGCGCCGGCTGCGGTGACTCGCATTGGGTTGTCGCCCGTCAGTTCGACGTCGTTCTCCTCGCGGTACTCCTCGAGCAGGCTGAGCACTGTCGGGGCACAACAGAGGAACGAGACGTCTTCGGTGGCGATGTCGGTGAAGATCTGTCCGGCGTCGACGCCGCGGGTACAGACGTGTTTCGCGCCCATGCCCGTGATGGCGTAGATGTGGCCCCAGCCGTTGACGTGGAACATCGGGAGCGTCCAGAGGTAGATGTCGTCGTCGGTGATCTCGTGGTGGATCGTGACGAGCTGGGCGTGTAGCGACTCGGTGCGGTGGGTTCGCATGACGCCTTTCGGGTCGCCGGTCGTCCCTGAGGTGTAGTTGATCGTGATGACGTCGTCCTCGCTCATCTCCGGGCGCTCGTAGTCGGGTTCGGCGTCCTCGATGAGTGCGTCGAAGTCTTCCCACTCACCCTCGACGGCGTCGGCGTCGTTCGTGATGAACGTCTCGGTGGGGACCTCGTCGCGAATCGCTTCGATCTTGTCGGCGTACTCGTAGTCGGCGATCACGGCCGTGACGCCGGCGTCGTTGAGCATGTACTCGTAGTCCTCGGGCGTCAGCCGGTAGTTCAGCGGCGCGTGGATCGCACCGAGTTGCATGATCCCGTACGCCGACTCGAGGTGGTAGTGCGTGTTGGGGTCGAGCACTGCGACGCGGTCACCCTTTTCGATGCCCCGCTCTTGCAACACTGCGGAGAGTCGGTCGGCCCGGTCGCCGAACTCGTCGTAGGTGAACCGTTCGCCTGTCGTCGCAACGATCGCTTCTTCGTCGCCGTAGTACTTGCGCGCTCGGTCAAGGAAATCGGTTACGAGGAGCGGGACTTCCATATGGACCAGTCTTGAATATTGTTTATAATATTCTTTATGGATTCTTAATCGACATCTATTCTAGATGAACGGCCGAATGGCGAAGATGTTCGCCTCGAATCGAGTTCTCGAGAAAACGGCGAAACGATTCAATGAGAACACGACGACGGAGTACACGTGTTATCAACAACCACTTTCTAGTTGTGAGCAGTGTTCGGCAAGCGAGACCATTCGTATCGCGAACCGTTTCGGTGTGGTGGAGCTGCCCGTTCGTGGGCCGTCTCTCGGATTTCATACCCTTGTCTGACACGGACGACGCTCCGTCAACGAAGCGAGGGAGGGCTCCACTCGGTTCGTCCCCGCAATCCCTAACTCGGTTGCCAGCGACCGGACGAGTATGACCGACCTCGCCGAGCGTTCGTGGCGGTTGCTTCGGGACGAGCCCCGTGATGGGGCGACACAGATGGCGCTCGAGGAAGTCGCGGCTGAGACGGCCCTCGAGGACGATCTGCGGACAGTCAGAGTCTACTCATGGGAGCCGAGTACGCTCTCGCTTGGGTACCGACAGGACGCCGACACGGTCGACTGGGCGTACTGTGAGCAGGAAGGAATCGACGTCACTCGCCGGCAAACCGGCGGCGGCGGGATCTATCACGACCGATATGCAGACATCTCGTATACCATCGTCGCCCCCGCTTCGGAGGTGCCCGGCGACCTGATGGACTGTTACGAACTGTTCTGTGAGCCGGTGCTTGCGGGCCTCGAGGCGATGGGCGTCGAGGCCGATTTCGCCGCCGTCGAGCAGTCGTCGATCTACTACCCCTCGTGTTATCTACGGGATATCAATCCGGCTCACGACGTCGTCGCGCCCGCGAGCGACGGCGTGGACGCACGGAAAATCAGCGGCAATGCCCAGTACCGCCAGCGTGACGTCGTTATCCAGCACGGCTCGATCAGCTACGATCTCGAGCCCACGCATCACGTCGGTGTCTTCGAGACGGACCTCGAACTCGAGACGTTTACCGACCGAGTAACGAGCATCCGAAACGAGGCCGGAATCGACCGTGAAGACGCCGTCGAGACGCTCGCAACGGCGCTGGAGGAGTGGTGTGACGCGGACGAGGGCGACTGGCGCGACGACGAACTCGAGGCAGCCGCCGACCTCGCCGATCGGAAGTTCGGTGCCGACGGCTGGGTTCGGAATCGAGAGGTGCTCGAGACCGGGGTGCAGTAAGCTGAGTCGGTTGGAGAGACCGACGGCGTCGGTCGAGCCGTTGGCCGGGTTAGCTGACGATCGCCCTCCAACTCCAGCCACCGAGGATGATAACGACGAGTGCGAGGACGAAGAACGCGCCCCATTGCTGACCTTCGGTCTCTGCGATCGGTGCGAAGAACTCGACGACGCCGGTCAACTGCAACAACGCGATCGCGACCAACAGCAGCGACAGTATCGAGACGACGGCGATCCCGAGCCAGTTTCTGGCCATCCGCTGCCCGTCAGCTTCGGCCTCCGCTTTGGAGGTCGTCGGCGTTTCAGTCGGCTCTCGGTCCGGTTCTGACATACCCCGTTCTACAGTCGGGTCTCGGGAAACGGTTCCACCTGCAGACTCCGGGTTCGATGCCGACCGAATTGTCCGGTGGGCGACTCCTCAGACGGAGTGCTGTAACTGTGTCCCGCCGATCGCCAGCACGGGTCGGTGATCGGCGGGACGTGACGACAGGACGCCGTCTCACTCGAGGAGGCCGTCTCGGCGGCGACACACCGTCCCCCGGACGAACGGTGTCGCCGGAAAGACCCCGAACTCGAGGCGCTCGATCTCTGCGACCGAGAAGGCGTCGTGGCCGACGAATCGCGGGATCGTCTCGCGGGTGAGTTGGCAGCCACCCGCGACGCGCTCCCAGAGGGGGTTGAGCAGTCGCTGGCCGGTTCCACGCCAGCCGTCGGCGTGGACGTGCTCGAAAAATCGGAACTCACCGCCCGGTTTCAACACGCGTGCGACCTCTTCGACGGCCGTGTCGGGGTCCTGTATCGTACAGAAGACGACGCTGGCGAGCACGATATCGAAACTGTCGTCGGGATAGGGCAACGATTCGGCGCGGGCGTCTCGGAGGTCGACCTCGAGGCTGAGCTCGCTGGCCGTTCGTGCTGCGCGCTTTCGCATGTGTGGGTCGGGTTCGATGGCGTGGTATGCCAGTGGCTCCGGGTCGGTCTCGGCGACGAACGGAAACAAGTCCCCGGTGCCACAGCCGAGTTCGAGAACGCGCCCGGAGAGATCTTGAACGAGGGTGGTTCGGTGGGGTGCGAACAACGTAGACTGTGGGAACCAGTCATACAGCGTCGCGAACAACGGGTGTGAGATCGGTGACTGGGTCGTGTTCGAGTCGGACATCTATCTCGACTGTCGAGCGAGAAACTGGTAACCGTTTCCCAGTGATCGACGAGGGGACCAGCAACCACCTACAGCGAGAGTCGTCGGTGCCTCGAGACGGGTTATCTTGCGGTGCAGGGCGCTAAAACCTCGCGCCCTTCAGTGGTATGGAAAGAGTTTCGCTCTCGCTGCAACGGAAAAGCCTCGCTTTTCGAGGACGGGGATACAGCGTCCGTCTTCGTTCACTTTCACTGTGCATGGCGACCTTTCACATCCCACCGCGTCGTATTGGGGATATGCGTGGAAAACTGGCAGTTGACTCGGTGTTTGCCACGGCGAGAGTTCTCGCCGAAACCAAAACAGTAAGCCGACCACGCCGACCGACACAAAACAACCAGATAACTCGCTACCCCACGTCGGGGGCGGGTATCGGTAGCGTGGCACTGCCAGCGCCGTCGGTCGCAAACCGTAGATTCCCAACCATCCGAATTGACGGAAGTAACATCAGAACCTCGGGAAGCGTCGCCCTTTAACGCGGCGAGGATGTCACTCGATCGGCATCTGCCGGTTTCGCATGTCGGCTCCGCATTTTGGGCACCGCTCCGGTGCTGTTGCACGGATGACCGTCCCGCAACTGAAACACTCGTAGGTCGACTCCTCTCTCGGGTTGAATTTGACGTCTTTCATGGGATCTGGGAGCTTCGATTTAGGAATAATAGGGATATTAGGATATGCGTATTCGTCAGATAGCTAGCGTCGACGATTTGCTATGGTTCAGTATTCAACCCCCTACGCAGGGGTTGCCGGAACACCGAGCTCTTCGAAGACGATCGTGAACAGTTTCCGCTGTACAGTTCGGATGTGGCGATAGAACGCGGCCGGCGAGATCCCGAGCGTGTCGGCGACCTCTTCACCCGACCGCTCCCGCGGCGATTCGAAGTAGCCGCCGTAGTAGGCCAACTGGACGACCTCGAGTTGTCGATCGGTGAGTCGCTCGAGCAGTTCGGCTCGAAGATCACGGACGGTCGTTCGGTCGACAGTACGCTTTGCGTGCAAGTCGACGTCTGAGAAGGCACTCGAGACGACGTCGATACTCGCTCTGGCGTCGACGGTCTGTGGCACGTCAACGACGATCCGTGTCCGATCCGGCGTCGCTTCCACGCTGTGTAACACGACGCCGTGATCGGCGAGTTGCAGGGCCAAAAACGGCGACGCCAACTCGAGCAGGACCGTCCCGCCCCCGCTGTGTTCGCCGCCGCTGATCACCTGTGCGCGCTCGATGGCGACGAGTCCGGCGGCCGCGTCGACGACGGCGTCCGGATCGGCGTTTTTGACCGTCGCGAACACCGCAGCACCGTCTTCGTGGAGGCGGACGCCGCCGTCGAACGACAGCACACAGCCCGTCGCCCGCGCGAGGCGAGCAAACACGAAGCTGTCGTCGAAGACGTCGAACTCGAGACGCGTTCGGGAGTCGGTCAACAGTGCCTGTTTGCGTTCGACGGCGGCGATCGCGGAGGCGATCGTCTCCCCGAGTTCTGCGAGGACGGCCCGTGTGACCTCGCCGAACGCGTCGGGCTGGTCGGCGTAGACGGTCACCACGCCGTAGGTAAACTCGTCGTAGGCAAGCGGGACGCTGGTGATCGACTGATACTCTCGTGAGAGCGCTTCGGAGCGCCACGGCTCGTCGTGGAGCCCTTTGGCGACGTTCGAGACGACGGTCACTTCGCGGGTGGCTGCCGTGCGCGCTGCGGGCTCGCGGCCGTCCGCAAGCGAAAGCGAGACGCTGTCGAGGTAGTCCTGCCTGCGTCCCGTGCCGCCGTGTGCGCTCGGGACGAGCCGTTCGCCGGTCACGTCCGTCGCGCCGATCCAGGCGAACGAAAACCGGTCCGCGGACGTGAGACGCTCGCAGACGGCCGTTTCAATCTCCTCTCGAGTCTCCGCTCGAACTAATGCCGTGTCGATCTCCCGGATGATCTCGTTGATCTGGTTGAGCCGCGTCAGTTCGCGGTTGCGCTGTTTGAGTTCCCGGTCGCGTTCGCGCAGCGTCCGTTCGCGCTCGACTCGATCGAGGGCTGCTTCGGCCGTCGTCGCCACCAGATCGGTCAGCTCTCGAGCGACATCGTCGAACGCGTCGGACCGAGACGAACCGACGACGAACACGCCGTGATCGCCGAGAGGGACGAACGCGCCGCTTCTGAGATCGGTCGTCGGATCGGAGAGCACGTCCGCATCGTGGACGTCCGCGAAGAATCGGGACTGCCCCTCGACGAAGACGCCGCCCGCAATGCTGTCGGCAGTGGCTCGCTGCACCGAGAGCGGCCCGTGGAGTCGCTTCAGCCCCGCCGAGACGGCGGCCGGCCGAAGCACGTTCTCGTCGGTATCGAACAGGAACACACCACTCGCCTCGAGATCGAGGATCTCGGGGGCGTCTTCGACGACGATCTCGGCGATCTCGCGGTCGGTCTCGGCGTAGAGCAACTGGCGCGTGGTCCGGTGTAGCGCCGTCAGCGCCTCCTCTCGGTGTTTCCGTGTCGTCACGTCCCGGCAGCTATAGAGGAGCGTGCCGTCCTGTATCGAGACCTCGCGAACGTTGACCAATAGCGTGTGCTCACGGCCCGCCCTGTCGGTCGCCGTACACTCGATGTTGGTCAACACGCCCTCGTCCTCGAGGGTCTCGCGGTCGAACAGGTCCGAGCCGAGGAGTTCGTCGATCGTCCCCATCTCGTGGATCTCCGCGTCGGTGTAGCCGAAAATGAAGTGAACGTTTGGGCAGACGTAGGTAAACTCGCCCGCGTCGTTCGTGATGAGGACGGTGTCGGTCATGTTGTTGAGCGTCACCCGATGGAGTTCCTCCGACTCGCGTAGCTCCTGTTCGAGGTGGACCCGTTCGGTGACGTCGACTGCTCGTGCAAGCAGCGAGACGACCGTTCCCGAATCGTCGGTGACCGGCTGGATCGTCACCTCGAGCGTGCGCGAGTCGGCCCCGTCACTTGCTTCGTCGCCGACCTGTGCTCGTGTCACCTCCCGGTGGACGAACTCGCCGGCTGCCGCCCGGTCGATCGCTGCCTCGATCACGCCCCGGCCTTCCTCGATGCCGCGCCACCACGGGAGGTCCGCGAACGGCCGCCCGCGAACGTCGGTGTCGGCTCCGACGGCCGCCTCGAGGGCGCTCTCGTTGGCGCGGCGAACCCGCCCATCTGGATGTAACACCCACGAGTACGTCTCCGGCGCGTCGAAGATCGCGCTGAACTGCTGTGATTGAGCCCGCCGTTGTCGTCGCTCTCGACCCGTGTCGATCGCTCGCTCGAGTGCTGCGGTGAGGTCCGTATCGCGTCGGTCTGCTGGGACGTACTCCGTGACGCCTGCTGCAATCGCGTCGCTCGCGAGCCCTTCATCGCCAGTCGCCGGCGCGAGCACGACCGGACAGTCAGGATCACGCTCGCGAACCCGTTCGAGCAGGTCGAGACCGCTCGCGTCCGGCAGCCGCTGTGGCGTCAGGAGACAGTCGATCGGGTGTGCCTCGAGGACCTCGAGCGCCGACGCAGCGCTCGAGACCGTCCGCAGTTCGGCGTCGAACTCGCGCTCGGAGAGACGCGAGCGCAGGTCGTCACTGTCGGCCGGCACCTGTTCATCGGCGGTGACGACGAGGAGGCAAGCGTCGTCGGTCCGTACAGAACCCATTCATGATCACTACCAGTTGATCGTGATAGAACCTATCGGTGTTCTGTACGGCGACAGCGGCGTTCCGAACGAGCGAGCGTGGACTCGAGTCGATCACCCTGATATCGACGACGGGGTGGAAATCAGTTGGTTGGCAGTCGGCTCACAGCGACGTGGCCCTTCGTTTCACTCCTCGTCGAAATCGAGCGCCACCGAGTTGATGCAGTAGCGCTTGCCGGTTGGCTCGGGGCCGTCGTCGAAGACGTGCCCGAGGTGGCCACCGCAGGTCGCACACAGGACCTCGGTTCGGCGCATCCCGTTGCTCGTGTCGAGGCGGGTTTCGATGCGCTCGTCATCGGTGTCGTAGAAACTAGGCCAGCCACAGCCGGATTCGAACTTCGTCCCGGAGTCGAACAGTTCGGCACCGCAGCCGGCACAGACGTAGCTCCCGTCTGCCTTGTGGTCGACGTACTCACCGCTGAACGGTGGTTCGGTCCCGGCCTCGCGCAGAATACGGTACTCCTCGTCGCTCAGTTCGGCTTGCCACTCGCTGTCGGTCGTCGGCTGGGTGTCGGCGGACCCGTGATCGTTCGTTTCGTGTCCCATACGACAGACTAGCGTCGAGACACCCAAGAGTCTGTCTGCGCCACGGGACCGTCAGCGGCTCGTGATGATATCCGTACTCTCACACTCCGGACACTGCGTCATCCGCCCCAGTTTTGGGACCTCGATCCGTCGCCACGCATCGTCGCCGCCGGGGGCTTCGAATCCACAGTTTCGACAGCGTGACTGCCCGAGCCTGACTGATTCGCTTACCATATGCTCGAGTATGATAGTAACTGCCATAGGTATTGTTCACGCTGATGGTGAGACTCATCGTAATGGACAGGTTCGGGCTCGAGACTGTCGGCCGAAACCGCCTTCCCTGGCCCACTCTCGAGGGCGACGCGTGGTTCAATCGGAGCGAGATGACGGCAGTTCGATCCGGCCCTGCCCGTCGCTGGTCGTTCGATCGTCCGGCCGGTCGATGATCCGCTCGTCGTGTTCCGATCCGCCGTCGGCGGGCACCGACGGGTCGATCTCGTCGTCGACGAGCGCAGCGAGTCGATCGAAGACGTCGATCGTCTCGTCGCCGTCGCGACACGGTGCCACGTGGAGGAGTTCGTCGTCGCCGTTGAACTCGGCGAGCGCGATCGTCGGCAGTCGCCACACGTCGTACCGTTCGTCCGTGATCGTCGATTCGATGCGGATGGTTCGAAAGAACGGTTCGAGAGAGCGACTCGTTCGTGCCGCCCACGACTCGAACGCCTCGAGTCGCGTTTCGATCCGCTGGAGTTGCGGAATTCGTTTCGCGTGTTCCGTCCGCTTGATCGCTTTCCCCCAAACACCGACCTCGAGCGACTCGATCGGCGCGTTTGACTCGAGGTCGTCCAGTCGCTCGAGGGCGCGCTCCTGGGTTGGGCCTGCGCTCATGGGGGTGAACGAACGGATCCATAGCTCGACCGTCTTTGGAGTGGTGGTGTGGTGTGACACGCTGATCTCTTCTGAGGCTGTCTACGGATGTGTACAAAAGTGTTGGTTGAGTTATCAGTTCACCTGACCTATCGCCTCGCCGTAGCCCGAGTTCGTTATGTGGTTTAAGCACAAATCCCCGTCCAATGGAGCACCGGCACGAACTCGCCGAAGCGACTCTCGAGACGCTGCCGCTCACCGTTGCCGTCATCGACACCGACGGCGAGATCCTGCTGACGAATCAGGCGTGGCGTGAGTTCGGCTCGGACGACCACCAGACGGACCACCTCGGCGTGGACTACATCGCAACCGCCGCGATGGACGACGACGAGCACGCCAGACGCGCTATCGATGGCCTCGAGGCCATCATCGACGGCGAGCAGGAGACGTTCTCGATGGAGTACCCCTGTCATACACCCGAGCAAAAGCAGTGGTTCCTGATGCGAGCCAACCGGTTCACCGTCGACGGTGACGTCCGCATCTCGGTCGCCCATCTCGAGATCACCGACCGCAAGCTGGCGGAACTCGCCGTCGAGGAGACCACGGCAGAGCTCCGCGAGGAACATCAGGCCCTCGAGCACGTCCTCGACCGTGTCAACGGCATGCTCCGTGACGTCACCGACGCTGTCGTTGGCGCGAGGACACGCGAGGAGATTGAACGGCAGGTGTGTCTGCGCCTCTCCGACACCGACCCCTACGTCCTCGCCTGGATCGGCCGCGCTGATGTCACGAACAACCGCCTCTCGCCACGCCAGTGGGAAAGCCGAGGCGACATCCCGCTCGAGGACGGCGACCTCGTGCTCGGGGACGACGCCAGTCATCCGGCAGTGCAAGCACTCGAGACGGGCGAGCCGCAGGTGATACAGGATCTCGAGACGTTCGACGACGCCGACCGGTGGTGGCCAACAGGGGCCCCCCAGTCGTTTCAGTCGGTCGCTGCACTCCCGCTGACCTACGGCGACGTGACCTACGGCGTGCTCGTTCTGTTCGCCGCGGAAGCGAACGCCGTCGCCGAGCAGGAACGGCTCGTCCTCGAGTCGCTGACGGAGACGATCGCGACCGCGATGAACGCGATCGAGACACGACAGATGTTGGTGAGCGATACCGTCATCGAACTCGAGGTCGCGATCGAAGATCCGTCGCTGTTCGTGACGGCACTGGCTGACGACCTCGAGGCGACGATCACCTATCGGGGACTGACCTACAACAAAGACGGCGAGCCGGTCGCGTTTTTCCATGTTGATCGGGCCGTTGACACCCCGCCTTCGGCGGCGACGATCGAGGGCGTGACGGACGTGACGGTCCCGTCGACGTACGACGAGGGAGCCCTGCTCGAAGTCGACGTTCGTGATAGCGTCGTCGCCGCACTGGCCGAACACGGCGCGTCGATCCGTCGGTTCGATGCCAGCGCCACGGCGGATCACGAGACACGGTCGACAGCAACCGGCGAGACGGTCGTCGATCTCACGATCGACCTCCCGAACGGCCAGTCCGCCCGCTCGGCGTACGACCTGCTCGAGCAACGCTACGACACCGTCGAACTGATCAGCTACCACGAGACGGACCACCCGACGCAGACGCCACAGGATTTACGGGGCCGTCTCGAGTCGTCACTGACTGAGCGCCAACTCACGGCGCTGCGGACGGCCTACTACGCAGAGTATTTCGAGTGGCCGCGCAACGTCTCGGGTGAGGAACTCGCGCAGTCGATGGACATCTCTAGGTCGACGTTCCACCAGCATCTCCGGACGGCACAGCGAAAGCTCCTCGACGAACTGTTCGACGACTGGGCGGATTCGCCGACCGATCGGTAATCTGTCGACAGCCGCTATCTGCGACCGGCGTGGACGACGGCTATCGACTCCGTTGGCTGTCGATCGAACCTTCATTTCGCGTCACCTGTTCGCTGGTGAGACAATCAAAACCCCACTAGTGAGGGGGTGCTATTTTATACGTATCTGTCGTATTGATATCATCCCATTGCGGTCTGCGGATACGAGGCTGAGAATGCAACAGGAACACATTGACAAAGGCAAGGCGATCCAGAAGGAGACCGGCAAGACGTTCTATCTCGCGACCAAATTCCTCCCGAAACGGGTTCGCCACGCCACGCACGTCCTCTATGCGTTCTTTCGCATCGCCGACGAAGTCGTCGACGACGCAGCAGGCGTTCCGCCGGCCCAACAGCGTGCCGAACTCGAGGGCCTTCGCGAGCAGGCCCTCGGAAAGACAGCGCCGGATGGCCCCGTTCTCGAGGCGTTCAACGAACTCCGCCGGGAGTACGACATCAGCGACGCCGAAATCGAGACGTTCATGGACGCGATGCAGTCGGATATCGACACCGACCGCTACGAGACGTACGCCGACCTCGAGTCGTACATGCGCGGATCGGCTGCCGCCGTCGGCGTGATGATGACCGCGATCATGGACTCCGACGACCGGGAGACGGCGCTTCCCCACGCCGTCAAACTCGGCGAAGCGTTCCAGATGACGAACTTCCTGCGGGACGTCCGCGAGGATATCGTCGATCGGGACCGGATCTACCTGCCACAGAAGACACTTCGCGAATACGACGTCTCGCCCGCACAGATCGAGCGCCTCGAGTACTCCGAGTCGTTCGGGCGGGCCATGGCGGCGGAACTCAAGCGAACGGAGGACCTCTATCGCGAGGGCGTTGCCGGCATCCGCTATCTGCCAGCGGACTGCCAGCTTCCGGTGTTGCTCGCGGCTGTCCTCTATGCAGAACACCACACGGTCATCCGCGCACAGAACTACGATGTGCTCAGTCAGGAGCCGTCGCTGTCGACGGCCCGCAAGCTGTGGTGTCTCGCCAAAACGCGCTGGCACTGGCACTGGAATCGCGACCCTGAAGCCGTCTTCCAGCGAGTCTCTGCCGTCCCCGCACTCGAGACGGATCGAAGCGAACCCGGCCACGGCGGCCGCGTGCCGACGCGGTAACTCTCTGCTCGTTTCCGACTGACTGAGACGGTCTGCTGTACGTCAGTTCCAGTGGGACCGCGACCGTCCTGCGGTCCCACCGGGAAATCGGTAGCAAACCGTATGAGACGGTGTTCGTACAGCAGACCGTATCACAGCCTTTCACTCGGAGATATCCGATTCAGTCTGCGCTTCGATCTCGGCGACGACGAACTTCGCCAGCGTCTGTTTCGTATGCACCGCGACGAGATGGTCCTCGACGTTCCGATCACGTGATGGGACGTCGTGACAGATCGGGCACTCGATAACGTCTCTCGTTGCCATATGTCATCCACTGCCTCGAGAACCAAAAGGGTAGAGCACGCACGTCCGGCCCGTGTGGACCTCGCCGCCGATCGGCGGCGTCGGCTGTCGATCTTAGGATTCGCGACCGCTAAGGACACTCGAGGGGAGCGCCTGCCGGATCAGGTCGCGATCGTAGCGGTCGGTCTGGAACAGGCCGAGACAGAACAGCCCGGCGACGCCGGCCGCCAGCCAGTTGCCGTAGAGGACGTTGATCGCGCCCCAGAGCAGGACGAAACTCACCAGATCGTCGAGGATGAACTCACACTCGCGGACGCGCTCGAGCAACGACGCACGATCGAAGGCGAGATCGACGAGGACAACGGCGACGGTGCCCGAAATGACCCAGCCGACGTAGTTCGACACCGGGACGCCGTAGTAGACGCCGGCGGGGATGAACTCCCAGAAGCCGATCGCAACGGCCGCCGGGTCGAGGACGAGGTCGATCGCGACGACGGCGACGATCGCACTGAGCACTCTGATGAGTGGGTTTTCGCTCCACTCGCCGAGGACCAACAGCGTGAGCAGGTAGGCGTTCAGGACCAGCGGGATGAAAAACAGCGGGAGCGCCAGCGGTACGTCGCCGAACAGCATCGGCCCCAGTTGGATGGTGTACTCGAACGCACCGTAGGGCCAGTCCGTCCGTACGCCGACGATCTCGATCGCATACGTGTACGCCGTCAGCAAGCCGAGCAAGCCAAGCGCCCACCAGCCGATCTTCGGGAGCAAGCCGACGACCAGCGGCGAGCGCATCACCATCGTCCCGAAGAGGATCAACAGCGGGTTGTATGCAAGCGGTTCGGGCAGGACCCCTTCGGCGCTTGCCACCAGTGTGACCGCGCCGATAACCGGAAAGACGACAGCGATCGTAAAGCGATTCTCGCGGATGATCGCCTCGAGACGGCGCTGGACGATCGTTCGTGTCGTGTCGGTCCGTGATAGTGAGTCGTGGTTAGCCATGGAGGAGCCTCCAGAGTCCGCCCATCGTCAACGCTGCGCCGACGACCGTGTTGATCGCCGGGAACCACCAGTACGCTCTGTCTACGGCGACGCTCGAGGAAACGAGCACTCCGATGAGCGCGGGGTAGACGAGCATGAGCGCGCCGAGCCGGGGATCGAGCAGGCCGAATGCGAGCGCACTCGCGAGCCAGACGAGTCCACAGTAGGCGTAGGTTCGTGATTCGCCGAAAACCGTCGCGGTCGTTTCGATTCCCGTCTCGCGATCGGGTTCGATGTCGGGGATCGCCGAAAACGTATGCATGCCCATCGCCCACAGCCAGCCGCCGACGACGGCGAGTGTGGCTGGCTGTGTTCCCGCGACGGCGGCGTAGGCCGCGGCTCCCGGCATGATGTACAGGCCGTTCGAGACCGAATCAAGCACTGGCGTGGTCTTGAACCGGATCGGTGGGGCGCTGTAGGCCGCGCCGAGGACGAGAAAGCCGACGAGCCATGGCCACGCCGCCGTGGGGATGAACGGAACCAGCGCCAGCGGGAGCAGCGCACAGAGCGCCACCGCGAACGGCACGATCTGTTGGCCGCGATAGCGTTCTTCTTTCGTCTCCTTTTTCGGGTTCGCGGCGTCGATCTCGCGATCGTAGATGTCGTTGATCCCGTAGAGGAAGACGTTTCCCGGAACGAGGAAGTATGCAAACAGCACGACCGCGGCCGGCGCGAACAGCTCGCTGACGGTGTCGGCAGCGTACGCGACACCCACGAGTACCGGCCCCGCCAGATAGAGCCAGAACCGGGGCCGAGACAGCGTCAGCAGATACGAGAGCTGTGTGGCGAGTCCGCCATCGCTCGAGGCCGTCGATCCCGTGTTCATACCAGCCTCCCGATCACTGTTCTGTCGACGTGCCGTAGTCCTCGAGAACGGTTTCTGCGGTTAGTTCGCCGCTGATGAGACACATCGGCATCCCGATGCCGGGCGTGGTGTCACCGCCGACGAAGTAGAGACCATCGACCTTCTCGGAGCGGTGTGGTGGTCGGAACAGGGCGGTCTGGCGGAGTGTGTGGGCCAAGCCGAGTGCCGTGCCGTCGTAGCTGTTGTAGCGGCTGGCGAAGTCCTCGATACAGAACTGTTCCTCGAAGACGATCCGGTCGCGAAGGTCGGCCCCGGTGTTGGTCGCGATATCCTCGAGGATCGACTCGCGGTACTCGGCTCGGATCTCGGGGGTGTCCTCGAGGCCGGGGGCGATCGGCACGAGGACGAACAGGGCGCTGTGGCCGTCGGGCGCGACGGTGTCGTCGGTTTCGGAGGGGACACACAGGTAGTAGGCGGGTTCGTCGGGCCAGGCGGGCTCGTCGAAGATCTGATCGAAGTGGTCCTGCCAGTCGGTCGGCAGGACGAGCGTGTGATGGGCCAGTTCGTCGACGTCGCCTTCGACGCCGAGATAGAGCAAGAACGCGGACGGCGCGTACGTGCGTGAGTCCCAGTAGTCGGCGTCGTGACCGCGGGATTCGGGTGGCAGAAGCTCCTGTTCGGTATGGGCGTAGTCGCCGTTGCTGACGACCAGATCCGGCCGCAGCGGACCCTGTGGCGTGTCGACGAGAAACGCCCCTTCACGGCCTTTGATCGCCGTTGCCGGCCGGTCGGTGTCGTAGGTGACGCCCAGTTCGGTGCCGAGGTCGACGAGCGCGTCGATGACAGCCCCGATCCCACCCTCGGGGTACCAGACGCCGAGGTTGAAATCGACGTGGCTCATCAGATTGTACAGCGCCGGCGTGTTCGTCGGCGAGCCACCGAGAAACACCAGCGTGTACTGCATGATCTGCTGGAGCTTCGGATGCTCGAAGTAGTTCTCGACGTGGCCCTGCATCGACCCCAGCAACGACAGGCCACGGGCCTGTCTGGCCACATCCAGCGTGAGGTAGTCACGCAACTGCGTGCGGTCCTCGTAGACGAAATGTTTCATCCCAACCTCGTAGTTCTCGCGAGATTTCTCGAGGTAGCGCTCTAACGCATCACCTGCACCCGATTCGTACTCCTCGAAGACGCGTTTGGTGCGCTCGAGATCCGGCGTGATGTCGACCTTGTCGCCGTGTGCTCGCGGGCTCTGCCCGCTCGCATCGTTCGCGGAGCTTTGCTCCGCGCTATCTTTGAAGAAGAGTCGATAGTGGGGGTCGAGGTGGGTCAGTTCGTAGTAGTCCGACGGCGTTCGGTCGAAGTCGGCAAAAAACCGCTCGAAGACGTCGGGCATCAGATACCACGACGGCCCCATATCGAACCGGAAGCCGTCTCGCTCGAGGCGACTCGCCCGGCCACCGAGCTGTTCGTTCTTTTCGATGACGTGAACGTCAGCACCCGCGTCAGCGAGGTAGCAGGCCGTCGAGAGGCCGCCGACACCAGCCCCGATCACGACGACGGACTCACCGGCCAATGATGTCATAGTATACATGAATGTCGGCGGACGCATAAACGTACGCCATACGCACGTAGGGGTGGGCCGAAAGCGCCGACACAACGGTGATGGACTGTGTTCATACTGCCGGACTGTCGTGGCCAGTATGAACATAGGTTCCTGTACGTGCTGTCCGTACATACCCCATGGACGAGTTGACAGTCGTCATCACTGGTGGCACCCGTGGAATCGGTCGCGCAGTCGCCGAGGCGTTCGCCGAAGGCGGCGCGACGGTCGCCGTCGGCGCTCGAGACGGCGATGCGGTCGCGGAAACCGTCGACACACTCGAGGCTGCGGGGGGCGTTGCGGCCGGCGTTCGCACAGACGTTCGTGACGAGTTGGACCTCGAGCGACTGGTCGAGACCGCGTCCCGAGCCGGCGACGGCGGCGGTATCGACGTCGTCGTCGCCGCAGCGGGCGTCTATCACGGTCAGCCGGGTGCGACACCGACGGATGACGACTCCTATGCGGCCGTTGACGACCACTGGCAGATCAACGGACGTGGCGTGTTCGCGACGATTCGGGAGTCACTCCCGCATCTCAACGACGGGGCGCGTGTGCTCGTGCCGACGGGATCGATCGCTCGCGAGACGAAACCGGGCTACGGCTCGTATGCGATCTCGAAGGCGACTGCGGAGGCTGTCGCTCGAGGCTTCGCCGCGGATATCGACTCCACAGTCGGCTGTCTGGACCCGGGACAGGTCGCGACGGAACTGTCCGGTGGGGTGGGGCGCGATCCGGAGTCGATCGCAGGGATGTTCGTCTGGGCGGCGACGGCGGCCGACCCGGAGACGGTCGATGGTGCCGTCGTCGGGTTACGGGAGTGGAAACAAGCGACACGCTGAGAAGCCGTCCGCTCGGCTGCGAGCCGGTGTATAGAAAGTGCTGTCGCTCGGCTGTCGGCGGTAGACTGCGGTAAAATCTCGTTTAGTGGCCGAAACCGAGGTTCAATCGATGTGGCCTTCGCGACGCAGTTGATCTGCGTCCTGGCTAGTGTAGCGCCACTCGATCGTGGCTTTCTCGTCTTGCCAGTCCCAGGGCTCGGCGACGACGATGTCGTCTTGCTCGATCCAGGTGCGGTATTTCATGCGTCCTGGGATGCGGCCGAGCCGTTCCTCGCCGTCCTCACAGCGGAGTTGCACGTGGTTGCCTCCGAGGTGTTCGGTTACGACGGCGAATACTTCATCGTTGTTGGGCATACGGAGGTTCCGTCGCCCGGATTCTTCTGTCACAGGTTGACTACGTGGCCCACACGTTTAAACCATTGGAGACGTGTGGTAACGTTCGGCTTGGGAACGGGCCGTCTGCCACTCGTTTGTGACCGACTCGAGCGACGGTACCGCCGCTCGTACGGCTACAGTTCTCGGTCCGAATCGGGGTTCTCGAGTTCCCACAGTACTTCCGGCAGGAACGCCTCGAGGTTGTCGATCACGGAGCGGTCGCTGACGTTCAGCCCCTCACAGTGGTCGTGGGCCGACTCCCGAATGTCGACGTGGAGGTCGCCGTCCTCGAGCCAGACGCCGAGCGGAAAGACCGAACAGCGTGTCGGTTTCCAGTCTTCCTCGAGATGGAGGGTACAGAGGCCGTCCTCGCGCAAGAACGCACAGGCACAGCCGTCCTCGGCGACGTGGTCGTCGCGGGCTTTCGTCTCGCGGGTGACGAACTTCTCGCCGCGAAACTCGGTCGTCGTCTCGGCGAGATTCGCCCGCTGGGCGAGCTCGAGTAAGTCCTGATCGTACAGCAACACGCCGTGTTGGCAACACCAGGTGCAGTCCTCGACACATTCGAACGTGAGGCCGGGGTCGAACTCGACGACGACCTCGCGGCCGGGATAGACCTCGACACGTCGCGTGGCGTCAGCGCTCACATTGGCGGGGAGGGGCCACGTCGGCAAGTGCCTTTCCTCTCGCGTTGGCGCTTACTGGCCCGACTCGTCGTCGGTCGCGTCGACGACGGTGTTCTCGAGCGTGCCGACGCCCTCGTAGGTAATTTCGACGGTGTCGCCGGGTTCGACCAGTCCGGGGTTGGCGGGGCTGCCGAAGGCGATCACGTCGCCGGGGCGGAACGTGAATCGCCGGGAGAGGTAGGCGACGATCTCCTCGGGGCCGAACAGCATCAGTTCCGTGTTCGCCTCTTGTCGGCGCTCGCCGGCGACGTCGGTGTACATGTCGATCCCCGACGGGTCGACGGCGGTCTCGATCCACGGCCCGAGCGGGCCGGAGCCATCGAACGCCTTGCGCGCCGTGCGGCCCTGCTGGTCGAGTGCGTCCATGTCGTTCATGATGGTGTAGCCCCGGACGACGTCCGACACCTCGTCTTCCGTGAGGTTGCTGCAGGGTTCGTCGATGACGGCCGCGAGTTCGCCCGCGTAGGTGAGTTCCTCGGTGAACTCGGGGTAGGGGATCGGCTCCCGGTGGCCGAGCAACGACGCCGGCGGTTTGATGAAGAAGTCGGGTTCCTCGGGACGTTCGTACTCCATCTGGTCGAGCGTCGCCGCGTAGTTGCGCCCGACGCAGTACAGCGCCGAGGGCTCACAGGGCGGCAGCATACGGCCATCATCTCCGACCTCGTAGACGCCGTCGTCCACAGCGACGACGCCGTCCTCGTACCGTCCCGTAACCGGTCCGTCGTCCGTCTCGATCCGTGCGAGTCTCATTATCGGCGGTCTCGGTTCCGACGGATTAGGCGTACCGGTTTGCTTTCGAATCGTTCCGGTCGAACCGACGTGAGACGGTGTTCATCTGCCTGTGGGAGCCAGCTGCGTCTGCCCGAACACGACAGTTTCGTCCGCTCAGACGGCCTGTGGACCCGATATCCCGCCGATCACGGGCGGCGGGGTCGAAGACCGGCGGGCAGTGACGACAGCAGTCCGGCTCACTCCTCGAGGACGAGATACGTTCGTCCGCTGCGGTGCTTGAGCGAGACGGCATCGGTGTCGACGTTCTCGTCGACGAATGCCTCGAGACCCGCGGCGTGGACCTCGGTGACGTCGATCCGGCGTCGTCGGGGTTCGGCCTCGAGTGTGGCGGGTCGCTCGCGGCCGGCAGTCGCCTCGTTGCGGTCGTCAGTGCGGTCGACGATCAGTGCCATAGCAGGTACTCGGACGGACGGGATGTGAATGCGATCCAGCCGGAGTGAAAGTGAAAGTACGGGACGGCGTCGATGTGTCGCGGTCACCAGTGTCGCTGTGCGATCGACTCGAGGCCGACTTACCCGATCTGTTTGAGTTCGACCAGCTGTGGTCCGTCGTCGGTGTCGATCGTGGTCGCCTCGAGGATCGACTCGCGCGCTCGAGCCTGCCATTTCTCGACGGCGTCGGCGTGGCGTTTGCGAATCTCGTCGGTTTCGTCGGGCGTGGCGTCCTCGAGTGCCGCCTCGAGGCGAGGATAGTCGTCAATCACGTCGCTCGCGATGACGGATTCTGGCGGGATATGGATGGCCCCGGTCAGTTCGGTATCGTCGCGCTGGTAGACGTGGAGTCGAGCGCGCATCCGGCCGTGAAACGGCGGCGTCACCCGAAGGACGGCCTCACCGGGATTCTCCTGCGTGTAGGCGTAGGCGCTGGCAGCGTCGTCCGGCGAGAGCGCGAGCGAGCGGATCGTCGTCGGGTCGTCGTCCTCGGCCATTGTTCGACGGTTGGACTCGAGGTGGGTTAACGTTTCGAGGTCGGGAAGGGATCAGTCCTCGAGTGAGGGCCGAAAGACGGTCGCCCGAATATCGGTCGAGACGCCGTAGGGCGCGTCGGAAACGGCGTCGGGGAGCGTCGAATCACTGCCCTCGTAGTGGGCTCGAAGGGTGGCCCGGAGCGCCTCGCGAACGCAGGCTCGAGTCGCCGCGCCGACATTAGTGGCGCTGCCCGAGAAGGATACCTGCTCGCCCGTCGGGTCGTGGCCGACGATGATCGCGTCCGTCGTCGTCCCCGGATAGCCGGTTTCGGCGAGCAGCGTCGCGGCTTTCGCCTCCGCGGCGACGGCGACGAGGTTCGCCAGCGCGCCGGGGGCCAGCGCCGTCGTCGTGCCGACGATGACGTTGACCGTTCCGTGGCCGGGGGGCTGCTCGTCACCGTCCGGGACGGACCGTTCACCCTCCCCGTCGGGGTCCATCGGCAACGCGGCCGGGTTCGAGATGCCGGCCGTCGCGTAGGCCGTCACGGAGCCACACCGAGCGCCGCGGGCGTCGCGCTGTTTGGCGCCGGTCAGCAGCGCCGGGCCGAGGTCGGTTTGGGGCTGGCCACGGTCGGCGAAGCCGGCTCGCTCGAGTCGCTCGGCAATGTATGCATCGAGGTCCGTCCGCTCCCAGCCGTCCGGCACCGTGACGTTGTAGACCGCATCCGACGTCCGTTTCCCGCCGTTCCACCCCGTCGACAGCCACTCGGTGTCGGGCCGAGAGACGCGGAGAACCCCCGCCCGTCGAACCGCATGGTAGGCCGGCTCGCTCCCGGTCATTTGCGGGCTTCGGCCCCATCCGTTCCGGTTCGGTCGTCGCGCTCGAGCACGTCGAGCGCTGCGAGCAGTCGATCGTTCGCCTCGCGGTCTTTGACGGCGACGCGGACGTGTGACTCGAGGCCGCGAAACGTCGTCGCGTCGCGGATAGCGACGCCGTCCGCGCGGGCCGAGGCGATCACGTCGTCGACGGCACGGTCGCCGACGTCACAGAGCAGGTAGGGGGCCTCGGAGGCAACGACATCGAAGCGTCGCTCGAGCGCCTTGCGCATCCGCGCACGCTCGCTGGCGACCCGCTCGCGCGTCTCGCGGACGAACGCGTCCTGACGCAGGCAGTGGGCACCGACGCTGGCGGCGGGCGTGCCCAGCGACCACGCCCGGCGGGCCGTCTCGAGGGCGTCGCGTTGTTCACCGCTCGCAACGGCGAAGCCGGCCCGCAGTCCCGGCAGCCCGAACAGCTTGGTGAGCGAGCGGGCGACGATCACGTGCTCGGCCTCGAGGCCGGCCGCCGACGGACGGTCGGTAAAGCCGAGAAACGCCTCGTCGACCAGCAGCGTCGTCTCGTGCTCGCCACAGCGGGCCGCAAACGCAGCCAGTTCGTCCGCGTCGGCCACCTCGCCGGTCGGGTTGTTCGGCGTACAGACGACCGCCAGCGCAGTTGACTCGAGGACGTCGCCCTCGGTCTCGAGGATCTCGTCGTGGGGGACGAACTGCGGCGATGCACCCTGTAGCCCGACCTCGCGGGCGTACTCGCCGAAACTCGGATACGGAACCAGCGCGTCGTCGCCGGGCTCGAGCGTGAGCTCCATCGCCAGCCGAATCGCGGCCAGCCCCCCGGGTGTCGGGATCACTCGCTCCGGCGCACAGCCGACGAACTCGGCTGCCGCGGTCCGGAAGTCGGGATAGTCGTCGTCGGGGTAACGGCGCGACTGCTCGAGCGCGCGGTCGTACACTTCCGCGACGCCGTCGGGCGTGTACGGGTTGGTGTTCGCCGAGAAATCGAGGACGTCGGGATCGGTGTCGCCGCCGTGAGGGACGCGCTCGCCCGCGCGAACCGACTCAGGGTCCACGCTCGGCCTCCGGCCTGTCCGATCCCGCCGAGTCGGCGTCGTCGATGCCGAGTCGGGCACACACCGTCTCGAAGCGATCCAGAACCTCGTCGAATCGGTCGTCGGGAACGAGCGCGAGCGCACCACCCATCGCGACGCCCTCCTTTGCTTCGCCGGCGCAGTAGCGGTTCATCGAGACGTGGTCGCGAGCGTCGAAGCCAGGATCGGTGACGGTCAGCTCACAGTCCAGTCGCGAACAGGTCTCCTCGAGTCGGTCGCCCTGTTCGGCCTCGACGAAAGACGTGGTCGCGATCGACAGCGGCGCGTCGACGTCGGCGTGGCGAAGGAGCGCCGCGACGGCGACCATCTGGGTCCCGCCGGCGAGTGTGACGTCGATTCCCGCCTCGAGCGCGCCAGCGGCGATTCCCGTGACGGTCGCCTGCACTGGGTCGCCGACGGCTCGGATCGCCTCGACCGGCTCGCCCTCGAAGCTGCCGGGCGCGGCGTCGCTCGCCTCGAGTGCCGCGTCGACGACCTCGCGTTTGCGCTCGATCGGGTTTTTCGGAAGCGACGAGGAGACGCCGGCTGGCTCGCCGAGGGCGGTGAGCACGCCGAGTGCGGTCGTCGTCCCGCCGGGGACCGTCTCGCCGATCATGAGTTCGTCGTCGGGCAGACTGCCGCCGTAGGTGTGTGCGCGGTCGAAGATCGCTGCCGCGTCGGGGACGGCCGCCGACTCGCGGATGTCGTCGCCGGGGTCGACGCCGAGGTCGACGGTGGGCGCGGCCGTCGGCTGGGCGAGGCCGGCGTCGACGACGGAGAGGTCGAAGTCGACCACCTCGCGGACGGCCCGAGTCACCGCCGCCGGCGTCGGACAGCCGTTCGGGCTAACCGGCGTCACCGGAGCGACCGTCGGCTCGCCGTATGCGAGGATCTCGACGTCCGCGGACGGCGTGTGCTCCATCAGCTCCGGGGCGGCCCCGGCGGCGCTGATGCCGTCGATCAGGCCCGTCTCGGTCGTGCCGGCAGGGAGGATCACGCGCATCGTTACCGGTCCTCCACAGCCAGTCGGTCGGCTGCAACACGGGCGTCTTCGCGTCGGTTCACGTTGATCGCGAGTCGTGGATCGTAGCTTACGTGTGTCATGGATTCAGGTTCGTTCGCATCGCCGACGACGTTGACCCCGGTCGGCGCGAGGTGGTCGTCCGGCTCGAGCGTCGAGTCGATACTGACGCCGAGCCGGCGCTTGAGGGCGACGGGCACGCAGACGGTCTGCGAGCCGTTGCTCTCGCCGTGGACCGCGAGCACCCGGTCGACCGTGGCTCCCGACAGCAGCGGGAGATCGGCCGCGACGGTCAGGACCGGGGGCTCGATTTCGGGACGCTCGAGCAGCGCCACGAGGTCTGCCACGTAGCCGTCGCCGTCGGTCTCGACCGTCGTCACGCCGTCGGCTTGCTCGAGATGCGCCTGCGTCTCCGGCGCGTTCGGCGAGACGGCGGCGTAACGGGTGTCGACGCGACTGGCCTCGAGGGCCGAGCGCACGCGATCGACCATCGCGACGCCGTCGATCGGGTGGAGCGGCTTCTCGTGGGAACTCTCGAGGCGGCTGCCTTCGCCGCCACACATCACAACAGCGTCCATGCGATCACCCCCGCGTGGACGCCCGCGACGCGGCCGATTTCGTTTGCCGCGCCGAAGATGTCGCCGTTGAGCCCGCCGAGATGCCGGCTCGCCCAGTACCAGGGGAGCCCGATGCCGGCGATGGCTCCAGCGAGTGCGACCGCGCTGGCTGGGTGAGGCCACGCCAACGCGACCGCAGGGAGGGCGACGACGGCCGGGACAACAAACGAGGCTGGGCTCGAGGCTGTGGTGAACTGTCGTCCCATCCCTTCGTGGCTCGCGTGGCCGAAACAGCACATCGCGGCCAAGCCGAGTTTCGTCCCGACTTCCGCGGCGATGGCGATGGCGACTGCCGCGAGCACGGGCAGGCCAGCCAGTGCGAGCCCGGCCAGTCCGAGTGCGGCGACGACGACCGAGACAGCGAGCAGCGCGCCGACGCCGGTCGTCGTGTCCTTGAGGACCTCACGGCGGCGCTCCATGTCGCCGTGGACGACGAGCGCGTCGCCCAGATCCGCCACGCCGTCGAGGTGGTGGATACCGACGACGGCGTAGGTCGCGAGCAGGTAGCCGACGGCGACCGTCGCCGCCGGGAGCACGTCGGCTGCGAACAACGGCACCGCAGCCAGCACCCCGGCGACGTAGCCGACAACCGGAAACGCCGCCGGCCGCGAGCGAAACGCGTCCCAGTCGCCGTCTTTGTAGCCGACGGGAAGCCGGGTGAGAAAGCCGAGCGCGCCGCGCACCGCGGCGAGGTGGTGACGGATCATGAGATGACCACCTCGAGCGAGCCCGCCAGCGCTGTGATTCCGGCTGCGAGCACGACGGCAAGAAGCGCTGCGACGACGGCTCCCCGGCCGACGACGGCGACGGCGCGCTCGCCGTCTGCGACCGTCGGTAGCGCGGCGTCGGTGTTCAGATCGTAGACACCCGGCTTCGTGAGTCGAACTGAGAGCACACAGGCGAGCGTCGCCATGGGCCACCCCGAGTTGGGCGAGGGTGGGTCTCGTGCCCACTCGCGCGCACGAAAGACTGCTTTTAGATCGGTGCCAGCGAGTGCGATCGCGACTGCCGTCACTCGAGCCGGGAGCCACATCACCAGATCGTCGAGGCGGGCGCTCCCGGTACCGTGGGGTTTCGACGGATAGCCGAGCATCGAATCCAGCGTGTTGACGCCTTTGACCCACGCCGCGGCGGCCGCGGCGGCCGGCAGCGAGACCGGCGCGAGCAAGGCAAACGGAAGGAGTGTCGCGACCAGCCCATCGGCGAGGTTCTCGCCGGCGCTCTCGACCGCCCCGCTGCGGATCTCCGCCGGCGACAGCGTCGACGTGTCGCGGCCGACGAGTCCCCGGATCTCCTCGCGAGCCGTCTCGAGGTCGTCGTTATCGGTCGCCGCGACGACCGTCTCGGTCAACTCGAGCAGCGAGCGCAGGCTCGACGTGGCGAACAACACGAGTCCGGCGGCGAGAGCACCGAGGAGCGGTGAGAAGACACTTATCGCCAGCACGAGCCCACCTGCAGCGGTCGCGGCAATGAGCGGAACGACGAGGGCGATAGCGAACCCCGCCAGTCGCTGGCCACGCTCGCTGTCGGCCCACTCGCGGTCCAGCGGGGCAATAAGTCGGCCCAACCACGCCACCGGATGGACGGCGTTCGGCGGCTCGCCGACGAGGAGGTCGAGCGTGAGCACCAGTCCGATGACGATGATCGTCGTCAGCAACACGGCGTCTCCTCCCCGCTCGTCCGGTCGCTTTCCGTACGCCGTTCATCGCCCAGCCACACGCTCATGGATCGCTCGTCTGCTCGTGGCCCGCCAGCCGGGCCGGAATCGACTCGAGTGGATGCTCTGTGAGCAACAGCGCCGTTCCGCCAACGGCTTCGATTCCGCCGTCGGTCCGCGGATCGTCGCCGACGTGGACGAGGTCGGCTGGGTTGGCGTCGAGTTCGGCCGCGGTGAGTTCGAAGATTTCGGGGGCGGGTTTGCGCCAGCCACAGCCGACGCTCGTGACGATCGCGTCGAAATCGTCGCGGTCGAACGCGGAGCGAACGAGCGTCCGCCCCACCAGTTCGGGCACGCTACAGTTCGAACAGATCGCGACGGGTCCGTGCTCGCGGGCGGCCGCGACTGCCTCGACGGCACCTGGTCTGGTCTCGACCTCGGGATCGAACGCCGAGACGACCGCTCTGCGGGCCGCGTTTCGCTCGTAGCTAACGCCGCGACTCTCGAGTGCGCGAGAGACGTGCGCCGGCAGCGGGACCTCCGCGCCCTCGGGGGCGTCGATGTGGAGTTCCGTGTACGCGTCGTCCCAGTCGTCGGGGACGTCGACGTCCCGTTTTTCGAGTTCCGTCGCGACGGCTGCGGCCGGATCGGTCGGTCTGTCGGCGGTCACGAGCGTGCCAAAGAGGTCGAACGAGACTCCCACGTTCGCGTAACTAGTGCAAGTTGACTTTAGCGTATCGAGGCTGGGTCGAGCATCGCAGTTGGTCTCGAGAGGCGAGAGCGAAAGACAAGAGAGACGAAAAGCGGAACGCGAAGAGATGTGAAGCTGTCGTGCGTGCTCAGGCGAGTCGCGCGAACGCGAGGTTGCCGGAGATGTTCTTGATATAGATCTCGACGACGTCGCCTTCGTCGGCGCCGGGGACGAAGATCGTGTAGTTGCCTTTCTCGGCGACACCGTCGCCCTTGCGGCCGGTGCCGGTGATCTCGACCGTGTAGGTTTTGCCCTCTTCGACGGCGTCGGCCTGCTGTTGTTGCTGGCTGCTCGCCGAGCGTTTGGTGACCGGGCGGAACGCACCACAGGCGTCACAGCGCAGCATTGGCGTGCGGTCTTCGCGCACGAGGCGGGTGTCCGGCAGGCCACACTCCGTACACAGGACGTACTCGTCGACGTAGGCGTCGACGGCCGCGTTGAAGTCCGTCTCCGAGAACGTCCCGTTGTATCGGCCACGGCCGTCCTCGAGTTTGCCGCTGGTCCCCATCTCGCGCTGGATGAATCGGTGCAGGTGTTCGTCTTCGCGCGAGAGCACGTCGGCGATATCGTCGAGGTTCGTAAACCGCGTGAACGCACCGTCTTTCTGGGTCTCCGCATCGGGGATCTGCAGTCGCTCTTCGTCGCCACCGATGTCCGGAACGTCTTCCATCGCTCGGTCGAGACTCGATTCGTAATCCATACGCGAGAACAGAGGATGCTGACGTAAATCGGTTCTGCTATCACAGTCGGGGACGACGCGGTGGTGGGCCAACTGTGGATGACGCGTCGCTACAGCGAGTCACGCCTGCGGTCGCTGCTCGAGCCCTGATGCTCCTCCTCGAGACTGGCGAGGTCGCGTTCCGGGTTCGCCTCGTTCGGCGATCCGGCTTGGCCCGTGAGTTCGCCGTACACTGCCTCGCGGACCGCCTCGACGCTGTCGAACTGCTCGCCGGCCAACCGATCGAAGACGCTGCCGAGCGACTCCGTCTCGTTCGGCAGGTCGATCGACTCGTTGGCGTACTCGGCGGCGAGTTCCTCACTCGTGGCCGGGTACTCGAGCGCGCCAAGGTGGCGCTCGATGTCCTCGAGGATGGTCTCGGTCGTCTCGGCCCGCTGTGATTGCCGTCGTTCGGCACGATCCTGTGCGCGGTCGCGGTTGGGGCTGTCGTCGCTCATGGCCGACGCTACCGGTGAATGGCTGGCCGGCGATCGCGAGTCGTCAGTCTTGTGGGAATTGCTTTTTGAAGCCGCGGAACTCGGTGTGGTGGGCCTCCTCGTCGGCTAGAATCGTCACCGCGACGTCTTCGGTGACGGGATCGTTCGCTTCGGATGCCGCTTCGTGGAGCGATCGGTAGGTCTCGATCGCGTCGTCTTCGGCCTCGAGCACGCCTTCGATGACCGACTGGACGTCCGTCGTGTCTTCGGGTGGCTGAAGGCTGTGCTGGCTGGCCTCGAACGCCGCCGAACCCGGCGGCGACTCGTCAAGCTGTTTCAGTCGCTCGCCGAGCATTCGGGCGTGGTCGAGTTCCTCTTGGACGTCTTCCTCGAGGCTCGTTTTGACTTCCTCGGCGTGGACGCCGTCCAGCACGATCGCGTTCGTCAGGTAGTTCATTACGGTCTCGAGTTCGCTGATGTAGGCCTCCGTCAGGAGGTCGGTGATCTCGTCGGTCGTCATGCCGAGACGCGCTACCACGGCGACTCCTAAAACGGTATCACGTGGCTCCGATGACAGTCATGTCGATCGTGAGTGACGCTCTCTCGGGTGGCAATACCAGCCCTCTTGACGCTCGCAGCCTAATCGATCACGTATGCGCGACCTCGACGACACCGACCTCGAGATCCTTGAGTTACTGCTCGAGGACGCCCGCCGGCCGTACAAGGAGATCGCCGACCACGTCGGGCTGACGCCGCCTGCCGTCTCGGATCGAATCGCCCGCCTCGAAGAACAGGGGATCATTCAAGGGTTTACCATCGATGTCGACCGGGAGCGACTCCGCGGGGACGTGCCCGTGCTGGTCGAACTCGAGGCGAAACCGGACGCCGTTGACGACGTCTACGCTGCTGCGGCCGAGTTGCCGGGCGTCGACACCATCGCCGAGGGGATGGACGGGCGCGTGGTCGTCCACGCAACGCTCCCCGACGCAACCGCTCGCTCGTGGCTCGAGTCCGAACTCGACCTCGAGACGCTGACTGGCTATAATGTGACGCTGCTCGCGCGCTCGGATCGGGCCGTCGGCCTCTCCGCCGACGGGTTCTCCCTCGAGTGTGTGGTCTGTGACAAACAGATTACGGGCGATGGCGTGACGCGAACGGTCGGCGGCGAGGTGAAGACGTTCTGTTGTTCCTCCTGTGAGGCCCGCTACGTCGACGAGTACGAGACCCGCCAGCAAGCGCTCGAGTAGCGAGCCCCCTCTCGACACGACGCTGCCGACAACCCGGGCTGACTCGAGAAGCGGCAGCTCGAATGCGACAAAAGTAGACGAGAGATGGGTTCAGTGGTGAATAATTGACCGTTTCGAAAGGTAAGATGGTCGGAAACAGTGTGATATGACCAAACGTCCACCGACGAGCGCGCGCGAGCGTGTCGGTGGGTTCGTGGCGGCCGATCACGCGCTGTTTCGGGGG
Organism: Natronorubrum sulfidifaciens JCM 14089; assembly: GCF_000337735.1. Lineage (GTDB taxonomy): Archaea > Halobacteriota > Halobacteria > Halobacteriales > Natrialbaceae > Natronorubrum > Natronorubrum sulfidifaciens. The sequence continues at coordinate 159,988 of NZ_AOHX01000026.1, read as the reverse complement.
GCTGTGAGCGCTGCTGACGAGTGAACTCGACTCGAGACCACTATGATAATAGGAGCTGTAAGTATGTATTAGGTCGTTGGTGTCTTGCGATTTCGTCCATTTGGTGTGGGCTGGTCCCATCCCGTCATATCAGTGATCGCCCATCACAGCGTCAGGTTTATATATGTCGTCCCACCTGGGATTCAGATACAATGTCTTCACAAGACAACCCGTCCTCTGACACCAGTCAGGGGGGTCGAGTTCTTCCAGGGCACGTTAGATTCCACTGACGAAATAGAGTCAGCACGTGTCTTTGATACCACCCTCCGGGATGGTGAACAGTCTCCCGGAACTTCGTTCTCCTACGACGACAAACGGCAGATCGCCTCCGTTCTGGACGAGATGGGGACCCACGTTATCGAAGCCGGGTTCCCTGTCAACTCCGACGCGGAGTTCGAGGCCGTTCGTGACATCGCGTCTTCGACGCAGGCAACGACGTGCGGGTTAGCCCGCGTTGTCGATGCGGATATCGAAGCCGCACTGGATTCGGGCGTCGAGATGGTGCATACGTTCGTCAGCACCAGCGACGTCCAGATCGAGGATTCGATGCACACCACACGGGACGAAGTCGTACAGCGCGCAGTCGACGCAGTCGAACGTGTCACCGAGACGGGAACGACCTGTATGTTCTCGCCGATGGACGCGACACGGACCGACGAGCAGTTCCTGATCGACGTGATCGAGGCGGTCACGGAGGCAGGCGTCGACTGGATCAACATTCCCGACACTACTGGCGTCGCAACGCCGACCCGGTTCAAGGCCATGATCGAAAAGGTCTGTGCCCACACCGACGCGCGGATCGACGTCCACGCACACGACGACTTCGGACTGGCCACCGCCAACGCGTTGGCCGGTATCGAAGCGGGAGCAGACCAGGCACAGGTCTCCGTCAACTCCATCGGCGAGCGGGCCGGTAACGCCGCCTACGAGGAGTTCGTGATGGCCGTCGAGTCGCTCTACCAGACCGATACGGGGATCGACACGACTCGCATCACCGAGCTCTCGGAGATCGTCGAAGAGAAAAGCGGAATGGGGACGCCGGGCAACAAGCCGATCGTCGGCGACAACGCCTTCTCTCACGAGAGCGGGATCCACGCCGCTGGCGTCATCGAAAACTCCGATACCTTCGAACCCGGCGTCATGACGCCGGAGATGGTCGGTGCCAAGCGCCGACTGGTCATGGGCAAACACACCGGGACCCACTCGGTCCGTGAACGCCTGCACGAACGTGGCTTCGATCCGACCACAGAGCAAGTCAAAGCAGTCACCCGCCGCGTCAAAGACTACGGCGCCGAGAAACGACGGGTCACCGTCGACGATCTCGAGCGCTTCGCCAAAGAGGCTGGCGTCGAACGCCAGACAGAGGAGGAGGTGCGCGTCTAAGGGATGGCTGCCACGTTTGCCACCGCCCGCGAGCCCCTGCTGTGGCGCTCGAGTGGGTCGACCGACGAGACTCGCAAGGATTATGTCCCTCGAGGAACCTACGTCATCAATAATGACGGTCCGCGCTCAGCTGTCCGGTCGCCTCGTTGCGGTCGACAGCAGCGCGCTCGCTCCGATTCGTATTGTAGGGGCGTCCTCGCCCCATCTCTAGTCCGTAGCTCCGATCCCGAATTCGTCGCACCGTTTTCACAGCGACACGCAATCCAGCAGATGACACCACACGATACACCCAGCGCGAACCACATGGATCGCCGCACGGCGGCGGGAGGCAATAAATGAGCGAACGCGCAGCAAAGGTCACACCAACCGAGGCGGACGAACAGGACGACGACCAGATCACCGACAGCGCAGCGCCGGACGCCGCTACTGACGACACCGAGTCGGCCACGGCGACGACACCGACGCCGGTCACCAACGGTGCCCAGTCGGTCGTCCGCGCCCTCGAGAACGCCGGCGTCGAGTACGCCTTTGGCGTGCAGGGTGGGGCGATCATGCCCGTTTACGACGCGCTGTACGACTCCGAGATCTACCACGTGACGATGGCCCACGAACAGGCGGCGGCCCACGCGGCCGACGCCTACGGCATCGTCTCGGGCGAGCCGGGCATCTGTCTGGCCACGTCCGGTCCCGGCGCGACGAACCTCGTGACGGGGATCGCCGACGCCGACATGGACTCGGACCCACTGGTCGCCCTGACGGGCCAGGTGCCGACGGAGTTCGTCGGCAACGACGCCTTCCAGGAGACCGATACGACCGGCGTCACGAAGCCGGTCACGAAGGACAACACGTTTGCAAGCGACTCGGATCGGGTCGGTACCGACGTCAGCGAGGCGTTCGCACTCGCCCGCGAAGGACGACCCGGCCCGACGCTGGTCGACCTGCCCAAAGACGTTACCAACGGCGAAACCGAGACCGAACCCGACGAGCCGAAAACGCCCGACACCTACCACGTGCAGGAACGGGCCGACGCCGAGATCGTCGCTGCCGCAGCCGAGCGACTCGAGAACGCGGCTCGCCCCGTCATGCTGCTCGGCGGCGGCGTCATCAAAGGCGAAGCCAGCGAGGCCTGTCGTGAGTTCGCGATCGAACACGAGATCCCGGTCGTCACCACGATGCCCGGCATCGGGGCGTTCCCCGAAGATCACGAACTCTCGATGGAGATGGCTGGCATGCACGGCACCGGGTTCGCCAATATGGCGATCACCCACTGCGATACGATGCTGGCGATCGGGACGCGATTCGACGACCGCCTGACCGGCGGCATCGAGACGTTCGCGCCCGACGCAGAGATCATCCACATCGACATCGATCCCGCCGAGATCAGCAAGAACATCTACGCCGACTATCCGCTTGTCGGCGACGCCGAGACGGTCGTCGACCAGCTCTCGGCTGCCGTCGAGACCTCTCCGGAAGCCAAGAAGTGGCGCGCCCAGTGCCAGCAGTGGAAATCCGACTACTCGATGGCCTACGACGCGCCCGAAGACGAGCCGGTTCAACCCGAGTTCGTCGTCGAGGCCTTAGACGAGGCGACGGCCGACGACACCATCGTCACGACCGGCGTTGGCCAACACCAGATGTGGGCCTGCCAGTACTGGACCTACACCGAGCCCCGAACGTGGGTCTCGAGTCACGGTCTTGGGACGATGGGCTACGGCCTGCCCGCAGCGATCGGCGCACGACTCGCGGCCGACGACGACCAGGACGTCGTCTGTATCGACGGCGACGGCTCGTTCCTGATGACGCTGCAGGAGCTTTCGGTCGCGGTTCGCGAGAACCTCGATATCACCGTCGCGGTGCTCAACAACGAGTATATCGGCATGGTCCGACAGTGGCAGGACGCCTTCTTCGAGGGACGCCACTCCGCGTCGGACTACCACTGGATGCCCGAGTTCGACAAGCTCGCCGAAGCCTTCGGCGCAGCCGGCTTCCGTATCGACGACTACGACGACGTCGCAGAGACGATCGAGGCGGCAATCGACTACGACGGCCCCTCGGTGATCGACGTCCACATCGACCCCGAAGCGAACGTCTATCCGATGGTGCCAAGCGGCGGCGACAACGGACAGTTCGCACTTACGGAGGATCAGCTATGACTGTCGGACAAACATCGTCCGACTGCAACCGAAATACGAGGTATTTCGCATGAAACGTGGCTTAGATGGACCGGCACCCGAGGAGCGACCAACGCCCGCGGGCCGGCGCAACAAGCAAGGCATTCGTATCGATCCCGAAGTCGAGGCGACACACGACCCGCGTCGGACGGTCATCTCGGCGCTGGTCAAACACGAGCCCGGCGTGCTCTCTGACGTCTCGGGGCTGTTCTCGAGACGGCAGTTCAACATCGAGAGCCTGACCGTCGGCCCGACCGAAGACGAGGAGCGTGCCCGAATCACGGTCGTCGTCGAAGAGCCCGACCCCGGTATCGACCAGATCAAAAAGCAGCTGCGAAAGCTGGTGCCGGTGATCTCGGTGCGCGAACTCGAGCCCGACGCGATGCGCCGCGAACTGGCGCTCGTGAAGGTCTCGGCTGACCGACCCGATCAGGTCGCTGCCGTCGCAGAGATGTACGGCGGCAAGACCGTCGACTCGTGTCCGGAGACGGCGACGATCGAAATCACGGGTGCCCGACAGAAGATCGAGGCTGCGGTCGAGACGTTCAGTCAGTTCGGCATTCGGGAGATTTCCCGCACCGGACTGACCGCACTCGCGCGTGGCACCGACGAGACGGCCGCGCCCAGTTCGGCGGGTGTTGCCGCCGACGAGATGAATCGACAGGACGAACACCCCCACACCCAAACTGCAGACGATGACTGACGAATTCACCACCGACATCTACTACGATGACGACGCAGACGTATCGACGCTTGACGACGAGACCGTAGCCGTCCTCGGCTACGGCAGCCAGGGCCACGCCCACGCGCTGAACCTCCACGACAGTGGGGTCGACGTCGTCGTCGGCCTGCGCGAGGACTCCGCCTCGCGCTCGGCAGCCGAAGCCGACGGGCTGACGGTCACGACGCCAGCCGACGCCGTCTCGCAGGCATCCTACGTCTCCGTGCTCGTTCCCGACACGGTTCAGGCGGACGTCTACGAGAACGCCATCGAACCGAACCTCGAGGCCGGTGACACGCTCCAGTTCGCCCACGGGCTGAACATTCATTACAACCAGATTCAGCCGCCGGAAGGCGTCGACGTGACGATGGTCGCCCCCAAGAGTCCGGGCCACCTCGTCCGCCGGAACTACGAGAACGACGAAGGAACGCCCGGCCTGCTAGCGATCTATCAGGACACGACCGGCGACGCACAGGAGCGAGCCCTCGCGTACGCGAAAGCGATCGGCTGTGCCCGCGCTGGCGTCATCGAGACGACGTTCCAGGAAGAAGTCGAATCCGACCTCTTCGGCGAGCAGGCCGTCCTCTGTGGCGGCGTGACCGCGCTGGTCAAACACGGCTACGAGGCGCTGGTCGATGCGGGTTACTCGCCCGAGATCGCGTACTTCGAGTGTCTCAACGAACTCAAACTGATCGTCGACCTGATGTACGAAGGCGGTAACATGGAGATGTGGAACTCCGTCTCCGACACCGCCGAGTACGGTGGACTCACCCGTGGCGACCGCATCGTCGACGACCACGTCCGTGAGAACATGGACGAGGTCCTCGAGGAGATTCAAAACGGCGAGTTCACCCGCGAGTGGATCCTCGAGAACCAGGCCGGTCGACCAAGCTACAGCCAGCTTCGACAGGCCGAACAGGAACACGAGATCGAAGATGTCGGCGCGCGACTGCGCGAGCTGTTCGCCTGGGCCGACGACGAAACCGAAACAGAAGCCGAGTCCGCCGAAGTGGCGGCCGACGACTAAGCACACACGACAATGAGCGAAAACGACACGACAGAGACAATGGCGAACGTCAGCCACACCAACCCCTACACTGGGGAGACGGCAGGCCGACTGTTCAGCCGCGGCCCAACCGTCGCGACGGACGGCGGTGAGCCACGTGAACCGACGGCGACGGATCGGAACGGCCGAACCGAGAACCGAACGATGAAAGACGTCGACCACACGCCGCCGAAACAGGCGGCCGACGCGAACCGTGTCTTCGAACGCGGGAGCGAACACGAAGACACCGTAGAGGACGCAGAATGAGTGAGGGAACACTGTACGACACGGTCTGGAATCGACACAAAGTCACCACGCTGCCGACTGGACAGGATCAGCTGTTCATCGGGCTCCACCTCATCCACGAGGTCACGAGCCCGCAGGCGTTCGGGATGCTCCGCGAGCGCGACCTCGAGGTCGCGTTCCCGAAGCTGACCCACGCGACGGTCGACCACATCGTGCCGACGGCCGACCAGTCCCGGCCGTACAAAGAAGACGCCGCCGAGGAGATGATGGCCGAACTCGAGGAGAACGTCCGCGAGGCAGGTATCGACTTCTCGGACCCAACGTCCGGCGATCAGGGGATCGTCCACGTCATCGGTCCGGAGCAGGGGCTCACCCAGCCCGGCAAGACGATCGTCTGTGGGGACTCCCACACCTCGACCCACGGCGCGTTCGGCGCGCTCGCGTTCGGGATCGGGACCTCTCAGATTCGGGACGTGCTCGCGACGGGCACCGTCGCGATGGAGAAACAGAAGGTTCGCAAGATCCAGGTCGACGGCGAACTCGGCGAGGGTGTCGAAGCGAAAGACATCATCCTCGAGATTATCCGCCGACTCGGTACCGAAGGCGGCGTCGGCTACGTTTACGAGTACGCCGGCGAGGCCATCGAGAACCTCGGCATGGAGGGTCGGATGTCGATCTGTAACATGTCGATCGAAGGCGGTGCTCGCGCGGGCTACGTCAACCCCGACGAGACCACCTACGAGTGGCTCGAGCAGACGGACTACTTCCAGGACAATCCCGAGAAGTTCGACGAGCTCAAACCGTACTGGGAGTCGATCCGATCGGACGAGGACGCCGAGTACGACGACGTCGTCACCATCGACGCAAACGAACTCGAGCCAGTCGTCACGTGGGGAACCACGCCTGGACAGGGCGTCGGCGTCACCGAGCCGATTCCAGCACCAGAAGAGTTGCCCGAGGAGAAACAGGACACGGCCCGACGCGCTCAAGAACACATGCGTGTCGAGCCCGGCGAGACGATGGAAGGCTACGACATCGACGTCGCCTTCCTCGGCTCCTGTACGAACGCCCGTCTGCCCGACCTGCGCCGTGCCGCCGAGATCATCGACGGCCGACAGGTCGACGATGACGTCCGTGCGTTGGTCGTCCCCGGCAGCCAGCGTGTCCAGCACACCGCTGAGGAGGAGGGCTTGAAAGACACCTTCGAGGAGGCCGGATTCGAGTGGCGCAACGCCGGCTGTTCGATGTGTCTCGGCATGAACGAAGACCAACTCGAGGGCGACGAGGCAAGCGCCTCCTCCTCGAACCGGAACTTCGTCGGCCGACAGGGAAGCAAGGACGGACGCACCGTCCTGATGAACCCGCAGATGGTCGCCGCGGCGGCGGTCACCGGGGAAGTAACTGACGTGCGCGAACTGAAGGAGGTGACCACTGCATGAGTCGCGAGGACGAGCACCGCGAGGCCTCGGAACGAGCGAGCGGGCGAACGCCCGCGAGCAGCGACGCCGAGGTTCGGGAGATTCGAACCGACGGCGGCGACGACGTCGAGATTCCGGAAGTCGACTACGTCTCCGGCTCGGGCATTCCGATCCGTGGCAACGACATCGACACCGACCAGATCATTCCCGCGCGATTCATGAAGGTCGTCACCTTCGACGGGTTGGGCGAGTTCGCCTTCTTCGACCTGCGATTCGATGACGACGACAACCAGAAAGACCACCCGATGAACGAGGAGCGATTCCAGGGTTCGTCGGTGATGGTCGTCAACAGCAACTTCGGCTGTGGCTCCTCGCGCGAGCACGCCCCGCAGGCGCTGATGCGCTGGGGCATCGACGCGATCATCGGCGAGAGCTTCGCCGAGATTTTCGCGGGCAACTGTCTGGCGCTCGGCATCCCGACCGTGACGGCCGACAGCGAGACGATCCAGGACCTGCAGGCGTGGGTTGACGAGAACCCCGACGCGGAGATCGACATCGACGTCGAGGCCGAGGAAGTGACCTACGGAGAGCAGACGATCGACGTCACCGTCGACGAGGCTCAGCGGAAAGCCCTCGTTGACGGCGTCTGGGACACGACGGCGCTGATGAAGTCCAACGCCGGCGAAGTCCGTAAGAAGGCCCAGGAACTGCCCTACGTCGACGACGCGGCGATTCCCGAAGCAGAGTAGACGTTCCCGCGGACTCGAGTCTCACACTCGAGTTCACTTGCGTGTCGTTTTCACGTGGTACATCGCACGAGGAGCGTCGGCGACGGGTTCCGAAACCGCCAGCGCTTTCGGAGATTCGCCCCAATAGACTGTATGTCCCGTGCCCTCGATGTCTCGCTCTTTCTGCTCCTCGCCGTGCTGTGGGGGCTTTCCTTCCCGGCGATTTCGGTCGGGCTCGAGTATCTCCCGCCGTTGCTGTTTGCGGCCTTCCGGTACGATATCGCAGCCGTCTTGCTGTTGGCGGCGGCCGTCGTGCTGACCGACGACTGGCGACCCACCGGGTGGAACAACCTCGTTGCAATCGCGGGCGGTGGACTCTTTCTCGTCGCTGGCAACGGCCTGTTGTTCATCGGCCAGCAGACCGTCCCCAGCGGCGTCGCCGCCATCTTGCAGGGGTTGGTTCCGATCATTACGGCCCTGTGGGCGATCCTGTTGCTCGGTGAGCGGCTCTCTGCGGTCGGGGCCGTTGGCGCTGCGGTCGGCTTTCTCGGCATCGGACTCGTCGTCCAGCCGGACCCGGCTAACCTGCTTGCAGGTGACACCGTCGCACGACTGCTTGTCATCGGCCAGGTCGTCAGCGTCGCCCTCGGCGGCGTGGTTGTCCAGCGGGCCGCACCAACGATCGAACGGGTCCCGCTCGTCGGCTGGTCGATGCTCGTCGGTGGACTCGTCTTACACGCTGGCAGCCTGCTGCTCGGTGAGTTCCCGACCGCCGACGCGGTCGCTCCGATGGCGCTCGTCATGCTGGTCTACCTCGGCGTCTTCTCGACGGCGATTGCCTTTTTCATCTACTTCCGGATTCTCGAGCAACACGGCGCGTTCGAGGCGGCGCTGGTCGCGTACGTGGTCCCGATCGTCGCGACAGTGGCGGGCGTCTTCCTGCTCGGTGAGTCGATCGGTGTGGCGACCATCGCTGGGTTCGCCCTCGTCGCCCTCGGGTTCGTGTTGCTCAAACGGCGCGCGATCGCCGATGCGGTGGGGATCACGTCCAGCGTTAGCAGCCCCTGAAACCGTCGTAGCCGCGATCTCGGCGGGGTTGCCCCGCGATACGGTTTCACATCTGTCGCCGTCGAAAGGGAGAAAACACTTATAGTACTGTTGACAACCCTGGGACACTTCGACAGCTCCCTACGATGACAGGCCCTCCCACTGATCGAACACCGACCCAGCGGCGACGCTCGAGTGGTCTCGAGTCGTTCCGAGCGGTCCTCGAGTCGCGTCTTGGCATCGACCAGCGGGCCCTCGGTGCGTTCCGGATCACACTCGGCGTGCTCTTGCTCGCCGATCTCGCACTCCTCCGGTTGCCGGGGCTGGACACGTTCTACACCGATGCGGGCGTCTTTCCGCGGTCGACACTGCTGGAAGCGTATCCGACGGTCGGGCGGGTGTCGATCCACGCGCTGTCCGGGGCGGCGTGGTTCCAGGCGGTGTTGTTCGCGATCGCCGGCGGGTTCGCACTCCTCTTGCTCGTCGGCTACCGAACCCGCCTCGCGACGCTTGGCTCACTCGTCCTCTTCGCGTCGCTGCACGCCCGAAATCCACATCTGGTTAACGGCGGTGACACGATCCTGCTTAGCTTCCTGCTCTTTGGCCTGTTCCTCCCGCTCGAGGCCCGGTGGTCGCTCGAGGCCCGTCGCCAGCCCGACCCTCACGGTCGTCGCGTGTGCTCGATCGCAACGGCGGCGATCCTGATCCACTTCGTGGCCATCTACGTGACGAACGCGGTGCTCAAGTTTCAGAGCGAGCCGTGGATGGACGGCACGGCGGTCCAGCAGATCTTTCAGTTGAACCAGTATCTCACGCTGCTTGGACCGGCGCTGTCGGCGTACCCGACGGCACTCGCCGCGACCAATTGGCTCTGGACGGCCGTGTTGACCGCCGGTGCGCTGTTGCTCGTCGTCACCGGCCGACGTCGCATCGCGCTCGTGGCGGCGTTCGTCGCGACACACCTCGGGATGGCGGCGACGATGCGGTTGGGTGTGTTTCCGTTCGTCATGATCGCTGGCCTGCTGGTGTTTCTCCCGCCGGGCGTCTGGGATCGGCTCGAGCGGCTCCTCGTTGCGTTCGACCTCGAAAACCGGCTCGGCGCTCGCTCGGCGGGAGACGGTGACGACGCGCCCGCGAACACGGTGGAAGACGACGCGCCGTCTCGTCTCGGACGCGGTCGTCGACTCGTCGTCTCCGGGCTCGTCGCGTGTCTGCTGCTCTCGAGTCTGCTCTGGCAGGCGGCTGGAATCGGCGTCGTCGACACGCCGGCGGTGGAGGGTGAACTCGACGAGGCGGGCTGGACGTTTTTCGCACCGACTCCGCCGTCAGCACACAGCTGGTACGCCATCGAGGGGACCCTCGAGTCCGGCGAGACTGTCGACGTGGCCAACGCACGCCTCGATCGGCCGCCGACCGCCGCGGAGACGTATCCGAGCACGCTCTGGAAACGCTACGGGATGGACCTGCGCTACGCCGGCGAAACGCAGTACGAATCGGCGGCCGCATCCCTCTGTGAACGGACGGACCGCGAGGTCGACTCGCTGACTATTTCGCTTGTCGAACAGCCCGTCGATCCTGATGGCCCGGTCGGCGAGCCGACAGTCTACGAGCGACTCGAGTACGACTGTTGAGCGTCGCCCGTATCGATACCCTCTTTTCTCACCCCCAGAGAGATGCAGACATGACTCACGAAATCGCCGTCATCCCTGGCGACGGAATCGGACAGGAAGTCACACCAGCCGCGATCGAGGTCCTCGAGGCGCTCGACATCGACTTCGAGTTCGTCGAAGCCGACGCTGGCGACGCGGTCAAAGAAGCAACCGGCGAGGCGCTGCCCGAGGAGACCTACGAGCTGGCGGCCTCGGCCGACGCGACGCTGTTCGGTGCGGCCGGCGAGACGGCGGCCGACGTCATTCTGCCGCTTCGGGATGCAGTCGGCTCGTTCGTCAACATCCGACCCGCGAAGGCGTATCCCGGCATCGACGCCGTCCGTCCCGAGACGGATCTGGTCTTCCTGCGAGAGAACACGGAGGGCGTCTACTCGGGCCACGAGGACCGCCTGACCGACGACGTCTCGACGCTGACCCGCGTCGTCACCGAGTCTGCCTCGAGAGAGCTCGCCGAGTTCGCCTGTGACTACGTCGACACAGACGACCACGACGGCTTCACGATCGTCCACAAGGCAAACGTCATGCGCGAGACCGACGGCCTGTTCCGCGATACCGTCGCCGAGGTCGCCGACGAGCACGGCGTCGAGACTGATGAAGTGCTGATGGACGCCTTCGCGACGCACGTCTGTCTCGACCCCGAGCAGTTCGACGTCGTCGTCTGTCCGAACCTCGCGGGCGACGTCCTCTCGGACCTCGCAGCCGGTCTCGTCGGCGGGCTCGGCCTCCTGCCCAGCGCCAACGTCGGCACCGAGCGCGCCCTGTTCGAACCCGTCCACGGCACCGCACCCGACATCGCCGGCGAGGGCGTCGCGAACCCGGCCGCGGCGATCATCTCCGCCGCGATGATGGTCGAGTACCTCGGTTACGACGAGGCCGCCGACGCCATCAACGAAGCCGTCGAGGCCACGCTCGAGGAGGGCCCACGAACGGCTGATCTGGGCGGCGACGCCTCGACGGCGGACGTGACGGACGCGATCGTCGACCGACTGTAAGACACCGCGTCACCACGGTCAGAATCGGTCGTCGCTGCGGTCGTTTTTCAACCAGTCTAACTGCGCTGACAGTCAGCCGGCTTACAGTTATAACGGGCCACGTGGTAGCGCCTGCCCATGACTCGAGACGACACCCTCGCTGGCGTCAGCTCACGTATCATCGACACCGACCGACTCGAGACGCATCTCCTCGAGTCGGGTGGCCAAAGCGAGTCGACCGAAATAGATGGCACCGTCGTCTTCCTCCACGGCAACGTCTCTTCCTCGCGGTTTTTCGAGGATCTCGTGGCCAATCTGCCAGCCCGGTATCGGGCGATCGCCCCCGACCTGCGAGGGTACGGCGATTCGGAGCGAAAGCCAGTCGATGCGACGAACGGGCTCGGCGATTTCGCGGGCGATCTTCAGGCGCTGCTCGCCGACCTCGAGCCCGACCCGCCGCTGACGCTCGTCGGCTGGTCGAACGGTGGCGGGGTCGCGATGCGATACACGATCGATAATCCCGACGCGGTCGACTCGCTCGTCCTCATCAACCCGCTCTCGCCCTATGGCTTCGGCGGAACGAAAGACCTCGAGGGAACGCCCTGTTTCGACGATTACGCCGGCTCCGGCGGCGGCCTCGGTAACGACGAGTTCGTCGCCGGCCTCGCGGACCGCGACCGCAGCGAGGGTGGGGAGTCGTCCCCGCGAAAGGTGTTGCGAACGTACTACGTCAATCCGACTCACGAGTTCGACGCGGAGCGGGAGGAATCGTATCTGACCGGCATGCTCGATACGGCCACCGGCGACGAGAACTATCCGGGCGACGCGACGCCGAGCGAGAACTGGCCCGGCGTCGCGCCGGGCGACACTGGCGTCAACAACGCGATTTCGCCGAAGTACTGCTCGCTCGAGTCGATCACCGAAATCGACCCCGACCGGAAACCACCGATCACCTGGATTCGCGGCGCGTCGGATCAGATCGTCTCCAACGAGTCGCTGTTCGACGCGGGCACGCTGGGTGAGATGGGTGCGATGCCGGAGTGGCCCGGCGAGGACGTTTTCCCGCCCCAGCCGATGGTCGACCAGACGCGGGCCGTCCTCGAGTCCTACGCCGACGCTGGCGGCGAGTTCGAGGAGGTCGTCTTCGCCAACACAGGCCACACGCCACACCTCGAGGTGCCCGGCGAGTTTCTGGACCGACTCGAGACGGTGCTCGAGGGGTGAGCAGTTCGCTCAGCTGTCGGTGACCTCGAGCGTCCAGTCACCGGTGGCTTCGATGTTGAGCCAGACGGCCCCACCGGCGCGGTACGATCGCGAGTTGTCGACCGTGCCGGTCTGGTTGACGATCGACTCCATGCTGCCGTCGGCACCGTAGCCGTCGACGATGAAGTCGCCGTCGCCGTCGTGGGTCACCTCGAGTCTGACGTCGCTGTCGGTCCAGATCGGGCCGACGAAGCCCGACCCCGAGCCGCGTGCCTCGACCGGGAGCGAGTCGAGGTCGTCGGCGTGCACCTCGGGTTGATAGAGGTCGATCGACCACGTGCTGTCCGTGTCGACCTCGAGTCGGTACGTTCCGCTTTCGACCGCGGCGATCGACTCGCCGGCGGTGATCCCGGACGTGGTCACCAGCGAGTCGTCGCGACCGTCGCCCGTCGCGATCAGATCGACGGTAAAGTCGCCGTCGCCGTTGTGAGAGAAACTCGCACTGAGAACGCCGTCGTCGAGGTCGATCGTCAGCGACTCGGACGATCCCGACCCTTCGAACGCGTGGGATTGGCCTGCCTCGAGGATCGTCCCCTCCGGCCGACCGTCATTAAACGTCTCGTCACCGTCGTCGTCGCTCTCGAACGTCCCGTCGACGAGATCCGACGGTGTGATGACGTCGAGTCCGCGGTGCTCGAGGTGGTTGAGTAGGTGTTCGAAGTCATCGAGCGACATCCGGTTCGCGTCGGGGTGGACGTCCTCCTCATCGACGATCCGCGGGATTCGAAGCACGGTGAGGACCTGATACTGATCGGCGAGGTTGATGTGGCGACGCACGCCGTTGTGAAGCGCAGGCCCCCAGATCAGCGGGATCGTGTGCATCCCGGTCGGAGGGATGCCGGCCGTACAGGAACCAAAGAGAAAGGCCGAGTCGTAGACGTCCCTGATGAGTTCGTTGGTCGTCGCATCCATTCGGTCCTCGGGGATAAACAGATGTCGTGCGCCGTCTTCGAAGCCCGCCGACTCGAGTAGATCGCGGTTGGTCTCGAGGACCTGTTGCTGTCGGCTTTCGGGCATCTCCGGCAGGGCCATCGAGACACGCGGATACGAGCAGATGTCCCAGCCACGATCCTGAAGCTCGTGGAGTTGGCGCTGTCCCATCCGACCCTGATCACCGATTCGGTCGGGGCTGATAGCGGCTGCCGCCGCCCAGCCGCGTTCTTCGAGCAGCTCCGCGGCGATGTCGTAGTGGGAGTCGTGGCCGCCGTAGAACGCCAGAATCGCTTTGCCGTTGTCGGCTCCCGTGGTTCGACGGAGGTCGTCGACGAGCACTCTCGTTTTCCCGTCTTCTGGCCCCACCGCCACGATGTTGATGCGGGTGACGTTCGACAGATCCGGCTCGCCCTCCGGCTTGTGCTCGTAGCCACAGTCGAGGCGGAACCAGCCGTCGAACTCGTCGGGAATCGTTCGAACGGTGTTGAGTCGTGCCTCTCGATCCGGTGCGAGGAATTCGACGACGATCCGGGTTGCGTTTTCCGGCTTGACCGCAAGCGATGTGTCCCACTCACGGAGGTCGAGCCCGTCGGGGAAGCGGAGGTTGATACTGGCTTCTCGCTCGTCGCTCTCGATGACGGCCGCCTGCGTGCCGATCCGCGCCTCGTCCGGCGCAGCTGAGAGGTCGGTCTTCCAGGCGTTCCACTCGTTGAGATCCTCGAAGTCGGAGAGCGATTCGCCCTCGTCGATCGCGGGCCAGCGAATCGAGCCGCTGGCGGCGCCAGCGCCGCTCTCGTCGTCACCGCCCTGTGAGGTAACTCCATCCGCCACGGAGTCCGCCTCCGAGAGGAAGTCCGTACAGCCCGCCAGCGCAGCCGATGTCACTCCGGCCGTGGTCAACAGCCATCGTCGAGAGCGCCCATCGCTCGAGTTGCGTTCGTCGTTCATCCTTACCGGAGTCGTCCCAGCCGGTGTACTTGTTAATAGAGTCGTTAAACTGACTGTCACCCGAACTCGCCACTCCCAAAATTAGATACAATCGCTTAGTGGGGTGTTAAGCGCCGTTCACGACTGTTTTTGGCGCGTTCAGAATCGGCTCCGTTCCGGTCGATCTGGCCTGAAAACCGCTCGGTCGAACGGTTGTTCGGCTCAGACGACGTCGAGATCGGCTCGATCGACGCCGGCGAGTTCGACCAGCGCGTCGGCCTCGAGCAAGTGACAGTCGCCAGGAACGACGAGCAGGTGCAGCGGGTCGCCGAACTCGCGCTTGGCGAGGGCGGTCATCGTATCGGCCTCGACGAGCGGGTCCGGGCTGCCCGCGCGGGCGACGACGACGCCGACGAGGTCGGGGTACTCCTCGGCGAGTAGGTCCGCGGCCACGTCGGCAGTCATGTACTCTTCAACCGTCTCGTCTCCCTCGAGACGGTTCGTCGCGGCGTCGTTGTCCACTTTGATGTCGAGATAGACGACGGTGTGCAGGCCGTCCTCGCGGTTGTCGTCGATCGTTCTCGTTACGCTCGCGGGAAGCCCGTCAGCGCCGTGTGCATAGGGGAACGGCAGCGTCGTCGCCTTCCCGAAGCGATAGTTCTGGAGTCCGGTTAGCGCACTCGTGGCCGTCTGAGCTGTGACGCCGTGGATCACCCGCGTCTCGATACCGCGCTCGTGGGCGCGCAACCGAAGGTCGACGTGGGTCGTCGAGATCATCGTATCGCCCGCGGTGAGGAAGGCGACGTTCTCGGCTTCGGCCGCCGCGAGGATGTCCTCGGGGTGTTGTTCGACGCCCGCGCGGTCGCGAACCTCGATGTCGACGTCGTGGTGGGCCTCGAGGTCGTCGACGGTCGTCCCGATCAGGTTACTGGTGTAGAACTCGGCGTAGGCGCGGTCGGCGTTGCGAAGCGCCTCCTGGCCCTCGACGGTGATCGATCGTTCGTCGTAGAGGCCGAGACCGATGAAGGTGAGCATGGCGGGCCTAGCGCCAGCACGTGCTATAACGTTTCGAGTTGGGGCTCCGAATCCAATCGCCATCCGAACCGGGTGGGCTCCAGGAGAATCGATCATCGTCCCTTGGTGAAACACCGATAGGTCGGACCCCTCCGGCGTCAGTACCTCCGGGTAGCCGTGTGAACAGTTGTCGATGTCAGATTCGAGATCACAGCCGGGAGTGGACGAACTCGATGCTGTCTTCGCGTCCGTGAGGATAATTAGACTAGGCTAATATTAGTGTTTTAATCCACAAACTTATTAACAATTAGGACTACACTTGCTAGCTGATGGACCTCAGTCCGATCGCAGAGGAGTATCTGAAAGCGATCTCTACCCTCGAGACTGAGCATGCACGCCCGATCCGAACCGTCGAAATCGCTGACGAGATTGGGGTTACGTCCGCCTCCGTCTCGAGTATGATCGACACACTCGATGAACGAGGACTCCTCGAGCATACACCGTACAAGGGCGTCGAACTGACCGGTGACGGCGAGGAGATCGTCACGACACTAGTGCGGAAACATCGACTGCTGGAAACGTTTCTGACGGACCATCTCGACTATCGGTGGACCGACGTACACGAGGAAGCGGACCGGCTCGAGCATCACGTCAGCGACGAGTTCGCCACGCGGTTGGCGACGTTTCTCGACGATCCCACGACAGATCCCCATGGTGATCCGATTCCGGACACTGCGCTGACCGTCAGCGAGGAGTCAGTACAGACTCCACTGACCGAATACGAAGCCGGTGAGACCGTTGTCGTTGCTCAAGTCCCCGACCGTGACCACGACGTTCGTGAGTACCTGTTCGAGCACGGACTCGAGCCGGGGACGGAGCTATACCTCGAGGCGGTGACGGCGGTCGGTATCCTCGAAGTCGTTCCCGACGACGCCGACGACTCCGTCTCGATACCGACCAAGATCGCACGGCACGTCAGTGCTCGAGCGACGTCACGATAAGGAGAGGAGGCTATTAGATAAGGCTAATCTATAATTTAGAAACCAAAAATTCAAATGGAGACTTCTCTAACGGAGTAGTATGAGATCCGACCCACCTAACGGGAACGGACCACGAAGCGTATCGCGAAGGAAATTCGCGGCTCTCGGTGCGGGAGCGCTCACGACCGGGTTAGCCGGGTGTTTCGGGGATGCCTCGGAGGACGACGACCAGAACGTGGCAGTCGCGTCGTTCTTTACGTTCTACGACTTTACCCGGCAGATCGCCGACGGAACGTCGTTGTCGGTCGACAACCTCGTTCCCGTCGGTCTCCACGGCCACGGCTGGGAGCCGGACCCGTCGATCACACAGGACATCGTCGACGCCGACGCGTTCGTTCACGTCGGCCCCGACTTCCAGCCCTGGGCCGATCGAGCGATCGAAACCGTCCAAGACGACGACGCGGGGACACACCTGGTCAACGCCCGAGAGGGAATCGAACTGCTCGACCTCGCCGAGACCGTCGAAGACGACGAGGAGATCGAGGGCGGCAAAGACCCTCACTTCTGGCTCGACCCGGGGCTGGCAAAGCAGGCAGTCGACAACATCGCGGACGGACTCACGGAAGTCGTGCCCGACCACGAGGGCGAGTTCGCCGACAACGCCGACGAGCTCAAAGGCGAGTTAGACGAACTGGACGCCGAGTGGGAGGCGATCTTCGAGGGGGCACAGCGAGAGTACGTTTTCCTGGCGGCACACAACGCCTTCGAGTACCTCGGCCAGCGCTACGGCGCGACGATCCAGCCGCTGATCGCGAACCTCGCCGCCTCGGACGACGTTCGGACGAGTGATATGCAGTACGCAGAGGACATGATCGCCGAACACGACATCCAGTACATCGGGGCGGCGATCTTCGAACCCAACTCCTGGGCAAAGCAGCTGGTCGACGAGACCGACGCCGAGGCGTACTACCCCGTGACGCCCTACGCCGGGACGAAAGACGAGTGGGTCGACCAGGGTTGGGGCTACTTCGACATCGCCCGTAACATCAACATGCCGACGTTCGAGATCGCCCTCGATGCGGCAGATCCGGAGGAGACGGACCTCGGCGAGGAGTGGCGCAACTTCGACTGACACGATCCACACACGACACCGAATCATGTTACAATGACACACATAACAGTCGAGGACGTCTCGTTCGGGTACACCGCAAGCCCTGTCGTCCAGGACATGACATTTTCCGTCGAGGAAGGAGAGTACGTCGGCGTGATCGGCCCGAACGGCTCCGGCAAGAGTACGCTCCTCCAGTTGATCTTGGGGCTGTACGCACCCGATCAGGGTATCGTCGAGCTATTTGGCCGGCCGTCTCGAGCCTTCGTCGACCGCGACCGCGTCGGCTACGTCGCACAGGACGTCACCGAGAACACGAAGGAGATGCCGATCACTGTCGCGGAAGTCGTCCTGATGGGACGGTTCCCCCACGTCGGTTTCGGCCGAGTCGGCTCTGACGACCGCGAGCGCACGCGAGAGGCGCTCCGGACGGTGGGGATCGACCACCTCGCCGAGAGGAAGATTACGAAGCTCTCGGGCGGCCAGCGCCAGCGGGCGTACATCGCACGGGCGCTCGCCGGCGAGGCCGACCTGCTCGTCTTAGACGAGCCGACCGTCGGCGTCGACGCCGAGTCCGTCGGGGCGTTCTTCGACCTGCTCGACGGTCTCAACGACGACGGTATGACCATTCTGCTCGTCGAACACGACGTTGAGGCCGTCCTCGAGCATACCGACCGCGTCCTCTGTCTCAACCGTGAGCTGTACTTCGACGGCCCGCCGGCGGAGTTCGCCGACAGCGACGCACTCGAGCGAGCCTACGGCATCAATACCCGGCAACGGGAGGGGGCGACGCCATGACGCCATCACCGACGACGCTGCCGACCGCGGGTGTCGATAGTGTCAGCGTTCCCGGTGTGACAAGCGTGCCGACCGATGCCCTCGGCTGGCTCATCGACCGCTGGAGCGACCTGCTGTCAGCCGTCGGCAACGCTACTGGAATCGAAATGCTCCAGTACGGCTTTATGCACCGGGCGTTTCTGGTTGGGATCCTGATCGCCGTGATGGCACCGCTGATCGGAACCTTCCTCGTCCACCGCCAGCTCGCGCTGATCGGTGACGCGCTCGCACACACGGCCTTCGCCGGCGTCGCGGTCGGGCTGTTCGTCAATGCGGTCCTCGATGTCGGTGTCTCGCCGTATCTCACCGCCGTCGTCGTCGCGATGATCGCCGCGCTCGCGATCGAGCTGATTTCGGAGGTCACCGACGCCTACAACGACGTCTCGATGGCGATCGTCCTCTCGACCGGGTTCGCACTCGGGGCCGTACTGATCAGTCTCAACGCCGGTGGGCTCGCCGTCGGGATCAACCAGTACCTCTTCGGCAATCTTGCCACGGTCTCGCGGTCGAACGCGATGATCCTGATCGGCCTCTTTCTGGTCGTCACGCTCGTCGTCGGGGTTACGTACAAACAGTTGCTGTACGTGACCTTCGACGAGACCGCCGCCAGGGTCGCCGGCCTCAACGTCCCCTGGTACAATCGCGTCATGACGATGCTCACTGCAATGGTCGTCGTCGGCGCGATGCAGATCATGGGCGTGATCCTCGTCGCAGCGATGTTGGTCGTCCCAGTCGCCGGCGCGGCCCAGCTCGCCCGAAGCTTCCGGGAAGCGTTGCTGGCATCGATTATCCTCGCCGAGCTCGCGGTACTCGTGGGTATCACACTCTCGTTTCAGTACGAGGCGACAGCCGGCGGGACGATCGTCCTCGTCGCCGTTGCACTCTACGTCGGGGCTGTTCTCCTCGGAAAAGTCCAGTCCAGTCGAGAAACGGTGGGCGATATCCATGCATCCGCCGAGGAACGCACGGCCGACTGATCGTCCTCGGTCAGATAGCGGTCTTCGATGGCGTCTTCCGCTTATACTACTGGAACGTTACGACCGGACCAATGATCGTTCTCGTCTTTGCTGCTACCGCCCGTCCTCGAGCGGCTCGAGGGGACGTTAGTGGGTCCCTCTCATGCTCGCTGGCCAGCCGTTCCCGGTCGTTTCCGATTGTGTAATTAGCCGAGTCTAATTTTTATATTAGAATAAACAAATTTAAGTGCATGCCCCGAATAGCATCGACTGCGCTTCGGAACGGCCGAAGCGTGCTGTCAGATCGTCCTCCGGATTCGCCAACAACTGGCGGGTTCCGGATGAGCTCCTGTAACGGACTGCGAGCGCCTGTGGTCAGTCACCCGCTCGTGATCACCTAACCGAGCACAGCAGGTCGCACGCTCGGGTTATCTCTATCCTCGGACACAGAAGCCAGTACAGACGGCGATCACAACGAGATATGAGAGGTCGAGTCGGGCCCGTCGTCGTCTTCACTGATGCCGCCCTCGTGGAGGAACGTCAGTTCGTCGTCGGTGAGATACACGGTACCGTCGCCGCTGACGGTGATGTCGACTGAGGGGAGCGTCGTCCCGGCGGCGTCGCCGTTGTCGCAGTGGCCCGAACACGCATCGAACATCGAGCCGTGTCGGGGACAGATGAGTTGGCCGTCGCGCATCGGGACGCCCCGTCCCGTATCGAACTGCTGTGCTTCGTGCGTACAGCGGTTGACCCACGCCGCAACGCCGTCGTCGGCCGCAGACCGACTGCTCGTCGAGTGCTGCTCGACGCTGCCGTCGCAGGGGACGAGGATGATCTCCTCTTGCTCGCCGTACTGATTTCGAACCGTGAACAGCCACGACCCCTCCTCGTGGACCGTCTCTACGGTCGTGAGTTCCTGCATAGGATCGCTAGCAGTGCCAGTCTGAAAACCGTTTACCGGCTCGGTGGCTCGAGGCCGTTCCCACGGCCGCCGCGAAACGTCACCGTTACGGCGGGCGACCGGCTTTTCGAGGGTATGGAAGTGCCGTGTGTCCGCGTGTCGCTCGAGGAGGGGGAGCAGACGCGTCGCGAACTGGCGGACGCGGACCTGATCGACGACGAGTACGAACTGACTGTCGAGGATGGACGCCTCTACGTGCCGGTCACCGACCCCGGTGCAGTTCCGGACGCGCTCGAGGTCGTCTCGATGACCGTTCCCGAGCGCGAGACGCAGACGACGCCCGCCGACGTGCTCGGGTTCGACCCCTCTTACGAGCGACTCGGCAAAGCGGTCTTGCTCGACGAGGACGACGACGAGCGTGCACGGGAGATCGCCGACGCCGTCCTCGAGTCGGATCTGCCCGTCGACACGGTGTTGAACAAGCAATCGAAGGTCAAAGGCGAGACGCGAATCCGCGACTGGGACCTGCTCGCGGGCGCGGATACCGAGGTCGTCCACCGCGAGTACGGCTGTGAGTTCACGCTGGATCTCGCCGCGGTCTACTTCTCGCCGCGACTCGCGACCGAGCGCCATCGGGTCGCCGAGCAGGTGAGCGAGGGTGACCAGGCCTTCGACATGTTCGCCGGCGTCGGTCCGTTCGTGATTCCCTTCGCGAAACGCGGCGCAGAATGTGTCGGCGTCGACGTCAACGCGGATGCGATCGAGTATCTGCGCGAGAACGCCAGCCGAAACGGCGTCGAAGAGCGGGTGACGGCGATCTGTGCGGACGTCCGTGAGGTCGCTGCCGAGTACGAGGGGTGGGCCGACCGCCTCGTGATGAACCTCCCCCACAGCGCCGATGAGTTTCTCGAGACCGCCATTACCCTCGCGGGTGACGACTGTGTGCTCCACTACTACGACATCCAGCACGAAGACGACCCCTTCGGTCCCGGCGAGCGTGCGATCCGTGCGGCTGCCGAATCCGAGTACGAGGTCAGCGTCGAAACCCGGCATACGGTCCGTTCGTACGCACCACACGAGCTCAACGTCTGTCTGGACGTTCGACTCGAGCGATAAGGACGGCCACGATAGCCACTCGCACAACCGAGCCGATTCGCAATCCTTATGACTGGTATCGGTCCTACGAATGAATGCACTCGCATCGGACAGCGACGGGCCGATGGCGTGCCGGTGTAGCTCAGACTGGCAGAGCGAATCCTTCGTAAGGATTAGGTCGAGGGTTCAAATCCCTCCACCGGCTTCCTTTTTCGGGATCAAGGCAAATGCATAGACGGCGTAGAGGTGCTTATAAAGTCCTATCACGGCAAACCACACATTTGATGACTTTTTGGCGTAGCTCTTGCCGGTTCAAATTGAACCCTTCGCGGATACGGTACTGCCCCGTACTGCGGTTTTGAAAAAGGAGTAGTGTCGCGTGACACGTTGCGCCCGAACTCGGGTATGCTATAATAACGCAGCCTCTATGTATGAATCACCTTATAGGAAACAGTTAAGCTGATGTGCAGCGAAGCTGCAGGGGAGAAGCGGGGACAAACGGATCTCACTAATCAGTTACCGAATTAGTGACAGCGCTTCCGTTATCCCGATCGACTACACTCCGACGTTCCTCTCACTACTCTTTCCTGTTACCTCTCTCTGGTAGCGGAATGGGCAATAAGAGGAAAACAGAGTATGGGCCGCTTCCGCCCAACAGAACGTGTAGTCACTAATCACAACCAGAAATAGACAACCAAAGAGAGACCGTTATTGGTTGTCACTTATTCGTTGTTCTTGATCTCAAGAAGCGCCTCGTGGAAATCGTCAATATCGTACTCATCGCTTTGAGCTATGTGAGTAGCTGCGAGGACTTGAGTCTGGTTGGCATCGTAAAAGTAAGATTCTATATCGAGTTTCTCCTTCCCTAACCAGAACACTTCCTTGAACGCTTCCTGAAACGTCAAATCATTTTCCTCGGCATATTCTTCGACTTTCTTAGATTCCTCTTCAGTAAGCTCAATTTCAATCTCTTCCATGGTCATACGTCTCACTAAACATATAAGTAAATTGTTGGTACAGTAAATAAGGGTTTACTCGTCGCGACCGAGTAGGGTAGCGCACTCGTCTCTTAGCTTGGCTGCGGAAGCTCGGCGGGATCGATGCACTTCCTCGTTCTCAGCCAGCCCGCTCATCTCTTCGTAGATCAGTGCGAGCTGTCGAACGTCAACCACGAGAAGGGCTTTGGATTTTAACATCACATATTATATGTTTTAGAACATAAAATAGATGTTGGTTATGCTCAGCAGTTTTATGTCTGATTGTGACGTTTTCCAAATATTTATCGGGGCCTGCTAAGATGATTTCACCAGTCAACTAATCTCTCACCCCTATCATGGCTCCAGAATCAGCGAACTCAGCCGCGACGGAATTTGTTGAGCAGGCTTTCGATACAACAGTCGATGAAGAAGACAGAGTAGAGCTTCTGGAAGTTATCGACGAGACAATCTCGAATCTGCGTGAGCAGATGAAGGATGATACGCTCGAGAGTATGTTGCGAGCAGACTCCGGCTCCTATCTACTCAGAGGCAGTATGACACGGGACGGGCTTCAACCCGAACCGTTCACGCAACAGGCTGTCATTGAGCCGCTCCTCGACACACTTGGACACGAATACGCGACGGAAGCGGGCGGTCTTTCGGGGGGACGCACGATGGTTGCGGATTACACGGTCTCCTTGCGCGATTACGATGACATAGATTCTACTCGCTTGCTTATTGAGGCGGAGCCGATTAACAAGAAACTCGATTCACGCGAGCACGGGGCAGGTCAGGTTCGCGATTGGCTCAGTCAACGTGAGTTCGAGTCAGACTTCGGCTTCGCTACGGATGGGGTTCGATGGATGTTCATCCGGTATGATCCTGACTCCTATTCCCACAACACCATCGAGGAGATCGATCTTCAGCCGGTGTTTCTTGCGCTATTTCAGAATCAAGTCGGTGAGCGGAAGCCGCTCGAAGAGGCTGTCTTCGATGCAGACCTCGAGCAAGTGGATCGGTTTATTCGAACCTTCGAGTTTCACAACTTCGTCTCCATCGCAGGAGAAGCCCGTCAAGTCATCAAACGGAAACAAGAGGAGATCACTGACGAGTTTTACGACGATTACATCCAGTACGTCTTCGGTATCGTAGACGAGGAAGAAGAGACCCAGCGGTCGCTAATCCACGATGGAGTTGTTTCCCCACCTGGTGCGACGGGCGATGATACACGGCTGTTCTCAGTCGAGTTGATGAACCGGCTGATCTTCATAAAATTCCTCGAAGACAAGCACATTGTTCGTCCCGATCTTCTCAAAACGATTCTCGACACCTACGAAGACGGACTCTACACTGAATCGCTCTACAAGTCCTTCGTTCAACAGCTGTTCTACGACGTACTGAACAAACGACCTGACGACCGCCCACCACAGATCCAAGACATCAGTCTGTTTGATGACATACCATATCTCAATGGTGGCTTGTTCCGTCCCTCGATTAGTCACAACGGAAGTGGTGACAGAGAGGCCTTCCAAGAACAAGACTTCGACGTTCGAGACAGCGTTCTCATCTCGATCATTGAACTACTTGAGGGCTACAGCTTCTCTGCTGACGGCTCACCAACTGACCTGGACCCAAGTGTGCTTGGGAATGTTTTCGAAAAGACGATCAACTACATCACAGGTGATAACGCCGACCAGAATAAGGATCTCGGAGCGTACTATACTCCGAAGGAGATTACCAGATTTAGTGCAGAACAGACCGTTCGACCGGCATTATTTGATCGATTGAAAGACGTTCTGATCGAAGAACGCGGGTGGCCTGAAGCAGAACTCGAGAACTACGATACGGTCTATGAACTCATCGAAGCAGTTCCCCCCTCACTTGATCTAATTGGGGCTATGCTCGATGAGGTGAATGACTTCCGTGTCGTTGACCCTGCCTGTGGAAGTGGACACTTTCTCACCTCTGTACTCGAAGAGATTGTCGGTATTCGACGGGCATTGTGGGCACAAAATGAGTCATATCCTCATGAATATCGTCTGAAAAAAGTTACAGTTCAAAATAATATCTACGGTGTGGACATTGTTGGACCAGCTGTCGAGATTGCCAAACTTCGGTGCTGGTTATCAATTATTTCAGAGCTTGAGGAAACGGATGTTGACAAACTAGATCAAGAGGAATTAGCGTTGCCAAATATTGCCTTCAACCTACGGCAAGGAAATAGTTTAATCGGATATACTGGGTTTCCTGAGACGACGGACGATGGCGATCTCTATACCCTTGAGAGCTTCAACGAAGATACCGTCAGAACAAGATACCAAAATATTATAGATGAAATTAAGGCATATGAAGAGGCAATAACTGGAGAGCAAGCTGAGGAACACCGTCGAGAGGCAAATAGGCTCTTACAAAAAGCTCGTGATGAACTCGTTGACGATGTTCAAGACGAGTTTCTATCGGCAGGTGTAGAAGGAATTAGCACTCAGAAGGTTGAAAACTTTGACCCATTCCACTGGGTACTTGAGTTCGCAGAGGTCTACGCTGATGGCGGATTTGACGTGGTTGTCGGTAATCCTCCGTGGGATGTGCTACGAACAAACCGAGATGATTACTTTTCTCGTCATGATCCACTCTTCCGGTCCCGGATGCCATCCGATAAGGACGAAATGATGGAGAAACTGTTGGAAGATCCGTCTATCGAAGAAGGATGGGAAGAGTATAATTGGGAAATGCAAGCACGGGCTGATTATTTTAATAATGCCGAAGACTATTCACTTCAAAGTCCGACTGTCGATGGAAAAGATGTCACTGCGGAAAATGAATTATCAGCGTTGTTCTTAGAACGTGTATTTAAGTTATCAAACAGTGATGGGTACGTTTCGTTTGTTGTACCTAATGTGATATTCACTGGTGCATCTGGAAAAGACCTCCGACGACACTTACTTGATGAAACCTCTATCACATCAATACTCCACTTTGAAAACAAAGGCATATTCGATGGGATTGACTCCCGTTATCGGTTCGGTATTCTCACATTCAAAAACTCTGGAAAAACGGACATAGTTCAGGGTGCTTTCGCTGAGCAATCACTCGATATTATAGATGAGTTCGAAAAACGAACTGTCGAAATCCCACGTCGAGTTTTGAAGGAGTATTCACCAGAGGTAGGAATTTTTCCACAGGTGTCGTCGATAAAAGACATAGAAACAGTATCTGAAGTTGAGGTTTTGGACTCTATTTTACAACATCCATCTATTGACGAAGAAGTTTCAGAAGCGTGGAACGTCCATATTCATCGAGAACTTGATCGAACCTATGATGCAGATCGATTTGTAGAAGAACCCTCAGAAGGTGACTATCCTGTTTATGGCGGTAAGAATATCTATCAGTTTACTCATGACAGTCAATTCTACGAAGTTTCACCACCCGAGTTCTGGAGTGTTGAAGAGGCCAAGAATCCAGAATTAAGTGCAAAGAACCGGATTCGAGAGAAGGAAGTACGGAACCTTAAAACAGCACTCTACGAGGCGTTCAACGGAACCGGATCACAAAAACAGTTTGTCAACGACCTCCTTGAAGATGTTCGTGGTAAACCGTTGAGCGAGAAGGACGTGAAGTTAGACTGTACTGAGTACCGGATTGTCTTCCGAGATATTGCAAGGTCAACCGATGAACGTACGCTCATTGCATCAGTTATCCCCCCCAATGTTGTTTGTCACAGCAAACTGAGAACCCTGCGCCCGCATTTGGTTGAACCAGAAAGTGAGAGTGATTTAGAGGAATATCCTCTTCAAAGCGTATATGAGCCGGTTTTCTCTCCTGAGGAGATGTTCGTAGCTACGGGATTGTTAAATTCACTCCCGTTTGATTACTTGATGAGGACAAAAATTGACACGACGATTGTTGCATATAAAGTGAGAGAATCGAAGATGCCACGGTTA
This sequence comes from Natronorubrum sulfidifaciens JCM 14089, assembly GCF_000337735.1. GTDB lineage: Archaea > Halobacteriota > Halobacteria > Halobacteriales > Natrialbaceae > Natronorubrum > Natronorubrum sulfidifaciens. Next base: position 133,617 of record NZ_AOHX01000026.1, on the reverse strand, counting down.
ACTAAAGGCGATCAATGGTTTGAGTATATTTGGAAGCGGGCTGCTCGTCTCAACTGCTATGGCGATGAGTTTGAAGAAATGCGGGAACGACTTGGTGGTATTGAGCCAGCTGATGAGAAACCAGAACGCCGAAGAGTACAGGCAGAACTTGATGCTGCTGCATTCCATGCTTATGGACTTAACCGAGAGCAAACTGAATTCGTATTGGAGGATTTCAACCGCGTACAGAACCCTCGAGTAATGGACAACGAATACTTCGATATGGTTCTCGAGAAGTACGAGGAACTAGAAGAGCAAGAAGTAAAAGAACCAGCCACATAACTGCTTAGAGTTAGACTCACAAAAGTTGCCTTCCGTGAATCAACGTATCTGTGTAGAGTGAGACGAGATACATAATAGACTTTGCAGAATACTTCACTACCAGCGGGATTTTTCTTATAGGAATTTCTACTTGCTATATGGCAGATCGAACCTGCGATGCTTGCGGTGAATCCTTCCGAACGCTGTCCAAACTTCGACTTCATGACTGTCCAGGTCAAGGTCTGATTGACGACGCATTTCTCCCTGAACCCCAACCCGACGAAATCCCTAACCGAATTTTGGAAAAAGATGAGTTTAACGAGTTGAAAAACGACTCTCGGATCGACAGGGTAGAGAAAATGTTGAATATGCCTCTTCCGGGCACACAGGAGGCAATCTCATTCGTAGTGCAGATCGACGGTCATACATACGGACTGCACTGTGACCACTCCACGAGCGAATGGGATATTGTTGCTGAAGGATCAGACTGGGACAAAGTGAAACAATCACATTCCGAGTGGCTATCGGATGATATTGGGAAAGTCACAGGAGACTCTCCTGATCCCGAAAATCTTGATGGGGCAGAGATACCTGAAGAAATTACGACAGACTGTAATATGTGTGATGGAACCCACACACTATCGGCACAGCCCGATTCGTTCACCTCTGCTATGGGATTCCTCGAATACGAGGGGTTCTGTGAAGAAACCGGACATCCGATAATCATCACTAAGAATCCCGACGAGTTCCTCACACAGTAGAACTAGATTTGACGCATTACGTTCCCGGTAGAATCCATGCTAATACTGAATACTGCTATACGAAGTCTGCAAGGCTCGATTGCCCGACCACTTCTGGTTGACCTCGTTTGATCGTCGCTCCCCTCTCTTCGATGCGTTCAGGATGGAGACGCCGCTCGATGATTGGCCAGCGACACTCCCAACAGAGGAACTCGTCCATATCCGTGTCGAAGTGGCGGAATCGCGCAACGTTCTCTATCTCACCGCAGCGCTCGCACTCGAGTGTCATACGAACGCCGACAGCCCTGTCTGAAGCTGGTTCTTGATCGCTGCGTCAACGTCCACATCAACCGCGTCGAGGATCGTCCCGAGTGGACTGACGATGAGCGTGTCCGTCATTCGTGTCGTGTCCAACTTGACCGTGGGCGGAAGGCTCGAGGGATCATCGAAGCACAACACGTCGATCTCGTGGTTGAACCCGTCTTCATGGTACGGCTGCACGTAGATCCGCTTCGGCTTGCTGCCACCGCTGAAGTTCGTTCCGTACAGCTCGTTCGAGAACCACGCCCCTCGTGGATGCGGGTCCTTCGGCGTGCCGTTCGTCCAAGCGTATTCCTCGATCGGCTTCGATAACCCACCAGGGATACCAAGATACTCGAGGTCGCTTCCTGTCGGTTTGATCTCTTTGGCGGCCTCGTAGACGCGCTGTCCGAGTTCGATCTCGGTCGCGCCCTCAAGGATCATCTCGAGGATTTCGTCTTGCAGCTCCGTTGTGAGCATCGAAATGTCGCTCCGAGTAAATCCGGTGATGCTCACCTTCGGCTTGCAGTCCTGGCCGTCTTTCCAGGTGCAGAGGTAGGCATAGCGCTTCTTTTTGCCCGCTTGGAAGTACCGCTCCATGTAGGCCTCGACCTCGATCTCCCACAGGTTATCCGCAGCAGGAATACCGTGATCCTCAGCGAGATCGGGATACACGACGTTGTTCAGTGCTTCCGCAATCTCCTGTGCTTCCTCGAGACACCGCTCTTTCGTCCAATGACTGGGGAACCGGAGGTAGTTTGAATCGGTGTCTCCGTATATCACTTCCCCGTCAGTTTCTTCGTTGATGTAGCGCTGCGTGGCCTTGATTACCTTTTGTCCGGTCGTTGTAACCGCTTCAGCCACTCTCTCGTCGTAGAGGAAGAACCGTTCCCACCCCGTAACGCCGTAGATCGAGTTGCAGATTGTCTTACTTACGTCGTATTTTTCACTGTATTCTTCGTACTCAGGCGTACCTGCCTCGTACTTGTTCCGCTCTTTCTTGTAGTCGGCTTTCAGCGCAATCGCGTCATCGACAAGCTCCTTGAAGATGCCATCCCGATCGAGGCGGAACCTCGCACCGTTCGGGGCCACCGAATACGGCACGTCGTGGTTGCCAAGATCGAGGACCGTCTCTGGCGAAGCGTTCAACATCGCCATCGTCATCGGGTACAAGCTAGCCAGATCCATTCCCACGACGTTCTTCGCAACACCTGTGTACGGCTCGAAGACGAACGCTCCCTCATACTTCTCGTCCTTGGGCACGTACTTTGCATCCGGCCCGATCACGCCGCGCTCGTGGAGCTTGCGGCGCGTCATCATCTCGATCACACCGCTGTTCGAGTTCGTATCCTCGAGATCCGCGCCCACCTCGTGGCGGAGCGTTTGCTTGAAATCGAGGACGCCCGAGGCTTCCGCAACCTCAACAGTTAGGCGAACGTCGATCGCGTTGTAGCGCATCAGCTTGTCAGCGTCGTCGCGCCACATCTCGTAGATCGACTCGCCCGTGTGATCGAGTTTCTTCTCGCCCAACTCGGCTTCAGCTACGTCGTCGAGCTTGTACGATCGCAGCTCGCCGCGCTTCGTGGACTTGTACGCCTCGAGCATATCGTAGACCGTCATACCCGAGATGATCGCCTTGCCACCCCGCGTGACCGTGGCATAGTACTCACGGCTCAGACGGTTCGGGTTCAGCCCGATCTCTCCCATCCGAGCCAGTACATACGGCGCGTCGAAGTCGATGTTCCACGCCGTGAGAACGTCGGGATCGACGGCGTTCATCCACTCCGTGAAGCCGTTCAGCATCCCCTCTTCGTTCTCGTAGTAGTGCAGTGCGGTCAGGCCCTCGGGTTTTCCATCGGGAAAGGCGTCGGTGACGGAACGGCCATCGAGGTCGATGAACCCGTGGTACTCGTCCGAGTAGCTGTCGTGTGCCACGATCGAGAGGATCGGTTTCTCACCCGGCTCGGGGAACTCGCCCCGGTCGTCCGTCTCAATGTCGAACGTGACGATGCGTGGTTCCGCCACGAATTCACACGGTTCGATCTCGCTGTAGTGGCACTCGGTCGCTGGAGCTTCGACTCCCTGAAACAGCGACCACTGCACGCGCGCGTGTGTCGTTACATGAACGTCGGCCTCGAACGTCTCGCTGAATAGCTCTTTCACCTCCGCTACGGCCTTCTGTGACGTGACTTCGATACGGCCCAGTGGATCTCCGAAAATGCTCTCGTAGCCGTCTTCTTCGATCCCCTTCACGCTCTCGTTGGTGAACAGTGAGTCGCGCCGCTCAGCTACTTCATCAGCCGGAGCGTAAAAATGAGGGAAGAACCCGTACAGTTCGACCGTCTCGAGGTCGTTCTCGTGTGTTCGTCCGTGTAGCTTAATCGTCTGTTGTGCCCTGTCCTCGTTCCATGCCGTCGTTATGTTCGTTACGTATAGTTTCATTTCGTGTCTTAGCTGACGCTATAATCTCGTCCGATAGCTCGAGGACGCCATTTTCGTGTAGCCACTCCTCGAGCTGCCAGTTGTTCACATCAACAACGAACCACATCCGCTGCTCCTCGTGTATCCACTGATCGGCGTAATCGAGGAAGATGCGGGGAACGTTGTAGTACTCTGTCTGGTAGTAATCGGTTGTTTTCTGCTCTGATCCATCCAGAGCTTGCTTGAACCGAGTAATTTCCCAAAAACACGTTTGGGTTGGACCACCGGGATACCACAGGAACGCCTCTATATCGTCATCAATCGACCAGTTGCCGTCTTCATCGAGACGAGCGTGCCGTATCTTCAACTCGGGAACGTCCAGGCCATGTTTCAGTATCCGGGCAAGGCCAGGAAGTAGGGGGATCAGATCAACTTCCGATCGCTTGATTCGAGGAGTATAGACATTGGATTCCATAGTTACCTGCCGAGATGTCGCTAACACCGTCAGTGGCGAGCGTGCCCAACTCGGTAATCAAGCTCTGTAAATCTCGATAGATAATAACTTTTCCCGTCAATAATTTCACGACGTGGGCTTCACATCGATACCTCGACCGGTATTCTTCTCTCGCCACTCTTCGATATCGTTCTCGTAGCACCACGCTCTTCCAGGGAACGGGATTTCTTCGTCATCCATGAGATAGTCCTCGACCTCGAACGGATCGTTGTCGTAGATCGGGTTGCCGCTCAGCGGCTTTGGATACTTCCAGCGCATCTCACGAGACGAAGAGTAGCGATCGGGATTCCACTCTCTCCAGAGAGTCGCGAAGCTCTCTTCGATGCTTCCGTAGAAGCCCTTCCGCTTCCGTATGAACTTCTTTCCCGTCCATACCTTGCCCCAACGCGCCCTCGAGATCGGAACGGCGGTATCGAGAGAGCACACGGGGACGTAGTACTTCCCGATCTGTGTTTGCTTCGCCGGGTTGCCACCGAGGAGATGCACCTCTTTGCAGTTCGCGTACTCGGTCCACGGATGCGGAGTCCCACCGAAACGATCCTGGCAGGGCATTCCAACCCGGAACTGTCGTGGCACATCTTGAGGATGAACCGATTTCGGAACCACGATCACTGTATCACAGTAGCGCTGTAGTTTCAGCGCGTATTGGATCGCCTCGATGTAGCCAACGTGCTCGTCTATATCGGGGGCAACTGCGTACTTGGGTCGTTCTCGCTTCACCACCGCAAGGTGTTGTTCGAACACCTCGTCGATGGCGGAACCCTCGTCTATCTTGCGAAACGGCCAGTCTACGAAATCGATCGGGATCTCGTCCGGTGGTCGCGTCTCGCTTGACTCATATCCGATCAGAACACCGGATCGTGCGGCTGCATAGGCCGTATCGGTCCCACCGTTGACGGTCGTGATAACGTCAACAGGCTCGAGGCGCTGTTTCGGGATCGGGTCAAGGCTGTCGCTAATCAGTTGGGCTTGGCTCATCGTTGAGAACTACCGCAGTGGTTTGTTCGTCGCCCGTTCGATGTGACACTCTTCCAGGTCCCAAGTGTGCAGCGCTTCCGACACCGGGACGCAGTTGTTCACCTCACCGTTGTCTCGAGCGTGTAAGCTCTCGACTGTCTCCGACGTGAGTGTCGTATTGAAGAACTGCGTGAGGTCGAACTCGAGGACGCGATCGTTATCGACTTCCAGTACGGCGATCCGGTCTGCGCCGAGAGCCTTCATGACCTCGAGAGCAATATCGTCGTAGGTGTATCCACCACAGAGCCGGAAGTAGTCCTGCTTCCCACCATCGTAGGAGTGTCGGTGACGGTGTGAAACGACGACGTTCTGGTCGCGATTACTCGGCCCGGCCCATCCGATTAGGCGTCCTGCCGCCTGTATCGGATGTATCTCGCGTACTCGGAGCGGTTCGACGTTTTCGTAATCGAATAATGTGGCCGACATTGGTTAGCTGTATGTTGGTCCCGGTCCACCGGGCTGTCCCCACGTTGACGGGCAGATGCTGTAGAAATCGCACTGGCAGTCATCGTCCGGCTTCCACTTACAGAGTGGCTGCTCCTTGATAGGGAAGTTCTCGAGGTCGTCACTGGCGGTCATTTCCTCGACGTACTGGTAGATGCGTTCGCGCCGTTCGGAATCGAGCGGGCTGACCACGAAATCGTCGTTCATCGGGAAGTATCCCGCAACGGCTGCTACGTCCAACTGCTCTTCGAACAAGACGGCGTAGTACTCCCCTTCGAGGAAGATTCCGTCATCGCGGTACTTCGGGTCGGGAGTTTTCCCTGTCTTGAAATCCACGATCACGACGCCGCTATCACGATCTACTTGCGGAACGCTCGAAGCGTTCACGATCACGTCAGCGTATCCCATCCACGGTGGGGATTGTTCCCAGTCCCACCCCTCCGCTTCCACTGCAACTGGTAGGTACTCCTCTGGAGTAGCCGCTTCCGCCAGCCGATCCTGCTCGAACAAGATGAAGTTCGAGATGTACAGCTCGATCCAATCCGCCCACAACGAAACGTCCGACGGCAGCATTTCCGTGAGATCCTCGGGAATCTCGCCCGTCGCCTCGTAGTGCTCGAGCACGTTCTCGTAGTAGCGCTCATATGCTTCGTGGACCTGCCGACCCCGTTTTGTGTAGTACGTGTCCGGGGTTCGAAGCCCCTTGATGTACGTCAGGTAGAACTTGCGAGGACACGTCTTGTACGTCGTAATGCGGCTCTTGCTGATGTACGGAAGCTCACCGTCCTCGGTTTCGTCTCGCAGCTCCGCGAGAACGTCACTCTGCTCGGGCATCCCCACCCATCTCCTCGAGTTTCGTGACGTGGCTCGTGATGTCGGCCACCGTTGTCTCACCGTCTTCGTTCGTCGTGAACTCGATCACGCACCGAGGCTGCGCTCGAGCGTGTGACAGGATCTCTACGAGTGTCTCTCGGTTAGTGAACGTCATATCAGGGACTCTCCGGTCTGTTTTTCGAAGGTCAGATTCCGGTAATCACGCTCGACCTTCTGCTTGTGAACTGCTTGGAGTACCGTTCGGTTCGCCGCAATCTGTTGATCTACGCGGTGGATCAGCTCGTCGAGGTCACTCATCATTGACCCCAACAGACGAATTGTACTCTGTAGGCTTCTCTCGGTGGTAGTTCACGACCTCTGGTTCTCTCGCCTTCCGCTCACGATCGTACTTATTCTCGGCCTGCATCGCAGCATAGACCGTCTCGTCCTCGTCAGCGTCAGTTGCCGCTTCAAAGTTCATCGAGGTCGTGAGGAACTCCCCGTTGAAGCTGCGAGCGAACTTATCCAGACGACGTGTGAACAGCCCTGCGGCAATCCAGTCTTCGGGTGAATCGAGGACGACTGGTTGCTCATTCGCGAGCGTATAGAGGATGTGTCCGATGTTCTGCCAGCTTTTCCCGTAGTCTTCGTTCTTGAGTTCGTAGGTCTCAGCGCTCTCTTCGAGGATTTCGGTAACTGTTTTGGGTTCCATGATTGTGATTTCGGTCTTGTCACTCGAGGTGCTCTTGCCGCATTCGGATCACCTCTCCGCTACGTTCGGAGACAACTCCGTCGTGGTGTGCGATTTTGATCGTCCCGTTCGGGAGTTTCAGTACGTCAACGACGCCAGTGTACTTCGACGGCTTATCATCCACTTCAGGGTGAATCCAAACCGCCCACGTCGTATCTGGCGTCGGCTCTGGTTCGTGAACTTCTGTGACAGGCATAGGTGTCGGAAGGCCCCGCGTTTCATGACATATTTCAAACTGGGGGCAACCGCTGGTTACAGCTCGACGAACTCGTCAGGGCGCACTGCCTTATCGTCGCAGTACATATCCGACCCACCCTTCGCCATCATGATGCCGTGAAACGGAACGCCCCACATCGTGAGCATTCCAACCAGTTCGGCGGCATCGGACCACGGACGGGCCGTCCAGACGATGATCGTCTTTCCGCTATAGTACGCCTCGAGTAGCTTGTCAACTACTTCCGGGTTCGGTGACTGCTCTCGAGGGGGCAAGTACTCGTCAGTAGATCGCTCCGTGATCGTGTGATCGAAGTCAACGTTCAGGGTGTCAACCTCGCCCCACGGGATCGAGGGGAACGTCATGTGTCGGCCTCGTCTTCGTCTTCCTCGTCGTGTTGCCAGCACAGCTCATCTGGACCGTCAACGTCACGGGTGCAGGTTCCGCCACTCGATAGCTCCGCACCACATTCGTAGCTCACTCCTTCGGATACCGCTTCACCATGTCCACTGAACACTGTGGGTTCTGCCCGTTCAACCAGAACCGTAACGCGGCTCTGATGCGGCGAATGCGAGAGGACCGCAACAACGCGGCCATCAACAGCAAACCCACAATCATCGTAGCAGTGGGTCTCCCGTGAGTACCACATCATCACTCACCTCCATCGACGATATCCTCGACTGTTTCACCGGCCTCTTCGACCTTTTCTTCAGCCCCTGCTCGAACCGCCTGGTCGCCGTACTCGAGCCGAAGGAATACCGTCTGGACGTAGAGCATCAGATCCTCGATCTCGGTAGCGTATTCCGTCTCACCGTCTTCGACCAGCCGTTCGTGTTCGGAAGCCAGCCACTCAATCGTCTCGAGCGACCACTCTTTCAGTCGATCGAGTGACTCGTGTACCGTGTTTACGTCTTCAGCCACCTGTGCGGGGGAAACGAACTCCTCGCCATCGACACGGTTCAGCATGGAGCCAAGCCTTTCAAACATGGTGAGTCTTAGGCCTCGTTGCTTTCACCGCCAGGGTAGAGATCCGCACTGTCCATCGGCGTATCTGGCCCGAATCGCGGCGCTGAATCGTTTAACGCCGGAAAACCAGAACTCTCGAAACCGCCTCGAGACTCGAAATTGAAATCCTCGGGCCACATCTGCTTACGGTTCCCATTGCAGATCATCCCACAGACGGGACACACTTCATCACCGATCTCATCCGTCCAGGCAGGGATCGTATGCTTACCACCCTCGTCTTCGCACTCTGGACACATTGTCGTTGTATATTCGACTGTCTTCGAGACGACAGTGCCACCAGGGAGTGACACCATGATCGGGCTACCGTCACTGCGTAGGTCAACATCGCTTACTCGGAAGTGATCTGCTCGGGTGTTTCGTCGGTCAACGTGCATAGTAGTGATAGTTAGGTTGTATGCCAGATGTTCGGACGGCTATTCTTAGACGTAGACCTCAACAGGTCGAACGTCTACCTGACAGGCACACGTTGCACCAAATGCGATGGCGATCACATGACCGCGAATCGTCGCTTCGGTGGCGGAAAGCGCGTCGATATAGATGAACGACGGCTCGAGTGCAGCCTGACACTCTTCTGCGAGCCATAGGTGGTACAACCCACGCTCACCGGCTCGCTTGTCTCGTTTCTTCTCCGCAGTCGATGAGTCCGGTTCCGGTAGCCGATCTTCAATCTCGTCGAAGTTCGATGGAACAGACGTCGGGTGGCGATCCGCACCCATTAGACCACCACAGCACACTCTGCGGAAGCGTCGATGACCGTCCAGTAACGCTTCCACTCGTGAAGGAGTGCTCCAATTGCTCCTTCGTGGGTGGCCGCCATGCCTTCCAGTAACGGGGCGTCATCACCGATATAATACGCGAGGTAGAGACCGTCATCGTGTCTCACCATCACGTTCTCGGCCTTCATTGTGACACCTCATTCTGAAGGCACAGAATGTCTGTTTTTCCGGTCTCATCGATAGCGTGAATGCTGTAATACATAGTAAGCTTTCCTATAGTGTTTCCTTACTCGAGATTCTTAGGCAGACGTAGGAAGAACGCCGGGAGACGCATCAGAAGCCGTCGGACCCTCGGAGCCGTTCTCCATGTCACGGAACTGCACTGGGTACAACCAGGCCAACGGATACTCGTCAGTGACTCCGTGGACGGTTGCTGCTGGTTCGCTCCACACCGAGAGGGACTCTTCGTAGTCTGACGGCGGGCAGATCGAACCCGACATGAGAACTGGGCGGTTCATGACGTGCTCGAGTTTGAACTCGTGGTAGTGCCCTCGATAGGCGACATCGAACTGGTGCTTGATCTGCCAGCCGCGCCACTTGTTCTGCCCGCTCGAGGTTCCGATGTGAGAGAGACAGTTCTGACCGTGGCGTAAGTGGCCTCGGTGGAGGCCGTTTCGCATCTCGAAGTTGATGAACGCCGTCGCACCAGATCGGATGAACGTGACGTTCTCGAGGTCGCTCATCCGCACCATCCGATCGAGCATCATGTAGACAATCCGGTCGGCGTTCGCCTCCTGGCTCATCCCGTTCGCTCGCAGCTCGCCGTGATTACCAGCCTGACAGACTACCTGAACGGTGTCGAACCGGGTGGCCAGGTGATGAATCTGCTCCATGTATAGCTCACAGGCGAGATCGATCTGCTCGTCAATCGTGAGGTCAATCTCGTGAGGCTGGTGGGAGAAGATGTTCTCGCCGGTCACGGTGTCACCGCCAAGTAACAGATGGGCGGTATCGAACTGTCGATCGGCCTTCTCCTCGCGGTCGATCAGATCCATCACGGAATCGGTCACACTACGAATCCGCTCGGCGGCAATGTCCTTGTTGAACACGAGGTTCCCGAACTCGTCGTAGACCTCCGCGCCGATGTGATCATCCGAGCGGTGGATCACCACGTCCTCGTTCGACGGATCGTAAGCAAGGCCACCGTCAGCAACGGCGGGAGCACTCGTATCGAGCAGGTGGGCGAGTCGATCGTTGAGATCCGCGAGGTGCTGATTTGCAGCCTTCGTCTGGCTCGATTTGGTGTTGCGGTTCGATCGCTCGTTGTAGTTCGATGGATGAGACTCGAGCGTTCGAAGCTCGGTAGCTGGATACCGAACGCCGTCACGGTTGACGAGGGGAACCTCTTCATCGATCGCGCTCAGGTGATCGCGTACTGTGGACTCCGTGATTTCCAGTGCTTTCGCTACTTCTGCGACAGTTGCGGGGAGCTGTTCGTAGACGGTTCTCTGTGCAGGCGTGAAGTTGTAGCTCATGTAGGGTTAGGTGTAGGTGTAGCAGTAGGAGGGATAGATCGCGCCACCTCAATGGGTGGCTTCTGTCCCTGTGTACCGACTATAGAGGTCACACTCGTCAGGGCCGAGGCAGAACATCTCCGCTTGTGCCCAAATCGTATCGCAGCGATACGGATTGAGCTGGTGAGCGATTACCTTCTCGATCTGGTGACGAGTGAACTCCTCGTTGAACTCCGGTGCATCGCTGAAGAACTCCACGATCACGTCGATCGGAACGCGCTCTTCAACGAGGTGTGCGATTACGTTCAACTCCATTGCGTGACTCGCAGCGCCGTGTGCAAACATATCTGCGCGCTCGCGAAACGCACCAATACACGGCTTCCTGCTCATCAGGAACGGTACATCCTCGAGTGTGAGATCCTCGTTCTGCTCGTCCTCGTAGCGCTCGAGCGCTTTCGGGTCGAACCGGCTGGCTCCTCGATAGTGGCCGCCGGTAGCGTCGCGGATGTACTGTGTGAGTACGTCATGCGCCCGATGACTCGGGTTTCGACGGCACTCTTTCGGCACAGGACGAGGTGAGCGAGTGAGCTTCGCATACTCGTTGGGCGTGATATTGGCAAGCTCTCTGATCGATACAGGTACACAGTACCGATCTTCATCGAAGGCCACCGACGCCCCACTATGTCTCGTGTTCGGAAGGCGGCACAACCGGGCCAAGTCACTGCTGTCAACGTCAACCCAAGCCTCGAGATCAAGGTACGTCTGCGATTCGAGATAAGAGATCAACTCGTCAGCGTACTGCCTCATCCCGTTCTTGAACTGCCCTGGCGTCCCCTCATCAGGATCGATCGTCGGGAAGTCCAGGTAGAGGTGAACGCCCTTGTGACCCGAAAGCGCTGCCCGATAATGGTGATCCAACCCCTCGCGAACGAGGAGCCGGCACACCTCACGGACTCGAGTCAATAACGCGCTCATGTCCCGATACCACGCTTGCGGATCGGGGTTCGTACTCCGATATTCGCCACCGCTTGGAATATCGAAGTCGATGAACAGCGTATCAATGGCCGGAACGCCGCCCTCCTGCGTGTGACCGTTCGGGAAGCTGTAGACACTCACGAACGGTGCAACGTCGGTTCCATCAACCGCCTTGATCCGCTTGCCAACCTCGAGCGGCGAGGTTGCCCAGTGCTGGTGGGCCGTCACTCGACGTGGATAACTCGGACACCATACGGCGATTGCCGATGCGATCTCTGCGGTCATTCATTCTATCAATCTGTGACAGTTGCCACAACGGAACTCGTCGTCGCGGAACTTCGCCGTCTTCTTCCGTTTCACGAGTACTTGCCGCTGGCAGTATTCGCACCACTTCACATCAACGTCCCCTGCCCCGCTTCGCTTCCCTCGACGGTTCCGAAGTCACCGACAGGAATTTCTACTTCTTCGTCCTCGTTGCCTTCCGACTCGTCAGCGCTCTCATCTGTGCCCCACAGTGGCGTGTTGAGGACATCTTCGATTTCTTCTTCGGCCTCATCGAGCGCTTCTTGGAAGCTCGTATCCTCGGTGATGTTGACCTGCTCACCCGTGATCGGATCAGTTGCGATCAAGCCTTCACCGCGACAGTAGCGCTCGATATACTCTTCTGCGATTTCAGGCTCGAGGACCTCGTGGGCGATCTCTTCGGTGCGATCGACGAGCTTCGTGTAATCGATCCCCGCAGGGTGATCGACGACAGAGGCGAATCCTGTCGCGTACCACGTTTGCGGGTTATCCGCCTGGTTCACATCGACGTAGGCCTTCGTCTTCATCGACTTGAGCGATGAGTGAACGTCCCGATCGGTGATATTGTATCCCTGTCCACGTTGGCGAACCTCGGCCTGGATCTTCGAGACGGTCATCGCGGTCGCCTCCTCGCGAAGTAACTCGAGGATCACGAGATCGATCTCGCGCAGGTTCAGCGCCGACATAATCATCTGTTCACCGAATACCTTCATTCCGTACCAGACGTCGATCGGCGTCACGAGCAGCGTCGGCGCGCCATCGTGGATGATCTCCATACGATCCTGGTAGTGGAACAGACAGACGCTCTCGATGAACTTGTTCAGCCGCTTGTAGTCGTCCCGTGCCTCAGTGAAATGCGTCGGAACCGGGTCCTGTTCGCGTAGCGGTCGGCCACCGGGGATATTCTCGATGGACCCCAGTGAATCCTCTCGAGCGTAGCGGCTCACAGGGATCGAGCCGATATACTCCTGAATCCACTCGAGTTGTTCATCGGTGAGTTGCCGTTCGTACAGGCCGCTCATCTCGTCGGCCTGCCGGTCAAGGATACGCTCGGTCTGTTCCTGCGAAGCGTCGTTGCTCACGATCAGTCCCCGGTTTCGCAGCTCGGGGAAGTCGTTGATGTCAACGCTTTCGTTGTCACTTGCGATCCCGACGATGATACAGTCTGGTGGGTCGATCGTCATACGGATCGTCTCACCGGAGGTAACGTCGGTAATCTCCCTGCTGGCCGGAAGACCCTCCGCAGTCGCTTTCAGGACCGCTTCGACGTGCTCTGGTAAGCTCGCCAGGTCCTGATAGACGTGAACCCGGCATTTGTTGATCTCATCAGCAGCGTAGTAGAGAGCGGTCGGTGAGAGAGTCGTACTCATCTCGTAAATGTCGTTCTCAGGGATCGGCTTGCTCATGCACTGTACTGTGAACGTTTTCCCAACCCGTGACGGACCAAGCATGATAACCAGGCCGCCACGGATCATGGCAGTGAACACCGTGAGCGCAGTCTCTTCTTCGCCTACCAGACCAGCATCTTGCGCTGCACGGAGTACATCGTACAGTTCAGGCGTTTCTTCGTGGGTGTGTAGTTCGGACATTCTGTGATGGTGGATTTCCGTCGTCACGGAGCCGATGCTACTCGTTTCATGCATCTTTCAAACTGGCAGCCGCCCCAGGACTACGGAAAACGGTCGTCTACTCTTCGTCGTCGTCTTCCATCTTCTTCGAGAGGACGCGCTTCAGAACGCGGCGCTCAACGTTCTCTCGAACGAGATCGTCGAGTTCTGACGAAACCTCTTCCAGATCGTCGCCTTCCTCGAGATCAACGGTCACGCTCTCGCTGACCTCGATCGGCTCGAAGCGCTCGAGTTGCACGCGACGACTGTAGCTAACGGTGTGCTCTTTGAGTTTCATGATGGTGGTGGACCTGCTTAGTTGACGATCGCCTCGACGATCGCGTCAGTGCCGACTTCTTCGACCATTTCAGGGGTCAGGGAGTTGTCTGCCTCTTCAGCCATGTCGTTTAGGTTCTCGAGAATCTGGCTCTCATCAGTTAGCCCGAAATCGCGACAGAACTCCACAAAGTCGGACACGGGTTCGGGGATCTCCGAAGAGGGAGCACCGCTTGTATCCGACTCAGGAGTGGCGGAAGCGGGAGACTCTTCAGGTGCAGGACTGCGAGACGCCGACTGTTGGCCGCCTTCCGCCGCCGACGAGCTGCCGCCACCGTTTCCGATCATGACCTGCTTTCCGGTTTTCACATCGATCACGACGGGGCTGTGGAACTTGTGCTTGTCACCCTGTTTGACGACCTTGAACACGTCCACCTCACGACCGATCAGGTCCTCGCGTAACTCCACGTTCTGCACATCGAGCCAGTTGTTGATGTCGTTCTTGTCCACGATTACGTCTCGTCCTGGCGTCGTGAGCATCTGAGCGAGGACCTTCGCAGTCGAGGACGGCTTCTTGCCGCCGTCTTCCCACACGATGAAGTCCCCGAAGTCGATCGGCTCGGCGGGATCGGATTCGATACCTGCCCCTTCGTCGCCCTCCACTCGAGCGCCAACGAGCTGGTAACGGTACGTCTTTCCAACGATCTCCTCGGTGAATACGTCGGGAGCGTCGTCAGCCGATAGACTCTCGTCGAGGATCACGGGCATATTCTCCCACGCGAAGAGCTTGATCGTTCCATCCGGCTCGTTCGTATCGCGGTCCAACCGCTCCATCAGAACGCCATCGACAAGCTTGCCGTCCGTGAATTTGACACCGATCGACTGACCCCACTGGTTGTCCCCCGCGTGAACTGCGTCGAGGACGCCACGGAAGGTCGCGTTCGGCTTCCACTTGAGCTGCGTATCGCGTTCGTATCCATCGTCACCGCTGCTGGTGGTGCTGTTGGTGTTGCCGGTTCCGGTCTGGTAGCTGCTGTATTTCGAGTTCATGTCTAGTACTTTCTTACTATGTCTTTCTTATGGACGATACAGGTGGGGTGAAGACTCTCTCAGTTCTTGACGATCACCCGAAGGCCTCGAGTCGGACTTGCACCGAGCTGTTGGCTACAAACCAATCGAGACAGGGAAATGGGATGACTGGTGGAAGTCAACCCAAACGAGCGGTAACTACGGTGGTGGTTAGTGCCGACGATGGCACTCCGGGCAATGCCCGGAAACCGTGTGAGGGATTCGAACCCCCCGTGAGCCATTCACGGCGTCTAGTAGAAAATTTGAGACTAGTGTTAAAGAGTTGATGGCCAGTATGCGGTGGGACAACCGCCGGGCTTTCCGAACCCGGAAGGGCCACGTCGGGAATCGAACCCGAACGGGCAACACCAGTTGCGTGACTCCCGTTCCTTCACCCCTGTAGTATTCGCGGTAGACCTCATAAAGATTTCCTATAAAGAGATTCTTATGGCATTATAGGATACGCTGTGTCATAGGTCTCTCCTTGTAGGATAGACTTATGAGTGCTCAGCGGTTACACAGAGGTATTGTGAGCGAAGACTCTCAACCGCGCTACAAGCAACATACGGGCGAAGAGGACCTCGTCAAGTGCCCGTACTGTGAAGACGAAAAACGATCGCGTGGTCTCTATCTCCATGTCTACCGGTCAGGCGATGAGGCCCACGGCGGTCACAAGGACCTTCCCGACACATGGGAACGAGATAAGGAGAATCTCGAGGTCGTCGGCCAGGAAGAGACGACGGTCAACTACCCGAGTAGCATCGACTTCAACAACGAGCTACTGCTCTGCAAGTGGTGTGGTGAGCGTTTCAAAGGCACTCACGGCCTTGCTACGCACCTCGGGAGAATCGACGACGATACGCACCCGAAGAACGCGAAAGTCGAGACGAGCGGGGTCCGTATTCCCGCTGGTCCAGACGTTGACGAAGAAACGATCGAGGACATCTCTGATGAGCACGACCTCGATCTCGATCCAAAACGATGGACGGACGAAGCCATCTTACAGAAGCCCTCCTCAGAAGCTGCTGACGCGCTCTCTGGTGAGGCGGAAGCACCAGACAACGCAGTGCCTATCCCTGATCTCGTAGAGCTTGCAGCGCACTACGAAGGCCGTGGACGGGAGCAGTGTGCCGATGATCTTCGGTCACTGATCTCGAAGTATCGCTAACAGTAGTGGCAATACGGCTTCTTCATTCAGAATAGGTTGTGAAACTCGCGTTCAGTATAGAAGATGTACTTACCGTTCGGTGATCAATCGGTGGATGAATATGTGAATTTTCCTATAACAGTCTCGTACAAATTAACTGAGAAGAGTGAGTTAGTCTCCATTGTAGACTCTAGTATATTTCAGTACAATCCTTCCCTTATCATCCTCCTCAGTCTCAATAGCGAACACGTCCCCACGCTCGATATCATGCTCTCGAGTTACAGATGCTGGAATAGAGATATCCATCGTCGCAGTACCTTTCCGCCCACGCACCTTCACAGTCTTCTTCGTCATCGTGCCAAGGGCAACGCAAGATTGTCAGAAGCACTTTTTTAGACATTATGTTGTTTATGTACATAAATAGTTGGCTTATTGATTTATCCGGCAACGTTATATGGGTCAGGTCATTACCTCCACTCGGGGGATATGGGGGATTCCTCCATTTCGCCCATGTACCACAATGGAATACCAAACTGACAGCGACGAACCCACAGCTACCGCTGTTGTCCAAGCTGTTGCTGACTACAAAGGGGTCCAACATGAAGAGATGGAACCAATTTATGAGTTTATCGAACCTGATGCCTTGGATTCACTGGTAAGCGCAGACTCTGATGTTGTGGTTCAGTTCAAATATGCTGGTGTGGTTGTTACAGTTGGGCCTAATCAAATTCGTTTGGGCAATAAGGGAGATACCATGGAGCGGCTTAGCGAAGACAGCTAGTCGTCTAAATCCACATCCGTTCCAAAATCGGCTTGTAACTCATTTCGGATGTGGAAATCCTTCTCGCTAGCTTCATCCACTTGGAGATTGAGCTGTAGATTCACATATCCGTGTCGCTATGATTCGCTTTCAGATATAATTCTGATCAAAGAAATCGCACTCCTACCCACTACTAAGCTCTTCAGACCACAGCTCTTCGAAGTACTCTGCGTTGTACTTCGGCGTGCTACCACTGGTTGCCTCTCGAACCATATCGGCGTACTCGATCGTCTCGAGGAAGCCGTCTTTCGTTCGATGGGTTCCCTCATCGAGACGTGGCAGAACTTCGTTCAGGATGAGTTGCGCCGTGTTATCGTGGACGATTAGGTACGGCTCGAGCAACTCTAAGAACTCGCGAACGTCATCACGACTTTGTAGCTTCCACTCGAGCGAGTCGTTCTTCTCGATGATGCTACCGCGAATACCGTGCTCTGTTGCCCACTCATCGATCACCTGTAGGATGGCTGGGTTCCGCCGCCGTAGGGAGATCGTCGGCGTGATGTGGTATCCAAGACGGGCCTTCGAATCCTTGCCGACAACGACTGTGATGGCGCTTCCGCCATCGATCACTCCGGCAACGTAGAGACCCATCGCTTCGTACTCTGTCACTAGCTGTCTATACTTCTCTTGCCATCTTTCGTGTTTCGAATCTGGTGTGCTAACTTGTTCCATATTAATGTCCGACTCGCTGTTTAGTCAATACGCTACACTAAGAAAGGGTTTATAGGAAAGGCTTAAGCTGTTGTGTAGCGAAGCTACAGGGGAGAACAGCGAGCCGAACGAACAAACACTAAACAGTGGAAACTGAGGACTTCCACTGAGTAGTGACACACACTGTAACTGAGGAGTTACAGAGAGTGATTAGTCAGTTGCTGTTGGGCGGAAGCTCACCATAGTAGGTATATTCCCTAGTCTGGTGGCGTTCCGCCCACTAGATAGCTGTAACTAAGAACTCTACTTAGCTACTCCAGATAGGTACACTGATTGGTGTAGTAAGTTACAGCCAATAGGTTACAGCCTATAGTTCTCTATAGGTTACACTTCTTAGTTACACTTATTGGTTACACTTGTTGGTGTCTTTCTGGCACGCTCGCACGCTCTCTCTGTCTTGTTGCGGCTCTGATCTACTATGCAATTCGATGAGTATGACGAAGCGGCAGAAGAACCGATCATCTCACCCGATACCCAAAATGCGACTCACTTCCACGCTGAGGAAGCTCCGTTTGAACACCGAGCGAAGTTCAAACGATTCCACGGATACAACTCCGGCGTCTGGAACGGCTACTGGGCCGATAAAACGGAACTTCGACGCCTCGATAACCTCGCACTGTATGATGCCATCTCGAGCCAACTCGAGCTAACGAACTACCAGAAGCGTCGAGGTCGAGGACTCTTCGACTCGCTCAATCTGAACGCTCTCGGGCACAGTGCAGCACTGATCGCTGTCTGTGTCTGTGCTTACGTCTGCCGAGATGACGGTCGGATGTATCACCCGTACCGGAAACTCGAGAACAACGATTCCCTCTTCGTCGATTTCGTCGAGGGACTTGGTGAGCGCAAAAACGTTGTCGCCGCCTGCTACAATCGCGTCATCCGAGCACTTGAATGACAGTCAGTGAGTACACGATCGTCAGAGACTCTCGAGAGAAGAAGCCGTACAGCTTCGATGGCTACGATGTGGTCACGAAGAAGCTGGATACTGGCGACTACACGGTCGAAGGATACGAGGACGTGTTTGCCGTTGAACGGAAGTCGCTGTCCGATCTACTCAAGTCGATTACGTGGGATCGAGACCGCTTCAAGAACGAGATCGTTCGTGCTGACGAGCTGCTCGGCTTCGTCGTCGTTATCGAGGCTGACGTGCAGACGGTGCTGAACTGGAACTACGATCGGAAGGTCCATCCCAACAGCGTCATGGGGACGATCGAGAACTGGTCGTCGTATCACAATGCCGACTTCGTCTGGGCAGGTAATCGACAACTCGGTGAGGAAGAGACTATTGGAACTCTCGATCGCTGGTATAATTCATACACATCAATTTATATATGACCTCACTGGCGCAATCACACTATGAAAGATAGTTCGTGAATAGCTTCAAAGATTTCACTTTCAGTTCCCTCTCATAATCATTAAGTCTGATGCGCGGCATACGAAGATAAGGGTCGGAGCGTACACGGGCGCGTCCTACGACCCCGCAGGACACCTGAGAGTATGACCGACGACAAAAACACCAGTGAGAATAACCGTCGTAAAGGAAAACGAGAAGAGAGACGAAAATCTAGGGTTTCAGAGACATCGGATCGTGATCCGCGACGCGACGATGGAGGAAGTAGTTCTGATGAGTGATGAAAGCTTTAAAAAAGATGAAAAATGGCTAGAGCATATTAGTCAGAACTCGAGAGTCTCGAAAACTTCATCTTTCGATCCACGAGAAGTGTCATGTAGCGAGCTACAAGGCGAGGCGGAGAAGAAGTCTAATAGCGACGACTGAAGATGGTCGTCCCCGTTGAATCGTTCGGCCTCATCGCCGCAATACTGCTACTAACCCCTGGGTTTTTATCATACAAAATTTGTAAGAAGATAGCTGTGATTAGGAGAGAACATAGCTCGTTTGATAAGAGCGTCTATACGGTTATCGGTAGCGGCATTTCCTTCACAATTGTGATTTCATTAATTGTATTCGCTGTTTATCTTCTTGAAGGACATATTTGGCAACCAACTCTTGAACAGACAGAATTACCAGTGTTGGCTGTAATCTATATTTTTTCGGTTGCTGTTGCAGGGGGACTTGGATTAGTTTCTGGAAAGATTTTCTATAAACTCATTCATGGGGATGATGACGTTCGTGATCCTCCTGTTTGGGAACTTGCTGACGAGAATCGAATAGAACCCACTCAAGTGACAGTAATCACACATTCTGGTGATGAAATTTGGGGCGAAATCAATGTTATTGATCTTGAGCCAGATGGTAAAGATTTACTCTTACAATATCCTGTACGTAAGACTAGAGATGTTGATGGAAATGTGATAAATGAAACAGAGTTAGGGGATTTCACTTATGTTTCTGAAGATTCGATTTCTCAAATACATTATGAGACGGAAATTGACATATGATCATGACACCTTATCAGTGATTTATCATCCGGTCGGAACTCGGCGTAAGCGTTGTTGTAGTACTCGCCATTCTCGTAAGCGTAGGACTGTGAACCAGCCTGCGTCGTTTTGAAGCCCTGCTCGGCCATGAACTCGAGCGTGTAGCCCTCAGCGTGTCGTTCGCTACGGAATGCAACACCAAGATGCTGTATCTCTTCGTCGTACACCGAGACGAGGATTACGCCTTTTTGCGTGTATAGTTCCTCAGTGAGCCACCGCAGGTATGGGTCCTTGAGATCCTCGGGGTCGGTTCCACGAGTAACGAGCAGCTCTCTCATGTCGCCAGTGCTGATTCGCCGGTTCAGGTCGCCGTCCTTAGTGATGTAGTAGCTCTGTTTCATAGCGTGGTGTCGGGTTCCATTTCGATGTAAGCGGTTCCGAGGTCGCTCAGATCGAGCGTCAACTCAAAGTACACCTCGACTTCTTCGAGAACAGGCTCCGGCGGATTGATCGGTCCGTAGCCGTGGTTCGGTCCTGCCGGGATCATCCCGACTGTAACTTCGGTGCTGTAGCTGCCGGTGAACGTAACCAGGTAGCCGTCAACGTCGGCGCTCTCGACGCCCTGGACAATTTTCAGTGGGTCCTCGAGTAACTCATCGTCGTACTCGGAATCCCACCACGTCTTCCAGTGGCGTTCGCCGTTGTGATCGCGTTCCGGCATCTCCCACAGTATCGCCACTGCGTGATCTGCGAGCTGTTCAACACCGATTTCTACCGTATCGTGTTTGGTCATACGAGGATCAGCAATCAGTGCCTCGTCCGTGCCCGTTCGATCGAACCCGGTCGAGGCAGTCAGGACAGATCGAGCCGTTGTGTCGAACGGTATTTTCACACCGTTTGAAGTACACACAAGCGTTGTCCGGCGGTTCCTTGTAGCCGCTTAGCGTCGCTTGGTTGGTACTCATAGCTCATACGCTGCATTTGCTCCAGCCACACACTATGCAGGTGGCACAGCCGCTCTGAAAAGCGAGTGCCTGTGAGCCACACTTGGGACACTCATTTTCCTGGCGGAAGCCAACGACACTCATCGCTTCGCCTCCGAGAACGTGTTCAGGAGTTCGAAGACGAGCGCCGATTTGTCACCGAACAGGTCGTCGGCTTCCGCAAACCATTCCGCGATACACTCTCTTGACCGATCGTCGAGGCCGACGACTTGGCAGTTGTGCGATTCAAAGTACAGTTCGACGAGCATCGCGAGCTTCTGCTGTTGCTCGAGTTGGTTTTCTACTTCTGGCATAATATCACTCAGTTTTTGTCGCTCATTCCGTGTCGGATACCGTGTTCAATCGCCTTCGTCAGCAGCAGGTAGCTGAGCGTGATGATGACGACCGGGATGCCGATGATGTAGATGAAGACCACTCCCGAAAGGGGATGGTAGTACGGAACAGGTCCGAAGATTGCTCCGTACAGGGCCATGAAGATCCACGCCGCGACCATCAGCCCAATCGTCCCAACCAGCACCTTCACCGATAGTCGCATTACAGCACCTCATCGAGTCGCCGCTTGTTCGCGAGATCGGCGCTGCCGTAGGCCACCTCGACGTTCCCGGCCCACAGCTCGTCGAAGAAGAAGCCGCCACTGTGGGGCTTCCCCGCTTCGGCGTTATCGTCGGCCAGTAGGCCGCTCTCGAGCCAGCTTTGTACCTGTCTCGAGGCGTTGGTCTCGGGGAAGCGCCGAACGAACTCGATGAACGTTTCGCTTGCTCCGGCACGCTCGAGCAGATCGATCGCCGCTTCCGCCAACTCGTCCTGGTGCTGTTGCTGTGTCTGTGATTTCATGATAACATGGCTGTTGAGGGGAGCCACCCCGATACCTCGGTAGAGTCGCGACCCTCTACGGTAACGCTACGAGGTACGTGCGTGTTTCAGACGCTCTCGTTATTGCTCGATCACGATCTCACGAACAACTGCGCGCTCAACCTCTGGAATCTCGATTAGTTGGCTGGCAGCGAGCTTAGCGTCGGGTTCAAACCGATATGGTGGGAGATAGATGTTTTCGCCGTCGGTCGTTTCCACTGTAATTGTGTACTTGACAGTACGCATGAGGTGTCATAGCAATCAGTTAGCGGTCAGGAGACTGTCCATGTACTCTTCGAACTGTTCGAACTCGTCTTTGCGATCCTCGAGCGTGATCTCGTAGTTCTCGATCATGGCGAGATTCTGCTCGATCGTTCGTTCATCGACGGCATCGTCACGGCGCTGTTCACGCTCATATGCCGCTTTCACGTCACCGATCGCTTTCTGCGGGTTGAACAGCAGTTCTTTCGCGAGTTGGCTGTAGGTCTCAATCGAGCCGACTTCTGACGTTCCGTTGAAGTCGTGAGTGAGTGCCGATGTGATACCGGAGTATAACGTCCATAGGTTGAGTACCGTTCGAGTACCGCCTTCTCGTGGCGAGCGGTTCCGTGCCGTCGTCGCTGCTGCTCGAGCGAGGTAGCCCGGAAGCCCGAGATACTCGTAGAACTCTTCCACGTCGTAAGGCTGGTTCAGGAAGTCGATCTCGATCTCGAGCGCTTCCTCGATAATCTCACCGAGAACGTCACGGATAGCGGTCATCTGGAGCAGTATCTCTTCCCACCACTCTGCGACTTCATCGGGTTCCCCGATGTGCTTGCGACTCTTACGAGCGGTGAGGTTCCGCATACTGTTCTTGCAGTACGTATCCATTGCGTACCCCATCGCGTACATCGAGCAACTGCCATCGTAGGAGTTGCCGACTGAGAGGCCAACGAATAGGGGTTCACGATCTCCCTCGAGATTCAACTGCGATTCGGCGTCTTGGAACATGACTTCACCATGCACCTGAGCGCCGTTATCGTAGATACGGAACTCTCCGGCTACGTCTCGAATGTCGGCGTCGAGTAGCGCTTTCGCGAGCGGGAAGAAGAAATCGAAGTGAGGAACCGCTGCGTATCCATCCGAGTGTGTGGCGTAGCTCATCAGGTCGCCATCCTCTTCGGTCAGCTCTTCACCTGACATAGACCGTCGAGCTAACTCGATAGCTGTATCTGGATTGATCGTCGCGTTTGAGAAGCTGATCGGGATCGGCTCGCCTTCCGCATCGTATGGGTTGCCCACGTAGAGTGGGGCAACTTCGACGGGATCGAGTTCCTGTATCGCACTCGAGAGGGAATATTCAGGTTGCTCATCGAGACCGTATTTCGACATGAGCCTCGATTCCATGTCGATGGTATCCGCATTGGTGAGACCGCTGAACTGGATGCTGTAATCACTGTTGGTGCTCATGGTAGAATCTCCGTGTTACCGCTCGGTCGGGCTGGTGTGTTCTCAGTGCCCGAAGGCCTCGACAGTGGCGCGAATCACTGTTGTAACGCTTCGAGACGACAGAAATAGACGTCTATTAGTGATAGACGGCTTTCCGATAGCGACGATACCAGTCTTCGGTTGGGTAGAGCTTCTTGAGCTTCTCCGGGGTCACAGCACTGTACTTTGACCGCCTGTCGCGAACCGTGACCTCACTGGGACGAGACGGGTTGTGACCCCGCTGCTGCGCCGAAGCCATTAGGCGATCACCTCTTCGGCGCTCTCATCGGTGACTGGAGGCTCCGATACCTCCATGCCAGTTTCAGGATCGATCACCATCGCTTCCGGGTCCTCGAGCGCCTTCTCGATGAAGTACGTGATGCTGGTTTCGCGCTCGATCCCATTCTGAAAGGAGAGAATGTAGGACTTCATGATGCAGTTCGTGGCAGTTGTGGATGCCAGCCAAACGGCGATCGAGGAATTGAACCTCGACAAGCTACCAAGTCGCCATACGCTTCTTAGAAGAGACTCTTTATTGGTGGTTTAGAGGTGTTTTCTCACCGAATGTAATCAGGTCAACTAGTACAATAAATTCAAGGCGATCTTTCTCGTAGTAGTGAATATGATCGGAGCACAAAACAAAGCACGAATCACTTGCCGTGGCTGTAGTGGGAAAATTGATGTTGAAGCGACTCAGATCGGGCAGAGTGACGCGTATCAACATTGCCCGCTCTGCGGTTCAGATAAGGTTGATGTGGCGATTCGCCGATAATCGCGTTAGATGAAAGCAGACTCAATCTCTTCAGTTTCGAACGCTACAGCCTCTTCGTCGAGCGATTCTTTGATCTGAAGCGCCAGTCGAGTCAACTCCGCTGTGTCCATCTCGACTGCGAAGGACTCGACGAGAGTCACGCTCTCGAGGCACAGTTCGCCGTCGTTCATTACGTAAGCGCCCCGAGCTGGGAGCTGTGTCGCTCCACCGAATAGGTGAGACAGTCGTCGGATCACCTCGTCTATGACTTCATCGGCTCCGTCCTTTTCGGTCGGGATGTAGAACCGGACCTTCGTGGAACGGGTTAAAATCGGCTCATAGACGACTGTTCTGTCGTCAGAAGATTGGCTCATCGGCTCACCTCCACATCAAGGTGGTCGTAGCACAGATCGATCCACTCCTGGGGAGCCATGATCGGTTTCTGCTCGAAAGCAGGGTCGTCGAAGCCGCCCTCGAGATAATACGCTGCTCCGGTCTGGCCTACGACCTCGCTGAAGAGTAGCCGGTGGCTGTGTTCTGGATAGTAGCGCTTCTGGAAGTGCCACTTCATGAACTCTCCTCTGAACGAGAAGTCTACCCCGTTCAGATAGTGGCCAAAGTAGTCGTGAATCGCTCTTCCTCGGATATTCTCTTCACGGCAGATCGCCATGTTGCTGCCGTAGTAAGTGGGGTGCGTTCCGCCACTGAATACAGCTAAGTGGTTGTTCTCCTCTATGTCCTGGCACATCTCCTCGTAGCTCTCATACGGATCGATGGGTGTAATCGTGATGTTGCCCTGAAGCTCGACGTTGAGCTTCGACCACAGGACATCGTTTATCGCGACGATGACATCCACCGCTTCACGAATCTCGTCGGTGAGTTCGGCATCGTACTCGAGGTACTGCTTGCCGATCCGTTCTGCTACCTGTCGTTCGGTCAGTTTGAAGTTAGTTGGTACTGCTGTCGTGTGTTTCATGGTTGGATGAAGCCAACCGACCAACTCCCTGTTAGAGTCTGGTCGTGGCGTAATAGCTCTGTCGGAAGCGATTCTTAGTTAGAGATTCCTATATCGTAATACAGAACAGGGACGCTTCGCGTTCCAGTTCACATCGAGGACAGACGACTCGGTATCTTCCAGTCCCCGGATTATACACTCGAATCATCTCCATACCGTGCTTTCGACAAGTCTGTGTCATTGCTCTATGCTTTCTTAGGAAACCTTTCTTACCGGTCAGTTATTACGGCTCAGTCCCGTGAAGTTGTGGTAGATCGTGACGATCGGGTAGATCCCATCACTCTCGGGTTCCGTCGGAACCACGATTTCGTACTGGAAGGTGGACCACTCGAGTTTGAACTTCATGTAGCCGTCGCGCTTATCATCCGGCTTGAGTTCGCCCTTTTCGATCGCTTCGCGGATGATCCCATCGTGAACCATCCGGCGAGTGTCCCTGAAACGATTGTACGAGTGGTCTGTGTGGCGGTACTTCGTTACGTCACGGGGGAGCTGATGCTCTTCGTTGTACTGTTGTACGGCACTCATAGTTACCACCGCATTCGCTGAAAGCGAAGCGGGTGAAAACCTCTAACCGCTGGTTCGGGCAATTGAAGCCCGAAATCCCGTAAGAGGGAATCGAACCCTCGTGGCTTCCGTCGCTACCAAGCGTTAGGGAAATAGTGCATCGAGATGGGGAATGATCGCTTCACACCGAAGGAGTGGGTTCACCGTAGACCGTTTCGTTCCATGCGTTCTGAACGGCCTTCGGTGCGTGGCGGAACCCGGCCCACTCTTCGAGGATCACCTCTTCCGTCACGTAATCCTCGGCAGCTCGCAGCTTTGCTGATTCGCGAACTTCGTCGATCGTCAACTCGAGCGTGATCTCGGCTTCGCTGAGATCAAGTTCCCATGTACGACCGTCTATCGTCACTCGGCTGTGATCGATCAACCACTCATCGGAGATGAGGTAGTAATCGAGGTTCGGGTTCGGCATTTCCACGTCCACTTCTTTGCTCACTTCACCGTGAACGGTGACTCGAGCGTTGTTTTCGTATTCGATGCAAACGGCTGGCGCTGTGATTTCGAGGTACATGGATCTAATTAGTCGTCGTGCTTTCTTTGGAAGGGATTCTTACAGTCGTTCTAATTCGTGATGACTCCAAGGTCACTTGGTGCTACGAGAATCGATTCGTTCTCCATCCGGTCTACGAACTCAACTTCATCACGGTCGAAGTTTCCGTAGATCGCGGCCACCATGAAGGCGATTTGCTCGTATTCGTAGTCAGGATAGGTAGCGAGTAGATCGCTAATCACGGTTTCTCGAGGGGGAACGTCGAACGCTGCTGAAAGCGGATTCTTCCGAAGTGTGGGAACCTGGTAGCCGCCAGGAATCGTGATGCAGTCGGTGTCGTCGAACAGTTCTTCGAGGTACTGTGGCTTCATGGAAGCTCACCACCTGTTTCCTCGGGGTCCCACTCTTCGATCTCACCGTGAAGTCTCGCGTCGATGGCTTCACCCATCGCTCTTTCGTGGTAGCTGGGGCGACCGCCGATCTTTGTCTGTCCCGTTTCCTGGTCGGTAAATTGGTATGCCATATGTTTGATATGCGGTGCTGGCTGCGTTTCATGACATTTTCAGACTGAGCCAGTCTTCGACTGCCCCGTTAGCGTCGGGGTCAAACTCGATAAGCTTTTCCTTCTAAGAGATTCCTACAGCCTACAGGTTTTTGATCGCTTCAGTGAGTTCCGTGATCGCTTCAGTGGCTGCGTTCAGTGCCTCGACCTTTGCGGCTGCCACTTCGTCGTTCGCGTCTTCGCTTTCAGCTTCGCTGGTTTCGTCGTTTTCGCTGCCCGCTTCCGTCGCGTCGTCGCTGCCATTGAGCTGTGCCACAGCTTCGCTGACCCCTTCGGTCGTTTCCGTGCCTTCGAACCGTTCCGGTTCGTCGGACTCATCTTCGCTCTCATCCTCAGCGCTGCTGAGGGCACGGATTCGCATCTCGAGGGCTTCAATCGCCGTCTTTCGGGCTTTGCCCGATTTCTCAGCCTCAAGCATCGCTTCGAGGGTTTCGTCGTCTTCGACGTTGCTCACTGTCGCTCGAATGTCGGCAACCGTCAGGTTGCTAATGTCGAAGCTCGACACAGCTCCGCTGGTATCGTTGCCCTCGGTGCTTCCGTCTTCGACGGTCTGCTCATCGCCGTGTTCTGGCTGCCAGTCGTCGTCAACGTATGTTGGCCGTCCAAGGCTGACTGCTGGTCGCCACTTCTTCCCATCGGAGATGGGAAAGAGCAGGTGGTCCTCGTCCTGGTAGTCAATGCCGACTTTCGCAGCCTCTTCCGTAGGAAGAACGTAGTAGTTGTCACCCATCCTGTCTTCGACCGGGAAGGCCGATCGGAACATGGGCAAGTTTCCGGGCAGTTCCTTGCACTCCTCACGGAGTGAGTCTTTCTTCTCGACGATCCACTCGAAGAGTGCCTCGAGATCGTCGCCGTCATCGTGTTCTCGCAGCTTCGCCACGTAGCGGCCCATGTCCACGAAGGCCTCGTATTCGGTGTACGTCTCGATCTGACCTTCGGTCAGCTCGAGGGTCTGCACAGTTTCACCAACAACGTTGGTGTTCTCGCTGGTGTTCTCGTCGTCGTTACCACCGAAGGTGGGGATGGATTCAATTGCCATTTGTTCTCACCGTAGTTTTCCCCGAAGGGGAACCGCTTCGCTCGTCACCTACCAGAGGAACTGGTAGGGGGCCGACCGGGTAGCGAACGGTCGCCGTAAGGCGAGTCGCTGCCACGCCGGTCTGTGACCCGAAGGTCTGCAACCCGGAGGGTTGCGTTGATTCGATTTACTGTGCCACCGAAGGTGGTGGCTTCCGCATCCGGTCAGGTGACACCTTCCGGTGTCCGGCTTCGATGGCCTTCGCCGGGCACTCCCCAAGGGGAGTGTGGCATATCCGGCACGCTGCACCTTGTCGGAAGCCCCCGAAGGGGCCGCTTCGCTCGTATCTCGTTCGTTACCGAGTCCACAGGACTCGTTCCTGATCTTGCGGCGCTCTCCCCGAAGGGGGAACGGAATCGCTGAACAGCTTCGCTGTTGCCCGTGGTTGCTCAGATTCGCTTGAGCGACGTCGCACCCCGGAGGGGTGGAGCGGTCTTGAGCTGCACCGTGTAGGCCGAAGGCCTCCACCGCTACGGATATTGGTCCCACGATCCTGTCGTGAGGGTTCACCTTCTTCGAAGGTCCCGGTAGCTCGCGTCTTCGAGTCCCGATCCCTATGGGATCGCGGCTCACGTCGTCTGCTAGTACCACCGAAGGTGGTTGGGTGGCGCTCGACGACTTGACTTCAGGACCCGGAGGGTCCTGCAAGGCCGGGGGGCTTACACGCAGCTCGGTAGAGCTGCAGCTCGCGAACGCTTCGACACTTCGCAGGCCTCGTGAGAGGCGTCTCTGACCCACGGCTCCGTAGGAGCCGCGATTATGGCGTGTTGGCGCGACTTCGGCGCGTGGCCCCTCCAGGGACACACACGCTTTCTCGAGCGGTCGCCCAATTCCCGCGTTCGGTCATGGCTTGCGTGGCGACAAACGGCCACGGCGACCCGAGCCGGTTCGAGCCGACCCGAGATCGCTACCAGAGCGGATAACCGAGGAGATAATAAAGCTACCGATTAGCCACGTATCGCTGGTTTTCGAGGGTCTCGAGGCTTGAGGGCAGCGAATTGCCAACGGCCTGTGATCAGTAGCACGATTGACCGAAAATAAGGCCGTTCCGCCAATAATGTGGTTCTCACTGTGTCGAGACACTCGAATTACCGCTGGTCAGATACCACTGGCCACAAATAGCCGATTTGCTGCCTCTGACGCGCTGCTCGAAAACGGGCGGCTAGACCTGCTTTCTCCGCCGTTTTCCGCCGATTAGTGGGAATCGGATTTGTGGGCCTTTGGACGATTACCCGCAGTTATCTCAGCAATAACTGTTTCGGTGCTACCACTGCGTGCATCACTGAGTGGTTGCCTCGAGTTCGCGATCGGCAGCGCTACGCAGGCGCGGGTGCGCTCGAGCGCGACGTGGGCGCGTTGCCACGGGCGGGTGTGCGGAAGCGGGCGGGCACTCGAGCGGGCGCATTATGCACGGGTGGGTTGGCACACCGTCAGGCTCGCAAGTGCGGGTGCGAGGGGGAGGTGAGTTGCTCAGAAATTTTTCAGAAATCAGAGAGTATAATAAGCAATTGTGTACCATAGATAGGCATCCTACTGAGAATTAGGCGTGAAATTCACGACGAGTACAGACCGTAAATCTATCAACTGTGGTTATGGACATAACTCAGGCTTCGTTAATTTTCTCTTCCCACATCTGTGCTTCCTTCACTACTTCACCAGCCAGTTTCTTCGGTTGTGGAATACCAATTTTCTTGAATCCTTTACTTAGCGGTTTGATACTATCCTCGTCGGCTATCTCTCGTAGTCTGCCCTCAGTCAACTCTGATTTGACAACTTCGCTTTGGTCTCGAATTCTATCTACAGTGTCTTTGTCTAGACTATCAGGCAGGAAGAATACAAGTCGGCCAGATTTTACCTCCTCTAGCATGTTCACGCGCTCCTCGGCCAAGGCTTCGTAGAAGTCTTCCTCCGAGAACTCATCGTCATATTCAATTAGATTCTCAGCAAACTTTCCAAGCTTCGTTTCCTCTTTCGTGATGGAGAAGATGGAACTCACGTCCATCAACCCCATCAAGAGAACGTTCGCTTGAAACTCCTCATCGCCGTAGTAGTCGTAAACGTTCTCACGGAACCACTCCTCCAACTCGTCACGATTCGCATTTTCAAGATTTTCTTCGACAACGACACTCGGCGGCAACATCCATGTGAATGAGGAAATTGTCTTCCCATCGTACTCATCCATTGTACGGTACCGGATGAACTTGTTCTGGTCATCTTCGCTCTCGGTTTGGTAGAAATCGTGGCCTTCTGGAGCTTGTTGATCGCGGAATACAAGGAGTGCAATCTGACTTGACTCAGTCTGATTGTCAATGAGCGTCGCTAAATCTACCTCGCGGTCTTCGAGGATGCGCGTTATCCGCTGGTACTCACGGAGATCCGCCTTTGCTCTGTCCCGTTCTTCGCGCACACGTTCCTGTTCGACCGCTTTCGCCGCCTCACCGAATCTCTCATTATCGCGTTCTCGTCGCTTTATTTTATGATTTAAATAAATACTGGCAGTTCCGGTTAAGAGAGTGAACCCCGCTCCGACAATGGGGACCGTACTAGCAAATGGAACTGGTAGAAAATAGGCAGATGTGAATACGGATATGGTGATGATCCCACCAATAAGCGTAGCTACAAAACCATGTGATCTGAGTATGTCCTCAATAGTCTCTCGAACCGGAACCATCTGGTGTCAGTTAGATATCCAACACACTTAGCAATTGGCAGTAAGAAGCTCTTCATATCGTATAATTCTACACCTCCAGTGGCCGATACGCACACGTAGTTCCCGAATCCACTGATTCAGTTTCTGGCATAACCTCTACCCCCTATATATACCCTCGTCTATTACTCTTAGTGAGGAAATCGAATTAGGGAAAAACCGATGAACTGCCGCCACAATCTGGTGGCGGAAGGTTCCCCCACTTTTCACAGCTTCCTCGAGTTTCTCTCTATCTTGTGGCTGCCACTTTTCTACCTTTTCAGCCACAGATTGTGATGGGCAGGCTTCAGAAGAATGGGCGAGGCTTCCGCTCAAGAAAAACATACTGAGTGATTCGTACTCAATAATCTGGATTTGTGTAATTCATCCAACTACTTTCGCGCACCACTACGTGCGTAATTAAACGACGAACCAAGTAAACCTCCAATAAACAGGCCGAGCAGAGTTCCCACCACTGGAAGTGCGAAACTCCCGAGAATACCTCCAACGATAGCACCACCGACGGTTCCCCACAAGTCGTTGTTATTCCCTGCTCGTATCATGTTTCGCCAGTTTCCTCTGGCAGAACCGAAGAAGTATTTTAGAATTGACTTTGGCCTTCTCATAGTCATAACAATAGGCAAGTTCTGCAATAAAATTACTGGTGGCTCTTATAGATGGCATCGAACGAAGTGACCGGCAAAACGGAAGCGGAGCTTCGTGAGATGCAGGTTGAGTACGATCATCCATACATCTCCTTCGAAGACAAGTTCTGCCTGGCCAAGATTCCGAAGCAGCCTGAGGACTACAACGGGCCTCAACGCTACTGTGTTTCACAGAACGTTGAGCGGAACGGGCGTTGTAAGCATCACGGTGGAAAGAACGTACCGAGGCTCGAGAATCTGGACAAGCTGGCGAATCTGAAACACGGAATGTACGCTACTGACGAGCACTTGCGCGAGACGATGAGCGAGCGCGAAGAGGAACTCTACGATTGGGTCCTTTCGTGGCCGAAAGCTTACGACATCGACCTCGAGAGCGATCCATCTGCCGCCCATGACTTCCACACGCTTGCGATCGAGATCGTCAGGGAAGCTCGAGGCAAGGACTACATCTTGCGTCACGGCGAGATTCGCGAGAAGGGCGTCTACCTTCCCGATGGGACTCTCGTCGAGACTGAGGAGCTACCTAATTCGCTGAATGAGGCGATGGCCTCACAAGTCCGTCTCATTCAGAAGATCAAGGACTCGCTCGGCATTACCCGCAAGCAGAAGATGAAGGGTGAGCAGGTCGAATCTGCGAGCGAACTGATGGACGATATTGTCGGTGTGAT
The DNA here is from genome assembly GCF_000337735.1 of Natronorubrum sulfidifaciens JCM 14089. Lineage (GTDB taxonomy): Archaea > Halobacteriota > Halobacteria > Halobacteriales > Natrialbaceae > Natronorubrum > Natronorubrum sulfidifaciens. Next base: position 101,759 of record NZ_AOHX01000026.1, on the reverse strand, counting down.
GGGCAACCTCGTCAGCGAGCGAGATAGCTACGATCCTGAAGCGTTCGAAGAGTAAGTGATTGGGGCCGTCGGCAGGCGAGTTGGGCAAAACGCGCTTTCGGCCCCAAGTGATGGAAGCCGTTAGTGTATATTAACGTTTGTTCAACATACGTCGGTATACTAGCTATCTCCAATAGATATAACGCGATTCTGGATACTGGTTTGCAGCATTTGTGGAGATAGCACACGATAGTCGGGAATCGAACTCTAGCGGAGACGACCGAGTGAGACAGTTGAGAATGGAGACGTTCATCATTAGACAGGGGGACACCGCACCTGCGATCAGGGCTACGTTGAGGGATCGTTCTGGTGTCGCTATTCCGCTCGAGGACGCCTTTATCGAGTTCCGAATGCGAGATCGAGACGGCAACCTTCTCATCAGAGATTCTGCGGGCACAGACCCTGACGAGGTTGGTGTTGTCATCTACGAGTGGCAGCCAGGAGATACCGACAGGGCGGGCGTGTTCCGCTCAGAATGGCAGGTAACGTATCCTGATGGCGGAATTGAAACGTTCCCGAACATGGGCTATCTCACGGTCTACGTGATTGACGATGTGATGCGAAGCGACGATGAGTGATTCTACGAGCTATTCTCGAGCTGGTCCTGGTGAGGGAGTCAACAAGCCCGAGAACGTTTCTAAGTACAATCTCACTCGAGGTGGCAAGAGGTCTGGTCTGATTATTCGATGGGACGGTAACGGATACGATCGAGACACGTGCTGGATTCGCGCAGATAGTAAGGACATCATTTCGTTGAACGACAATGAATGAACTCGTCGCCCAGTTCGCAGAACAAGCTGGTGTTGATGAGTCCGAGATCATCGATCGGTGGCGCGGAAGGCCCGATCGGATTGCCGAGGATCTCTTTCGTGTCAAAGACCTCGATACCGGCGAGATTCGGGATCTCAAGCTCTTTCGGCCTTACCAGCCGAAGATCATGCACGCCTACTTTTACGGCGATGCATCGACGCTGAACATCTACAAAGGGCGGCGGATCGGCGTCTCGTTCATTATCATCGTCTGTGAGGCGCTCGACGGCATGATGAACGGGAACTCGTTTTTCCCAATCGTCTCGAGCAAGGAAGAGCAGGCACAGGCACGTATTCGTGACCTGAAGACCCTCTTCGAGAACGCCAAGATCGAAATTCCGTTCGCGAAGACGCCTACACAGTCGGAAATCGTTCTGTGGAATGGAACGCGCTACAAGGCATACACGGGCAACCCGGAAGGTGCTCGTGGTGACGATTCCGCGAAGACGGTTTTCATCGATGAGATGGCGTTCCTTGAGGACCAGGAGGCGACCTCTCGAGCGTTCTCACCGTTCGTTTCGCTTGGTTCTCAGGGCCTGATGGTCGAGGTTTCGACGCCACTGTCGAAGAACGATCTCTTCATGCGGAACCATGCCCGTGGAACGGAAACGGGCTACGACGAGGACGGCAACAAGATCGGGACGATCTCGATTCAGCAACCAAGTTTCGCGAACGCCGACGAGATCGACGTAGAGGTAAGCCTGCTCGAGCAGGACGTGGTTCCGGTTCGGCCTGATCTGAACATTGAGAAGGTCGAAGAGGATCGGGTCAAAGACCCGCAAGGGTTCGCACAGGAGTACCTGTGTAGGCCGATCGATGACAGCTATCGGTTCTTCAACGAGCAGTCGATCGTTCGGGCACAGGAGCGCTCACAACGTCCTGACTACCAGTACGGCCAGTACTTACGGAAACAGCCCGGTGTCATGAGAACGATGGGCGTGGATATCGGCATCGACCACGACGATACCGTTGTCACTGTCTTCGATCATCTCGGTGAGAAGCGCGATATGCGCTACTTCGAGGTAGTGAACAACGATGTGTTGGCGGAAGCGGGCATACAGAACCCCGACCGGGGCAACGCTGTTCACGTCGCTCACCGTTTCGCACAGATCCACGCACAGATGGAAGTTGACTACGTGATCCTCGACAAGACTGGTCCCGGTGAGACGTTCCAACGAATCATCGAGGATAAGCTCGGTCGTGGTGTGATCGGGTTCAATTTCTCCGATAAGGATGCGGTCAACGAGATGATGGGCGACATGAACGCTGCCCTGCGAAATGACCGCGTGACGCTGGCGAAAGACGACGAGATGTACGATCAGCTCGCGTCGATCGTCAAGGAGCAACCCTACGATGGCGCGAAGCCGAAGTATTCGGGGAAAGACACCTCCTCGAGCGGGAAGGATGACATTGCGATGGCAACCGTCCTTGGGGCCTTTCCGCCAGGATTGAGTGTCCAGCCGTCACGTCGCATGGCGGTACGTGAACCCGAAGAAGTGGGACCTTCAGAAGCGCTTCCTGCCGGAGTCGAACAGGAACCAGAACCCGTTGAGCCACCAACGAGAGCAGCAACCGTTTCGTTTGGGGCACGGTCTGTTGGGCGGAACGGACGAAGAACATACACGCCGAGATACGCACGACGACGTTCTCCAACCTAATCTCTAGCTTCTAAATGAGTGATGTAAAGGCGGCCATGATGAAGCGGGCCGCTGACGGGCGGATCGGCTTCATGCTCGAGCAGCCGCGTGCGGTAATCAAGCGGCCTTCAGGTACGAGTGGCCGACCTGAAGTCAGCGAACCGCCGGAGCAGAACATTGAACGGTATCGCGTTATCGCGGATATGGACCCTCACGTCGGGGAGTCCATCGATACGCTCGTTGACTATCTCGTTGGATCAGGCTTCTCTATCCACCCGGCGAATATCCCGTTCACGGACCAGGAACAGACCGACGAGGACATCGCTCAGTTCAAGCAACTCATCGAGACGTCCGAGTTCGAGACGGTTCTCTACGAATGGGTCTGGCACGCTCTCGTGGACGGAACGGCCTTCCTCGAGATCGTTGTCGAGGATGACGTTTTCAAGCCGAAACTGCTCCCGACGGAGCGGATGAAGATCCAGACCGACGAGTTTGGAGTTGTCGAGGAGTACTTGATGGAACGCGAGGACGGTGGTGACGACATACAGTTCAACCCTTACGATATTGCCGTTCTCACGTTTCACAAGCACCCAGGCGAGGACTTCGGCCACTCACTCATTGAGCGGATCGAAGAGCAGGCAAACTTCCTTCGCGACATGGAGATCGACCTGGCACGGTTCATCTCCACGAAGGCGTATCCGCCCGTGATTTGGAAGTGCGGAACCGAAGAGCGCCCGTGGAACGACGAGCAGATCGAGGCCTGGTTGGATACTGTTGAGGCGATCGAGCCGGAGTCAATGATTGCGGTCGGAAGCGACGTTGAACACGAAGTCGTCGGGACCTCGAGTACGTCATCGTCGGCAGGGATGTTGAATCTCGACAGTACGTTTGCACACCTTCAGAAGCGGATTGCTGCCGGGCTTGGAGTTCCTGCGTTCTTGCTGAACATGGACGTGGACGTGAATCGGAACACGTCCATTGCGGTCATGCCGAAGTTCGATCGGCGGATTCAGCGCTACCGTTCGATCATCAAAAACGCGATTCGCTACCAAATCTTCGTCTCGATTCTCGGACACCCGAACCCGGAAGATTACACGGAGCTTCCGCCCGACTTTGAGTTTGGCGAGCACTCGTCGGATGAAGGTCGCCTCGAGATCGATGCCGCGATCAAGCTCTTCAATGAAGGGTTCCTCACTCGCGAGGCCTTCGCACAGCGCGTTGGTATCGACCCCGAGACAGAGCTACCCGATGAAAGCGAATTGGCTGAGATCGTCGGCCTCTTGCAGGAGCTTCGAGGAGCCGGTGACGCGATTCAGAACCCGGCTGGTGGCCGACCAACTGACACGGGTAGCGGGGCAGAATCCGCTGGTGGCGAGGTGAAGTCGCGACAGAACCCCGAGAGGGACTCGAGTGGTGGACGCAACCAGCGTGACGTAGCTAACGAGTGATGAGCAATGGAAGCCGATGACGATGTGATCTACGAGATCCTTCAGAATACGGCCCGAACCGAGGAGCGCACGAGACATATCGAAGAAAGTCTCGAGGATCTGCGCGAGCAGTACGTAGCAGAGTCAGAAAAGCGCGATGAGCGAATCAACAAACTCGAGAGCAGGGTAGACCGGCACACGGTTATCCTCTCGGGTGGGTTGTTCACAGTCGGTGCAGCGGTTGTAGCGTTCTTCGACCGACTCGGTGGCCTTCTGAAGATCTAACTACCTGATGAAATGAGCAATCAACTATCGATCGACGAGGAGTTGGCGTTTAGCGTCTCGTTCTCGTACCCGGACACTCTCACGCGCCCGGAAGGGTTCAACCAGTACGGTGTCAAGAAGTACGAGGACGGTTCTATTGACGTGATTTTCGCGGCGATGGAGCCAGGTCTACGCAAAGGCTTTCGTATCACCGACGAGTTTCTGACTCGAGTCGCAGGCAACTTTTCAGGACCTGCTCCCTTGCAGTTAGACCATTCGCAGGGCCAACTCGCAAACGTCGGCCATGTCAAGGATGTCCGGTTCGCAGATGACTTTCTCCGTATTCTGGCTCACGTTCCGAACACGGGCAACAGCGTCCGGTCTGACGTGATCTCGGATTTCACGCATGATCCACCGGCTATCAATGACGGCTCTGTCGGGTTTGGGAACGATTTCAGGGTGGAGCGTAACGATTCGGGTGAACCCGAGTTCGTTGACGCAACCATTGCCGAGTTCTCATTGACACCGTTCCCTGCAGGCTATGGCAGCGATGGTGGCCTCTCACCACGCTTCGCGAAAGCGGCCCGAGAAGCTGGTGTGTTCAGCGAAGATGATGCGGAAGCCACCACTGAGCCGGTATCACACCTCAAGATCGAGGGTGTGAGCCGGGCACAATTTACTGACATCTAATCTATCTATGAAGAAGATCGAACTTGAGACTCCGATCGAGGAGATGAGCGAAGCAGACCTTCGAGAGACGTTCTCGCAGGTCATGGAAGCACACGAGAGCAACGTCGAAGAACTCGAGGATCTCGAGGAACAGGCTGGAAATGCTGCCGAGTACTCCGCGAAGCTCGAGGAACTCGAGGGTGATCTCGAGGTCGCTGCGAGCTATTTCTCGACGAAGGCGTCGGAGGTCACGAATATCGACGAGGAGCTTCTTGCTGAGCGGTTCTCGATGGGTGAACTCGTCGAGATGGCAGGCCGTGCTGACGAGGCCGCTGCTGATTTCTCGGAGACGTGTGAGAACTGCACGACGCCGCAAGAATGTGAAGAAGACGGTGAGTGCAAGGAGGGTGACGAGTCTGTGTTCGCTGACAAACCACAGAAGTCGCCCAAGTTCTCGGCTGACAAACTCGAGGACCGAAAGGAAGCCGCGAAGAGCCGTATGAAGAGCATTGGCGGTATCTCACTCTGAACGCGAATCTGCTGACTCTACTCTATCATGGTTGACATTGGAATTGCGACTGCTGGTGCTGAACAGCCTATCAACCGCCACGGTGCTATCGCTGGCGAGATTATCGCTGAAGGTGATCTCGTCGGCCTCGACGCCGATGGTAAGATGGTACAGGCCGACGCTTCCGCCGACTCGACGGTGATGGCACTCGGTGCTGCGCTTACTCCTGCGACATCTCTTAGTGAATACCAGGAGGACGAGGTAAAGCTCGTAATCGAGGCCAACCGTGCGCTCGTTGACCGCGACCGGGTGTCCACGATTGCTTACGGCGTCGAGGTTGAGAACGGTGATGGTGATTGGGAGTTCGTTCCTGGTCAGCCAGTCTATCTTGCACCGGGTGGTGGATACACTCAAGAGCGTCCCTCTGGCGCTGGCGACCTTGTTCAGATCGTCGGAACCGCGCTCACCCCTGACCGGATCTCATTGAGTGTCCGGGCTTCCGACGTTACGGCCTGATCTGATTGACGACCATCTGGCGATCTATCACACTTCTTAGAATCTTCTAAATGGCATCTATCTATCGCGAAATCACGACCAAGGACGACGTTCCACTGAGCGAGCTTCTCTTGGACGCCGTTGCTGAGATCGAGCTTTTCAACGAGGCGGAACGGCCTTTCCGCGAACTGCTGGCACAGACGGTCACTGAGCGAACCTTCCGTGTCCACACCGGGGACATGACGTGGGAAGAACTCGCTGAGGGTGAACACGCTCGCACCGGGCGACTCGACAGCACCGAGATGGCCTTCTCGGTCAAGAAGTACGGGCGTTCGCTCGGTTTCTCCCAGGAGTTCATCGAGGATAACACGGCGGACATTGTTCGTCGCCAGTTCGAGACGCTCGTTAAGGGCGCTCTCAGCAAGGAGCACGAGGTCCTGTTCGACATCGTTCGAAACGGATGGGCTGATGGCACGAACCTCTGGTTTGATCCTGAAGACTACGGTGGGTACGAGTTCGACCGTTCGCACAACCATGTCTTCGGGGACACTGGCCACCTCTTCGACGACGAACAGGGACACACTGCCACCGAACACATTCGCGAGGCTAACAAGGAACTTCGTCACCACGGCAAACGTCCCACTATCGCGCTCATGTCTTCGGATGCCGCTTCCGCCTTCGTTGACGAGTTAGCCTACGACGCACAGTATCTCATTCCCGAGGCTGAGAACCTTGTCTCGACTGCGCTGCCGGACACCACGATGCAGATCGATGGGACCTACATCATGCAAACGGCGTGGCTCACCGACGACGAGGTTCACGTCATTGCGGGTGAAGAGCGTCCGATCTACTTCCACGAGGCCCGCCCCGTACAGCTCACGCAAGGCGAGTACGGCGGACCCGTTGGGGACCCCGGACAGCTCCTCGGCAGCTACGGATCGGTTCGCTACGGTGCGGTCATCGCTGATCCACTTGCTGGCGTCCGCTTCAACATGACCGACCTCGCCTGATCGGAGATACTCGAGCCGGTCAGCGATAGCGTGGATTACGTTTCAGTTGATACACTATGGCACACAGCGATACAGAACTTATCATCGAGGTCCGTTCGATGACCGCGTACAGCGACCGGATTATCTCGGATGAGGAGATGCTCGAGCTTGTCCAGATCGGCAAGCACGAAGTGAGGGCGGAATCGGGCCTCGAGATACCGGACTTCTATAGTTTAGAACACCCGAGCACCCAACGCGCACTGTTCTGGACCGTCTGTCTGTTCTGTAAGATCCACGTTGGCGAACTCGAGGGCTTGGACTTCAACATTGGCTCGATCAAGATCCATCAGCTCCCCGTGCGCGACATTACCCGTGTCTGGTACGAGAAGCTTGATTCACACATCGGGAACCTTCGGGCTGCTAACAGCGGTATGGGGATTTCGAACGTCCGGCGGCTTGACCGAACCTACGGTGAGAACTACCAACGGTAGACAGTAGGACAAGATATTCACCAATACCCATGGGCGAAAATATCATGAGCGGGTTTGGTAGCTACGTCTAATTAATCGAGGCGACGTTGTCGCTCGGCCCAGAACATAAGTTCATCACGCATTTCCTCAGGAACGTCTCCGAAGAGACAACCAAAACGGTTCCCAAGGTTTTGCCAGCTTAACTTGTTGAATGTACCCTCAGTATACGGACCATCATCTAACGCATCTTCCCAACCCTGATGAAAGGTGCGTTCGCGGCTGCTATCCAATGGTTTTCTCTGGTCCTCTTCGTACATCAAAATGGTATCTGGTGAGACCATGGGTTGAACATCTCATTAGATGACAATAAATCCTTATCTGGACTCACTGGTTCAGCGTACATGGTTGAGAGACACTATTCTAAACCAGACTCATTCACGGCCAGGTCTGAATAAAGAAACCGTATTACGAGGCGCATCCAATGTCGAAGATCATTGACGCACGGTTGAAGGTAGTCAATCTGATCTTCGAACGTTCTGGGGAATCCGTTTCGGTATACCGAGAACGTGATCTCGGGTTCGAAGATCCCTACGGAAAGGAAGAGGAGACGATGTTCCACGTAGGCGACGAGCTGGCTGTGATGTACTTCCCTGGTCAGAGTCCTGGTGGCGCACGTCCCGATCGGTACGAGGAACGATATGGTGAGCGCGTCTACTGGGAGCCTCACATCTTCTTCCGCAGAGATGCAATCGTCGAAGAGAAGGACATTATCGAGTGGGGCCTTCCGATGTATCCCGAGAATCCGAACGCCGACAAGCAGTTGTGGGAACTCGAGACGATCGTTCCCTATCGGACCCACATTGAGGGGCAGTTACAGCGCTTCATCGAGCAGTAGGCGGTCTTTTTGCGGGGTGGTTGATGGCCAGAAGGCGACTCAAGCTAAACGTTTCAGTAGACGACGGCAACCTCTCGCGGCGCATCAAGTCCTCGATCGAGGGCGGGATGCGCGATGGTTCGTGGGAACTCGTCGAGAAGGGGCAGGACGTTGCTGAGGCACGGATCATACAGCGCGATGCGATCTGGAAATGGGATCTGATCGGTAGTTTTGAGTCGAACACGAAAAGCGACCCACGCGGTCGTATCGCCGTTTTAGCGAATACATCGGACCACGCTGCACCTGTTGAACACGGTGCAGTCTACGGCGCTCGTGGCCCCCCGCTCGCTCCATTGATCCTCTGGTTAGCAACGAAGTTCGGGGCAAGCGGTGGGTTCGGAAACAAACCCGTTCTTCGACCAGGTGGTGGTGGCGGAACGGGCAACCAGCGGAGTGCGAACGTTCCCGAGAGCTGGCTGACAGTCAATCAGGACGACCCCGCTTCCGACTTCGATTCGTTCTTCTATGGACAGCAGATCAAGCTGTACGATGTACGAGCGAACGAGTACCTCGACGGCGTTGTTCGAGCGAAGTACTCCGACCACTTGGTCGTGGAGATCGACGGGCGGTTACAGCGTATCCCATTCGATGGCGGAAGCGACCTACGCTTCGGTGCTATACAGCCGTGGGATGATCTGGCTCCCGGCGATCAGCTTGCACTCATCCTCGAGTCGCTCGATACCACGGTCAAGACAACGAACGTGGATCACTGGCGGGGTTTGGAATACACCGATCTCCCCGCCGTGGATCGGGAAGCGATCAACAACGAGCTGACCGACTATGTGACGACCGGGAAGGATCAGCGCTCCATGCTCCGCTCGGTTGAGCGCCTCGAGCAAATCGCACAGGTTCCCGAGAACCGTACAGAGCGCGGTCATGTCGGTCAGGCAGGTGACGCCCGTATTGACGGGAAGAACTACCTCGCGATGCAGCCGTTCGTGGAGCGAGACGGGATCGATGCCGAGCGGAACCGACACCTCGACACGTACAACCACGAGTTTCAGCACTTGTGGCTGAACGCGAACGGGTTCGACTACAACGACGACAAGCATCACTCACAGCTTGCTGACTACGAGCGCGGGAACCTGCTGGATTGGGACGTTGACGAGAACGGCTACACTGCTGACTACCAGCTTCACCGAAATCCCGAACTATTCGCGCTCTACTCTCACGAGGACACGAACACGCCGGTCGAGTGGGAGCATATCGTCAACGAGGTCCCCGGCTACGTGGACACGCTCGATCCCACGGGGACTAACAACTCGGTGAGCAGTCCCGATCCCACGGAGCTGCTGAACCCGAGCAATCCACAGATCAACGAAGGCGACGCGCTTGAGATCATGTGGACCGATCAGCCGCTTCCGGCACAGTACGAAGTTGTCAGTAACTCCCCGATCCAAGTCGGACCTGACGAGTACCAGTATCAAGTCCGAGAGGTGGGCGTCCCGTTCGAGGAATATATTTCAGTGGACGGTGACGGCAACCTTTTCGACGGTACGATCGATCTCTGGTACAACAACTCGGTATCGTCCGGGTTCGAGGGACCGCTGAACGGACAGCAGTACCTCAACACGGACATGAGCGAGAGTCCACGTCGGGCATACGCCGAAGCGCTGAATCGGGCGTTCTACACGCACATCTATGCTCGCAGTCTCGAGCGCGGAACCGGTAGCGAGGATCTTGGTTGGCACACCGCGCTGTACGACGGCTATGGGACGACGAACGTTCACGAGACAGCAGCGGTCATGACGCAGGTTATGCGAACGCAGGTGTCGGAAGTGAACGACCGGAAGTACATCGCGAATAACATCGAGCAGATCGCGACGGTTCACCCGTACCTCATGGAGACGTGGCTGAACCTCTTTGAACCGTCAGACGTAGCAAAGGCTGAATTGGACCGCCTTGGTATCCCCTACTAATGAGACTCGAGTTCACTGATCGGCGCGGCGTTGACGGGGTGGTTCACGGTGAGTCGTGGGAATTGGAGTATGACGGCCTCTACTACGATCAGGTTGAGGAATCTGTCTCGATGTACGAGGAGGTCGCGATGCGCGTTCCGATCGACGAAGAGGACGAGGTTGAGGGGGTGAAGATGAACGCTCACTACGACGAGCCGGCTCCGCCAGAGCGACGGCTGAAGATGATGAAATCGCGGTGGGGGTTCAACCCCTACATTGCGGAAACGAATCTAGTACTCGATGACGACTAACGTTGACTTGGAAAACGTAGATCCTGTTCTGCTCGATCGGGCCTTCCGCCTCCAAGAAAAGATCAAACGCGAGGGCCTTGACGGTATCGGCTACATGGACGCGGCACACTACTATATGCGGAACAGTGCGGATTCTACTGTCTCGAAACACATCGAGAAGAGTCTCCGATCGGAATTTGGACGAGGTGTGAAGTGAACGAGAAAGAGGCCGTACAACGGACGGTCGCGGTTCTCAAGGAGTCGCTGCCCGACGACGTTACAGTACGTACTGAGGGCGGTGGCGAGTTCATGGAGCTACCATGTGTCATCATTTCGTGGTCCACTCGTCGCCTCGAGCGTCTCGAGGGGAACATCCCGTATGCTGGCGTGAAGCGTGATGAGAACGGTATCGCGGTCTCGGAAGTGTTGAATGCGTACTTCGAGATGCGTCTCGATCTGTGGGTGAAGACCTACGATGACGAGCCGATCCGCATGGCCGATGAACCTCACTGGGGCGAGGAAGGGCGGGACGAGCTTGTGAACATGGTCCACGAGACGTTTCTCCCGTTCGAGATGCATCCTTCGAAATTCCACGAGGACACGTTCGAGTGGCAGGTCGGGGATGGTCTCTCACAATCCGTTCCAACTGAAGAACCCAACTGGTTCGAGACGGATCAGACGGTGAAATTCCGCTACGTGAAGGAATACACCAACGACGACGTTGACACCCTCGAGATTATCGAGCGCAACGTAACGTCTACGTAGGCGGAAGCGCCGCCTCTCTCAGTTTTCTCTCTACTATGGTCACTATTGGAAACACTCGACTACCTGGAGTACAGCTTACCGTTCAGAGTTCCCGTTCTGTTGGCGTGAACGTCGGGTCTCCTGGCGAAGCAGGTCTAATCGGACAGGCCGACTTCACTGAAGGGACCGCTCAACCCAACGAAGTACACCGAATTACGAACGCACCGACTGCTGCGACGCTTTTCGGTAACGGAAGTCCCCTTGCGACGAACGTGACGGATGCGCTTAGCGAGGGTGCGTTTCCCGTCTATGCGGTTGCACCTGCTGAGGTCGAAGTCGAAGACGACGTGATGGGTTCGACTGGAGAACTTAGTTCTGCACCAATCTCAGAGAACGCCGACGATATTAGCTTCAACGTGGGCGGAATCACGCTCTCTACGACGGTCGTTCTCGAGGCTCCCGAAGACCTCTCGCCTTCCGAAAACGAGGTACTGGTCAACGCAGTCGATGGCACGTATCACCTCGATGCTGGGAGCAATATCGAGGGAACGGTGAATTACGTCGCGCTCGATTACGAGAGTGCGATCGATGCATTGGTCGATGAAGAGGGTGATATTCTCGATTTCATCGGCATTCTCTCCGAGAACGCGGACACTTCGGACTACTTGCACGGAGTCGTGAAGGACATGGAGTCGAAGGGTGACTTCGCTATCGCAATTGCTGGCGCTTCACCGTATCTCGACGACGTGTTCAGCTATGAGAACCCGTTCGACTCGTCTCGGATACAAGTCCAGTATCCGATGCGGAACGGCGACGGTCGGAGCATGATCGGCTCTTACATCGGTCTTCGGGCGGGCCTTGGGATGAGTGCCAGCCCGATGAAAAAGCGCCTCTCGGGTCAGGAAACGCTCTATCACTCACTCAGTCGTGAAGAGATGGAAGCGCTGTCCGAACAGCGTGTTAACCCCATCAAGAGTGAGCGAGCTGGTGCGCTCGTCATGGACGACATGACTACCGTGTCGGTAGAGAACAACGAGGAGTTCGAGATGCAGCAGGGAATCGCTCGTCTCGTAACGGACTATGTGGCCGTCATCACGAACGAGAACGCGGACGTGTTCATTGGCGAGTTGCACACGCAATCGGCACGGAACGCACTACGCGGCAACATCAAGTCCGAGTTGAAGGACCTCCTCTCGCTGAACGCAATCACTGGTTACACCGTCGAAGTTGAGCCGATCAGCGCGATGGAAGCGCGTGTTAACGTCGGCGTTGAGACGATCAAGCCGCTTCGAAATATCCGGGCGACGGTCACTGCTGGACAGGTCGAATAAGGCCCGATTCCGGCACTTCTGAGCAATCTACGAGCAGTTTGCAGTTTCTTCTTTAATCTTCTATGGTCAATCGAAAGGAATCAGCGGCGGACATTCGCGTCAACGTCGGTGAGGAACAAGTACCAGTTGAACAGCTCAGTGTCACGAAGGACATTGAGATTGAGACGATCTACGGTGCGGGTAACATCATCCCGTCCGGGTTCGCGATTACGCAGATAGAGTACTCGGGGAATATGACGGTCAAGGGCAACAAGAAGGATCTCGAGGACAAGTTCTTCGATGGGAACGGCGTTCCGAAGGTTCTCCCTGCGATTGTCATTACACATCTCAATGGTGACGCTACCTCGTATGATACCGTCTTGGTGACGAGCCAGGGCTACGAGGTCACGTCCGGTGAAACCACCGAGACGAGCTTTGAGTTCGTCGCGATGTCGAAAGACGAGGATACGAACCCGACTGACGCCGCATAGATCCCAATCGAGCAGACGCAGACTCCCGTTCCTCCCCTTTACACTCTCTACTTCACTATGACTGACGACACTACGGAGAAGAGCCGATCGACGCTGATGGATATGGTTGTTCGCGGAAAAGACTACCGTGAGACTCTCGATTTCGAGATTCTCGGTGAGACGGTTGACGTTGTTCTGCGCCCCCTCGTTGACGCTGAGTTCCTTCCGATCACGGCGATGATGCAGGAACTTCTCGACATTGACGAGGAAGAGGCCGTCGAGCAGATCCGCGAAGCGAAAGAGGATGCGGAAGCCGAGGATGGCGATGGTGCTCCCATCGATATTTCGCAGTTCGACGAGGACTTCGTTGTTCTCATGCAGAAGGCCGCGAAGCTCGGAATCGATGGCGAAGCGATGGGCTACACGCAGGACGAGGTTGACTTCATGGTCGAGAACATGGTCGGTGGCTATTCTGTCGAATTAGGCGGCGAAGTTCTTGATCTCTCGGGTGACATTCGCGACGCTGAGCGCTTTCGTGGAAACGGGTTCAGGGATCGGTAGATACCTGATCTCTACGAAGGCGGGCGTTCCGCTCGCGAAGACGCAGGCCGAACTGACCCCACTTCAGCGATACGTCCTCGAGTTGTCGATTGTCAAAGAGCAGGAGGAACACGAACAGGCGATGAACGGGGCAGGGTCCGGTGGCCCTGGCCCTGTGATGAACAGTATGGCGCAACCGAACGGCGGTGGCGGCGAGTCAACGACGTACGTCAACGTAGGTTCTGATGAGTAGCAATAGCGTTAGAGTCACCGTCAACCTCATCGACAACTTCAGCGATACGCTGACCCGTCTCGATGAGCAGCTCGATAAGATCAGCAGAAAGGTTCTCACGCCACGTCTCGAGATCACAGGGACTGGTGACGTTGACCGGCTCAAGTTGAAGCTCGAGTCACTCGACGAGATTATCGAGATCCTCACGGCGGTTCATGGTGACGGGAAGATCGACCGGACAAAGGCGAAAATAGAGTCGCTCAGTTCCACCGAGCACGTCAGGCTTCGCGTTCACGATAATCAGGTCGATCGGGCAGCCGCAAAGCTGGCAGCGATGAAAGCGGCCACTGGTGGGTTGCATGGATCGGCAGCCTCGAGTTCGTTCCTTGGCCGCATATCGCGTTCAACACAGCGAGCAAGAGAGTTTGAGGGTGTCGCACCAAAGCCACCTCGAGAGTACAGGCTTCCTGATGACCTCTCACCGAAGGGTGCGGCTATGCGCCAGCGACAGCGTGAGCGTATCGCTGAGAACCTTATCCCGCCAACGATCTTTGATAACTTCCTCGCGTTCCGCAGGGAGCAATCTGGTGGCGGAAGTGGCGGAGGGGGTGGTGGAGGACGACGTGGTTCAGGAGGTGGTGGCCGCGACCAGGATCGTGAGCCGACATTTGCCCGTCGAACACTGCGTGGCGCGTACAAGTGGCTAATCCCGAAAGGACAGCTGTCACAGGACCTCTTCGCGTTCATGATGCCGTTCATGGCGGTCATGTACACGGCAGTTGCAGGTCTCGCAGCCACGATGGGGGCGACCGCCGCTGCTGGGCTGAGCGTTGGCCTGCTCGGGTTGATCGGCTTTGGTGAGAACGCAGCCGATTCGCTGCATTTAGCACAGGTCCGGCTGCGTCTGTTCGGTCGTGAACTCTTCAAGGTGTTCAAGCCGGTCACGAAGACGTTCGCGCCGATCATGGATCAGTTCTTCCGACGAGCACCCCATGCACTCGGTCGGTTGACCGGAACTCTACAGCAACTCACTGTCTTCGTTCCGGCACTCCGTAGTCACGGACACGGCCTCATCAACTTCGTTGACGCGCTGATTCAGAAGGCGGTGCAGCTACAGCCCGAAATATCGCAGGTCACGTCCCGGTTCGGACAGTTGATGGGAACGAATCTGCTGAACTTCTTCGAGTGGCTCGTCCTCGAGTTGTATGAGAACCAGGAGGCGATTATCGCGGTCCTCAGTGTTGGCAAGTCCCTGCTGATCCTGATCTATCGGATCTTTATGCTGTGGGCGTTCCTCTTCTCGGTTCTGCAGCCGGTCGCTGACGTGTTGACGAGAATTGCGAACATCTTCACGAACAAGTGGGTCGCCGGAATCACCGCAACGATCATCGCGGGCACTGCGTTCCTGATCCTCCTCACGAAGGTCGTCAAGATGATGGCACTCGTGAAAGCGATGGGACTTGGTGCGGCGTTTGTCGCACTCGTTGGCCCGTTACTGCAAGCTGCGGGTGCGTTGTACGCCTATGCAGCTGCGGCTATTGCCGCCTCGAAAGCGAAGGCGCTGCTCCTCGGTGTTGCCACGCTCGGACTTGCGACACTCGCTGTCGGTGCTGGTATCGCCGCTGCTCGAGCAATCGACGCTGCTGCCCCGGACACTGGTGGACACGGAAGCGGCGGCTTCAGTGGTGGATATGGTGGTAGCTTCGGCGCTAGCCCTTCCGCTGCGGGTGGAAATACGATCATCATTAACGGAAGCTACGATCGTGAGACACAGAACAGACTGAAAGACGACTTCCCCGGCCTGTATCGTCAGGAGCGGGATATTGACGAAAGCACGGAGATGCCGTAATGAGTAGCCGTATCGATATTCCTGGGCAGAAGGGTCTCCCGTTCCGCGTTCGTGGTAACGGTGCGAACTTCACTCCGACATACGTCCCGAACCGAATCCAGGTCGGAAAGGAGCGCAATCTCGTCCGTCACGCGAACTTTTGCGGACTCGAGGACGTGTTCGAGATACATGGGCGGAACCGGGAGGTCCATATCAGCGGCAATCTGCTTCACTCGGAACTCGGCTCGTTCGAGCGCCTTCTCGATCATAATCAGGAGGCGACGCTGATTACCCCCGGTTGGTCTGGAAACGTTCGTGTCATGCAAGGTGACTACGAAGGGCCGATCGGATGGGATTCGCGGAATAACGACTTCCTCTGGCAGTACACGCTTGATCTGGTCAGCACTGGCGAAGACGAAGCTGAGCATATGCGGTTTGCTGGGAGTGGTATCGTGAATGATGGCCGAAGTAGCCGCCAACGGGGTCGCGGCTCGTATCTGATATAGATGACCCAAGCCTGTAACTTTCAGAACGGCGTTGAGCTTCGCTTTCTTCGATCTGGCGTCGTACTTCGGGCGTATGAGCTAACGATTCGGGTACAGCGTGACCGCTTCATCCATGCTCGAGCAAAGGTCTCGACGGAAGCGGCGTACCTCCTCTCTGACCGCCATGATGAAGAGGGCTTAGAGTACGAGCCAGTTCACATCGCAATCGGTGACGTGGTACAGGGTCGGTATCTCTTCGATCCCCAAGAGATCAGCATCGTACAGGGTGACGAGCAGGCATGGATCTCCTTTCACGACCCACTGAAGCTGTTCAACAAGAGTACGATCACGAAGACATGGGATTCAGTGACGCCGAACATCGCTATTCGCACGATTTGGCGCGAGCTTCATGACCCCCACCGAGCGATTACAGGAATCCGGTTCGTTGAGGAAGGCCTCGAGTCGCAGGTCTCGCGGAATAACCGGCAGGTGATCTCGGACATCTTCAACTTCGACATGGACGGAACGACGATCCATGAACGGACAGCAGGTGACGATCGGTATCGTGCTAAAGCTGCCCGAGCGTTCGAGACAGCGACAGTGTGGGCCGCAGATCAGTTCTTGGACGTGATGCCTGGTATCGACACTCCGAACTACGAGGGAGGGTTCTCGTTTGATAACACACCACTTCTCGAGGCGCTCATGGAGGTGTGCAACGAGTTCGGTCTCACCGCGTGGGTAAAGGAAGATGGCAGGTTATGGATCGGCCTTCCCGAGCTGACGGACAAAGAAATCCTACCAATCTACGGTAATCCCGATCGTGACGAGTACCGGATCAAGGAGTACAACGTCACGCAGGGCCACAGTCACATCAACCGCGTCATGGCGAAGGGTTCCTCACACCTGTATCCTGACGATCGGGGACGCAACACGGCAAACCTGTATCCCGAGGCGGAAGCGTGGATCAACGATGGCGATGAAGTTCTCGCGTTCGAGGAGCCACTACGTATCCGCTCACAGGAAGCACTCGAGCGTTACGTGCGGGCGACTCTGGTTGGCGAGTACGCCCGCTATAAGAACGGAAATATCGTCTTCAATGGGCTGGCTTCCGACAACGACAAAGGGCTGGTGACGTTGAATATCGGTGACTCGATCCTCGTCTCACAGCGGATCGGTGAACACTGTCGCCGTGAAGTCGATGGTGGCCACTTCGTCGTGAACGAGATACAGCATCAGATCAACACGCGAGTCGGCTGGCAGATCACCGTCTCGGTGGGCGGTG
Organism: Natronorubrum sulfidifaciens JCM 14089; assembly: GCF_000337735.1. Taxonomy (GTDB): domain Archaea; phylum Halobacteriota; class Halobacteria; order Halobacteriales; family Natrialbaceae; genus Natronorubrum; species Natronorubrum sulfidifaciens. The sequence continues at coordinate 84,439 of NZ_AOHX01000026.1, read as the reverse complement.
TACCTGACGACATCGACTCGAAGTCGTACATGGTGGATCGACAGAGCCTCGATGTGTACGACTCGGTAGACGACTACTGGCAAGCTCAAGAAGAAGACGACGGCTGGTGGATCTTCGGTGGCAGCAACGACGATGATGACGACGATGGGTGGTTCAGTTGGTTCTGGTGAGATACTATGGTTCAGTTAGGTAGAGTCACATCGGTCACTGTTGATGAACAGTCTGCAGACATATTCGTGAACGTCGCGCTAACGCCACGAAGTGAAGGCAGGCAGATGCGGTTCCTAACGCCCGCTTCTGGTATGTGGATCGTTCCGCACGAAGGCGACGTTGTAGAGGTAGCGGAGACGGATCGAGAGTTCGTTGCCCGTTTCCCGCACAGTGCGCCCCCGTTCGAGATACCGGATTCGTTGGCGGAAGGCGACTTTGCGTTCAAGTTCGACGACGACACCGAGATCCGCGTACAGCGCTCGGGTGAGAGCTTTGACGTTCACGTTCGGGCGAGCGGAACGGTCCACGTTGACGGTCAGGAGATCGATCTCGGTGAAGCGGGCGTTCCGCTCATCACGGGGTTGGAAGTACAGAGAGATGGCGATGGGAACGTCACAGATGTAATTCCCGAGTACACGGACAAGACGAGGGCCGAATGAAGGATCTGGAGTTAGACGAAAACCTCGAGATCGTCATCGGGCCGAGGAACGACCTCGAGATCGTCGATGGACGTGAGCAATTCGAGCAGTCACTTCGTCTCTGGCTTACCGCGTATCTATCGGAGGAGGTTGGCTCGTTCAATAGCCCGGATGTAATTCGAAGTATCGAGCTTCAGGTTCAGCGTGTCGCTCGAGTGCATGGCCGGATTGATTCGATCTCATCGATCGTTGTATCCCCCAGTGAGGACGCCGTTGATTCGATTGACGTCTCTATCATCTACCTCGCTGGCGAAACATTTAATCTGACTTTATCGTAGATGAAAATCGAGGATGGACATTTTCAGCCGGACAGCAGTGACGACATCATTGAGGCACTGCTCGAGGACGCAAAAGAGTACTTTGGTGAGGATCTGAACGATGAACAACTGGCTGTCTTCCGTCTCTTCTATCAGCCGGTCGCGAATCGGCTTGCGGAAGCGCAGCAGCATATCGGTCTCGTCCTGAGTTCTGCACAAATCGACTACGCTGAAGGGCGAGCATTGGACTTACTGACGGCGTTGATCGGAGTCCCTCGTCGCGAGGCTGAACGTGCAGAGGGAGAGGTGACGTTCTATCGAAACAGTCCCGCATCGATCGATTACGCAATCCCATCGGGCATGATCGTACAGACTGAGGGTATCGATCCGGTTCGGTTCCTAACACGGGAAACTGCGATCATCGAGCAGGGAGAGACAGAGATCACGGTCCCGATTCGTGCGCTCGAGGGCGGTATCAACGGAAACGTTGGCTCGAACACGATCACCGTGATGCCGAGTCCACCGACGGGGATCGACGCGGTGACGAACGAGGAGGGCACGTCCGGTGGTCGCAACGAAGAGACAGACAATGAGCTGCGCGAGCGTGCAAAGGAAGACCTGGCGGAAGGTTCTGCGTCTACAGCACCTGCGTTGATTACTGCGGTCCAGAGTGTCGATGACGTTCGCAGTGTTGGTATCTTCATCAACGACACGAACATCGATCAGACTAGTTCGGGTGGCCTTCCGGCCCACTCATTTGAGTTAGTCGTTGACGGCGGCGAAGACCAGTCAATCGGTGACATGATCATCGAGAAGAAGGCCGCAGGTGACACGGCGTGGGGTGGCGTCAACGGTGAGCTGGTTGAGGTTGAGGGTCGGCTACCGAACGGGCAGACACACGAGGTCAAGTTCTCGAGGCCGAACGTGGTCCCAATCTACGTTGATGCAACCCTCCAGACAACGGACGAGTACGAGGGCGACGTTGCCGTGAGGGACTCTATTACGTCGTATATTGGCGGTGTCCTCTCGAGTGAAAACGAGATTCAGGGGAAGGTCGATGTTGGCGGGGACGTGCTCTATGGTGAGGTCGAGTTCGCGATCCGTAGCGTTCGCGGAGTCTACGACGTTACTGATCTAAAAATTGGACGAGTTGATCCACCAACTGAGACTGCGAATCTCTCGGTGGAGTTCAACGAACAGGCGCTAACCAGTGCGATCGACGATTCGATTACGATCTCCCATGAGTGAGCGGAAGGCGAGTACCAACGGCGATCAATTAGTCCACGAGCTACCCTCGTACATCCCTAACGATCCCAACAGCCCCAATTACGCGCTGCTCGATGTGATTGGGCACGCGATCGATGAATTGGACGAGGACGTTCAGACGGTCTCTGATGCAATACGTGTTCGCGATGCTCGGACGATCGATCAACTGTTCGAGTTGGCGAAGATGGTGGGGCTTCCGCCACACACGGATGAGCCAGTGGAGCGATACCGCGCTCGGGTGTTTGCACGGTTCGCGCTCATGTCCGGGGAGGGAACGGTTGGCGACCTTCTCTATGCACTGGCTCGCATTCTCGATGTTGACGTTGAGCGGATCGGCTACCGCGAGATGGTAGATAACCCAGGGACAGTTCTCGTCTTCGCTCCGGGGAGTGAGATTGAGAAACTCGGCCTGAGCGCGTCTGAGCTGGCACAGATCGTCAACGAAAACGTTGCTGCAGGGTATCAAACAGAAACGAGCATCCAAGGGACATTCACGTACAGAACGCCGCAGGATTACGACCTTGGTGAGAACAATCCCGAGTTCGGATACGGCGGACTCGACGAAAACGGTGAACCAACAGGCGACGGTGGGACCTACGCTGGCTATCTCGAGTAACTATGGCAGACTACACTTCTAATCTCAAGACGTGGGGCGATACCGGGTCAGAGTACCCGGATGGCTACAACTACGTCGAAGGCGAACAGCCGGTCGATGCGTGGGACAATTTCTTCAACCACAACGCACAGAAAGACATCGACCACTTGGTGTCATTAACGAACAAGCGCCTCGAGTCAGGGAAAGGGACGAACTATCCTGGCAGCCCGGAGAATGGTGAACTGTGCTGGCGTTCCGACAACAGTAGGCTCGCGATCTACGACGAGGAATACAACGGATGGCGCGAAGTCGCGTTCCGATCCGATGTTGCGGAGACGGAAGCAGACTTAGTACCGATCCGTGACCAGATCGACGACCACGAAGCGGACACCACGAACCCGCACAACGTGACGAACGATCAGGTTGGTGCGCCGAGCACCGCTGACTTCGCTGCTCTTGTTGATGCTCACAACGGCATTGCTCAAGCCGTCAACGATCACATCCCGAACACCAGTAATCCACACAACGTCACAGCAAGTCAGACAGGAGCGCTACCGACTGGTGGCGGTATCGTGACTGGCGACATTCAGCACGAGGGAATCCTGCTGAACGAGGACCGAATTATCACCCCGCAGGTCTTCGTTGACGGGCCGGTGACGCACGACAAGCACGCTGTCACGAAGGAATACGTCGATCTCTCAAACGAAGTCGGTGGTGGTGGTCCGTGGATTATGTCTGATGGAGACATAAACCGGAGTCTCAATACATGGTATCAGAACACCACGGAACATCCTATCTGCGTCTATGCATCGGTCGGTGGGCGTGCGATATACCAGATTCAAATCTCACCGACCGTTGAGCAGAACGATATCATGCTTTGGGATCTGCATTCGCAGAACGAAAGTTTCCGATTGGGCACACCGTTCTTTGTCCCCCCGAACTGGTACTATGCAGTTGTGTGTCCCGAGACGACAGAGCTGGTTGAGTGGACAGAGTACGCACTCGCGATCGGCGCAGACATCTCGTACAATTAATCGAGTATCGACGAGAGACTGATCTCTTCACCGTAATATGGCAGAATATACCTCTGAGACTGGCAAGTTCGTCATCCTAAACGTGGATGGCAGAGTCGTTGGCAAAGCAGACGTTGGACCCGGAACACACCCCGTTTCCGATGAAGTGGATGCTGAGAAATCGTTTGACGTTCGCGAGAATGGTAACGAACACGTAGCTGAGTACCTCGAGTACAGCCCGGCGAACAAGGACCTCGATCCGTCAGGATACGAGCCAACTGAACTGTTCGAGCAGATCCAGATAGACACACCTGATGGTGTGGCGGAAGGCGCAGAGGACGACGTAAGCGACGAGGAGTAGGCCAATGGCCGATGGTCGAACTCTAAAACAGATCTACGGAGAGTTAGTCTCGTGTCCGTTCTTCCCGCTACTGTTCATCAGTGAGGCGGTGAAAGTAGCTGTGGTTGGTGGCCCATTTCTCGAGCTAACGGTTCTCGCAGTTGTCTCAACGTTCCTGTGGGCCGCTTCCGACAGCGTTGACGTGGACATCTCGGTCGATCTCAGCGGTATACTCGGAAAGTAATCTTATCTATGATTGAGCAAGTTTATCTCGAGCAGCTACTCGCAAGTGTAGTTGTTCTCATTGCGGTGTATGTCTTCTACCACGTTCTCGATGGACAGTTCCTTGGCCCGGAAGATACGTTCTGGAACGAACTTCGTCCAAGCCTGCTCCCAGCTCTCGACTCTTACGCTCGAAAGATCGGTTTCTTCACTCTGAACCGAGCGTATGAGTCAGAGTTCGTGGCAACGGTTGAGGCGGACCTTCCGTCCATTGAGAGGTGGCTACACGACATGGGGTACGATCGAAACCCGATGGCGGGTCTGAAGTACCGTGGCAATCTCGAGGACGAGGACTTCGAAGTGACGACGTGGGCGTACAGGGAGTCGGACAACTCGCTGATCCCTGACCCGCTTGCCTTCTGGCAGACGCACGTATTCGTGTTCGATAACGGGGATGGAACGTTCGACCTGTACGCTCACTACGAGTACAGTTCGATGAATCCCCTTGTGGCGTATAAACACGTCCGAGGGATCGGTATGGATCGAGAGCGTGGCGTAGGTTACGTCCTTCGCAATCTCGAGCAGAACTCCGGCCTCGACGTGGTGGACGTGGCCGGGATGTGGGGTCCGGTGACGGAAGCGGCCCCGGAGCGGTAACTCTTCTACGGCGGCCTCCGGGCCACGTTTCTCCCTTCTATTGATTTAACAGTAGATAGTAGCACAGTTTCTTTATTCAGCCACATACCAGAAGCCGAAACAGAGAGTTCGGCAACTACAGATGCGTAATGACCGCTGGGCTTTCTATCAGTTTCAGATGGTTTTTGGAGCACGGTGCAAGATAGAGGGCGCATATCTTACGGGAGGGCTCCGCAGAGAATCGACTGTAGTTCGCACCACTCATCGACTGACTGTTTTTAAACTACAATTGCTCGATGTTATCGCCATGTGTATCTGTTGAGACACTTCAGAGTTGACATTGCCTAAAGCTACTCTGTCTATCGGATTCTACAGGTCCGATGCGAAACTGGCATCTCAGCAAACCGCACGGCTGCAAGAGGATTTCGATAGAGCCAGAGGACAATAAAATCAGATGTTAAATGAACTGTGGCGCTATCGGATATTTCCAGTCCTCGCCTTGGTTTGCTCTGTATGTCGCCCAAATACAGAAAGCGGGGTTAAGAATAAAGAACAACAACGTAATACCAATAACCGCGATCAGGACGCTAAAAAAGGTATCCAGCATAGCCACCAGTAGCAACGCAATGAAAGAGACGGTGAAGAATATCTGCCAATTGAGAGCGTTTTTCGCATTACTTTTCGTGAACTCGTTATCGGATATAAGGTATACTAACCCCGCTCCAACAAATCCAGTAAATATCCCAATCAGATGGACGACGGTCGCCAAAGCCGTTTTTTCTGTACTATCAGGTGGGGATGGGGCTGACGCCATAGATGAAATACAGCTCCCAGGAACATAAATTTACCGTCAATAGTGAAATCCCCGACAATATTTGGCGGTGGTGAGCCTAACAGTCCATGCCAGTGTCTCAATTACCCGACGTGATCTTCAGTACAGGTTCGAATTGCTGTGGTAAATAGCGGTCTAATTTGCTGACATCTCGGTTTTAGAAGCGTGAAGTCGAGGAATCGAACTCGGTTTGGAAATCGATATCCTTGAGTTCATTGAACAGTGCCGTGACCTATTTAAACTTGCCAAAGCACTAGGGCGGGTTCACTCGCTGGATGCACATCGTGCTTCACTGTTTCGGGTTGAAGACAGCCACAGCTACCCTGAAACGCCGAACCGGCTGAAGTACATGGCTGAAGTTCGTACCGCTCTTGACATAGATCGGGACGATCTCCCCGATTACACGACGTGATACGACAGAGTCGTTCTTCTGAGGGTCTTTGTTTCTACGGTCTTTCGATGAAGCGCTACGCGAAAGGATACCTTCTCTCCTTCAGCAGTAGTCAATGTCTCTGGTACCGCCGAACGGCCCAACACTTCGTCGATTGAGAACCTCCAGCTCGATCTCAGCTTCTAGCTCGGCATCGCATCCGCCGAGTTGCCGAGCTCCGATCGTGGCTTCTCCTTTGACCGGGAGCACCGGAACGTTGAATTTGGGAGTAACGGCGCCATCCGCGAACTCGATTCCTCCACCCCAGACGGGATACCCGTAAATGATAAGATCGACCTCAACGCCCCATGTATACACGTCAAACGTGATTTCGGTACAGACTTCCGTACCAATGAGAGGGAGGGTACGACAGTCAACCTCCCACGTTCCGGAATCGGCATCGGTACGAATACTCGAGAACCTTTCTTCGACCTCATTCACCGTGACGTTACGGTCGTCACCTATGTAGATCCGTTCGTTTTTTACCCGTCCATCGCTGAGTCTAACATCTCCGTTATTGGGGCCCTCTAGAACGTCCCGGTATTCGTCATAGGTAATCTGGTTCTCAACTTGTCTGCTGTACGTAGTCGTTACCGGTCCCTTCGGGTATTCTTCTTCATCTCGGTGCCCTTCGTCCCAGTCTTCGTCTGCAGAAACCGGCGTTACTGTAATTGTCCCGAGGGCTCCAAGACCAGCAATGCTTGAGAGTACTTTTCTTCTATTCGCTCCAACCGGATCAGCTTGATCCATGATTCAATATATTCACCTTAGAATATAAAACTTATTATTACTCTATTCACTTAGGTTCGATTATATTTCATCAATTCTTTGTGACATATAACTCAACAAGAGACGATCAACGTCCTCTGCTTATTATACCCGGGGAAGCATCAGAGAGTTCCGATGAGACCCCTACAGCATGACGCAATGAACCTCTGTATCTTGCATAGGCTTCTCATCAGCCAGTGAATAAATCGCAACTTGCCGCGTTACATCTTTGCCCTGTACTTACCGCGAGTGTCACACCGAACTCTGAATACAGAAACCGTACTACCAACTATTGTTAAAACCTGATAGCGGTAGCTCTCTAAATATCCTTGAGGAAGTCTCTCCGCCGCTCTGCTTTGTCGTCGTGAGATCCTTTGTCGTAGTGTTTGTCTAAGATTTTCCCGCTCATATTGACCCTCTCACTCGTCACTTCTTTTGGTTGCCCCGCGTTCCGCGCAGCAGTAACGTATCCTCGTCGCAGCGCGTGTGGGCTGACGGAACCGGGGCACTTTGATGCGTGTCTCCACTGAGTCGCTTCACAGGTATCGGGATCTTCGTCAAATGGGCACGACTCTCCGTTATAGTAGCACGGCTTGGTTGCCATGTAGACGTGTTTCGTGATGGCTGTACGTCCTGCTCTACCGTGAGTCGTGGCAATCAGCGGTTCTCGTCCGTGGTCGTCAGTCACGTTCGGGCGAGTGTTCTCGATGTAGTCGTCAACGATCTCTGCGGCTTCGGGAGTGATGATAACGTCTCGTTCGCTGCTGCTTTTCCGTTTGAGGGGCGTTCCGCTATCAGGACGATGACGCAGCCCTATTGCGGGCCGAACGTCGTCATAGTCGTCGAGGTCAAGCGCTCGAAGGCCCCCAATACGCATTCCGCATTTCCATAGCAATAGTACGATGACGTGTCGCAGGCTGGCATACTCGTACTTCTCGAGGTAGTCGAGAATCGCGACAGCTTCGTCTCGAGTGAGGTACTCGTCGGATATTTCGTCGTCGGAATCGACTTTGGTGATGTTGACGAGTTCGTGCAGGCCGATGGGAACGGCTTGGATGGACTCGCAGAACTGTATGAAGTTCTTGACGGTCCTCATGTCGTTCCGGCAAGTGATGGGTTTCACGTTCTCGAGCCGCCATTCCTCGAACTTAGCGATCTCGTCACTATCGATTTCGGCCATATTGGTTATCTCGCGTTTGTCGAGATATTCCATGAACCGTGTGAGCGCAGTTGTATAGTTGTAGAGTGTTTTCTCGCTGACGTGTGCTTCTTTACGTTTCAGGTATCTCTTCATCGCGTCGCGAGGTGGGGTGGGTTTCACTTCCATGGGGTATCCCCCTTAACCCCGACTGGCTGCGCGGTGAATCCGTGAGGGATTAGGATTGCCGTCGTAGACGGCCTGTAAGCGCCGTAGGCGCGTCGAGGGTATCAAATCCCTCCACCGGCTCTTTCTGTTCGAACGACAGTGAGAAAAGAAGAGCGACTGGAGGGATTTGAATCAGGGAGCAGCTTCGCTCCGACCGTGGTTCACAATCGCCTCCACCGGCTTGCTTTTCGTGACTGGTCGTCTCGAGTAACGAAGGACTCGAGTCATCTCTCGACGGTGGCGTCCATCATCTCGCGACAGTCCCATTCTTCCGTGGGCCAGTCGAGTTCAGCCACGGTTCTACCGGCGTGATCTGCAACGCTGACCATATAGATGATGACATAGCTGAGACGATCAGCATCCGCATACGCGCCCGCTTCTGGGACGTATTCGTTCGTGTTGATGTCTTCGGGGAGTTCGGGATACCCTATTTCAATGCTGTCCATCGCCGTCTGTGTCTCGAGTTCGTCCCGCCAGTAGTCGATCACGTACTCGACACCGATCCTGATCGTCCCGACCTGGTCCGGGTCGCCGTCGATGAGCACGCGTGAGCAGTCCCATTTCGTGATCTCGACACCGTTTTCGCTCACTGTCCGGGGCCGGTCGTATTCGCTTGGGTCGCGGTCGTCTGCGGTGGCGATCTCTGCGATGACACTGCCACTGGCCGCGACACTGATGCTTGCCAGCACGTCTCGGCGGGAACGTGAATCGCCGTTTTGCATGTCGTATGCGATCACAAGCCACATTAAATAGCTCTCAGACACGCTGTTGACTAGTCAGACGGGCGGGATAATTTCTAAGACGGCTCCTCGAGAAACCGATACTAGCGTTCGGTCGCGATCCTGTCGGCCAACAGTATACAACCCTGCCGCTCGCAGGGGGTGGTATGACGAATACCTTCGTCGTCGTCGGTGGCGATGCAGCCGGCATGTCTGCGGCGAGCAAGGCGAAACGAGATGATCCCGACCTCGAGGTCGTCGTCTTCGAGAAAGGCGAGTGGGTCTCGTATGGGGCCTGCGGGCTGCCGTACTATATCAAAGGCGAGATTCAGTCGCTCGAGGCGCTGGTCTCGGTCACGCCCGAGGAGTTTCGGGAGGAGCGCGATATCGACCTCCGGACGGGTCACGAGGTGGTTGCGATCGATCCCGACGAGCGGACGGTCACCGCCGAATCGGCGTCGGAGACGGTCGTTCAGTCGTACGATCACCTGCTGATCGCAACCGGCGCAGCGGCGGTCGTACCGGAGATCGACGGCACCGACCGGGAGGGGGTCTACACCCTCGGCTCGATGAGCGACGGGAAGGAACTGCGCGAGTACGTCGCTCGAGCCCGCGGCGGGGAGTCGTTCCAGCAGCCGGATCGCGGCCCGGCCTGTCGGTTCCTCGAGGACTGTACCGGCCCGGTCGGCGTCGTCGGCGGTGGCTACATCGGCATCGAGATGGCCGAAGCGCTGGCGGCGAACGGCTTCGAGGTGAACCTGTTCCAGCGCGGCGACCGCCTATTGAAAGGCTTTAGCGAGGAGACGAGCGAGGCCGTCGCCGACCATCTCCGTGAGGAAGACGTCGCGGTCCATCTCAATGCGTCGGTCGAGGAACTCGCCGGCGGGGAGGCGGTCGAAGCAGTCGTCACGGATGACGATCGGATCGCCGTCGAGATGGTGTTGCTCGGCACAGGGGTTCGCCCGCGAACGGCTCTCGCCGAGGACGCCGGCATCGAGCTGGGGAAGACGGGTGCAATCGCGACCGACGCCTATCGCGAGACGAACGTGTCGGACGTCTACGCGGCAGGCGACTGTGCCGAAGCCACACACGTCGTGACGGGCGAGTCGGTGCACGTCCCGCTGGCGCTCTCGGCCAACCGCCACGGCCGAGCGGTCGGTCAGACCGTCAGCGGTCAGCCGACCGAAGGCGGCGGCGTCGCCGGCACGGCGGCGATTAAGGCGTTCGACGTCGAGGCAGCCCGAACCGGGATTCTGGACCACGACGAGGCACGAGCAGCCGGGTTCGATCCCGTCACCGAGACGGTAACAGCGAAATCACGCGCGGGCTACTATCCCGAGGGTGGCGACGTCACGATCACGCTGACCGCTGATCGTGACTCCGGGCGTATCCTCGGCGGGAGTCTCGTCAGTGAGTACGGCGAGGGGGCCGTCCACCGCAGCCACGCTATCGTCGGCGCACTCATGGAGGAAACAACCGTTTTCGAACTCGAGAACTACGACCTCGCGTACGCCCCGCCGTTCAACACGACGTGGGACCCGGTGCTCGTCGCCGCAAAGGTGCTCGCTGGGAGCCTTCGCTGAGCGTTCACAGCGCAGCCGAAAGCGCGAGCACGAGCGCTCCCGCGAGCACGGGGTAATCGACCCGCGAAAACGCCAGCGTGGGCAGCGTCGGATTCCAGGCGAAACAGCGTGCCTGCAAGGCGAGTGCGAGTCGATCGGCCCGGTCGAACGCCCGCGAAAGACCGAGCAGCGAAAGCGTGCTGGCGCGCTCGACGACGCCGCGCTCGTCGCCCAGACGGGCAGCCATCGCATCACGGATCGTCCGGAGGTCGGCCTGCAAGACCGGCAGGAACCGAAAGACGAGCGCGACGCCGATGCCAAGCACCTGTCCGGGCTTGCCGGGGATCGTCCGCTGGATCGCGGCCCGCGAGGCACGAACCGGGGTCGAGCGGATGTAGGCCGCGCTGACGAGCAAAATGAGCAGGACCCGGTAGCTTGCCCGCCCGGAGGCGCTGGCGTCCGTGAGATCGAACCACGGCGACCCCAGCGTCAGCCCGGCGACCAACGGCGCGATGGCGAGGATGACCAGGGCGAAGCGGTAAGCAGAGAGCGCCTCGAGCAGTGGGACACGAGCGCTGAACAGGATCAAGCCGGCGACGATGGAGAGGACGAACAGCGCCCGCGGGCTGGTGTGTGCCAGCGCCGTCGTCGCGAAGCCGATCTGGACGGCCAGCTTCGTGCGGGGATCGAGCCGGTGGGCGAGCGTGTCGTCGGGATCGTAGGTGAGCATCGTCAGTGGTCAGGTGTCGGGGACGCGAACCTCGAGTCCCGCCAGTGCCTCGAGTGCGCGTTCAGGCGGGTCGTCGACGACAATCTCGCCGTTTTTCATGGCGACGATACGGTCGGCGAGGTCGACGACGTCACGGAGGTCGTGAGTCGTCAGCAAGATCCCGGTGCCGTCGGCTGCGAGCGACTCGAGGCGCTCGAGGACGGATCGGCGAGCGGGGTCGTCGAGTCCGGTAAAGGGTTCGTCGAGGACGAGATGGTCCGGGTCCATCGCGAGTGCGCCCGCGATGGCCACGCGCGACTGTTCGCCACCCGAGAGCGCGTCGATACGCTCGTCGCTGCGACCGGCCATGTTGACGGCCTCGAGAGCGGCCTCGACCCGGTGATCGATCTCCTCGCGTGCGAGACCGAGGTTTTCGGGCCCGAAGGCGACGTCAGCACCGATCGTCGCGGCGACGAACTGGTCACGAGGGTGTTGAAAGACCATGCCGACGGCTGAACGGGCGGCGATCAAGTCATCCGCGACGGGCGTGCTGTTGACGAGGACTTCGCCGGAGTCTGGCTCGAGGAGGCCATTGCAGTGGCGCAACAGCGTCGTCTTCCCGCTGCCGTTGGCTCCCGCGAAGAGGACGAACTCGCCGTCGTCGATCGACAGTGAGACGTCCTCGAGGACGGGGACGTCGTCGAAGGCGTACGAGACGGAGCGAAACTCGATCATGTCGTCGTGGTCAGGAAACGCCAGCTCACGACTGGATCGGCTTGATACGGCCGCTTTTGACGATGGCGATCGCCGCGGCTATCTTGAGCAGTTCGCCGGGGAGAAACGGCAGCGCACCGAGGGAAATCGCCTCCCACGCCCCGAGCTCGAGGAGCCAGGCCATGTAGCCGGTGCCCATGCCGTAGATGAGGATCGTCCCGACGACGAGCGCGACGATGACGACCGGAAGCGAAACGGCAGCGGGATCTCGAAGCTCGGTGTCTCGATGGACCATGAGCCCGATCAGGCCCGCGGCGAGCGGGTACGACCAGAGGTAGCCGGCCGTGTTGCCGACCAGCACGCCGAGTCCCGCACTCATCCCCGAGAAGACAGGCAGCCCGATGGCTCCTGCGGCGAGATAGAGTAGAATCGAGGTGGGTCCCCACACCGGCCCCAGGACGAGGCCGGCGAGGAAGACGAACAGTACCTGCAGCGTGATCGGGGCCGGCGACAGCGGGATTGGTATCGAGACGGGCGCTGCCGCGCCGAGTAGTGCGGCGAGCAATGCCGCACGAGCGAACTGACGAACGATATCGCCATCGACGAGATCCACCGAATTTTGTTCTGTTGCCATACCACTGCCACTCTCGTAAACCTAGTTCAACACTTCGGTTTCCGAGATGGTCGACACCGAACCGTCACCTCGCGTCCGCAGTACGCTCTTGGGTGTACTGATTCGAGCGAAACAGGCTGCTACCTCTCACTCGGCTGGCTACTCGAGTCGGCTGCCGGATCGGGTCGCGGTCTCGACACCGGCTCTCGATCGAACCGAGCAAGCTGTCGGGTTCCATGACGATAATCCCGGATTGTGTCTCACCGCTAACTGAAACGACCAGCGGGGCTTATGCATGCAGTCACTCCGTGTGAGAGAATCAATGCAATCCGTGAGTCCGAGGGTCAATCGGTGGGGCGACTGCACGACGGGCCGACGCCAGCGACCGACTGGCGAGGGGGCGATTCTCGATAGCCATCCGACCGTCCCCGTCGACGGGAGACTCGAGCCATGAGCGGACGGGGGTCGGTCGCCGTCGCGCTCGTCGCCGCGTTGCTGGTAACGAGCGTTCTGGCGGTACCGGCACTCGGCGGGAGTAGCGGCGTGCCCGACGGCGACCAGCCAAACGGTGTGAGCGCCGAGGGGGCGGCCGCCGACAGCCCGCAGGCTGCAAGCGACCTCGAGCTCGTCTCGCTGGAGCCGATAGCGGAACTGAATGCACCGAACAGCGGTCCACAGCCATCGCTGTCGGTTCAACAGGACGATGCCGTCGAGGACGGCGTCGACGACGGGATCGAACTCGCCCAGTCTCAGGGTGTCGAGGTGAGCCAAGAGCAGCGCGAGGCGGCGCTCGAGGGCGCACGCGAGTCAGTTGTCCAACATCAGCAAGCCGACGTCGAGCAGGTCCAAGAGGCGACGACGGGGGCAGTCCACGGCTCGCTCATGCAGGCCCAGCAGGTCGAAGCCGAGCAGGTCCAGTTTGCCGTCAGCGGGGCGACCGACGGCGCACTCGCCCAGTATCAGACGGTCTCAGCGAGCCAGATGCAGAGTGCGACGTGGGGCGCAGCACACGGCGCGGTCGCCCAAGAACAGCGCGTCACCGTCGAGCAGATTCAGGTCGCAACTCGCGGTGCCGCTGCCGGTGCAGCGAGCGAAGCCGGTGACAAAGAGATCACCCACGCACCGAAGATTCAGGAGGCCGCACAGGGTGCGGCCTACGGCGTCCTCGAGCAGTATCAGCAGATCACGGTCGAACAGCGCCAGCAAGTCACCCTCGAGCACGTCCAGTACGCAGCCGCGGGCGCATCCGCAGGGGCGCTCGAGGGAAGCAGCGAGCTCGGCCTCGAACAAGAACAGCGCGTCGAGGTCGAACAGTACCAGCGGGCGACGGTCAAGCAGATCCAGAAGGCCGCAACCGGGGCTGCAAAGGGCGCGCTCGTCCAGCAACAGACGGTGACGGTCGAGCAGACGCAGGCGGCCGCACACGGGGCGAGCAAGGGGGCGTTGATACAGGTCCAGTCGATCAGCATCGAGCAGGTCCAGCGGATCTCGATCACGCAGATTCAGGAGGCATCCTTCGGTGCGGCCAAGGGGTCGATAACACAGAGTCAGGAGGCGACTGTCGAGCAGATTCAGGCCGCGGCTGACGGGGCGGCTGGTGGCGTGCTCGTCCAACAACAGGAGGTTTCGATCACGCAGATCCAACACGCCGCCATCGGTGCGTCACAGGGAGCGCTCGAGTCGGCGATCCAACAACAGGTCGTCAACGTCGAACAGATTCAGGCCGCTTCGTTCGGTGCTGGCGAGGGTGCTGTGATCCAGAAACAGGTCATCGACGTCACGCAGGTGCAAGTGCTCGCAGCCGGCAGCGCAAGCGGCGTGCTGGTCCAGCATCAGGAGGCGACCGTGGAACAGCTTCAGTTCGCCGCCAGCGCCGCCTGTCAGGAGACAGCTCGAGCAGTGCAGTACCAGCGAATTAGCATCACGCAGCTGCAGGTTCTGACACAGGACTCGGCGGCAGATGCGACCGCGTACGCCGTTCAAGAGGAGATCGACGACGACGTCGAACTCAGCCAGTTCCTCGCGGTCGAACTCACCCAGCGCGTCGAGACAATCGACGAACTCGAGGGTGAGGCGATGATCACGTTCGCCGATCAGGAGCGTGACGGCGACAGTGTCGTCGTCGATAGCGTCGAGCTCTCGGAGGGCGGCTTCGTGGCGATCTACGACGGCGATGCCGTCGCCGACCCGGCCGGCGTGCTCGGCTCGTCGGACTACCTCGAGCCCGGCGCGCACAGCGAGGTTGAGATTGACCTCGAGACACCGATCGAAGACGACCAGCCACTCGTCGCGGTGGTCCACCACGAGACGACCGGCGACGAGACGTTCCAGTACGCAGCGAGCGATGGTACCGATGACGAGCCGTACGTCACTCCTGTCGGAGCACCGGTCCTCGACACGGCACTCGTCACTGTCGGTGAGATCGACGAGCCCGACGAGCCCGACGAAGCTGAGCCGGAAGCGACGCTCGAGGTCGGCGACCAGACGGGCGATGGCGAGACGGTCGTCGTCGATGAGGCGAGCGCAGACGTCGAGTACACCGTCACGGCCACCGCTGACGACACGTCCGGCGAGAGCGACACATTCGAGGTCGAGGAGACGGTCACTGGGCTAGACCTCGCCCTCGAGCCGCCGCTCGAGGAATCCACGACCGTCGACGTTGCGGTCGTCGACAGCGAGGGCGACGAACTCGCGACCGAGACGATCGAGTACACGCTCGAGGACGAACCCGAGCCGGAAGCGACCCTCGAGGTCAGCGACCAGACGGGCGATGGTGAGACGGCCGTCGTCGACGAAGCAAGCGCTGGCGTCGACTATCGCCTCATCGTCATCGACGAGGATGGCGAGCAACGCGGCGAAAGCGAGGTCTTCGAGGCCACTGAGACCGCCGAGTTCGAATCGCTGGCCCTCGAGCCCCCACTCGAAGCGAACACGACACTCGAGATCGCCATCGTCGACACGGCCGGTGACGAACTCGCGACTGAGCCGATCGAGTACACGCTCGACGGCGATCCGGCGACGTTCGATGTCGAGTTCATCGATTGCTCACAGGCTGCGGTGACGGGGTCGTTCGACGAGGGTGACACGGTCATTGTCGCCACCGGCTTCTACGAGTCGGGTGGCTTTGGCAACACGCTCGGCGAGTACGCGATTACGGTCGGCGAGGACGTCGAGGCACCGTTCGAGGGGACGATTACCTACGAGCCCGGCGAGGAGTTCACTGTCACCGAGACCGATGCCGGCGCGACCGTCACCGTTCCTGAGGGCGACTTCGGCGTCGCGATCACCGGCTTCGCCTCGCCCGATGCGGTGCCGGGCGAGATCGACTATCCGAACCCCGACGCCAGCGAGTGTCTCGCGGAGGTTCGCCCCGAACTGCCGACGCTGAGCGTCGAAGAGACAACGCCGAGCGAGGACGGCATCGACGTCACCTTCGGCTACGAGAACCCGAACGACGCGACGCTGGTGGTCGACAGCGAGTTCCTCGAGGGGGCGACGGCCGACGAACC
Organism: Natronorubrum sulfidifaciens JCM 14089; assembly: GCF_000337735.1. Classification (GTDB taxonomy): domain Archaea; phylum Halobacteriota; class Halobacteria; order Halobacteriales; family Natrialbaceae; genus Natronorubrum; species Natronorubrum sulfidifaciens. The sequence goes on along the minus strand of NZ_AOHX01000026.1, from coordinate 68,199 downwards.
AGTCGACGAACTCGAGCCCGGGACGAACACGTTCACCGTCGAGTGGACGCCCGAAACCGACGACGAACGGCTCGTCTGGGCGGTCGACATGAGCAGATACGACTACGACGCAGACGCCGTCGAACCCGCTGCAACGGCGACGGCCGGTGAACTCGCGCCGAGCGAACCAGCCGAGTTCGCCGTCTCGATCACGGGCACAAACGACCCTCTTGAACAGGGTGAGCCACTCGAGGTGGACGCCGAGATCGAAAACGTCGGCGGTGAGGCGGGAACACAGGAGATCGAACTGGCCGTCGGCAACGCCGTCGTCGATACCGACACGGTCTCGCTCGAGCCCGATGAGTCGACGACACTGACGCTGACTGCGGATACCGCTACGCTCGAGCCCGGCGACTATCCGGTGACGGTCTCGAGTGAGGACGCCCTCGCCGAGACGACGGTGACGGTCGACGCGGCCGATGAGCCGGAGCCGCCGGTGGAAGACGACTCGAGCGATGACAGCCCATTCGAGGAGGACCCGGGCGATGACGGCCCGTTCGAGGAGGACCCGGGTGATGACAGCCCGTTCGAGGAGGACCCGGGTGATGACAGCCCGTTCGAGGAGGACCCGGGCGATGACAGCCCGTTCGAGGAGGACCCGAGTGATGACAGCCCGTTCGAGGAGGACCCGGGCGATGACAGCCCGTTCGAGGAGGACCCGAGTGATGACAGCCCGTTCGACGATGATCCGTTCGAGAACGATCCGTTCACCGCGGTCGCGACCGACGGGATTCAGTTGATACTATAATCCATCCGTAACACCCGCCTCGAAGTCCGAGACGGCGCGGTAGCTGTGGCTGTTCGATCACGTGATCATACGTCATCTATCGCTCGAGTCGGTGTCGAATCCGACGGTCGTCTCGGTCAGTGCTGGTGGCCGGTTGCTTCGCCGTAGGTGACGCCGAAGCGTTCCTCGAACAGGTCCATGATGCGGGCTTCTTGGGCCTCGAGGTCTTCGTCTGCGCCCTGTCCGTGGTGGACGAGGTGGTGGGCGCGGCTGGCGAACGACAGCAGCGCGACGTCGCCGATCGTTTCGGCGTCGGTCTGGTCGCCCTCCGCGACGAGGTCGATGAGACCGGACGGAATCGTCACTTCGTCGGTCGTGTCATCGTCGGTGCTGATCGAGACGGTCGTGGTTTCAACGTCATCGCTCATACCCGTACGGTCGGGTAGCGCACCTATAGGTGCTGTGGCTTGGGAGTGTCTGACCGCAGCCGGCAGACGACCGCTACGCGTCGGCGGCTGCCGCCTGTCGAACCGACTCCCAGCGTCCGTCCGACTCGAGGTGTGACTGTAACTCCTCGGCGTACTCCTGTGTGAGCCGTTCGGCGGCCCGCAGTTTGTCGGCATCGCCGTCGCCGTCGTCGCTGCCGCCCAGCCCGAGCGCGCCCTTGATCGAGCCGACGAGACCACCGCTCGAGGAGCCACCCTGTTGGCCGCCACCCTGCCCGCCCATCGCGCCCATGCCGGTCGGCATGTTGTCGAGTTCGGGGATAATCTGCTCGACGCTGTCGGTGTTAGCGACGATCCGTGCGCGGTCGGGATCGTCGGCGTGTTCGATCTCGAACTCCGTGGCAGTCATAATTAGACTCCACTGCTGGTTCGAAAACTCCGACTCCGCGATCCGTGTCGAAAACGCCTGATCGACGGTCATTCGCGCGCCGACGATCCGGTCCGTCCACGAGTTGTCGCTCATAGCAGCCGATTGGTGCGGTGGCTGTATCAGCGTTTTTATCAGCACAACCACACGACATGCCGTCGATTCCGATCGACGGCTTCGATCGACTTACTCGAGTCGGTCGGATGTCTCGGCGTGTTTCGTCGACAGTTCGACGTAGCGGTCGGCCGTCGCACCGAGATGTGGGTCGTCGATCTCGGTTTTCACCTCGGCGGGCGCGCCGACGACAAGCGTCGATGGCGGGATCTCGGTGTCTTCGGTGACGACGCTGCCGGCCGCGACGACGGCACGCTCGCCGACGTGGGCGCCGTCGAGAACCACCGCGTTCATGCCAACCAGCGCGCGCTCGGCGACGGTCGCGTCGTGGACAATCGCGCTGTGGCCGACCGTCGAGTACGGCTCGAGGACGGCGTCCTCGTGGAGGACGGCGTTGTCCTGGACGTTTGCGCCTTCGCCGACGACGATCTGTCCGTGGTCGCCTCGAAGCGTCGTGTTCGGCCAGACGCTGGCGTCCGCCTCGATGACGACGTCGCCGATGACGACCGCCGCCTCGTCGACGTACGCCGAGTCAGCGACCTGTGGCTCCGTTCCGTCGAACGAACGTAACATGCCAGCATCTGTCTCGGGGATCGCCTTGAAGATGCCCATTGTCGTTTCAGCCCCGGTTTCAGACGACTCTTCCTCGAGATGCCTCCTGAACTGAGTGGGAGCACACACCGTGGCGGTCCCAACACACATTGGCAGTACGGCTATCACGTCGTCCGCACAAGCACCGATTGCGACGGACCCTGACCGCATCGACGGAGGGCATCCGTCGTTGGATACCCGCAGCCACCACGATTCGCGCCCCACTCGCTTGTCTCGGTCGTCGTGCGGGCGACGAGCCGTGCACCGCGATGGGGCGGTTACCGGCCGCTGGCTGGCGGGGTATCATCCCACACCTCTCCCCACTCGAACCCCATCCCCCTTCCTTGGTTTTTCGCTCCGTGTCGCTTGTGCTCGCGATCACTCCTCGCCGAGTCGATTCGCGAGCCGATCGAATCGCTCTTGCATCGCTGCTCGCCGGTCGGCCGTCTCCGCCGGACGGTAAGTTACCGTCCGAACCGTCTCGTCCTCGAGTTCGAGTTCGAAGACGGCCCCCTCGTGGCGGCCCTCCTCGGGCAGTCGCTCGACAGGGAGAGTGCGTTCGTCGACTACTGTTCCGTCCGCCTCGCACAACAGGACAGCCGTTGTTCCGTCGACGATTCGGTCGAGGACTGCGGTGTCGGAGTCGGTCATGGGCTGTGAGTAAGCGCGGCCACGGTATCAATCACTGGCTCCAGTCCGACGGCAACAGTTCCGAGATACATAGACTCGAGCGCCGCGCCGGGCAGCGTCGGTGGCGTCAGCGAGTCAGTCGACGAGTGGGCGTCGTGTTTTCGCTCGAGTAAGACCGCTGGATCAGTCGTTGCGTCGTGTTCGGTCGTCACCGTCACGTCCGTACCGTCGGTCGTGAGCACGACGTCGCCGTGGACGCCGGTCCAGTACGTCTCGACGCCGCGGTCGGCAAACGACTCGAGGACTTCGTCGTGTGGATGGCCGTACTGGGACTCGAGTGCGCTCGAGACGACGGCGATCTCGGGGTCGACACGGTCGAGAAACGGTGACGTCGATGACGTCGAGGAGCCGTGGTGGCCGGCCTGATAGGCGTCGGCCCCAAGCGCATCGCCGTGTGCGTCGACCAGCCGCTGTTCGGCCGTTCGGTCGGCATCGCCAGTCGTCAGATAGGTGAACGAGCCGAACTCGACGGCAAGGGCGACGCTGTTGGTATCAAGCCCGACGGTGGATCCGTCTTCAGGCGGGTTCAACACGGTTGCCTCGACAGCCTCGTCCTCGAGGTTCAGTGTATACCCCTCAGTAACCTGAATCAAGGTTATCTCATGCGTTTCGATAGCATCGAGGTAGTTCTCGTAGGTCTGACTCGTGTGGACGACGCCCGAATCGTAGACCGCACCGACACCCTCGCCGTGCGTTTCGAACTGCTCGATGACGGCCGCATGGCCACCGATATGATCGGCATGGCCATGGGTCGCCACGAGGTGGTCGATCCGGTCGATATCCTGTGTCTCGAGGTAGTCGATGACTGCTTGCCCGTCCGCCCGCCAGTCGCCCGTATCGATCAGAATCGTTTCACCGGCAGGCGTCACGAGCAGCGTCGAATCGGCCTGCCCGACGTCGATGTGATGGACCTCGAGTTCACCATCGAGGGTCCCGTCGGCGTTGACCTCCTCGTCCGCACTGACACCGCCGAGACAGCCCGACAACACGAGCATCCCCGCGACCAACACGACTCCAAACCCGCGGCGGCGTTGCATATTCGGTTCGAAGGTATCATCGAATATGTGGGTTGTGATCACTCACCAAGACACTCTTTCGAGAGTACATGTTTCCATCGCCGGCCACTCGAGACGGCCCCGATCGTGTGCCGAACACGCGGGTCGATGCTGTGTCTCGAGGGCCGGACAACCGGCGATCTCAGAACGCGTCGGTGGTTACGGTCGTCTCGGCGTGGAGACTGTCTTTCAGCGCGTCGTGGACCTTACAGAGTTCGAACGCGCGCTCAACGACGTCGTCGGCGGTGTCGTCGTCGACCTCGGCTTCGACGTGGATCTCGAACGCGACCGACTCGAGTTTGTCGTCATCGTTGAGTTCGCCGCTCGTCTCGATTTCGATTTTCCCGAGGTCGTCTGCCCCGCGCTGTTGGCCGCCGACTCGCAGCGCCGGCACGTAACAGGAGCCGTAGGCCGCAAGCAGGGCCTCGAGTGTGTCGGGTGCGTCCTCCCCGTTCGGATCGATGCTCGTCTCGAACTCGCGAATCTCGTTCGTCGAACTGAACCCCTCCTCGGAGACGGTGGTGACTGTTTTCGTCATCGCACTCGGGACGTCCACACCAGGTGGTGTAAACGTTACTGGTGGTCGTCTCCCTCAGTTGGCAGTTCGTCCGAGCGAAAAAATCGACGACCGTCGCCGGCGGTCGTCCCGATCTAGATGTCGAACGGCTCGTCGGCCTCGGCGATCACGACGTCGGCGTCGCTGCCCGTCGCTTTGACTTCGCGTTCGAACTCCTCGGGGTCCTGTTCGATCGGTGGGAACGTATCGTAGTGTTGGGGCAGTGCGTAGTCGACGTCGAGCCAGTCGACGGCGACGGCGGCTTGCCACGGCCCCATCGTGAAGTGGTCGCCGATCGGCACGGCGGCGGCGTCGGGCTCGAGATACGGACCGACGACCTCGCGCATCTCGGTCATCAGAGAGGTGTCGCCGGCGTTGTAGAACGCCGTTGACTCTTCGTCCGCGACCTGTGTCGGTTTGGTGTCCGAAATAACGAACCCGGCCGGCATGCCGCCGCTGGCGTCGTTTTCGGTCATGATCCCGTTCGTGTGGTCAGCACGAACCATGGTGACGAACGCGTCGCCACACTCGACGGTGCCGCCGAGGTTCATCCCCATCCCGCCGACGGCGTCTTCGAAGCCGAACTCGTCTTGACAGTAGGAGACGAGCTCCGGCGTCGCGACCAGCGTTGCGTCCGAGAACGCCCCCGCGTCGGCGATATGGTCGGCGTGGCCGTGTGTCAACAACACGTAATCCGGCGTGTCGATATCGGCCGGCTCGAGGTCGGTCTTCGGGTTATCGAAAAACGGATCGATCAACAGCGCTGTCTCTCCGACGGTGACGTGCCACGTCGAGTGGCCGTGCCAGGTGAGCTCCATAGCATGCGACCCGTTGGGTCGAATGGGACTTAAAAGTAGTCGCGAGCGCCGGCACACGGCCCGGTCCGGCCCCGCGACCGATGCGCGCCGTTTTTTATCCGGGGTCCGTACTGGGGGTATGCTCACCCTGTCGCTCGAGGAGTTCATGGTGGAGTTGAACGAGGGATCGATCAAGAACGTCGGCCCGACGAACAAGTCGGCGACGGTCAAGCTGTTCGACGTCGAGTCCGCCGAGGCCCGCGAGTTCGGTGACAAGCGTGTCAAACTCGTCTTCGAGGACGCAGACGGTAGCGAGATTCAGGTGTCGCTGTTCCCTGACGACGTTCGGAAGATCGTCGACGATATCGAAAAACTCGAGGACGACTCGCCGGTTTTCGAGTAAGCGATCGCTCGCACGCGCCGTGTAGTATTGCCGAGCGCATTTCGACAACCGTTTTAGGGCGAAACTGCTTGGTTCGAGTAGATGGGTAACTGTATCATCTGTGGCACACCCGTTGACGGCGAGATCTGCGAGAGTCATCAGGAAGACGTTGTCTTCGAGTTCCGCGGCAACGCTCCCTCGCAGCTCACCTCCGGTCGGTATTACCGGGGGACCGTCGACGGCTACGCCGACTTCGGCGTTTTCGTCGACATCGGCGATCACGTCACTGGCCTGTTGCACCGAAGCGAACTCGACCAACGACTCGAGAGTCTCGACTGGGAGCCCGGGGACGATGTCTTCGTTCAGGTTCTCGACGTCCGAGACAACGATAACGTCGACCTCGGCTGGTCGATCCGCCAGCGCGAACGCGACTTTCGCGGCGAACTGATCGATACGGGGAGCAGCGAACAGCGCCCCGAGGAGTTCGACGACGACACAGCCGACGAGACCGACGACGAGTCGCAGGCTGATGCCGACACCGACACCGCCGCCGGCGACCTGCAGACGGCCGCCGACGAGCCCGCAGCCGATGACGGCGCTGGCGCGCCGAGCGCGTCCGACACCGTCGCCAGCGCCGACGGCTCCGTCGCAACCGAAAGCGCCGCCGCATCGACGCCGGCGACCGACGCCGAACCCGAGACCGAACCGGCACTGAACCGAACGACGATCGACACGATCGAGTCGCAAGTCGGCAGCGTCGTCCGACTCGAGGGCGAGATCACCGGCGTTCGACAGACCAGTGGCCCGACCGTCTTCGAACTGCGCGACGAGACCGCGACCGTCGAATGCGCCGCCTTCAAAGAGGCTGGCGTTCGCGCCTACCCCGCCGTCGACATCGAGGACGTCGTTGCCCTCGAGGGCGAGGTCGAGCGCCACCACGGCGAGTTGCAGGTCGAAACCGAGACCCTCGACATCCTCGAGGGCGAGGCTCGTGAGACCGTTCAGAATCGACTCGAAAGCGCACTCGAGAGCGAAGCTCGACCGGCCGACATCGACCTGCTGGCCGGCCACGACGCCGTCACGACCGTCGAAGACGAGGTCGCCGATGCGGCGACCGCGATCCGCCGTGCCGTCATGGAGGCTCGCCCGGTCGTCGTCCGCCACGGCGCGACCGCCGACGGCTACGTTGCCGGCGCAGCCATCGAACGCGCCGTCCTCCCGCTGATCCGTGAGAAACACACTCGCGAGGACGCGGAGTACCACTACTTCGAGCGCCGACCGCTCGACGGCCGCGTCTACGACATGGATGCGGCGACCAACGACGTCACCTCGATGCTCGAGGCCCGTGACCGCCACGGCGAGCAACTGCCGCTGATCGTGCTGGTCGACGCTGGCTCGACCGTCGAATCCATCGACGGCTACGAGCTGTTGTCGCTGTACGACGCCGAAACGGTCGTCATCGACGACAGCCGCGCCGACGACGAGATCACCGACGCCGTGTCGGTTACCGTCACACCGTCGCTTGCTGGCGTCGACGTCTCGAACCTGACGTCGACGGCACTCGCCGCGAACATCGCTGCACACATCAACGACGACGTTCGCGCCGACCTCGAGCACCTCCCTGCCGTCAGCTACTGGGAGGACACCCCCGAGGCCTACACTGCCCTCGCGACCGAGGCCGGCTACGACGAGACAGCAGTCTCCGAGCGCCGCGAAGCCGTCGCGCTGCAGGCGTACTACCAGTCGTACAAGGACAAACGCGAACTCATTATCGACCTGCTGTTCGGTGATGGCGAGGCAACGACCCCACGAGACGGAAACCTCGCCGCGCACGTCTCCGAGCAGTTCCGCGCGAAACTCGAGACCGAACTCGAGACCGCTCGCGAGAACTTAGAGACCGAAGCCGTCGACGGCGTAACGGTCGCCGTTCTCGACACCGACGCGTTCGTCCACCGGTACAACTTCCCGACGACGACGCTGCTGCTGGATGCACTCCACCGCAGTCAGCGCGACGACGGCCCGTTCGTGACGCTTGGTCTCGGCGACGACGAACTCCACGTTCGTGCGACCGAGTCCGTCAACGTCCGCGAACTCGGCGAAACGATCGCCGACGCCGCACCGAACGCCGGTGTCGGCGTCGTCGGCGGACAGGACGGCCACATCGAGTTCCTGCCCGGCGAACGCGACGCTGTTCGTGCGGCTGCCCTCGAGGCACTCGGCGAGACGCTCGCGTAATCGGCCCACTGTCTCCGTTCGGACATCTCCCCCCTGAGAAACTTCTTTGTCGATCCGTCACACAGCTATCAGTATGGGCACCGAGCCGGGCCGACAGCTCCGTGAGAACATCACTGGCGTGACGGCGATGATCGTAACCGGGGTGTGGCTGTCGCTCATGTTCAGCCCGTGGGGCGGGCAGCTGTGGCTCCCGTTGATGCTCATCGGCTACCTGGTCGTCGTGCCGCTGGTCGCGCTGTTGTTCGGCGACGAGCAGGCGCGAGCAGAATGGTGGGACGGGACGTGGGTTGAAGCAGCCGACACGAGTGCGGAGCAGTCGACGGATCGAACCGCCGACTCGACGCGTCCCTCACGGGGTCGGCAGGACGCCCTCGAGACGCTTCGGGATCGGTATGCGGCAGGCGAGGTAACCGACGAGCAGTTCGAGCACAAACTCGAGCGACTGCTCGAGACCGAGACGCTCGAGGACGCCACAGAGCGGGCTCGAGACCGCCACCACGGATCGGCAGCCACTCCGAACCGGGATCGAGACCAGAACCGGGACGTCGAGTACGAATCCTGACTGACTGCGATCCGAGACGTGGTGCCAACCGAGACACCTCGCTGATCGAGGGTCACGTCCCGCTCGAGGCGATCGAGGAACTGTTCGCGGACGAGTCTCGGCACCGCGAATGCCCCAGCACTCGCCGGGCATGGGGCCATGCGGCGACGAGCCGTTGACGAGCGACGCCCTCGAGCCGTCGGGCGAGTTGTCGGCGTACACCACAGTCTGACCGCGACCGAACTGGCGTCGGCTCGAGCGGTTGTGAGTCCGACACGCTTATTCGCAAACGGCGACCAAATCAGTACAGTGAGTACCGAGACGCCCGATCCAACCGAAACCGACGCGTTCGAACAGGTCTGTGAGATGATCGTCGAGCGAATTCTCGCGGGCGAGATCGAGCGCGACGAACTCGAGACGGCCAAACTCGAGGCCTGTTCGGAGCACTCGGCGCCGAAGGTGCCGAAAAACTCCGAACTGCTCGATCACGCCCCTAACGAGCACCGCGAGGAGTTGCAGGAAGTTCTCCAGCGCAAACCCGTCCGCACCGCTTCAGGCGTCTCGCCGGTTGCGATCATGACGTCGCCTGAGCGCTGTCCTCACGGGAAGTGTCTGTACTGTCCCGGCGGCCCCGACTCAGAGTTTTCCTCCTCGCAGAGCTATACGGGCGAAGAGCCCGCTGCAGCCCGCGGCGTCCAGAACGATTACGACCCCTATGGGCAGGTGACGCTGCGACTCGAGCAACTGCGCGAGATCGGCCATCCCGTCGACAAGGCCGAACTCATTTTGATGGGCGGAACGATGACCGCCCGCAGCCACGACTATCAGGAGTGGTTCGTCAAGCGGGCCTTGGAGGCGATGAACGACTACGACGTCGAGAAAGAGCCCGAACCGGCAGAAGGCGAAAGCTTCGCACAGGACCCTGAGGAGTACGAGTGGAAGTACGTCGAGGACGTCATCGAGGAAAACGAGACCGCAGATATCCGCAACATCGGGACGACGTTCGAGACCAAACCCGACTGGTGTGATCCCGAACAGATCGACCGGATGCTCGAACTCGGCGGCACGAAAGTCGAGGTTGGCGTCCAGACCACGTTCGAGCGGATCAACCGGGAGATGCACCGGGGTCACGGCGTCGCCGAATCCATCGAGGCCAACCAGCGCCTGCGCGATTCGGCGTTCAAAGTCGGCTTCCACATGATGCCCGGCCAGCCGGGAATGAGCAAGGAGATGTGTCTCGAGGACTTCCGGCGGATCTTCGAACAGGAGGAGTGGAAGCCCGACTATCTGAAGATCTACCCGACGCTGATCGTTCGCGGGACGGCGACCTACGACTGGTGGCACAACGGCGAGTACGACCCACTCGGAAACGAGGAGGCCGCCGAACTGGTCGCCGAAATCAAGGACATGATCCCGCGATACACTCGCCTTCAGCGGGTCCAGCGCGACATTCCAGCGGACTTTATCGACGCCGGCGTCTGGAAATCCAACCTCCGCCAACTCGCGCGCCAGCGCATGGACGAACACGGCTGGGAGTGTGAGTGCATCCGCTGTCGCGAGGCCGGCATGAACGACGCCGAACCCGACGAAATCGAACTCGACGTCATGACTTACGACGCCTGTGGCGGCACGGAGCACTACATTTCCTTCGAGGACTTCGAACAGGACTTGCTGGTCGGCTTCTGCCGGCTTCGGTTCCCGAACGACCCGGTTCGGCCGGAACTCGAGAACACGGCGCTCGTCCGCGAACTCCACGTCTACGGCTCGGAAGTCGCCGTCGGCGGGACGGGTGAGACGGACCAACACCAGCATCAGGGCTACGGCCAGCGCCTGATGAACCGTGCCGAAGAACTCGCCGCTGACGCGGGCTACGACAAAGTCAGCGTGATCTCCGGTATCGGTGCCCGGGAGTACTACCGGAACAAACTCGGCTACCACCAGGACGGTCCGTACGTCAGCAAGCGACTCTGAGATTCGCTGTTCGAAACTCGCGGCTTTTTACTCGACACCTGTGTTCGTCGGTCTGCCCGCTCGAGTCGGACCGCCAATCGTGACGCTATCGAGTGGTTTCACGCTCGAGAACGGGACACAATTGCCGATTCTCGAGAGCTAATATAACAATACCTCTCCAGAAAATTTATACGGCACTATGGATAACGTATTAGTTGCCGACGATCGTCGGCACCGTTGTCATCACTCCCCACCCCCGACAACGGCACCGAGTTGCCTCTCAGCGCGCCGTGAACTCCCCAGCTCGTTCGTCCCCCACCGAACGAGCACCCCCGCGGCGTGTCTTTTCGGTGACCAGGACGAACTCGAGAGCGGCGCGTCTCGAGTCGCGTCTGAGTTCTCGACGTCGCCTCGGATCATAACTGAGTTGTATTCATTACATATATTCTCGAGGCCACCCTTTCTCGAGACGAGATGACATTCAGCGACCGATTGCTCGAGGACGGCGCACACATCTGGGATGCACAGAAAGACCACCCGTTCATCCGCGAACTCGCGGCAGGGACGCTCGATGAGCGGGCGTTCAAACACTGGGTGAAACAGGATTATCGGTATCTGCTCGATTACGCGCGGCTGTTCTCGATCGCGGGGTCGAAAGCTCGCGACGAGGCGACGATGACCCATCTGCTTGGGGTCGCCCACGAGGTTCTCGACCACGAGATGGACCTCCACCGGGAGTTCGCCGCCGACTACGGCATCTCCCGGGCGGACCTCGAGTCAGTCGAGAAAGCACCGACCTGTGTCGCCTACACGAACTTCCTCGTGCGGACGGCCTATGACGGTTCGATCGCCGAGATCGCGGCCGCGCTGTTCCCCTGTATGCAGGGGTATCTCGACGTGGCCGAGCATATGGCCGACCTCGCCGACGGCGAGCATCAGTACACGCCCTTCATCGACATGTACACCAGCGAGGAGTTCCGCGAGGCCACCGCGTGGTGTCGCGAGTTCGTCGACGACTGCGGCGAGCGGTTCCCGGGCGACCACGACGCCATGCGCGAAGCCTTCCTCACGAGCGCGAAACTCGAGTACCGGTTTTGGGAGATGGCCTACACGCTCGAAGACTGGGAGCTGACGCGGGACCTGTAGCCGGCCACGAACCCGCTCAGTCGATCGTGACCTCGAGTTCGAGCACACCCAGATAATCGGGTGCGCTGCCGGCGGTCGTCCGGAACTCCGTGGGCGTTGAGCCGACGTAGTCGTAGAACTCGGACTGGCTCTGTGGGATCATCGGTGTGCCGTCGTCGCGTTTGAGGTAGGCGGGGGCGTCCGTCCGTTGGATTCGCTCGAGGCGTTCCTCCCAGTCGCTGCCCGAATAGAGAAAGACGCCGAACGAGAAGCGACCGGCAGCGAGGGCGTCGTGTTTCGACTCGAACATCGTCGCCTCTTCAGTTTTGTACTCCTCGTCGCTGACCCACGCGAGCGCCGCCACGTCGTCGGTCTGGAGCAGGTACAGATCCCAGCCGAGCTGGGCGTCGAACACCGCCCAGGTGTTCCGGGGACCGATCGTATCGACTTCGACGCTGAACGCGGGTCGGCCACGCGCGCCGGACGGTTCGTGGACGAAGGTGGCGTCGTAGCCGGGGGCGCGGATGCCACGGTCGTGGTAGACGATTCCGTCGACGTCGATGTCGGCGTCGATCTGATCGACGATGGAGCGCACGGAGAACGCACCTTCGTCCTCGAGATGGCCGACGAACGTGGGGAACCGAGAGACGTGCTTCCATGGGCGGTCATCGGGCTGGCTCATGGGCACTCCCCTCCGTGTGTGGGCTGGCCGTGGTGGCAAGCAGTGTCGACAGCGTCGTACATACCCGCATGGAGGTACCGGGTGCGGATTAGCCTTTCCGACCGCAGCCTCGACCGTCGCCACGCCGGAGCGACACGTCTTTTTGACCGCGCCGGGCAGGTGTACGTATGGATTCAAAGCGCGAGCTGACGAGCGTCGACCTCGCTGCCCTCGTCGGGGAACTCGGGGCCTACGAGGGCGCAAAGCTCGACAAGGCGTATCTCTACGGCGACGATCTCGTCCGACTCAAGATGCGAGATTTCGACCGCGGCCGCATCGAACTCATCCTCGAGGTCGGCGAGATCAAACGCGCCCACACGGTCGCCCCCGAGCGGGTACCCGACGCACCCGGACGACCGCCGCAGTTCGCGATGATGCTTCGGAACCGACTCTCGGGGGCTGACTTCGCCGGCGTCGAGCAGTACGAGTTCGACCGCATCCTCGAGTTCGTCTTCGAGCGTGAGGACGGCACAACCCGACTCATCGTCGAACTGTTCGGGCAGGGGAACGTCGCCGTCACCGACGGCGAGTACGAAGTGATCGACTGTCTCGAGACGGTGCGACTCAAATCCCGAACCGTCGTGCCGGGCTCGCGCTATGAGTTCCCCGACAGCCGGCTCAACCCGCTGACGGTCTCCCGAGAGGCGTTCGACCTCGAGATGGAAGACTCGGATACAGACATCGTCCGAACGCTGGCAACGCAACTCAACTTCGGCGGCCTCTACGCCGAGGAGATCTGTACCCGCGCCGGGATCGAGAAAGGGATGGATATCGCCGACGCCGACGAGGACGACTACGATCGCCTCTACGAGGCCATCGAACGCCTCGCCCTCGACCTTCGGAACGCGAACTTCGAGCCGCGACTGTATCTCGAGGACGGTGAAGACGGCGACGATGACGACGAGAGCGATGACAGCACCGAGAGTGCTCGTGTCGTCGACGCGACGCCGTTCCCACTCGAGGAACACGCCGAACTGGCGGCCGAGCCCTACGACTCGTTTTTGGCCGCGCTGGACGACTACTTCTTCCGGCTAGAACTCGACGACGAGGAGGAGCCGGACCCAACGACACAGAAACCCGATTTCGGCGAGGAGATCGCTAAATACGAACGAATCATCGACCAACAGCAGGGCGCGATCGAGGGGTTCGAACAGCAGGCAGACGACCTTCGGGAGCAAGCCGAGTTGCTCTACGCCGAGTACGGCCTCGTCGACGACATCCTCTCGACGATTCAGGACGCTCGCGCGCAGGACCGTCCCTGGGACGAGATCGAAGCACGCTTCGAAGAGGGTGCCGAGCGCGGGATCGAAGCCGCCGAGGCGGTCGTCGGCATCGATAGCAGTGAGGGGATCGTGACGGTCGACATCGACGGCGACCGGATCGACCTCGTCGCCCACGACGGCGTCGAGCAGAACGCCGACCGACTCTACACCGAGGCGAAACGCGTCGCAGAAAAGAAAGAAGGCGCGCTGGCGGCCATCGAGGACACCCGCGAGGATCTCGAGGACGCAAAGCGTCGCCGCGACGAGTGGGACGCCGACGACGAGGGCGACGAGCAAGCCGACGACGAGGACACAGAGGAGACAAATTGGCTCGAGATGCCCTCGATTCCGATCCGCGAGAACGAGCCCTGGTTCGATCGCTTCCGCTGGTTCCACACCAGCGACGGCTACCTCGTGATCGGTGGGCGCAACGCCGACCAGAACGAGGAGCTCGTCAAGAAGTATCTCGAGCCCGGCGACAAGGTCCTGCACACGCAGGCCCACGGCGGCCCCGTCACCGTGTTGAAGGCGACGGACCCGAGCGAAGCCTCCTCCTCGGATATCGAGTTGCCCGACTCGAGTATCGAGGAGGCCGCCCAGTTCGCCGTCTCCTACTCGTCGGTCTGGAAGGATGGCCGCTACGCGGGTGACGTCTACGCCGTCGACTCCGACCAGGTGACGAAGACGCCCGAAAGCGGCGAGTACTTAGAGAAGGGTGGCTTCGCGATCCGGGGCGAGCGCACCTACCACCGCGATACGCCGGTCGGCGTCGCGGTCGGCATCCAGTGTGAGCCTTACACTCGCGTCATCGGCGGTCCGCCGGCAGCGATCGAGGCGACCGCGGAGACGACGATCGAACTCGAGCCGGGGCGCTACGCCCAGGCCGACGCGGCGAAGCGACTGTATCGACGCTTCCGCGAGGAGTTCGAAGACGAGTCGTTCGTCCGCAAAATCGCGAGTCCGGACCGCATCCAGCACTTCATGCCGCCGGGTGGCAGCCGGATCGCCGAGGAGTAGCGCTCACCCACTTTCGTCGAATCGTTCGAGGATCGTCCAGACACGCGTGTCCACGATGGCGTGTGTCGAGGAGTCGCAGGCGATGTCGTACAGTTGGCTGCGGGTGAGATACCGGTCCGACTACGACTACCCGTCGGTGACATCTACGTCGACATCGACGTCCGCGTCCGCGTTGGCGTCGTGCTCGAGGCGGTCGGCCCATTTCTGCTGACTCTCGTCGTAGGATGCCCCGAGCGCGATCAGGAAGCCGATGATTGCGGTGATCACCGCGATTGCGCCGACGGCGACGACGGCGACCGACAGGAGTTCACCGCCCAGCACCTGCGCGGAGGTCAGCAACGATACCGCGGTCACGGCGGCGATCAGCGCGAGCAGGCGACCGAAGCGGCCGGTGTCGAAGCCCGAGCCGGCGTCGTCGGTGCCGGTGTCCAGCAGTTCGTTGATGATCCCGCTGTACTCGTCGTCGTGCGAGACGTTGCCGAGCGAGTGAATCGAGTGGGCGACCCACAGCCCGGCGGTGAAGTTGAGCAGGGCGACGAAGGAGACGAGCCCGATCTCTCCCCCGACGAACAGCCCCGCCAGAATCGCGTTGGCAAAGGCGACGACCATGACCGCATGGATCGCAAGCGAGCGTGTGCCGAAGTCCTCGAAGAGCTGAACGTGTGCGAGCTTCATACATACCGTTGGCTTCGGGCGCGCATACAACGCGTCCCTAACTATGCCACACTGTACCAAACGTGACTGTGGCGCGAACCGATATGAACGCCGAGCGAACCCGTCGACCACGCGAGACTCGTTCGAGTCACCCCGCTCGAGGGATCGCAGCCCACTTACCGATTCCGCGCAAAGCCACGGCCATGCAGATCAAAGACCGGGAGCACGTCGAGGGCGGGCGCGAACGGGTGACCGTCGTCCCCGAGAGCGTCGACGACCTCTGGCACTTGCAGTACGTCTTAGAGCCCGGTGACCGCGTTGCGGGCGATACGACCCGACGGATTCAGCGCAACGACGACCAGATGCGTGATACCGGCGGCGAGCGCGAGCATATGTGGGTCGCGATCGCCGTCGACGACATCGAGTTCCACAAGTTCGCGAATCGGCTCCGTGTCGGCGGCGAGATCGTCGCCTGTTCGCGCGAGGACCAGTTGGGCTTTCACCACACCTTGAACGTCGAAGAACGCGACGAACTCTCGATCGAGAAACGGTTCAAGCCGGATCAGGAGGCTCGCCTCGAGGAAGCCGAAGAAGCAACTGAAAACCCCGATGTCGCCATCGCAACTGTCGAGGAGGGACAGGCCCACGTCCATACGGTCGCCCAGTACGGCACCGAAGAGCGGGCGACGATCACCGGCACGACCGGGAAAGGCGAGTACGCCCGTGGGCGCTCGGAGTTATTCTCCGAACTCGGCACGGTTCTCAAACGGCAGGACGCGGACGCGATCATCCTCGCCGGGCCCGGCTTTACGAAACAGGACGCCTACAAGTATTTCGAGCAGAACGTGCCCGAGATCACCGAGCAGATCACGATGGTCGACACCGCAGCAGTCGGCGACCGTGGCGTCCACGAAGTACTCAAACGCGGCGCCGTCGCCGACGTCCAACAGGAGACCCGCATCGAGAGCGAAGCCGAGGACATCGACGAACTCACGAAACGGATCGCCGAGGGCGCGAAAGCCGCCTACGGCCCCGAGGAGGTCAAGCAGGCAGCCGAGTTCGGCGCGATCGAACGACTGCTCATCCTCGACGACCGACTCCGGAAAGAACGTGGCCCCGACGGCGAGTGGGCCATCGACGTCGACGACATCGTTCGCACAGCAGAACAGAAAGGCGGCGAGGTGACGGTCTTCTCGAGTGAGTTCCCACCCGGCCAACAACTCGCCAATCTCGGCGGGATCGCGGCACTGCTTCGATACCGACTCGAGTGAGTCGCTCGCCTGGACGTTTTCTCCCGGTCAGTCGGCGACCGGCTGTAACTCGTCGCTCGCCTGGATCAACTGGATCAACACCGAGGCAAACAGCGAGTCGGAGCTCCAGATCGCCGTCTCGCTGCCGTCGTCGGCGACGACGCTCAACAGGAGGCTGTCGCCGTCGACGATGACGATTCGGCCGGATCGCTCGTCGCTGTCTCGATGGGCCGGTGGAACCGCGGTCTCGACACCCTCGAGTGTCCCCAGTCGCGCTCGAACCGACTCGGTTCGGCTGATCGCGAGCACCGAGACGCCGGCTGCGGCCCGTTCCTCGAGCCTGCGCTCGATCGACTCCGTGACGAACGACGGCAGCCGCGTCCCGAAGACGATCGTCTCCTCGGCCTGTGAGAGCAGGTCGACGACGCGGTCGTCGACGCGGTCGCGACTCCGGACGGTCCAGATGTCCTCCTGTGTCTCCTCGGTCGCCGACTCCTGTTTGACCGTGTCGACGTACTCGAAGGCCCGTTCGCGTTCGCGTTCGAAGCGGGCCTCGAGCGTGGCCTGTGCTTCTTCGATGCTGACTGGCCGATATCGGATCGGGTTGGATTGCTGGATCTCGAGGAGGCCGCGGTCCTCTAAGCTCTCGGCGACGCTGTAGACCTGCGATCGCGGAACGTCGGTGACGCTGGCGACGTCGCGTGCGGTTCCGGAGCTGAGTCTGTGGAGCGCGATGAAGACCTTGGCCTCGTAGCTGGTGAGGCCCAGTCGCTCGAACGCGTCGATGGCTGCGCTTTCGTCACCAGTCACTGGTCGTCCCCTCGTGGCTCGTCGGCTGTGTCCGTTTCGATACCGCCGTCGCTCGCCGTCGGCGTTTGGGCAGTCGCCCCCGACACCGCAAAGGAGACGTCCGGGCCGAAATAGCGCGTCCAGAACACCAACAGCGCCGGCAGGACGACGACACTCGCGAAGAACGCGTACGTGATCGTCAGCCCGGTGATGATGCCGAACTGCCGGAGCACGGGCAGGATGGCGAAGGCGAGCGTGCCGAAGCCACCGACTGTCGTCGCCGCACTGCCGAGCAGCGCGCCGCCGGTTCCCGTCACGGTCGTCTGCATCGCCGACCAGACGTTGCCCTGCCGCTCGAGTTCGAGCGTATAGCGGGCACTGATGTGGATACTGTAGGCGACACCCAACCCGACTGTGAGGCTGGTGATCATCCCCGTCAACACGTTAAACGGCATGCCGATGAGGTACATCGTCCCCAGAATCCAACTCACCGAGAACGCGACCGGCAACAGTGTTACGGCCCCGAGCGTCGCGCTGTTTCCGGTCAGCCGGTAGGCAATCGTCAGGAACCCGAAGACGGCCACGAGCGTGATCAGCAGGCTCTGGAGCACCGTCTCGAGCAGGTCCTGTTCGACGATGTAGCTCACGATCGGGTCACCGGTTGCGATGGCGTTGAGTTCGCCAGCACCGGCGTCGAGATTCCGCTGGTCGCCGGTCCCGCTGGCGTCGATCGTTCCGGCGATGGCGCGCATCTCGTCGGTCGTCTGGTCGAAGCCGGCATCGCCACGGGTAGCGATCATCAGCCGTGTCGAGTCGTACTCGCCGTCATCGGTTCGGTAGAGGACGGTACTTGCCTCGTCTTCGTTGACTTCGAACAGTTCGTCGTACAGCGCTTCGATGTTCTGATCCGGGACGCCGTCGTCTTCGGTATCGGCAGCGTGGAACGACTCGTTGAACGACTCGTTTTGGGCTGCCGTTGTTTCCATTACCGAAAGCGGTCCACGGACGTCCGCCTCGCCGTTCGGAAGCGTGTAAACGGTCTCGGAGTCGGCTGCTTCCTCCTGTGCGTCGGCTAACGCCCGCAATGTGCCGTCGTCGGCGACATCACCCTCGACGAGTATCTGTGCTTGTGTGTCATCACGCTGGAAGTTCTCGTTGACGAACTCGAGGTCGTCTTTGGCCTGATACTCACCGGGAGCCATGCCTGCCGGCAGATTTTCGGTCCAGGCGGGCGGGCTCTCGGCGAGGAAGTCCTCCTCGTCGAAGCTGGTGTCAACCTCGCTTGCGCCGTAGACACCGCCGGCGGTGAGCACCAACGCGACGACCAGAATAGCCAGCGGTGCCTTTCGTGCCGCGGTCGACCCGAGCGTGAGGGCGCTGGCGAAGCGACCCCCGCCGGTTCCGAACGCACGCTTCTGTCGGCTCCAGCCGCGTGCCTCGAGTGCCGAGTCGATCTCGACTTTGAGGGCAGGAATCAACGCGCCGAAGATAATTAGCGCGGCGATGATGCCGACGGAGCTGATGACCCCGAACTCCCGAATGGGGCCAATCGGGCTGACGAGATTCGCGAGGAAGCCGATCGCGGTCGTCGCCGTCACCCAAATGAGCGCGACACCGACGCCCGCGAGTGCAATCGTCATCGATCCGCGGACAGTGCTCGTCACACCATCCATCTCGCGTTGCTCTCGATGGCGCATGAAAACGTGTATCGCGTAGTCGATCGAGAGCCCGATCAACAACACCGGCACCGCGATCATCATCTGGTTGAAGGCGATCCCGGCCCAGCCCATGAAGCCGAACGTCCAGACGAGCACGGTGAGGATGCCGACGACGCCCAGCACGATGTCGAGTGGATCACGGTAGGCGATCGACAGGGCAATGACGACGAACAACAGCGCGAGCGGGCCGACGATCGCTAAGCTATCGCCCATCGACCGCTCGATCTCGTCGTTGATGATGCCAAAGCCGAAGACCAGATACTCCTGTTCGTTCTGGTTTGCGAGCTCACGAAGGTCGAGTTGGGCGTCGAGCGATGCACTGGTTCCACCACCCATCTCCATCTGATCGCCGCCCATCTCCTGGGAGACCAGCGTCATGCGAGCGTCGGCGTCGGTCGTGCCGGGCTCATACGACGTCGGCATGAAGCCGAGTGCCGCCCCGCCGTTGTCGTCGGATAGCGTCTGTGTGAGTGCGTCCTCGAACTCATCCTCATCGAGGTCCTCGAGCGCCTCGATCTGAGCCTCGAGCGACGGTCGCTCATCACCACCCTCTTCGAGTGCCTGTTGGTCTTCCTGAAGCTGTTCGGAGTCCGCTTCGAGCTGGTCGTACTCGGCTTCGAGAACGCCGAACGTCGCGCCGGCGTAGACGTCCTCGAGGCCCTCAGTTAGCGCCTCGTAGTCGTCAGCGACCTCGGGGTTCGTGGCCGGGTCGTCGTACTGTTGTTCGAGTGCCCAGCGGTCAGCCTCGATCCCTCGAGCCTGGTCGCCAAACTCGGTGTACTCCGCGGTCTGTTCGTCGTCGAGTTCGGCGTCCGCGGCGGCCTGTGTGAGTGTCGCCTCGATTTCGGCGTCCGTCTCCGTGGCAGCCGCCTCATCGCCTGCTGCGAGTTCGGCCTGATACTGCCGCTCGAGTTCGACCGTCTCGTTGAGTCCGTCCTCGAGCGTCTCGCTTCTGGCCTCGAGATCGGCCTCGCGTTGCTCGAGTTCTGCGCCTTGGGCTTCGATTTCGGCGATCTGTTCGTTCGTGATCGCCGTAATCGCGACGAGATTCTCGACGCCGGTGATCGAGTCGTTTTCGACGAGCGTCGCGCTGATCGACTCGTTGGCGTGGATCTCCTCTTGGAACTCAAGTGAACTGAGCAGCGACTCCTGTGTGAGGACGGTATCGCCCCTCGCGATCAGTTGTACTGAGGTCGTGTTCTCATCGCCCTCGGCGGCGAATCGCTCGTTGATGTCCTCGAGTGCCTCTCCCTCCGGCGAGTCGCTCTCGAACTGATCGAGCGACGAGTCGTCGTCGACCATCGGCATACCCGCGCCGACGAGTGCGGTCGTCAACAGCAGGGCAACGATCACGATTCGAGCGTGCGAAGTCACCATGTCCGCGAGACGATTCGGGAGGCTCATCCGCTCCTCGCCTCGAAAGCAGTCGACTGGGGTTGTGGGACCATTCTGTTGTTATGATCCTACAAACTGCGGCTATATACTTCGTTCGGATACCGTTGTTAGGTGTGGCTGTCGGTGCCATTGCACACATCCGGCGGTGTCGGTGGCCACGGCGCAGACGATGTCCAGTCCAAAAGAGCGAATCGTCGAGACGAACCGTACCGTCCCGTGGTTACTCGATCGAGATCGTTTTCAGATCCTCGGCGAATCGCACGTCGCCGTCGTAGTGGGCACCGATCGACTCGAGCATCTCGTCGTGACGGCCCTCGGTGTGTGGATACAGATGCGTCAGGTAAACCCGTCCGATCTCTCGGCCGGCAAGTGCCGTGCCGAGCGTTTCCGGTGTCGGGTGGTTCGAGACGTCGACGTCGTCGGGGAACGAACAGTCGTGTGCCAGGATTGCCGAGCCTTCGGCGAAGTTTGCCAGTCCGGCAAACGCCTCGGTGTCGCCGCTGAAGGTGAACAGATCGCCAAACCGGTAGGCCAGACACGGCAGCGAATGGCGCGTTTCGTAGGCCGAGACGTCGAAGCCAGCGACGGAGAACTCGCCAGCGACGACCTCCCGAACCTGCAGATCGAGTTTATCCTGCATGTACTCGTGAACGTCGAGCAGGTCGTCGACCAGTGCTTTCGTTCCCTGTGGACCGACGACCTCGAGGTGGTCTTCGCCGGCGAGCCAGCGGGCTTTCATCAGCGGCAGCAAGTCGGCGACGTGATCGAGGTGATGGTGAGTCAACAACACCGTCGAGATCCGCTCGTAGCCGACGCCGGATTGCTGGAGTCGGTGCAAGACGCCCGAGCCACAGTCGACGAGCAGCGTTCGACCGTTCTCCTGTACGAGCACTCCCGTCTGGAAGCGCTCACCAGTCGGCATCGCGCTCCCGGTTCCGAGAAAGGTGACACGCATACGGGGTCCTCGGACGGCCTCCCCGATAAGGGTAGCCTCTTTCGGATCGTCACTCACCACGACGATACTCGAGTATGCTAGCACAGCACAATGGATATCAATGCCCACAGGCCCGTATTCGGCGAGGGGTTTTCGATGATGGACGCCCTACATTCCTGTAGAAGGACAGTGCCATCGCTCGAGTACTACGACAAACTCTTGCTCGCCATCGCCGGGAGCCTCGCGTTCGGACTGGCGATCGGTGTCGCCACATCCGTCGCGCTCGAAGTCGGGCTTGCCGGCGGTGCGGTGTTTGCGACGTTGTTCGTCTACGATGCGATGTTTCGCAACCCGCCGCTGCCGACAACGGGTGCCAGAGCCGCCGTCCTCGTCTGGCATGTGTTCGTCATCGTCGCGATCGCGACAGCGATCCTCTGACGACGACACAGGGTTCACTTTCGCTCCGGTGGGCAAACCCTCTTACATACCCGTCCCCCAGACGACGACAATGGACGGGAGTGTGCGCCAATCGGTGCTGGACTCCGACGCCGAGTTGCCGTTCGATCCCGACGCGGTCACGATCGAGGACCGCGACGTCTTTGCGTTGCTCGAGCCCGCCGTCCAGCAGTGGTGGCTCGAGGCTTTCGGCGAGTACATCCCCGAAAATGAGGGCTTTTTCACACCGCCACAGCGGGGGGCGATCCCGAAGATTCACGAGGGAACGAACACCCTGATCTGTGCGCCGACGGGCAGCGGCAAGACGCTTGCGAGCTTTACGTCGATTCTCAATGCGCTGTTTACCACGGATCGGGATTCGGAGGACGGCCTCGAGAACTCGGTCTACTGTCTCTACATTTCGCCGCTGAAGTCACTCGCCAACGACATCCACCGGAACCTCGAGGTCCCCCTCGAGGGAATCGAAGACATCGTCGCGAGCCGAGACGACGACGAAGAAATGGGCGAGATCCGCCATGCCATCCGCCACGGCGATACGTCCTCGAGCGACCGTCAGAAGATGCTCGAGGAGACGCCCCACATCCTCAACACGACACCTGAAACGCTCGCGATCCTGCTGAACTCGCCGAAGTTCCGCGAGAAACTGCGCACCGTCGAGTACGTCATCGTCGACGAGATTCATTCATTAGCGGACGGCAAACGCGGCACTCACCTGTCGGTTAGCCTCGAGCGACTCGAGGCGATGGCCGAAGGCGAGATCACCAGAATCGGCTGTTCGGCGACGGTCGATCCGCTCGAGGAGGTGGCCGAATTTTTGGTCGGGCAGGCAACGCCGGGTGGCGACGCTCGTCCGTACGACATCGTCGACGCCCGCTTCGCTCGCGAGTTCGACATCGAACTCGAGTGTCCGACCGACGACCTGATCAACACCTCCCGCGAGGTCGTCCAGGAGCGGTTTTATCGCCAACTGCACGACCACATTCAGGCCCACACGAACACGCTCGTCTTTACCAACACGCGCTCGGGTGCCGAACGCGTCTTACACACCCTCCGCGAGCGCTTCGACGCCTACGACGAGGGAAACTCCGGCTGTCATCACGGCAGCCTCTCGAAAGACGTTCGTCAGGATATCGAAGGACGACTGAAAGACGGTGACCTCGAGGTCGTCACCACCTCGACGAGCCTCGAGTTGGGGATCGACATGCCCCACGTCGATATGGTGATCCAGGTCGGCTCGCCGAAAAGCGTCGCCGCGTTGCTCCAGCGGGTCGGCCGCGCGGGCCACCGCGTCGGCCAGACCGTCACCGGCCGGGTGATCGCCCTCGATCGGGACGAACTGCTCGAGTGTGCAGTCATGCTCAAAAAAGCCGACGAGGGGTTCGTCGACTCGGTGTCGATTCCCGAGAACGCCCAAGACGTCGCCGCCCAGCACGTCTACGGGATGGCGATCGCGGAGATCCGCCCGGAGGCCGACCTGAAAGCGACTTTGAAGCGGGCCTACCCTTACCGGAACTACACTGATGCCGAGTACGAGTCGTTGATGCGGTATCTCACCGCCGAGTACGCCGGCCTCGAGGATCGAAACGTCTACGCGAAGATCTGGCGCGATGAGAACGATCCGCCCGACGGCGAGCACCACCACGAGGCGTTCCCGGTCGGCGAACCCCTGATCGGCAAACGCGGCCGGCTGGCGCGGGTCATCTACATGACCAACATCGGGACGATTCCGGATTCGTTCACCTGCGATGTCTCCACGCGCGCCAGCGACGAGTGGGTCGGCCAGTTAGACGAGAACTACCTCGATACGCTCGAGAAAGGCGACGTGTTCGTCCTCGGCGGCGACCACTTCGAGTATCGCTACCGACGCGGCTCGAAGGTGTACGTCGACCGCACGAGCGCCCGCCCGACTGTCCCCTCGTGGTACTCCGAACGGCTGCCGCTGTCGGTCGACCTCGGCCGAGAGATCCTCACGTTTCAGGCTGCCCTGCTCGACCACTACGAGGCGGGTGGCCCACCACGCGTTCGCGCCTGGCTCCGGGAGTTCCCGCTAGACGACGACAGCGTGCGCGCGATCGCCCGGCTGTTCGACCACCAACTCCAGTACGCGGGTCCCGAGAGCGTGAGCACCCACGACCGACTCGCCATCGAGGTCGTCCGCGACCGCGAGGAGTACGAACGCCACTACTACGTTCACTCGGCGTACGGCCGCAGGGTCAACGACGGCCTCTCGCGGCTGTTCGCGTACCACTGTGCCCAGCAGGCGACCGCCAACGTCCGTGTCGCCGTCGCGGACAACGGCTTCGTCCTCTCGATGCCGTTGAACCGAAAAGTCGACCTCAAGGGACTCATCGACGACCTCGAGGCCGACGACGTCCGCGAGGATCTCCGGCAGGCGATTTCGGGCACGGACCTCCTCCAGCGCTATTTCCGGATCAACGCGACGCGGGCGCTGATGATTCTCAAACGCTACAAGGGCTACGAGAAATCGGCGAGCGAACAGCAGGTCTCGAGCGAGATGTTACTCGGTTTCGCCGAGGAACTCGAGGAGTTCGCCGTCATCGAGGAGACGTACCGGGAGATCCTCGAGGACAAACTCACCGTCGGCGAAATCGAGCAACTCGTCGGCGCGCTCGAGGCTGGCGACCTCGACGTTTCTCGACAGCTGCACGATTCGCCGACGCCGCGGGCGTTCGGGCTGGCGACGCTGTCGGCCAGCGACGTCGTCCTTGCCGAAGACGAAAGCGCCGCCTTACAGGCGTTTCACGAACACGTCCTCGAGGAGATCGGCGACGAGTCGGTGCGAGGGCTCGCGACTGGGACGGGCGACGAGTAGCCAGTCGATCGACGCTGTGCAGTCGGCGGCACACCTCCGGAATTGGTTACCAATGGAAGCACTCTCCCGAACTGATTTTGTGTTGGAAATCGAAGTGCGGATATGTCACCACGGAAATTTGTCGAGCCAGTCGGACGACGTGTCTGTCGTGGCCACAGGCGCAGAACTGCCCGTCGTCGGCACTCGCTCAGTCAGGTCCTGACCTCGAGAGGGTCGGCTGGCTGTCGACAGCGACCGACTGCTCTGGACGGAACAGATGCATACTAATGACCCACCACACTGCACACTAATATGACCGACGGCGAACGCCCAAACTGGGATTTCAAGGACCGCGATATTGCCATCCTGTGTGAGCTTGCGAACGATCCACAGCTCTCCTCGCGAGAGTTGACGAGCGTGCTCAAATCGGAGTACGATATCGACGTCTCCCACGTCACCGTCAGTGAATCGATCCGGCGGATGCGCGACGAGGGGGTCTTCCGGGAGGCGATCATCCCCAACGAGGAGTACTACATCTTTGCGCTGTTCGAGTTCAAGTTCAACACGGAACACTTCGAAGAGAGCTGGCGTAATGCGATGGAACACATCCAAGGGGACAAACACACCCTGTTTTTCTTCCTCTCGGACGGGGAGTACCAGTGGAAGACCGTCATGATGTTTCGCAGCCGCGAACAGATCTCGAAGTGGATTCACAACTGCTACAAGGAGTACGGCGACGTCATCGCGAACATTCGCAACTCGTCGGTCCACAACGTGTTGAAGTTCCAGACCGACCCACAGATCTACAAAGACCTTCACGACGAGCAGTGAGTGGGACCTGAACCCGCCGAGGGTTAGCCATCCCGGCTCAGTCGCCGGGCCGGAACAGCCGGTAGGTAGTGCGTCCGACGGCTGCCTCGCCGTCGGCACCGGTGACCGACACGTCGGTGACGCCGGTCGTTCCGCCAGCGCGAATCACTTCCGCCCTCGCTCGGAGGTCACCCGTCGCCGGCCGAAGGTACGAGACGTTGAGATCGGTCGTCGTCAGCCGCGCCGTTGCCGGCTCGTCGAACGTCGTTCGGAGGGCGAACGCACTCGCCGTGTCGATCAGCGTGGCGACGATACCGCCGTGAACCGGATCGTAGCCGTCGCTTCCGACCGGGTTCTCGAACTCTTCGTTGTGTTCGACCTCGAGGACCGCCGTCCCGTCCTCGAGACGAACAACGCTGACGTCGAGCCACGAGAGGTAGCCGTGCTGGTCGACGAACGAGCCCCACTCAGGCCAGTCCGTTGACTGGCTCGGTTCCTGCGCCATTTATTTCCCCTCGAACTCGGGCTCGCGGTCCTCGGCGAAGGCCGTCGTCCCCTCTAAAACGTCTTCCGTACTCGCAAGCAACCCGAAGCCCTGACTCTCCATGGCGATGGCGGCGTCGAGACTCGCGTCTTCCCCCTCGTTCATGACCTTCTTGGCGACCTCGAGGCCGATCGGCGGGCCGGTACGGAGGTCGTCGACGAACTCGTCGACAGTTTCGTCGAACTCGTCGCGGTCGACTGAGCGGTTGATCAGCCCCCAGTCCTCGGCGCGGTCGGCGTCGATGTGATTGCCCCGGAAGACCAGTTCCTTCGCACGGGTCTCACCGAGCAGCCGCAGCAGGCGCTGGGTTCCGCCGCCGCCGGGAATCAATCCAAGAGTAATCTCAGGCGCGCCGAACGTCGAGCGCTCGGTCGCGAGGCGCAGGTCACAGGCGAGTGCAAGCTCTAAACCGCCGCCGAGACAGAAACCGTCGATCTTCGCGAGGACGGGCCGCGGGAAGTCGTTGACCGTCTCGAACGCCGGCGTGACGTCCATCAGGTCGGTCGGCTCCGCGCCGGCGAAGCCGCCGATGTCGGCCCCGGCGCTAAACGCGCGGTCGCCCGCGCCCTCGATCGTCGCACACCGCACGTCGTCGGTGTCGATCGTCGAGAACAGGTCGTCGATCTCCTCGAGTAACTCCGAGGAGAGCGCGTTCATCCGCGAGGGTCGATCGAGTTCGACCTGCAGAACGCCGTCTTCGAGTGCGACGTTCAGGTGGTGGTAGGAGTCGAGGTCGCCGTCGTCGCCGTCGTACTCGTAGAAGCCAGCGCCGGCGTCCTCGCCGGTTTTCCCCGCGTCGACGAGTTCCTCGAGGGACGGATGGGGCTCGAACCGGTCGTCGCCAGTTGCCTCGTGGAGTGTCTCGAGTTTCTCGAGCACCCGCTCGAGCCCGAGTTTGTCGGCACGACGGCAGATGCCCTCGGGGAAGCCCAGTCCGAGTTGGACGCCGGTGTCGACCGCCTCGGGAGTGGCGACATCCTCGCCGACGAGGTACGCCGCGCGATTGATCATTCGGGCCTCAACGCGGAGCGTGTCGAATCCCTCGCCATCCCCGCGCTCGTAGTCGGCACCGTCGCCGTCCTCGTAGTCGTAGTAGCCGCGACCGGTCTTCCGGCCGAGTGCTTCGGCCTCGACTTTCTCCGCCATGACCGGCGGGATCTCGTCGCCGGCCTCTTTGCGGACGTGGTAGCCGACGTCGATCCCGGTCAGATCGCCGAGTTCGAACGGTCCCATCGGGTAGCCCCGCTGGTGGACCATCGCGGCGTCGGCCTGCCGGATCGTCGCCTCACCGTCGGAGACCATCCACGCGGGTTCGCCGATGAACGGCCCGACGATGGTGTTGACGACGAAGCCGCGGACGTCCTTGCGGACGTAAATCGGCGTCTTGTCGATCGATTCGACCCACTCGGAGCCGGCCTCGGCGGCGTCGTCGCTCGTCCGCTCGCCGTAGATAACCTCGACGAGATCCATCTTCACCGGCGGGTTGAAAAAGTGCAGGCCGAGGACGCGCTCGGGTGTGTCGACGACGTCCGCGATGTCCGAGATCGGTAGACTCGAGGTGTTCGTCGCGAGCAGCGTCTCCTCGTCCGTATACCGCTCGAGGTCGCTGAAGATGTCGTGTTTCAACTCGAGGTTCTCGGGTGCGGCCTCGATGACGAGGTCGGCATCTGCGACGGCCGCCTCGAGGTCGGTCGTCGTCTCGATCCGCGCGAGGATCTCGTCGGCGGATTCGTCGAGTCGATCCTTCTCCTCGAGTTTCTCGAGGCTCCAGGCGATCGCGTCGTAGCCGTCCTCGACGAACTCGGGTTTGATATCCCGCATCGAGACGTCGTAGCCGGCCATTGCGGTTACTTCGGCGATTCCGTGACCCATGTTCCCCGCCCCTAAGACGGCGACGTGGTCGATGTTTCCGAGTGACATGGTCGTGTGCTCGAGCGGGACGCTCTTAATACCACCGACGATAGGTTACCAATGTTAAGCACGAAGTCAATAGAGATACAGCTCGTACGCGGGGTCGGGCGTCTCGTGAACGTCAGTAACAGAGACTGGCGCAGTGGCCTACAGCGGCTCGTCACCCTCGATGATCCGCATCGCTCGAGCGGTCAGCGCCGGGACGCGGGCCTCCATCTTCGGGTAGATCGGGTTGTCGCTGTTGCCCTCGAGGTAGCGTCGGAAGAACATCTCGCCGAGGGCGGCCAGTTTGTAGACGGCGAGTGTCCGGTAGAACCGCTCGTGTTCGAACTCGAGGCCGGTGTGGGTTTCCCAGCGGTCGACGAGTTCGACCCGTGTCGGATACCCTTCCCGTTCCATGAACCGACTGGTGAGTTCGGGCATCGACGGCGCGGGGTCTTTCGGATCGCGCCAGTAGGACAGCATCCAGCCCAGATCGGCGCGCGGATCGCCGAGCGTGGCCATCTCCCAGTCGAAGACCGCGACGAGTGCCGGCGACCGCTCGGCGTTGTCGTCGGTCGCGCGATCGGCTCCTCCCGTTCCGAACATGACGTTGTCGAGTTTGTAGTCGCCGTGAACGAGCGTGTGGGGGTGCTCCTCGGGCACGCTGTCGCGGAGCCAGTCGCCGACCGCGTGAAGATCCGGCACTGCCCGCTCGTCTTCGGTGACCTCGAACGCCCACGATAGCTGTGTCCCCCAGCGGTCGACCTGTCGCTGCGTGTAGCCCGCGGGCCGGCCGAACTCGCCGAGGCCGACCGACTCGTACGCCACGTCGTGGATTTTCGCGAGCGTGTCGACGAGTTCCTCGCCGATCCGTTGACGGTGTTCGGACGCGGCAAACCGATCGGGTTCGTCGTCTCGGAGGACGTCACCCTCGAGTCGCTCCATGACGTAGAAGTCACTCCCGATGACGTCATGGTCCTCACAGGCCAGTACCGGCTCGGGAACGGGAACGTCGGTCTCGGCCAGCGCCGCCGTGACGCGGTACTCCCGAAGGACATCGTGGGCCGTGTCGGCGGTGTTTCCCGGCGGTGGGCGACGGAGCACCAGGTCTCGATCGCCCCACTCGAGAAAGAGCGTCTCGTTCGAGTGTCCTTCTCGGTGGCGGTCGATTTCGTAGTCGTCGACCGCGCCGAGGTGGTCCTCGAGGTGCGCAACCAGCGACGGTTCGTCGACCAGCCGCTCGTAGTAGCTGTCGCTCATGTGGGCTGGGGTGTCGGTACGACGGCGACGACCGGATCACAATACGAACTCAGCATCTGTGTTCGGTACTACCACGTCACTACTTTACGAAAATAGTTTCGCCGCCTTCTGTGCTTACATTGTTCGCAACGAGCGTCAGCAGCCGTCGTCGTCGATGATCTCGAGGACGTCTTCTGGCGACTCGATTCGATAGGCGACGGCCGGCCCGTCGTCGGCCCCGAAGGCGACGCCGTGCATTCCCATCCGATCGGCCCCGTATACGTCGTGGTCGTAACGATCGCCGATCATCAGCGATCTGCTAGGGTCGACGTTGGCTTTCTCGAGGGCGGTTTCGAACATCGCCGGATCGGGTTTCGTCCGGCCGACCTCCTCGGAGGTGGTGATCGAGTCGAAGCGCTCGCGGACGCCGAACTGCGACAACATCCACTTGCCCTCCTCGTCGTCGACGTCGCTGATGACGCCGACGTGGAGGTCTCGCTCGGCCAGTGCCGTGATCGTCTCGACGGCACCCGGCACGGGTTCGATCGACGACTGGACGACGTCTTCGAACGTCGACAGCCACGCCCGTTTCGGGATCGGTTCGGCGGCGAGTTCGTCGATCCCCTTCTCGTAGGCGTTGCGTGCGGCCCGAAACTCCGTCCCCTCGCGCTCTCGGAAGTGGTTTCCGACGGCCGACCGCCACGTCGCCGTCGCCTCCTCGACCGTCGTCTCGAGGTCGTGTCGCTCGACGAGCGTGGCGATAAACGCCTCGTGGGCCTCCCGGACGGACTCGAGGTCGAGGATGACACCCCCGATGTCCCAGAAGACGGCCTCCCACTCGATGCAGTCGGGATCGCTCGCGCTCGAGTCGCGTTCGGCCATCAGTCGGCCCTCTGACTCATCGTTCGATCGCCAGTGACGGGCGGTCGCTCGAGTCGCGTGCCGTCTGCGGCGTTCTGGTTCCGAATCGAGCCCTCGAGTCGGGTGGGTAGGGTGTCGCCTGTCATAGTGATCTGTCGTCTGTCTGTGGCAGTGATTGCCGCGCACTTAACGCTGCGGGATTCATACCCATCTTTATTAACAAACTCTCCATACACTCGAGTGGAACTAACAATGGTAACACAGATACCTCGAAGCGTCGGTGGTTGCGCGTGAGCACCGCTCAGTTCGGCATCGACGGCGAGACCGCCATCGTCACCGGGTCCTCGAGTGGGATCGGGCGGGCAATCGCACGGCGGTTCGCCGAGGACGGCGTCGACGTCGTCGTCTGCTCGCGCGAGCAGGAAAACGTCGATCCCGTCGCCGAGGAGATCAACGAGGGCGACAGCCCCGCCCGGGCGCTGGCGGTCGAGTGTGACGTGACGGATCGAGAGGCCGTCGAGGGGCTCGTCGAAGCCACCGTCGAGGAGTTCGGCAGCCTCGATGTGCTGGTCAACAACGCCGGCGCGTCGTTCATGGCCGCGTTCGACGACGTCTCGCCGAACGGCTGGCAGACCATCGTCGACATCAACCTCCACGGCACCTATCACTGCACGCACGCCGCCGCGGCACACCTCAAAGACGGCGGCGGCACCGTAATCAACTTCGCGAGCGTCGCCGGCCAGCGCGGCTCGCCGCTGATGAGTCCCTACGGCGCGGCCAAAGCCGCCGTCATCAACCTGACGACGACCCTCTCCAACGAGTGGGCCCACGACGACGTCCGCGTCAACTGCATCGCCCCCGGCTTCGTCGCCACGCCGGGCGTCGAGAGCCAGATGGGCGTCTCCGCCGACAACATCGACCGCGAGGCAGTCGCCCGACGGATCGGCACCGTCGAGGAAATCGCCGACATCGCGCAGTTCCTCGCGAGCCCCGCCGCCTCATACATCGTCGGCGAGACGATCACCGCCGGTGGCGTCCCCCAGATTTCGGAGGAGTACGAGGTATGACCGACCGAGACGTCCACCTGCCGGTCGCTGCACAGCCGACCGTCGACTCGATCGTTGACTACACCCAGCGGGCCGAAGCCGGTGGCTACGACTGCGCGTGGCTCCCCGAGACGTGGGGTCGCGACGGCGTGACCGTCCTGACAGCGATGGCCGAACGCACCGACGAAATTGATATCGGCTCGAGCATCCTCAACACCTACTCGCGCTCACCTGCCCTGTTGGGCCAGACGGCAGCAACGTTACAGGAACTCTCCGAGGGCCGTTTTCGACTCGGCCTCGGCCCGAGCGGCCCCGTCGTCATCGAAAACTGGCACGGCCTCGAGTACGGCAACCCGCTCAAGCGAACCCGTGAAACTGTCGACATCGTCCGGCAGGTGCTCTCGGGCGAACCCGTCGACTACGACGGCGACGAGTTCGACCTCTCGGGCTTTCGACTGCGCTGTGCGCCGCCGGAACCCACCCCACCGATCGAAGTCACCGGGATGGGGCCGAAGGCCGTCGAACTCGCCGGCCGCTTTGCCGACGGCTGGCACGGCATCATGCTCACCCCCGATGGCGTCCGCGACCGCCTCGAGGACATCGAACGCGGGGCAGAACTGGGCGAGCGCGACCCCGAAGACGTGCAGGTCACGACCGGCGTGACCTGCTGTGTGCTGGACGATACTGATCGTGCCCGCGACCTCGCCCGTCAGCACGTCGCCTTCTACGTCGGCGGCATGGGCACGTTCTACCGCGACGCCCTCGAGCGTCAGGGCTACGACGAGGCCGTCGAGATCCACGACGCCTGGCAGGCAGGCGACCGCGAGCGCGCACTTGACTGTCTCGGCGACGACCTGCTCGACGATCTCTGTGCCGTGGGCGACCCCGAATCGGCTCGCGAGAGCCTCGAGCGCTACGAGGCCGTCGACGGGATCGACGCCATCGCCGTTAGCTTCCCGCGCGGTGCGACCGAAGACGAGGTTCGACAGACGATGGACGCGGTGGCACCGGACGACGCCTGAGCGTCGACCTCGACCAGCCGCGGTGTGTTTTTTGACGGATACGCTCGAGCCGACCCCGACAGCTACAAACCCCCAATCCACCCAGTTCGTGGTATGCCCGGCAAGGTGAGCCCGGACGACTTGCTCGACCACGTCTTCGGCCGGACGGGAACGGCCGCCGACGACGAGACAGTGCTACAGGGACCCGCGGACGGCGAGGACGCCGCCGGAATCGCAATCCCCGGCTGCGACGAGACGCTCGTCGTCAGCTCCGATCCCATCTCGCTTGCGGCCTCGCAGGTCGGCACGCTCGCCGTCCGCGTCGCCTGCAACGACGTCGCCGCCTCGGGTGCTGACCCGCGCTGGCTGACGGCCGTCATCATGCTCCCCGACGAGGACGCGCCACTCGAGACAATCACGCACGACCTCGACGCGGCCGCTCGAGACGTCGGCGCGTCGATCGTCGGCGGCCACTCGGAGTACGTCGACCAGCTCGAGCGCCCACTGCTGTCGCTGACGGCGATGGGGATGGCCGAATCGTTCGTCCCGACACACGGCGCTGAGCCCGGCGACAGCGTCGTCCTGACGAAAGCCGCCGGCCTCGAGGGCACCGCTATCCTCGCGTCCGACTTCGGTGACGACCTCGATGTCGACGACACCATCTGCGAGCGCGCCGCGGAATTCGTCGACGAGATCAGTATCGTCGATGACGGCCGTGCGATCCGCGAGTACGCCACCGCGATGCACGACCCGACCGAGGGCGGCGTCGCCGCCGGCGCACTCGAGATCGCCCGCGCCTCCGACGTTCGACTCGAGATCGCCCGCGACGCGGTGCCGATTCGCGAGGAGACCCAGCAGCTATGCGAGGCGGCTGCCGTCGATCCGCTGCGGATCTTCGGCTCCGGGGCCTTGCTCGCGACTGTGCCGAGCGAGGCCGTCGACGACTGCCTCGAGTCGCTCGCCGAGGCAGGCCTCGAGGGAGCCGAAATCGGCACGGTTGGCGAGGGCGCGTTCGAACTCGTCCTCGACGGCGAGTCGATCACCGAGCCGATCGAAGACGATCTCTACCCGCTCTGGGAGGCGGCCGACGCTGAGGCCTGATCGGTGGGGCTGCTGGCTGCCAGCACCGCGTCGATGACCGTCTCGATGAGGATCGGGTCGGGTGCGACGACGATGTCCGCCCCGAGACGAGCGAGCGAGTCGCCCGAAGCAACGGCCACGACTGTGGCGTCAGTGTGTGACTGGACGGCAGCAATGGCGTCGCCGGCATCGGTTCCAGCAACGAGCACCGCGTGACACCGCTCGAGGCCGGCTCGCTCGAGCGTGTCGCCGTCTGTCACCTCGGCGACGAACCTGCTGACGTCGTCAGGCAGGCTCGACACTGCGTCCTCGCGTGTGACGACCGTAACCGACGCGTGTCTCGCAAGCCCCTCGATTACGGGTGCAAGCGCTGCATCGCCGTCGAGGACGACGATCTGTGGCGTGTCTCCGTCCTCGGTGTCTGTCGTCGTCATCGCGCGCCGGCCGGTTCGCTCGAGGTGGGCCTCGAGTGCGGGTTGGAACAAGCTGCCGGCGGCCGCGGCGATAGCCGCGGGCCCGAGGATGGCCAACGAGATGGCAAAGAGGCGGCCCGTCTCAGTGGCCGCGTGGACGTCGCCGTAGCCGACCGTACTCGCGGTGACGACGGTGAAGTAGACCGCGTCGACGACGCCATCGACGCCATCGAACTGTCCGCGGAGCGCGTACGCCCCAGCGGTGCCATAACAGAAGACGCCGACAAGCGCCAGCAGTGCACCGATCTGAGTCGCAGTGAGATGACTCGAACGGCCGAATCGTTGACTCGTGGCCACGAGCACGACGAGGCCGCCGACGGAGAGGACGACGAGCGGCACCGAGAGCAGTCGGAACTGGACGATGCCGTGAGCCAGCGACAGGCCGACGAGGCCGACGGCGGCGACGAACGCAACTCGGTAGCCGCGTCGCATTCCCCACGCAGCGATGAGCAAGGCGAAGCCGATGATGGTCCCGCTGAACTCCGCAACCGCCTGCAACGTTCCGAGGACGCCGGCTGCCTCGACGGCGGGGTCCGTGAGAATCGCCACGACACCGGTCGCGATCGACGTCAGCGCGACCGCGACGACGAGCCAGACCGCGACCCGAACGCTGAACCGATTCGGGTGTACGGAGTCGAGCATAGCGAGTTCACACCGTCGACGGCGGTAAATCCCCAGTCGCTTCTCACCGGGCGCAAGATGGCCGCCTGCGTCCAGACCGCCTACGACCCGAGCGGTGTTGCGCCGACGAGATCGGTGCCGAGTCGGCTGACGATAATCGGGGCGACGACAATCCACGCGACGAGCACAGCATACAGTGCGACGAGTACCGGCGTCGTTCCGACGAGTGATTCGACGACCTGCAGGCCTGCGACCACGCCGCCGCCGACGACAGCGAGGACGACTCCCTCGAGTCGCGAGCGAAGGTCGGGAAGCTGGTCGATTCGACCGGCCGTGAGCAGGCCGCCGACCGCCCCACCGACTGCGAGGAGCGTGTCCTCGCTGGCACCGGTGACGTAGACGGCAGGGACTGCGAGGACGAGCGCAACGGTGAAGCCGGCCGCCGGCACGCCGCGAGTGAGCCGGTTCATCGCGGCGATGAAGACGACGCCGAGTATCGCACCGACGATCACATCACCGAGGTAGTGGACCCCGAGAACGACTCTCGAGAGCGAGATAGCGACGATAAGCGCGCCGACACCGACGACGGCCCACGGCTCTCGAGCGCGGTCGGACACCGAGAGCAGGCCGCCGTAGACGACCGTCGCCGCGAACGCATGGCCACTCGGAAAGCCGTACCCCTCGCGTTCACCGGGGAGTGCGACCAGCATGGCGTCTTCCGGCGGCCGTGGCAGTTCGAGCAGCGACTTCAGGGCCAACAAGAACGCGAGCCCGGCGATCGCGTAGCTGATCACCAGTGCACTCCGCCGTCGGTCGCCCCACCAGAACAGCAATGCCAGCAGCCCCATCAACACCGACACACCACCGAGTTCGGTGAGCATGACCACGACATCTGCGTACTCGGCCGGGATGGCGTCACGGATGACTGCACTCTCGTCTGCGAGTCGCATCATCTGCACTGACGGTCTCGAAACGATAAATATCCCGTTGGACAGCGGTCAGCGAGGCGTCAGCACGACGCCCACTCGAGCGACGGGGCTGAATACTCCCAGCGGAGCTGTCAACGCCGAACCGTCGTCGATGTGAGCACGGCGGTCTCGCCGTTTGCTTCGTACAGCACCCGGAGCGCAGCCCCAGCCGGTACGTCCTCGAGTGTCGCCGTCTCGCCCGCAGCCACTGTCTCGACGTCGAACGGGTCCTCGATGCGTTCTCCGTCGACATCGACGGCCACGTGATCTCCCTCGAGGGTATCGCCGGACGCGTGGGTAATCTCGACGACGGGATCGCTATCGGTTCCGTGGTCGATGTCGAACGCAACCTGTGGTGTCGCTGGCACAGTATCGCCGTCCAGTTGGCGAATCCCGACAGCCGTCTCCTCACTATCGCTTCGCTCGAGTGCGTCCCGGCCGCCGTCGACAACGACGAGACTGTCGATATCGGCAGTCGATTCCCTGGCGAGATGCGACACGCCAGCCTGCAGTTCGGTAAACGAGGCCGCACGCTCGTCAGTGATGGCGTTGTCTTCGATGGTCACGACCTCCCAGTCGGCGTGATCGACGAACGCCTCGTTCGCGAAGACGTGATACGTAACGCCGTCATCGCCTATCTCCGGTGCGATGTAGGCCGTCGGAACCTCGCTGCCGAGATCGCGGCTGACCCGCAGGCCGTCTCCCCCTGTTTCTGTCCCCTCGACGACGGCTGAAAGCGAAAACTCCAGTTTTGGGTCCGCCAACTCGATCTGTCGTCCATCGTCGCTGACGGTCACGCCGTCGACGAATTCAGGATAGTCCACGACGGCGTCAGCCGTCACCGCACCAGCCAGCGGACTCGAGTCAGTCTCATCGGTGTCGTCGCCGTTGCCGGGCTCTGACTCCCCAGTTCCCACGGCAGCGTCGTCTAGACAGCCAGCGACCACGCCTGTGACGACCGTGCCAGCGCCAGCAAGCAGTCCTCGTCTCGAGAATTTCGTCATGTATGAAATAGGTAGAAAATAAATACATATGCGTTGCCATCTCCAGTCGGGAGCCAGCGCGTCGAGCTACGTGCGCGCCCACTCGAGCATTCGCGCATAGACCGGATCAGACGAAAGCGCCGCCGGATCGCCGACGAGCACGAGCGCGCGTTTCGGTCGGGTCAGCGCGACGTTGATGCGTCGGTAATCCTCGAAGATGGGTCCCTCGAGCGTTCCCGTCGCAGTAAAAGAAATGATGATGACCTCCTGACTCGAGCCCTGAAAACGGTCGACCGTATCGACGGTGACGTCGTCGGGCACGTGTCTCGAGAGTTCGGAGACCTGCGCCCGGAAGGGAGCGATAACGCCGATTTCGGATCGCTCGAGGCCCGCGCGCTCGTAGGTTTCGATCAACTCGGCGATCCGGGCTGCCTCCTCGCTGTCGGTGTACTGCCCGCCGTCGCCTTCGACGTCGACGAACGTGACTGGGTCTCGTCGTTCCGGAGGGAGCGCGTCTCTGGAGACGCCCGCGAGATCGTCCAGCGTCCGACCCGCGACCTCGGGTTCGGCGGGTCGAAGCTCGCCGTCGTAGAACTCCTTCGAGGCGAAGGCCTGAATGCGCTGGTTCATCCGGTACTGGCGGTCGAGCATGACGCCGGCCTCGGGATGGCAGTCGATGAGCCGTTCGAACAGCGACTCCGTGAGGTCGTTTTCGGCGCGGACGACTGGCGGCAGCTGTTCGTGGTCGCCGACGAGGACGAATCGCTCGGCGAGATTGATCGCCGCACAGGTCCCCGGCTCCGTCAGTTGGGCGGCCTCGTCGACGAGCGCGACATCGAACGCCTGCTCTTTCATCACTCGAGAGCCACAGGTCGCCGTCGTCGCGGCGACGACCTGTGCGTTCTGGAGTTCGGCGACGCGGTCTTCAGGGTCGCCCGAGCGCTCGAGGCGATACGGCTCCATATCCTCGCGGATGCCGCTCTCGGAGCCGACGCGGACGACGGAGACGCCTTCGCCGTCTCCAGATCGTTCCGTCTGCGACTCAACGCCGTCCTCGAGTTGCTCGAGCAAGGCCTCGAGGGCGTTGTCGACGGCTCGGTTCGTAAACGCAGAGAGCAGGACGCGCTCGCCGCGTTCGACCATTGCGCGGATGGCACGGGCGATGGTGTAGGTCTTGCCGGTGCCCGGCGGCCCGTGGATCAGCGCACAATCCCGTGCGCCGACGGCTTTCGTCACGGCCTCGTTCTGGGCGGCGTTGTTGTCGATGAACGTCTCGTCGACGCCGCCGGTTTCACCGGCTCTGTTTCGGTGCGTCTCCGACGCACCGCTCTCCTCGAACTCGGGGGTGGCCCGTCCGAACAGGATGTCCTTGCGGCGCTCGTCGCCTTTGAGCAGCGCGTCGTGCATCGCAACCAGCAGCCGGTCGGTCGTCAGTTCGGAGGGGTAGACGTCGAGACGCGTGACCTCGACGGG
The DNA here is from genome assembly GCF_000337735.1 of Natronorubrum sulfidifaciens JCM 14089. Taxonomy (GTDB): domain Archaea; phylum Halobacteriota; class Halobacteria; order Halobacteriales; family Natrialbaceae; genus Natronorubrum; species Natronorubrum sulfidifaciens. Next base: position 30,524 of record NZ_AOHX01000026.1, on the reverse strand, counting down.
CTCGTCGGCCGTCAGGACGACTTCGTCGTCCAAGCGCTCGATCGTTGCAAGCTCCGAGTTCCCACGCACTGGATGGCCGTCGCTCGCCAAGACGAAGTCGCCTTCCCGAATCTTCGAGTTCGCGCTACTCGTCCGGCGGGCGCGAAGCTCCCAGCGACCGCCCTCGAGCGGGCGTTTCTCGACGAACTCGAGGTCGATCAGCGCCCGGTCGTCGTCGGCGCGCTCCTGGGCGTCCTGTTCCCAGAGTTTGGCGTACTCGCGGTGGACCTCCCGGCGTTCTTCTTCGATCGCCCGATAGAACCGATCGAAGTACTCGCGTTCCTCCTCGGGTAGCGGCGTTGCGATCTGGCCGGCTTTCGACTCCTGATCGAGCCGGCCCGAGACGACCATACAAGTGTCTTGTTCGAAACAGTACTCACACTTCGCCGAGCCCTCGTAGCCGGTCGGGATGTCGCCGGCGATTTCCATCGCCGCGAGTTCGTTGCGCTGGCGGACGACGAACTTCAACAGGCCGTCGCCCATCGTGAACTCCTTTGCCGGGGTGAGATCGCCCGTCTCCTCGTTGCGATCCAGCGCCGAGTTCTTCGTGTAGAGCAGCGTCCCGTGATCGACGTCGCCGCCGTGTTCTTCGAGCAAGAGCGCATAACAGGCCGCCTGCACCTTGTCTTTGAACCGCGGCTCTTTTTTCAGGTTCTTGCCCGTCTTGAGTTCGACCGGCGAACCGCGACGAATGGCGTCGGCCCGCCCGCGAATGCCGAACGTTTCGCTGATGAGCAACTGCTCGGAGCGCCAGCTATCTTCTTCAGTTAATCGACCCTGCTCGAGCCAGCCTTCGATCGCTGTGGCGTTCTCTCTGACCTCCTCGGCGACGGCCTCGGGTGTCTCGCCGAGCAAGCCGAGCTCGAGGCCGCGTTCGTCGACGCGGGCGTCGATCGACTCCTCGAGGTCGCGTCCTCGCAAGAGGTCGCCGAAGACCTCGTGGACGAGCGTCCCCTTGACGACGGGGTAGTTCAGCGGCACGCCCGAGAGCTTGTTCAGATAGTAGAGGCGAGGACACTGCACCCAGTTGCGGATCGCCGTCACGTTCACCAGAAAGCTCGGCTCGACGACGACGTAGGAGTCGCCCGTCGTCGCATACTGGGTCTCGCCCTGATACGTCTCTTCTTTTGCGTCGGTGACGAGCACCTCCAGCCCCGGCTCGAGGTAGTCGGCCGACTCGGCCCACTTGTTCCACAGGGTGACGGTCGTGGTCTCGTGATCGGCTGCCGGGTCCGACGCCGCACCGTCGCCGTCTCGAGCGAGCGGTGTGGTCTGTGTCCGCTCGCCGTCTTCGGTAGCCAGTCGCAGCGGCACCTCGGCGAGTTCGCTTTCCCCGTAGCTCGTCGACACCGAGCGCGCTTCGACCTCCCCCGCGACGATTCCGCGTATGTGCACGACTGATCGTCACGGGCCGCGCCGGCAAAAACGCTATCGGTCACGGACGGACTGCGCTGGTCGCGAGGCCGTCATGGGGGTGCAACTGACGGAGACAATAATACCTGATTACCTGCGAGCCACGCCGCTCCATACTGGAACAGTCGGCGACGTTTTTGCACGACCACGGCTACGCCCCAGTCGCATGACCGACTCGAACAGGGACGACCGTGAGCGAGAGCCAGCGCACGGAACTGACGGTGAAATCGAACACGAAGCGCACACACCGTCACCAGCCGCCGACGTCGATGCTGGGACCAGCGCCGACGATCTACCCGACCGGCAGGAGCCTCGAGATGGGGCTGCGATCGCGGACGAAGAGCGGCGACGCAAGGCACCGGTGTTCAGCGCCCTCATCGCCGCGCTCGGCGTCTGGGTCGCCGTTTCGGCGCTGCTGGTCGATATCGCCGCGGCGTTGCTCTGGAACAACCTGCTGGTCGGTTCGGCCGTCTTCATCGCCGCCGGCTACAACGTCTACCAGCTGTCGAACGACGTTCCACTCAGCACTGGCGTCGCCTCGCTGGTCGCGGTGCTCGGGATCTGGCTGATCATCTCGCCGGCGCTGCTCGAGATGGTCGATCTGCTGTTCTGGAGTACGCTCATCAGCGGACTGCTTATCGCCGGCTTCGCAGGATACAACGCCTACAACGCTCGCGGCGCACGACGGGTCGTCGCCGAATCCACGCGGGCCTGAGACCGGCTGTGGTCCCGACCACGGGCGACGAGGTCGGTGATCGGCGGTCACTGACGCCAGCAGTCCGTCTGAGCGGTGTCTCCGGCCTGCGTCTCATCACCGGCGCAGTTCGGCCTCGAGTTGCCGAAGTCGGTGTTCGGTAGCGTGATGGCGCGTTGCGATGACGGCAAACCCGATCATAACGACGGCAAACGAACTCGAGACGAGCGGCGAAACGCCGTTGACGTAGCTGTTCGTGAGCTGTCCGACGGCCAGTGCGAGCGGGCCGAGTATGAGAAGGGCGCTTTTGGCTGGTGTCGCACGAAACAGTTCGACGAGCGAGGGAGACTGGCGGACGGACATGGACAAACGGTTCGTACCCGTTCTTCGGGGGTGTCGTCGTATCCCTTTTGGTTCGGCGACGGTCCCAGCGGCCGTTCACCGTGACCGATACGTTCATTCTGCCGGCCTCACAACCACTATCCATGCGGATTCGCGAGTGGCAAGACATACTCGAGGACGTCACCGAGCGGAACGTCGATCCCGAACACTGGCGCGCCGTCGCCGGTGACCGTGCCGGCGGCGTCGGCGAGGACATGTATCTCGCCCACCCCCGCGCCGGGGTCTTCTTCCTGAAAACCTACGCAAAAAACCCCTTCGAGGTGCGCGGCGTCGGCACGCAGGTCGCACGCAATCTCGACGACGAAATCGGTTCGTTCCTCCCCGAACGGGACGAGGGCGGGCGCTTTGCAGTCCAGTCGCCACCCGAAGACGAGGATCAGGCCGAAACCGTCGGTAAGCGCCTCGAGACCGTTCTCGAGACTCACGCGGACGCGCCGACGCGTCCACAGGATCTGTTCGACGACGTGATGGAGGCCATCGAGAGCCCCGCGTTCGGCCCGATGGCCTACGACCAGTACGACCGGCCCGACGAACTCGAGGACCTCTCGGAGCGATTCGAGGAGGCTGACGACTTACTGAGCGCGGAACTCGACGACCTGATCGAGACCGACGAAGTCGACCGCGGCTTCATGTAATCAGCCGGCGTCTGTCGCCGGTGGGCCTTTTGAACTGGACGTCGACAGGGGACGGTATGAGCGACCGCGCCGAAACCGTCGTCCGCGACTACTACGAGGCGCTTCGAGCCGGCGAAGCGCTGTCTCCGTACTTCCTCGAGGACGCGTCGACCGTCAAGTTCGGCATCAGCGAAGCGCTGTTCGGCTTCGAGGCGGTCAGCAAGGCCTTGTGCGAACAGACCGAGACGACCACGGCGTGGACTGTCGAAAGTCACCAGCTCGTCGTCACTGAACGCGACGGCGTCGCCACGTTTGCCGATGAGGTGACGATGGCGTGGATGGATCTCGACGCCGACGAGCGCCGGCGCTTCGAGACGCGTTGGAGCGGGACGCTCGTTCGGGTCGGAGACGGGGAGACGGCAGCCGCCGACGGGGACGACTGGCTGTTCGCGACGATGCACGTCAGCGCGGCTAACGAGCTATCGTAAGCAGTCGATGGGAGCACGATTTTCATTCAGAATGCTGCTTACAACCCAGTGGGGTGGCTTTGATAGTTACGTCTGCGAGTGGAACACTACGGAACTGTCGGGCATCCGCGAGCGAAGCGAGCGGTTCTCCGCCGGAGCGGGGTGAAACCCCGCGACGGCGGCCTTTTGGCATCAACGGGNCTGTCGGGCATCCGCGAGCGAAGCGAGCGGTTCTCCGCCGGAGCGGGGTGAAACCCCGCGACGGCGGCCTTTTGGCATCAACGGGTTTTGCCGGGGGTTGAGGTTGGCGTCTGCGACGCCAGCCGATGCCCCCGGTAAAAGAGGTTGCTGAACTTGCCGCGAGTTTCGCGAACAGTTCTGAATAATGAACTTGTATTATCAGCTACTGCTCGCGAAAACACGACCCACGAATCCGCGCAGAAAAGACAGCCGTCGTTAACGCTCGATACGCCGCAGCCACAGCCTCGGCTGGTCGAGTTCGTCGTGTGTCGGGAGGTTCTCGGGCCCTTCCCAGACGAGACTCGCCGTCTCGAGGTCGCGTGCGTCGACGACCGTCTCGAAGAAGTGTTTGCCGCGTTCGTACTGTCGCTCCTTGAGGCCGAGGCCGAGCAGCCGTCGGAACAGCTGTTGGAGCGGGCCACGCCCCTGTCGGCGCTGGTCGAGTTTCCGACGGAGATCGGCGTACTCGTCGTCGAAGGCGTGGTCCATCAGAAGTTCAGCATAGCCCTCGACGACGGTCATCGCAGCATCGAGTTCGCGGAACGACTCCCGGCTGAGCGACCCGTTCGAGAGCGCCGTGATGCCGTTTTCCATGCGTGCCTCGAGGTGCTCGGACAGCCATGGTGCAGCGCCGAACTCGGCGGCGTGGGTTACCTCGTGGAAGGCAATCCAGCGCCGGAACCGGTCGGCGTCGACGTCGAGTTTGTCGGCGGCGTTCAGGATGTTCGGCCGGACGAAATACAGCGCGTGGTCGTCATCGGGCGTCTCGGCGAGTAAGAGGGGGTCGTACTGGCCAAGCACGTTTCGGCCGAGGAACGCGAGGAGCACCGTCATCGTTCCGGTGTTGATCGTTCGGGCGACGCCGGGGAACGTGCCGGTCTGGACTTGATTTTCGAGGGTGCCCATGACGCGTTCGAACGTCGCGATGTTGGCGTCGATCCAGTGGTGGCGGTTCTGGATCTCGATCGTGTCGGGCACGTCGAAGTCGGCACCTGACACCGTTCGGATGGCGTCTCGAGCCTCTCGAACGTCGCGTGCGTAGGCCTCGCGCTCGGCGGGCGCGACGTCGAGCGACCCCGGTTCAGTCGCTGCCTTCGCAGCCTCGGCAGCCGACCGCCAGTCGATCATATCGTCACCGGACGCCCCGGCGACGGCCTGGGCGCTACGATAGAGATTCACGAATACGGATACGGGAAGCAGGCGCAAAAGCGTTCGGTCAGGTTAGTTGACGATGACGTCGGGCTCTGCTTCCGCCTCGAGGTCCGACTCGTCGTCGCCGCGGAACTTCTTGGCGGCAACGGCGACCCCGACGAGAACGACGAGTGCGACGATGGCACCGATGGCTTTGCCGCCGGAGTCGTCGGCCGCGGTGGCCTCGTCGTCGGTGTCGAGTTCGCTCTCGGTGTCCGTCGCCGACTCGTCGTCGCCCACCGGCAACGCGTCGCCGAGTGCTCGTGGGCCGAACTGGGTCTCGCCGTCGAGATGCAACTCGATAAAGGTGAATTTCTTGTCTGCCATGCACAGACGTGCAACGAGTGGCCACTTAGCCGTTGGGTTAGCTCACGTGACATGAGAGGATTTTCCGGACGACGGACCGGTACGATTAAGTGTCCATCACCTGCGCTCTTTCGTATGAGTGGACGACCGCTGGACGTCCTCGAGGCGTCGCTTGGCGAACGTGTCACGGTACGACTCAAGAGTGGCGATGAGTACGTCGGCGACCTCGCTGGCTATGACCAGCACATGAACCTCGTGCTCGAGGACGTGACGATCCCCATTGGGGACGAAGTCGAATCGGAGTCGCCGGCCGAAGACACAACCATTATACGCGGCGATAACGTCGTTTCGATCACTCCATGACTGGCGCAGGAACCCCGAGCCAAGGAAAGAAGAACAAGACGACGCACACGAAATGTCGTCGCTGCGGAGAGAAGTCCTACCACACCAAGAAGAAAGTCTGCTCGTCGTGTGGCTTTGGCAAATCGGCCAAACGCCGCAGCTACGAGTGGCAGTCGAAAACCGGCGACAACTGATCCCTTATCCTGCCGTTTTCGCTTCTGCTTTCTTCGTCGCGAGTAACAACCCTCGTTGTCACTGACGGCGACCGCGTGAACCCGCCGATGGACAATCATTTGTCCCGGGCCGCGAACACTCGAGTATGGAGACGACGGACGCTTTTGTCGGCCTCGAGTGTGTCGACTGTGAGGCGACCTACGACGCCGCGGACGAATCACACCGGTGTCCCGACTGCGGCGGGATGCTCGATCCAACGTACGACTACGACGCGATCGACCTCGACCGCGAGACACTCGCCTCGCGACCGTTCGACTCGCAGTGGCGCTACGCGGAACTGCTCCCGTTCGCCCGCGAGTCGGCGGTGACGACCGGTGAGGGGGCGACGGCGCTGGTCGACTGTCCCGACCTCGCTGCCGAACTGGGTGTCGAGCGTCTGCTGATCAAAGACGACGGCCGAAATCCGACGGGTTCGATGGCGGATCGTGGCCAGTCGCTGGCGCTGACGGCGGCCAGCCAGCACGACGCGACGGACGTCGTCCTCGCCTCGACGGGCAACAGCGGGCAGTCCGCGGCCGCCTACGCGGGGCGGGCGGGCCTCGAGTCCCACACCTACGTCCCCTCACGCTCGAGTTTTTCGAACAAGGCGATGATCAACGTCCACGGCGGCGACATGAACGTCGTCGGTGGGCGCTTCGGTGACGCCGTCGGAGCCTACGAGGAAGGGCTGGCCGAGCACGACGACTGGTACTCGATCCAGTCGTTCGTTACGCCGTATCGCCACGAGGGCGCGAAGACGACGCTGTACGAAATCATCGAGGGACTCGAGTGGGACGTTCCCGATATCGTCGCCTATCCGACGGGCGTCGGCGTCGGCCTCGTCGGCGCGTACAAGGCCGCGACGGAGCTGCAAGCGCTCGGGCTGGTCGAGGAGTTGCCGGCGCTGTACGCCATGCAGGCGACCGGCTGTGCGCCGATCGTCGACGCCGTCGAGAACGATCAGAACGTCCACGAACCGGTCGAGACGCCCGACACCATCTGTGGCGAACTCGAAATCCCGGACCCACCGGCGAGTGAGCGGGTGCTCGAGGCGCTCACCGAAACGGACGGTGGGGCCGTCGCCACCGAGGACCGAGAAATCCTCGAGGCCGGCGTCCAGATCGCCAAACACACGGGTCTCGAGCTGACGCCGAGCGCGGCGGCGGCTGCAAGCGGCGTGTGGGAACTGTCCGAACGCGGCGCGTTCGACGGCGACGAGACGGTCGTCATCGTCAACACCGCTGCGGGGACCAAAGAAGGCGACGTGTTGCGCAGCCACCTGATGAGCCAGGGCGTCTAGGCCACCTCGAGCGCTGTTTCTACTCGTCAGTCGTGATCTGGCTGGCGGTCAACCGTCGATCAGCGAGGACCGAACCGGGTGGTCCGATCGTCACCGCTCGGTGGGTCGGTCGGGCTCGGCTTCGGGTTCAGTAACGTCGTCGTAGATGTCGATATGGTGGATCGCACTCGGCGAGAGCAGTCGGTCGCCCTCGAGTTCGATCCAGCCGTTTGCGTGGACGACGATCGGACCGGCATACAGCTCCTCGTCCGCGTCGGCGCCGTCGTAGATGATGACATCACGATACGCCTGCGTGAGCGGGTTCATATCGTCCGTGACGATCGCGTCTCGTGAGAACGGCGGCGGGAACATTGTCACTCCAGAAGGAAAATCCACTGGCATATAACTGTACTGTTGCTGACACGGATTCGTGCCGTCATACGGACTTTTGTAACTGGTGACCGATGTCCCTGCAAATGGGTCGCGGTTGCATCGGTACTGCCGTACAGCAATCCGTCTCAGTCGTCGTCGGCGTTTTCGGCTTTTCGGTCGGCGATGCGCCCGGCTTTCGCCTCATCGACGACGTCGATCGAGACGCCGGCGTCCATGCCACGGTTTCGGTTTGCGTCACCGAATCCGGCGCTCAACACGCGCGTCAGGGCGTCTTCGACGTCCTCGTCGAGTTCAGTGATGCGGTCGGATTCGACTTCGATGACAAAGCCGGTCGTGATGTTCGGTGACGTTGGCAAGAACAACACCTCACGGCCGTCATCAGTCGTCTTTCCGGTTTTAAACGCTGTCATCCGCAACCCGTCCCACGTCTCGAGTTTGACGGGTTTCTGGAGCGATTCCTGTTCGCCGAAGGCGGTTTCGGCGGCCATCTTCGAGGCGTTGTAGACGACGCGCATGACGGGGACACGGTTTGCAATGTTGTCGACGAGTCGTTCGACGAGGCCGCCGACGGTCGTCCGCATGAGATAGCCGACGGAGAAGGTGAGAATAACGAAGACGGTCAACGCGACCACGACGCGGAGAAACTGTGCGAGCTGTTCGCGAGTTTGCTGGGCCTGCTCGCTATCGCCGGGGATCAACGACTCGAGGGCTTCGGCCTCGAGAATGAGTCCAGGCGTCATCCCGGCGATGAGTCCATAAAGCCAGTAGATGACGTAGAGTGTGACGAGAATCGGGCCGAGGACGATCAGCCCACTCGCGAAATCTCGCTTCCACGAAGCCATGTACTGAAACTCTCACTAGGGGCTAATGAGCCCTTCCCTTCACCGCCCGACGATCGCTCGGAGGGCGAATCGGATGTTTTCGTTCCGTTCGGTCATCCGTCGATAGAAGTACGATTTCCAGCGGTCGCCGTAGGGGACGTACTGGGAGACTGGGTACGACTCGGCGAGGTCGAACTGTGTGGTTTCACGGACACCCATGAGCATCTGCATCTCGAAGTCGGTGCCGTACTCGTCGTGGAGTTCAATCGCGTGGTCGATCATCGCTTGATCGTGGCTGCCGACGCCGATGCCCCCGTCGTACCGTTCGAAGGCGTACTCGAGGAGGGCCTTGTACTCCCGGTCGACTCGAGCCGACTGCTGGTAGGCGACGGCGGCCGGTTCGTCGTAGGCACCCTTGACGAACCGGACCTTGCCGGGAACGTCCGCGAGCCGCTCGACGTCGTCGCGGGTCCGTCTGAGGTTCGCCTGTACGCAGACGCCGACCCGATACTGGTCATCGTCGCCGTACTCACGGGCGAGGGCCTCAAAGGCGTCGAGGGTTGCGTCCGTCGTCGTGTGATCTTCCATATCGATCCAGACGAAGACGTCGTGATCGACCGCTGTCCCGACGACGTCCGCGAGCGTTTCGCGAAAGACATCCTCGCCGAGGTCCAGCCCCAGCTGTGAGGGTTTGACCGAGATGCAGGCCTCGAGGTTCGATCGTGCGATGTCACCGGCCAGCGCCCGATACGCCGCGGCGTCAGAGCGGACCGGCGGGCGATCCTCGTAGTGTTCCCCGAGCAGATTGACGATCGCCGTGACGTTCCGTCCGTTGAGCCTTCGGACGTGATCGAGCGCCTGTGCCGGGGATTCACCGGCGACGAAGCGGTTTGCGATCGGCGGGATCATACCGACCTGTTCGACCGCCATCAGTAAGGACGTTTGTACGTCTCTCAGACTGATGTGGACGGCGGCACCGAGCGAGCCTCCTCCAGTCCCGTCTCGAGGAGCAGTCTTCGATAGTATTCGATATCTGTGTACACCCTGTATAGATACTGTGGATAAATTATTAGTAGCTGTTTCACCTGGGGTGAGGTATGACCGCAGGACCACCGATCGAAGAGCTGCATTACGAGGACGCACCGGATGTCGACAACGTTCCTGGCCCGAACACCCGCGCGCTACTCGAGAAACAGGAAAACATCGACAGCAGCGCGGTCGCCTATCCCAGCGATATTCCGATCGCCTTCGAGGAGGGCAAGGGCGCGACGGTCCGTGACGCCGACGGCAACACGTACATCGACCTCTTCGCGGGGATCGGCGTGCTCAACGTCGGCCACTCGAATCCCTACGTCTTAGAGGCCGTCCACGAGCAGGCCGACAAGTTCGTCCACACGGTCGACTTCCCGACGGAAGCGCGCCTCGAGCTGATCGAGAAACTCGACGAGATCGCGCCTGCGGGGCTGCAGGGGAACAACCGAGTCGTCTTCGGCGGCCCGACGGGCAGCGACGCGATCGAGGCCTCGATCAAACTCGCCAAGTACAACACGGGCGGCGACGGTCTCATCGCCTTCCGCGGAGCCTACCACGGCGCGACGACCGGCGCGATGAGCGTCACTTCGAACAAGAAGTTCAAGGGCCACTACACGCCGCTGCTTTCTGACGTCGTCCACGCGCCGTACCCACATCCGTTCCGACAGGACAAGACGCCTCAGGAGGCCGTCGACCACGCACTCGAGGAAGTCAAAGCGATCGTCGAGGACCCATACGGCGGCCTCGCAAACCCGGCCGGAATCTTCGTCGAGCCAATTCAGGGCGAAGGCGGCATCGTCACCCCACCAAAAGGGTTCTTGCAGGGGCTGCGCGACATCGCCGATGAGAACGATATCGTGCTCGTCTTCGACGAGATCCAGAGCGGGCTCGGCCGCACCGGCGAGTGGTGGGCCAGCGACTGGGAGGGCGTCACGCCGGACGTGATGACTTCCGCGAAGGCGCTTGGCGGTGTGGGCTTCCCGCTGTCGGCGACGATGTATCACGAGGACCTCGACACCTGGGGCTCGGGCGATCACGCCGGCACCTACCGCGGCCACGTCGTCGGTATGCGCGCCGGCACCCGCGCCATCGAGTACATCCAGGAACACGACCTGCTCGCCCACGCCCGCGAGCTGGGTGAGTACATTCAGGGTCGACTCCGCGAAGCCGCCGACGAGACGGACCGTCTCGCAGACATCCGCGGCAAGGGCCTGTTCATCGGAGCCGAGTTCGTCGACGAAGACGGCGCTCCGGACGGCGACGTCGTCGACGCCATCCAGCAGTACTGTTTCGAACGCGGTGTCCTGATCTGGACGGCCGGTCGCCACGGCAACGTCCTACGATTCCTGCCACCGCTCGTGCTCACGCACGACCTGGCAGAGACGGCGCTGGACGTCGTCGTGGAGGCAATCGAGCACGTGACCGAAGACGTGAAACAGACTGCCTGAGCCGGTCGCTCGAGTCAGTATGTCCGACCCAATCCCCATCGAAACCGACGGCGCGCCGAGCACCGATAACCCCTACTCACAGGGTATCCGCGCCGGAGACACCCTGTACGTCTCTGGCTACGGCCCCGTCGATCCAGAAACGGGTGCTGTCGTCGACGGCAACATCGAAGCTCAGACTGAGCAAGTACTCGAGAACATCGCTGCCGTCGTCTCCGAGGCTGGCGGCGACGGCCTCGGGGACGTCGTCAAAGTGACGGTCTATCTGACCGACCTCGAAGACTACGAGCGGGTCAACGAAGCCTACGGCGCGCAGTTCGGCGATGAACCACCGGCCCGCGTCTGTGTCGAGGTCTCGCGACTCCCCGAGGATGTCCGCGTCGAACTGGACGCGACCGCGTATCTCGGCTGAGACGGCTTTCGGTATCCGTTTCCCGGCGGTTTCGCGTGTTCGCGGGCGCACCCGGCGACGACAAACGGCCCGTCCGACGCGGTCGAACACTCTTTTTCTCGAGTCGCCGTCGCGCTGCTCGTGGCCGTGCAGGATGCGAGTATTGAGCACGATTAAGTAGTTCTGCTCTCTAGCAGTGCCAAGCATGGCCTACGACACCTCCACCCGACTGCGCGAGCTGCGACGGGCGTTCCACCGCCATCCCGAACCCGGCTGGCGGGAGTTTCAGACGACGGCTCGCGTCGTCCGCGAACTCGAGGAACTCGGCGTCGACGAGATCGCCGTCGGCCGCGAGGCGCTGGCGACCGACGAGCGCATGGCTGTCCCATCCGACGCTGACCTCGAGCCGTGGCTCGAACGCGCCCGCGACGCGGGGGTTCGCGAGGACATTCTCGAGCGGACAGCAGATGGCCACACTGGCGTCGTGGCGGTCCTCGAGCAGGGTGCGGGACCGACGGTCGGCTTGCGCGTCGATCTCGATGCGATCTCGATGGCGGAGTCGACCGCAGACGATCATCGACCGGCCGCCGAAGGGTTTCGCTCGGTCCACGACGGCTACATGCACGCCTGTGGCCACGATGGTCACATCGCGATGGGACTTGGAACGCTCGAGGCAGTCAAAGCGAGCGAGTTCGAGGGGACGCTGAAGGTCTTCTTCCAGCCCGCCGAGGAGATCTCCGGCGGCGGCAAGGCGATGGCCGCCGGCGGCTATCTCGACGATGTCGACTACCTGCTCGCGGTCCACATCGGCTTCGACCACCCGACCGGCGAGATCGTCGCCGGCGTCGAAAAGCCGCTGGCGATGGCGCACCTGACGGCGACGTTCGAGGGCGCCAGCGCCCACGCGGGCAAAGCGCCGAATCAGGGGGCGAACGCGATGCAGGCGGCTGCGACGGCGATCCAGAACGCCTACGCCATCCCCCGTCACGCCGACGGGATGACCCGCGTCAACGTCGGCCAGATCGAAGGCGGCACCGCGAGCAACGTCATCGCCGAGGAGGTCTCGATCGAAGCCGAGGTCCGCGGGGAGACCACGGCGCTGATGGAGTACACCCGGACGGAACTCGAGCGCGTGCTGTACGCCGCCGCCGAGATGCACGACTGCGACGTGACACCCCGCGTGCTCGGTGAGTCGCCCCGCGTCGACAGCCATCCGGCGCTGCGCTCGCTCGTCGGCGACGTCGCCTGGGGTGTTTCGGGTGTTGACGCCGTCGTCCCGACGACGGATCTCGGCGTGAGCGAGGACGTCACCTACCTGATGGAGCGTGTGCAGGCGAACAACGGACTCGCATCGTACGTGCTCGTGGGAACGGACCATCCGACGAACCACCACACGCCGACGTTCGACATCGACGAGGACAGCCTCGAGATCGGTGTCTCAGTGCTTGCAAACACCGCAATCGAACTCTCGCGGCGGCGACCGTGAGAGTAGTTCGTCACCAAACACGTTCGTTTAGCATCATGTTTGATGGATCAGAACCATTAATTCCCGCGCTCTCTGTGTATGCACCATGAGCCAGGACGACGTGCCGGAGTCGCTGCGAACGGCGGCGGACTCGGATCGCCCGCGCGGTATTTTGACGCCCTCCGACCGCGATTTCCTGCTTGGCCGGAAAACGGATTACACGGACCACTCGAAAAAACAGAAACGAAACCGAATCCGGCGACGGGTTCGCAACGCGGTGCTTGATTTCAGCATCCTCTTCGAGTACCTCGAGGAACGCGACCGACAGACGGTCTTTGATCCCGACGACGAGGACCGTGACGCCTACACGCAAGGGATTACGGATATGCTCGCATTTCTCCATCTCGGGACGATGGGCTACTACACCCCGTTCAAGGACATGCTCTCGGAAGGTGTCGGCAAAGCCGAACAGCAACTCGCTGGCTCGAACTACCGGATGGTCAACGTCGAGTTCAACGTCGAACCGGTGGGCCAGATCGACGTCGATGAGGTCATCGACAAACTCGAGAACGAGGAGTTCGCCCAGTTGACCGACGAGGAACTCCGTGCGTTCGTCCGGCTGTTGACGATGTCGGAGGGGTTCTCACCCGACGCAGCCCGCGAGAACATCCAGGACCGCGTCGACGAGTTCAGCCAGCGGCTTACCGAAAGCGCCGAGACGCGCGAACAGACACTCGAGGACCTGACGAACTGATACGGCCTACGGTACCGGTCTCCCGGGGAGGGTCGGTGGTGCACCGCCACTGACGGACAGTGATCCCTACGGAGCCGTCAAAGCAACCGGGCGACAGTCATCTGCGGCCTCTTTATCCGAAAGCTTCGACACGGTAGTGTGTGTGAATAAACAAGATTAAATCAACAGGTGAAAATCAATACTCGTGATCATAGACCGTCTCGAGGAAGCCCCCCTCGGCGTCATTTTGCTCTCACTCGTTCTCGGACTGGACGGGACGGTGTCGCTTTACCAATCGATCACTGGCATTGGCATCGGTGGTTCGCCGTTCGAGTGGCTGGGCGGCGTTTTGGGACCGGTAGTCACGTTAACTGTGGTCATCGGGTTGCTGTCGTTACACCCGCTTGGTTGGCTCATAGCAGTTGCATATTTCACCCTATTGGCGTTCGGGATACTGCTCGTCAATATCGCGTATGGACTTCCCCCTGTCGGAATCGTGATCCCGATTCTCGTCTTGTTCTATTTGATGTGGGTGAACGAACGGTACGGCGACCCGGTTGACTGGGGGTCCCATCAGATTCGGCGAATCGGAAACGCTGTTCGACGATAAATCCCAACTGATTTTCAGGAATCGCGAGCCGCGGCAAGCTGTATCGCCGATGACCCACTCGAGAGACCGACTCAACCGAGTCCCGTCTCGAGAGCAGTCGGGGATGATGTTCGTCACGAACCGTATCGGCGTTCCGTGTCGTATCACCGCTGGGACTCGAGTCATGACAGTCTACAGTATGTGATTTCGTTCCTCATCACTTCGCCCTTGTAATCGTGCGCAGTTGTCGTGCTATAGACCACGGTCTACTGTGTTTGATCTGGACTCTGTTCGATATTGTTTATTTATGAGCGATAATTACACGATCATTTGATTATGTATATCGTTGAGGCCACGCTCTATAAGATCGTCTAATAAACGCAATCTGTGTATGTGGGTTACAGAAAGGAAATATTTATACGAGGTACTGACAATTAGTGAGGTATGCCATTGCAGCGCATGGCGAGTGGTAGACGAAAGCATGGATTGGGGACCAAACGAGCTGACCAGCACTCGAGGGAGGTGAGAGCATGAGTGACTCCGAGATGGGGATGATCGAGCGGTTCACCGACGAGCTCGATCCAGTTATTTTCGCCTTCGGTGCGTTGCTGTCGGTGGGAGTGATCGTCGCGTTCTTTATCGACCAGGACTTCGTCGCCAGCGGAATCGATACCGTTCACGACGAGATGCTCAGCTACATGAGTTGGGCGCTGCTGGTGATCGTGTTCCTGATCGTCGTCTTCCTCCTGTTCCTAATCGTCGGACCGTGGGGGAAAATCAAGCTCGGCGATTCGGATCCGGAGTACAGCTTCCTCTCATTTTTCGCGATGCTGTACTCCGCAGGGTTCGCTGCGGGTGTCGTGTTCTGGGGACCAACCGAGGGGCTGTTTTATTACGCGGATCCGAACCCGCTGTTCGGGGCTGAAGCTGAATCGGGTGCGGCGATTCCGCTTGCGATTCAGCAAACGCTGTTCCACTGGGCGCTGCCCCAGCTCGCGGTGTTTACCATCATGGGCATCGCGATCGGCTACTTCGCGTACAACTACGACAAGGTCCCGTTACGGGTGTCCTCGGCACTTACGCCGTTGCTCGGAAAGGAAAACCTCGACGGAACGGCTGCGAAGGTAATCGACATCCTCGCCGTGTTCGCGACGATCGGCGGCGTCGCGACGTCGCTGGGATTCATCGGGAGTCAGTTCGTCAGCGGACTCAACTACCAGTGGGGAATCGATCTGGGTAATACCGGCATTCTCATCGTGGTGACGGGGATGACGATTCTCTTTACCATCTCGATGGTGCTCGGGATCGACAAGGGGATTCGTCGGCTTTCGAACTTCAACATGGGCCTGTTCGTCGCGCTCATGGTTATCACGTTTATTGCGGGTCCGACGATGTTGCTCCTGTTGCTCGGTTCACAGGCAATGGGTGGCATGATCGGTGACTTCGTCTCGATGAGCCTCTACACTGGTGCCGGCGAGGATGGCACCGGCTGGGTCGAGGCTTGGACCGTCTTCTACTGGGCGTGGGCACTCTCGTGGTCGCCGTTCGCGGGCCTGTTCATCGCCCGTATCTCCAAGGGTCGAACCGTCCGCGAGGTCGCGTTTACTGGGATCATCGCGACGTCGGCAGCGACCATCCCGTGGTTCACGTTCGTCGGCGGCACTGCAGTGTGGGCTCAACACGAGGGCGTCGCCGATTTCAGTGCGGTGCTCGCAGGTGAGGCTGGAGCGGAAGTCTCCGGCTTTATCCTGTTCGACGCGCTGTCGCTCTCGGTCGCCGGGGTTTCGATACCGATCGGGTCGATACTGATACTCGGGTTCATGGTCCTCGTGACGACGTTCTTCGTCACGTCCGCTGACTCCTCGACGCTCGCGGTCTCGATGATGACCACCGGCGGGAAGGAGCGACCGTCGAACATCAACCGCATCTTCTGGGGCGTCGTCCTCGGCATGACCGCCGCGATCCTCATGATCCTCGGTGGCGATCAGGGTGCTGGCGCGCTCGAGCAGGCAGTCGTGATCACCGGAGCACCGTTCGCGATCGTCTGCTTCCTCGCCATGCTCTCGCTAATTAAGAACTTTAGTGCCACAAAGCGACAGGTGTTGCTCCAGGAAGAAACGGTCCTCGTTGGACCGACGCCGGAGCAGTCCGAGGACGAACCCGCTGCAAGCGCTGAACCGACCGACGACTAACCTTCGCCGCTCGCTCGTTCTCCTCCGATTCGACTGGTAGTATTGGTTCGATTTCCACGACCATCCGCGAACCTATAACAAGATTTAATGATGACGTACACATAATCTGTGTATGGACAGGGACACAGCGCAACCGGACGTGGACGCCTTCCCCGGACCCAACGGCCGCAAATGGGTCGAGTTCCACGGCAAGAACGCGGCACCGAGCGAGTACTCACACGAATTCGTCTGGGACATCACCCGCGAGGCTGACGGCCCGTTCGTCACCGACGTCGACGGGAACGTCCTCCTCGACTTTACGTGTCACATCGGTGCCGCACCGCTTGGCTACAACAACGAGAAGATTACCGACAAACTCCGGGCGTTCGACCTCGTCGAGCCGATGAAGATCGCCGGCCAAGATATGTACTTCGGTGCCGGCCCAACGCCCGAGGAGTCGGACGTGCCGGGCTCGAGTCACCTGATGGACAAGCTCACGGATGTCTCGAGTCAGTACGGGATGGATACCGTCTTCCTCTCGAACTCCGGGGCCGAGGCCATGGAGAACGCGATGAAGATCACGAACGACTATCGCGCGCCCTCGAAGTACGGCGTGGCGTTCTCGGGGAGTTTCCACGGCCGGACGTTCGGGACGCTGTCGATCACGAAATCCAAAGACGTCTACACGCGCCACTATCCGGAGATCAGCGGCATCGAAACGGTGCCGTTCTGTGCCGATCGGGGCTGTTCGGCTGACACCTGCGACTGTGGCTTTTTCACCGGCGCAGGTTCACAGCTTCGCAACTCGCTTGCGCCCGAAGGCGGCCATATCGATCCCGACGAGATCGCCTTCCTCACCCTCGAGCCGATCCAGGGCGTCGGCGGCTATCGCTTCCCGAGCACTGAGTTCATGCAGGAAATCGCGGACGTCACCGACGAGTACGACATCCCGCTCGTGGTCGACGAGATTCAGGCTGGCGTCGGGCGCACCGGCGAGATCTGGGCGTCGGATCACTACCCGATCGAACCCGACGTCATCGCCAGCGCGAAGGCGCTGCGCGTCGGTGCGACGATCTCACGCTCGGAGATCTTCCCCAGCGAGAAGAACCGACTGGGCTCGACGTTCGGCGGCGGCGACCTGCTCGGCTCGATGATGGGGACGTTCACCCTCGAGGCCATCGACGAGTACGACCTGCTCGACAACGCCACCGAACGCGGCGAGCAGGCCACAGAACTCCTGCGCGACGACTCGCCGGAGTACGTCGAGGACGTCCGCGGCAAGGGGCTGATGCTCGCCGTCGAGTTCGACACGCCCGAGCGACGAAGCGCTGTCGTGGCCGAATCCCTCGAGCGTGGCCTGCTCACCCTCGGCTGTGGCAAGAAAACGATCCGTCTGCTCCCGCCGCTCGACTCGAGCGAACGCGAGATCGAACTCGGGATCAGTATCTTCCTCGAGGCGATCGACGCCGTTGGCGCGAGTGCAAAAGCGGCATAACTGCGACCCAGCGCTGGCGGACGTCTGACTCACTGTCGCCTATCGAGGCACATACTCTTCGTGACTGTGACACTGTTGGCTGTGACGGACTGAGTGACTTGGACCGACAGCTCAGCCGTACGTTCGCTCGAGATACGCGATGATATCCTCGCTCTCGACCATCCCTGAGACATCGTGCTCGGGGTCGACGAGCACCGGGACGCCTGATTGGCCACTCACGGCTTTGACGTCCGAACGTCGAAAGCGAAACAGAGAGACGTTGTGACACTCGTATTCTACCTCGAGTTCGTCGAGTTTTCGTTCGACGTTTCGACAGTACGGGCACCCACGGAGTCTGTAGAGTTCGATCATCGAGATTGTACTGGTGGCGACGTAGGCGGCGGAAACTATAGTAGCTACTGACTGTCAGTGCAGAGCCGATCGCACGACGACTCCGGGTCGGTGTGGAACGCGTCACTCGAGCGAGTGCTCGACCACCGACACACCCTCGATGTCAGCTAGCGCCTCGAGCACCCCACGAAGATGCTCGGGACCGCTCCCCTCGAGGCCGACGGTCACGGGGGTTCGATTCGGATGATCACCCGCGGTTCGGCGCGCGCGCTCGAGGACGTCGAGTTCTGCCCCCTGTGACTCCACGGCGTCGACCACGCCACCGACGGCCGTCGGCCACCCCGAAACGGCCAGTCGGGCGTCGACGTAGCGCTCGAGATCGTGAAGGCCGGTGCGGGTCAGTTCGGCGTGTTCGGTGAGGTTGACGTTGCCACCCGAAATGACGACGCCGACGTGGTCGCCCTCGAGGTCGATGTCATCCGAAAGCGCAGCAGCCAGCGGCGCCGCGCCGGCGCTCTCGGCGACGGTCTTCGCCCGCTCGGCCAGCAGCGTCACGGCAGTCGCAATCTCCGTATCCCCGACGCTTACCACGTCGTCGACGACCTTGCGGGCGTTCGCAAACGTGGTCTCGAGCAGCCGCGTATCCGCGATCCCCTCCGCGACGGTGTCGACGGTCTCGAGTTCGTGAATTTCGTCGCCCTCGAGCGATGGCTTCGCGTGGGCAGCGCCGTCGGGCTGGGCCCCGATCACGCGAATATCCGGGTCGTGTGCCTTCAGCACCGTTCCGATCCCCGAGATGAGGCCGCCGCCGCCGATGGCGACAAGGACGGTATCGAGGTCGGGATACTGCTCGAGTACCTCGAGGCCAACTGTCCCCTGTCCGGCGATGATCGCTTCGTCGTCGAAGGGGTGGACGAACGTTTCGCCGGTCTCCGCAGCGCGTTCGAGGGCGTACTCGTAGGACCGCTCGTAGATCTCGCCCTCGACGACGACCTTGGCCCCGTACCCTCGCGTGGCCTCAATCTTCGCGGCGGGCGTGACCTCGGGCACGACGATGGTCGTCTCGATATCGAGCAGCTGGCCGGCCAGCGCCACGCCCTGGGCGTGGTTGCCCGCACTCGAGGCGATGACGCCCGCCTCACGTTCCTCGGTGGTGAGTTGAGCCATCCGATTGTACGCGCCGCGGATCTTGAACGAGCCCGTCCGCTGGACGTTCTCGAGTTTGAGCCCGACGGAGGCGGCCCCGCTCATGTTGGCGAACGTCCGCGAGGTGTCAAGCGGTGTGCGATGGACGACGTCGGCGATACGCTCGCGAGCGGCCTCGACGTCGTCGACGGTGACGAGCGAGCCGTTCGTCCCTTCGACCTCGTTCATGTCTCACCCTCGTTCCGTGCCACTGGGTGCTGGTGCTCGAGTTCCCGGATCGTCTCGACTAAGACGTCGACGCCGTGCTCGAGGCTGTCTTCGTCGACGTCGAACGTCGGCGTGTGGTGGCTCGTCGGATGGTCGGTGCCGACGATCATGTACGTCGCGAGGCCGCCGTCGCGCTGGACGCGCTCCATCAGGAAGGTTGCATCCTCGCTCGCACCGAAGTCGGCGGCGGGCAGCACGCGGTCGATGCCGTCGACGCCGTTTGCGACAGTGCTGACGAGCGACTGGAGTTCGGGGTCGCTGTCGGCCCGTGGCGACTCGCTGACGACCTCGACGTCAGCCCGACAGCCGTGCATTCTGGCCGCGGATTTGACCGTCCGCTCGAGGCGGTCTTTCATGTACTCCATCAGCTCGGTGGTCTCCCCGCGGGCTTCGGCCTCCATGTGGGCGCGTTCGGCGATGACGTTGCTCGCAGAGCCTGCTTCCGCGTAGCCGATGTTGACTCGAGTCATCCCGTCAGCGTGGCGGGGGATGCCGTAGGCGTTCTCGATCGCCGTCCCCATCGCGTGCATGGCGTTGTCGCCTTCGTTGGGGGCCTTGCCCGCGTGGGCGGAGGTTCCCTCAATCGTCGCGTCGACGTGACACATCGCCAGCGGCTTCTCGATCCCCGCGACCACCTCGCCGGTCGGATGATCGAGGCCGACGTGGATCGCGAGCAGGTAGTCTAGATCGTCGGCGAACTCGCTTTTGGCCATCGGACAGCCGCCGCCGCCGGTCTCTTCGGCGGGCTGGAAGAAGACGACCAGCCGTCCCGAAAAGTCGCTCTGTTTGATCGCCTCGAGGACGGCCAGCCCCCACGTCATGTGGGCGTCGTGCCCGCAGGCGTGCATCGTGCCGCCGATCTCCGAGCGAAAGCCCTCGGCTGCGGGGTCGTGGTCGTCGGCGTCCGACTCCTCGATAAACAGCCCGTCGATATCGACGCGCAGCCCGATCGCCGGCCCTTCGCCGCGCTCGAGCACGGCAACTGCGCCGGTGTTGCCGCCGGCCATTCGCTCGAGCAGGGCGTCGTCGACGCCGCGCTCGCGGGCGCGTTCGACCCAGGGCTCGAGGTCCGCGTCGGGGACGGCCATCCGGTCGGCGGGGTCGTAGGCGTCCGGGCCGACGGCGAGTTCGTCGACGCCGATGGCGCGGATCTCGTCGACGAGTCGGGCTGTCGTGGCGAACTCGCGCCACGCCGGCTCGGGGTGGCGGTGCAGGCTCCGTCGCAGCGTCACGAGGCGGTCCCGTATCGGCTCGTTCATGGGAGTCACTGACGTGTCCCATGGACTTAATGATACACAATCTGTGTATACGGGAGATACACAAAAAGGATAAGAGAGACGATGACAATCATAGAGTAGAGCTGCGTTTCGGTGGGATCAAACCGCCGTTGCGCCCACAGACACCACTATGAGCACGAATCCAGATATCGTCGTTCTGAGAGAGGGGACCGAAGGACTGTCGATGGAGTCGTACGCCGAACGGCTGCGCGAACGGCTGCCCGACCACACCGTCGCGCTCGCGCGAACGCCAAACGAAGAGCGCGAACTCGTCCCGAAAGCACGGATCGTGACCGGCATCACCATCGAGGAAGACCTCCTCGAGGAAGCCGATCGACTCGAACTGTTCGCCTGTACCTTCGCCGGGACCGACCACGTCCCGATGGACGCGCTGGCCGACCACGGCGTCGCCGTGACGAACGCGGGCGGCATCCACGCGCCCGGCATCGCCGAGCAGTCCATCGCCAACATGCTCGTCTTCGCGCGGAACCTCCACGAAGGATGGCGACGCAAGCAAAACGGCGAGTGGCGGCACTTCCAGTCCCACGAGTTCACCGACAGCACCGTCACGGTCGTCGGCCTCGGCTCGATCGGCCAAGAGATCGTCACGCGACTCGAGGGGTTCGACGTCGAGACGATCGGGATTCGCTACACGCCCTCGAAGGGCGGCCCGACCGACGAAGTGCTCGGCTTCGAGGACGAAGACATCCACGAGGCCTTCTCCCGCAGCGAGTACGTCGTCCTCGCCTGTCCGCTCAACGACCTGACCCGAAACCTCGTCGACGAGGACGCGCTGGCGACGCTCCCGCCGAACGCCGTGATCGTCAACGCGGCCCGCGGCGGCATTATCGACACCGACGCGCTCGTCTCGGCACTGCAGTTCAACGGCATCCGCGGGGCTGCTCTCGACGTCACCGACCCCGAGCCGCTGCCCAACGATCACGAGCTCTGGGATCTCGAGAACTGCCTCATCACGCCCCACACGGGCGGTCACACGCCGAAACACTGGGATCGACTCGCCGACATCGTCGCGACCAATGTGAGCGCGCTCGAGGGCGACGGTGACCTCGAGAACGCCGTCTATCAGCCGGACTCGAGCTGAGTTTCGATGGCAACCGATAACTCCCGCTCGACGACCGATCACAGCGATCAGACGTCGACGCCGGACGAGACCGAACTCGGACCGCCGTCGGACCCGCGGGCGGGTGACCCTGCAGCGGACCCGCGAGCCGACTACGACTACGTCGGTGGCGACATCGACCGTCCCGACCTCGTCG
The DNA here is from genome assembly GCF_000337735.1 of Natronorubrum sulfidifaciens JCM 14089. GTDB lineage: Archaea > Halobacteriota > Halobacteria > Halobacteriales > Natrialbaceae > Natronorubrum > Natronorubrum sulfidifaciens. Next base: position 8,492 of record NZ_AOHX01000026.1, on the reverse strand, counting down.
CGGCACTGCGCGAGCGAATCGACAGCGAGGTCCGCTTCGACGAGTACAGCCGCCGGCTGTACGCCACCGACGCGAGCGCCTACGAGATGACGCCCGTCGGCGTCGTCCTGCCGGAGTCGACGGCGGATATCGCGAGCGTCGTCACCTACTGCGCCGACAACGGGGTTCCGGTGCTCCCGCGGGGCGGCGGCACCAGTCTCGCCGGGCAGGCGGTCAACGAAGCCGTCGTCCTCGATCTCTCGGCGCACATGGGCGAGGTCTGCAATGTCACCCCCGACGAGCGACGGGCGACGGTGCAGGCCGGAGCGGTGCTCGCCGATCTCAACGATAAACTCGCACCCCACGGCCTGAAGTTCGCCCCGGACCCCGCTGCCGGCAATCGCAGTACGATCGGCGGCGCGATCGGGAACAACTCGACGGGGGCCCACTCGCTACAGTATGGGAAGACCGACGCCTACGTCGAGGCCTGCGAGGTCGTCCTCGCCGACGGCTCCGTCGAGCGCTTCGGCGAGGTAACCGTCGCCGAACTGCGTGAGCGGGCCGATCCGGACGGGAATCTGCTCGAGCGAATACACGAGGCCCTGCGCCGCGTCATCGACGAGGAAGCCGACGCAATTCGGGAGGTCTTCCCACAACTGAAACGCAACGTCTCGGGCTACAACCTCGATCGACTGGTCGCGGAGGCCTACGGCGAGCCGGCGGCGTTCGACGAGAACACCGAAGGCTCTATCGAAATCGACGGCGAGCCCGACCCCGACGCGACGGTCAACCTCGCCCGTGTCTTCGCCGGCAGCGAGGGCACCCTCGGCGTCGTCACGGCAGCGACCGTGGCGCTCGAGCCCGTTCCCGAGACGACATCGGTCGCGCTGTTAACTTACCGCGAGCAACTCCCCGCGATGGCCGACGTCGACACCATCGTCCGGAACCACGATCCGGCAGCGATCGAGGCGATCGACGACGTCTTGCTCGAGCTCGCGTCGAACACCGAGGAGTTCGCCAACTTGGTTGACCGACTCCCTGCGGGCACTGAAACCGCGCTGCTCGTCGAGTTCTACGCCGACAGCGACGACGATGGCCGTGAGCAGGTCGCCGACCTACTGGCGGATCGACTCCCCGACGCGGACATCCCCGATCCGACGGCTGATGGGGGTGCGAACGTGGCGACGGACGCCGCGAGCGAGGCCGACACTGACCCCGCCCGCGCGTTCGACGCCCTCGAGGCCCACGATCCGGAGGGAATCGCCGAACTCTGGAAGCTCCGCAAGAGTGCCGCGCCGATCTTGCTCTCGCGGACCTCCGACGCGAAACACATCTCCTTCATCGAGGATACGGCCGTCCCGACGGAGAACCTCGCGGACTACGTGGCGGACTTTCAACAGGTGCTCGAGGACAACGACACCTTTGCAAGCTTCTACGCGCACGCGGGGCCGGGTTGTATGCACATGCGACCACTGGTCGACACCAAGAGCCCGGCCGGCCTGAATCAGTTCGAGGCGATTTCGGACGCCGTCACCGACCTCGTCGTCGAGTACGGCGGCAGCGTCTCGGGTGAACACGGCGACGGCCGCGCCCGAACCCAGTGGAACCGCAAACTGTACGGCGAGGACGTCTGGTCGCTCTTCCGGGAGCTGAAGACGGCGTTCGACCCCGACTGGCTGCTCAACCCGGGCAACGTCTGTGGCGACCACGACATGACCGAGCACCTGCGGTTCTCCCCCGACTACGAGTTCGAGGCTGGCTTCGAGCCCGCCCTCGAGTGGGACGTCGACAACGGGATGCAGGGGATGGTCGAACTCTGTCACGGCTGTGGCGGCTGTCGCGGCGACCAGGAGACCACCGGCGGCGTGATGTGCCCGACCTACCGGGCCGCCGAAGAGGAGAGTCTCAGCACCCGCGGCCGGGCAAACATGCTTCGGAGCGCAATGAACGGCGAACTCGAGGCCGACGCGACTGACGAGGAGTTCTTAGCGGAGGTGATGGACCTCTGTATCGGCTGTAAGGGCTGTGCGCGGGACTGTCCGAGCGAGGTCGATATGGCCAAGCTCAAAGCCGAAGTCGAACACGCGAACCACCAGGAAAACGGCTCGAGTCTCCGTGCGAAGCTGTTCGCGAACATCGACCGACTGAACGCCGTCGGCTCCGCGCTCGCGCCCGTTTCGAACTGGGCGACGTCGCTGCCCGGTGCCGGAACCGTTGCCGAGAAGACGGTCGGCATCGCCCGCGAGCGCGACCTGCCGACGTTCGCGAGCCAGAGCTTCGAGGACTGGTTCGAGCGCCGTGGCCCGAGAATCCCGCTCGAGGAGGCCGACCGAAAGGTCATGCTCGTCCCCGATACGTACACGAACTACAACCACCCACGGGCGGGGAAAGCAGCCGTACAGGTTCTCGAGACGGCGGGTGTCCACGTCCGGATTCCCGAGAACGTCGGGTCGACTGGCCGGCCAGCCCACTCGAAAGGCTTTCTCGACGTCTCGCGCGAGCGAGCGCGGACGAACGTCGACGCGCTGGCTCCTGCCGTCGAAGACGGCTGGGAGGTCGTCCTCGTCGAGCCCTCCGACGCGGTGATGTTCCAGTCCGACTACCTGGATCTGCTCACCGGCCGTGACGTCGAACGCGTCGCCGTGAACACCTACGGCGTCATGGAGTATCTCGAGCGGTTCGATCTCGCAACGAAACTGCCGACCGCAGCGCCCGGCGAACAGCTGACCTACCACGGCCACTGCCACCAGAAGGCGACGAAAAAGGACGGCCACGCGGCGACGGTGCTCGAGACGGTTGGCTACGAGGTCGACGCGCTGGATTCGGGCTGTTGTGGGATGGCCGGGTCGTTCGGCTACGAGGCCGAACACTACTCGCTCAGTCGGAAGATCGGCGAGATCCTGTTCGACCAGGTCGACGGCAGCGACGGCGAGACCGTCGTCGCGCCGGGGGCTTCCTGTCGCACACAGCTCTCGGCGTACGACGGCTGTGACGATCCACCGCATCCGATCGAGAAAGTCTCCGAGGCGCTGTCGGCGACGTAACGGCCCGATTTTCCGATCTCGTTGTGACTCGAGTTGGTAGAATGGTATAGGCCATAAGCGATTTATCCATCAAAAAGAGAAAGGTAATATGGTTGACTGGAATCCGCGAGACGAGATGGGACTACTCCGGTACCTTAAATTCAAACTGGGATCGTGGGTGCAGGTATCGACTCTGCCAGAATGGGTCCATAAGGCGAATGCTGGCTATTATGAGGGTTACATAGAAAAATACGGTCAACGACCATATAATGTTGAGAAAATATACACGGGTAACAGCCTAAAATACAAAATCTTTTACAAGACAGTTGGTGCACCTGGAAGAATCGAAGAAGAATACTACACCAAAATCAAGTGATAACGACTGTCTGTCAGGTTATTTTCTTTATATTTTGAAAATCGAGGGCACGTCGTTCAACGGATAGACACTGCCCTGAACTGACACACGAACTGGACGTTGGAAGACGGGCTACGGCCAGAGCCCGCGCGTCGCCTTCGCCTCGGCGATCCGAGAGAGCGCCACGACGTAGGCAGCGTCGCGCCACGTCAGGTCCTTCGCTTCGACCTCCGAACGGACGTCGTTCCAGGCCTCGAGCATGTGCTCCTCGAGTTCCGCGTTGACGCGCTCGAGGCTCCACTGGCGGCGGTTGATGTCTTGCAGCCACTCGAAGTAGCTCACCGTCACCCCGCCGGCGTTGGCGAGGATGTCTGGAATTACCTGCACGTCGCGCTCTGCCAGGATCGAATCGGCGGCGAACGTCGTCGGCCCGTTTGCCCCCTCGACGACGATGTCGGCCGCGATGGCGTCTGCGTTGTCCGCGGTGATGACGTTGCCGACGGCGGCCGGGATCAACACGTCGACGTCGAGTTCGAGGACGTCCTCGTTGGTGATCGTTTCAGGGGCGTCCTGCTCGAGGACGGCTTCGGGTTCTTCCTCGTGGGTCGGAACGTCATGCGTCGAGAGACCGTCGGGATCGTAGATCGCGCCGTTGACGTCGCTGACGGCGACGATCGTCGCGCCCCAGTCCTCGAGCAGGCGGGCGGCGTTGGCGCCGACGCTGCCAAACCCTTGGACGGCGACGGTGGTGTCCGAGAGGTCACGGCCGTTGTAGTCGACCGCCTCTCGTGTGACGATCGCGGTCGACCGGCCGGGTGCCTCCTCGCGGCCGTAGGAGCCGCCGATGACGGGTGGTTTGCCGGTGACGATCCCGGGGACGGTCTCACCCTGTTGCATCGAGTAGGCGTCCATGAACCACGCCATCGTCTGCGCGTCGGTGCCCATGTCTGGTGCGGGGACGTCTTTCGTCGGCCCGACGACGTCGCGCAGTTCCTCGGCGAACCGGCGCGTGAGCCGTTCGGTCTCGTCGCTGCTCAGCGATTTTGGATCGACGGCGACACCGCCTTTTCCGCCGCCGAAGGGGAGATCCATCACGGCGCACTTCCAGGTCATCCACATCGACAGCCCGGTACACTCCTCCGCAGTTACTTCGGGGTGGTATCGGAGTCCGCCCTTGTATGGGCCCCGGACGTCGTCGTGTTGGGCGCGATAGCCGGTGTAGACCTCGACGCTCCCGTCATCGCGCTCGAGCGGGACCGAGACCTGCTGGACCTTGGTCGGGTGTTTCAGTCGCTCGATCACGCCCGGATCGACGTCGATGTGGGCTGCCGCTCGCTCGAGTTGGCGGCGAGCGGTGACGAGCGCCGAGTCGAGTTCGTCGTCTGTCTCGTGGGTGGGTGGTGTCGTCGTCATCGGTTCTCTTAGGTCGTAAACAGCTCTCGTGGGAACTCAGCCAGCGTCTCAGCGCCGTCGCTGGTGACCCGGAACGTCTCGCTGATCTCCATGCCGACTTCCTCCGTCCAGATGCCGGGGATCATGTGGAACGTCATGTTCTCCTCGAGGACCGTCTCGTCGCCCGGCCGAATGCTTGCGGTGTGTTCGCCCCAGTCCGGGGGGTAGCCAAGCCCCATCGAGTAGCCGATCCGATCCTCTTTCTCGAGGCCGTACTGGGCGATCGTCTCGCGCCAGGCCTTCTCGACGGCCTCGCAGGTCACGCCCGGTTCGACGACGTCGAGGGCCGCCTCGATCCCTTCGACGACGATCTCGGCGGTTTCCTCGAGTTCTTCCGGTGGATCGCCCACGAACGTCGTCCGGGCCAGCGGCGAGTGATACCGGTGGCGACAGCCCGAGAGTTCGATGATAACCGGATCGCCGTCTTCGAACGGACGGTCGGTCCACGTGAGGTGTGGCGTGTCGGTGTGGTCGCCCGAGGGCATCAGCGGGACGATCGAGGGGTAGTCGCCACCGTACTCTTCGGTGCCCATGATCAGCGCCTCGTAGATCGCCGCCGCGGCCTCGTACTCCGGGACGCCTTCCTCGATCGCGTCGAGGCCCGCCTGCATGGCCTTTTCCGAAATGCGGGCGGCCTCGCGCATGTACTCGATTTCTTGCTCCGATTTCTTGATTCGTACCCAGCCGACCAGCAGCGTCGCATCTTCGAACTCGGCGTCGGGCAGGTTCTGTTGCAGACGCGTGTAGGACTTCGCGGTGAAGTAAGCCGCGTCCATCTCGAGGCCGATCCGGCCGTCCGCGACATCGAGGTCCTCGAGCACGCCCGCGATGTAGTCCATCGGATGGAGGTCGTGTGGCGAGTGGACGTGGTCGTCACTGTAAGAGAGAATGTTCGACTCGGACAGATACGCTGTCGCCCGCGCGCCGCCGCCGTCCATCTCGCGGCCGACCCAGACCGGTTCCTCGTGATTCGGCGTAACGACGACGGCCTGATGGACGTAAAACGACCAGCCGTCATAGCCGGTGAGATAGTTCATATTGGCTGGATCGGCGACGACGATCGCGTCGAGGTCCTCCTCGTGCAACCGTGCTTTCGTCCGCTCGACCCGCCGTTCGTACTCGGCTTCGTCGAAAACATCTCGTGACATGATAACAGGCCCTCTACGATGGAGATCAATCAGGAGTGCTAAAAGTTTTTCGTGTATGTCTATTACAGATACTGTTTACAACTGCGGTGTGGCTCGAGGGGCCGACGGACCCGACTCGAGGGCGCTGATTCGTGCGTCCGATGATCGAACACTTCGGCTCGCTCGACTCCGAACCACCGCCGATTAAGACACACCGGTTCGTTCGGCCGGATATGACACTCCTCGAGACGATCGTGATCGCGTTCTGGGCGATGTTGCCCGCCTACGTGCCGAACAACGCCGCGGTGTTGGCCGGCGGCGGTCGACCGATCGACGGCGGCCGGACGTGGGGTGACAAACGCGTTCTCGGCGACGGGAAGACGTGGCGCGGCACTGCTGCGGGGATCGTCGCTGGGCTCGCGCTTGCCGGCTTTCTCACGCTGTTCGCGGCCGATGTCAGTGCAGCCACCGGAATCGATGTCCCCGAGTTCACGCCACGTGCCGCACTAGGACTGGCTGCCGGGGCCATGCTCGGCGACATCCTCGCCTCGTTTCTGAAACGCCGATCGGGCCGCCAGCGCGGCGCGATGTTCCCCGGGCTCGATCAGCTCGATTTCGTCGTCGTCTCCCTGCCCCTGACGGCGCTGCTCGCGAGTGAGTGGTTCTTCGACGTGTTCACGTGGGAGGTCGTCGCCGTCGTCGTCGTTCTCACGCCGATTCTCCACGTCACGACGAACATGATCGCGTACAAACTCGGCCTGAAAAACGAGCCCTGGTAGCCGGGTTTGGTGGGTCGGCCTCGAGTCGTCGTTCAATCGTGAACTCGGCAGCGATGGACGTGACTCGAGCCGGCTACTGTTCGGGCGCTGCTTCCTGCTCCTTTTGAATCCGCGCTTCTGCGGTCTCTCGATCCTCGGGGTAGCCGACGTCGATGCGCCAGCCATCCATTCGGATCGCGTCGATCGTTCGCCCGGACTGGATCAACAGATCGATCGCGTCGGGCAGTTCGTACTCCCCGCGGTCGCTTGGCTGGACGAGGTGGCAGGCGTGGAAAATGGCAGGCGTAAAGGTGTAGAAGCCGGTCATGACGAGATTGGACGGCGGCTCGTCCGGTTTCTCGACCACTTCGACGATCTCACCGTACTCGTTGGTGTCGAGGACGCCGTAGCGGGAGGCTTCTTCGTACGGCACTTCCTCGACGAGGAACGCGGCGTCTGCGCGGTCTTCCTGCTGGCGGTTGATCACGTCGCCGAGGTTCCCCCGGAAAACGTTGTCCCCGAGCATGAGCACGAACTCGTCGTCGATATGTGGCTCGGCCTGCAGAATCGCGTGGGCGAGCCCTAACTGCTCGCGCTGGTGGGCGTAGGTGATCGGGACGCCCTCGTACTCGTCGCCGTAGCGTTCGATGATCTTCTCTTTCATGTAGCCGACGACCACGACGAGTTCGGTGACGCCGATCTCGAGGAGGTTGTCGAAAACGTCCTCGATGAGTGGCTTCCCGTCGACCTCGACGAGGACCTTCGGCTTGTCTTCGGTGAGCGGCCGGAGGCGAGTGCCCTTGCCCGCGGCCAGGACGACTGCTTGCATGTCTCGAGCTATCCGGGACCGGCGACTATATACTTTGTGAGCGACAGGTCGGTCCATCGTGAACGTCGTTGGAGACACACCACACCGATCAGTTGTCGACGGCGTATCCGCAACCGAAAGCCATCCGCGCGACGTGACGAGCCACCGCGTCGACGCCCCTCGACTTCAGCCATCTAGCTCGTCGTAGATACGCTTGCGAGCTGTGATGTCTTCGTCGGCGAACGATCGAAGGAGGTCACGTAAATCCTCGGTAGACGCCGACTCGAGGGCGTCCTCGAGCGAGCGGTCGTCACCGATCGGCTTGACGTCACCGCTTGCCAATACGGCTGCGACGATGTGCTTGCAGGGGGTTGCGTCGTCGGGACAGCTACATTCGCCCTCGACGTAACTGCCGTTCGAGAGCGTGACCTGAACGTCGTACGGGCGGCTTCCCTGGACCGTCGCCTGGAGATGATCGTCGACGCGTTCGATCTCGGTCACGGAACCCTGTTCGTAGTAGCGCTCGCCGCGGTCGTATCGGCCGGGGTCCGTGATCGACCGAAGCGTGCCCGTGTCGACCGCTGTGGACGGCTGTCGTGTTTTGAGACGCGGGAACGCCTCGACAACCGGCTCACGTCCCGGGATGGTGGGCTCTGCTGACCGACGATGGATGTACCCCTGCTGGGGCCACCCGAGCGGGAACCAGTAGTCCGGATCGCTCACGACGTCCCAGCAATCGGTGATCACGCCCTCGTGGTCCGCCGGGAGAATGCCCTCGAGAGTTACGGTCCGGGTCGTCGTGGCGACCTCGAGTCGAACGTCCGTCTCGTGGGACTCGTCGTCGGCAACCCGATCGGCGTAGTCGGCACGGATGGCCTCGAGTGCAGCGAGTCCTTCCGCTGAGAACCCGTGGCCAGTGCGCTCGAGTTCGAAGACGACGTCGGCGTAGGTGTGTTTCTGTCTCTTATACACATCTCTGAGCGGGCTGGC
>NZ_AOHX01000025.1 GCF_000337735.1 Natronorubrum sulfidifaciens JCM 14089 | reverse complement strand
CATCAGAGATGTGTATAAGAGACAGGTCGTGTTTCGAACAGTCGTCCACAGGCCGGACACACCGTCGCCCCGAGGTCGTCGCTGTGCCACGTCGTCCGTTCGTGTGCGCGACACCAGTCACAGCCCCGGCGCGTCTCGCGTTCTGTCCGTTCCCAGCCAGCGTCGCGAACCGTCGTCACCCGCTTGCAGTCGGCAATGACCGCTGACCGGCGTTTCTGGTGGGATTCCAGTCTCGTGCGACAGGAGGCACAGAGGTCCGAATCGCTCTCCTCGATCGTCCTCGGGAGAACGAGACGCTGGTCGTGGGTGTGACCTCGAGCGGCGGCGAGTTCGTCGATCGATGCATCCGAACGGACATCCTCGAGTGTCGGCGGTGGCTCGTAGGCGACGATATCGGTAGCCGTGACGGTTTCGTCGGGCGAAGTGTCGTCGTCGAACTCCCGGCCGTACCGACAGCCGTCGGGACCGACGACGTGCCACTTTCCGGAGCCGGTGCGAGCGAACGTTGGCACGGACGAGAGGATGCAGGGAAGCTGAAACAGCTTTTCGGTCGCCGGCAGGAGCGTGCTACTCGAGGAACTCGGTTACGACATCGTTGAACTGACTCTTGATCGGCATCGTCCCAACCGTGCGATCTGATTCGCCGAGTTCTTTGATCATCTCATGGTGAAGCAATCGCGGAGGAAGTGCGTCGATGAGGTTCGGCGGCTTTCGTCGGTAGTCATTTCGTTTGGGCCTCGGTGGGTGTGGCTAAAGCTGATCAGTTTCTGACCACTCCGTGAGTTTAGGGCTCAATGGTCCGAGACCCAAGTCTGCCGATCCGTTCGAAATGACTGACGTCCCTTCAGGTTGTTAAGTTCCTTCTGACTATCCTCGCGTGCTGTCTGGCCCGACCAACGCCTTTTTGCAACTGGCATATCGACTGACGTAGAGACATCACTGTCGCTATGTCCTATTCAGAACACGCGAGAACATCCGTCGTCATTCCCGTCTACAACGACCCCGATGGCATCCAGACCACCCTCGAGTCCCTCCTCCCCCAAACACCCAACCACGAAATAGTCGTCGTCGACAACGACTCCACAGACCGAACCCCGGAGATCGTCCACTCCTACGAAAACGACCACGACCACCTCACCCTCGTCCACGAGACCGAGATCCAGTCCTCCTACGCCGCCCGCAACACCGGCATCCGCAACACCGACAGTGAACTCCTCGCGTTCGTCGACGCCGATATGACCGTCCCCGAGGACTGGCTCGAGTCCGCCCTCCACACCTTCCAAACCACAGACGCCGACTACATGGGCTGTAACGTCGAGCTCACCCTCCCCGAAAACCCACCCCTCCTGGCCCGCTACGATCACCACACGGGCTTTCCCGTCGAAGGATACCTCGAGCACCAGCAGTTCGCCCCGACCTGCTGTCTCTTCACCCGACGAGCCGTCTTCGAGGACGTGGGCCTGTTCGATCACCGCCTCGAATCCGGCGGCGACAAGGAGTTCGGCAACCGGGTCCACGACGCGGGGTATGACCTCCAGTTCGCCGGGGACGTGACGATGTACCACCCAACCAGAAATAGCCTCCGCGCACACGTCAAGAAGGATCGCCGCGTCGGCCGCGGGCTCTGTCAACTCCAGCGCTTTCACCCCGACCGATACGGCACGCCCGGCGTTCCACCAAGACCCAGCGGGATTAAACGCCCCGATCGGGACCTCCCGACGAGTGACCGACTCGCCTTCGGCGCGCTCTCGAAACTGCTCACCGCCGTCCGCGGGCTGGGCTACTACGAAGAATATCTCACTGGCGACGAGAACGCGACCCTCGAGGCCGTTCCGCGACTCGAGGCGTAAGCGATTGCTCGAGGACACAGTACAACGACCGGAAAGAAAACCCGAGCGTCAGTTACCTGCTATGGCCTCACGGTCGGTAACCAACTCCGAGCGATCGACATCGATCAATCCGTAGAGATAGCCAAAGCCGACCGCCGCGGTAAAGATAAAGATCGTCACGAGCTGTTTCGCCTTCGCACTCGAGGGCTCAGACACGAGGTCTTTCACCCGCGATGGAACGAACTCGAGCATGAGCTGCTTCAAATAGTCGTTTTTATCTCCAGAAGCCTCAGGCAACAGGATGTCCATGATTCGTTTCGAGTAGCCCTGCCAGAACGACCGGAACACCAGCCAGCGGAAGTTCCCACGGTAGTCGAACAGTTTGTGGTGAACCACGGCGTCGGTGTTGTAGATCACACCCTTGCCGTACTTGTTAGCCATCCGAATACAGACCGGCGCTTCGTGGGCCTGGATGTGTCGATCACCCTTTCGACCCGTATTCTCGTCGTAGCCGCCGACGTTGAGGAACACGTCCCGTCGAAAGGAGATGTTCGAGCCGTACGTGTTTCGCAATTCTTCCATGTGCTCGCCCATCCCGCGTTCGTCACAGCCGACCAGCCAGTAGAACTCTTCGGGAAAGAAATCCGGCTTCTCGGTCACCCAGTCGGGCTTTGCGTGACCGCCGACAGCAATCGCGTCGGTCTCGTCGTAGACGCGTGCCAGTTCCTCGATCCAGTCGGGTTCGGCGACGGCGTCGTCGTCGATGAACGCCACGACGTCTCCGGTCGCGATTTCGGCCCCTCGAGTTCGACTGTACGAAATCCCTTGATTCTCGTCGTTACAGTGGAGTACGACGCCCTCGAGGCCGCCGTAGTCGTCACAGACGCGATCGAAGACGGCGTCGTTCCCGTCGACGACGATGACGACCTCGAGTGGGTCGTACGTCTGGTCGAGGACGCTGTCGACACACTCCGAGAAGACGTCGTAGCGGTCCATCGCGTAGGTACAGATGACGACAGAGACCTTCATCGGGAATCGGTTGCTGTGAGCGGCGAATAAGTGTTTTCCTTCAGGTGGGTTACAGTCGCAGTGGAGTGTCCACCGGCGATCCCTGTTCGAGTCACGACCGACGGGATAGAGATGTCAGAGAGCGACAGAGAGATGACAAGGCTTATTCTTGGCTTGTGTCTGGGGGGACCTAATGAGTACGGACACTGAACACGTCGAAGACGACGGGGCTGAAACAGCGCCGTCGTTGCTCGAGACGTGGGCTGACTGGTATCACATCCCCGTCATCGGGGCCGTGATGCTGTTTATGTTCTGGGTACGGACCCAGGCGTATGGCAGATTCGTTACCGAGGATGGCACGCCTGCACTGGGTGGTGTCGACTCGTGGTATCACTGGCGGACGGTCGAGTGGACCGCCGAGAACTATCCGAACACGATGCCGTATGAGATATGGACCGGATTCCCGACTGGCAACTACGTCGGCCAGTTCGGGACGCTGTTTGACCAGATCATCGTCACCATTGCGATGATCGTGGGGCTTGGCGATCCATCCACGAGCACGCTCTACACCGTCGCGTTGCTCACTGTCCCGGCGATGGCAGCACTCGTCGCGATCCCGGTGTTCTCTATCGGCCGACGCCTCGGCGGCACTGTCGGCGGGCTCGTCTCGGTCGTCATCCTCGCACTCGTCCCGGGGTCGTTCCTCGCCCGAACGACTGTCGGCCAACTCCAGCATCACGTCGCTGAGGTGCTGTTCATGGCGATTGCCGTCCTCTCGATGATGGTCGCCTTGCGAGTCGCCGAACGCGAACAGCCGATCTACGAACTCGTCGTCGACAAAGACTGGGAAACGCTTCGGGAACCAGCGATCTACAGTGTCCTTGCCGGCATCGCACTCTCACTGTACATTTGGGTCTGGCCACCTGGTGTCGTTCTCGTCGGTATCTTGGCGATTTTCTTTACCATCCAGCTGTGTCTTGAGTATCTCCGTGGTATCTCACCTGATCACACCGCCTTTGTCGGCGCACTCAGTCTCGGGGTGACCACACTCGTTACCGTCGTCTTGATCGAGGAGCCGGGGACGAGTGTTACGAGCTTTGGCTACATCCAGCCGATCAGTGCTGCACTCGTCGCTGGCGGCTGTCTATTCATGGCCTGGCTTGCTCGACAGTGGAACAACTACGACATCGATCGTCGATACTATCCTGGCGCGGTTGCTGGGCTCATTGGCGTTGCGTTCCTCGCGATGTGGCTCGTGCTTCCTGACCTGTTCTCGACGATCGTCAACAACGCGACGAGACGAGTCGTTCCATTCGGGACGACAGGGACTGACCTCACCATCTCCGAAGCGCAGCCACCGGCGGACTTCACCAGCCACGTCTTCAACGAGTTCGGCGCGGCATTTTACACGATGCTTGCGGGCCTTGCCCTGCTCATCGCTCGTCCGTTCCTCGGCCGTGAATACCGCGCTGAGTACACGCTAATCATCGTCTGGTCTGCGTTCCTGATCAGCATGGCCGCGACACAGCTTCGGTTTGCGTACTACCTTGTGTTGGCAGTCGCTGTCGTCAACGCCGTCTTCGTCGCAGATATCGTCCGCATCTTCGACCTCGATATTCGGGGTGGTGTCGACTCGCTTCGGCAGGTCGAGACCTATCAGATCATCGTGTTGGTGCTGGTCGTCATGCTTCTGTTTGCACCACTACTGCCACCGATTGCGTCCAGTACGGACACGGCGTGGGACCGTGGCGAACGCGTTGGTCCACATCAGGAAGCCATGGTCTGGGAGGAATCGAACCACTGGCTTGCCGACAACACGCCCGAGCCGGGCGACTGGGGTGGTGCGGATAACGCCAGCGACCTCGAGTACTACGGCACCTACGACTACCCCGATGGCGGTGACCATGAGTACCCCGTCGGTGCGTATGGCGTGATGTCGTGGTGGGACTACGGCCACCTGATAACGACACAGGCCGAGCGCATCCCACACTCGAACCCGTTCCAGCAGAACGCCCGCTCGTCGTCGGCGTTCCTGACCGCTGAATCCGAACAGCGCGGCGAACTGATCCTCGATGCGATCGCTGCGGGCGAGGACCCGCGTGGCACCGATGTGCATACGAACGAGGACCTCGAGGCAATGGCTGCAGACCCTACCCACGAGGAGATGCGGTACGTAATGATCGATTACGCGATGGCTGGCGGAAAGTTCCCTGCGATCACCCAGTGGACGGGGCCGGAGTACACCCACTATATGACGCCGGAAGACTACCAGCCGGGACAGCCACTTCACTCGGATGAGCTCGCGGAGACGTTCGGCGAGATGCCGTATCACGACACGATGCTGTCCCAGCTGTACTTCGACGACGCGGACGGTATGGAACACTACCGTGTCGTTCACGAGAACGAAGGCGCTGGAACGGCCATCTTCGCCAGTTACGCACAAGTGTTCGCCGAAGAGGCGTTCCCAGAGCAGACGGTCCAACAGCTGGACGCCTGGGGGTACGAAGACGGTGACGTACTCTACGTTCAGGACGGCGACATTGCGCCACCTGGTGAGGGACAGCTCGCAGTGCAGGTGAATGAGCGAGTCGGCCAGGAGAGGCTGTTACAACTCGATCAGCAGCCGACCACGGAACTCTTCGGTGTCAATGACGCCGCCGCAGTCAAAACGTTCGAACGCGTCGAGGGTGCGACGCTCAGCGGGACCGTCGACGACGAGGACGATCTCCTCGAGGAGGATGCGACGATCACCGCCACGGTCGACCTCGAGACGAACGCCGAGCGGACGTTCACCTACACGCAAGAGGTCGAGCTTGCGGACGACGGTTCCTTCGAACTGGTCGTTCCGTACGCAACGGACGACGAACTCGGCGTCGAGGACGGCTACACGAACAGCAGCGTCGAGGCAGTCGACGGCTACACGCTGACCGTCGGCGAGTCGGGCGAACAGGGCTATGAAGCACAGACCGCGGTCCCTGAGACAGCGGTGATTCAGGGAGAACTGATCGACGACATCGAGTTCGAGCAGACTGAACTCGAGGAGTCGGACGACGCTGACGACGAGGACGGCATTGAAGACGTAGACGGCGACGAACTCGACGAAGGAACCGCCGACACCGATGCCGGTGAGGAACCCGGTGACGACGACGCGGACGTCGCTGGCGCTGTCACGCCGGCAGCGATGCAGATGGCTGGCTAACGCGCCGCGGTTCGTGACACCGTTCGATCGACAGTGAGCGACTGGCTGCGGTTCGGCAGTATCTAAGAGTAAGAAGGCTTTTCCCGCCGTCCGGAATACCCCCGGGCAATGCGGGAGTTTCTCGCGGTATACCTGAAAGGGTTCTCGATGGGGGCCGCAGACGTTGTCCCCGGTGTATCGGGCGCGACGATCGCGTTGATCGTCGGCATCTACGATCGACTGATTCGGGCGATCACGGCGATCGATCCACGCTCGTTTCGGCCCGCGCTTCGCCCCCACGAACCCGAGGCGCGAGCAGCCCTCCGGGACGAACTCGAGCGGATCGATCTCCCGTTCTTGCTCACGCTCGGACTCGGGATCTCGACGGCGATCGTGATCCTCTCACGAGTCATGTATGTGGCGGCGACGACGTACCCCGTGCCGACCTACGGCTTTTTCTTCGGGCTGATCGCGGCGTCGGCGATCGTCCTCTACGGGGAGGTCGAGACGTGGACGGGAGGGCGGGTTGCTGTTTCGCTGGTCGCGATCGGACTGGCGTTCGTTGTGACGGGTGTGACTGCGAGTGGTGCTTCACACGGTCCGATAATGGTCTTTATTGCTGGTGCAGTTGCGATCTGTGCGATGGTCTTGCCGGGTGTTTCAGGAGCGTTTTTCCTTCTGATTCTTGGTCAGTACGAGTACATGACCGGGACGCTAAGCACGTTCATCGATGGGGTGATCGGACTGCTCAATGGCGGCGCACTCGCCCCGGTGATCGACGCCGGCTCGGTCGTCACCGTTTTCGGCGCCGGTGCAGTCCTCGGTCTGTTCACGATGGCCCACGCGGTTGGCTACGCGCTCGATCGATACCGGGCCGCGACACTGGCATTTTTAGTGAGTCTGATGGTCGGTGCCTTGCGTCTCCCCGCCGTCGAGGTCTGGACGAATCTCGGTAACTCGTCCATCGGCACGCCTGCTGTGGCTCTTATTGCGGGTGTCGTCGGCGCGGGTGCCGTGTTGCTCGTCGACTGGTACACCGATGACCTCGAGTACTGAGACGGTTTCCTGTCGCCACTGTCCGCCGATCGACAGCACGGGTCGGCGATCAGCGGGACATCGGTACAGCAATCCGCTTTAGTCGTCGTTCGCGGTCGGTCCCAGTGCTTGGAAGACGATCGTCGGAAACCGCGGGACGACGGCGCTGGGTCGGCGTCCGCTCCCGTTTGCAGGGAGCGGGACGCGCTCGATGATGCCTCGATCCGCCAGTTCGTAGAGAAACCGTTTGACCGTCCCTGCAGTCAGCGACGAGCGACTGGCAATCTCCGCGGCGACCTCACGGATGGGTCTGTTGGCCGACTCGACGGCAACGAGATCGGCCAACACCTGTTGGCGCGTTTCCGAAAGCGACAGCACTCGATCGAGGTGGACGCCGTTTGTCGGAACGCTATTCCGGGCCGTCTCGAGGTGGTGTGATTCGATCCGATCGCTGCCATCGGCGGTCGCAAGGACACCGGCACCGAACAGCGCGGCGAGCGCATCGTGGGCGTTGCCGTCCGCCCACGTCGCGACGCTGCGAACCGACGCATGATCCAAGACACCTGCCGCGAGGCCGGTCGAGACACGATCGGTCATGACATCGACGAGTTCGTGGTGCCGATAGGCCGGGACCGACACGCTCGGGTGTGTCTCGTCCCAGCCGTCGGGGACGGTTTGGCCGACCGCCATCGTCGAGACGCTGTCCGTGACCGGCTCGAGTAGTTCGTGAATCTGGTCGACGGCAAGTGATTCGGGCTCGTCGTGGTGGTCGATCCCGATCACTGCGCGGTGGTGGGGCCGATCGAGTCGATCACAAAGCCGCTCGCACAGTTCGTCAGTCCCGACGCCGCTTTGTGGGACGGGATCGGGAGAGAGCACGGAGAGGACCGTCTGATAGAACGCAAAGGCGCTCTCGACACGTCGCCCGTCGACGTAGACGAACCACGTCACTGGACCGGTACTGCCAGCGCGTGTCGTCGTGCCAATCGTCCGCGAGGTCTCGCTGAGTTGGTCGTTCAACGCGTCGAACAGCGCCGTGACGATCGCCGACGTTCCCGAGCCAGCGGGTCCGACCACCGACACCGGCGGTGGTAACTCCCCGTCGAACACCGACTCGAGCGCGTCGAGCAACTGCTCTAAGACGGGTCCACGACCGATCGGTTCCGGACGATGGACGACCGGGCTGAGATGGTCTCGGTCGACGATGAGTCCCTGTTCCGTTCGTGCTGATCGCCGTCGAGTGATACGCTCTTCCAGCTTCATTACCTCGCCTGCTGGTGGTCGTGGTCGGTTTCGAGATCCGTTCCCACGAGCGCCGCCGCGATGATCTCGAGGGTGTGTTTGATCTCGTAGCCGGTGCCGTGTTCCATCTGCATCGAGCAGGTCGGACACTCCGTCAGGCCGGTCTCTGCGGGCGCGTCGTCCATATGCTCGAACATCTCCTCGCCGATTTTCATCGACGTCTCGTAGTTCTCTTCTTTCCAGCCGTACGTCCCGGAGATTCCAGAACAGGAGTCGCCGACGTCGTGTGCGTCGATCCCATCGATTGCCCCTAGCACTTCGATCGTTTGTCCATCGAGGCCCTGGTTACGTGAATGACACGGTGCGTGATAGGCGAACGACTCGTCCTCAAGGGAAGTCCCCTCGAGTTCACCCTCGAGGTCCTCGTGGACGCGGAGGTACTCGACGGCGTCCCAGGTGTTCGCGGCGACGTCGTCGGTCCCCTCGAAGTCGAACAGTTCGGGGTACTCCTGGCGGATCGACATCGAGCAGGAGCTACAGGAAGCGATGATATCGGCACCCTCCTCGAGTGCAGCCGCGAGTTCGCGAACGTTCGTCTCGGCGGCCCGGCGAGCGTCCTCGAGCATCCCGTTGGCGAACATCGGCGTTCCCGAACAGGATTGCTCGGGGACCATGACCTCGTAACCGAAGTGTTCGTAGACGCGGACGAGCGCCTTTGCGACCTCGGGGGTGTTGTAGTTCGAGTAACAGCCGTGGAAGTAGGCGATGCGTTTCGCCTCGTCCGTCGCACCGCCTCGCTCTGCTCGCGCTTCCTGTGCTCGCTGTTTCGAGGTGGCGTTGCCACCTCGCTTCGTCCACCACTCCCGGAACGTCTCGGTCGCGAACTCGGGGAACTCCCGCTCGCCCGTGATGCCCAGCGTCTTCTCGCCGAGCCACTGGGTGACCGACAGCCCCATTACGAAATTCGCCGTCCGGGGGAAGGCTGCGGCCAGCGGCGCGAGTCGCCGGTAGTTCGCGAGGATTCGGTTGCGGATGTACTCTCGAGAGAGTGTGTTCATGTGTTCGTCGACGTACTCGCCTCGAGCCGTGTTGTGCATCTGCGAGAGCGGTACTTCGGAGGGACAAGCGCTATCACAGCGCATACAGTTCGAACACTTCATCACGGAGTCGTCGATGTCGTGGTCGTCCTGACGTTTGAGCCGCCACTGCTCTGGCCCTTGGAACTTCGGCCCGGGGAACTCGTCGTCGACCTCGGCGACGGGACAGTTCGTATCGCAGGTCGAACACTTATAACAGTTGTCGGCTCCCGGTCGGAGGTCCATCTCCTCGGCCTCGGGGAAGACCTGAATCGGTTCGAACTCGTCGTCGCTCGATACGCCGTCGTCGGTTGGGTGTTCTGCGTCGCTCATGAACTCACCTGCATCGGCTGCTCGCACTCGCGGTCGTCGCTCGAGTCGATCGCTCGCACACTGTGTCTCAAATCAGTCATTCGCCGCCCTCCTCGCCGGCCCGTGTCCCGGCGACGTAGCCCGTCGCGAGCGAGACGCCGCCGCCGGATTTCTCCGCCGCGAAGTCATACCCGCTCAGAACCGCGCCAGCCGCGCGCAGGTTCGAAAACTCTGGCTCGTCGTCGGCAGTCAACGGCCGCAACTCGCGGTCGACGCGCAGGCCGAAGCGTGCGTAGGGCTGGTCGCCGAACACGTCGTCGACGAACCAGTCGTAGCGGTCGGCGGCGTGGGGAACGTGACAGTCGAAGAGCGGTTCGTACACCCGCTCGCGTTCCGAACGGACGCCTTTGCCGACGAGCCCGCCCGTCGCGAGGACGTACTGGTCGGCGCGGTGGGGGAGTTTCGAGCCGGTGCGGTCGACGACGACGTGGTCGATTCGGTCGCCGTCCGCACCCGTCTCGTACTCGACCACCGGCACGCCCGAGGTTACCCGCACGCCCGCATCCTCGAGTGCCTCGTAGAGCAGATCCTCAAGTCGCAGTCCCGGCAGGCTGGGCGGTCCCATCGGGACTTCGAAGACGTCGACGCCGAGGGCGTCCGCGAGATCGGCTCGCACCTCAGCGGCGTGGTCGTCGCCCAGAATCGCGGGAAAGCCGACTCGAGACTCGTCCTCGAGGTGGGCCTCGACGGCCGCGGCGAGCGCCTCGCGCGCGCCGGTTTCGCCCGCACCCGTCGAGACGGATTCGTTCTGGTCGAGCAGGTGGGCATAGCGCGTCACCTTCGCGTCGTCGCGGACGATGCCGGGGAACGACAGCGTGACGCCGCGAGCCGAAAACGGGACGCCAGCGGCCTCGAGGTGGGCCCCAGCCAGCGGGGCCTCGAAATCCGGAAGCGTCTCGAATCCGACCAGCAGCGCGTCCCGGTCGTCGCTCGCCAGGCCGGCGGCCGTCGAGGCCGGGTAGCGGGCGGTCGGTTTGACCGTGCCGCCGTGGGTCGGGACCAAGGCATTTGCGTCCGTGTGTGCGCCAGCATACGCTTCGCCGGCGACGTCGTCAAAGAACGAGAGCGCCTCGCGGACGGCCTCGGCTCCGACGCGCTCGTAGGGGTGGCCGTCGGGGAGGTCGGCGAGGGCGTCGAAGGGGTCGACGAGCGGACCGTCCCCTTCGGGGGTGTAGCCGAGCACGTCGATCAGCCCGCTGGCGTGGCGCAGCGTGCTCTGTTTGTGGGTTATTAGCCGTACCTGCACGTCTTGCTCCGCTGCGGCGAGTGCGGCCGTCGCGCCGGCGAGTCCGCCGCCGATCACGAGGACGTCGTCTTCGATCGCCATCTCAGTTCCCCCCATCGGCGCGCCGCTGGGGCGTCTGCTGACCGCTATCGAACGCGTCGTACTCGAGGTCGCTCGACTCGCTTGCGGGGTCGCGGTCACGGTTCATCGTCGTCGCGTGCAGCGCGTAGTTGAGCATCGCTTGGGAGAGCTGTTCGCCCCACAGCGCGTGGCGTTCGCCCTTCCAGCGTTCCTGAAACAGTTCGTCGAGCGCCGCCCGGACGGTCTCCTCGTCGTACTCGGGGTGGAGTTCGTTCGCCATATTCTGACAGCAAAAGCCGCCCTGACAGTTGCCCATCGAGGCGCGGGTGCGAATGCGAACCGCGTTCAGGTCCGTTCCCGACTGGGAGATTGCGTCTTGAATCTCCGCGCGCGTAACGCCCTCGCACTGGCAGATGACGGGGTTGGCCGCGTCGGTCTCGAGCACCTCGCTTGCGCGACTGCCGAGGCGTTGTTTGCTCCGGCGAGCGACCGGCGAGCGGAGGCCGAAGTCGTCCATGCCGGCCTCGAGGGTCTCGATGGTTTCGCTGCCGGGGAGCGGTTCGTCGGCGGTGGCACAGGAGGCACGGACGCCGAGTTTGTCACAGACGTGGTCGGCGATCTCTTCGGCCATCGCCCGGTAGGTCGTCAGCTTCCCGCCGACGATGCTGGACATCCCCGAGACGCCGTCGCGTTCGGCGTGGTCGAGCAGGAAGAAATCACGCGTGATGTCCGTCGGGTCGGTGGTGCCGGTTCCCGGCGGCTCGTACAGCGGGCGGACGCCCCAGAAGGACCGAATCGTTCGTGCCTCCGAGAGGATCGGGACGAGTTCCGAGAGGGTGTCGATCATCTGGTCGACTTCCCACTGCGCCTCGGGGTAGTCGTCCGGGTCCGAGACCTCCTCGTCGGTGGTGCCGAGGATCGCCGTCGTCTCGTGGGGGACGATGATGTCGGCGTCGCCTTTCGGCCGACAGCGGTTGATGACGGTGTCGACTTGCCGGACGTTCA
This sequence comes from Natronorubrum sulfidifaciens JCM 14089, assembly GCF_000337735.1. Lineage (GTDB taxonomy): Archaea > Halobacteriota > Halobacteria > Halobacteriales > Natrialbaceae > Natronorubrum > Natronorubrum sulfidifaciens. The sequence continues at coordinate 361,915 of NZ_AOHX01000025.1, read as the reverse complement.
TGATCGTCATGACGCCCTTCGAGGGACGGACCGCGATCTCGAGGTCGGCCATGTCTCCAATCTGGCCGGCCCACGCGCCCGTCGCGTTGACGACGTAGTCGGCCGTGATCTCTTCTATCGTGCCGGCGACGGTGTGGTTTCGTTTGCCCGGTCCCGACTCGTGGCGCACTTTCACGCCGTAGATGTCGTCGCCGTCGCGCAGGAGGTCGACTACCTCGGCGTGGGTCTCGATGCGTGCGCCGTGGGTTTCGGCGTCGACCGCGTTCGCCACGCAGAGTCGGAACGGATCAACTGCCGCGTCGGGCACTTCGATCGCGCGTTTGACGTCGTCTGCGAGGTAGGGTTCGATCTCGCGTGCTTCCCGTCCCGAGAGCACACGCGCGGGAATGTTGCACTCACGACAGCCCTCGAGTTTCTCCTGGAAGTACGCGTCCGAATCCTCGGGTCGCTGGACGAACAGGCCGCCGGTCGCTTCAACGCAGTGGCCCGCGATCTCCCGGAGGATTTCGTTTTCCTCGATACACTCGATCGCGCTCGCCTGATCGGAGACGGCGTATCGGCCCCCGCTGTGTAAGAGCCCGTGCATCCGGCCCGTCGTCCCCTCAGTCAGATTGCCCCGTTCGACGAGAGTCACCTCGAGGCCGCGCATCGCCAGATCCCTGGCGATGCCACAGCCGGTCGACCCGCCGCCGAGAACGAGGACGTCAGTGTGGGTTGTCATCCCTTGGTTCGTACCTCGTTCTCCCTGCTCTTTATTTTATCGACGCTCTCCCAACGCCCATAACAACCAATGATGTATGGAAATATCATGCACACTATGGTCGCGGTTCGGCCCTCATTCCCGGCGAAACGATGATTTTCGGGTGAAGAACTCGACTGTTTTTGGAGAGATAGTCGTAATATTGTTGGTAAAATATAATGCCACTATTACACTTTCAGGAACATTTATAATGATCGTCGAATTTGTTTACCAATAGCACGCGACCACTGGTAAAGACGTTGCGTGAGCAGTACGATACGGGTGACTACTAGTGACAGAACATACCTACGTTGGTGCAGTAGATCAGGGGACGACCGGGACGCGATTCATCGTATTCGACCACGGCGGACAGGTCGTCGCGAACGCATACGAGAAACACGAACAGATCTATCCGGAGCCTGGCTGGGTCGAACACGACCCAATGGAGATTTGGGAGAACACCAAACGCGTCATCACGCAGGCGCTCGGGCAGGCCGGGGTCGCACCCGACCAACTCGAGGCCATCGGCGTGACCAACCAGCGCGAAACGACGCTTCTGTGGGATGCCGACTCGGGTCGGCCGGTTCACAACGCGATCGTCTGGCAGGACCGGCGCACGACCGACCGCGTCGAACAACTCGAGGAGGACGAACTGGTCGGCACGATCCGCGAGAAAACCGGCCTCGAGGCCGATGCCTACTTCTCGGCGACGAAAGCGGAGTGGCTGCTCGACAACGCCGATCCGATCAAACTCGAGCGGTCGCGGCCGGACGACATCCGCGACCGCGCGGAGCGAGGCGACGTGCTGTTCGGAACGATCGACACGTGGCTGATCTACAACCTCACGGGCAACCACATCACCGAGGTGACGAACGCCTCGCGGACGATGCTGTACAACATCCACGACCTCGAGTGGGACGACGACCTCTTGGAGGAGTTCTCCGTCCCGAGAGAGATGCTCCCCGAGGTCCGCCCCTCGAGCGACGAGGACACCTATGGCATGACCGATCCGGAGGGCTTCCTCGAGGCCGAGGTGCCCGTTGCTGGCGCACTCGGCGACCAGCAGGCGGCGTTGTTCGGCCAGACCTGTTTCGACGCCGGCGACGCCAAGAACACCTACGGAACGGGCTCGTTCTTCCTGATGAACACCGGCAACGAGGCCGTCGAGAGCGACCACGGGCTGTTGACGACGATCGGCTTCCAGCGCTCGGGCGAGGACGTCCAGTACGCACTCGAGGGATCGATCTTCATCACCGGCGCGGCGATCGAGTGGCTCGAGGACATGTCGTTGATCGACAACCCCTCTCAGACGGCCGAACTCGCCCGCAGCGTCGATACAACCGACGGCGTCTACGTCGTTCCCGCCTTCACCGGCCTCGGCGCACCCCACTGGGATCAGCGCGCACGCGGGACCATCGTCGGGATGACCCGCGGGACGCGGAAAGAACACGTGATCCGAGCCACTCTCGAGTCGATTGCGTTCCAGACCCGCGACGTCGCGGAGGCGATGGAGGCCGACTCGGGCATCGAGATGACGAGCCTGAAAGTCGACGGGGGCGCGGTCAAGAACAACTTCCTCTGTCAGCTCCAGTCGGATATCATCGACTCGGAGATCGTCCGGCCGGTCGTCGACGAGACGACGGCACTGGGGTCGGCCTACGCGGCCGGGCTCGCCGTCGGCTACTGGGACGACGTCGACAGTCTGCGCGACAACTGGCAGATCGACCGCGAGTTCGAGCCTCAGATGGGCAGAGAGACGGCCGATAAGCGATACGACCGCTGGAGCGACGCCGTCGAGCGCTCGCTGAACTGGGCGACGGAGGAGTAATCGATGTTTCAGGCACTCCTCCAGATACCCATCATTGGGCTGGAGGTCGAGCAGTTCGCTCTCTTGTTGATCGCCGCCCTCGCCGGCGGCGCGTTCGGCGCGGCGATCGGTGCGTTGCCCGCGTTCATCTTTACGGGCTTCGTCGTCTTCCTCGGTGAAGGCGTCGCGCTCCTCCAGCGAGAGCTCGGCACACTCGAGGCCGTCGAGACTGGCGGCCTCGCCACCGACATCACCGGCGTGATCGGCTTCGGCATGGTGACTGGCCCGCACGTCGCGTTCGCCGGCGGTGTCGCGGCGACGGCCTACGCCGGCCGGAAGTACCCCGAGATGGAGCCTGCGGGCTGGGACTACCACTTCGGGAAGAACATCCTCTACGCGTTCGGGACCAAACCCGACATCCTCGCCGTGGGTGCGGTCTTCGGCGCGGTCGGGATGCTCATCACCCAGGTGATGAACGGCGTCGGGTTCCCGACGGACAACATCGCGCTGTCGGTCGTGGCAACGGCCTTCCTCGCGCGGCTCGTGTTCGACTACCCAGTCGTTGGCAAAGTGTCGGGGTCGAACATTCTCGACATGTCGCCGTTCGAGAACGGTGAGAAACGTATCGCAACCGACGGCGGCACCGAGACCAGCCGACTGGCGACCGAACCGTGGCTGCCCCACCAGTACAAGTGGTCCGGCGTCATCGCGATCGGCCTCGTCGGTGGCGTTCTCGGCGGCTACATCTGGCTCGAGACGGGAAGCATCTTCATGGGCTATGCGATCTCCGCGATCAGCCTGCTGTTTCTCAACCTCGGCGTTGAGAAGATCCCTGTCACCCACCACATCACGCTGCTCGGCGCAGTGGGGGCGATCCTCGCCATGCCGGCCATCGGGAGCGAACCCGTCGCGTTGCTCGCTGCCGGCGCGTTCGGCGCGATCAGTGGTCTGCTCGCAGAAGTGACTCAGCGGATGTTCTACTCCCACTCCGGGACCCACGTCGACCCGCCGGCGATGGCGATCGCGATCTTCATGTTCGCACTCGGTATCCTCTATCTGCTCGGACTGCTGCCCAACGCGGGCTATCTCGCGCTCTAAGCGGTCTGGGGGGTTTTCTCTCGAGGACGTACTCGCCACGGTCTCCGGCGATCCGTTTTGTAGCACTCCCGAACGAACCGCATGTGATGAGACGCATCGAGTGTCGACCACAATCGACCGACAGTCACCGGTCCGGTGGTGAAACCGTATACGAGTCGGCGTCTTCTTGCTGCCCGAAAAACGCCTCTAATGCTTTCAACACTCCGAAATAGACCGCGTACGCTGTGAGGGCGACATAAATCATGGGGACGACAATAATTTCAATCATATCTGGAATGGTATTCGCAAAAACAAGTGTGTTCTGCTCGCTGGCATTCGATGGAGTGAGCGACAGTCGCGGTTGCTGTCCAGCGCTCTTGCACTCTCGAACCGACTCTTTTAGGTCACCAAGCCCTCGAGTGACGGCTATGACTGCCGATCCACCGCTCGTGCTCGATATCGACGGCACGCTGACCCGGCCCGACGGCTGGGGTATCGACCCGCGTATTTTCGACCCGATCCGCGAGTGGGAGGCTCCCGTCGTCATCGCGACCGGGAAGGCGTTTCCGTACCCTGTTGCCCTCTGTCATTTCACCGGGATTCCGGAACTCGTCGTCGCCGAAAACGGGGGCGTCGTCTACACCGGCAACGACGTCTTCTTCACAGCCGACCGCGAGGCCGCCCAGGCTGTCACCGAGGAGTATCGCGCCGCCGGCTACACGCTCGGCTGGGGCGCAGAAGACACCGTTAATCGCTGGCGAGAAACCGAGATCGCGGTCAACTTAGAGCAGCCAATCGGGCCCCTGCGCGAGATCGCCGCCAAACACGGCCTCGAGGTGATCGACACCGGCTACGCCTACCACGTCAAGGATACGACCCCGACGAAAGGCGACGGCCTCGAGACGATCGCCGAGCACGTCTCGATCGACCTCGAGGCGGCCGTCGCTGTCGGCGACTCGATCAACGACGTCTCGTCGTTCGACACCGTCGGTCGGAGTTTCGCCGTCGGAAACGCCGACGAGATGGCCACAGCAGCCGCCGATGAGGTCCTCGAGGCGACCCACGCGGATGGGACGCTGGCGGTGCTCGAGCGTGTCCGGGGCTCGGTCTGAAACGCAGAACGCTTTTGCGGTGGCTCACTAACCACTGTGTATGGTCGCTGACTTGCTCGTCACCGTTTTCGGACTCGTGGCGACGGGTGCGCTCTTCGGTGTGATCTACTGGGACGCCACCCGTGTCGACGTTTCGCGGCCGCTGCTGTGGGCTGTGCTTACGGCGGGGACGTTCGCGGTCGGAGTCGGACTGTATCTGTTCGTCCCGACAGCCCCGATGACCGGCGTTCTCCTGACCGCCAATACGGGGCTGGTTCTGTACGGCTTCGAGCGCGAGGTGTCGACCGAGGACGACGAACCCGCCGAACCGGGCGAACTCCCACACAAATCGAACGGCGAGTAACCCAACCCCACACCACACGGTTTTTGTCCGCGCCCACCCAATCGGGGGCAACATGAGCAATTCCGCCGAGACAGGCGTCGATACCGGACCCGACGCCGAACGGAACGAGGGCGACGGCGACGGCGGTGCGATGCAGGTCTCGAGTCCAGATTATCACAGCGAGAACCACACGGCCGCCCAGACCTGTGGTTGGACGGCCAACGCCATGCGCGGCGAGGGCAAATGCTACAAGAACATCTACTACGGGATCGAGTCCCATCGCTGTATCCAGATGACCCCCGTCGTGCGGTGTAACGAGCGCTGTGTCTTCTGCTGGCGCGACCATCAGGGTCACTCGTATGAGATGGACGACGTTCAGTGGGACGACCCCGAGGCCGTCGTCGACGCCTCGCTCAACCTCCAGAAACGACTCCTCTCCGGCTTCGGTGGCAACGAGGAGGTCCCACGCGAAGTGTTCGATCAGGCGATGGAGCCTCGCCACGTCGCCATCTCGCTCGACGGCGAACCGTCGCTGTATCCCTATCTGCCCGAACTCATCGAAGCCTTCCACGACCGCGATATCACCACGTTCCTCGTCTCGAACGGGACCCGACCCGAGGTGCTTCGAGAGTGTGACCCCACCCAACTCTACGTCAGCGTCGACGCCCCCGAACGCCACACCTTCGATCAAGTCGTCGGCGCGATGGAAGACGACGCCTGGGAGAAGTTACTTGAGACGATGGCCGTCCTCGCCGACAAAGACGAGACCCGCACCGTGTTGCGGACGACGCTCGTCAAAGGCGAGAACATGCACCACCCCGACTGGTACGCTGGCTTCTTCCAGCAGGCCGATCCGGACTTCATCGAGATGAAAGCCTACATGCACGTGGGTCACTCACAGGGCCGACTCGACCGCTCGGCGATGCCCGACCACGAGGAGGTCGTGGAATTCACCGAGCAGGTCCAGGAGTATATGCCCGAGTTTACGGAGTGCAAAGGGGTGCCAGCGTCCCGCGTGGCGCTTCTCTCGAAGACGAAAGACACGTGGGTCCCAAAACTGAAAAAGGACAGCGAGTTCTGGGCGCGCGACCCAGTCACAGGCGAGTAACTCGCTGGCTCGCCGCCGGTGAACGCCGCCCGAAAAGCGGGTTACACGACTTGCAGGTGTTTCTCCTGAAGTTCCTCGTCGGAGAACTCCTTTCCGTGGACCGCTTTCATGTGGTCTCTGGCCAGTTCGATCGCCTCTGTTTCGTTTTCCGATTGGATGATGAATCGGCAGTCAGCTTCTGCCGCCTCGCAATCGAGTTTGTGTGCTTTCGCCATGTGCAATCACGCCGAGTTCCGCGTGCCAGTGGTGATTCGTTCCCTATCCTTTGGTCCTTGTTATCAAGCACCAGTTAACGCTACGCCAGTATATTACTTAGCTGTTTTTGTGAAAGTATGTGTGCGTTGGCCGAACCGTCCGCCGATCAATCCAGTTGCTCTGCACTCGACGTGAACACGTTCCGGCAGCGGTCAGTTCCGGTGTACCCGTGATCGTCCTGCGGTCTCCGGGGCACTGCTACGGATTGCTGTAACGAGTTATAGTAACACCTGAAACGATTGACATACAGATCGCATAGTCGTCATGCGATCTGATGTGCAGTGACGGTCAGTGGCTACTATACTACCGTCAGTCGTCACGGCCGCCGGCAGGACCCTCGAGTGAACGGATTCTTTTATGATCCACAGTCACGACAACCCGCTAGATGACCCTGCGATCGTTCATCGACAACACTGGTCCGCCGACGGCGACGATCGCCGTCGTCGGTGACGACCAGCCCGGCCCGCTCGAGGCGATGCTGGATGAGACGTTCGAGACGCAGTCGATCACCGTCGAGGCGGCCACCAGCGACGCCGTTGCGTTCACCGATGACCTCGATCTCGAGGCCGGCGGCGACGTCGCCGTGCTCCTCGAGGATGGCGTCCCCGTGGCGACGTCGCCGATGGCCGACCTGTACGAGTCGCTCCTCGCGATCAACTCCGATCTGTTCGTGACCGGGGCGCGCGGGCTCGGCGAGATCGAGTTCCCGGACGTGCTCGCGAATCTCGATGAGACACAGCTCCGACTGCGTGGCTATCCGCTTGCCCACAAGGAAAAACTGCTGTTGATTATCGTCTCCCGTCGCATCGAACAACTGGCCTGGAACGGAGCCGGTGGCACGCTGCGCAGTGCGTTCCAGCAACTCTCGCGGATCAACGACGAGATCGGCACCCACGAGGTGTATACGGAGCTCGCGGCGAGCGATGTCGACGTACACGTCTACGGCGTCGACGACGAGGCGACGATCGATCTCGATGTCACCGTCCACAGTGGGACGACGCCGACGTATCGAAACGGCTGGTTCGTCGTCTACCGTCCCGACGATCCTGCTGACGGCTCCGGCTCTGCACTCGTCTGTCTCGAGACCGAGCCACGCGTCTGGGATGGGTTCTGGACCGACGACCCGGAACGCGTCGTCGAAATCGACGAGGCCATCGCTCGCGATCTCTAATACGGTTTCCTGTCGTCACTGACCGCCGATCGCCAGAACGGGTCGGCGATCGGCGGTAAATAGGTACAGCAATCCGTATGACTCCCGTGACCGATGGCTTTTTGCGCTGTCTCCCCAACGAACGGACACCGCAGCGACACACTCGGGAACTCTATCACAGTTTCGTTATGCATACCACATTCGGTATGCTTTTAGTTGATCCCCCCAAAGCAACTGGTATGTCAGTGTCAGCTGCGGCCGCCGTCGGGCACGACGAACTCGCCGTGCTCAAACTGCTCGCACTCGAGGGTGGCCTCGAGGGCGACGTCAAGATCTCATGTTCTCACCTTGCCGATCGACTCGACGCGTCGAACCAGACCGCTTCGAGACGACTTCAGCGACTCGAGAGTGGTGGGCTGCTCGAGCGCGATACGGTCAGCGACGGCCAGTGGGTGGCGATCACCGACGAGGGTGAACGGACGCTCCACGCCGAGTACGAGGACTACCGTCGTATTTTCGAGGCGAACTCGGAGATCGAACTCGACGGCACCGTCACTAGCGGGATGGGTGAAGGTCGCCACTACATCTCGCTGTCGGGGTACAAACGCCAGTTCGAGGATCGACTCGGTTACGAGCCGTTCCCTGGCACGCTGAACGTCGACCTGCGCGACGACAGCGTCCGTCGGCGCAGCGCTATCGGCGCACTCGAGCCGGTTCCGATCGATGGCTGGGAGGACGACGACCGAACGTACGGGCCGGCAGTCTGTTATCCGGCGACGATCGAGACGGCCGACGGTGAGCGCTACGAAGACGCCCACATCATCGCGCCCGAACGGACCCACCACGACGAGGATCAACTCGAGATCATCGCACCCGAGAAACTCCGCGAGGCACTCGCCCTCGAGGACGACGACCACGTCGTCGTCTACGTGGGTGATCGCCAATGACGGGCCATCACGCTGGCCCCCAGTCGAACGCGGACGGAGAAACTGCGCCGGCGGCGGCCGACGCCATCGACGCCGCACTCGAGGCACTGCGCGCTGGCGAGCCGATTCTGGTCCACGATGCGGCCGACCGAGAGGGCGAGACGGACCTGATCTATCACGCCGATGCGGTCACGCCCGACGCGGTTGCCAGACTGCGAAACGACGCCGGCGGACTGGTCTGTGTTGCACTCGGTCACGACGTTGCCGACGCCTTCGAGTTGCCCTTCTACAGCGAAGCTGTCGACCATCCCGCGACGGGCGATCACGAACTCGGCTACGACGAGCGCTCGTCGTTTTCGTTGACGGTCAATCACCGCGACACCTACACCGGGATCACGGACGTCGATCGGTCGACGACGATTCAGGCACTCGGCGACGCCGCGACGAACCCGTCAGAGACCGTGTTTTCCGAAGCGTTCCGCGTGCCCGGTCACGTCCACCTGCTGCGAGCAGCCCCTGACCTCCTCGCACAGCGAGCGGGCCACACCGAACTCGGCGTCGCGCTCGCTGACGCCGCCGGGCTCTCGCCCGCCGTCGTCGTCTGTGAGATGTTAGACGACGAAACCGGCGAGGCGCTCTCTCCCGTCGACGCCCGCGCCTACGCAACTCGACACGGACTCTCCTATCTCGAGGGCCGAGACATCCTCGAGCGACTGGGATAGCCGCTGGAACAGCTGCTCTCATACGATTTCCTGTCGTCACTGACCGCCGATCGCCGACCCGTGCTGGCGATCAGCGGGATATCGGGACAGCAATCCGTATCAGTCCCTGTCCGGGCCCGATGGGACGGGGCTGGATTCGCCGCCGTCTTCGGCTCGGTCCGAGAAGGGGCCGCTCCGATAGACGGCAAACAGGATGAGTACGGCGATAGTAAAGTCCGTGCCGTGCTCGACGAGGTGGTGGACCGTCATCGGCACCACCCCGAACACGGTTCCGAGGCCGACGATCGACCGAGCGACGAGCAGGCCAAGGACGATCGTGATCAGCAGATACCGGGTCGACCCCCGTCGCAGATAGGCGACGACGCCACAACAAAAGAGGATCGTCGTGCCAATGACGGCGAGCACGATCACGCCGAGCAGTACCGGAGCCAACTGTGGGTCCAACCACGCGATTTCGTAGGGGCTCGTGTGATCCATCTACGCGACCGTACCTCGGTTCGAGAGTGACCTATGTGCTTCGGTCAGTTGGCGTGTGACCGGCACGCCTGTTCCGAGTGAACGCGACTGTGGTCGTGGCGAGACGAAGATAAAGAAACGGGTCATATGACCCGTTCTCAGTCGCCGGGAACGAGCAGAAGCCGTTATCAGGGCCGAATTGCTAGGTGCCAATAACGACGCGTTCCACCGGCAGGGACCAAACACAGGGTAGATATCGATTTCCATGAGCGACACTCGACAACAGATCAGGGCACACGTGCAGTCGAACGCCGGCATTCACTTCAACGAACTCGTCCGAACGTCGGAGTTCGCGCCGGGACAGATACAGTACCACGTCCGCCGATTGATCGACGCCGACGACCTCGTTCGCGAGGAACTCTACGGCCAGACCCACTACTACACACCACAGTACGACGAGTGGGAGCGCGGAGCGCTGGCACTGTTCCGACGCGAGACGGCTCGAGAGATCGTCGTCTACCTCATCGAGCACGAGCCGAGCCGCCCCGCCGCGGTCGCAGACGAGTTGGGGATCGCCCGGAGTACACTCGAGTACCACCTCGATCATCTGGTCGAGCGTGAGATCGTCGACAAACGCTACGACGAGCGCAACCGGGTGACGCTCTCGCTGACCGATCCCGACCGGACCGCCCCGCTGCTCTCCGAAGTGACGCCGACGGTGCCGGATCGGCTGGTCGATCGGTTCACCCGACTCGTCGACGGCCTGCTCGAGGGCGGCCACGACGCGCGATAACGGTACTCAGTGGCTCGTGACGATCGAAGAGCGAGTGTTCGGTACGAGAACATATTCTGCGAGTTTCACTTCTATTCGTTAGCCGAACCAGAATCTGGATGCCAAAAGGGATGGATAGTGCCAATATGGACCACCCCGTCAAACGACGGCGTGTCGTACAGGCAATAACTGGTGGAATCGCGATCGGTCTAGCGGGCTGTCTCGGCGACGACGATGACAACGGTACCGACGGGAACGGTGACAACGGCGATGGCAGCGACGGACTCGCCTACGCGTTCGCGCCGAACACGATCTCGATTATCGATCCGGCTGAGGGGGCGGTCGTCGACGAGATCACCGATGGGATCGACGACAACGACTGGGGCGATCCGCAGATCACGGCAGATTACAGCGAGATCTACGTGATCGAAGGCTCGCTCGATCAGGTGCTCGCGATCGACACCGAGTCCCGCGAGGTCGTCGCGGAAGTCGATATTGGCCCCGATGGAACCCACCTGTACCATCCAAACGACGACGAGATGTGGGCACACTCCGACGAGGAGGGGGCGTTTTACGTCATCGAGACGAGCTCACACGAAGTCGTCGAAATCGTCGATTCGGGCCTCGAGGGAGAGGGCCACGGCAAACTGCTCTACCACGACAACTTCGGCTCGGTGGGCTACGCGACGAACGTCAACGATCCGGGCGTGCCAGTCATCGATCTGGACGGCTACGAGCGCTCGGAGTTCCTCGAGTTCGGCGACGACGGCGGCACGCACTACAAAGCCTACAGCCCACAGACCGGGCTCGCCTACTTCGAGTACGGCGACGAGACCGTCGTCGTCGACACCGATACCAACGAGATCGTCGACGAACTCGCGTTTGCGGGCGGCATGTATCTCACGCCCGACGAGGAACTGCTCGGGGTGCTCGACGGGGACGAGATTCGTTTCCTCGATGCGACGAGCGACGACAGTGCGGAACTCGATTCGGTGACAGTCGAGGGCGGCCCCGACGCGCTGCGGTACTACGACGACGGCGACACGATGTATGGCTTCACCGCCAACACGATGAACGACGAGGCGGCAGTCATCGACCTCGACGCGTTCGACGTCGTCGACACGCTTTCGGTCGGCGATATCGAACGACCTGAGGACGCCCATCACCTCCATCGAACCGGTGTCGCCGGCGACGAGTACTTCTTCACCCCTGCCGACGCTGACGGGTTCGTCGCCGTCGTCGATATGTCCACGCAGGAAGTGGTCGCCCACGTCGACATCGAGGAGGGTGTCGATACGATTCAGTACGTCGGCGACTCGGGAACCGGCTACACCGGCACCATCCGATAACCGATGCAGTCGACCGAATCGTCCGATCGTCGTCGTCAACCCCGGATCGCCACCGTGGCCGCCGTGGCCCTCATCGCCATCGTGCTGGCTGCAAGCGTTGCAACGCCCGTTGTTGCCCACGCCTATCTGAGCGACGCCGATCCGGCAAACGGCGAGCAGGTCGAAACGCTCCCCGAAAACGTCACACTCTTTTTCTCGGGCGATGGCGTGCAGGTCGCCGACGTCACCGTCACTGGACCCGACGGCGAAGCCGTCAGCGGCGACGCGACGATCAATCCGGACGACACGCAGATCGTTCGGACGCCCCTCGAGGCCCCCACCGAGAGCGACGACACCGACGGAATGTACACCGTCGAGTGGGAGGTGTTCGCCGACGACGGCCATACGACATCCGGCACGTTCTTCTTCAGCGTCGGCGACGACCCGCTCGACCGTGACGCCGTCCTCGAGGCCTACGACGACGAAGACGATGCGGACGAGTCGGTTCCGCCGGTCGAAACCGCCGCGAAGGGGCTGTTGCTGGTCGCTCTCGTCGCCCTCATCGGCGGGCCGTTGACGGCTGCGATTGCGGTCTACCCGGCTGCCGGTCGCGTCGGTGCGTCGGCACAGTCGGTCGATCGGCGTCTCACGCGGCTGCTCGCCGGGACGAGTGTCCTGCTGCTCGGGTCGGTGGTCGCGCTCGGTCTCGTTCAGGCGCGATCAGTCGGGCCGCTCGTTCCCGGAACGCTCCTCGAGTTTGCTGGGTTGCCCCTTGGCCAAGCATGGCTGGGACAGCTCGCGTTCGCCGCCGCGGTCGTGGCCGTCCTCGGGGCAGCCGTCGCTGGCTCGTTCTCGCGTCGTGGCTGGCTCGCCGGGACGGTCGTCGGCGCAGTCGGCGTTGCCGGGACTGTAAGCTGGACGAGCCACTCGGCGACAGCGATCGGCCGCCTGCAGGGGTTCGCCGTCGATCTGGCACACATTGCCGGGGCGGGCCTGTGGGTCGGCGGCCTCGTCGTTCTCGCACTCGTCGTGCCCCCGTTGCTTCGAGACACATCTCCCGCTGATCGCACGGCCCTCGCCGTCGACACGATCCGTCGCTATTCGGTGCTCGCCCTCGCCGGCGTGACACTCGCCGGTGCGACCGGACTCATCCTTGCGGCGTGGCACGTCCCGACGCTCGAGGACCTCGGCGAGACCGTCTACGGCACTGCCCTCTCCGCGAAAACGCTGTTGGTCCTGCTGGCGCTCGGACTGGGTGGGTTCACCCGGTTCATCCTCCTTCGCCGCCTCGAGTCCCCCACGGATGCCGGTCGAACCGGATTCGGTGGCCGACTGTTCGGGAGCAGTTCCGAGTCTGGGGTCCGCGAGGACGGCGGCCAGCCGGGACGGGAGACGATCACCACGTTCAGGCGCGCAATCATCCTCGAGGTTGGCGTTCTCGTCGTCGTGCTCTTGCTCTCGGGCCTGTTGACCTCGGCACCGACGGCAGCCGTCGCCGGGGACGACACGCTGGGCTCGGCGACGATCGAGCGGGAGGGGGAGGTCGATCTCGCGCTGATGGTGACCCCCGCCGAAGGCGACGACGGAGGCGACCAGTTCCTCGTTGAGTCGGGTGAGCCGGTCGTCTTCGAGGTCGCGTTCATCGACGATCACGGAGAGTCGGTCGCCTCCGACCGCACTGTCAGGCTCTCGGCAGCTGGCCCGGACGACACGTTCGATGTCGACCTCGAGGAAACCGACGACGGGACCTACGCGACCGTCCAGACGCTTCCAGCCGACGGCGACTGGGAGCTTCGCGTCACTGGCTCGCCCGATGGCGAGTTCGTCAGCGAGTGGTTCGACGCCCACGCGAGTCCGGCGTCGGATGCACACGAACACGATCACGACGAACACGATCACGACGAACACGATCACGACGGCGGGCCGGACGAATCGCCATCGCCGTTCGTCACGCTTCTCCAGTTTGGCGCCGTCGTTGTCGGCGTCGTCGGTACCGTCGCCGTCGCACTCGAGGCGACACGGGATCGCGACCGTAGCGAGTAGCGCATCGATTTGATCGAGGGCGGTCTACGGGGATGTGTCCGTGACGGCGATCGCCCGTGCCAAACACCGGTCTCGTCCCGCAAATCACGAATACTTACTACAGTGGGTTTCCTCACAGTCGAGCATGGGATTTGACGAGATGGATGTCGACACGATCTGGATGGACGGCGAGTTCGTCGACTGGGACGAGGCGCAGGTCCACGTGCTCACACACGGCCTTCATTACGGCACCGGCGTCTTCGAGGGTGCACGCTGTTATGACACCGAAGAAGGGCCGGCGATCTTCCGCTGGGAAGAACACTTAGAGCGGCTGTTCCAGTCTGCAAAGCCCTATGAGATGGAGATCGATCACACCAAGGAGGAACTCACCGAGGCGACGAAAACACTCATTCAGCGTCAGGAGCTCCCCTCCTGTTACATTCGACCGATCGCCTTCTACGGCTACAACTCGCTCGGCGTCAGCCCGAAAGACTGCCCGACCCGCACCGCCGTCGCTGTGTGGCCGTGGGGAGCCTACCTCGGCGAAGAAGCACTCGAGGACGGAATCGACGTGATGATTTCCTCGTGGCGCAAACATGCCTCGAGCCAGATTCCGACGAACGCGAAGACGACGGGCCTGTACGTCAACAGCATGCTCGCTGGCGAGGAAGCCCGACGGAACGGCTACGCCGAAGCGATCGTGTTGAACAAGGAGGGCAACGTCGCCGAAGGTCCCGGCGAGAACATCTTCCTGGTTCGTGACGACGAGATTTACACGCCCGGCCTCTCGGAGTCGATTCTCGACGGCATCACCCGCGACAGCGTGATCAAGATCGCCGAGGATCTCGGCTACACCGTCCACGACGATGTCTCGATCTCCCGTGGCGAACTCAACACGGCCGACGAACTGTTCTTCACCGGCTCTGCGGCCGAAGTGACCCCCATCCGGAAAGTCGACAACGTCACCATCGGCAACGGCTCCCGTGGTCCCGTCACCGAGGACATCCAGTCGCGGTTCTTCGATATCGTCGAGCGCAAAACGGACGCGTACGACGAGTGGTTCGAGTACGTCTAAGCTGACGGTCGAGCGCAGTCGACGGAACCGCTCGACGGCCGAGAGCGCGGCCCTCGAGCCCGTTTCTCGAGAGGGGGCCGATTCGTAGCGTTTTTGCCGGTTGTCGGGAAACGGAGCGGTATGACTACCGCTTGCCCCTGGGACGACTGGAACCACATTCTCAAAATCGATCCCGACAAGGAGCTTCCCGAGGGCGTCACCTACGGCGACCTCTGTGCGACCGGCACCGACGCGATCGAGGTCGGCGGCACCATGGGCATCACCGAGGAAAACATGGAAGCCGTCGTCGAGGCCTGTGCCGAACACGACGTGCCGCTCTATCAGGAGCCGTCGAATCCCGAGGTCGTCATCGATAACCGGGCGCTCGAGGGCTATCTCATTCCGACCGTCTTCAACGCCGGGTCGCCGTTCTGGATCACGGGCGCACACAAAGAGTGGGTCCGACTCGATGGCGACATGGACTGGGATCGAACGTGGACGGAGGCGTACATCGTGATGAATCCTGAGGCGGACGTCGCGACGTACACCGAAGCTGACTGTGACCTCGACGCCGAGGACGTCGCTGCCTACGCAGAGGTCGCCGAACGGATGTTCGGCCAAGAGATCGTCTACCTCGAGTACTCCGGCATGCTGGGCGACGAAGCCATCGTCCAGGCCGCAAGCAAGGCGACCGAGGAGTCGACGCTGTTCTACGGCGGCGGCATCCACGACTACGACTCAGCCGCGAAGATGGCCACACACGCGGACGTCATCGTCGTCGGCGACCTCGCCCACGACGAAGGTGTCGAGGCCGTCCGCGAGACGGTCGAGGCGGCACGCGACGCCTGAGACGGGCACACGCGATCGCCAGCTGTTTATCTCTCTTTTCGAAGCAGACCTGTTTCACGCCTCGAGGACGTCACGAAGCCGTGGCAACACAGTCGTCACGTCCTCACGGTAGACGATATCAGCCGTCGAGTCGACCGGCGTCGACTCAAGGTTGATGATCCCAACGGTCGTCTCCGGGGATGCGGCGAGCCGAGGCAGCGACGCAGCGGGTTCAACTACCAGCGAGGAGCCGATCGCGAGGAAGACGTCGCTCTCGCGGGCGAGGGCTCGAGCACGCTGGATGACCGCGCCCGGAAGCTGTTCGCCAAAGAGGACGACGTCCGGTTTGTAGACGCCACCACACTCACAGGTCGGTGGGATGTCGCCGTCGGCAGCGCGTTCGAAAACCGGATCGCCGTCGGTACACCGCCCGCAGTCGGGACAGCGCACGCGTCGCGCGTTGCCGTGGAGTTCGAGCAGTGTCGTCTCATTCGTCCCGCTTGCGTCGGCGGCGTCGACGTGCAAGCCGTCCGTGTTCTGCGTCAAAATCGCCTTGAGGTGTCCGTCCGCCCCCATCGCAGCCAGCGCCTCGTGGGCTGGGTTGGGTTCGAACTCACCGTCGAACATCACTCGCTGCAACTCGAGGCGATCCGTCCAGAACCCCGCTGGATCGCGCTGAAAGCGCCCGTAGGTGAACTGGCCCTCATCGAAGTGCTCCCAGACGCCGTCGTCGCCGCGGAAGGTTGGGACGCCGGAGGGTGCAGAGATGCCTGCGCCGGTGAACGCAACCACAGTGTCTGCACGCCGGATGTCGGCGGCGAGTCGCTCAAGGTCGTCCATACCAGTCGCTTATCGGTGGCGGATAAAAACGAGTCTGGTGCCAGCCAGCACAGGGGTGGACAGCTGATCGGCGTCAGTGATTGGCTCGAGTCGAGCCGTCTCGTTCGGGTCAGCGATCCTGAGACTGGATCGACGCGGCGTAGGCGCTCGCGAACGCCGATTCGATGCGCTGGAGGTGTTCGGCGACGGTTCCCGTCGCGCAGTCGAGTTGGTCGGCGAGGTCGCGCTGTGTCGTCTCCCGTGGCACCTCGTAGTAGCCCTCCGCAAGCGCCAGTTCGAAGACTGCTCGCTGGCGCTCGGTGAGCGTCGCAAACTGCCGATCTGCCTGCGGACGGTAGCTGCCGAGTCGATGGAGTTCGAGGCTGACGCCGTCGGGCAGATCCGTGGCCGCCTGTTCGATCGCCCAGTTCGTCCCGACCACTGTCAACTCGAGCCCGCGGTCGGTCTCGGTTTCGACGGCCGTGATCGGCCAGTCGATGACGATTTCGCGCTCGTCGAGGATCGAGAGGAGGTCGCCGACGAGGCCGACGGTGCGCCACTGGACGTAGGCGACGCCCCGGTCATCATCGCCGACGAGGTCGTATTCGATCGCCTCGGGCGCGTCCTCGAGCAGCGTCCGCGCCCGCTCGAGGTCGCCACGCAGGTCGAGGAGTTCGACGTACCGGCCGTCGTGAATGGGATTGACGTAGCGGATCGACTCGAGGGAAACCGCGTCATCGACACCGAAGACGTCGGGGATCGGGTTCTCGTGGCTGTGGTTCCACGAGAGCGTCACCGTCGCGGCTCTCATCTCGATCCCTCGAGTCGCGCGTGCATCGGTGGGGTTCGTACCCGTTCGCTCGAGTATGCGTGCATGTCGGGAGACCGGGGCGGGTTATAATTAAGCGTGCCGAGGATGCTCGGCCGTAGAGATAGGTGGCTCGCGCCCCTCCAAACGAGTGTCAATGAGCAGCGACACCCCCGAAATCCGCGACGAGCAGCCGCCCGGTCCCAGTGGACTGCCGATCGTCGGCAACCAACTCGCCTTCCTCCGCGATCCGTACGATTTCATGACGACGACAGCCCAGGAGTACGGCGATATCGCCCACTGGGAGGAGCCGGGTGGTCCTGTCTACCAGCTCAACCACCCTGACTACATCGAGCAGGTACTCGTCCAGAACAACCAGAACTACGTCAAAGGCGAGCGGTTCCAGACCATTCTCGGACCGGTCACGGGCAACGGCATCCTGAACAGCGAAGGCGCAGTCTGGCGGCGCAATCGCCACCTCATCCAGCCCGCGTTCCACCCCAACCGAATCCAGGAGTACGCCTCGATGATGACCGAGTTCACCGAGGCGGGGCTCGAGGAGTGGGACGACGGTCAGACCCGGCTGTTCCACGAGGACATGATGGAGATTACACTGAAAATCGTTGCCCGGGCGCTGTTCGGCGTCGACATCGACGACTACGTCGACACCGTCGGCGACGCGCTCGAGGAGTTCATGCTGGCGAGTGAGAGCCTCTCGCATCTGGTCCTCCCGCCGACGGTTCCGACGCCGTCCCGACGCCGAATCCAGCGCGCACGCGAGGAGCTCGACGCCGTCGTCTACCGATTGATCGAAGAGCGGCGGGCGAACCCCACAGAGCAGGGCGTCATCTCGAAACTCCTCGAGATGAGCGACGAGGAAGGGGCCACGCTCTCGGACGAACAGATCAGAGACGAGGTCGTGACGCTGTTGCTCGCCGGCCACGAGACGACGGCGCTCTCGCTGACGTTTACGGCGTATCTCCTCGCGACGAACCCCGCCGCCGAGCAGCGACTCGTCGAGGAACTCGACGAGGTACTCGACGGTGAGACGCCGACGATGGCGGATCTCTCTGAACTCACATATACGGAACAGGTCGTCAAAGAGTCGATGCGCCTCTATCCGCCGGTGCCGGGAATCGTCCGCGAACCGGTCAAGCCGGACATCATCGACGGCTACGAGATTCAGCCGGGATCGACGGTTCGGATGCACCAGTGGGTGGTCCACCGCGACCCGCGCTGGTACGACGACCCGCTCGCGTTCCGGCCCGCGCGCTGGACCGACGAGATGGAGTCCGATCTCCCGAAACTCGCCTACTTCCCGTTCGCGGCGGGGCCGCGCCGATGTATCGGCGACCGGTTTGCGATGCTCGAGGCACGGCTCATGCTCGCGACGATCTATCAGCAGTATCACCTCGAACTCGTCCCCGGAACGGACCTCGATCTGATGGCGACGATCACCGCGCGCCCGAAACACGAGATTCCGATGACCGCCCACAAGCGCTGAAATCGCTTGTTGGTCACGGTCCACAGCCCGTTCATCGGCCGGCCGCTCCCTCGAGTCCCTCTCGTATCGCGTCAGTAATCCGTCTCGAGCGCACTCGGCCGGCACAGAACGATTGCGCTTAAGTTCCGGCGACGGGAATCGGGTGGTATGCAGGACAGAATCCATACTGCCGACGCTGAGCCGGGCGACGACGTAACCGTCGCTGGCTGGGTGCACGAAATCCGCGACCTCGGCGGCATTGCCTTCTTGATCCTCCGAGACAGCACGGGCAAGATCCAGATCAAGTTCGAGAAAGACGAGATGGACGACGAACTCGTCGACACCGGCCTCGGCGTCTCTCGAGAGAGCGTCGTCTCGGTTTCGGGTGCCGTCGAAGAGGAGCCACGCGCACCAACGGGCGTCGAGATCACGCCCGAAAGCGTCGAGGTCGTCGCGCCGGCCGACCCTGAACTGCCGCTTGACCCCTCGGGGAAGGTCGACGCCGACCTCTCGACGCGACTCGACAACCGCACGCTCGACCTCCGAAAAGACGACGTGCAGGCAGTCTTCGAGATTCGCTCGGAGATCCTGCGCGCTGTCCGCGAGCGATTCCGCGAGTTCGAGTGTACGGAGATCACGACGCCGAAGATCGTCGCCACGGGGACCGAAGGCGGCACCGAACTCTTCCCGATCACCTACTTCGGCGAAGAGGCCTTTATGAACCAGTCGCCACAGCTGTTCAAGCAGCTGATCGCCGGCTCGAACGTCGAGCGCGTTTTCGAGATCGGCCCGATCTTCCGCGCTGAAGAGCACAACACGCCGCGACACCTCAACGAGGCGACTTCGATCGACTTCGAGGGCGCGTTCTGTGACCAGAACGACGCGATGGACGTCGTCGAAGGCGTCGTCAAAGCCGCCTACGAAGCCGTCTCCGAGAACTGCGCCGACGAACTCGAGGCGCTCGGCCTCGAAGACGAGTTCGAGGTTCCTGACGAGGCGTTCCCACGCATCAGCTACGAGGACGCCATCGAGCGCATCAACGCGACGGGCGAACTCGACGAACAGCTTGTCTGGGGCGACGACCTGCCGACCGAGGGCGAGAAGGCACTCGGCGACGACGTCGGCGGCCACTACTTCATCACCGACTGGCCAAGCGAGATCAAGCCGTTCTACATCAAAGACCACGACGACGACGACCAGCTCTCGACGGGCTTCGACCTGATGCACCCGCGGATGGAACTCGTCTCCGGCGGCCAGCGCGAACACCGCCACGAGAAGCTCATCGAAGGCTTCGAACAGCAAGGGCTCGACCCCGAGCAGTTCGAATACTACACGAAGATGTTTAAATACGGCATGCCGCCTCACGCCGGCTTCGGCCTCGGTGGCGAGCGCCTGATCATGACGATCCTCGGACTGGACAACATCCGAGAGGCTGTGTTGTTCCCGAGAGACCGACAGCGCCTGTCGCCGTAGGCGACGGCGCAACCGTCGATCGGGAACAGAGAGGTGCTTTGCTCCGACCGTGTTCCCACGAGATCGACAGCGACTCTCGCCGTAGACGAGGTCGCTGTTCGCCGAGCGGGAGCTCGTTGGACGAGCAACGCGAGTCCAACGGTGTTCCCGCGAGATCGCCAGCGTTTGTCGCCGTAGGCGGCAAACCTGGGAGCCAGCGAGACGAGCGAAGCGAAGTCTCGCCGGACTGACAGCGACTCTCACGGTAGGCGAGGTTGCTGGGTGACGACTCGAGTCAGTCAGCAACGACGTATTTTCACGATTGGGGAACGGTCCGATACCGCTACCAGTCCCCCGCTCGTATCGACCGTTAGTGGTCGGTGTCTCGGCTTGCGAGGATCGTCCGCTCGAGGAACACGATGAGAGACAAACGCACGATCGGCATCGGACTCGTGGGATTGGTCGTTGTCGCTGCGCTCGTGGTCGGTGGGCTCGCCCTCCTCTCCGACTCGCTCGCCGAGGACAGCTATACGAGCGAGTACAGCTACGACGTCGAAGTGTCGACGAACGGGACGTTGACAAACGCGACGGTGCTCGTCCCGGTGCCGGTCGCCGACGGCGAGGTATCTGTCGCGGGCGCGCTCGAGGACGGCGACTACTACGCCCGGCCCGAGGCGTTCTCGAGTCGGCTCGTCGACACTGACCGCGGCCCGATGCTCGAGATCACGGCTGCTGAGTTCGTCGTCAAGCCCGAGTACTACCGATTCGTCGAGGATGGCGAGTTGGGTCGAACAGAACGGATCACGGCCGCGGAGTACGACCCGGACGACCCCGACATGTTCGTCCGTGACCGCGACCAGTACGAACTGCAGCTCCGGATCGAGAGCGACGACCCCATCGAGACACGTGACCCGGTCGGTACCGAGCCGGTGCTCGAGCCACGCGCTGACGCGAGCGAGACGACGTGTCTCGACGGAACGGATCGCTGTCTCGAGTATACGAGCGTCCTCTCCGCCGAGTACGACGCCGATCCGTCCACCGAGGTTTCGATCCGCGTTACCAACCGCGGCGAGAACTCGTGGTGGGTCGGCGGCTGGAGCAGCAACTGGTACACGGACGAACTCGCCGTCGAACTCACCGGCCCGCAGGCGGACTGGATCGCTGTCTCCGGCGGCCTCGAGACGGAGCAGGGATCGTATCGGTGACGGTCGGTCGAAACTGTGGCGAATCTTCACTGTTATATCGCCCCGGTCGTAAGGGTCCCCAATGCGTGAGGAGGCGACCGCGTTCGTACCGGGGCATATCACGGGCTTTTTCAGCGCCCACCCAGCCGAGGATCCGACGGAAGCGGGCTCTCGCGGTGCGGGGCTGACGCTCACCGACGGCGTCGACGTAACGGTCACACCCGCACCCGAGGGCGAGTCAACGATCGTCCTCGACGGCGAGGAACTCGAGATCGATCCCGTCAGGACCGTCCTCGAGACGCTCGAGACGCCAGCCCGCGTCGAGGCCAAATCCGAGATCCCGCTCGGGTCCGGCTTCGGCGTCTCGGGGGCGATGGCGCTTGGCACCGCGCTCGCAGCCAACCGCGTGTTCGAGCGAAAGCTCTCGCGAAACGAACTCGTCACGATCGCCCACGGGGCCGAAGTACAGGCCGGAACCGGACTGGGCGACGTCGTCGCACAGGCACACGGCGGCGTTCCGATCCGACTCGAGCCCGGTGGGCCACAGGAGAACAAACTCGATGCGATCCCCGAGCGAGCGCGCGTGGAGTACGTTTCGTTCGGTGAACTGTCGACGGCGGACGTCCTCTCGGGGGAGACCGACCAGTTGTCGGCGGCCGGGAAACAGGCGCTGTCACGCGTCGTCTCTGAGCCGACACTGCTATCGTTCATGTACGCCTCGCGGTTGTTCGCTCGCGAGGCGGGGCTGTTGACCGAACAGGTCGCAGAGACGGTCAACGACGTCACGGAGGCCGGCGGGCAGGCCTCGATGGCGATGCTTGGCGAGACCGTCTTCGCCCTCGGCACGGGGCTGTCCGATGCCGGCTACGAGCCGACCGTCTGTGCGACCCATCCCGCGGGTGCGATGTTGAAGTAAATTACATTCCTCGACTTTCCTCGAGTATCCGATCGGTTTGGTTCCGAATCGCCGGACTGCGTCGTGAGACATCATCTCGTCATCGCCGACTCGACTTTCGACTGTCCGTACCGCTCGGCGCGATCGGTCGATCGTCCGGACAGCGGCGCTGCCCCGTCTCGAGCGCCGTTTCTCGTACCACGTTAGGGAATAACTGGCTGTCGTCGCTCGAGTAGTCTTCGCTACTAATCGCCCATAGTTTAACGAATATATCTAGAATTTGTACCATGGACGGAGCTTTATTATGGTGTATTTCAGTTATCGAGTCAAGTTACCAAATGTCCTCATTAAGCGAAATTCATCATAAGTTGTACCGACTGTACGAACACTACGTCGGCGAACCCGACTCGAGCACGGACGTCTACGGCTACTGGGTATTCATCGTCGGCTACATCCTTGGCGCGACAGGAGTGGCCGTGTTCGTCGTCGGCTACGCGGGGAGTGCGGACTCCTATACGCTCATCAGGGGTTCAGGGGTGACAGCGGCGGCGGGACTCGCGCTCTGTCTGTTCGGGATCGTGTTGATGCTCCCGGTGCGCAGGATCGGGATTTATGCGAGCGTGCTGGGGCTGGTCATTGCGCTCTCCGGCGTCGTCTTTTTCGGCTGGGCGTATCCGTACAATTGGCGGGAACTCGGCGTCGACTACAGCGTGCAGGTCATTACCGTCTATACGCTCGGCGTGGGACTCATCGCCGGTGTTACGGCTCTCGTCCCCATTTTGACGGGTCGAAGAGGGATGTTCGTCGACGAAGAGGGGGCAACTGACGATCCGGAAATTCTGACTGGCGGCGCCATGGAAGGAGCCCAGTTCGCCGTCTTCCGCGACGAAAACGGCGACTGGAAATGGCACGTCCTGCATCTGGAAGCGCTCGCGGCGAGCAACGAGAGCGCTGTCACGCGACCCGACGCGACCCAGAGCATCGAACGCGTCCAATCCCAGATCAGCTCCGCCGGGCTGATGGAGTTGACGACCTCCGCGTTCCGGCTCTACGAGGACCGTGACGGCACGTGGCAGTGGACACTTGCCCGTGATGACGGCAGTGTCGTCGGTGCCAGCACCGGCGAGTTCACCGAGCGCGACGAGGCCGAAACGTCGGTGAGCTTCCTGAAAGACCGTGGCCCCGGCGCGGACGTCATCGAGATCGACGGTGCCGCGTTCACCTACGCTGAGCGACGGGACCTGTGGCACTGGCAACTGGTCGACGACGACCGAACGCCGCTGGCCGGAAGCGAGACGGGCCACGAAACGCAGTCGTTGGCGGAGGACGCCGCACAGACGTTCGCCGATCGGTTCGGACGCGCCCGTCTGATCGACGTCGAGCACGTCGGGGTCGAACTCCTCGAGCAACCCGCAGGCTGGACGTGGCGACTCGTCGACGACCGTGACGATGTCGTCGCCGCCTGCTCGGACACGTTTGAGAGCCGCCGCGATGCTGAGGCCGCTGCCGAGGCGTTGCTCCCCGCGTTCGAGTCGGCGTCGATGACCGTCGCCGGCGAGCCGGCTTACGAGTTGTACCAGTCGGGCGAACAGTGGCGCTGGCGGCTCGTCGACGAAACCGAGCAACTCGTCGCTCAAAGCCCACGGGAGACGACGGACCGTGGGGACATCGAGCGCAGTGCCGGCCAGTTCCGCGAGCACGCCCTCGAGGCGGACGTGGTCGAAATCGAGGATGCGGCGTACGAGGTCTACCCTGACGAGCACACCACGACGGCCGCCACCGAGCCGAACGACGACCTCCCGGTGGCAGCCGACGACTCCGTGGTGACGCCGGACGGTGGCACTACACTCGAGTACGACGGCGAACCCACCCCCGACTGGCACTGGCGGCTCGTCACCGACGACCGCGAGGTGGTCGCCGCGAGCACGGAGCCCCATCCCGACGCCGACACGGCGACGGAGGCGATCCAGCGGGTCCGTGAACAGGCCAGCGAGGCCGACCTGATCGAGTTCGAGCACGCGGCGTTTCAGGTCTACGAGGCCGACTCTGGCGAGTGGCGCTGGCGACTCATCGACGAGGACGGCAACGTCTTGGCCGACAGCGGCGACGAACACACCTCCCGCGGGGAAGCCGCCGAGACGATGCTGACGCTCAAAAAGCAGGCCCCCGAGGCCGAGTTGCTCGAGATTGAGACCGCAGCGTTCGAACTGTTCGTCGACGAAGACGGCGGCTGGGGCTGGCGGCTCATCGACGAGGGCGGCCAACTCGTCGCCGAAGGTCCCGAGACGTATCCGACTCGCGGGGCCGCACGACAGGCGATGAACCGGCTGCTCGAGCACCTCGATGCCGACGTGCGGACGATGGATCGAGCGATGTTCCAAACGTACGCCGACGACGACTGGCACTGGCGGTTCGTGCTCCCGTCGGGCGACGTCGTCGCGGACGACGCGACGGCACATCCGACTCGAGACGAACTCGTCGAGAACATCAGTGACGTTCGCGACTCGGCTGCCGATGCGTCCAGCCATCCCATCGGCGACGTCACTGTGCAGCTGTACGAAAGCGGCGACTGGCACTGGCGACTGCTCGATCGCGACCGCGAGGAGATCGCCGACTCGACCGTCTCTTATGGCGACCGCGATGCTGCGATGAACGCCGCCAAGACGCTCCAAGCACACGCCGCAGACGCGCCGATATTCGCGATCGAGGACGCGGCGATCCGGCTGGACGCCACGGACGGCTGGACGTGGGAACTCGTCGACCGCGACCGCGAGGTGATCGCGAGCGCGACCGACGCCGTCCCGACGAAAGACGCCGTTCGATCAGCCATCGAAGACGTCCGTCAGCTCGCACCGATGGCCGGCCGGGTCGACTTCGACGTCGCCTCGTTCGAACTGATCGCGGACGACGACGACCGCTGGCGCTGGCGGCTCATCGACGAAGACGGGCAGACGGTCGCCACTGGCACTGAAACCCACACCTCGAGCGAGGCCGCACGCGCTGCCCTCGAGGACGTGCGCACGCTCATCGAGGACGCGAGCATCCTCGAGATCGACAGCGTCTCCTTCGAACTCCACACCGCGGAGGACGGCTGGGTGTGGCGACTGGTTGATGAGTACGGGTCGACGATGGCCGAGAGCACCCAAACCTACGAGAGCCGCATCGAGGCCCGCGAGGCGATGAACGACGTGAAATCCCAGGCTCCCGACGGCTGGATCACGTTCACGGAATAAGGCTCGACCTCGAGTCCGGGCCGTTCACCGATTTTTCGTCCGTGTTGCCGTCTCGAGACAGTCGGCGACTCGACGGGGACGGTCTGGGTCGATTGCGTGTGCCAGCAGTTCGAAATCAGTTTTGAGCGGGTACTCGAGGATGCATTCTGGATTCTCGAGCAGTCGACCCATCAGGCGTTCGGCCCCCCGGGCGACCGGATTCCAGGTATCGTAGTAGGCGTCGTACACCTGCTGCATCTCGTCGGCTTCCATGTACTGGTACAGCGTGTAGCCGTTGTGCCGGTCGAGAACGATCGACTCCGTGTACATCCGCTCTTGCTCGAGCATCTCGGCGCTCCATGAGTCGAGTCGGTCGAGCGTTCGCTCACCGGAGATTACCTGCTGGGTCAGGCGCTCGAACCAGTCTGCAAGCCGTTCAGCAAGCCCGGGCTTGAGGCGCATCCGAACCAGTTCGACATCGACGGCTGGCTGGGTGGAGACACCTGCCTCCTCGAGAGAGCGGTCGACCCCGCTCTGACCGGGGTCGATCGTGCGCGGTCGTTGTGGATGGACGGCGTGGACGAGCAACGTCCGTTCGCCCGGGGCATCGACTGGCTCGAGCGCGTCGTGATCGATGGGAAACGCAGCCGCGACTCTCGACTGTGGATCGTCCCACTCGTCGACGACCGCACGTGGAAGTTCGACGTACCAGACGAGTTCGGGGGCAGCGTCGCTCCGGTCGATGAAAAGTGACGCCGTACTCGCCCCCTCGAGTCCAAGCACGCGGTTCGGATCGGACCCGAGACACGTCCGCGAAATCTCGTTTTCGATCGTCTCGACGTGACCGGGCTCGATCCGTCGGCTGACGAGAACGGCGGTCGCGTGACGTTCCGTGATGATCATCCCCTCGTCAGGCGATCGGTCGGCTCGAGACCGATATCGAGCGTACACACCAGCGAGGCCCACACCGAGAAGGAAGCCACCCCAGCATACCCGCCGAAGTCGTTGGCTGTTCATGCGGAGACTCGTCTCGGGAGCGCCGTCGGGATACTCCCGATAGCTATCGGGAATTTAAGTTCATTGCCTCGGATTCTCGAGTCATGAAATCGATGCGGATCGAGCTTCGATACACGACCGCTGCACTCCCGCCGCTCCACGAGGGGATCTGTGACTCGTCGGCGCTCGAACGGGAGGTGATTGTCGGCGGGCAAGCCGTCGATGGCGTCGAAACGATCACGTCCTTTGTCTACGGCGATCCCGACGTCTACGAGTCGCTATTGGACGACCTCGAGGCGGTTCTCGAGTACGAGATAACGCCATCGGACAACGGGTTCTTTCTCTACCTTCGTCGGGCTCTCGGGTCGGACGGGCTGTCGCTGTTGGGCGCGCTCGCACAGGACACCGTCGTGGTCGTCCCGCCGATCGAGATCAGATCCGACCGAACGGTTCGACTGACACTCGTCGGGCATCCGTCGTCGCTCACCGCCGTCATGGCGGAGATTCCCGATGGGCTGCAAGTCGACGTGCGTTGGGTCAGCCAAGAGATTACGACCACCGGAACGGCGGTTTCCGATCGGCAGCTGACCGCACTGCAGGCCGCCTGGGACGTCGGCTTCTACGAGGTGCCGCGCGAGGGTGGCATCGAGGCCGTCGCCGACGAACTCGAGTGTGCCGTCTCGACGGCGTCGGCACTCATCCGGCGCGGCGAAGCGAACGCGGTCGAACGCGTGCTCGAGCGTGACCCGTAGGCTACTACCTCCCCTTCTCGCAGACGACAGTGTAGAGAGTCCCGGCCAGCGAAGTGTCGACGAGTTCGTGGGTGTCGAAGACGGTTTCGAGCGCAGCCACGACGTCGTCGTCGGGGTTCCAGTTCGCATACCAGCGAAGGAACCGCCACAGCAGCGGGTTCAGGACACGAGCGGGGCCGTCGGGAATCGGTCGAACATCGACGACGACGAACGTCGCGTCGGGAACCAGCGACTGGGAGACGGTTTCGGCTGCACGGCGAATGTCGGGCATGACGGACAGCGAAAGCGTCGCGATCGCTGCGTCGAACGGCTCGTCGAACTCGGCCGTCGTCGCGTCGGCACGGCGAACCTCGACGTTCTCCCAGCCGTGATTATCGATTCGCTCTCGTGCCTTTGCAACCATGTCCGGGCTGTAGTCGACCGCAACGAGTTCGCCATGCTCGCCGATCTCGCCGCGAACCCGCTCGAAGTTGACGCCCGGGCCACAGCCGATCTCGAGGACACGATCACCCGGTTGCAACTCGAGTCTGTCGATCGCTGCCTCGCGCATCGGCTCGAGGTCGGTCTCGCTCATCGTGTAGTAATCGCTCCAGCGGTCCCAGACGGTTCGGCTGCGCTCGAGGTGGGCAGCATACTGGCTGTCGCCCTCGAGTGCGTCGCTCGCTGGCGCGTGTTCACGGTCGCGATTGTCGGTGGCCATAGTTGCAGTTGGCTCGAGAGCGGCGAGTACCTCATCACGAACTGTATCGTGAATTTATATACTCCTCGAGGATAGCAGTAGGTAGTATCGCGATTTTTTCATCCACATCTACGCCTGAAACTGACTCGGGCAGTTCGATAACTATAGTTGCTTACGGCACGTTATATTCATCGAAATTCAACCGAAACAAGTGTCGGTAGTCATGAGGTCCACAACCGAAAAATTAACAGTATTCATTCTGTTCATCTATCCAATGAGTTCGTGGATTCGCGTCACGTTCGACCCGGGCGACCGATCCGTGACAACGGTAGAGGAGCAGCTCCGTGAAGCACTCGAGGATCCAGACACAGTCCGATGGCCTGACGCTCTGGTCTGGAAGGCCCAAGCGGAAATCGACGCCGAACGGCTAACCGACCTCGGCGTCGAAGCCCGGCGGGCGCTCGTCGTGTGGGCGAACGATACTGCGATGGCAGGCGACGGTCGGCTGTACGAGCGGATCGATGGGAGATTCGTTCCGGTGGACGCCATGTCCGGTGCGGAGGGGTTCGTCGGTCGAGACGTTACCTCCTATTTCCAGCGCGAATATGGCTTGCTAGCGGAGCACCAATGACGTGGGCAAGACGATGACGGATCCGCTGGTCTCGTTCGTCGGTCGATTCGCCGACGCAGACGATCGAACGCAGGCAGCGGCAATCCTCGAAGAGATCAGTGTCCCAGACGTTGAGGACGCCAGTCCCGATTACGTGGATGACGAGTTCGCTCGGGAGTTCACCGATGCGCTCGACGACGTGGTCGCGGAGTTGAAGTGTGAGGACGAAACGCAGCGTCGAGACGCCGCCGAAATCCTCTATGAGGTCTCGCAGTTCGTGCCGACGCCGTTGTGTCTTCGAGGTCCGACGTTGGTCACGTCGCTTGACGATCCGACGACCCGCCCGTACATCGCCGGCGTCCTGACGACTGTAATCGACCATCGGGATTCGGTGGTACTCGCGATCGAAGCGGTTCGCTCGGACATCGAACGGTCACCGTCGGGCGTCGCTGCCATTCCGTTTCTCTCGCGGATTACAAAACAACGAGACAGCACCGACGAGCAGTCGTCACTGGACGTCGCTCCCCTTCGGTTTCTCTCGTGGATCGCAAAGACGCACGACAACGCCGTCGAGCCGGTCGAGCCCGCGGTCACGGCCGCTCTCGAAGCCGACGATCCAGCGGCACGCGAGTATGGGAGTCGCTTCTTCGCCGTCACCTGGGAGCACTACGTCGGTGGGAACGACGCAGTGGGGCCGCTGTTCGCCCTGACCGACGATGAGAACCCGCGGACGCGGGCGAACGCACTCACTGCGCTTGGCCACCGATCGTTCACGCAGCTCGAACGAAATGAGCACCAGCAGCCGGTCGACGTGGAACGAATCGTCGAGGCAGCTACTGCCCACCTTGCAGACGCGGACAACCGGGTTCGGTCCAACGCGGCGGCTGTCCTTTCGGAGACCGAGCACGAAGTCGTGGACGAGGGGCTTCAGTGCTGGCCGGACTACGTCGACGATGAGCTCACCGAACTCGTCGTCGAACGACTGATCGACGGCCTCAACTCCAAGCACTGGGGGCTCCAGCGCCAAGCGGCCCGAGCGGTCAGCGGTCTCGAACGATCCTGTCCCGATCTCCTCGCAACATACGCCGATGCCCTCGTCGAGTACGGGTGGACGACGGATCGACCGAACCAGATCCAAATCAAGAAAGCGGTCGCCAAGACGGCCAAACACCATCCTGACGCCTTCCTCCCACACGCCCGGACGTTCGTAGAGTCCCTCGATGATCGACAGGGCAGATGGCCACTGAGCGTCATCGAGCACATCGGGACCGTCGATTTCGATGCCGTTGCCCCTGCTGTCGATCTGCTCGTCGATCAGTTCATGGCACCGCAGACGAACAGGCTCATACGCCAACACGTCGCCGCGGTGCTCGGGTCACTCTACGACGGGAGACCAGACGCGTTCCCCGACTGGGTGGAACACCTACATGCGGCAGTCGAAACGGATGGACGAAGGGGCGTTCGAAAGCCATTCGTGGCCATCGCACAGCGGGATCCGGCTGCAGCGGCGTCCGTATTCCACGAGCTATGCAGCCGGCTCACCGAACCCGACGTCTCGATCTCGTGGACGACTACGTATTCTCTCGGCCAGGAAGACCCGGCGGCGATCGAGCCCGCGATCGATGTACTGGTCAAGCACGTGCTCGACGGAGACGTGACGACCGCCGCCAACGCGGTGGACGTACTCTACGGGATCGTGAAACTCGAGACCCATCACGATCTGCTGGAACCGGCACGCGTGCCGATCGAGCGCCGACTCGACGAGTTCGACGGGCGGACTCGAGAGAACGCACAAACAATCCTCGAGACAGTCGGTGGGACGAACGGGGAATAGATGGCAGAAAAGAGTCGGGTCAGAGCAACTCGAACCAACGTTCGCACCACCGACCATCCTGATTCAGGATCGCGAGGGAGCCAAACGGGCAACCAAAGCGGTTGGCTCATCGGATGTCAATTCGAGTGAGCGAGATCCCAACAGGAGTCGAAAATAACTCCCGAACACGGTCGGTGTGTTGGACCGTTATCGATCTGTACTTACCACGGGTTTCACGAGCAACTCTTAGGGATTCTCGTAGCCAGCCGGGTGTCTCTATCCAGATGTACCGTTTCCGTGGCTCGATCTCCGTGCCGAAAATCTATGACTATCGACGAGAACCCCTATCTGAACAACGAAACCCTATACCCAACTACTGATCGGATCGACTCCGGACACCGCTGCCCCACGGCCCACGGGAGTCGACCGTCGAGCGATCGGGCCGTTTTTTATTGACCGAAGCCAGTGATCGATCGTGACCGATTACGACACCGTCTCCGCCGACGTCGAACACGAAGAGGAGATTCCGGAGGACCATCCCAGATACCAGGACCTGCTCACCCGCCATCGAATCGAAAAAGGTGTCGAGAAGGGGATCACCCACCTTCAGGGAATGCACGCCGAGGGGCGCGGGAGCGCGTTTGACTACCTGCTGGGCGAGGCGACGATCCCGAGTGCGGACGACGCCGAACGCGTCGCCGCGGCCCACCTCTTGCTCGCCGATCACCCTGTGCTCTCGATCAACGGCAACGTGGCGGCGCTGGTTCCCGGCGAGATGGTCGAACTGGCCGAAGCCACGGGCGCCGACCTCGAGATCAACCTCTTCAACCGCACGCCCGAGCGGATCGAAGCCATCGCGGATCACCTCCGCGAGCACGGTGCTGAAGACGTCAAGGGCCTCGAGGCCGACGCGCGGATTCCGAACTTGGATCACCAGCGCGCAAAGGTGGACGAAGACGGCATCTACGCGGCCGACGTCGTCGTGGTGCCACTCGAGGACGGCGACCGCGCGGAGGCGTTGAACGAGATGGACAAAACGGAGATCGTCATCGACCTCAACCCACTCTCGCGGTCGCCACAGGTCGCGGACGTCCCGATCGTGGACAACATCATCCGTGCGGTGCCGAACATGACCGAGCACGCGCGAGTGCTGGCCGATGAGGACGAGGACGAACTGCAGTCGATTATCGAGACGTTCGACCGTGAGACGGCACTCGAGCAGGCCGAAGCTCGGATTCGGTCGGGCGAGTTGTGAGCAGGCGACGACGAGCGATCAGAACTCGTCGGTGATCGTCGGTGAGACGGCGTCCCGTTCACCGTCGCGGTCGATAACCCTATTTCTGTCCCCGTCGAGGACGGGGAGCCAGGATCTAAGTGCTGTCAGGCGCTCTTCGAGCTGATAGTACGACACCGAGAGATACTCGCTTGCGCGCCGTGACAGCGAGTGATCGATCTCGTAGGCGATGCCACTGGAGCCGTTGAGTCGCTCGTCGCCGGCATCGACGAGCCAGCGGCGGGCCAGTTCGACGCCTTTCTCGGCGTCGTAGCCGCGTGCGATGTAGTGTCTGTAGGGATGGCGAATCCAAGAGCACTCCCAGTGGGCGTAGACGTCGACTTTCTCGGCGTCCTCGAGTTCGTGGAGGACGATATGAAGCTGGTTGTCGGCCAGTGGGGACGCACGCCAGACCCACGAGCCTTCGGCAGTGTTGCCGTCCATGCGGACTTTCAGCGACGCGATGGGGTTGCGCGAAAAGCCCAGTTCCTCGAGGATCTCCTCGATCGTCGCCTCCGAACAGTGGGCGGTCAGGGCGTACTCGTCGGCCGTGGTGTGGCTGACGGCGTAGCCGTCGAAGCTCCCCTTGAACAGGTAGTGGAGCTGTGGAATCACGGTCCGACGGACGGCGTTGATCGCATCCTCTCGGTAGCCCATGTGGTCGGCTGGAGTACGGTTGGCGGCGGAAAAGGTGTTGGGCAGGCACTCGCCATACGGCGACCTCGAGCGCTGTCGAGAGGTCGCTGCGATGGTCGCTCGCTCGAGGGGCTTTCATCGACTATAAATTCCTGCTCCGGTTTCAGTCTACATATGGACACGTACGACCTGATTATGCGAAACGCCGAGGAGGTCGTCACCGACGAGGAGGTACGCGACCTTGCCGCCGAACCCGAAGGCAAGCGCGTCTACGTCGGCTACGAACCCTCCGGCGTCCTCCATCTCGGGCACCTGCTGACGGCGAACAAACTCATCGATCTTCAGGAGGCGGGCCTGGAGGTCGTCGTCTTGCTCGCGGACGTTCACGCCTACCTGAACGGAAAGGGAAGCTTCGAGGAGATCCGCGAGACGGCCGAACAGATGAAAGCCCAGTTCGTCGCCTACGGCCTCGAGGAGGAAAACACTGAGTTCGTCTACGGCTCTTCGTTCCAACTCGAGGAGGACTACACCCTCGACCTGCACGAACTCGAGCTCTCGACGACGATGAACCGCGCTCAGCGCGCGATGGCCGAACTCCAGAGCGGCGAGACCGCGAAAGTCAGCCATCTCGTCTACCCGCTGATGCAGACCCTTGACATCGAGTATCTCGATCTCGATCTCGCTGTCGGCGGCTTAGACCAGCGCAAGGTCCACATGCTCGCCCGCGAAAAGCTCCCGGAGCTCGACTACGAGGTTCGGCCCTGTCTGCACACCCCCATCGTCGCCGACCTCACCACCGGCGAGGGGAAGATGTCCTCGAGCGAGGGCGTGACAATCTCGATGGAGGACTCGACTGAGGAACTCGAGGAGAAGGTCAACTCCGCGTTCTGTCCGCCGACGCGCGACCCCGAGGACGACCTCGAGAACCCCGTCCTCGAACTGTTCGAGTACCACGTCTTCCCACGGTTCGACGAGATCGTCGTCGAACGACCCGAGAAGTACGGCGGGAATCTCACCTACGAGGCCTACGAAACGCTGGCCAACGACCTCGAGTCCGGCGAACTCCACCCCGCCGACGCGAAGGGGACGCTTGCGACCTACCTCGACGAACTGATCGCGCCGGGCCGCGAGAAGCTGCGCGAACTGCGTAACTGAACGAGACAGCGAGTCCCACCAGACAGCCGTCTCTTTGTTCCACTCACTCCGTGGCGAATCCCGTCGATGCGTTGACGATGGTGGCACTCGAGTGTCGTGATATGTCCTACCAACTCACGGCAGAGCACGAGGCGATCCGCGACGCGGTCCGTGCGTTCGGCAGCGAGGAGATCCGACCGATCGCCGCCGAGTACGAACGCGAACAACGGTATCCAGCGGCCTTGCTTGCTGAGGCAGCCGACCTTGACTTTGTCGCACCCCACGTCCCGACTGAATACGGCGGTGCGGGCATGGACGCGATCGCGACGGCGATCGTGACCGAGGAACTGTGGCGGGCCGATCCCGGCGTCGGCGGCTCGATCTCCGCCGCCGACTTCGGCACCGGAATGCTCCTTGAGTACGGCGAGGAGTGGATGTGCGAGGCGTGGCTGCCGAAGGTGACGGCGGGCGAGACACCCATTGCGACCGGCATCTCGGAGCCGGCACACGGCTCGAACGTGGCCGGCATGGAGACGCGAGCCAGCCGCGATGGCGACGAGTGGGTGATCAACGGCCAGAAGATGTGGATCACGAACGGCACCGTCGCGGACGTCGCGATCGTCATGGCCAAGACCACGCCCGAGGCGGGCCACAGCGGGATCACCGCCTTTCTCACCCCGACCGACGTCGACGGCTACGAGGCGACGCCCATCACGAACAAGTTAGGGATCAAAGCCCAAGACACCGCCGAGATCGTCTTCGACGACCTTCGAATCCCCACTGAAAACGTCGTCGGCGAGGTCGACCGTGGCTTCTACCAGCTGATGGACTTTTTCGCCCCCGCTCGAGTCGACGTCGCCGCGCAGGCGACTGGGGTGGCACAGGCCGCCCTCGAGGAAGCCATCGCCTACGCCGAGGAACGCGAGCAGTTCGATCGACCGATCGCGGAGTTTCAGGCCATCCAGCACACGATCGCCGAGATGGCCACGACCGTCGAAGCGGCGCGATCGCTTGCGTATCGAGCAGCGGCGAGCCTCGAGTCGGGCGACGGCGATCAGGCGACGAGACTGGCCTCAATGGCAAAACTCTTCGCGAGCGAACGCGCCGTCGAGGTCACCGACGACGCACTGCAGGTTCACGGGGGCGCGGGCTACGTCTCTGACCATCCGGTCGAACGGTTCTATCGAGACGCGCGGATCACGAAGATCTACGACGGAACGAGCGAGATCCAGAAGAACATCATCGCCGACCAACTCCTCTATAGTAACAACTGAAACGATTTATACACTGACCGCACAGCCGTCGTGCGGTCTGGTGTGCATTGACTTGCAGTGGCTACTATAGCAGTCGCACAGGTTCTTTATCGATCTGTCGGCGACGATCCCGCCGATTCAAGTACGAGCGCCCCCCTTTCGAGGGCATGAATGAGACGCAGCGGTCGATCCTCGAGGCGCTCGCGGACGGGCCGGTCTCGGGACCGGAGCTAGCCGAGTCACTGGACATCTCTCGAGCGGCGATCTGGAAGCAGATCGACGGACTTCGCGACGCTGGCTTCGAGATCGAGAGCGGGCCAACCGGCTACGAACTGGTCGACGTGACGGCTTACACCGGCCCCACCGTCGAGTACGGACTCGAGGCCCCGTTTTCGGTTGAGTACCACGAGTCGATCGGGAGCACCAACGCTCGAGCGCGCGAGTTGGCAACCGAGGGGGCGGCGGACGTGGCCGTTCTCGCGGACGAGCAGACCGGCGGCCGCGGGCGACTCGAGCGCGCGTGGTCGGCTCCCTCGGGTGGCGTCTGGGTCAGTGTCCTTACCCGCCCGGAGATCACGCCGGCGCAAGCGCCGCTGTATACGCTCGCGGCGTCGGTCGCGATGGCGCGAGCGATCCGCGAAGCCGGCGTCGACGCCCGGATCAAGTGGCCAAACGACGTGGTCATCCCGGTCGGCGAGGACGGTGACTACCGAAAGCTTGCAGGGATTCTCACGGAGATGGAAGGCGAAATGGATCGCGTAGAGTGGATCGCCGTCGGCATGGGGATCAACGCGAACATCGACGCCGACAGCCTCCCCGAGGGCGCGACGACGATCCGCGACGAAGCGGGCGACGTCGACCGACGGCTGTTCGTCCAACGAGTCCTAGAGGAGTTCGACGCCTCTCGACACGACCTCGAGTCGGTCGTGCCGGCGTGGCGTGATCTCGCGTTGACACTCGGCCAGCGGGTTCGGATCGAACGAGCTGCGGGCGATGTCGTCGGCGAGGCAGTCGATGTCACGGACGCCGGTGCGCTCGTGGTCGCCACCGAGGACGGCGAGCAAACGGTCTCGGCGGGCGACTGCGAACACCTGCGCCCCGTCTGAGACGGACTGGTGTCGTCACTGACCGCCGGTCACCGACCCCACCGCTCGTGATCGGGACAGTGGATCTGAACGGTCGGCCCGGGTCGCTACTCGGGAGCGACGCGGTGATCCGTTTGGTTTGGTTGCGTTCCACGGTCGTCCGGATTGACGTGGACCGTCAACACCGGCACCGGTGCCTGCCGGACGACGCGCTCGGTGACGCTGCCGAGGAGGAGTCGGTCGATCCCGCCACGTCCGTGGGTCCCCATGACGACGAGGTCACACCGGCCGGGCTGGGCCTGCTCGACGATGACACGACTCGGTGATCCCTCGAGGATCGCCGTTTCGACCGTCACATCCTCGGGTGCAAGGTCCTCGACTCGACGGACGGCGACCGCTCCTTCCTCCCGAAGCGCGCTGCTGATCCCCTCCAGTGCGCTTTCCATGGGGAGGCCCCCATAGCCGGCGACGTTGACGACGTAAATCGCACGGACCGTCGCGTCGTGTGCGCGCGCTAGATCGAACGCGTGCTCGAGTGCACGCTCGACCTCCGGTGATCCGTCAGTCGGAACGAGGATACAGTCGTACATTCGATGTGTGGTAACATACGTCAGTTGGGTATAATAGCGTTGTTGTGCCCTGACCGACCCGTCAGTTCGACGGCGCGGCCGCCAGTGTGCGCCCGCGGACGCTGGTCAAAGCCCGAACTGAACCGCTTCGATATCGCTGACGCCAGCCCGTCGAACCACGGCTCGAACCGGATCCCTCGCGTCCGCAAGGTTCGGTGAGTCGCCATCGAGCACCAGCAATCGGGCCTCCCGCCCCGGCTCGATGAGCCCGTACTCGAGGTCGGCGATCTCGGCCCCGTTGATCGTGGCCATTCGGAGGATCTCCGCCGCCGGCAGCTCGGAGAGTTTGGCGAGGAACTCCATCTCCCGGAACATCGAAGGAGAGTTGAGCATCACGTTGTCCGTTCCGAGGGCGAGCGTCGTCCGTTCGTTCAGTTCTGAATAGGGCGAGAGGCCGACGTCCGTGACGAGATTCGAGCGCGGACAGACCACGATCGGGATCTCGCTGTCGGCGAGCCGGTCGAGATGGACCGGTTCGGGATGGACCATGTGGACGAGAAAGTCGGGCTCGAGGTCGAGTGCCGGATGGATGTCGCTTGCGTCGACCTCGCCGGCGTGGATGCCGAACGGCTTGCCGGCGCGACGGGTTGCCCGCCGTTCTCGGTCGAACGTCCCGTCGTTCGCACCGCTTGCACCGAAGCCGTCGCCCGCGTCCATCGCCTCGACGGAGCCACGGGCGAACGAGTACGCATCGATCTCGAGGTCGGACACAGCGTCTGCGAGCATGTCGACGCCCTCGACGTCACCCTCGCGGAAATCGAGACAGGCCGCCGTGCCGGCTTGTTGCATGAACTCGAGTGATGTGTGCATCGCCGAGACCAGTTCTTCTCGCGAGGCCGCCCGGAGCAGGCGGTGTTTCAGCCCGTCCGGCGGTGCGACCAGTTCCTCGAGCGAGAGGCCGCCTCCGGCCTCTTTGGCGATCGAGTCGCCGATGTGGGTGTGGGCGTTGACGAACGCCGGTACGATGATGCTCGAGCTGTCGACGGACGTCTCTTCGATCGCCTCGATTCGACCGTCGTCGTCGATGACGACCCGTCCCTCGACAGGCTCGAACTCGCGACCCCGAAGAATCGTCCCCGTTCGTTCCATACGACTCTCTTCGTCGTCTTCACCTTCAACCGTTCGGCGTCGAACTGCGCTCGGTCGAACGCGCCCGCGAGAGCAACCCTGCTGGCCCCGTCGTCCGGAGCGAACCAGTGAGACGCCGCTGTCGACGGGCCAGGGCGTCAGCGCGCTGCCGACACACCGATACAGGGATGTCACTCAGGAACGTGGCTTGCTAGCATGAATCAGATCGAGGTGTTCGAAGAGATCGACGCCCCGCCCGAGGTCGTCTGGGACGTCCTCCTCGAGTTCGAGAGCTACCCCGAGTGGAACCCCTTCGTACGCGCCATCGAGGGCGAGCCGATCGAGGGCGAACAGCTCCGGGTCCGAATCGAACCGCCGGGTTCGCGAGGGATGACGTTCAGGCCGGAGGTCGTCGGCGTCGAGGAGCATCGGCGTCTCGTCTGGCTCGGCCGGCTCGTCGTCCCGTTCGTCTTCGACGGCTACCACGAGTTTCACCTCGAGCCGATCGGCGACGGCGAGCGAACACGGCTGTTGCACCGCGAAACAGTTCGTGGCGCGCTCGTGCCGGTGTTGTTCGATGCAGCGGCACTCGAGGCCGGGTTCAGCGCCATGAACGACGCCGTCAAACGCCGCGCCGAAGCACGGGTTAAAGCGACGCGATAGTGAGTCGGCCCCATCCGTTGCCGACTGAACGGTTCGGGCCGCAGTTCGCGTTGGGTTCGGTCCCGGGCCGCAGGTTCAAGTACGAACGAGCGGCCAGCATCCGCGATGGAAATTCAGATCACCGTCGCCGGTCGCTCGAGAACTGCACACAGCTATTCGGGACGCTCGAGACGAGAGGCCGATGGGGCATAGAGCACTCGTCGCCTACCGGCGGCCGGATCGACTGTACGATCTGCGATACAGCCACTGGGGCGGCGAAGACGGCTCACTCGGCGAGCGGATCAGCGCCGAGACGCCGCTCGCGTCGGGGGCGGTCAACGCCGACCTCCTCGCGGATTCGATCGCTCGGGACCGTATCCTGACGAACTTCCTCGATCCCTGTATCTACGAGGCGCTGTATCTCGTCGCCCCCGGTGCCGAGTACGACGTCGCCGCCTACCACGTCTGCTGGCTCGAGTGGGGGGATGGCCGCGACGGCGGCCGTGGCGCAATCATCGCCGTCGACGGCGAGGCTGCCGACCGTCGCGTGCGAACGTGGTTCCGTGCGACCAAGACGGCGCTCGCTGATCTCATCGAGATGGGGGCGCTCTCGCGGCGTGCGGCACAGACGTATCTCGAGGCGCGCGTCTGTGAGGACGAAGACGGAACGGTGTACACCTATACCGGAGCCGACGACGCAGCGTCGACCGAACCGTATACGCCGACGGCCGACAGGTGGCTCGAGGACGGCCCACACCGAGAGACGGATCACGACGGCTGGGATAGCAACGGCGAAAACTGGGATGATCGCCCCTAGTCGCGCTCGCGCCAGCGTACGTCAGCCAGCGTCCGCTGGACCGCCTCGTTGCCGACCGCCTCCGCGAGCGTCTCGAACCCCGCTCGCTCGCGGCGATCGGTGGCGTTCGCGACGAGTCGCGAGACGATGAACTCCGGCGTCGACCGGCCCACGGTGTCGAAACGCGGCTGGTAGTCGACCTGTAACTCGAGGTCGGGATTCAATCCCTCGGCGAAGATGCCGTCGACGCGCGCTTCCGCCGGGAGCGGCGCGAGGTCGTCGGCCAGATGGGTGACGAAGACGCCGAGTGCGTCCTGATCGACGGCGAGGCGGACGAGTCCGTGGAGCAGCTCCGCCGCACTGCCGGGTTCGGTGATCGCCTCGAACTCGTCGACCAACATCAGGGTGCGCCCCTCCGCCGACAGCGGCGGCACGATCGAGCGCAGTGTCGACTCGAGGACGCCCGCGTTGAAACTCGCGTGGCGGCGGTGGAAGACGAGCGCGTCGACGGGCGTCACTTCGGCGCGCTCGGCCGGAACGGGAATCCCCATCATCGCGAGCAGGACGATCTGACACAGGGTCTCGAGCAACGTCGTCTTCCCGCCGCTGTTGGCCCCGGTGAGGACCGAGACGCGCTCCGTCCCGGGCACCGCGTTGACGCCCTCGGGGACGGTGTGTACGCCGTGTTCGCCCAGCGCATAGGTGACCGGCTGGACCGACTCGTCCGCGCCGTCCGTAGCGAGCGTGAGGTTTCGTGCGCCGACGACGGAGATGGCAGCGGCGTCCGCGTCACCTTCGACGTACGCCGGGCGCGTGCAGTCGTAGGCGAGCGCAAAGCGCGCGAGCGACAGCGACAGCGCGATGTCGTCGACCGCTGTGACGGCCCGATCGACGGCCGGTCGAGCGGCCTCGAGCGTCTCCTCGAGGTCGCTGGCAACCGTTGTCTCGCGCTCGTCGATCGCCGCGGTCAGATCGGCCCGTAGGGTTCGGAGCGTGGTTCGAATGAAGTCCGTCGCATCGGCCGCGTCGCTCGCCATCGCCTCTCGAACCCGGTCGACCGTGACCGATGTCTCGGCCAGCAGATGGTCCTCGACGGCCTCACGGAACTGCCCCACATCACGCACGCCGTCCGAGCGGAGTTCCTCGAGCAACTCGGCGGCGTTGGCGTCGATATCTTCGATTGCACCCAGTGTTGCTCGGAGCCGATCGAGTTCGTCGTCCGCGCCGGCGCTGACACGCCCGTCGTCGAGGGCGGCGAGTGCCCGTGCCGCATCGGTGAGTCGCTCTTGCTCGAGGGTGGCGACGGCTTCGAACGGCCCCGAATCGACGCCGGCCTCGAGCAAGGCGAGTGCGGTTTCGACGGCGGCGTGTTCGCTCCCGTCGCGGTCGTCGTAGCGGTCGTAGGCGGCGAGGACGGTGTCGCGGTCGTCGTCCTCGAGGGCGGCCCACGCCTCACGGGCCGCGAGAACGTCGTCCAGTCGCTCGGCCATCGCTTCCCGGCTCGAAAGCGGCGTCAACACGCGTATCTGGTCGGCCGCGCGCTCGGTGACGGCGTGTTCGACCACGACCTCGAGCAGTTGCTTGTACGCCGCGCGGGCGTCACTCGTCGCCAACACATCCATCCCGCTCCCGCCCGTCGCTCGGCGGAGGATTCGTGTCGCTCGCCCACGGGCGAGGCCGGCGTCCGACAGCGTGCGGACATCCCCCGTTTCAATCGCCTGTCTCGCCCGCTCTCTGCCCAGTTGCTCGACCAACGTCGCACTCGTCTTCGGACCGACTCCCCAGTACTCCTCGAGTCGCATACACAGAGACTCGAGGCGACGCCCTTGAGACTGCCGGAGCAGACGGCGCAGACCGATCGCACTCAACGTGCACATCGTGTCCGTCGCTGGTCTCGGCCCCGTCTCGAACCGAGGATCGGTCTCGAGAGGGAGCAGTCCCGTCAGTCTTTCTCGCTCAGAGGGGATAGAGTGGGAGTTCGTGTGCCGTGGCCGACTCCTGTCGGAATATCCATGAACGTGAATATTACTGAGGGAGGACAGCCAATGGAGAAGCACAAACACGGGGATTTTTATCGACTGGGTGCCCTACTGACTTCCATGACTGATGGGCGGGGCGAAACTCCCCGGCGAACAGGGATGACCGAAAAGTGTGGCGTCGTCGGCGTCTCACTGGACGGTCGAGACGCGGCACGACCGTTGTACTATGCGCTCTATGCACTCCAGCATCGCGGCCAGGAATCCGCTGGCATCATCACCCACGATGGCTTCCAGCAACACAGCCACGTCGATATGGGGCTCGTGGGCGACGTCTTCGATGAAGACGATCTCGACACGCTCAACGGGTGGGCGGGGATCGGCCACGTTCGGTATCCGACGGCCGGCTCCGTCGACTCCTCGTGTGCCCAGCCGTTTTCCGTCTCGTTCAAAAGCGGCTCGCTTGGCCTCAGCCACAACGGCAACCTCGTCAACGCCGACGAGATCCGCGAGGAACTCGCGGCGGTGGGCCACGCCTTTACCAGCGACGGCGACACCGAGGTCATCGCCCACGACCTCGCGCGGAACTTACTCGAGGAAGACCTCGTCCGCGCGGTCAAGCGCACGATGGGGCGGATTCACGGCTCGTACGCGCTGACGATCAGCCACGACGACACCGTTCTCGGGGTTCGGGACCCACAGGGGAACCGACCACTCTGTATCGGGAAACTCGAGGACGGCTACATCCTCGCTTCGGAATCGGCGGCGATCGACACGCTCGACGGCGAACTCGTCCGCGACGTCCGGCCGGGCGAACTCGTCGTTCTGCAGGAAAACGGCGACGGGTTCGACTCCTACCAGCTCGTCGAGAACGAGAACACGGCCCATTGCTTTTTCGAACACGTCTACTTCGCGCGCCCCGACAGCGTCATCGACGAGACGCTGGTCTACGAGGTACGCCGGAACCTCGGCCGCAAGCTCTGGGAAGAAAGCGGCGTCGAGACCGACGTCGTGATGCCCGTCCCCGACTCCGGACGGGCGTTCGCGTCGGGCTATGCCGACGCAGCGACGGAGACGATGGCCGACGGCGAGCCTCGAGCCGAAGACGACGACGGCGTCGAGTTCGCAGAAGGGCTGATGAAAAACCGCTACGTCGGCCGGACGTTCATCATGCCGACCCAGGACGAACGCGAGCGCGCAGTGCGGCTGAAGCTCAACCCGATCAAATCCACCATCGAGGGCAAGACCGTTACGGTCATCGACGACAGCATCGTCCGCGGGACGACGTCGACACAACTGGTCCAACTGCTCAAAGACTGTGGGGCCGAAGAGGTCCACGTCCGAATCGGTGCGCCGGAGATCGTCGCCCCGTGTTACATGGGTATCGACATGGCGACTCGCGAGGAACTGATC
Organism: Natronorubrum sulfidifaciens JCM 14089; assembly: GCF_000337735.1. Classification (GTDB taxonomy): domain Archaea; phylum Halobacteriota; class Halobacteria; order Halobacteriales; family Natrialbaceae; genus Natronorubrum; species Natronorubrum sulfidifaciens. Next base: position 319,629 of record NZ_AOHX01000025.1, on the reverse strand, counting down.
GCCTCGGACAAGACGACCGAGGAGATTCGTGACGTTATCGCTGCCGACAGTCTCGCGTATCTCTCGACCGACGCCGTCGCCGAAGTCCTTGGCAACGATCGTATCGACCTCTGCCTGGGCTGTGTGACCGGAGAGTACCCCTACGACATCGACGGCGAAGCAACCGACCGCGACGTCAGCCGACCGGATCTCGGCGGGCAAGCGTTGCAGGCAGACGACTGAGGCGGTCAGCTGTCGGTCAGGTCCGACGTGACCGCCGACGTTCGCGGTTGCGCCGGTACATCGTTACAGCAGACCGTATACCGCACCGATAATCGGGGGAATAAACATCCTAACAAAGGCTCTTGTGACAGCGGTTGTTGAGAGCCTCGAGAACGTTGTGGGAGGTGGTTTGGAGTCGATGTGTGGCACCACTTGAGACCGAGTAACCCCGAGAGTTGAGAGTCTGATGTGGCGGTCTGTGCATATTTAAGCGGCGGGGTTCGCGAGATGCGCCGTCAGGACTCGCGCCACTTGTGGCCGCACTCGACGCAGGTGAACAGCCGAACCTCGTAGGAGCCGCCCGGCTTCGGCATCAACTCGTAGTAGGCCCGATCGCTGTCGCAGTCGTCCGCCCGACAGGGCTCTTGCATCGTCTCGGTGGAGCCCTGGGTCGCGTCGGCCACGGCGGGTGCCCCGTCGTCCAACTGCCCATCCTGGGTCGCCATCGCCGCGTCTGCTTGTGAGTCCCGCGGCTCCTCGTTCTCACAGGAGCGACACACCCACGTATCGCCCTCCGTGTGCATCATCGAACCACACTCGTCACAGAATTGCATATAAAGTAGGGATACACGGTGTCGGATATATGTGTTAACTTCCGATCCGTTGTGGCTTTCAGGCACCTGCTCATGCTGACTGTACTGAGTTACGGGAGCCACTGTAAGTCACTGCACACCGCATCGCACGACGGGAGCGCGGGGCGACGCGGCCGTCGGAGCGAGAACCGCGAACTGGCGAGCGGGGAACGATGTGACCCGTTCGCTATGCGATGCGTGTGTACGTCGGTTCAGTTGTTACGATCTCGAAGAGGCACCAGGCAACGCTTGGTCTTGAGCGGAGTTACAGCGGTAGAGCGGTAGTATGCTTCGTGTTTACTCTGTACTTGCCGCTGAGGTAGCCAAGGCCACCTTACTTGAGGTCCACTATCGATGAGAACCGAGGGTCATCCAAGCGAGTTAGTAGCCGACGTGTAACAGCACGTAGACGACGATGCCAAGCGAGAACGAGATCAGCCACAGGCTCGCCGCGAGCCGGCCGACGCGGGCGTGGCTGGTGTGGTACAGCTCCTCGATGGGGCGTGACGTGGCGAGCAACAGCGCGTAGTAGACCAGCGGGACACAGATGACGGCCAGCAGGATGTGAACCGCGAGCACCGGCAGGTAGACGAACTGGTAGACGACGTCGGGGCCGGGGAACGGCTCCGGGCCGCCGGTCGCGACTAACCGATACAGGTAGAACGTCAGGAAGGCCACGAATAGCCCAAAGGAGGCGACCATCGCAACGCGGTGTCTGTCGACGTTCCCGCGGCGGATCGCCCGCCAGCCCAGCGTGATCGTCCCGATTGCCGCCACACTGATCGCGACGTTGAGGTGGGGAATCGCGTCGAGGAACCACTGTGGCGCGGTCGGCACCGTCGAGGCCGGAATTCGGCCCCCTGCCGCCGCGAATACCACCGCAAGCGAGACGATACTCAGGACCGCGGTGAGAGCGTTGACGCGCTCTCGAGGAACGTACTCCATATCTGGTCGTTCGACCGAGACAGGAAAGGGGTTACTGTCCCCTGACGACACTGCCGGCTTGCGGAGCTGTCGGCCGTCGCTCGGCGACTGGGAGTTGACTCGAGCGAACAGCGCTGTTGCTCTGTGGTGTAGTTTCCTCAGAAGTTATGCGTGGGTGATGTCCGCGAAGGGAAATCACCTGCATCGTTGGTGACGGGAACCCCGCCAATGCGATGCGTGGGACCGGATTTGAACCGGCGGACCCCTACGGGACAGCGCCCTCAACGCTGCGCCGTTGGCCTGGCTTGGCTACCCACGCTCGCGGTCTTTGTCTTACTGCACTCAATCGTAGCCACGGGTATTACAAAAGCCCTTTCTTTTCATCCCGCCCTGCGCTCGGATGACACGGGACCGCTCGGAGCGGAGATTTGAAATGCGACAGTTGCCAAAGGATACCATGGCTAAGTATTCGACGGGGTCGTCCTCCGGCGGCGGCGGGACGAACTGTGAACTCTGTGGTGCCGAAAGCGATTCGCTTCGACTCGCCTCCGTTGCGGGTGCCGAACTCGAGGTCTGTCCGGACTGTGCGCCACACGACGACAACCAGAGCCGCTCGAGCGGGGGACAACGCGGGTCCCAAGGCGGCCACGGTGGCTCGAGCGACGGGCCAAGCCGCAAACAAAAGGCAGCACAGAACGTCGCCAAGGCAAACCCGGTCTGGGACGGCGACTCCAAACATTGGGAAAAAGAGGGGACGAACTACAACGAGGACCCGCTGCCGTATCTCGTCTCCGGCTACGGCGAGGCGCTGGTCGAGGCACGCCGGGATGCCGGCCTGCAGCGTGAGGAACTCGCCGAGGAACTCGGCGCACGCGAGAAAGACATCCTCGCGGTCGAACAGGGACGAGCGACGCAGGCTGGCATCGGCGGTGGCTTGATCGACGCCCTCGAGGAGTATCTGGACGTGACGCTGGCGGAGTAACACTGTCTCGGGAGTGGGTCGTCGCCAGACACAGACCGCGCCACTGGCGGAGTAACACTGCCTCGGGAGTGGGTCGTCGCCAGACACAGACCGTGCCACTGGCGACCGAAAGACAGCGAGTAGAGTTGTGGTGGCAGCTGAGTCCATCCGATGCCCGGACATCGGGCAACACGGGAGCCGTATGCCGTGCGATTCGAAAACCGAACCGCACACCGGACTCATTTTTCGGCTGAGAGTAAATTTATTGATACAGAGGGCGAACGGACCACTATGATGGGACGGCAGTCCACAGACCGGCGATCGAGCGGCCAGACGACGGAACCAAAGCCACACCGACTCCCGTTCGGAGGAGGCCAATGACTGACGCCCGTCGCGTCAGAGATCGACTCGTCGACGGCGGCGTCATCGCCGTCCTCCGTGGTGTCGACGAGGACGATATCGTCCCGGTCGCGCGGGCGATTCATGCGGGGGGCGTCGACGCCCTCGAGGTGACGGCCGACGGGAAGCGTGCGAGCGAGAAGATCGCAGCTATCGACAGAGAACTCGCCGATACGGACGCCATCGTCGGCGCTGGGACAGTCCTCGACGCCGCAACTGCACAGTCGGTGATCGACGCGGGCGCGGCGTTCGTCGTTTCGCCACACACCGACGCCGACATCGTCCGCACCTGTAACCGACACGGCGTGCTCTGTGCGGCGGGCGTTATGACGCCAACGGAGGCCGTGACCGCGATGGATGCCGGTGCGGACGTGCTCAAACTGTTCCCTGCCTCGTCGATGGGACCGGGCCACATCGGCGCACTTCGAGGGCCACTCGGTGACGTCGACGTTATTCCAACGGGAGGCATCTCGCGTGAGAACGCCGCTGACTACCTCGAGGCCGGTGCCGTCGCCGTCGGCGCAGGTGGTGCGATCGTCGACGACGACGCCATCGCTGCCGGTGATATGGACCGCGTTCGGGAGACGGCCGCTGCGTTCGTCGACGCGATCGACAGCGCTCGAGGCGAGTGATCGACGGGCGACTCGAGTCGCGTCAGGCGTGTCCACCCGTTCTCGGATAAGTCAGAAACTCAAAATGTACTCGCGATAGTGCGCTGTCGTTCATGAACTGTCGACGGACGACAGGCTGGACACTCGATTGGGTACTCACTCGTCTGACGGTGGACAACCCGGCAGCGGGCGTGCTAGCTCGTGAGCAGTGGCCGTGGCCTCCCGTGAGAGAGTCGCTTTCGGCGGTCGACTTTCGCCTGCGCGCTCGCACGCTCGTTCGATTCACTACGCCACTCGCACAGTTTTCCCGAGGAAGACACGGCTTGTGTGGCCTTCACACGCCTGTTCGCTCGAACAGGTGCTGGATCATATTCGTCTCCGGAGAGGTACTGCCGATAGCGCAGCACTATTCAAATGTTTACTACGAATAGGGTAAATCTTTTATCGGCTGGAGATGTAGATCGAGATATGAAAGCGATCGCTGTCGAACCCGGGGCCGGGGAACCCGTCCTCGTCGACAAACCCCGTCCCGAACCGAACCCCGGCGAAGCGCTCGTTCGCACGCTTCGCGTCGGTGTCGATGGGACCGACCACGAAGTCATCGCGGGCCACCACGGCCAGCCACCGGACGGCGAGGATCGACTCGTGCTCGGCCACGAAGCCGTCGGCGTCGTCGAAGAGTCGAACGGCACCGACCTCGAGGACGGCGAGTTCGTCGTCCCGACGGTTCGGCGTGAGCCGAATGGAACGAACGAGTACTTCGAGCGTGGCGAGCCCGACATGGCACCCGACGGCCAGTACGCTGAACGGGGTATCGTCGGCGCACACGGGTTCATGGCGGAGTATTTCACCAGCCCGGCGGAGTATCTCGTGCCGATTCCCGAACGACTCGCCTCGCTCGGCTTTTTAGTCGAGCCGATCAGTATCACCGAAAAAGCCGTCGAACACGCCGTTGCCTCCCGTTCCGCGTTCGAGTGGGAACCCGAGTCGGCGCTCGTCCTTGGGAACGGCTCGCTCGGGCTGATTACGCTCGCGATGTTCGAGACGGTGCTCGACATCGACCGTACCTACTGTCTCGGCCGCCGTGACCGCCCACATCCAACGATCGACCTCATCGAGGACCTCGGCTCGACGTACGTCGACTCCCGCGAAACGCCGGTGCCGGAGATTCCGTCCGTGCATGAACCCGCGGACCTCGTCTACGAGGCGACCGGCCACGCCAAACACGCTTTCGAGACGGTCGACGCGCTCGCACCGAACGGCGTCGGCGTGTTGCTCGGCGTCCCCGAACCGTGGGAGTTCGACGTCGACGGCGGGCGACTCCACCGCGAACTCGTCCTTCACAACAAGGCGCTGCTTGGGACCGTCAACTCCCATCGCGGCCACTTCGAATCCGCAGTCGACACTCTCTCACAGCTCCCCGAGTCGTTCACCGACGACCTCGTCACTGGAGTCTACGGACTCGAGGAGTTCGAGGCCGCGTTCGAAACGGGCGACGATGTTATAAAGACGGCCGTGGAACTCGGCAGCGCATAGGGCCGAGACAATCAGAAATTACTACTACATTCAGAGTTATCATTCAAACATGGGTGTCGATTACACGCAACTACACGATCCGAACGCGGAGTATACGATGCGAGACCTCTCCGCGGAGACGATGAACGTCACGCGCGAGCGCGGGGGCGGGCGCGACATCGAGATCACCGACGTCCAGACGACGATGGTCGACGGGAACTTCCCGTGGACACTCGTCCGAATCTACACGGACGCCGGCATCGTCGGCACCGGCGAGGCCTACTGGGGCGCAGGCGCGCCCGAACTGATCGAACGAATGACGCCGTTCCTGCAGGGCGAGAACCCGCTGGATATCGACCGCCTGACGGAGCATCTCGTACAGAAGATGTCCGGCGAGGGATCGATCGGCGGCGTCACCGTCACCGCGATCTCGGGCATCGAAGTCGCGCTCCACGATCTGGCGGGCAAGATCCTCGAGGTCCCGGCGTACCAACTGCTCGGCGGCAAGTATCGTGACGAGGTCCGGGTCTACTGTGACTGTCACACCGAAGACGAAGCCGACCCGATCGCGTGTGCCGACGAAGCCGAACGGGTCGTCGACGACCTCGGCTACGACGCGCTGAAATTCGATCTCGACGTCCCGTCGGGCCACGAGAAAGATCGCGCGAACCGCCACCTCCGAGCGCCGGAAATCGAGCACAAAGCCAGCATCGTCGAGGCGATCACCGAACGCGTCGGCTCACGGGCCGACGTCGCCTTCGACTGTCACTGGACGTTCTCCGGCGGCAGCGCCAAGCGGCTCGCAAAACGCCTCGAGGAGTACGACGTCTGGTGGCTCGAAGACCCCGTCCCGCCGGAGAATCACGACGTCCAGCGGGCGGTCACCCAGTCGACGACGACGCCGATCACCGTCGGCGAGAACGTCTATCGCAAACACGGCCAGCGTCGCCTGCTCGAGGAACAGGCCGTCGACATCATTGCCCCCGACATGCCGAAAGTCGGCGGCATGCGCGAGACCCGCAAGATCGCCGACCTCGCGGATATGTACTACGTCCCTGTCGCGATGCACAACGTCGCCTCGCCGGTTGCGACGATGGCCAGTGCCCACGTCGGCGCGGCGATTTCGAACTCACTTGCCGTCGAGTACCACTCCTACGAACTCGGTTGGTGGGAAGATCTGGTCGAGGAAGACGTCATCGAGGACGGCTACATCGAAATCCCCGAGAAACCGGGGCTGGGTGTCTCCCTCGACATGGACGCTGTCGAAGAACACATGATCGACGGCGAGGAGCTGTTTGACTGAGCGAAGCGAAGTCAAGCCAGCAAATCTTCGATTTGCGCTGTTCGACGAAGCGTAGCTTGGGTCCCGGCCGTCGGTTACGGCTCCGGTGAATCGCCGCGGCGAAACAGCGTTTCGACGTTTGCGGGATTGAAATCCGCCGGCGTGACCTCGCCATCGCACTCGAGCGCACGCGTCAGGTACGTGGCACTGTTTATCACTCCGAGGTGGGAGAACGCCTGTGGGAAGTTCCCCAGCAACTGGCCGGTTTCGGGATCGACCTTTTCGGAGTACAGGCCGAGCGGTGTCGCGTACTCGAGCAGATGCTCGAAGTACTCCCGGGCGCGATCCAGACGGTTCGAGAGGACGAGCGCGTCGATCAGCCAGAACGAACACAGGAAAAACGCCTTCTTTTCGTCCCGGCGGATATCGCTGTCGACGAAGCGAACGACGAGTCCGTCGTCGGTCGTCAACTGCTCGAGAACGGTGTCGATCGTCGCCTGTACGCGGTCGTCTTCGGGCGGGAGGAACTCGTAGATCGGTATCAAGAGGGCCGTCGCGTCGATCGTCGTGTCGGTCTCGAAGTGCTGGACGAAGCTGTTTGCGTTCTCGCTGAATCCGCGGTCCTCGATGGCCTCGCGGAGGGCGGTACGGTTCTCGCGCCACTCCTCGAGAGGTGCCTCGAAGTCGTTTTCGGTTGCGAGTGCGATTCCCCGATCGAGTGCGACCCAGCACAACAGTTTCGAGTGAAGGAAGTGCCGCCGTTCGTCTCGAAACTCCCAGATACCGGCATCACGCTCGTCCCAGTGTCGACAGACGTAGCTGACGATGTCACAGATCGCATTCCAGTCGTCGCTGTCGAGTGGAATGTCTTCGTCGAACTGGATCGTCTCGTAGATCGCCTGCACGATCGTCCCGTATGCGTCGAGTTGCCGCTGTGGGGCGGCTCCGTTTCCGATCCGGACGGGTCCCGTATCGCGATAGCCCGAGAGATGCTCAAGCGTGTGCTCCTCGATGGCTGTCTCGCCGTGGAGACCGTACAGCGGCTGAATCTCCGCTGGATCGCGTCGAGCGATGTCCGCAAACCAGTTGAAGTAGTCGCGGGCCTCCTGTCGGTGACCCGTATCGTGTAACGCCTGTACGGTGAACTTCGCGTCACGAATCCAGTTGTATCGGTAGTCCCAGGTCCGTGGCTCGCCGATCGCTTCGGGGATCGAGGTCGTCGCGGCGGCTGGAATCGCTCCCGTCTCGTGGTGGATCAGCAGTTTCAACAGCAGCTCCGAGCGGACGACCATCTCGTGCCAGCGCTCGGGCATCGGCGCTGGGACCTCATCACGGGAGCCGAGCCACTCGCGCCAGTATCGTTTCGTCTCGTCGAGCGTGGCTTGTCGATCAACCGACGCCATTGGCTCTCGGCCACCGTACTGGACACCAACCCAGCACCGCTCGCCCGCCGTGAGCGACACCGTTCCCGTCGCCGACGATTCCGTCTCATCGATTGCGAACTCGAGGTCACCGATCAAGTGAAGCTGCTCGCTGCCAGTATCGGCCTCCCTGTCCGTGGCTTCGGCCCTGTCGTCGCCCGCTGGCTCATCACTGCTCGTGGCGCGGACACCGTCGGCCGTCGGCTCCAGCGTCGCCTCTCTGCGGGCGTAGTCGAACCGCGGTTCGAACTCGAGTCGTAATTCGATCGATCCCCGATCGCACTCGAGACGACGGTAGATCGCCTGCTGAAAGCGCTCATCGCTTGGCATTCCACCGGCTCGAATCGGCATGAAGTCGGTTACGGTCGCCTGTCCGCGCTCGGTTTCGAACGTCGTCTCGAGAACGTTCGTTCGATCGGCATAGCAGTGATTCGACTCGTGGTCGGCGGTCGGGTACACGGCGAACTGACCGCCCTGATCGGCGTCGAGAATCCGAGCGAAGACGCTCGGCGACTCGAGATGTGGAAAACAACACCAGTCGATTGACCCCTGACGGCTGATGAGTGCACAGCGGTCGTCGTTGCCGATGATTCCGTAGTCACGAAGTGGTGGGTACTCCATCTGAGGGTAGTGCTGTAGGGAGACGGTCAGCGAGCGGTTCGGATACGTCACTCTCGCTCGCCAGCGTCAATAAGCGTCGGCCGGCAGCGGCCGGGGGTCGGTCCGACCGGCCGAGTGAGGTGGGCGTGCTGGTGAATGATTTATTGGGCTCCTCGAGGTGGCAACGGGCATGTCTCCAACTGAAGAGACCATCACTCGCCGGCGAGCGCTGCGTTTGGCTGCCGGGACCGTCACGGCGCTCGGTGCCAGTGGCTCCGCGTCCGCGCAGTCCCGTCTCCGGGCGACGACGGGTGACTCGAGTGGTGCGATTCAGGACGGTGTACCCGACACTGAACGCCTCTACGTCGATGTCTACGAGGAGACCATCGACGACGTCGTGCTCGTGAACGTCTTCGGGACCGACGAGGAGCAGGCCGGCGGGCTCGGCTCCGGGTTCGTCATCGACGACGAGCACGTCGTGACCAACCACCACGTCGTCGCCGGCGGAAGCGAAATCGAACTCCAGTTTCGTGACGAACAGTGGCGGACGGTTTCGGTCGTCGGGACGGATATCCACAGCGACCTCGCCGTGCTCGCCGTCGACGACATGCCCGACGGCCCTGGCGGCCTCGCGTTTGCCGACGGCGCGCCCGAAATCGGCGCGGAAGTGCTCGCGCTTGGCAACCCCCTCGGCCTCGACGCGTCGATTTCACAGGGCATCATCAGCGGCATCGACCGCTCACTCCCGAGTCCGACCGGGTTCTCGATCCCGGCGGCGATCCAGACCGACGCGCCGGTCAACCCCGGCAACAGCGGCGGCCCACTCGTCGACCTCGAGGGTGATGTCGTCGGCGTCGTCTTCGCCGGGGCGGGACAGGCCATCGGCTTTGCGATCTCCGGGTTACTCGCCGACCGCGTCGTCCCCGCACTGATCGAGGATGGCGCGTACGACCATCCCTACATGGGCGTCAGCGTCCTCCCCGTCGGACCGCTAATCGCCGACGCCAACGACCTCGAGCAGCCACGGGGCGTGCTGGTCACCGAGATCGCGCCGAACGCGCCCGCGGACGGGGTTCTCGAGCCGGCAGCCAGCATAACTACCGTCGACGGTGACGCCGTCCCCACCGACGGCGACGTGATCGTTGCGATCGGTGATCGGGAGATTCCCAACCAGAGCCAGCTCTCGTCGACGCTCGCCCTCGAAACGGCTCCCGGCGAGACCGTCACGATCGAGGTTATTCGCGACGGCGAGCGCCAGACGGTCGATCTCACCCTCGAGCCCCGGCCGGATGTCGATCTGCCCTGATCGATCCGGACGGCCGGCTCTCGATACTGGTGGGAAAGCAGTCTCGCACTCGAGTGCCAGCAGACACGAAAGACAGATAAAAGAAGCAGCGCTGTAACTAGACATATATGGACGTTCCGTACGACCTGACCTCGTACGTTCGGGTGTTGAAGATGGCGACGACACCCACGACTGAGGAGTTCCTTCAGGTGTCAAAAATCGCCGGCGCAGGAATCCTGCTCATCGGGCTGATCGGCTTCCTTATCGGAGTCGTAATGGTCTTCCTGACTGGTGGTTTCTGATGGGAATTTACGCAGTTAAGACCACGGCGAGCCAAGAGCGCACCGTCGCAGACATGATCATCAACCGCGAAGAGCCGGAGATTCACGCCGCGCTCGCACCCGATTCGCTGACCTCCTATGTGATGGTCGAAGCGGAGGACAACGCGGTTTTAAACCGTGTCCTCGAGGACATTCCCCACGCCCGGAGTATCGTGCCCGGCACCTCCGACATCTCGGAGGTCGAGCACTTTCTCTCGCCGAAGCCGGACGTCGAGGGAATCGCCGAAGGGGACATCGTCGAACTCATCGCTGGTCCGTTCAAAGGCGAGAAAGCCCAGGTCCAGCGCATCGACGAAGGCAAAGATCAGGTGACTGTCGAACTGTACGAGGCAACGGTTCCGATTCCCGTGACGGTTCGTGGGGACCAGATTCGCGTGCTCGATAGCGACGAACGGTAGTTCGTCGGACCATGCGAACGGGCGCAACACGCCCGTAAGCAGACAGTGACGAGCGCTAACGCGCTCGGCAAGCAGTCAGCGCGGCTCTGCCACGGTGAATACAGCGACGAACGGTCGTTCGTCGAGCCTTTTTCAGCCCCCGTTTGAGGGGTGACGCAACTGCCGTGTAGAGTGGGTGCGCCGTCGCGAGCGTCCCTATCGCTTCAGTTCGGTGGCGATCGCTTCCATATCCGCGACGTCGTCGATCGCCTCTAACAGCTCTTCCCGGTTGCGGACTTCTTCGGAGCTCGCGCCGTAGGCACGAACGTATTCGGCGCGGCTATGCTCGGTGAACGCGTGTCGAATCGCGAGATACCCGTCAGGAACGACCGTGCCACAGACTTGACACTCCTGTCGGGTGTGTTCCGTCGCTTGATGGACGATCGTCGACTCGGCGTCTTCGAACACCGCTCCACAGCCGTCGATTCCGCATTCCCAGGCCATTCACTCTCACTGAACTGTTCGAGTGGCGTGCCTAATGATCCTTTCGCAGCCATTCGTCTTGTGCCGTCGTGGTCGTCGTGTCGGGCTGGCGCGCTGCTGGGACTCGAGCGCCCCAAATCGACGTGGTTCGGCCACTCGTGTCGAACACAGCGCCAGCGGCCGACCGATCGATTCATAGTGCGTGTTGTCATCACACATAACTACGTGAACTATCATGTCGAGTGATCCAGCGACCACCGAGCAGTTCGAGTCAGTGACAGTCAGCCGCGACGGCTACGTCGGACAGATCACCCTCGATCGGCCCGAGGCGATGAACACGTTCAGCACGAGGCTCGCACGGGACCTCGACGACGCGTTACACGCATTCGAGGCGGATTCCGAGGTTCGGGCGATCGTCATCGATGGGGCCGGGAAGACGTTCTCGGCTGGGATCGACCTTTCCGAGCACGGCGACCACGAGACCGAAGCGGAGTACGAGGAGTGGGTCACCGTGATGGAAGCACCGTTCCAGACCGTAACCGAGATCGGAACGCCGGTGATCGCCGCGGCTCACGGCCATGCGGCCGCCAACGGGATCGGGCTGGTCGCCGCCTGTGATCTGGCCGTGGCCGCCGAGGGGACCCAGTTCGGGGCGACAGCGCCCAAGGTCGGCCTGTTCTGTATGGGTCCAGCTGTCCCACTGATGAACGCCCTCACCAGAAAGCGAACGCTCGAGTTGGTCCTGACCGGCGAACTGATCGACGCCGAGACGGCCCTCGAGTGGGGGCTGCTCAATCGTGTCGCCCCGGACGGCGAGCACCGTGTGGCCGCCCTCGAACTCGCCGAGACGATCGCACGCAAGAGCCCAACGGCGGTTCAGATGGGTAAACGAGCGGTTTATGAGATGTTCGACCGAGAGTACGACGACGCCCTCGAGTACTCCAACGAACGCTTCGGGGCGCTCTGTACGACGGCGGCTGCACGCGATGGAATCGAGGCGTTTCTCGCGGGTGAGCCACTCGAGGCCGACGAGTGGCCCGGCGAGTGAGACGGTTTCCTGTCGTCACTGACCGGCGATCCCCGACCCGTGCAGGCGATCGGCGGGACATAGTGACAGCAATCCGTATGAGCGCCCACCGACATGTTGCATGCGTGACCGAGAATCAGAATTCATAACTCAACTGTCCGAAAAGGGGCACCCGTGAGCGACGGTATAGCAGCGGAGACCCGAGTCGACTGTCACGTGAAGGTGCTCAACGATGCGGTCGTCGAGCGAGCCCGTGCGATCGGACTCGACATCATCATCTACGCACCACATTTCACTCGACTCCCGGAGATCCGACGGGAAGCAGCCAGCTATTCGACCGATGACTTGCTGGTCGTTCCCGCCCGGGAGGTGTTCACCGGCTCGTGGCGAAACCGCAAACACGTCCTCGCGGTCGGCCTCGAGGAGCCGGTGCCGGATTTCATTCCGCTCGAGGCGGCGATGGACGAGTTCGAACGACAGGGTGCTGCGGTGCTCGCGCCCCATCCCGAATTCGCCACCGTCAGTCTTGATGAGGGTGATTTGCGACAGTATATGAACGTCATCGACGCCATCGAAATCTTCAATCCGAAACACTTCCCGTCGCACAATCGCCGGGCCCGCGAACTCGCCGCCGAACTGGCGTACCCACCATTTACCTCGTCGTACGCCCATCTCCCGCGTTCCGTCGGGGTCGCCCATACTGTCCTCGAGCGGGCAATTGAGACCGAAGGCGACCTCGTTACGGCCCTCGAGGACGGCATTGCTCGCCGAATCGTCTACAACAACGGCGCCAGTCGGTGGCGAACGACGGCCTGCGAACTCGCCCACCTCTGTTATGAGAACACTTGGGAGAAAGTCGACCGACTCTTCCTGTCGGGCACCGAGCCGACACATCCGGACCATATCGCCTACGACGGTCGGTTCGACGACGTCTCCGTCTACTGATCCGCGTCGTTCTCACCGCTGTGTTGGCTCGCGTGTTCCGCCTCGAGTGCGTCCGCGATTCGCTCGAGTTGGATTCCAACGTAACAGAGCGCCTGCGTCTGCATGATCGCTGGATCGTTACTCCACTCGTTGGCGATGTACGCTGCCTGTCTGCCTGCCCGATCGAGGCTGTTGTTGGCGTCTGGCATACGATGCCCTTCATCGGCGATCGATGAAACCGTTCGGGTCGATGTACACGGGCTGTTGGCACGGTTACTCGAGCGTCGCGAGCGTCTCTGCGACCCGATCCCAGTGGCTGCCACGCCAGAAGTACTGGCCACAGTCCCGACAGCGCCGGATATCGACCTCGGCGGGGGTAGGTGCATACGCGGGCGTCGACGCCGTTCGATCGACGTCCTCGAGCGGGCCGTTACACCGACCACAGAACGCTGGCTCGGCTGCGAGCGTCAGCTCCACGCCCGCGGACGCGAGTTCGGCGAGTTGGTCCTTGACGTCGCGTGACTCGAGCAGGATCGACTCATCGGCACGAGAGGCGAGTTGGACGTCTCTCGTGATCAGCGTTCGATCCTCGGCTCGAGCCACCTCGAGGAGGTCGCCATCGGCCTCGAGGTCGCGGTCGCCGGCGTAGACGGTGTCGTGGTTGCACATCCGCAGATACGAGACCACGCCGCCACACATGACGTCGAGCAGGAGCTGCATTGGGGCTCAGTGCAAGAACGCGCGCAGGTCCTCGAGCGCCCACGTGTTGATCACGTCATCGGGTTCGGCCCAGCCGCGACGCGCGGTGTGGACGCCCCAGCGCATGTACTCGAGGGTCGATGGCTGGTGGGCGTCGGTGTTGACCGCGATCGGTGCCCCCTTCTCCAGAGCCGCCTGAACAGCGCTCCCCCAGAGATCGAGCCGCCGTGGATTGGCGTTGATCTCGAGGGCGGTGTCGTTGGCAGCGGCAGCTTCTCCGAGGGCAGTTGCGTCGAACTCGAGGCCCGAGCGTTCGTTGAGCAGTCGCCCGCTCGGGTGGCCCAGCACGTCGACCGCCGGGTTTTCGATGGCGCGGACGAGGCGCTCGGTCGCCGTCTTGGCGTCCTGATCGAGGCCGCTGTGTGGCGAGGCGACGACGACGTCCAGCGCGTCGATTACCTCGTCGGAAAGTCCGATCTCGCCGTCGGCGTCGACGTTGGCCTCGATACCCGCGAAGACGGCAATCTCGCTGTCGGCGTCGACTTCACGGACGATTTCGACCTGTTCCAGAATCTCGGCGTTCGAGAGCCCCATCCCGCCGACGATGCCGGGGCCCTCGGCGTGGTCGGCGACGCCGTAGTACTCATAGCCCATGTCTGCGGCCCCCTCGACCATCGCCTCGAGAGAGGTGTTGCCGTCGGACCACTCGGTGTGGGTGTGGAGGTCACCACGGATGTCCGTTCGCGTGAGCAGATCGGGCAACGCGTCGTTCTCGGCGGCGGCGATCTCCCCGCGATCCTCGCGCAACTCCGGCGGAATCCACGGCAGACCGAGCGCCTCGTACATCCCCGCTTCCGTGTCGCCCGCGACGCGGTCGCCGACGCGTAGCCCGGCATCGGGGTCGTCGATCTCACTGACGTCGAACGCGCCGTACTCGTTGAGCTTCATCCCACGATCGATCGCGTAGTTGCGAAGCCGGACGTTGTGGTCCTTGCTCCCCGTAAAGTACTGCAGCGCAGAGCCGAACTCCTCGGGGACGACGACCCGCAAGTCGACGCGAATCTCGCCGATTCGGACGCTCGCCTTCTCGGGACCGGATTCGATCTCGCCGTCGACCGACTCCCAGTCGACGAACGCCTCGACGACGTCCTCACCCGCATCCGTCGCCGCGAGCACGTCCACGTCGCCGATCGTCTCGCGCCACCGGCGGATCGAGCCCGCGACCTCACAGCGTTCGACGGCCTCGAGCCCCTCCAGAAACGCCAGCACGTCGTCTGCGAGGGGTCGCCCTTCGCCAAGCAGGTAGCGCTGGCCGATCTGGCGGGCGAACTCGAGGTTGTCCCGGATGTTCTGTTCGGTCTTCGGGCCGAAGCCCTTGATCTCCTGAACGTCGCCGGCCTCGGCGGCTGCCTCGAGGTCGTCTAAGCTCTCGACACCCAACTCGCGATACAGTTTGCCCGCGGTTTTGGGGCCGACGCCTTCGATGCGGGTGATGTCGGCGATGTCGATCGGCAATTCGGCGCGCAGCTCCTCGAGTTCCTCGATCGTCCCGGTCTCGACGTACTCGACGATTTTGGCCGAGATGGCGTCGCCGACGCCGTCGATCTCCTCGAGGACGGCCTCGTTGCCGCTCGCAACGGGATCGGCGATCGGGACGGGGTGGGCGCGGATGTTCTCGGCTGCCCGGCGGTAGGCGCGGGGTTTGTACTCGACGTCATCGGCCTCGAGCAAGTCGGCGAACTCCTCGAATCGGCCGGCGATCTCGGCGTTGGTCGCCATCAGCGCCCCCTCCGTGATGCGCCGTCGTCCTCGCGACCGAGTGCTTGCTGTAGGAACGACATCCAGCGTTTCGTATCGGCGGCCTGCTGGGCTTTCTGCTCGCGCTCGAGATTCGTCGGACCGAGGCTCTCTAAGGCGTTCAGTGCCCGATCGATCCCGATGATGCTGCCGGCGAGTTCCTCGCCTTCTTCGCGGGTGATATCGCCGTCTTCGATCAGTTCGATGCGGTCGTTTCGCTCGCGTCGCAAGTTCCGTTTGGCCTGCTCGACGCGGTCGCGTTCGCCGGCTGGCACCGTCTCGCGGCGTTTGATCTCGAAGACGAACGTTCGGAGATCGATATCTTCGCCCTGAACGGTGATCGTCTCGGGAATGTCCGCGCCGACGGTCGCACTCTCGCGTTCGACCCGCTCGAGCAGCTGCTTGCGCTCGTATGCTTGCACGTCCCGATATCCGGGTTGGGTGGGCAAAAATGTACAGTCCGGCGACTCGAGGCTGTCGTCGCGAGCGCACACTCACGAGACGGCCTGAACCCCAAATCCCTTAGCGGTGCCACACATACCCCCGGTCAATGGCCACGTGCGACGTCTGTGGGAAGGAAGAAAGCATGCCCTACAACTGTCGGCACTGCGGGGGGACCTACTGTTCGGAACACCGGCTCCCCGAAAACCACAGCTGTACGGGGCTGCAGAACTGGAACGATCCGCAGGGGGTGTTCGATAGCGGGTTCGACGACAGCGTCGGGAACAGTGGCAGCACGGCGCAGTCCTCGAGTCTGATGGACAAACTCCCGATCGATACCGGACCGGGCGGCCCGCTGGCGTACTTCCGCGGGAACATGACCTACACGTTCCTCGCGTTGATGTGGATCACGTTCCTGTTACAGCTGGTCGTGCAGGCTGTTTTCGGCGCCATGGCAATGCGGTCGCTGTTCGTCCTGACGCCACAGAATCCGGAGTACGTCTGGACATGGGTCACGTCAATCTTCGCCCACGGCGGCTTTCTGCACATCGTCTTTAACAGCATCGTGATCTTCTTCTTCGGCCCGCTCGTCGAGCGCTACGTCGGCTCGAAGAAGTTCGCGGTGTTGTTCATCGTCAGCGGTGTGGTCGCTGGTCTCAGCCAGATCGGGATTCAGATGTATCAGGGCGTTCCTCCGGGGATGGGAGGCGTCGTCGGGGCGAGTGGCGCTGCACTCGCGATTATGGGTGTGATCACGGTTTTGAACCCGAGCCTGACGGTTTATCTCTACTTCGTCCTCCCCGTGCCGATCTGGGTGCTGACGGCGGGAACAGCGCTCATCAGCGTCGTCTTCATCGGCACCGGCGGCGGTGGCGACATCGCCCACATGGCCCACCTTGTCGGGCTGGTGATCGGACTCAGCTACGGTGAGTACGTCAAACGGACCCAGAACGTCCGCGCGCCGAGTCAGTTCCAACTCGGCGGCGGTCCGGGTGGGCCCGGCGGACCTGGCGGTCCCGGTGGCCCGGGCGGTCGCCGTCGATTCTAAGTCCTCGTTTGGAACCCCGACACTGATTTTCGCCCGCCGTCAATCCTCGAGCAGCTATGGCCCCACCCCGGCCCGACCTCGCACCCGACTCCGGACTCGAGCGCGCGGAGATGGAAGCCCTCCAGCGTGAAATCGCGGACGCCGCCGTCTTCGAAGACGAGTTCCGGTTCGATCCGTCGACGCTCGGCGATCCGCTCGCGGCGGCCTCGAGTCCCGACGAGACCCCGATCGTCGCTGGCGTCGATCAGTCGTTTCTCACGAACACCGACGGCGAGCAGGACCGCGCGCTTTCCGCCGTCGTCGCCATGCAAGGCGGCGAGGTGCTCGAACGTGTCCACGCCGTGACGCCACTCGAGATTCCCTACATTCCGGGCCTGCTCGCGTTCCGCGAGGGTGGGCCGATCCTCGAGGCGCTCGAGGCCCTCTCCGTCGAGCCCGATCTGTTTCTCTTCGACGGCAGCGGGCGCATCCACTTCCGACAGGCCGGTATCGCGACGCACATCGGTGTCGTCCGCGACGTGCCCGCTATCGGCGTCGCCAAGAGCTTGCTCTGTGGGTCGCCACAGGACGACCTCGAGAACCTCGAAGCGGGGACTCGCGTGCCAATCGAGGCTAACGCGCGGGTCGATGCGCCCGATGGCACCCTCCTTGGATATGCCGTCCAGACGCGCCAGTACGAGTCGTCGAATCGGTACATCAACCCACTGTACGTCAGCCCCGGCCATCGCGTCGGGCCGGACACCGCGGCCGACATCGTCCTCGCCCTTTCTGACTCATACAAGCTCCCCGAACCCGTCCGGCTGGCTGACAGCTACGCCGGCGAGGCGAAACGCGGCCTCGAGGAGTGATGATCAGCCGTGTGCAACAGTGACCCAACCAACCGCCCGCGGGGGTGGGAGTGAAAGGGGCCGGGCCAGTCGGCGACGCACGACGACGCAAGCACGCGAACGGAGTGAGCGCGCAGCGAGGCGCGCGAGCCGACTGGCTCGGGGGCTTTCGGGCTGGTCGTCCCAACACTGGCTCAAGGCTTTCTCGGGAAACGAGACTCACGCCAATTGGACCGTCCGATGAG
Organism: Natronorubrum sulfidifaciens JCM 14089; assembly: GCF_000337735.1. Classification (GTDB taxonomy): domain Archaea; phylum Halobacteriota; class Halobacteria; order Halobacteriales; family Natrialbaceae; genus Natronorubrum; species Natronorubrum sulfidifaciens. The sequence goes on along the minus strand of NZ_AOHX01000025.1, from coordinate 301,589 downwards.
CGCGACAAACCGTCGATACTTAGGTATCGTCTCTCGAACCAGTCATGTATGGCCACCGCTGAGGACGTCGAGGAAACCGACGACGGGCCGGCTGGCACCGTCGTCGAGGACGATCACGAAGCAGACCAGAGAGACGACCGCTACACCCGCAAGAAATGCGTGCTGATCACCGGCTGTTCGTCGGGCATTGGCCGGGCGACCGCGACGGCGTTTCTCGAGAACGACTGGCAGGTGTTCGCAACGGCACGAAACACCGACCATATCGAGGCACTCGAGGAGGCGGGCTGTACGACGCTCGCACTCGACGTTACCGACCCCGAGCAGGTCGCGCGGGTCGTCGAACGAACCGTCGAACTCGGCGGCTCGATCGACTGTCTGGTCAACAACGCCGGCTACGCCCAGATGGGACCGATGGAGGATGTCTCGACGGTCGACCTCCACCGACAGTTCGACGTCAACGTCTACGGCCCTCACCGACTCGTTCGGGCTGCACTCCCGCATATGCGTGCCCAAGGCGAGGGTCAGATCATCAACGTCTCGAGTGTCATTGGCCGGATCTCGTTCCCCGGTTCGGGCGCGTACGCGGGCTCGAAACACGCCCTCGAGGCGATGAGCGACGCGTTACGCGCGGAAGTCGAGGAGTTCGGCATCGATGTCACCGTGATCGAACCCGGGCCGGTCGAGACGAACTTCACCGAGCGCGTCGACGAGGAGTTACCCGGCGACCAGCGAACGCCGGCCTACGAGACGCTGTACGAACTGTACGACGAGATGCAGCTAATCGGCGGCGGCAACGGCGGCCCCTTCGCCTCCTCGCCCGAGGACGTCGCGGACGCGATTCTCGAGGCGAGTACCGTCTCCGAACCGCCGGCTCGGTATCCGGTCGGCGCAATCGCCCAGTACGGTGTCTACGCCCGGTTCCTGCCCGACACGCTTCGCGATGCGGGCTATCGGCTGCTGCGGAAGCTCGTCTGAGCGCGATCCGGTTTCCGTCTCGAGGACGCCGACCGCGAGAGCTAGCGGAACGTTCATGTCTGATCCTCAACAATCGCTAGCTGATTCGAAATGTCCGATTCAACGTCTGGCGTCGTCGCGCTCGCCGATTCCGTCTCCGACCTCCTGTACGGGATCGCTGGCTGGTCGCTGGTTGTGCTCGGGCTCATGCTCGCCGTGACTGGCGGGCGCGTCCTGCTCGAGTTCGGGCTCACGACCTCGGCCGCAGTCGGCGCGACCATCCTGTTCGGCCTCGCGTTCGTCACGACGGCGTTCGGTCTCTTCGTCAACCCACGGTTTCGTCGACGACTCGAGCGGCGTCACGCGCCCTCGAAGTTCGGGTGGGTCCGAAGCGTCGACCAGCGGGTGATCCGGCCCGACGAACGGTGTTCCGAACGCTGTGTCGCCTGTGGCTCACGAATCGAGCAGGGGATGGTTCGGCGCTACCGCGAGGAGTACGCCGTTGCGGGCGTTCCCGTCTACACGCGTTCCGTGGGCTACAATCACTACTGTCTCGAGTGTGCAACGGCCGAACTTCGGGGCGGCGAGCCGTCGCCGTCCGCTGTCGGGACAGCCAACGAGTACGAGACAAGCAAGAGCGAGCCATCCCTCGAGCGACAGTAGGGTCTGAGTGCGCCGACAAATCAGTCAGTCCGCGAGTCGCGTCGGCAGTCGCTCCGTCCCGGTTTCGACGAGCGTGTACATCCCGCCCGTACAGCGACGAATGCGGCCGTCTCGCTGCAGTGTCTGACAGTGGCGTTCGATAGTCATCGGATGGGTCTCGAGCGTGGTTGCCAGTTCGACGGTCGTCGCCGGACTCGAGTCGGCGAGTTCCTCGAGAATTGCGTCTGTTTGGTGCTGTGCTGGGGTGTCCGAGTCTGGCATTCCGTCTCGTTTGTGCCATGTTCCAACAGGGGTATCAACCTCGACGCCAGTTCTCAGCCGGTCGGAATCCCGTTACCGTTGGTTATTTTGTGGCGGCGACAGCAGACCAACGCTGCTGTAGTGTGCAGTTGGCAGTCACACCACCGCATTCGGTGCCGTCCCGACGCACTCGGCGGAGTCGACACACCGCAACACCCGGACTCGAAGCTGGCTCAAGCTGAGAGATTGCGATTTCGCAGGTCTCTGCGGTCGAATCGAAAACAGTGGGCCGCAGAGTCAGGACGCAGTCGTTACGAGTCCCACTGCTCGAGGAACTCGGCTGGGATGGCAGTGATGTCGATCCCCCAGGCGAGTGGCAGCCAGACGACCGCGACGAGCGTGATCAGGATGATCCCGATGACGTTGAGGCCGGCCCCGACGCGGGCCATCTGCGGCAGCGAAATGTAGCCGCTGCCGAAGACGATCGCGTTCGGCGGCGTCGCAACCGGCAGCATGAACGCGAACGAGGCTGCGGTTGCGCCGGCGATCATCAGCCCGTATGGGTGGACGCTGATCCCGACTGCGACCCCGGCGAGGATCGGCATCAACATCGCTGTCGTCGCCGTGTTCGAGGTGACTTCGGTCAGGAAGATCGTCATCATCACGACGGCCAGCAGGATGAGGACCATCGAGACGCCCTCGAGCAGTTGGAGCTGTTCACCGATCCAGACTGCGAGGCCGGTCTCGCTGAAGCCGGCGGCGATCGCGAGACCGCCACCGAACAGGAGGATGACACCCCACGGGATGTCGACCGCGTTCGACCAGTCGAGCAGGAACGTGTGGTCGCCGTCCTCGGTCTTCGTCGGCAGGGTAAAGAGGACTAACGCGCCGCCGATGGCGACGATGGTGTCGACGTCGTCAGGTGGAGTAATTCCGGCCAGCGGCTCGAGCAGGCTCGCGCCGATCCAGGCGACGGCCATGCCGATGAAGACGACGAGCACCCGTCGTTCCGGCGAACTCATCGAGCCGAGCGCGGCGAGTTCGCGGTCGATCGTGCCGGCACCCATCGGCAACTGGTCGAACTGGGGTGACATCGCAATCCGGGTGACGTAGAAATAGACGGTTACGAGGCCGACGATCGAGATCGGAACGCCGTAGAGCATCCACTCGGCGAAACCGATGGTTGTCCCGAAGAGTTCGCCTGCCTGACCGGCAAAGAGGATGTTCGGCGGCGTGCCGATGAGCGTCGCGACGCCACCGACGGATGCGCCGTAGGCGATACAGAGCATGAGTGCGATCCCGAACGAGAAGTTGCCTTCGCTGGTGTCGATCTCGAGGCCGGTCTCGTCGACCAGATCCGCGGTCTGGTAGATGACCGCCAGCGCGATGGGAACCATCATCATCACGGTTGCACTGTTCGAGACCCACATCGAGAGAAACGCCGTGGCGATCATGAAGCCGAGAATAAGTCGCGAGGGCTTCGTGCCGACGATCTTGATCATCCGCAGTGCGATACGCTTGTGGAGCCCCCACCGTTGCATCGCCATGGCGAGGAAAAAGCCACCCATAAAGAGGAAGATCAGCGGATGGCCGTACGAGGGTGTCGTCTCTGCAACCGGGAGCGCGCCGGTCAACGGGAACAGGACGATCGGCAGCAGCGACGTCGCAGGGATCGGGATCGCTTCCGACATCCACCAGACGGCAACCCACGCGGTGACGGCCGCGACGGCCTGCCCTGCGGGCTCGAGGCCGGCTGGTGTCGGTGCGAGGAAGATCAGCGCGAACAGGATCGGGCCGAGCACGAAGCCGAGCTTCTGGCGCAGCCCGTACGAGCCGTCGACGTCGAACGGCGAGCCGTCATCGCCGTTTTGTCCGCCACCGTTACCCCCGTTTGCACCAGACTCGTGGGTGCCATTCGGCGGTTGGCCACCATCGCTGAACGCTTTCTCCGCGAGACGTTGTTCCTCTTCGGAGACGCCGTCCATGTCTTTGACCATGGCCGGTCCATCGAGCGAGAGATACGCCTTCGTCTGGGCGTTGAGCTGCCACAGATAGCACCAGATGTTCTGAATGAACTTTTGAAGTGTTTTCGAATTATCGTACACCATTTTTCCCGTTTGTTCCGAATAGATCGTATAAATTCTGTCGATCTGCGCGAGTAACTATCACCATTGTTCGGGTATGAGGAAAGATACCGAGTAAACAATACTCTAGTTTGATTCTAGCATGAGGGTCTCGGTCCGACCACGAACGACACGAATCGTTGCTCGAGCGACGACCGATCGTCGGAACCCACAAACCGGCGGCTCGTGAACTCGAGGTATGCCCCTGTTACAGTTCGATACGACGCTGTCGCTGTCGGCCGACGAGAAGACGGCGCTCGCGGATCGAGTGACGGACCTGTACACGACAGAGATGGCGACGACGGCGGGTCACGTCGCGGTGACGATACGCGAACACGACGCGGCCGCCCTCCATCTCGGGCGTGCCGTCGAGGGCCCGCTGGTGTTTCTCGACGCCGAGATCAGGCAGGGCCGATCGTTCGACCGCAAGCGCGCGTTCGCCCTCGCCACCATGACGTACCTCTGCGAGACGTTCGACGTTCCCGACGAAAATCTGAAGGTCGTCTTCACCGAACACCCCGGCGAGGCGATGATGGGCGTCGACCGCATCGGCGGCGAGTGGGACGGCGAGGAGAAGAGTCACTGACCGTCACGAGAACTGAGAGACCGAACGACTGCAACGGGATCGCCGTCGAGAAAGAGCCCCTTTTAGGGCCGGAGACGGAACGACGACACATGTATCGGATCTTGCTACCGGTCGATACGAACGAATCGCGAGCGCGTGCGCAGGTCGATGCGGTCCTCGAACTCCCCGCCGCTGCCGAGGACGTGCTCGTCGATGTGGTCCACGTCCACGACGAAACGACGCCGGACGCCGAGTGGGCGGCTGGCGGTTTTTCCGAGACCTATACGGAAACGATGGCAACGAACGTTAGAGAGAGCAATCGCATTCCAGCGTCGGTTGAGGCCGTTGTCGACGGTCTCGAGGCAGCCGACATCGAGTACGCGGTCCACGAGACGGCCGGCGAACCCGCCGAGGCGATCCTCGAGGCCGCGACGGAACGGGACAGTAACGTGGTCGTCCTCGGCAGCGGCGACCAGTCGCCGGTCGGGAAAATGCTCTTCGGCAGCGTCACGCAGGACGTCGTCCTCGAGTGTGACCGACCGGTCACCGTTGTTCCAGTCGACGACGAATAGGGCCCGGACCACGGGTTCGCCGCTCGTCGCGACCGGCCGTCTCGCTCAGCGCAGACAGGCCGCGACGACCTCGAGCATCTTCTCGCCGCGAACCTCATCAGCGAACAGCGGAACGCGTCGAACGTCGGTTCCACGAAAGAGGTCCTGTGCCTCCGCGAGCGCGGACTGTTGAACGTCCCAGCGCTGTTGGCAGAACGCACAGTCGTCCAGATTCGGCTGGAGGAACTCGCCGTGGACGTCGTCGGTCACGTCCGAGAGCGGTTCCATGACGCGGTTGACGACGACGGTACCGACCGGGATACCGAACTCGTCGAGTTGCTGGCGCAGGCGTTTGGATTCGACGACGCTCATCTCTTCGGGCACCATTACGATACGGAAATCCGTCCGTGCGGGATCACGAAGGGCCGCTCGGAGGCGTTCGATCCGCTCGCGAAGTACCTCGAGGTCCTCGAGGTCTGGTTCTTCTTCCGGCGGCTCCTGTCCGCCGAACATCCCTTTCATCCCCTCGAACATCCCGCTGATTCGCTGGCGGAATTTGAGGATGCGCCCCATCATCGAGTCCATCAGTTCGGGCAGTTGGAGCAGCCTGAGGGTGTGGCCCGTGGGGGCGGTGTCGATGACCACGCGCTCGAATCGCGGGTCGTCCAGATATTCGAGCAGCAACTGCATCGCGGCGGCCTCGTCGGCACCGGGCATCGCGCCGCCGAAGAGGGCGTCCATCGGCGACTCCTCGCCGCCGAGCATGTCGCCCAGTCCGCCGAGTCCGCCCATCGGGCTTCCGCCACCGCCATCGCCGCCACCGAAGCCATCCTCGCTGCCGAGGAAGGCTGCCTGCCCGTTTTCCATGGCCCGTTCCGGATCGATCTCGGCCCCATAAAGCGGGATGTCGTCACGAATGCGACCGGGTTCGGCAGGAACGTCGGTCTCGAAGGTGTCCGACAGCGAGTGTGCCGGGTCCGTCGAGACGACGAGCGTACTGGTCCCGCCACGAGCGCTCTCGAGGGCCGTCGCGGCGGCCATCGTCGTCTTCCCGACACCGCCTTTTCCCCCGTAGAGCACGTAATCGGGGCCGTCGAACGGCTCGTCGGACGGCTCCACGTCGATCGCCTCCCGCGTGTCGTCCGCGACGGAGTCGGTTGGTGTCACCTCGATCGTGTGTGCATTGTCGTCCGTCCGTGCGGCTTCTCCTTTCTCGTCGACCGGTTCGACGTCGATTCCACTCATACCAGCTGTTTTCCCGCCCCCACACGAGTAGTCGTCGGTCTCAGCCGATTGTGGCCACACGCGAGAGGCTCGGTGTGCTACCCTGTTCCAATCATGGCATATAATATCGACCTAATATGTACTAGGACATACTGCTGTTCCTCCCATCATCATAATTGTTTTAGCCCTAACATTAATTAGGAGAACGTTGGCTCTCCATGCAGACGACAGCGGTGATGAATCATCACCGTTTTACCGACCCCATGACATCCCAGCTCATTCAGACCGCCGCTGACTCGACGACCGACCGCACAGACAACGAACAGTTCCCGTACGAAGGCGAGCGAGCCGGCTTCTCGCTCCCAACACCCACCGCTCGAGGCGTCCTCCGGCCGACCGAGGCGTCTGGCGCGATCGGTACTGCCGGCTCGCTCGAGTGTCCGGCCTGTGACAGCGAGACGACCAACGGCGCTGGCCTGTTCGCGTGTACCGACTGCTCGTGGGAAGGCACGCTGCGATAGCTCGCCGATCAGTCAGCCGAAGTACGCAGCCAGTCGCTCGGCAGCCGCCTCAACGCGCGGTGTGACGAGCGCGAACCGAAGCCACTCCCGGCGCGAGTTGCCGAAGGCCTCACCGGGCATCCCGGCGACACCAGCCTCGTCGATCAGGCGCTCGACGTTCTCGAGGGTGCCCGGATAGCCGTCGAACCGCGCCAGCACGTAGAACGCCCCCTGCGGTGTCGTGTATTCTGCACCCGCCGCGTCCAGCGCGTCGGTGAACGTCTCGACGCGCTCGCGGAGGAGTTGGCGATTTTGTTCGTAGTAGTCCGGTCCCGTCTCGCGTAGCGCCTGCAACACGGCGTACTGGCTGGGCCGGCTACCGGCGACGTTGACCAGCATGTGTCGGCTCTTGGCGTTCTCGACGAGGTGTAACGGGAAGATCGCATACCCGACACGAAAGCCCGTGATCGCCAGCGACTTCGAGAACGCGTTCGTGACGATTCGGTGCTCCGAGTCGACGCCCAGCGCACTCGAGAACGTCCCCGAGAGGTCGTAGTGGTCGTACACCTCGTCGCTGACGAGGATCGCGTCGTACGTTTCGGCGATTTCGACCAGCGCCTCGATCGTCTCTTTGGGGTAGACCGCGCCCGTCGGGTTGTTCGGCGAGTTGACAACGATCGCCGCCGTCTCCTCGCTCGCAGCAGCGCGGACGTCGGCGGGGTCGAGTTGGCCCGTCTCGGCCGTCGGGACGAACCGCTGTTGTCCGCCGAGCATCGTCGTCTTGCCGGGGTAGTAGGGGTAGACCGGGTCCGTCAGGATGATCTCGTCGCCGCGGTCGCGCTCGAGTGCGCGCGCCATCGCGAGGTAGTTCGCCTCGCCGGCCCCGTTCGTGACGACGACCTGCTCGGTGTCGACGCCCCGGCGGGCAGCGATCTCCTCGCGCAACTCGCTCAACCCGTGACTCGGCGGATACTGGAACTGCTCCGGCTCGAGGTCGGCGTACTCGTGGAGGCCATCGCGGAGCGCTTGCGGCGGCTCCCAGTCCGGATTTCCGCTGACCATATCGATTACGTCGCGGTCCGCCCGGCCCGCATACTCCATCACGTGAAAGAACAGCGGCGTCTCGTACTCCATATCGGAAGCACGGAGGGGATGGACCGTCGTTCTTTCCGTTTTGCACCGATGGCTGGCGGCGTCGACCCTCGCTTTCACGTCCCCACACCGCGTCGATTCGCATACGAACATGACCGACGACATCGACCGCGACCGTCCGATGGCGGTCGGCGACGCACTCCGAGACCGTGAGGAGACCGTTGCCGTCGCCGAATCCTGTACTGGTGGCCTGATCGGCGCGGCGATTACGGCCGTGCCGGGCGCAAGCGACTACTTCGACGCGGGGCTGACGACCTACGCCTACGACGCCAAGCGCCGCCACCTCGGCGTCAGTCGTGAAGCACTCGACGAACACGGCGCGGTCTCCGAACCCGTCGCCCGCCAGATGGCCCAAGGTGTTCGGGATGTCACCGACGTTACCTGGGGCGTCGCGACGACAGGAATCGCCGGCCCGACCGGCGGGACCGAGGACGACCCGGTCGGAACCGTCTACATCGGCGTCGCCTACGCCGGCCCGTGGGGCAGCGAGTCGTCGTTCGCATCCGTCTCCCGCTACGTTTTCGACGGCGACCGCGCCGCCGTCCGCGCACAGACCGTCGAACAGGCACTCGAGGACCTGCTCGAAGCGATCGACGCACGGGCAGAACGCAGCGACCAGCACTGATCCGACCGTCGACCGGTTCGTCGTGACGACAGTCCCCGAAAGAAAACTATTCGAGGCTCGCACCGCCAGTGGCGGGTAGATGAACAAGAAGGGACACGTTCTCAACGCTGTGCTTTTGAGTCTGGGGTTGGGGTATTTACTCGAGCCGGCTGGTGACTTCGAGACGTTTCGGACGATCGTCGCGATCGGGGTGCCGGTCACGCTCGGCGCGATGGTGCCCGACATCGACACCGCGTTCGGGAAACACCGCAAGACGTTGCACAATCTGCCGCTTTTGGCCGCCTTTCTTGCCTTCCCGTACGTCTTCGGCAACCTCGAATACGTCTGGATCGGCGTGTTGACCCATTACGTCCTCGACATGGCGGGCAGCAGGCGCGGTATCGCGCTGTTTTACCCACTCACGAAAACGGAGTACGGGCTCCCGACAGGCGTCACCGTCAGCAGCAATCGCGCGGATCTGGTGACGGTGATTATCACCGTCCTCGAGTTGCTGCTCGTCGCGTTAATCGTCTACGAGGTCCCTCAGTGGGGCTTCGAGATGGGGCGACAGGCAGCCGGCTTCTAGATCGGCGTCACAGGGGGCTGTGACGACTCGAGAACTGCCGAATCGAGAACGAGAATAGAACGCGATCGACGGCTGTGCGGTCGCTTTTCGACCGCGTTACTGGTTGTTCGGCGTCCACTCCTCGCAAGCGTCCATATCGTCCATCGCCGTCTCGTGGTGGCCACAGTAGGGAACCATTCCATCCGAGGAGCGGACGTACTCGAAGTGGCTGCAGTTACCACAGTAGCGGTCCGTGGGTTCAGCCGGTTCGTCCGTCGGTGCGTCGACGATCTCTGCGTCGTAGCCGTCACCTGCGTCGAGCGGCGAGGAGAGATCCGAGGCGGCCGTGCCGCCGTCGCTGGTCGCCACGCCGGCGGCCCGCCCTCGAGTGCGGCCAGTGTCGGCCCCAGTTCCAGCGTTTGACCCCGACGTCGGTGTCGACTGGACTGACGCATCGTCGTACGAAAGCGTGGTCCCGTCGGCGTCAGTTGCGTTGGTCTGAGTCTCGACCTCGCCGTCCGGCGTCCCACCGAGGAAGCCAATGCCGCCGAGACCGCTCGAGTCGTCGTCTGACTCGTCGGCTTTGACGACGGTCGTGTTGTGGCGCGTGACGTTCATCTCGAGCATGCCACCCGGATCGTTTCGCCGCTTGAACGTCGCGACGGCGGCGAACAGACACCAGATCGCGGTGATGAGTCCGAGCAGGTAGATCACCGAGACCTCGAGGGTGAGTTGGTCGCCGCCGTAGCGCCAGTGTTCGGGGTAGGCATGCCAGAACAGGGCGACACCGAGCAGACAGAGGCTCGCACTGATCGCGGCGGTGGCCTGTACGCGGCGGCTGGCGGGCAAGACGACGAAGACGCCGACGAGAACGATGGGGACGCTAAGCCCGGCGAGCACGCCCGCAGCGCGGACGGTCGCGAACTGGGGTGCCATCCCCTCCGAGAGCGCGATCGCGTACTCGCCCAAGAGGTCGGTCGTCGCCACGAGCACGGCGACGACGGCCAGAATCGCACCGAACAAGACGAGTGCCGTCCCCGTATACAGTCGCCTGGGGCTCGCCACCTCCCGTGCGCTTCCGTCGTAGGCCTCGGTCAGGCTTGTCATGCACGGTGATTGTACGTCCCGTCACAAAACGGTACGTCAGACACATTTCGAAGGATAGAGAGGTATCGACGACCCCCGGAAACGAAAGCTTGAATCGACGCGCTCGCAAACGAAGGCATATGAGCGACGAGGACGACGAGGAGCCGGCTGTGACGCTCGGAGACCAGACCCCCGTCGAGGGTGCCCCCCTCGCCCGCGTCACGTCGCGGTTGACGTGGCCAAAAGAAAAGAGCGAAGTCGACCGCCTTGAGGGCGACAGCGAGATTCGGACGCCCGACGGGCCACAGTCGCTGTCGAGCATCCTCGAGGAGATCGGCGAGACGTACTTCCAGCGCCATCAGGAGTTCGAAACCCACGTCCGGGACGTCATCGCCACTGGACCAGTTCCGACCGCAGACGAGTAACGAGCCGTGGCGACAGAGGGAGCACGCAGCGCCGGCGGTTGGGTTCGTGATCAGTTCGATCGCCTGTCGTGGTTCCAGAAGTCGCTACTCACCGGTGCCGTGCTGACGCTCGTGTGGATGCAGTACGTCCCACCTGACCTCGAGCGCCGGGCCGTGTTCGACGGGCTAGTGTTGATCGGGGGGCCGCTCGCACTGGGGCTGACCCACGGCAACCACATCGGCTGGAACATCAACCGCGTCGCCGTTCGAAACACCGTCTTACTCTCCCTGTTCGTCCTGCCGATTTACCTCATCGGATCGACGCTGCCGACGATCCGTGCGTACTATCCGATCTGGCCGACCTCGAGTGCGCTCGCAACGTTTCTCCCACACGCAGTCCAGCTGTTCTTGCTCGCCGTGGCTGCTGAGACGTACTACCGCGGCCTGCTCTGTGTCGGCGTCAAAGAGATCGGGTTCAAGGCGGTGCTCATCAGCCCCGTCGTCTACATGTTTCACCACGCCGGCAAACCGCCGATCGAGTTCCTGCTGTCGGGGCCGACGGATATCCTGTTCGGTGCCGTCGACTACCAGTCGAACTCGATTCTCCCCTCCGTGGTCGCCCACGGGGCCGGACTCGTCTTGCTCGATTGGCTCGTGTTACACGACCCACTGTTCGATCCGCAGCCAGTACTGAGTCGACTCGAGTGGCTGCCGATCCCACTGTAGCCCCCATGTCCGGGTGAGCGGTATTTTAGTAAGGTCCGGGCGTTGATTCGACTGTGACACTCCCAATTGACCCTGCCACGATCGATCCGGACGAGTACGGCGAGAAAGAGGTCGTCCTCGAGATGGACCACGAGGACGCCATCGAACACGTCCGTGAGGTCTGTACGGACGCCGGCTTCGGCATCCCCGTCGAGTTCTCCCCATCGGAGCTGTTGAACGAGAAAGTCGACGCCGACCGCGACCCCTACTACGTCCTCGGCGCTTGCAACCCCGCCGTTGCGAACAAGGCGCTCGAGCAGTCGTTACAGATCGGCGGGCTCTTCCCCTGCAACATAGTCATCTGGGAAGAAGCCCCCGGCCGCCAGCGCGTCTATCACGTCTCGATCATGCGGATCGCCCGCCTGCTCGGGATGGCCCCGGACAACGACGCCTGGGACGACATCCTCGAGGAAACCGGCGAACTCACCGAACAGACCTTCGCGGAACTCGAGGCGACCGAGGCTGCACAAACGGACTGATACGGTTTCCTGTCGTCGGACTGTGCCAAACGTCGAGATGTCAAGATTTACGTACGATACGGCGCACCGTCTCGTATGGACGTCCGAACCGCGTTTTTCGCCCTCCTCCTCGTCGCTCTCGGCGTGATCGCGACCCTGATGATCGCCCCGCTGTTGCAGTACGTGATGGCTGCTGCCCTCCTTGCGTTCGTACTGTACCCTGCTTATGAACGGTTGCGTCCTCGACTTGGGCCGCGCCCTGCAGCGCTGCTATTGACGGGGTTTGCCATCGCTGCCGTTCTCGTCCCCTTGCTCGTTCTCTCGATCATTATTCTGCAAACGCTGCTCTCCTTTCTGAATACCGCCGATGAGACGATCGCCGTCGAGACCGTTCGCGACATCGCCAGAGACGAGTTCGGCCTCGAGCCGGATCAACTCGATGCCCTCGAGACGGCCGTCCTCGCGGAGATCGAATCGTCGCTGTCGGGTGCCGTCGAACTCGCCGTGCTCGAGGTAATCGGGCTGGTCAACACCAGCGTCGAGATGGGGCTCGGGCTGATCGTCTTCCTCTTCCTATTGTACTATCTGCTCATCGATGGCCGGACGTTCGTCGAGTGGCTCGGCGAGGTCGCCCCGATCGACTCGACTATCCGGGATGAACTGTTCGAAGAGGTGAGCGTCGTCACGTGGGCCGTCATCAACAGCCACGTCCTCGTTGCCGTCGTCGAAGGCGTGCTCGGCGGACTCGGATTCTACCTGCTCGGGCTGCCGAACGTTGCTTTCTGGACGGTCATCATGATCGTCGTCTCCTTCCTTCCGGCGATCGGTGTTTGGCTCGTCTGGGGGCCCGCTGTGGGGTATCTCGTGATCGCAAACGATCCGTTCAGTGCCGCGTTGCTCTTGTTGTATGGGGTTGCCGTGCTTTCGGTGGTCGACAACTACCTGCGAGCGATCTTCGTCGACCGCGGCTCCGGGCTCCACCCGGCGGTCGTCATCGTCGGCGTCATCGGCGGGATCTACCTGCTCGGGATCATGGGGCTGTTCCTCGGTCCTGTCTTGCTCGCGGTATTCAAAGCCGGCCTCAACGTCTTCAATCGAGTCTCGCTCGAGGACGACGAGGACGACCCCAGTTCTGAGCCCCAATCGGCGGCGGCATCGACCGTCACTCCTGCGTCCGAGCAACGACTCCCGGAGTCCGACCGGGCAGATTGACTGTGCGAGCTACTTGTCGTCCCGTGTCGGGGCGTCGGTCTCGAGGTCCTCGAGATACTGCTCGGCGTCGTATTGGAGATAGCCCGTGACGACGGCGATGATGGCGATGACGAACAGCGGGACGCCGATGAGCAAGAGAATCATCGCGATCGCGGTGAGAAATTCAGCGCTGACGAGCGCGAGGGACATACGACCCCAAACGCGTTCGGACGGCTTATACTGTCGGACAGTAGTCGCCGCCGTGGGTTCGACGCCCCAACTGTTACGTTGACCTCGAGAAGGCACTCAGATTCGACTGGAGACCGGCTGCAAGCTCCGATTTGCGCTGGAGACGCGCGTACGTGATCGGGAGCTGTGTCGCGACCTCGCTGACTGCGTCGTGGAACGTCTCGGCTTCGCCGTACTGGCCTTCGAAGGCGTTGCGGACGCTTTCACGGACCTGCCAGACGCCGACGGGGGCCCAGTAGTCGTCCGAGACTTCGCGCAAGACGAGACATTTGGCCTGTCGGCCGATCGACTCGAGGTACTCCAACACGCCCAGTCGGGCCGCGTAGTAGGCCCCCGCCGTCTCCTCGACGTAGCTCGAGCGCCCTTCGTACCCCTCGCTGGCGCTCTGGAGCCAGACGTCGTCGTGGGGATTCGGGTTCCAGATGCTGCCGGGGGCTTTCATCTCGACCAGTTCGAACTCCCAGTTGCCGGGTGCGAGGATGACCCAGTAGCGATTGCCCATGTACTCGTTGGCCCAGACTTGCACCTCGTCGATGCTCGACGCGTTGCGGATGCGCCCGCGCAGGAACTGGCCGACCGTGTCGTCGACGGCGGTGATCGACCACCGCGTCGGCACGAGTCGGCGCTGTTTCGTCTCCCCGAGTGCGCCCGCCGAGAGGATCGTGTTGATCTCATACACGTCGAAGCCGCGGCGATAGAGGTAGGTCATCGCGCCCTGGGCCTGCCAGTCGTCGTCCTCGAGTGTCTTCTTGACGGGTTTGGGGACGTAGGGGTTCTCTCGCAACTCGGCGTTTCGGGCGTTGGCACGGGGACCACGAGGTGTCGCGACATCCGTGCCGGCATCGAGGCCGAGGTCGGGTTTGCCGTCGAGCCCGATCTCGAGATCGACCGGCCGACCGGCGATGGCGACCTCGCGCTGGATGCCGACGAAGCCGTCCCAGGTGTCGTGGACCGACGGTGCCAGCCGGCTCGCAATCGACGGCGAGTCGACGTTTGCGTGCTTGCTCGAGTTCAACAGTCCTGTCCGACGCTGGAGGACGTCGGTGATCCCGTGGCCCTGCTGGTACCAGTCGCCGTCAGTGACGTACTCCTCGGCGGCGTCCTCGTCGCCGACAGGCGAAAGCAGCCCGACGGGAATATCGGGGTAGTTCGACCGCCCAACGAAGATCGACGGTGCCGTCGAGCCCACGAGGGTATCGCCACTGAGCGCGTCGTCGAACCGCTGTTCGAACGTCTCGATGTGGTCCGTGATCGCGTAGGATTTTTCCTTTGCGAGGCGCCGTCGCTCGGCTTCCTCGTCGGGCTCGAGATCCTCGATGTAGTCGTCGAGGCGCATTCACTCGCAGTAGTACCGCTCGCCGTTTGAATGTTACAGTCCGAGCCAGAATGTCAGAGGCAGAGGTTCGAACGGCGGTACGCCACCGAACCTCTGTACACCTCTTCCGCGTGCACCCTCATGTATATAGACGCGCGTTCTCTGTCTGTGAAAACACGCCCCGAGTCCCACAAAAGACAACGGTTAAAAACGGCGGGCGGGAAAGGATGGGTATGAGTACGACGGACGATCGAAACACGCGATCCTGCGTCTCCTGTGGGATCAACATCGCAGGCACGAACGCTGCTGCGTTCAAGTGTCCCGACTGTGGCGCACAGATTTACCGCTGTGCCAAATGCCGCAAGCAGAGCAACCTCTATGAGTGCAACGACTGCGGTTTCACCGGACCATAAGGAGGATTGAACATGGGAAAAGTCGCTGCCAAAATCAAGGTCATGCCGGACAGCCCCGAGATCGATCTGGATGCGCTTCAGGAGCGCCTCGAGAGCGCACTTCCAGAGGGCGCCAAAATCAACGGTGTCGAGCGCGAAAACGTTGCGTTCGGCCTCATCGCCCTCTACCCAACCGTAATCGTCCCTGACGGCTCGGGTGGGACGGAGACCGTCGAAGAGAACTTCGCAGACGTCGACGGTGTCGAAAGCGTCGGCGTCGAGAACGTCGGCCGTATCTGAAGCCGGACCGAGTGTCGGCCGTTTTTCATCCCGAAACCGCGTTGGACAGTGGCAACTGAACCGGCGTGTCCACACATCGCATGACCGTCGTGCGATGTGCCGTATACTGACTGTCGATGATTCCGAGACTGGGCCGTCGGCCTCGAGTCTCTGCGGCCGACTCACATTCCCGTGACCGTTTTGCCCGTCTCCGAACGCTTACCACGTCCCTCGTGAAAGACACTTCACGTGAACGTTCTGTCGGATCCCACTAAACGACGGTGGCTCGCGTGGGGTGCGTTAGTGACCGTCTTCTTGCTCGTCAATCTCCATCGGCTCTCGACGGCGGTCTTGTCGGAACGGCTGACCACCGATTTCGGGACGACGGCGGCACAGCTCGGCACGCTCCATGCCTCGTTTTTCCTCATCTATGCCGCGATCCAGATCCCGACAGGCGTGCTCGCCGATCGGGTCGGACCGCGCTACGTCGGCTCGATCGGCGGCATCGTGTTGAGCCTCGGTGCCGTCGGCTTCGCGATGAGCGACAGCTATCTCACTGCGTTCGCCGCACGGGCGCTCATCGGCCTCGGCAGCGGCGTCATCTTCGTCTCGATCCTACGCTTTTGTGCCAACTGGTATCGCGCCGACGAGTTCGCGACGATGACCGGGCTGACTGGGAGCGTCGCCGGCCTCGGTGCGATCCTTGCGACGACGCCGCTGGCGGTCACTGTCGAGCAGATCGGCTGGCGGACGACGATCTTCGGACTGGGACTCGTCGGGCTCGTCGCCGCTGCCTCGGTCTTCGTCCTCGCGCGCCAGTCACCGGCCGCTGCGGGCCTCGAGCCGATCGCGGGCGTTCCCGAACAGCCCTCGGTGACGCTTGCGGAACTGGGCGAACAATTGCGGGCGCTCGCGCGCGATCTCGATCAGTGGCTGTTGTCGATCGTCTTCTTCGCGGGCAACGGCGCGATGTTGACGCTCGTGGGGATGTGGGGCGTGCCCTACATCGTCGTGGTCTACGAACTCGACGTGACGACGGCGTCGTACTTCACGCTGCTCGCGTCGGTTGGGGTCTTGCTCGGGCCGCCGACGATCGGGTGGCTCTCGGACCGACTCGAGCGGCGGCTGGTGCCGATGACGGTCGGTATCGGGCTGTTCGCGGTCGCACTCGCGACGATTCCGGTCTTCGGGCAGCCGCCGCTTGCGGTCATCGCTGTCGCCTATCTGGCCTGTGGCTTTCTGTTCGGCGCGGCGATGCTCTCGCTGTCGGTCGTCAAAGAACGGTATCCCCCCAGCGCAAGCGGCATTGCGACGGCGACCGTGAACACAGCGGGCTTTATCGGTGGGACGATTCTGCCGACGGTGATGGGGGTGGCCCTCGACGCCTATCGAACTGGCGAGACCGTCGGTGGCACCGTCGCCTACACCGAGTTCGGCTATCGGATCGCCTTCGGCATTCTCGCCGGCACCGTCGCCATCGGTTTCCTCTGTTCGTACTGGCTCGTCAGACGCGACCGAAACGGGGCCTCGCCACCGCGTCTGTAAGACGGACTGCGGTCGACACGGCCCGCCGATCAGTCGATCGTCCGCTTGGAGTCGGGTTCGACAGCAGTGAGATACTGCTCGAGGAGGTCTGGAAACTCCCGGCCACGAATATAGCGCAGGCCGAAGTCCTCGGTCCAACCGATGATGCCTTTGTCCTCAGTGACGACGCCGGCCTCGAGTTCGCGCGCGAGGATCAAGAGATCGAAATCCTCGCGGGAGTCGAGCACGCCGGTTCGCATCGCCGAGCGGTACTTATCGCGCAGGTTCGAGATGACGGCGTCGACGTCGGTCATATGCTCGTGTTCTTCGAGCGGGTCGCCTTCGGTCTGTTCTGCCTTCCGGACGGCCTGCTCGGAGACGCGCAGGCCGCGGTCGACGCGGTTGCTCATCTCGTCGACGAAGCTGTAGACGACGTTTGCGGGGATCGACACTGCATACCGGTCGGGATGTTTGCGGATCACCCACGTGTTCAGCTTCGAGTACACCTCGTCGTCGACGTCGCGGGCCTCGAGCATCGTCGTGAGTTCGTCGTGGATCGTCGGCGGCATATAACAGGAGATGCCGAGGTTGAGGCGTGCGTTGGCGATCAACTCGAGCAATCGACAGACGGCCGCTTGCAGTGACTCGTCTGGCTGGCGAATGTCCTCGGTGAGAAAAAGCGACGTGTCGAGGACGAACCGCTGTTTGAACGCCTCGGTGGACATACCAGTGTGTTCGACTCGAGCGGACAAATAAGTGGAGTGTGCTGAGAGAGCCGTTTCAGTTCGAAGGTTGGCGTTCGGGGTCGGCACCGAGCCCGGCGTCGGAGATGATCTCCGCTCCAGTCGGCGAGAGGTCGACCGTGACGTCTTCGTGGACGGCTTTGCTGATCTCGTCGACGTTGCCCGCAAGCACGGTCAGGATGTCGTCCGGGTTCGCATACAGCAACATGTTCCCGTCTTGGCCCTCCGCGACGAGTTGGGTGTCGTTCAAGACGATCTGATTGTTCTGGATCGTCGCCGCGACGACCGGCAGCGCCTCGGGTTTCCCCTGCTCGTCGTCCCGGACGCGTCGGATGTGGACGGCATCGAGGTCGAGGACGTCTTTGTGCTCTTGGATCTTTTCGGCGCAGTTGACCATGTCCTGCAAGAGGAGCGATTTCTGCTCGCCGCCGTGGCCGTCGTCGCCCTCGAGACAGTGCTGACAGACGCGAAGTTCGAGTCGCATACGGGACAGCTTGTGACCGGACACCGATGAGAATTCCGCTTCGAGCCGTTTCGATCAGTTCGTGTGACGGTTGGACTGTGTTTCTTCCCGCCACGCGGCGTAATATCGGCGATGACAGACACCGAGTACCACAGATTGCTCGGCATGAGCCGGGACGCGTTCGCGGACCTCGAGTCCCACCTCGTCGAACGAACCGACGATGGACGGACGTACTGCCACGTCCCGGACTACCGTCGCGGCGTCGAGCGCGGCACCAGCCTGATCGACGGCACGGTCGTCCGTGGCTTCCCGAAGGTGCCACGAACGCTCGTCCTCTCGGAGGGGGTCCCGGAGCGCTTTGCCGACCAGCCCGGCGATCGAATCGCCGTCGAAGAGAAATTAAACGGCTACAACGTCCGCGTCGTCCGCCTCGATGGCGAGCGCCTCGCGTTCTCGCGAAGCGGGATGATCTGCCCGTTTACGACCCGCATCCTCGAGCGACTGGTCGACCTCGAGGCCCTGTTCGAGCAGTATCCCGAGGCGATGGTCTGTGGCGAGATGATCGGCCCCGAAAACCCCTACACGGCCCACGACTACCCGGATGTCGACTCGATCGCGTTTCGAGCGTTCGACTGGCGCGACCGCGAGTCTGGCGAGCCGCTGCCCGTCGAGACCCGGCGCGAGCGCTACGACACGTTCGACGTTCCGCAGACGCGACTGTTTGGCCAGTTCGAGGTCGACGCGGCGGCGGCCGAGATCCGTCGCATCATCGAGGAACTGGACGCCGAGGACCGCGAGGGCGTCATCATGAAATCGCCGGACGGCACGGCACAGTTGAAGTATACGACGTCGGCCGCGAATCAGGGCGATCTCGCCTACGCGTTCTCGCTGCCGTTCGATTACGGCCAGCCGTTCATGTTCCGGCGACTCATTCGGGAAGGGTTCCAGAGCATCGAGTGGGACGAATCCGACGCCGTCGCCCGCGAGCGCGCCCACGAACTCGGCGAGGCCATCTTACTGTCGATGCGCGAGACCATCGACACCGTCGACGCGGGCGAACCCGTCGGCGAGCGCCACACCGTCCGCGCCAGCCACGAGACCGTCGACATCTTGCTCGAGCACCTCGAGGGGCAGGGACTCACGATCGAGATTGAAGACGACCGCCGGGAGGACGGCGACCGCGTCTGTACGTTCCTCAAGGTGACTCGATCGACCATCGACAAGACGCGAAACTACCTCGACGGGCATATCGTCAAAGAGTGAGCTGGCACGACGACTGCTGTCCGTCTCAGTCGCGCCGTTGCTCGGAAATTTCTCGGATCGTCTCACTGCCCCGATCGACGTAGCCGCCGTGATGGCAGACGACGTGGTCGATCTCGAGGGCCGCGAGGTCGGCGACTGACTCGAGTGCGCGGTCCATGTCGGGTGTGAACTCGGGTTTCGGGCCGGCAAGCGGCTCGTCGCCGTCCGCGACGAGTGCATCGCCCGCGAGCAGCAGGTTCCCTTCGGAGAAATACAGCGAGCAGTGGCCCGGCGTGTGGCCGGGCGTCTCGATAACTTCCATCGGTCCCGCGAGCGTCGGAATGCGAACGCCGTCGGCCAGTTCCAGATCGACCTCGACTGGCGGGTACCGGTCGCCGTCGCTCTTGATCGGGTCACGCTCGCCCGTCACGAACGGGGCTTCCTCACGATGGGTCGCGACGACCGCGTCGACGGCCTCGAGCAAGTCGCTGAGACCGCCCGCGTGGTCGCCGTCGTGGTGAGTCACAACGACGAGCCAGATGTCCTCGAGGTCGTAGCCGAGCGACCGGAGGTGGGTTCGAATGCCGTCGACGGCACCCGCTGGCCCGACGTCGATCAGGACGAGGCCGCGGTCGGTCTCGACGGCCGTGGGCGTGATCGTCATCGTGCGGCCGTACTCGATCGTCATCGGGAGCGTGTGGACGCCCGCGCCGCGTTCGTGGTCGGAGTGCATGCTCGAGGCGACGAGCGCCACGCTCAAATGGGTATTCGTCCGCCGCCGTGGGCCGCCACTGGCGGCTGTGTACCAACTGCTCAGGGTGAACGACACTATGAGGAAAGACAAGACGTGCGTTTTATAACCATCACCAAGTAAGAGGGGCGTACGACTATGCCGAACTCTAATGGCCCTCGTCAGGGATCCCGACGAAAGCTCGCGAACAAACCTCGAGACCGCGGCTCGTCGCCGCCACAGCGAGCGATTCAGGAGTACGAAGCTGGAGAGAAAGTCCACCTGAAGATCGACCCAAGCGTTCCTGACGGACGCTACCACCCACGTTTCGACGGCCGCACCGGCGAAGTCGTCGGCAAACAGGGCGACGCCTTCAAGGTCCAGATCAACGACCGCGGCAAAGAGAAGACGCTGATCGTCACTGCAGCCCACCTGCGCGCCCAGAACCAAGAAAAGAGCCGGATCTGAGACAGGATGACGATCTTCAAAGAGATCGTCGACGAGGAGTTCCTGACGGTCTCGGAAACGAAGGAACTGCTCGCCGACATCGAAGCCGAACGCGCGTTGGACGAGGACCGCGAGCTCCGCTACGAACTCGCCCGAGCGATCGAACACGTCAACCGCTTTACCGTCCTCGAACCCGAGGACGCCCAAGCGCTCGTCGACGACCTACAGGACCTCGAGAAAGTCGACGAAGCGACGGCGTACAAGATCACCAACCTCCTGCCGCGCAATCGAGACGAGCTCCGATCGGTGTACGCACAGCAACGGTACTCGCTGTCGGGGGACGAACTCGACGAGATTCTCAACGTCATCGCGAAGTACGCGTGAGACCGTCGGTTTCGGTGCCACGGATGTCAGCGACCGACGATACTGTGGGTCGTCTCGATCGGTGGCCTCGTATTCGTGTCCGTCCATCGTCGAGTGTTGACGGCGCTCGTCAGTAGCCACGCATCGGCCTCGAGGCTGTCGTATCCGTTGCGAGTCGGCCGACTCTTTAAGTATGCCGTGGCCGTAGCGTGAGCCAATGAGCGAAGCCGATGGTGACGAGACGGATGTTCGGCGCGCGGTTGTGTTGGATTACCTCGCACACGGGCTGTCTGACGACGGCCGACCGCAGTACGCGAAGTCACCGGCAGGGTACGCTGTCGGTATCGAGGACTTCCAGCTCTATCAGGTCGCGTTCGACGAGAACGAGCGATTGACCATCGGGAGCGAGGTCGTCGTCGAACCGGCCGCCGAGCGCGATGTCGTCACTGAATGCCATCGCGTCGGGTACGATGCCCTCTCCTCGGGTGCCCAGTCGGAACTCGAGTACGTCGTCGCGGACTTAGTCGCGGAGTACGAGGAGCGCTTCGTCGACTTCTACAACGACGCCCAGCCGATCACGTTGCGACTCCACCAGCTGAATCTGCTGCCGGGGATCGGAAAGAAACTCCGCAACGGCATCCTCGATGAGCGCAAACGCAAGCCGTTCGAGAGCTTCGACGAACTCGCCGAACGCGTTTCGGGACTGCACGATCCAGACGAAATCCTGGTCGAACGCATCCTCGAGGAACTGCGCGAGGACGATCTCAAGTATCGGACGTTCGTCGGCCGGCGCGAGCAAGAACAGAATCAGTAGTCGGGTTCTCGCGGCCAAGACAGTGCGTTTACACCGTCCCCAACCATAGCGACGGCAATGAGAGATCCAGACGCACTGATCGCCCGGGCGGGCGTCCGTGGCGATCCGGACCGTGACCAGCACTTTCTCGTCGACGATCGCGTGCTCGATCGACTGCCGACCTATCTCACGGCCCTCGACGCCGACACGAGCCACCTCCTCGAGATCGGTGGCGGGACGGGCGTGTTGACCGACCGACTGCTCGAGATCGCTGACGAAGTGACCGTCGTCGAGCGTGACCGCGAACTCGCCGCGTTTCTCACCGAGGAGTTCGCCGACGAGGTCGCCGCTGGCGAACTGACCGTGATCGAAGGTGACGCCCTCGAGGTCGAGTTACCCGACTTTACCGCGTCGGTGTCGAACCTCCCCTACGGCGTCTCGAGTGAGATCACGTTCCGGCTGCTCCCCGAAGGGCGGCCACTCGTCTTGATGTTCCAACAGGAGTTCGCCGAGCGGATGGTCGCCGAGCCCGGCACCGCCGAATACGGCCGCCTCTCGGTGTCGACCCAACACTACGCGGACGCCGAACTCGTCGAGTCGATCCCCAAGGAGGCGTTTTCGCCGCCGCCGGCGGTCCAAAGCGCCGTCGTTCGACTCGAGCCTCGCGAACCCGAGTACGAGGTTGATGACGAGGACTTTTTCCTGCGATTCGTCAAGGCGTTGTTCACCCAGCGCCGGAAGACGATCCGCAACGCGATTCGAAACACGGCACACATTTCGGGGCTCGAGGAGCCCGACGCAGTCGTCGAAGCAGCCAGTGAAGACGTCCTTCGAAAGCGGGCCGGCGCGATGGCTCCCGCTGAGTTTGCGGCATTGGCCCAACTCGCCGCCGACGTGAGCGAGATCGGCGACGGGCAGTGATACGGGCTGCTGTCCTGTTTCCCGGCGCGACTGCAGGAGCAACAGTCGCGCCGGAACTGACGGACAGCAGCCCGTATGAGTCGTTCGAACGATCGATTGTGAACCGTTCGCAGCGTCGCATCCGACCGACGGATACTCGTAGCTGCACGGCTCATTCGCTCGAGAGACGAACACAAACTGATGTCCGTGATACTGACTGCACTCGACCGACTGGCGGACGCGTTCGGGCCGAATCTCCGGATCGCGGTGACGCTCGCAGCGGTCGGCGTGTTGTTGCTCGTGTTGCTTTCCTATCGGCAACTGCAGGACTGGCTTAACGAGCGGACCAAGCCGCTGTACAGCGATATCCTGTCGACAGCGGTTCTCATCGGAGCCTGTGCCGGGACACTCGCCGTCGTGCTCGGGGTGTGGGATCTGACCGGCGATATTTATACGATCTACTCGGAAGAACTCGGGCTCGGTGAGGGGATTATCGTTCAGGCGGTCGTGACGTTTATCCTCCTCATTGGGACGTTCATCATCACGCGGTTTGTCAAACGAGTGTTGAATGAGTTCCTCGGCTCCGCGTCGGCCGTCACGGCCCACCAGCGCGAAGTCACCCATCGGATCTCACAGGTCATCATCTGGTCGGTGGCGCTCGTCGTCATCCTCGGTGTCTGGGTCGAAGATCTCGGTGGCCTGCTCGTCGGGGCCGGGTTTCTCGGTATCGTCGTCGGTATGGCCGCGCGCCAGACTCTTGGCACGGTGATCGCCGGCTTCGTGTTGATGTTCGATCGGCCGTTCGAGATCGGCGATTGGATCGAGGTCGAAGACCACGAGGGGATCGTCACCGACATTTCGATCGTCAACACGCGCGTGCAGTCGTTCGACGGCGAGTACATCATGATCCCCAACGACCTCATCTCCTCGAGTATGGTGATGAACCGCTCGAAACGGGGCCGACTCCGGGTCGAGATCGACGTCGGCGTCGACTACACGGCCGACGTCGAACGAGCCGCCGAAATCGCGAACGCGGAGGTCTCCGCCCTCGAGGAGTCGCTGAACGGCCCGTCGCCACAGGTCGTCACCAAGGAGTTCGCCGATTCGGCGGTCGTGCTTGGCGTCCGATTCTGGATCGACAACCCAAGCGCCAGACGACAGGCACAGGCGCGGACGGCCGCGATTCACGCCATCAAGACGGCGTTTGACGACGAAGGGATCAAGATCCCCTACCCACAGCGTGAACTGTCCGGGCGGGCCGAAACCGGTGGCTTTCAGGTCGCCGATGACGGGGCGCGAGCGACGGGCGAGCGTTCGCCCGACGACCACGAGAAGAGCCGAGAGCCACACCACGAGATGACTCCGGAGGACGACTAATGACACTCAGAGAGCAGCGAGAAATCGAGACGGATGTGTATCAGCCAGCGGAGGACTCACAGCTACTCGCCGAGGCAGTCTGTGAACGACTGCCCGCTGACGACGACCAACTCGTCCTCGAGGTCGGCACAGGGTCGGGCTACGTTGCGGGCCGGATCGCTGAGGAGACGCCGGCGCGCGTGATCGCCTCGGATCTGAACCCGCACGCGGTCCGGCAGGCTCGCGGCGAGGGCGTCGAGACGGTTCGTGCCGATCTGGTCGCGCCGTTTGCCGACGGCGCGTTCGACGCGGTCGCGTTCAACCCGCCGTATCTCCCGACCGATCCCGAAAACGAGTGGGACGACTGGATGGAACACGCGCTCTCGGGCGGCGAGGACGGCCGGGCTGTCATCGATCCGTTCCTCTCTCGCGTCGGTCGCGTGCTCGCTCCCGACGGCGTCGTCTACCTGCTCGTCAGCAGTCTGACGGGGGTCGACGAGGTCGTCGAACGGGCCGGTGAGGAAGGGTTTAGCGCCGTTGCCGTCGCCGACGAGTCGTTTCCCTTCGAGACGCTGACGGTGCTCAAACTCTTCCGGTGAGGAGCTAGATACCACGGTCACCGATCAAGGTGGGTACAACTCAGTTCCCAAAGCAATTTGTAATCTGACTAGAGTAGAGCGACATAATGCCCTCCGATAGACGAACGTTTCTCTCGGCAATCGCTTGCGGGAGCGCCGCACTCGCCGGCTGCTCAAGACTGGGCAGTGCTCCGTCTCCTGATGACCCGCCGCCGGCCGGCGTCGATGACCTGCCCGATCCCGGGCGACACATCCTCGGCGCGAACGGGAGGTGGTCGAGTTTCGGTTGTAACGCCGCCAACACTCGTGAAGTCGCGGACGGCGAGGCGCCAGTCGAAGAGGTATCCGAACGCTGGCGCGTCGAGACCGCACAGACGACCTACCACGAACCCGTCGTCGCCGACGGGACCGTCTACCTGCTTGAGGCCCAGTCGCGTCTCCGCGCGCTGGACGCCGACAGCGGCGACGAACTGTGGACGCTCGAGGACACGAGAGCGGTGCCGCTGGTTCGGGGCGGAGTCGTCTACGTCTCGTCGACCGATACCGTCCAGGCACTCGAGGCAGACACCGGCGATCCCCTGTGGGAACGAGAGTTCGAGGTGCCGGGGCGAGTGACCGGCCCGGCGACCTACGCCGGGGATCGACTGATCTGTGGCGCGGGCGAAACCGTCGTCGCACTCGAGGCCGAGACCGGCGAGGAGGAGTGGCGACGCGACGTCTTCGGACAGGTGCTCGACCACGCCGCGTTCGTTATGGGCTACTGGGTTGTCGTCGCCACCGAGGCGGGGATGGTCTACCTGCTCAGTGAGGGTAGTGGGATGGGGGGACGGCGATGGCAACTCCCGGCCGTCCCGATGGCACCACCGAGCGCGGACACGGACACGATCTACGTCAGCTGTCGGGACGGGACGACGTACGCGCTGACCGACGAGGACGGTTACGCGGACGAGGCGTACTGGTCGGCCGACACCGGCTGGACGGAACGTGGTATCTGTGTCGCGAACGGTCGGGTTTTCCTCCGGGGCACCGGAACGCTCCACGCGCTCGGTACCGACGACGGAACCCGCTACTGGAGTCACGATGTCGGCGGCTGGCAACACACCGCGCCAACGTATGGCCGCGAGACCGTGTTTATCGGCGGCGACGCCCTCTACGCACTTGATCCGACTCCGGACGGCGTTCTCGAGGACGGCCCTGCAGTCCGATTCCAACGCGAGTTCGAGGGCCGGGTCGGCCCCGGGCCGGTGCTCGACAACGGCGTGCTCTACGTCGTCGCCGAAGTCGAAGACGGCGAGTACGCGCTCGTCGCCCTCGAGTAGAGTCCCCCTCTGTCCTGTGTTCACAGGAATCGCGAATTCGTCGCCAAACGCGAAGAAACCTGCAAAAATTACTGTAATGCATTACTATGGATGGAAAATATTAAGCGTCGGTATAGCCTAGCCGCTCCCACGATGACTGAGTACGTTTCGACCACGCCGGGGCTGTTTCCGCTCCCGGACTGGGCGAAAGACGACCTCTCGGACCTGAAGGGCCACCAGAAACACGACCTCATCGGCGGCGACGAAGGTGAGGAGATTGCTTCGGTATACGAGCAAGCACGCGCCGAAGTAATCGAGGGCCAGCAAGACGCCGGCCTCGACCGCGTTGTCGAAGGACAGCTTCGCTGGGACGACATGCTCGCCCACCCGCTGGCCGTCCACGACAACGTCGAAACCCGCGGCATCGTCCGCTACTATGACAACAACAACTTCTATCGAGAGCCCGTCGTCAGCGGCGACCTCGAGTTCTCGGGCGACGTTGCAGGCGAACTCGAAGCCGCGTCGGAGCTGACCGACGACCTGCAGGCGGTCCTCCCCGGCCCGTACTCGCTGGCTGACCTCGCCACCGACGAACAGTACGGCGACGAGGCCGAGTTCCTCGGCGCGATTGCCGACTTCCTCGCCGGCGAAGTCGACGCCTTCCCGGATGTCGAAACCCTGTTCCTGCTCGAGCCCTCGCTCGTCGAGAACGCACCCGAAGACGGCACAGACGAACGCGCAAGCGAGGCGATCGATCAGGTCGCTTCCGCGACGGACGCCGACGTCGTCGTCCAGCCCTACTGGGGCGCACTCGAGGAGAAGGTCTACGCCCACCTGCTCGATGCCGACATCGACGCGGTCGGCTTTGACTTCGTCGCAAATCAGGACGACAACCTCTACAACATTCAGGAGTACGGCGCGCCGGCGGACATCTCGCTCGGTCTCGCCGACGGCCAGAACACGCTGGTCGAAGACCCCGAAGCGATCCGCGACCGGGTCGACTGGGTCGAAGGACAGCTACCAGTCGCCGAGTTCGAGACCGTCTACCTGACGACGAACACGGAGACGTTCTATCTGCCATACGCCAAGTACGAGGAGAAACTCGCCGTCCTTGCTGAGGCCGCAGACCTCGCCGAGGTGACCGTCGCATGAGCACAAACGAGAACAAAGACCAGTTCCGACCGGAGGACCACGAAAACGACCACTTCCTGCTGACGACCGTCGTCGGCTCCTACCCGAAGCCCAAATGGCTCAACCGCGCCAAAGAGCTGTATCAGGACCCGGACCACGGCTTCGACGAGGACGACTATCAGGAAGCGAAAGACGACGCCGCCCGCCTTATCACGAACGAACACGAACGCGCAGGGCTCGACGTCGTCGTCGACGGCGAGATGCGCCGCAACGAGATGGTCGAGTTCTTCGCCCACCGTATCGAGGGATACGAGTTCAACGGCCCCGTCAAGGTGTGGGGACACAACTACTTCGACAAGCCAAGCGTCGTGAGCGAGGTCGAGTACACCGACTCGTGGCTCGTCGACGAGTACGAGTTCACCGCTGAGGCGACCGACCGTCCGGTGAAGGTCCCGATCACGGGCCCCTACACGCTCGCCAACTGGTCGTTCAACGAGGCCTACGAGGACGACGACGAACTCACGCTCGCACTGGCCGACCTCGTCAACGAGGAGATCGAAAAGCTCGTCGACGCCGGCGCACGCTACATCCAGATCGACGAGCCCGCCCTCGCGACGACCCCGGACGACCACGCCATCGTCGGCGAAGCGCTCGAGCAGATCGTCGCCGACATTCCCGACGAGGTCCGCATCGGCCTCCACGTCTGTTACGGTGACTACTCCCGGATCTACCCCGAAATTCTGGAGTTCCCCGTCGACGAGTTCGACCTCGAACTCGCCAACGGCGACTACGACCAGCTCGACGTCTTCAAAGACCCCGAGTTCACCGCGGATCTCGCACTCGGCGTCACCGACGTCCACGTCGCTGAGGTCGAGTCCGTCGAGCAGATCGAGGAGAACATCAAGAAAGGCCTCGAGGTCGTTCCCCCGGAACAGCTCGTCGTCTCGCCGGACTGTGGCGTGAAGCTGTTGCCACGCGAAGTCGCCTACGGCAAGATGGCGAACATGGTCGAAGCGGCCCGTAACGTCGAGGCCGACCTCGACGAGGGCACCATCGACATCGAACGCGACACGGCTGCACCCGCAGACGACTAAGCGACTCGCAACCCACCTCGAACCACCGGGCTGTCGCTCGCGACACAGCGACGCCGGGTTGTCGTCTTCGTTTTTGTACCGTTGTCACCGTCACGGCTCGAAAACACCAGTAGTTATTCCTGCTGCGACATGTAATCTGAGGGCTAGAGTGGCCGTTTCATGGCTCCTGTCGACACGTTCCGACGACATCGCTGTCACCTGGTAACCCATATGTCCAAAAGGATACATATGGGGCGCGGCCATACGAGTGCGTAATGACGCAAGTCCCACCACAGCAGCGTGAACTCGACGAGGACGTCGCCGACCACCGCAGCCCCGACCACGACATCGACCCGCTGTTCGTCAACCGCTGGTCGCCGCGCGCGATGACCGGCGAACCGCTCGAGGAAGCCGAATTTCTCCCGCTGTTCGAAGCCGCACGCTGGGCTCCATCGGCATTTAACAACCAGCACTGGCGGTTCGTCTATGCGACACGCGAGGACGACGAGTGGGAGACGTTCGTCGACCTCCTGAGCGAGGGGAACGCGTGGGCAGCCGATGCCGGCGTCCTCGCCGTAATTCTCTCGAAGACGACCTTCGACCACAACGGCGAGCCAGCCCCGGTCCACTCCTTCGACACCGGTGCGGCGTGGGAGAACCTTGCGCTCGAGGGTGCCCGTCGCGGCCTCGCCGTCCACGGGATGGCTGGCTTCGACTACGAGCGCGCTGCCGAGGAACTCGACGTCCCCGAGGAGTTCGCGGTCGAAGCGATGTTCGCCGTCGGCGAGCGCGCGCCGCCAGAAACGCTGCCCGAGGAGCTACAAGAGCGCGAACAGCCAAGCGACCGCAAGCCCCTGTCGGAGATCGTCTTCCAGGGCCGTTTCGAGTAACGCGCTCGCGTCCGTTCGTCGCTCGTATGTATTCGGAACACATTATCCGAGGGACGGCGAACGAAGCGGCGTGTCCCACGACGTACTGATCGCCGGCGAAACGCTGATCGACTTTCTCCCGACTGCTTCAGGCCCGATCGAGGCGGTCGAGGGGTTCGAACGACGACCCGGCGGCGCGCCCGCGAACGTCGCCGTCGCCCTCGCTCGACTCGAGCACACGCCGGCGTTCTGGACCCGCGTCGGCGACGATCCCTTCGGTCGGTACCTCCGTGAAACCCTCCGCGAGTACGGCATCGCCGACCGGTACGTCGAACTGGACCCCGACGCGAAGACCTCACTCGCCTTCGTGACCCACGACGAAACCGGGGACCGTGAGTTCTCGTTTTATCGCGACGACACCGCCGACACGCGCCTCGAGCCGGGACGAATCGACGACGACGTTCTCGCCGACCACGAGTGGGTCCACGCCGGCGGCGTGGCGCTCTCGAGCGGGCGTTCCCGGGAGGCGACCCTCGAGTTGCTCGAGCGAGCCACCGAACGGGACTGTACGGTCTCGTTCGACCCCAACGAGCGCCCGGAGCTGTGGCCAGATGACGACACCTACCGGCGCGTCGTCCGCGACGCACTCGCGAGCGTCGACGTGCTGAAAGCCACCGCGGGCGAACTCGAGCGCCTCGGTTTCGAGGGCGACAGCACCGAGGCGATCGCTCGAGACGCGATGACGGCCGGTCCGTCGGTCGTCTTCGT
This sequence comes from Natronorubrum sulfidifaciens JCM 14089, assembly GCF_000337735.1. Lineage (GTDB taxonomy): Archaea > Halobacteriota > Halobacteria > Halobacteriales > Natrialbaceae > Natronorubrum > Natronorubrum sulfidifaciens. The sequence continues at coordinate 272,031 of NZ_AOHX01000025.1, read as the reverse complement.
CACGCGCGGCAGTGAAGGGGCGATCGCCGTCGCCGACGACGGGACGCCGTGGGCGGGCACAGCTTCCCATCCCGGCTACGAACCCGACGTCGTCGATACGACTGGTGCGGGGGACGCTTTCGTCGCCGGCGCGATTGCAGGGTTACGAGAGGATCGTGATCTGGCTGAGACGCTCGCCTTCGCCAACGCCGTCGGTGCCGCCGCGACGACGGCTGCCGGGGCGATGGCGGCACTCCCGACTCGAGCGGCTGTGACGTCGTTCGAAGACTGAACACGCTCAGCGTCCCGCGTCGTCGAACGTGAACACTCGCTCGTCACAGGCGGGACAGACCAGCTTTTCCGACGGCGTCTGCCCGACTGGCGTCGTTTCACCACAGCAACTCGACTGCGTGATGGTCAACTCGGTCTCACAGAGTGGACACGTCTCGAGCAGCGAGCGCATCGGTCGGCCGGCGGCGCGACGAACCGGGGCGGCATCGACGTGGGACTCGAGGGCGCACACGGCGGCGAGTTCGGCGATGGCGACGCTCCGCCGAAGCGTGACGGGGGTGCCGCCATCGCGCTCGAGGACGAGCATCGGCCGGCTCCAGTTACGGCCCGCGCGGGCGTCGATCGACGACTCGGTTTGTTCGTCGGCGATCCGTGCGAGCGTGGCCAACTCGGCCTCCCGAAGCGTTCGCATCTCGCGTCGCCAGTCGTCGCGAACGTCGTCTGTAAGCTGGATATCGTCTCCCTCGGGGACGAGAACTCCGGCCTCGAGGAGTGTCCTGAGAACGTCTTTGCCGGTTGGCTCGGCTGCACTGGGCGTCCCGTCGGCTGTGGTACTCGAGTCCGACAGCGAGCCGCTGGCAGCGGCTGGCTGTCCGTGATCGAATGGGTCGATCGGCAACGCGGCGACGAGTGCGGGCGCGAACCGCGGCGTGTACGGCACGACGTAGCCACGAAGAGCGATCGCTGCCGTGCCGACGACGGCAACTGCCCCGGCGATGGTCCGCCGTCCCAAGAGGGTGAGCGTGCCGACAAGAGCGGCCAGCAGGACGCTGTTGGTAATTGTACACGGCCAACATCGGTTCTCGCCGGTGTACTCGCGCCGTCGAATCCGCTCGAGAGGGTCGATCATGGACCATGCGTTCCGAGTGCACTGTCTTGAGTGTAGCGCCAGCAATACCTTTTTTTGTAACAGGTCTAAGGTTCAGCCAGTGATGGACACGCGTGTGATAGTGACCCGACGATCAACGCTGAGTGGCCGCCAGCAGCGTCACTCATCAGGCTCTTGCCGGCCGAGCGGTCTCCAAGCGCCACTGCAAATGAGAGTTTCCCATGGACAGTGACGAACTCACCGAGATACTCGAGGACGCGGGCCTCTCGCCGTATCAGGCCGACGCGTTCGTGACGCTGCTCGGCCTCGGCTCGGCCTCGGCGACCGACATTGCACAGGCCAGTTCGGTTCCCGACCCGCGAATTTACGACGTCCTGCGAGATCTCGAGGACGCCGGCTACATCGAGACGTACGAACAGGACAGCTTACACGCTCGAGCGCACGATCCGGCGGACGTGCTCGCGGATCTGCGCTCGCGTGCCAATCGGTTCGAGACTGCAGCCGAGGAGATCGAAGACCGCTGGAGTCGCCCGGATCTCGAGGACCACAAAGTCAGTATTGTCAAACGACTCGATACCGTCTTGGCGCAGGCCGACGAGCTGATTCGGGCGGCGACGAATCAGGTTCAGATCGGCCTGACACCGTCGCAGTTTCGTGACCTCTCGGATGCGCTCGAGACCGCGACCGAAAACGGCGTCGACGTGAAGGTCTGTCTGTTCCCACAGACGGGGGCCGAGCCGGAGCTCCCGTCGACCGACGAGCTTTCCCGGGCGTGTACGGAGGCCCGCTACCGAGACATTCCGTCGCCGTTTCTGGCGTTGATCGACCGGTCGTGGACGTGTTTCTCACCGCACGGTGGGTCGACAAACGAGTACGGCGTCATCGTCGATGATCGAACCCACGCATACGTCTTCAACTGGTACTTCCAGACCTGTCTCTGGGAGGTCCACGAGACGATCTACTCGGCACGCGACGACGAGTTGCCGATCACCTACGTCGATCTCCGGCAGTGTCTCCGGGATATCGTCCCGCTGCTCGAGGACGGTCGGCAGGTCGATGCGACGATCCACGGCTTCGAGACGGATACAGGACACGAAGTGATCCAACACGGGACGATCACCGACAGCACCTACGCTGGAGTCTCGACGAGTGACGATCGTGAGACGCCGCTTACACAGCTGGCGGGCGAAGCCTCGCTGACGATTTCGACCGACGACGGAACGTACACCGTCGGCGGCTGGGGTGCGATGATCGAGGATTTCGAAGCGACACGGATCACGCTCGAGTCGATCGACTGATACTTCCGGCCAGCACGATTCGACGGTCGGTCGCGGATTCGCGGCCGACGTCTCACGGACTGCGGTCCGACAGTATGACTACTTCTCGTTCCGATCGCTGTACCGAGATCGTCTCGACGGTGAACAACCGGTAGAGACAGTGCATGGCTGATTCTGGAACAGCACATGCTCTCGGTTTTCGCGGACTGAGCTTGTTAACTACACCTGTTGTACCTCACCAGTAATTATAAATAGCAGAGACTGTCATATTCTTTCCTATGAGTGAGAGATACTCACAGGGGAACGAACAGATCGACTCGAGCGTCTCACGGCGGACGTTCGTCAAGGCAGCGGGCGCAGGCGGGGCCGCAGTCGGCCTCGCAGGCTGTATCTACGGCGACTCGGCGTCAGAGGACGCCGTCGTATGGGGATTCGACCCGAACGCAGAGGACGCAGTCGGTGACGAGATCATCGACCTCCTCGAGGAGAACGGGGCCGACGGGATCGACATCCAGTTGCAACCCGGCGACGAGGACACGGACGATCGACGGGACTCGTACACGAACCTGCTGCAGGCTGAGGAGACTCAACCGGATCTGTTCTTGATGGACAACGGCTGGGTAAACGTCTTCATCCAGCGCGGCCACATCGCCAACCTGAGCGAGGAACTCGACGACGAGGATCTCTCGCTCGTCGAAGACGAGTATTTCGAGTCCTTTACCGAGACGGCCCGCGATCCGGAGACGGGCGACCTCTACGGCGTTCCGATCTTCCCGGACTACCCGACGATGCAGTACCGCAAGGACTACGCCCGGGAGGCCGGCTACGACGACGACGACTTCGAGGAGTGGGCCACCGAGCCGATGACGTGGCAGGAGTGGGCCGAGGTCACCGAAGAGATCGTCGAGGCCTCCGACGCGGAGTACGGCCTCGCAACCCAGTGGGACCAGTACGAGGGAACCGCTTGCTGTACGTGGAACGAGGTCATGTCCTCGTTCGGTGGTGCGTACTTCGGCGGCTTCGACAACCTCTTCGGCCCGATCGGCGAGCGCGACGTGACTGTCGACGAACCCGAGTTTATCGAGGGCCTGCAGATGATGCGGACGTTCGTCGCCGAGGAGGCAGACGAACACACCCTCGAGGACGAGTACCCGCTCGGCCTCGCCACCTCGGATATCACCTCTTGGACGGAAGAAGACGCCCGTGAGGCGATCCTCGACGGGGATGCGGTCATGCAGCGCAACTGGCCGTACACGATCAACGAAAATCTCGGAAGCGAGGATCACGACCTCACAGTCGACGACTACGGTGCGATGCCGATGCCCTACGCCGTGACCGAAGACGAGGCCGCCCAGCCCGGAACCGGCGGCTCGACGTCCGCCCTCGGTGGCTGGCACATCGTGTTGAACCCTAACTCACAGAACAAAGAGGAGGCGCTCGAGGTTCTCCGTGCGGCGATGACCGACGAGTTCAATCTCGGCATGTTCGATCTCTACGGATGGATTCCACCGAAGCCGGCCCTGTTCGACACCGAGGACGCCGAATCGGTCGAGCCGATGGGACACTACATGGACACGCTTCGTGTCGCCGGGGAGAACGCAATGCCTCGACCCGTGACGACGGTCTGGCCGGACCAATCCAGTCTCATCGCCGAGGAAGTCAACCTCGCCGTTGCCGGAGACAAAAGTCCTGAAGATGCAGCGGCGGATCTGCAGGACGGACTCGAAGCCACGGAAGAGTAAGGATGAGCACAGAAGACCGGACGACGGGACCCACCCGGCAATCGAATCGGTCGGGGCCGGTCGTCGCGATCACGCGCTGGATGGAGAACCTCGGCGAAACAGGGTTCGCCTACCTGCTGTTGACGCCGGTCATGCTCCTGTTGAGCGCAATCGCGCTGTATCCGCTCTTGCGGACGTTCGAGCTGTCGCTGTATCAGAACGTGCTCTCTGACCCGGAGTTCGTCGGCCTCGAGAACTACGTCCAGCTGTTCACCGGCGGTGCGAGCGCGCGGCTCCCCGGCTCGACGACGTTCTTACCCGGCGTGAGCACGAGCGGGAGCTTCCCGTTCGTCCACGTCGAGGGACTGCTCCGAAGCGCACTCGCGGTGACGCTGATTTTCACCGTCGTGAGTGTCTTCTTCGAAACGATCATCGGCTTCGGACAGGCGCTGGTCCTCGACCAGGACTTCCGTGGCCGACGCTGGGTCCGCGCCGCGATCATCATCCCGTGGGCGATTCCGATCGTCATTCAGGGAATGATCTTCTACCTGATGTTCCACCCGAGCGCCGGCTTCCTGACGGGACCACTTTCGAACTTGGGGATCATCGCGTCGACGAATACGCTCAACGATCCGTTCAGCTCGCTGTTGATCATCACGGTCGCGGACATCTGGAAGACGACGGCGTTCATGGCGTTGCTCATCCTCGCCGGGCTCCAGAGCATCGATCGGAGCCTCTACGACGTGGCGAAAGTCGCTGGCGCGACCAAATGGCAACAGTTCAAGCTGATTACGTTCCCGCTGGTGTTGCCCGCCCTCGGGATCGCGGTGTTGTTCCGAACTATCGACGCAATGCGGATCTACGGCCTCATCGACTCGGTGTCGGGCTGTACGACCGTCCCGTCGCTGTCGTGTATGGTCGTCGAGACGTTCAACACGAACCGTGGCCTCGCGGCCGCCGTCGCGTTCGTCACGGCCGGCCTCATCGCGATCGCCGTAATGGGCGTCATCTACCAGCAGTACAAGGAGGGGTTCTGAGATGGGGACCGAACCCGACCCCGCTCAGACAGCTGACGACGAAATGGGACCACTCGAGCGATGGACTCACGGCGTCGTCAACGATCAGGAAAAGCGCAACCGACTGTACAAGGCGCTGTTCTACGTTGCAGCGGCGTTTTTCCTCGTCACGACACTGTTCCCGTTCTACTGGCTGTTGGTGTTGGCACTGACACCCAGCGTTCGACAGGCAGATTGGAACGTCTCCATCCCGCTGCTTGGCGAGGTTCCGTTCCCGACGCCACAGGGGTTCAACGTCCACGCGTTCGTCGAGGTGTTCCAACAGGTGCCGTTCCACCTCTACGTGTTCAACAGCTTCGTGCTCGCGACGACGACGACGATCATCGTCCTGTTGCTTGCGAGCCTCGCAGGCTACGTCTTCGGCCGCCTCGAGTTCCCCGGCCGCGGCCTGATGATGCTCGCCATTCTGGCGGTGTCGTACTTCCCGCCGGCGGCGTTCCTGATCCCGCTGTTCGATGCGTTCCTCGGGAACGCAGTCGTCGTTCCCTTCCTCGGGATCGAACTATTCGAGCCGCCGCGGCTCGTCAACACGCCGGGCTCGATGATCATGCCCTTCAGCGCGTTGTTCCTCCCGCTGTCGATTTTCATCCTCACCACGTTCTACGCACAGATTCCGGACGGACTCGAAGATGCGGCACGCGTCGAAGGAACGACCAGACTGGGCGCGCTGTTTCGCGTGATCATGCCGCTTTCGGCACCCGGTGTCGCCACGGCAGCCGTGTTGACGTTCATCGCCGTCTACAACGAGTACTTCTTCAGCTCGATTATGGCGCTGAACAACCAGCCCGAGCAGTGGTCGCCATTGGTGGGCGGGATCTTGAGCTACCAGACCCAGTACACGACTGACTTCAACCTGATGGCAGCCGCCAGTATCGTCGGCGTGTTGCCCATGCTGATCATCGTCGTGGTCGCACAGGAAAAGATCGTGAGCGGACTGACCGAGGGCGCACTCAAAGAGTAATCATGGCACGAGTACACTTAGACGACGTAACGAAACGCTACGAAGATATCATCGCCGTCAACGAGATGAACCTCGAGATTCGGGACGGCGAGTTCGTCTGTCTCGTCGGCCCCTCCGGCTGTGGCAAGTCGACGACGATGGAGACCATCGCCGGGCTGACGAAACCGACGGAGGGAACGGTGACGATCGGTGAGACAGACGTCACCGATCTGCCGCCGAAAGACCGTGGGGTCTCGATGGTCTTCCAGAACATCGCCCTGTTTCCCCACATGGACGTCTACGACAACATCTCCTTTGGCCTCCGACTACGGAAGTTCGACAAAGACGAGATCGATCGTCGCGTCCAGGAGGCCTCCGATGTCGTCCAGCTCGAGGGGATGCTCGACCGGGAGCCAAACGAGCTTTCGGGCGGCCAACAACAGCGTGTTGCGATCGCACGCGCGATCGTCCGCAAACCCGACGTCTTCCTGATGGACGAACCGCTCGCCAATCTGGACGCGAAGCTGCGCGTTCACATGCGCACCGAACTCCAGCGACTCCACAAACAGCTGGATACGACGATCATCTACGTCACCCACGACCAGGCCGAGGCGATGACGATGTCCGACCGGATCGCGGTCATCAACGCCGGCGAACTCCAGCAGATCGATCCACCGCTGGTCTGTTACAACGAGCCCGCAAACCGGTTCGTTGCCGGCTTCATCGGCTCCCCGTCGATGAACTTCGTCGAAGGCGACCTGACCGGTGACGGACTCACGACCGACCATTTCGACCTCGAGTTCGATTCCGACGCCCTCGAGACGGTCGCCGACGACATCACGATGGGCGTTCGCCCGGAAGACATCTACCTCGAGCACGAAGCCGACTCGACGACGAGCGCGTCCGAGACGGTCGAGGCGCGAACGGACGTCCTCGAGCCGATGGGTGATGAGATCTTCGTCTATCTCTCACTCGACGGCGCGAGCAGCGAACTGATGACCAGCGACGAGGCATCGGCCGCGTCGAACCAGCTGCTGATGAGCGTCGATCCGGACACGGAGATCGACGCGAACGAATCCGTGTCGATCGTTCTCGACCGGTCGAAGATTCACCTGTTCGAGACGGCTTCGGGTGAGGCGATCGCCCACGGAATCGCTGCCCTCTCGGACGGAATGTCGACGGCGAGCGTGGCTCCGGAGGCCGACTCGGGAGGCCAACATGAGTGAACTCGTCGCCGTCGTCTACTACGGTGGCCTGACGGTCCTGTTTTTCTTCTGGATCTACGGGATCGTCTCGTTCGCACTCGACGTGAAAAACAAGCTCATCCCCACAGTTCGACAGTATCGACGCGCGAGAACCCAACGCAGCCGACAAGAGGAACACGACAATGAGAGACAGGACCGAGAAGAGCAGTTGTACTGATCGCACCGACGACGCCAAGTCGCAGCGAGGTTCCGACGCGACCCACCCAGTGGAGGAGCGATGACGGCGGAGCCACCAGCCGTCCGAACCGGTATCGTCGGTCTCGGCAACATCGGCCAGTATCACGCCGATCGCCTCGAGGAACTCGGTGTTCCGATCGTCGGCGGGATGGACGTCTCGGCCGAGGCTCGCGACCGGTTCGCCGAGCGCTACGGCGTCGATGTCTACGACGATCATCACGATCTCTACGACGTCGCCGACGCCGTCGTGATCACGACCCCGAACAGGTTCCACGAGGCGTACGCCGTCGACGCCTTCGAGCGCGACCTCCATACGCTCCTCGAGAAGCCACTGGCACACTCGGTCGAGAGCGCCGAACGGATCGTCGCGGCGGCTGAAACGACTGACGGAACGTGCATGATCGGCTTCAACAACCGGTTTCGAAACACAGTCCGACTCCTCAAAGAGCGAATCGACAGCGGCCAACTCGGCGAGATCACCCACGTCGAGGCCAACTACGTCCGCCGGCGTGGCATCCCCGGCCGCGGCTCGTGGTTCACCCGGCGCGAGGTTTCCGGCGGCGGCGCGCTCATCGACCTCGGCGTCCACGCCATCGACCTCGCGCTGCACCTGCTCGGTGAACCGACCGTTGAGGAGGTCTCGGGTGTCACCCGATCGGAGTTCGGCTCCCGCGAGGAGTATACGTATCTCGAGATGTGGGGCGACGACAGCGGCCCCGACGCGTTCGACGTCGACGACTCTGCCAGCGGCTTCATCCGCTGTGCGGACAACCGAACGATCTCACTCGAGGTCGCGTGGGCCACGAATCGGCCGCCGACCCACGACTTCGTCGTCCGAGGAACGGAGGCCGCGGCCCGATTCGACCTGCTCGAGAACGAGCTCACGATTCATTCGGCGAGTTCTGACGGCGCTGATCACTTCGTCGATACGACGATCGAACCGGCGGAGAACGATCCACACGCGGACGAACAGCGGGCGTTCTTCGAGGCAATCGACGCCGGGCGAACCGTCGGTGGCGGCGTCGAGCAAGCACTGACCGTACAGCAGATCGTCGACGCCATCTATCGCTCGAGCGAGGACGGGCAGACGGTCGCGGTGAACGAGCCCCCACGGGCTCACTAACCGGACCGGCCACGCGTTCGGTCGATTCGACTCGAGTCAGTGGACACCCCTGTGCGAGACAGAAATCGGCACGTAGTGACGCCTCTATGATTAAATTACAGCCATATATCCGATGAATTTATACTGGTCGAAGTCCTCGAGTTCAACGTATGGATATCGGCGTTCACACCCCGCCACTGGCAGACGAATCGCTCGAGGGAGCCCTCGAATACCTTTCTGAGATCGGCGTCGACGCAATCGAACCCGGCGTCGGCGGCTACCCTGGCGACGCCCACCTCGTCCGCCGAGACTACCTCGACGACGAGGACGCACAGGCCGAATTACACGACCTGCTCGCGGAGTACGACATGCGCGTCAGCGCACTCGCAACGCACAACAATCCACTCCACCCGGACGACGAGCAGGCCGAAACCGCGGATACCGAACTGCGCGAAGCGATCCGTCTCGCCGACCAGCTCGGCGTCGACACCGTCACCTGCTTTTCGGGCCTGCCAGCCGGTGGTCCCGACGACGAGGTGCCGAACTGGATCACCGCGCCGTGGCCGAGCGAACACGCCGACGCCCACGAGTACCAGTGGGACGTTGCGATCGAGTACTGGGCCGACCTCGCGGCGTTCGCCGACGACCACGGCGTCGACCTCGCGCTCGAGATGCACCCCAACATGCTCGTCTATGAACCCCACGGGATGGCTCGCCTGCGCGAGGCGACGAACGAACGCGTCGGTGCGAACTTCGACCCCTCACACCTGTACTGGCAGGGGATTTCGATCACCGACGCGATCCGCTATCTCGACGACGCGATCCACCACTTCCACGCCAAGGACACGCGGATCTACGAGGAGCAGGCCCGGGAGAAAGGCGTTCTCGACACGACTGACTACGACGACGAGCCCAACCGGTCGTGGCTGTTCCGCTCGGTCGGCTACGGCCACGGCGAAGACCACTGGAAAGACGTCGTCTCGACGCTGCGAATGGTCGGCTACGACGGTGCCCTGAGCATCGAACACGAGGACTCGCTGACGAGTTCGCGGGAAGGCCTCGAGAAGGCAGTCAACCTCCTCGAGCGTGCGGTTTTCCGCGAACAGCCCGGCGAGGCGTACTGGGCCGAGTAGCCGCGTCGCTACCCCGACCGTCTCTCGAGTCGATTCATCACGGATCGTGAGACTGTCACTCGTGACGAAAAGCACTAACTACACCTATTGTGAATGAGTGTGTATGACGCTCGAAGTCGGTGTACTCGGCTATCGGTTTATGGGGAAAGCCCACGCAAACGCCCTGTCGCGGCTCTCGATGTTCTTCCCGGACGCACCGGAGGTCGAGCGCAGCGTGCTCGTCGGCCGCGACGAAGACGCCCTTTCGGACGCAGCGGACCAGCTCGGATTCGAGTCGATCGCGACCGACTGGGAAGCCGTCGTCGACGACGTCGACGTCTTCTACAATCTCGGGCCGAACCACGTCCACGCAGAGCCCTCGATCGCTGCCCTCGAGGCCGGAACGCCGGTCTTCTGTGAGAAACCCCTCGCGCCGACGCTTGCCGAGGCCGAACGAATGGCCGACGCCGCCGCCGAGGCTGGCGTTCCCAACGGTACCGCGTTCAACTACCGCTTCGTCCCCGCGATCCAGCACGCAAAGGGGCTGCTCGAGGCCGGCGAACTTGGCGAGATTCACCACGTCCGCGGGCGATACCTCCAGGACTGGCTGGTCGATCCCGAGGCCCCGTGGTCGTGGCGAAACGACGCGGAGATGGCAGGGTCGGGTGCCCTGGGCGACCTCGGCGCGCACACGGTCGATCTGCTTCGCTTTCTCGTCGGCGACGACGACCTCGCCGGCGAGATGGAACGCGTCAGCGGCCACCTCCAGACGTTCGTCGACGAGCGACCTGTGGACGGAAGTGATGAGATGCGATCCGTGACCGTCGACGACGCCTACTCCGCGCAGGTCGAGTTCGAACACGGCGCGATGGGGACTCTCGAGGCCTCCCGGTTCGCGACGGGGCATAAAAACGACCACACGATCGAGATCCACGGCTCGAAGGGCAGCCTGCGATTCTCCCTCGAGCGACTGAACGAACTCGAGGTCATGCGGGCCGACGAGAATCGCGGCTACGAGACGGTGCTGGTCACCGACGAGGACGATCCGTACGTCGACCACTGGTGGCCGCCGGGACACGTGCTGGGCTGGGAGCACACCTTCGTCCACGAGAACTACGAGTTCCTCAGCGCAGTGGCAAGCGGCGATACGTTCGAACCCAGCTTCGCGGATGGTCTCGCCGCCCAGCGCGTGCTCGCAGCGATCGAAGCGAGCGACGAGAAACGTGAGTGGGTTTCGATCAGCTAGACTCGACGCGAATTACCGTATCGATCTCGTCGTATCGAACGCTGCTGTCGGTGGGTGAGTGGCCGTCGAGTTCCAGATACCCCGGTGTGATATCGGTCACCGTGCCGGTATGGTTCGGGTCGTCGCCGTCGGTCCGTTCGCGGTCCCAAATTTCGACGGTATCGCCCGTCGTCACGTGTTGACGGACGAGTTCCGCGGCGCGATTTTTGTCGGTGTCCGGCGGGATAGTGAGTTCGGTCATCGTCGGTCCGGAGAAGGGGCGCAAGCGGTGTAAGCACCGACTCGTCAGCGGCCGGGCGCTTTTAGGCCGTCGGACATAGTTGCCACTGAGCGTCACTGCACACCCTCTCGCACGACAGTTTTTCCGTGAGAGCGCCGAACCGAGTGGTATGACGACCATCAAGGACAGCGTCCACGACCACATTCGAATCGACGGCGTGGCCCGCGACCTCCTCGATACGCCCGAGATGCAGCGGCTCCGAAATATCCGCCAACTGGGCACCGTCTCGCTAGTCTATCCCTCGGCCAACCACACCCGATTCGAGCACAGTCTCGGCGTCTATCATCTCGCGTGTGAGGCCCTCGAGTATCTCGGCATCGACGGCACACAGGCCGAACGGGTCCACGCCGCGGCGCTCCTCCACGACGTCGGCCACGGTCCGTTCAGCCACAACCTCGAGTCGCTGACCCACCGTCGGACCGGCCGCTATCACGACGACGTCCACGAGCTGTTGACCGACGGCGCAGTCGGAGACGCCCTGCGAGACCACGATCTCGAGCCAGCCGCAATCGCCGACCTCGTCGCGGGCGAGGGCCGATTCGGACAGCTCGTCTCGGGCGAACTCGACGTCGATCGGATGGATTACCTCGTCCGGGACGCCCACCACACAGGCGTTCCCTACGGCACGATCGACCACGGCCGGCTGATCCGCGAGCTGACCTTCGTCGGCGGCGAACTCGTGCTCGATGAGGGCAACGTCCAGAGCGCAGAGAGCCTCCTGGTCGCGCGGGCGTTGATGAACCCCACCGTCTACAGCCACAGCGTCGCCCGGATCAGCAAGGCGATGCTTCGCCGCGCAGCCGAACGACTGCTCGAGTCACCACACACCGACCTCGATGCCGGCCGCCTCCAGCGGATGGACGATCACGATCTGATCGCCGCCCTGCGGGGATGTCCGTCGACGAGTGAGTTTACGCGGCGACTGGATCATCGCGAGCTGTTCAAGCGGGCGGTGTGGGCCGAAATCGACGACGTTCCTGGGGGGATTATCGAAGCCGATCACGAGGCGATTCGGGCGTTCGAACGCGAGATCGCGGCCGATGCGGGCGTTGATCCGGAGTGTGTGATCCTCGACGTGCCGGCCCGTCCCTCGATGAAAGAATCCACGACGCGGGTGATGGTCAACGGCGACGTTCGCCAGCTCGGTCAGCAGTCGCCGCTGGTCGAGGCGCTTCGGGCGGCCCAGTACTCCCAGTGGCGACTCGGAATCTACTCGCCCGAATCGGATCGGGATCGAGTCGGCCGGGCCGCCGTCGATGTCCTCGACCTCGATATCGACGGCGCGCTGGTCAGCGAGGTGCGAGACGGACTGGACACGACGCTCGATCAGTTCGTCGACTGATCGCGACGATCGTGGCCACTGGGCTCGCTCGAGCGAAACACCTGCTGTAGCTCCCTCGAGATCGGCGAACGACGTTGTGACGTTCTCCGGGGTCGCGTCAGTACCAAGCGCCACCCGACGAGACGTTGATATCTTGGCCCGTCACGTGTCGCGACGCCGGCCCCGCGAGCTGTAGTGCCAGTTCGGCCACGTCCTCTGGCGGCACCAGCTCGGTCATCGCGAAGCTCTCGAGCAGTTCGTCTTTGATGTCTTCGGGGTCGACCCCGCGGTCGTCGGCTTGCCGTTCGAAGACGTTCCGAATGCGCTCACCCTCGACCGGGCCCGGACAGATCGCGTTCGCGGTGACGTCGTCGCCGAACTCGAACGCCAGCGCTCGAGTCAGCCCGATCACACCCATCTTCGAGGCGGCGTACGGCGTCCGATTCGGGTACGGTCGCTTGCCACCGATCGAGGAGATGTTGATGATGCTGCCACAGGCAGACTCCCGAAGATGGGGCGCTGCTTCCCGGACCGTTCGCGCCATCCCGACGACGTTCACGTCGAGCGTCTCGAGCCACTCCTCGTCGGTCGTTCGTTCGACGGGGGCGGTCGGGCCGGCGATCCCGGCGTTGTTCACCAGACAGTCAAGGCCGCCGAACGTGTCGACGGTGGCGTCGATGGCGTCGGCGACCGACCCGGAATCGGTCACGTCGGTTTCGACCGCGAGCGTTCGCTCCGGTGCGTCGATCAGCTCCGCGGTTTCGTCGATTCCGTCGCTTCGCGCCGCGAGCGCGACGTTCGCGCCTGCCTCGGCAAAGGTGATGGCGATTTCGCGGCCGAGTCCCTGACTCGCTCCCGTCACGAACGCTGTGGTATCGTCAAGCACACCCAAACCGTCGAAGAAGATCACTAAAAACGTTCCTGCTGGCCCCTACGGTCTTTACCATAGAGACCATCTCCCAAGCCGATGAGAGCCGCTGCCTTCACTGACCTCATCGGCCCGGACGGCGTGAGCGTGATCGACCAGCCGGATCCAGAGCCCGGCCCCGACGAGGCCACCGTCGACGTCTCGGCCTGTGCAATCAACCGCCACGACCTGTGGATCCTCGAGGGGGATTCGGCGATGGTCGACGGGGGCGACCTGCCGTTTGTCACGGGATTGGACGTGGCCGGCGTCGTCGAGGCAGTTGGCGACGACGTCAGAGGCGTCGAACCGGGCGACCGAGTCGTCCTCTGTCCGAACCAGACCTGTGGCACCTGTCGGTTCTGCAGCGAGGGGCCGGAGAACACCTGCGAGCAGTTCTCGCTGTATCACGGGGGGCTCGCCGAAACGGCCCTCGTTCGGGCGGATCGCCTCCTTTCGGTACCCGACGACGTGAGCGCGACGACCGCGGCTGCGCTGCCGACGGCGTACATGACCGCCTTCCACATGCTCCGGCGGGCCGACGTCGGCCCGGGCGACCTCGTCTTCGTCCCGGGCGCGACAGGTGGCGTCGGCGTCGCCACCGTCCAACTCGCGGCGATCCTCGGCGCTCGAACCATCGGGACGTCCTCGTCGGCTAGGAAACTCGAGCGCGTGTGCGACCTCGGCCTCGATCACGCGGTTCACGCGACCGATCCCGACGAGATTCGGGCGCAGGTCGACGACGTCGGCCGCCCGGACGCGGTCATCAACCACCTCGGCGGCGAGTACACGCGGCTCGGCCAGACGGTCATGCGCCGCGGCGGGACGATGGTGATCTGCGGCCGCACGGCCGGGACCGAGTCGACCGTCGACGTGCCGGACCTCTTTCTCGGCCACAAGCGCGTCGTCGGCTCGACGATGGGGACCCAGGACGACCTGCGCCGACTTGTCGAGCTGACGGCGGCGGGTGCCCTCGAGCCGGTGATCGAGCGGACGTTCGCGCTCGAGGAAACCGGCGAGGCCTTTGCGACGATGCAGGACCGGGAGAGCGTCGGCAAACTCGTCGTCGAACCGTAGCGTCACCCACCCGATTGGAAACGCGTATTGCCAGCCGACCGTTCCGCCGCCGGGCGGGGCCTTCATACGGCCCGCTATCCCGATGGCTGGTTGACTCGCTGGCCGGTCGCGGGTACACCGGCACTGGCCGACAGAAGCCCGTCTCAGTCCGTGTCCCACGCCGTCGAAACTGGTGGTTCCGCGCTGCACCGACCGAGTAGCCGGAACGCGCCGGCCCGACCTATTTCCGTTCCGTCGATGTCGTCCGCCCATGACCGAGATCGCCATCACCGGGGCGACTGGCCGCGTCGGCAGCGAGGCTATCGAGGCGCTGTCGGACGCGACCCTGACGCTTTTTTCCCACAGCGAACCCGAGGATCTGGACGCGGAACCGCTCGAGATCGCGGATCGAGCGGCGTTCGTCGACGCGCTCGAGGGACAGGACGTGTTGCTCCACCTCGCGGCCAACCCGAATCCGCGCGCCGAGTGGGATTCGCTTTCCGGGCCGAATATCGAGGGCGTCTACAACGCCTACGCGGCCGCTGTCGAGAACGACCTCGAGCGCGTCGTCTTCGCGAGTTCGAACCACGCAGTCAATATGGGAAACACGGTCTCGCCGATCCGCCCGGAGTCGACGGTCGGCACGCCGGACGTCGTTCGCCCGGACGAGACGATGGACCCCGACACCTACTACGGCGTCACCAAGGTCTTCGGCGAGGCGATGGGCCACTACTACGCGATCCGGCACGGACTGGACGTTGTCAATCTACGAATCGGCTGGCTGCTCTCACCCGACGAACTCAGAGCGGAGTGTAACGACCGCGACGCCGCCGGCGAGCGATACGCCCGTGCGATGTGGCTCAGTCCCGAGGATTGCCGGCGGGTGATCGACGCTGCCGTGACGACGACGCTCGAGTCGACCCCGACGACCGCCCACGGAATCTCGGCCAACGCCGAGCGGTTCCTCTCGCTGTCGGAGACGATGCTCGAGCTGGGATATCGGCCACAGGACGATTCAGCCGCCGCCCTCGGCGAGCTGTAAGCCACCGAGCTGGTCGAGCGCCCCACAGCATCCGGATCCTGGGACCGTAAGACCGAATACCGACAGGTCCCTATCGCAACATATGTCCACGAAAGTAGCCGACTCGACGGGCTACACGCCGAACTTCCAGATGTCTGCGTTCGGCTACATTATGGCGGTCGTAATGGTGATTCTACTGCTCCCGCTGTTGCCGGTGCTCATCCCTGCGTACGTCCTCTGGCGCGTGTTCATCGCCGAGGAGCCGGTCGAACACAGCTTCGAGATGTGGCGGCGCGAATCGGGTCGGTAAGTAAACGGAACGGACGCAGATTTCT
Source organism: Natronorubrum sulfidifaciens JCM 14089 (assembly GCF_000337735.1). Taxonomy (GTDB): domain Archaea; phylum Halobacteriota; class Halobacteria; order Halobacteriales; family Natrialbaceae; genus Natronorubrum; species Natronorubrum sulfidifaciens. The sequence goes on along the minus strand of NZ_AOHX01000025.1, from coordinate 256,099 downwards.
TTTCATCCCGACTGCGGTCAGTCAGTTCCAGTGCACCCGCAACCCGCCCTGCGGGTGCACCGGGAGCTCGGGATAGCAGACCGTATTAGTTTGCGTTAGCTTCAACTAACGCCGACGGCGGCGCTCCCGGCAGTTCGTCGCGATCGTGTGGCGCATCGAACGCGAGGTCGGGACCGCGAGCGATGATCCCGTGTGGGGTCACGTCGGGATGGGTCGTGTAGTAGTGTTCTTTGATGTGGGCCATGTTCACCGTCTCGGCGACGCCGGGCGTCTGATACAAATCACGAAGATACGGCCAGAGGTGGTCGTACTCCCGGATGTACTGGACGTTACACATGAAGTGGGTGTGATAGACAGTATCGAATCTGACGAGCGTCGTGAACATCGCGATATCGGCCTCCGTCAGTCGGTCACCAGCGAGATAGCGCTGGTCAGCCAGCACCTCGTCCCAGTGGTCCAGTGCCCCAAAGAGGTCGTCGATAGCCGCGTCGTAGGGTTCCTGCTCGGTCGCGAAGCCGGCCCGATAGACGCCGTTGTTGATCGGCTCGTAGATGTCCTCGAGAGCCCGATCGATCTCGTTTCGGTACCCTTCGGGGGAGAGATCGACGTCGTGCGTCGCGAGGTCGCCGAACTCGGTGGTGAGCATCCGCATGATCTCTTTCGATTCGTTGTTGACGATCGTCTCCTGTTCGGTGTCCCACAGCACCGGCACCGTCACGCGACAGGTTGCGTTCGGGTCCGCCTCGACGTACAGTTCCCGGAGATAGTCGGCGTCGCGGATGTGGTCGCGCGTACAGCCGTCCTTCTCCGGGGTAAACTGCCAGCCATCGTCGCCGCGATACGGGTCGACGATTGAGACGGAGATCGCGTCCTCGAGGCCCAACAGCGCCCGCGTCACGAGCGTTCGGTGGGCCCACGGACAGGCGAGGGAGACGTAGAGGTGGTACCGGCCGGCTTCGGGCTGGTACTCGGCGTCGGGAGCGTCTCGAATCCGGTCGCGAAACGGTGCCTCCTGGCGGTCGAACGAGCCGTCGTCGCCGGCCGTCTCGTACGCATCGGTTCGCCACTCGCCGTCGACGAGCATGTTCATACTGCGTGTAGGGCTGTCGGACACAAATGGTCTCGCTAACACTCGTGTTACCGCTTGCCGAGTCAGCAAAACGGAGCCGAACCGTCGGATGAGCGATCGTACCTTGTTTCAATTAAATTAGTATAACCGCGACGAACGGATCTACTCACTCGCGAGGGACGACTCGAGCGTCGCAAGCAGTTGCTGACTCTGTTTCCCGGTACCGTCCCGAACCAGGTTCGTTTCGGTATCGTAGACGATCATCCCGCAGGCGTCCAGTTTTGGGAGATGGATATGATGGAGTGCAGTGCGAACGCGCTGTCGATGGTCGTCGTCCGGGAGGTCTCCATTTTGAAGCTGCTCGGCAACCTGCTCTGTGAGCGCGGAAACCGCCACCGCGTCCTCGTCGGTACGTGTCAGTGTTCGAAGGACGACCCGACGTTGTTCGTGAGCGACCATCGAGAGAATTTCATCGAGAGAGATCGATTGCCCTTGCTCGGATGAATCGGTTGTCACAAACTCTTTCGCGTTCAGTCGGTCCATGTTCGAGGAAGGATCCATGCTCGTCTAGTACATCGCTAGCGTTGTGTCATTTTGGCATGACTCACAAGGGAAACAAGCGGATTACGTCTCTGAGTCGGAGGGAAAGAGTGCATGGGTGGTGAGTGCCACGATTGCACGACGAAGCCGTTCCGTCACGGCCTGATCGGAAATCCCGAGTTCGTCCGCGAGCTCCTTGGTCGTACAGCCTCTCGGGATATCGTAGTACCCATTCCGTACGGCGAGCGTAATCGCTTCGCGCTGGGGTTCGCTCAAGCCATACCACGGGCCGGCAGTCGGATCTGTCGGGTTATAGACGCGGGTTGCCTCAAGCGAGACCTGCGCGTCTTCACAGTGTGTCGTGAACTCGCTGAGGGCGTCGCGAGTGGGAAATCGAATCTCGAAGTTCCACTTATCGGGTGTTCCGACGGCACTCAACAACTGCCCCTTGCTCTTTCTGATCCCTTCGAAGAGATGATCGTGGTTCGCGTCCCAATCGAGCGTAAAGAGTGCCCGGTCTTCGAACACGTCCACTTCCGATGCGCTGTTGACAGTCGGATGGCGTTGGACGGAGGCGGCAAACGAGTCCCGTGTCGAGTTATGGATCCAGAAGAGTGGAACGGTAGCGTCACCGATCGGGACGAGGTTTTCGAGTTCGATCGACGAGACTCCCTCGATACGAAGAATCCGGCCGAGTTCGAAGTCAGTAGATGGAATCCGAAATGCTGCAATTACGCTCATGAATCGCTCTACCACCTTGGTTGGTCATGCCCGTACAAAACGGACCAGCATGGTGTACCATGTTGTTCCGAAACCGGCAGGGGACCACCCGCTCGTGCCCCTCAACGTACAATCACCAATCGTATTGGATCTCAGTGACTAATGCTTGATACACCACCCACGTGGGTTATCGGCTCTCGGGACGAATCGGTCGACATGGCTACCGTGATGGAGTTTACGAGTCCGGCGGACGAGTTTCCACTGGGAACGGTCTTCGAAAACCTGCCGGGGGTGACGATCGACCTCGAGCGACTCATCCCTCACCAGACCCTGATAATCCCGTACTTCTGGGTCCGCGGCGCAGAGGCCGAGGACATCGAAGCCGCGTTCGAAGCCCATGTTGGCGTGGTCAGTATCGACCTCATCGACAGCGTCGAAGACGAGTATCTGATGCGTGCAGAGTGGGAGGGAACGTATTTCGGCATCCTGAGCGCGCTTGCCCAGGCCAACGTCGCCGTTCTCTCCGGGGTCGGGACGAAAGACGGATGGGAGTTCGAGGTCCGTGGTGAGAGTCGCGAGGCGATCAGCGAGTTTCGGACCAACTGCCAGAACCACGACATTCCGATCGAGATCACCGCCGTTCACGCGTTGCTCCCAATTCAGGGCGACAGCTACGAGCTCACTGACACCCAGCGAGAGGCGTTGGTGTTGGCCTACGAACGCGGCTACTTCGATTCGCCACGCGAGGCGTCGCTCGAGGACATCGCCGACGAACTGGGAATTACCCAACAGTCACTTTCGTCTCGACTCAGACGCGGGCACCGACGGCTCATTGCCGGGACGCTCATCAGTCAGTAAGTCCTGCTGGAAGGCTTACTCTGTATATTAATAGCTCCTGTATAATCAGTAGTCGTGTTAAACCGATTCGGGCTACTAAACGGATGTAGAATAGCATGACAGCCAGCCTAGCCAGTGTCGAATTGGAGTCGCTCGAGTACTCTCGAGAGTTAGAAGCGTATCGTGCCCAGTACGACCAAGATTCGACGTCTGCAAGCATCGCCGTCGTCGCAGCGATGGCAGACATTCTGGGCGCCGATCCGCTCGAACTGGATCGGCTCTACGACGCGGTCGACACAGATGCCCTCGACAAACTCGGACAGGTTCAGGGGACGCCGAACGGAGCAGTCGACATCTCATTTACATTCGAAGGATACGCGATAACCCTGTCCAGCGACGGAGTGATGGCAATCTCGCCACCGGCCCACGAACGAACAGGCGTCCGGGAGACAGGAGCCACGAACGAATGACTACCGAAGAGACACCACTCTCGTCCGAAGCAGAATTAAATGCCGAACTGAAAGCACTCCTTCGTCGGGCCCACTCCAAGGGAATCAACGTCGAAGGTGGATGGGAATGTCGAAACGGTACCGAACACCCGGACTGGGACGTCATCGTTACCGAAGTGGAGAAAAACGGCGAATCGGAGTGAGCCGCATCGAGCAGTATCGATTCTGATATGGGGCTGATATTACCACCCGTCGAACAGAACGGACTGATGGCGACGGGTCGTGGGCACCCACATCGAGGTCGCTTCGGGAGCGTGTTTTATCCCGTTCACGCTCGTATCTCACTGTATGGCAGATACCAAAAAAGGCCGGGACAAGCAAGCTCGTGACGCAGATAACCGCCAGCGGGAGCGAGAACTCACGGAAGCGCGTGACCGTGCCGACGAAGCCGAACCACCGGATGCCGAAGACGAGGGTGACGAGGCGGCCGACTCCCTCGAGTCGCCTCGTGAGTGTCACCGTCGAGGCTGTACCGAGCCGGCGACGTTTCTGATCGTCGAACGGTACCAGGAAGAAACCGGCCACGGCGCCGTCGAAGCAGAGGCTGTCTTGTGTCGAGCGCATACCGCCGAAGAGAGTCCCGTGAATCTCGATAGTGCCTTCGAAGACTACCTGTTTCGTATCGAACCGCTGTCGAAGACCGAGGCGGCAGCTACTGAGTAACGGGGAACGAAGCGTTCAGACTGTGAGCCGCGGCGACGACCGAGCGCGCCACTGCACGCGTTGGGTTCGGGCTGGGCACCCGACACGCCCGGCTCCTGTCCCTCGAGTGTGGTGATTTCGACCCAGAAAGCAGTCGTATACCGGGATGTCCAGGCCAGTAGCGTCGCTTGACCACGGCGAGCGATTGATCCATTGAGAAAGCTTATCACTGAGAGTTTGATTATTTCGTATCGTGTCTTTAGATGAGTGGTGCTAGCGATGATTCAACCGATGGTGACTCGACCGAGGCATTCGTACAGGGAACCAGTGATGGAGAGCCACGAATAACGTTTTATGGCGGCAGGGGAATGAGCGCGTTCCCGATCGCCTTTTTTATTGTCTGGGCGATCGTACAGACCGCGTTCTGGCGGATATCCGACGAAGGCGGGTTGGTCGTCGGTATTTTGCTCGGACTGATCCTCGGGATGTTCTTCGTTCGCGGAGACTGGAAGACGTACGCGAACACGATCTTCGAGGGGATGACCCAACCCGTCGCGGTGACCGCCATCGTCGCCTGGATCTGGGCCGGCATGTTCGCCCAGTTGCTTCAGGACGGCGGCTTCGTCGACGGACTGGTCTGGCTGGCCGACGTCGGCGGGATCGGCGCGACGCTGTTCCCGGCGATCACGTTCGTCCTCGCGGCCCTGTTTACAACCGGGATCGGGACGGGATACGGCTCCGCAATCGCGTTCGTCACCCTGTTTTTCCCCGCCGGTATCCTGCTCGGGGCGAACCCCGTTTTGCTGTTCGGCGCGATCCTCTCGGGGTCGATCTTCGGTGACAACCTCGCGCCCGTCAGCGACACCACGATCGTCAGCGCCGTCACGCAGGATTCGGATATCGGTGGCGTCGTCGCCTCTCGATTCAAATACGTGATCATCGCCGCGATCATCGCGTTCGCTGGCTACCTCGTCGCCGGTCAGTTCATGTCCGGCCTCGCGATCGGCGGCGATGCGCGAGAACTGCTCGTCGCAGAAAGCGAACCGATCGGCCTCGTTCACCTCATTTCGATGGGCGTCGTGATCGGCACCGCAGTCGCCGGGCGACACATCGTCGAGGCGATCTCGTGGGGGATCGTCGTGGCGGCTGTCTCGAGTCTCGTACTCGGCCTGATCTCGCTTGGTGACATCGTCATGTTCAACGCACCCCCGGACGCACCGCTTGCCGAACCACTCGAGTTCCTGCCGATTCTGACGATCGTCGAGGACCCGAACGCAATCAGCGTCGGCGGCAGCCTCATCACTGGCGCATCGGGCTTTTTCGAACTGGCGATTCTCGTCCTGTTGATCATCGCCGCAGCCCAGATCATGATCCGCGGCGGCGCGTTCCAGGCGATTCTGGACTGGTCGATCGACAACCTTGCGACGAACGTTCGCAACGCCGAACTCACGATGGTCGGCTCCTCGGCGCTGATTAACGCCGTCATCACGATCAACACGGCCGCAGAGGTCGCGATCGGGCCGTACATCTCGAAGATCGGCGAACGGTTCAATCTGAACGGCTACCGACGCGCGAACATCTTGGACGGCCAGACCGCAGCGCTTGGCTACATCTTCCCGTGGTCCGGCGGCGTTCTCGCCGGCTACTCGGCGATGCAACAGCTGCCCGGTGAGTACGAGTGGTTCGATTCCGGGATGCTCGTGACGCCGATCGACGTCGTCCCCTTCGTCTTCCAGGGCTGGCTGTTGGTTGCCGTCTTCGTCGTCGCAGCGATTACCGGCTTCGGCCGTGAGTATATTACCGACCGCGAAACCGAGGAGGTGGCACGAATATGAGCCTATTCACAAAGTATCTCAAAGGGTGGACGCTCCGCACCACGACCCCATCGTTCGACGTGGGCGAAGAGATCGAGGTGTTCGTTGCAGAGTCGAACAGCGATGGTGACGGGCACGCCTACATTGGCGATACGCATCTGTTGATCGAGAATGCTGGGCCTGACACTGTCGAGAAACGTGTTCGCGTCCGAGTTACCGAGTTCGACGAGACGAACGCGACCGGACGCGGCGAATTCCTCGCGGTTGTCGGCGAGAGTTCCTACACTGGCTAGCCGGCCTGCTCTGTTTTTCGATCGCCGTCGCGCCGCTCGAGAGCCACGACTTTAAGCCCCCGCGGTAGTCACTCGAGATATGACAGCTGACGGGGATCGGCACCGCCAGAGCCGGCTGGTAACGGACGAAGACGGCGCGTTCGACGCCGAACGCGCCCGCGACGAGTCGCTTCCGGTCGAAGACGGCGAACTGGTCGATACCGACGCGCTTGCCGACCACCAGCGCTATCTCGAGGGCCGGGGCATCTACGACGAGCGAAATCGAGTCAACGACCTGACGGGCAAAGAGTGGAAGTACGCAACGAAGTCGGTGCTTGCGGAGGGATACCCCCCAGCCGTCCAGCACGACCTTCGGAGCGAACACGGCGGTCAGAAGCCGCCACGGCTCTGTGCGGAGCTGATCGGTCGGTTCAGCAAGACCGGCGACACCGTTCTCGATCCCTTCGCCGGCGTCGGCGGCACCTTACTCGGCGCGAGGTTTTGCGAACACGAGGGCACCGGGCTCCGCGAGGCNCCCCCCAGCCGTCCAGCACGACCTTCGGAGCGAACACGGCGGTCAGAAGCCGCCACGGCTCTGTGCGGAGCTGATCGGTCGGTTCAGCAAGACCGGCGACACCGTTCTCGATCCCTTCGCCGGCGTCGGCGGCACCTTACTCGGCGCGAGTTTTTGCGAACACGAGGGCACCGGGCTCCGCGAGGCGATCGGCTTCGAGCGCACCGAGCGCTGGATCGATATCTATGAGACCGTCCTCGAGCGCGAAAACGAGGCGCGACGAGCCCGCGGCGAGGCGCCACTCGCCGAACAGGACCTCCGCCACGGCGACTGTGCCGACCTGATCGACGAACTCGAGGACGACTCGGTCGACCTGCTGCTCACCGACGTTCCCTACTGGAACATGGACGAACTCGAGCAGACGCGCAACGAACACGCGACCCGCGAGAGCAAACTCGGGGCGTTCGACGACGCCGACGACGACCCCATCGAGACGACGGCATCCGACGACGTGGGCACACAGACCAAAGCCGAGTGGCTGGCGGATATGGCCGAGAAATTCGATCGGTTCACTGATGTGATCACACCGGATGGACACCTCGTCGTCTTCATCGGCGATATGTATCGCGACCAGTCCTACGAGTTTCTGTCAGCCGATCTCGCACGCGCTATCGAGTCGACTGCACCAGTGACGCTGGCGGCGAATCTGATCTGGTATGACCCCTCGAAAGACCTCCACGTCTACGGCTACCCCTTCTCGTTCGTGCCGTCGATGGTTCATCAGAACGTGCTCGTCTTCCGGCTCGAGGACGAGCAATCCTAGAGTCTGACCTGCGTCATTCGGGTGTCTGACGCGGTTTTATTGGGGTATAGAGTGACGATTCAGATGGCGCGCGCTGGCGGAGACCTCCCACATCCCACTCGACCCCACGCAACCCGCGCGCCAGCACTCCTCCCCACTCCCGTTTTCGCGTGCTCCCGAACGGCGACGCTAGCCGTGCGGTCAAGCAGTTGCTGGCACCAACCGCTCTCGGACCTCGTCTGCGCGTGCCGTTTCGGTGATTACGGCGACCTCGTCGCCGACCGCAAGCTCGGTTCCCGGCAGTGGAATCGTCAGCGGCTCGCGTTTGCGGCCGTGAGCGTAGATGCGTGCCCCTTCGGGAAGCTCGAGTTCGCTCATCCGTTTCCCGACGGCTGGCGAGCCATCGACGATCTCGAGGACGGTTAGTTGGAGGTTCGTGGCGAGATCGGTGACGACGTTGAAGTCGCCGCCGAGCATCGCCGTCTTGGCACCAGCAGCCCCGAGTCGCTCGGGATAGATGATCTCGTCGACGTCTTCGGCGTAGCGGTCGTAGATCTCCTCGCGGTAGTCCTCGTCGATCCGCAAGACCGTCCGACAGCCGTGGTGGGTGCCGACCATACAGGCCGCGAAGTTGACGTTGAGGTCGGGCGTGAACGCACCGATCGCGTCGGCGGCGTCGATCCCCGCATCGACGAGGACCGCTTCGTCGGCGCCGTTCCCGTGAATCGCTTCGAACCCCTCTTCGCGTGCCCGTTTGACGCGATCGAGATCGTCGTCGACGACCACGGTTTCGTGGCCTTCCTCGGCGACGATCTGTGCCGTTCGAGAGCCGACGCGACCATATCCCACGATGACAAATCTCATGATACTGGTATACATGGTCAGGAGTCAAATAGGCTACGGGCAGACACCGGCTGCCTCGAGTGTCGAAGCGACGGGACGCTCTCCCGCCAGACGGCCGACGGTGGGGGCGACTCGAGTTCAGTGGGCGCTGTGCTCGACGACGACGACCCGCAAATCGTTCAGGTTCGTGCCGGTCGGCCCGGTTTTGATGAGCGCGTTTCGCTCGGCGAGATAGGGCGTGACGTCGTTGGCAGCCAGCGCTGCTCGAGCCCGTTTGTCGGTGTCGACAGTCTCGGCGTCGACGATCCCACCCGCGGCGTCGCTTGCGCCGTCGATCCCGTCGGTGTCGACGGCAGCAACGGTGAGTCCGGCCTCGAGCGACAGCGCTGCGCTCGTCACGAACTCCTGATTCGGCCCGCCGCACCCGTCGCCGGAGACCGTCACCGTCGTTTCCCCACCCGACACGAGGACGGCCGGCGGTGAGATCGGTGTCCCTGTTGCCAGCATCTCCTCGCCGATGGCGACGTGGGTCGTCGCCGCCTCGCGAGCCTCACCGCGAACCCGCGAGGAGAGGAGCAACGGGTCGTAGCCCTGCTCGGTGGCGACCTCAGCGGCGGCTTCGAGGACGGTCATGCCGTCGGCGACGATGTGGTTCGAAACCCGATCGAAGACGGGGTCGTCGGGACCCGGCGTTTCCGAAATCGCACCGGCGCGGCCGCGCTCGAGGCGATCAGCGACGGTCTCCGGAACGTCGATATCGTAGCGGTCGACGACTGCGAGCGCGTCGTCGAACGTCGACTCGTCGGGCGCGACGGGGCCGCTCGCGATCACGCTCAGATCGTTGTCAACGACGTCGCTCAAGACGACGGCGACGACCGTCGCCGGGGCGAGTCGGCGGGCGAGCTGGCCGCCTTTCAGCGCCGAGCAGTGTTTGCGGACGGCGTTGATCTCGTGGATGTCGGCCCCGCTCTCGAGTAACGCGTCCGTGGTCGCCTGCAGGTCGGCAAGCGAAATCCCGTCTGCGGGCGCAGCCATGAGCGCGCTGCCGCCGCCGGTGATGGCCGCCAGCACGAGCGTCCGCTCGCCGGCTGTGTCGGCCGCCTCGAGGAGCCGGCGTGTTCCCGCGACGCCGCGCTCGCTCGGCACCGGGTGGTCGCCCTCAGAGACCGTGACCGCCTCGAGTTCGGTGGGATCGTCCGTGACGACGACGCCACGATCGATCCGATCGCCGAGGACGTCCTCGAGCGCCGCGGCGACGTGTGCGGCGGCGTTGCCGCCGCCGAGAACGACGACCTCGTCGTACGCGCTGCAGTCATAGGTCGCGTCGGCCACCCGGAGCGTGTCGCCCTCGAGTGAGAGTGCGTCGTGGATGACCCGCCGTGGATGTCCGGCGTCAACCCCCGCCTCGAGGCAGGTCAGCGCAACGTCGCGTGCGTCGGTTGTCGCTACCTGCGACCGATTCTCGATCTGGATTTCCATACTCGAGCGTGTCTCTGAAACCGCTAAAATCAGGGGGTCCGGGTTCATGATCTGACCGCTGTCCGAGATTCGTCCAATGCCGTTGACAAAAGTGGTGGCGAAGCCTACAATGCACAAACATGAACATCTATCTGACGACCTCGGACGGGAACTTTTAACTAATCGGTCTTGCTATGCTCGAGCGTCCAATATGGGGGCTTCCGATACAATCGCGGAGTACTTCGGGTTCAACGAATCCGATACCGACTATCGAACAGAAACGCTTGCGGGGGTAACGACGTTCCTGGCGATGGCGTACATCATCGTCGTCAATCCGGCAATCCTCAGCAGTGCGATCCTCTGGAACCACGAAACCGGCGAGTTCCAGGGTGAGGCGACGATCAACGGGACCGTCTACGGCTCTGGCGAGATCATCCAGATGCTCGCCGTCGCGACGATCCTCGCCTCGGTCGTCGCGACCGTCGTGATGGCGTTGTACGCCAACCGACCGTTCGGGCTGGCGCCCGGCATGGGGTTGAACGCCTTCTTTGCGTTCACGGTCGTCGTTATTCTCGGCGTCCCGTGGCAGGTCGCGCTTGCCGCTGTCTTCGTCGAAGGGATCATCTTCATTGCCCTGACCGCTGTCGGCGCGCGACGGTACATCATCGAACTCTTCCCGGAACCAGTCAAGTTCGCCGTCGGGGCTGGTATCGGTGTCTTCTTGCTCTTTCTCGGACTGCAAGAGATGCAGGTCGTCGTGCCCTACGACGCAACGCTGGTAACGCTTGGAAACGTCCTCGAGAGCCCGGTCGCTGCGCTGTCGCTCGCCGGCCTGTTTCTGACGCTGTTGTTGTACGCCCGTGGCGTTCGTGGCTCGATCATCATCGGGATCGTGACGACAGCCGTCGCTGGCTGGGTTCTGACGCTTGCCGGTGTCGTTGCCCCCGACGTCTTGACGCCGGAGGGATCCTACGACGACATCACAAACGAGGGGCTCATGTCAATGCTCAGCTCGGTCCAGTACGACTTTACCCCGCTGTTCTGGGGCTTCGTCGACGGCCTCGGCATGATTACTGAGGACCCGTTCGTCTTCTTGCTGGTCGTGTTCACGTTCTTCTTCGTCGATTTCTTCGACACCGCCGGCACGCTCATCGGCGTCTCGCAGATCGGTGGCTTCCTCGACGAACACGGTGATCTGCCGGAGGTCGAAAAACCACTGATGGCCGACGCAGTCGGCACCACCGTCGGTGCGATGATCGGTACCTCGACAGTGACGACGTTCATCGAATCCTCGACCGGCCTCGAGGAAGGTGGCCGCACCGGCTTTACGGCGCTGGTCGTCGGTGGCCTGTTCGCCCTCTCCTTGCTGGTCGTCCCGTTGATCGCCGCGATACCCCTGTATGCGACGTATATGGCGCTGGTCGTCGTCGGGATCATCATGCTCCAAGGCGTCACCGACATCGACTGGAACGATCCCGCGTGGTCGATCTCCGCCGGGTTGACGATCACGGTCATGCCGCTGACCACCTCGATCGCGAACGGGCTCGCTGCAGGGATTATTAGCTATCCGTTGGTCAAAGCCGCGATGGGTGAAACGCGAGACGTCTCGCCGGGTCAGTGGGCGCTTGCGATCGCGTTCATCGGCTACTTCATCATCTACTTCTCGGTCGAATCCGGATCGGTGACGTTCTGAGAGCGTCGACACACGCACTCAGTTTTCGACGCGTTTCGCACCTATCGGCTTCCAGACACCGTCTCATCCGAATCGCTTCAGGCAGGTTCGGTGCGACCATGAACGGCTCGTGGGCGTGTGACAGACACGGTACGCAGCCCGGCTCAGCCAACCGGTGGCCTCTTGCCGATCAGACCACTTTCTCGAGACATGGCAGACATCACGCTGTACGACCTTCCGGGCTGTCCGTTCTGTGCAATGGTTCGCTCGAAACTCGACGAACTCGACCTCGAGTACGACACGATCGACGTCCCTCGCTCACACGCTGCACGGACGGAAGTCGAAGAAGTGAGTGGACAGACGGGCGTCCCCGTGATTACCGACGAGGCCCACGGTGTCGAAGGGATGCCTGAGAGCAGCGACATCATCGAATACTTAGAAGAGACGTACGGCGAAAACGGCGTGTAACCGCGAGCGACGGGCCGCGAGGGTCAGGCCGCTTCTTCGTACTCCGCGCGTTCGCGGATGACCTTTCGCAACTCCGCGGCGTCGTGGAGGTCCTCGAGTTCCTCGCGTTCGACCAGCGCGGTGCCGTCGACCGACTCCTGTTTCGCGCGGTCGACGACGTAGACCGATCGCGTGTGAGTGACCTGCCCGATCGAACTCATGATCCGGGCGCGCTTTTCGGCCGCTTTCGTGAACTTCGAGTGGCCGGTCAACACGATGCCTTCGTCGTCGGCTTCGTCCTGACTGATGGCTTTGAACGGCGAGCGAAGCGTCGGATGGACGCTGTAGCCGGCCCGCGTGAGCACGGCGACGACCTGCTCGTCGTCCGGATCGGCTTCGGGGTCGTCCGGCGTCGCCTCGGTTTCGTGGACCTCGTCGGCACCTTCCAAGACGTCGACGGGACTCGTCAACGGCGCATCGAAGAGGTCCTCGAGTTCCATCGCGACTTCGACAGAGGCGTTCATGCCGTCTTCGTACTTCGAGACGGTGCGTCTCGAGACGCCGAGTTCGTTCGCGAGTTGGCCGAGACTCCACTCTCTGTCCTGTCGTTCGTCGGCGAGCAGGTCGCCGTCGATGTTGACGTAGAGGCCGCCGGGTGCGGCATAGATCAGCGGTGGGACGCTTTCGATGAACAGGTTGTACGCCGTGTCGGGGCTGAAGACGGGGACACCGTGTCGGAAGTAGACGACATCGGGTTTGAGATCCTCGTCGCGGCTTCGCAGGCCGATCACGAGCGGCGTCGCGTTGAGGTACGTGCCGAGCCGGCGCATCTCGTGGCCGGTTGCCTCGTTGAACGCATCGATGTTGCCGAGGATCTTCACCAGCAGCAGGTCTTCACCACGTCGGGCTGCGATGTCGAAACTCTTCGGTCGGATCGCACACCGGTCACTGACGACGAACCCCGCGTCCTCTAACATCGCGGTTACGTTGCCGACCAGTGCGGAGCGGGACATACGGGGGTGTAAGTGATTCCTCATATAAAACGATTTCCCCGCTGCCCCATCTGCTGTAACGTGGTTCGATACCGTACCAGCAGTATACTTATATACAGGTTTTCAGCCCGTGGAATGGGTCCGCTTTCGATCCGACACCGTCCCGAAAGGGGTTACTCGCCGCCGGCCCAACGATCGCCGATGACAGTCGTCGGGATCGACGATACAGATTCCCGCGAGCGCGGGATGTGTACGACCTACGTCGCCGCCCGGATCGCCGAGCGACTGCGCCTCGATGGGGCGACCGTCGAGCGACTGCTCCTCGTTCGGCTCAACCCCGCCGTCGAGTACAAGACTCGGGGTAACGCCGCGCTCGCGATCCACACCGACTGCGACTCCGACCGGGCGTTCGAACTCGCCCGCGAACACCTCGAGGACCTCGCCGAAACGGCCGACGAGCGAACGAATCCGGGCCTCGTCGTGACGGCGGACGGCCCCGACGACACGCCCGACGACGTGGCCGAGTTCGCGTGGCGAGCGATCCGCGAGCATCTCGCGATCGCCGACGCCGCCTCACTGATCGACCGCCACGGCTACCGGTCGTGGCACGCCGACGACGGCCGCGGGCGGATCGGCGCGCTGGCTGCGATCGGAAGTTGGCGCGCGCTCGAAGATTGGACGTACGAACATATCTCCTACCGCGAACCCGAGCGCTGGGGCACGCCGCGAGACGTCGACCACGAGCGCGTCTTCGCCGCAGCCGACTGGGGTCGCCCCGAGGTCTGGGATACGGTCGACCGCGGCGAGGACGACACAGTCTGCGTTCCGCACACACCGGGACCGATCCTCCACGGGATTCGTGGCGACGATCCCGACGCCGTTCGCGCCGTTTCCAACCGGATCGAAAGCGAACCCGTCGCCTCGAGCCAGCTGTTCGTGACCAATCAAGGGACGGACGTCCACCTGCAAGACGGGACCCTCGAGTCAGTCACGGATGGCCACGCCTACCGCGTCGACGGGCGGGTCGCAAGCGAGCCCGAAACCCGGCGCGGCGGCCACGTCTTCGTCGACCTCGAGAGCGAGGGTGACGACGACCCAGCACGCCTCGAGTGTGCTGCGTTCGAGCCGACCAAACGGTTTCGCGACCGCGTGCGAGCGCTGCGGATTGGCGACCGACTCACCGTCTGTGGCGAGGTCGCTCGCGGGACGCTCAAACTCGAGAAGTTCGCGGTTCGCGACCTCGTGACGACCGAACGCGTCACACCGACCTGTCCCGACTGCGAGCGGCGAATGAAAAGCGCCGGTCGGAACCAGGGGTATCGCTGCCGAGACTGTGGAACCAGTGCAGACGGGAAGGCAACACAGGACCTCGAGCGCGACCTCGAGGGGGGCTGGTACGAGGTCCCCCCGTGTGCGCGCAGACATATTGCGAAGCCGTTGGTGCGTGGCGGGTTCGACGCGCCGACACATCCTGAACGATAAGGTCGCGAGCGCGTTCTCGAGCCCACCGGCGGGGATGCGTTCGGAGATGACAGAACGACTATTTGTTCGGCACGGAATGGATCGACCATGCGCCCTCCACTGACTCGTCGTCGGCTCCTCGGCGTCGCGGGCGGCTCGTTGCTCGGCGGCTATCTGCTCGGGCCTCGAGTCGGCGGCTCGGACCACGTCGATCCGGCCGTCGACGACGACTGGCTTCACCCGCGGGCCGACTCGAGAAACGTCGCGTCGACGGCCGATCCCGGCCCCGGCGGCGATGGGCGGATTGAGTGGGAACACACGCTCGAGAAACGTCGCGTCGACGATACGAACACGCCGGGTTCGCGCTCGTCGACGACACACTACTTGTGCCCACCCATCACTCGCTGCGGGCACTTGACGCCGAAACTGGCACTACGCGCTGGCAGTATGCATATCAGCGGCCATCAGCGAGATACAACGAACAGACACAGCTCGATTCGGAGCCACAGGTTCGCGACGGCGTCGTCTATCTGGTGTTTCAGACGACCGTCTGTGCGCTCGACCTCGAGACACGACGGCTCCGCTGGCGTTACGATCTGAACAGCAGTGCCGACGGCTGCTGGCTGTTTGGCACCACGCTGTATGTCACTGCCCGCGTCGACAGCGAGTATCGACTCGTCGCGCTCGATGCCGAGACCGGTCTCGAGCGCTGGCGGCGGACTGCACGCGACTCGGTGTTGGCTGCCGACAGCGGGCTGGTCGTGGTGGCCGACTACGATGCGGGACGCGTAACTGGTCTCGTTCCAGAGACCGGAACGGAACGCTGGATGAGCGACACAGCAGTGTCCGCGTCGTCGCTCAGTCGTGGTGAGGTTGTGATCGTCGACGATCACGTCTTCGTCATAACCGCAGACGGTGATCTGACAGCGCTCGAGGCAGCAACTGGCGACCGCCGCTGGACGATCTCCGGTGGGACAGACGAGCACACGATGATGGATACACTCGCTGTCGATCCATCGGCCCGTGCAGTCTACTGGTCACGAACGGACAAGGGAACGATTACGCGGTTCGATATCACGGGCGAGTTGGTGTGGGAGACAGACCGGAGCTCGGTCGAGTTCGGCATCAGCGTCGGCAACGGGACAGTCTACGCGTCGACGGGAGACGGACTGCTCGCTCTCGAGGCCGACACCGGAAACGAACGGTTCCACGTTTCCCCAGCGGGTATCGAGGACGGCTCGCTTGGATGTACGCCGTTGATCGCCGACGACCGGGTCTATCACTGCCTCGGAGCGACGGTCTACGAGGTGGGCTCGCGATGAGTCGGGCGTCGGCTGTCTCAGTCGGACGGACACTCGAGTTCGCGCTCGCTGCTGGCCCAGCAGTCGCCCCAGCACAGCAGCTGCTGACCGCGGGGGCCGAACTGGTTGGCCTGCCCATCTCGCACTGGCTTGCGTTCTTGCTCGCGGTGCCAGTCGGCGTCGTGCTCGCAGCGACGTACGACGGCTCGAGTGCTACGGTGTTCGGCGCTGCGATACTGGCCGTGGTCCTGTACATCATTTTGCAGTGGGTCGTTGGTCTCCGGCAGGTGAACGTGATCTCGCCACAGCTGTTGGTGGCCGATGCGTTCGTCTATCTGGCAGCCGCCTCGAGTGCACTCGTGATCGTCTCCGGATCACACGGGGACACAAATTCGCCACCACGGAACGGCAAAACAGACTCACGAGCAGACGAACACAGCAGTCATGCGTGTGGCTCAGCGAACGCAGATTCCACGGCGGGCGAGTGACTCGCTGGCTGCTTTGATTTCGGCAGGGCTGCCGATGATCCGGCGCTGGTCTTCGCCTTCAGCGACGATCGATACCGTAAACGCCTCATCGAGTGGCGGCTCGAGTCCTTCGACAGTCTCCCGGTGAAGCACGATCTGGGTGCTATCGCGCAACTGTGTCGCATCTGGCATAATTCAACATCATTTTTCATGCTGTTTATCCCTGTCGAATCGCTCGAGTGAACGACTGTTCGTTAGTGTGGGCGGTGATAGCGATACACACTCGAATTCGGCAGGTCGCATGGAAAGTGTTTTTCGGCACGGGCGGTTGGATACAGGCAAATGGGGCTCGAGGAGGAGATCGAGAAGATCGAAGACGAAATCGCCAACACGCCCTACAACAAGTCGACAGAGGCCCATATCGGCCGGCTGAAATCGAAGCTCGCGGAGAAAAAGGAGAAACTTCAGAACCAGAGCTCTTCCGGCGGGGGGACAGGCTACTCCGTCGAGAAACACGGCGACGCGACCGTCGCGCTGGTTGGCTTTCCCAGCGTCGGCAAGTCCTCGCTGTTGAACTCGATGACCAACGCCGAAAGCGAGACGGGGTCGTACGAGTTCACGACGCTGGATGTCAACCCGGGGATGCTCCAACACCGCGGCGCGAACATCCAGATGCTTGACGTGCCAGGGCTGATCGAGGGTGCGGCGTCGGGACGTGGCGACGGCCAGCAGGTGCTGGCGGTCGTTCGCAACGCCGACCTGATCGTCTTCGTCCTCTCAGTGTTCGAGATCGAACAGTACGATCGCTTACAGGAGGAGCTGTACGATATCAACATCCGTGTCGACCAACAGCCGCCGCGGGTGACGGTTCGACCGAAGATCAAAGACGGGATCAAGATCACCTCGAGCACCGAACAGGACTTAGACGAGAAGACGATCTCGGACGTCCTCCGCGAACACGGCTACGTCAACGCGGACGTCAATCTTCAGGAGAACGTCAGCATCGATCGGCTGGTCGACGGCCTGATGGAAAACCGCGAGTACATCCCGTCGATCACCTGCGTGAACAAAGTCGACCTGATCGACCCCTCCTACAAGGAGACCGTCGACGAGCAGTTGCACGAGCGCGATTTGGACCCCGAGGAAGTGACGTTTATCAGCGCCGAGATGGAGAAGGGACTGGACGCCCTCAAAGACCGCATCTGGGACAATCTGGGCCTGATTCGCGTCTACATGAACAAACCCAGCCGCGGTATCGACTGGGACGAACCTCTCGTCATCGAGGCGGGATCGACAGTCGGCGAAGCCATCGAGAAACTCGGCGGCGAGATGGAAGAGCGGTTCCGATTCGCCCGTGTGACCGGCCCCAGTGCAGTCCACGACGAACAACAGGTGGGGACCGAACACGTCCTCGAGGACGAAGACGTTCTCAAACTCATTTTACGTCGGTAACGGGCTGTGGTCCTCGACGGGGGGTGACCGGCGAGTTGTGAGACGACTTTCAGGTTCCGAAGGAGCAGGATTATCCCACTGCTCGGCGATTGATCCGATATGTCGGACTTTGGGGCACTGTCACTCGTTCCACCGCTGCTTGCGATTGCGCTTGCAATCGTCACGCGCCGGCCAATGCTCTCGCTGTTCCTCGGCATCTGGTCGGGTGGTATCATTGCGACTGGCGGTATTGGTATCGGACGAACGTTCGAATGGATCACCGAGTCGATCGGGGACGTGTTTCACGCGAACATTCTGGTGTTTACGCTGCTTCTTGGCTCTGGTGTCGCCCTGATCTGGCGACTCGGCGGCGCGACCGCCGTCCGAAACTGGGCGACCGAACGGCTCGAGACCCAGCGCAACACCGGGCTGGCGACGTGGATACTGGGAATGGCCATGTTCTTCGATGACTACGCCAACACGGCCATCGTCGGCTCCACGATGCGTGAGATCTCCGACCAGATGCGGATGTCCCGCGAGAAGCTCTCCTACATTGTCGACTCGACGGCCGCACCCGTCGCGACGATCGGACTCTCGAGTTGGGTGGCGTTTCAGCTGTCGATGATCGACGAGGGGTATACGAGCCTCGTCGAGAGCGAGGCCCACGACGTGGCCGCGGCCGACACACCGGGTGTGTTCGAAACGTTCGTCGGCTCGATCCCTTTTAATACGTACTCGCTGCTCGCGATCGTGATGGTCGGCCTGATCGTCATCTCGCGGCGCGATTACGGTGAGATGCTTACCGCCGAACATCGGTCGTGGCAGACGGGGAAAGTCAACCGCGACGAGGCCCAGCCGCTGCAGGAAGTCGAAAAGGACCTCGGCGCACCGATCGAGGACAAGCCAATGCTGCGGACCTTTTTCGCACCGATCGTCATGTTGATCGCCGTGACGCTTTCGGGTGCGTTCTGGACTGGGTACCAAGACTGGCTCGCAGCACAGACCGAGGCGGGCGCGACAACGTCGCTCGAGGCGGCCATGGGCGACGAGGGCGTCGTGCAGGTGCTCGTCGACGTCGTCGGTGCTGGCGATTTCGCGGCTGCGCTCGTCTGGGGGTCGTTCGCGATGGTGGTGACCGCCATCACCATCGGGATCGGCTACGATCTCTTCGATATCGGGAACGGCATCGAAACCGTTCTCGAGGGATTCAACCTCATGCTGACCGCCGTGACGGTGTTGGTGTTGGCGTGGTCGATTAGTGCCGTCGCCGACGATCTCGGGACGGGCACCTACGTCGCCGGAGCCGCGGAGGGTGTCGTCTCGCCCGCCGTGCTCCCGATCGTCGTGCTGTTCGTCGCTGCGTTCGTCGCCTTCACCATGGGGTCGTCGTGGGCGACGATGGGGATCGTGACGCCGATCGCGATCACCGTCGCCTACGACCTCACGGGGACGTTCGAACTCATGCCAGTGATGGTCGGCGCGGTGTTCTCCGGTGCGATCTTCGGCGACCACACGTCGCCGATCTCTGACACCTCCGTGCTCTCGTCGACGTTTACGGGGGCCGACCTCATCGATCACATCCGCACGCAGCTGTACTACGCCGGGACCGTCATGCTCGTTGTCCTCGTCTGCTACGTGCTGTATGGGTTCCTGGGCGTCTCGCCGCTCGTCTTCCTTCCGCTGGGCGTTGCCCTGCTGATCGGGCTCGTCTACATCTTCTCCGAACTCGACGCGAAACGCAGAGGTGTCAGTCCGAAAGCCTCCACGGTGGCCGCCGATCCCGACACGCAGGAGTCGGCGGCGACAGCCGACTCACAGCCGGGCAACGGCGACTGAACCGCCGCCTTCGCCACGTTTTTGCCGCCTGCAGGTGTGATTTTGCGTATGGACGGAACGCTCGATCACACCATGCTTCGCGTCGCAGACCTCGAGGAATCGCTCGACTGGTACCAGACCCACCTCGAGTACGAAGAAAAGGATCGCTACGAGGGCGACGGCTTCACCATCGTCTATCTCGGTCCCGAAGACATGCACGAAGACGGGGCGTTGCTCGAGTTGACCCACAACGAGGGCGAGGACGACCTCGAGGTCGGCGACGCCTGGGGCCACGTTGCAGTTCGGGTCCCCGAAGGCGAACTCGAGGCCCACTACGAACAGCTGATGGACGAGGGCGTCGAGGACTACCGCGATCCCGAGAGCTGTGGCGGCCGCTATGCGTTCGTCACAGACCCCGACGGCCACGAGATCGAGATCGTCCAGCGCGATCAGGGTGCGCTATGGTCGCTCGACCACACCATGATCCGCGTCGAAGACGCCGACGAGGCGCTTGGCTACTGGACCCGGAAGTTCGAGTACGACGAGGTCGGCCGCTGGGAGTCCGACACCTTCGCGAACTACTTCGTCGAGCCGCGGGACGCCGCCGACGAAGCGATGTCGCTCGAGTTGACCTACAACTACGACGGGCGCACGTACGAGCAAGGCGACGCCTGGGGCCACCTCTGCGTTCGCGTCGATGACCTCGCCGAGGACTGGGAGACGCTGCTCGAGCGCGAGGCCCCCGACTACCGCAATCCCGAGAGCAACGACAACATGTACGCGTTTACGAAAGACCAAGACGGCCACGAGATCGAACTGCTCGAGCGCGACCCCGAGGCCGAGTCGCTGTTCCCGTTCTGAGTCGACACGGCCAGTCGATCGGTCTCGGCGCGGTCGAACCACGGGGACGATTCGCTTCTGATCCGGTGGTCGACATCCACTTTTGCAGTGTCGTTCGACTCGAGTCTCGACGATGGTAATCAGTTTTTACAGAGTTAGTCACTCACAGCGATACTTCAGCGTCCGTGATCGGACCGGTGGCTGCTCGAGGAATCACTCATTACCTACTGGGTGTTCGTCGGTAATTTATGCTTGCGAACGTGTCTCACGATACGTTATCAATTCAAGCAAACACCTCCGAATCGGACGCAGTCATGCGGTCTCGAGCCGATTACTCAGTGCCAGAGAGTGTTACAATATCCAGAAAGCTTATTACGCGATGCTTTATACGTTTTGTTACCCCTACCCGGTGCGAGTCAGTGCGGCTTCCGCATTGATACCACACTCGCACTCCGACCGAATCGTGCGACGACTAACACAACACGAAATACAAGACAACTTAATGACAAACGAAACTTCATATCGCGAAAAGGGACGCGCACTGTTCCTGGCCGCGCTTATGGTTATGTCTGTCGTTGCCATGTCCGCAGCGTTTGCGGGCGGTGCAGCAGCAGTAACCAACGACGACCTAGATACGATTAGCGAAGGTGAACGATACTGGCAAGGAGAAGTCCTCTACCTTGAGGGTATCGAAGAAGACGATGGAACAACAACGGAATGGGATGACGACGAAGTTGCACTTCTCGACGATGACGACAGCCTCGTTCGAGAAATCGCAGTTCGCACGAACGACGATGGCGGAGACTACATCCGTCTCAACACCGAATCACTTGACGGGAGTTACTCGCTTGACGATAATACCAACACGGTGAACTTCTCCGTCAACGACCAAGATCTCGGTGCTGAATTCAGTGCTGACAATGCAACTCTTGACAGCACTGTTGACCTGGATGTTACCTCCGCACGTAACAACTACGAACTCAACCTGACTGTTGACGACGTTGACGCGGATGACGTCGCTGACGCACTCGGTCTTGAGGACGCAGAGTACGACACCGACAGCGATAACGAAGTTCTGACGATCCTCGAAGCATCCAGTGAGGAAGAGTGGGAAGTTAGCTTCGACTCCGATAACTTCTCCGCTGAAGAGTACGACTTCGAGTTCGAAGCAGTTGACACCGGTGCAGAGGCAACTGCAACGATCAACCTCCAAGACCTTGACAGCACGCTGCTGTTCAGCGAGAACACCTTCGATGGAACTGAGGGAGACATCGTCGACATCACCTTCGACATCGAGAACTACGATGCGTTCGATCTGACGCTCGAAGAAGAGGACGTTGACGACCCATACCAGCTGAACGCTTCGATCACCCACATCGACGATGACCTCGAAGATGATCAGCTGACGCTCCAGTTCAATACGGCTGAAGCGGGAGACTTCGATAGCAACCCAGAGGACATTCTCACCAGTGAGGACGCAGACGTTGATGTCACTGATGAAGAACTCCCAAGTGGGTTTGACTACGATGACGGAGACCGAATCGCACCGTCTGACTACGAATTAGAACTGTTCGAAGAAGGAGAGGATGACGAAGACGACGTCGCATTCCTCGCACTTCAGGAACGTAGCAGCACCGACCTCACGAACTGGATCGCATCCAGTGACGATATCGATGTTGACGACCTCGATGCTGATGATCTCCTCGACGATGCGACTGAGCGAAACACTGTCGCAGAGGGCGATCTGCTGATCACGCAGGTTGAGGCCGACGGCCTCAACGGCTACATCAGCGATGCTTCGGACTTCAACACCACTGAGAACGGTATCTACTTCAACATCTCCGACACCGACGACCCACGATTCGGTGAAGGTGACTACGTTGTCTTTGACAACGATGCTGACGGAATGCACTTCGTGAACGACCTCGAGAACGGTCAGTTCTTCATCGTCATGGAAGACGATGAAATCGACCAGCTCGAGGCTGACGAGACCTGGGAGTCTTCCTTCGAAGTGACGGAAGATAACCCATACGTCGCCAGTGAGGATGACGAGGAACTGCTCTCCGAGGAGTTCACTCTCGAAGAGCGTGACCTCGAAGTTACCGGCGAGTTCGACGATGACGACGCACTTCTCGTCGAAAACTCCAACGAGGCTGAATTGACTGCTGAGACGAACGTTGCACCAGGTACGGAAGTCGAATACCGCCTGCGCCACGCAACGGGTGTCTCCTACGAATACGCAGACGTTGGCCACGACAATCAGGTCACTGTGGAAGTCGACCTCTCCGACTACGAGGCCGGTGACGAGTTCGACCTCCGAGTCCGAGATCAGGTCGAATCCAGCAACTCTGACAGTGTCGAAGCAGTGATCATCGACGCTGACGAGGAAGAGCCTGCAGAGGCCAACCTCGACTGGAACGTTGACGTCGACCCAGCAGAGCCCGTTGAGGGCGACGATGTTGACGTGACCGTCTCCGCAGAGAACCTCGGCGACGAAACCGGCTCCGCAGCCTACGAGTTCGTCTTTGACGGCGACACCCTGCTTTCGGGTGACGACGTCGAACTCGAGGGTGGCGAGTCCGATTCGTGGTCCGACACCGTTGAGGACGCCCCAGCTGGCGACTACGACTGGGAACTCATCGTTGACGGAGACGTCG
Source organism: Natronorubrum sulfidifaciens JCM 14089 (assembly GCF_000337735.1). Lineage (GTDB taxonomy): Archaea > Halobacteriota > Halobacteria > Halobacteriales > Natrialbaceae > Natronorubrum > Natronorubrum sulfidifaciens. Next base: position 232,996 of record NZ_AOHX01000025.1, on the reverse strand, counting down.
AATCCGAAGGTACGCTGACCGTCGAAGAGGCTGACGACGAGCCAGCTGACGACGACGCAACCGACGACGACGCAGCTGACGATGACGCAGCTGACGACGACGCAGCTGACGACGACGCAGCTGACGACGACGGCGAAGCTGACGACGGCGACGACGACGGTACGCCCGGCTTCGGCGTTGCTGTTGCTGTTGTCGCACTCCTCGCAGCCGCAATGCTGGCACTCCGCCGCCAGAACTAAGCTGTAACCAACTACCGGATTTCATCCGGCTCTTGCCGCATTTCGACTTTTTTGGGCACCACCGCACCCAGCGCGCTTCACTCGAGTAGCGACAGCACTCGAGACCCGTGCGTCTAGCGCCGAGTGAGCAGCCGCCATCGAAACGACGGGCTGTTCCCAGTGGCTACAGCACAACCGAGTGAACACTAAAAGCGCTATTTGACCGAACACCAAGCTTATGCCATCGTACTGGAGAGTCCTGATTGATAATAGATCGAGATAATGTCACAAGACACACCCAGTTCCGCCACCCGGGACCGGCTTGCCAGCGGGCTCGACTGGATCGGGCGTGCAACGCGGCGTCGGTTTGCGATCGATCCCCGTGCGCTGGCGGCGTTTCGAATCTCGCTTGGGGTACTGCTCCTCGTCGACCTGCTGCGACGAGCACGACTGCTCGAGGCGTTCTACACCGACGCCGGCGTGTTGCCACGGGAGGCACTGTTTTCGGATTATTCGTCGGTCTACTCGCTGCACGCCCTCTCCGGTGAGGCGTGGGTCCAGGGACTCCTGTTTCTGGTCGCCGGTGGGTTTGCCCTCGCATTGGTCTGTGGCTATCACACACGCGTTGCAGCGCTGGTCTCGTGGCTGCTGTTGATCTCGCTGCATATCCGCAACCCGATGATTCTCAACGCTGGCGACATCCTGTTGCGGATGTTGTTGTTCTGGGGGCTGTTCTTGCCACTCGGCGCTCGGTGGTCGATCGACGCCCGCCGACTCGAGTCTACTCGTGACCAATCGCAGTCGACGCTGGCTACCGTTGGGACGATGGCCGTGCTCTTGCAGGTACTGCTGATGTACGTGGTCAACGCCGTCCACAAAACTCGGAGTGAGATGTGGATGAACGGCGAGGCGGTGCTCCATATCTTCGAGGCCGATCATCTGACGATCCTGCTCGGAAACACGCTCGCAGGAAACTCGCTGCTGTTAGAGGGGTTCACCTACGCGTGGATGGTGCTCATCCTTCTCTCACCGCTGCTGATTCTGCTCACCGGCATCCCTCGAGCCGTGTTCACGACGTGTTTCGTCGGGATGCACCTCGGAATGCTCGTCACACTGCGGATCGACCTGTTTCCCGTCGTCGTCGTGGCGGGCCTGCTGCTGTTCTATCCACCCGTCGTCTGGGATTGGGTCACGACACTGGCGACGCGTCTCGGGTTCGCTGCACCGCTTTGCCGTGGGCTCGACAGACTCGAGGCAGTGCTCCCCAGGACAGAGACTGTCGACGCGCGCCTCGGGAACGGGAGAGCCAACGAGACGACCGTGCGTTCGGCGATCCTCGCGCGTGGGCGTGTGCTCTTTGGGACGGTGGTCCCCTGGTTTATTCTCGTGCTAGTCGTGCTCTCGGGTGCCGAAGCCGTCGATTACACCGAAGTGCCGGATGCTGGTGACGAGGTTTTGGATACGATCCAGTCCAGCCAGAGCTGGCAGATGTTCGCACCGAACCCGACGTCGACCGCCCAGTGGCTTGTCGTCCCCGGAGAGTTGGCAGACGGCTCGACAGTCGACGCGCTGCACGAATCCGAGGTCGACTGGGATCGACCGCCAAACGTCGATGAGACCTACGAAACCTCTCGAGAACGCAAATACATCTCGAACATGCGCTATGCCGGCAACGAGAACCATCGCTCGTACTTTGCCAACTACCTCTGTGAACGCTGGAACAGCGAACACGAGACCGAACTCGAGAGTCTCACTGTCTACGGTATGTCGGACCGCTCCGGGCCGTACGACGACGACCCGGACATTGCGGAGTTTACGCTGCTCGAGTACGACTGCTCGGGCGAGTTTATCCAGAATTAGGCTGTCGAGATGGGCTGCGCTGAAACCGATGTTGCCGTGTGGCTGTGGGCGACCGGAGCCAGCTAGCCGAAGACAGCCGGAGTCGATGATCGGTTGGGGAACACGTCGCCGTCCTCAGTCGTCCGCTGCAGCCGCCTCGGCCTCACTCGTCGCTTCTGCGCGCTCGAGATCCTCGAGGTATTCGTCAGCATCCAGTGCGGCCTTCGAGCCCATGCCGGCCGCGGTGACGGCCTGCTGGTAGTGGAAGTCGACGACGTCGCCAGCGCCGAAGATGCCGGGGACGTGGGTCTCGGTCTGGCCGCCGCCGTCGCCGCCTTTCGTCTCGAGGTAGCCCTCGTCGTCGGTCACGACGCCGGTGTCCTCGAGGTAGTCGGTGTTGGGGGTGTGACCGATGGCGAAGAAGACCGCGCCGACGTCGAACTCGAATTCTTCGGTGTCGGGGTCGTCGAGGCGGTCGGTCGGGTGGCCCTCGTCGTTGCGGACGAGGGTGACGTGATCGATACCGTCCTCTCGAGAGCCGTGGAGTTCGGTGACCTCCGTGTTTTTCATGATCTCGATCTCGCCTGCTTCGACCTTTTCGTGGACGCGGTCGACCCAGTAGTCCTCCGCGCGGAACTCCTCGCGGCGGTGGGCGATGTAGACGGTGTCGGCGAACTTCGTGAGGAAGGTCGCTTCCTCCATGGCGGCGTCGCCGCCGCCGACGACGAGCATATCCTCGTCGCGGAAGAAGGCGCCGTCACAGGTCGCACACGTCGAGAGGCCATAGCCCATGAGCTCCTCCTCGCCGGGGATGCCAAGCGTACGGGCGCTCGCGCCGGAGGCGGCGATGAGTGCGTCCGTGGTGTAGACGTCGCCGTTGGTTAGTTCGACGCGGAACGGTTTGCTCGAGGCGTCGACGTTTTCGATGATACCGTTTTTGAGCTCGGCACCGAACTGCGTGGCCTGTGCTTTCATGTTGTTGACCAGCTCAGGGCCGCTGATCCCCTCGGGGAAACCGGGGTAGTTCGCGACGTCGGTCGTCAACGTGAGCTGGCCGCCGGGTTCGTCGCCCTCGATGACGAGTGGCTCGTTGTTCGCACGGCCGGCGTAGATCGCGGCAGTGAGGCCGGCGATCCCGGTGCCGGCGATGATCAACGTGCGGTGTTCGACGGCATCGTCGCTCTCGAGGCCGAGCTTTTCGTCCAGTTCGCCCGTCTCGTCGAGTGCACAGGTGTCGTCCCAGCCGCCGATGAGTTCGTCGTCAATGAACACTTCGGGAGCGGTCTTGCGGCCGTTGGCGCGTTCGACCATCTCCTCGAAGCGCCTCTCGTCGCCCGTAACGTTGTAGAGTTCGTACTCGATGCCTTTCGCATCGAAGAGGTCCTTGGCCTTCTCACAGTACGGGCAGTTCTCCTTGGTATAGATCTCGACTCGAGGCTGGTCGCTCATGGATACCAGTTGGGAAACTGGGCCTAAACGCCTTGCGTTCTCAGCAATCACGTGTCGGGAATACTGTGACAAACGGAGCCGTTCGGCGCTCGCTCGTTGGACGACGACGCACTTACGGTGGTGACGGCCGACGAGCGAGTATGGCTGCGGATCTCGAGGAGAAGACGGACCGGTACGGCGAACTGCTCACGGAAGCACTCGAGGAAGCGTCGGTCGCGCCACCGGCGGGGACACCGATGGCCGAGGCGGCTGAGGAGTGTTATGAAATGGCGGCCTCGTATCTCGAGGACGGGAGCCACTTCCGCGACGAGGGGGATCTCGTCAACGCACTGGCCTCGTTTTCGTACGGTCACGCGTGGCTTGATGCGGGCGCACGCGTAGGACTGTTCGATGTGCCCACGGACGGACATCTCTTTACGGTCTGATCGCCTCAGCGCGAATTCGGTGAGTCTGATTTGTGGTCGATTGTAACTGATCAAAGAGCTACGAATTACGCTGCCGGTACCTGACTGTGTAGCACGGATACCACATGATTAATAGACATATAACCGAAACATATTTAACTATTTTCCCGAGTTGTTTATAAAGTAGGCGAAACCTTTATAACCTTTCCGGACTTACAATATGTTAGCTGAGGCGACCGGGTTTCTTCTGGTTACCCCACCCGGAAGCCCCGAGTAACCGACCTGATACACCATGACAGACACCAGAATCAGAACCTATACGGACGAATCGGAAACCGAAGAAACGACCGAGCGGTCGGGTGAGAAAGAGTACTGCCCGGAGTGTGGTGGCCGCCTCATCTCCGACACGGAACACGCCGAGACGGTCTGTACCGACTGCGGGCTCGTCGTCGAAGAAGACGAGATCGACCGCGGTCCCGAATGGCGAGCCTTCGACGCCGCTGAGAAAGACCAGAAATCCCGCGTGGGTGCCCCAACGACGAAGATGATGCACGACCAGGGGCTCTCGACGAACATCGGCTGGCAGGACAAAGACGCCTACGGTCGTGCGCTCTCGAGTCGCCAGCGACAGAAGATGCAGCGACTGCGCACCTGGAACGAACGGTTCCGCACGCGCGACTCCAAAGAGCGCAATCTCAAACAGGCCCTCGGTGAGATTGACCGTATGGCCAGTGCGCTCGGCCTGCCGGAGAACGTACGCGAGACCGCCAGCGTCATCTATCGCCGTGCTCTCGAGGAAGACCTCCTTCCGGGCCGGTCGATCGAAGGCGTCGCGACGGCGTCGCTGTACGCCGCCGCCCGTCAGGCCGGCACGCCGCGCAGTCTCGACGAGATCTCGGCCGTCAGCCGCGTCGAGAAGATGGAACTGACCCGAACCTACCGGTACATCATCCGGGAACTTGGCCTCGAGGTCAAACCTGCAGATCCCGAACACTACGTCCCGCGGTTCGTCAGCGATCTCGACCTCTCGGATGAGACCGAGCGCATGGCCCGCGAACTGCTCGAGTCGGCCCGTCAGGAGGGCGTTCACAGCGGTAAGTCGCCGGTCGGTCTCGCGGCCGCCGCCGTCTACGCTGCCGCCTTGCTGACCAACGAGAAGGTCACGCAAAACGATGTCAGCGACGTCGCCAGCATCTCCGAAGTGACCATCCGCAACCGATACAAGGAACTACTCGAGGCCTCCGATACCGCGGCCCCGGCATAAACGCGACTGTCCGGTGTGTCTCTCGGGGCTGTCGCGGTTCGATAGCGTGATGGGCGGTTCGCGGTCGACGAGGCGACAACACTTTTGTCGGATGGTGTGCAATGACGTGTCATGGATGAAACGAGCGTGAGCCTGTTGTGTCCCGAATGTGCGAAAAACTGGCAGAGTCCGCCTGGTGACCTCGATGCACCCGCGACGATGTTTCACTGTCCCAACTGCCATGCCTCCCGACGGCTGTCCGAGTTTATGCGGACGGACCGCGACCTCCAGACGTTAAAACAGCTCGGCTAAACACAGCGTCAACGCGCCCGTTCATATTGAACCACTAACAGTAATTTCGAATTACCCAGTCAAAGTCCTTCATTTAGAACCAGAAAGAAATAATATATTTCAGTAGTAACAGCAGCTTGTATCGACCCCCTTCGGTCGGTATTCGACCAGTAGACTCGTCTTTCGATTACATACCTCCCGTGACATACAGGGTATCGAACAGGGTGTATGTGCTAACGCGACTCAAGATAATAATATAACCCTGCAGTGGGTAGGCTTGCATGGTTATGAAGAAGCAGGAGCTCATTCACCTTCACGGCCTTCTCGCGGAGGTATCGAACCAGTGTGCAGCCTGGAACGACTGTCAGATCGACCTCGAGGAGTACGAATCGCTCGGTATTCGACCAACATCGATCCACAAATCGAAAACGGACCACAAAGCCGCTGTTTTTGCACTCGCTGGCGGAATCACAATGAACATGCGCGAAGACGAGCAGGAAGCAGTCGCCGCCACCGCAGACTGAGACGTACGTCGCCTCCTTCGAGCAGTACTGGTCTCCACTGGCGAGACTCGCTGACGGACACTTACAGCCGGTTTTCGACGGGTACACTGAACAGTGTCGGAGAGTGAACCGACGTAATCTGCGATTCAACCGGGAAACAGTCGACTGAGAACGCAGGCGGTTAGTCCCGTTCGACTAACTCCTCGAATTCGGGGAGGATATCGTCGTCCTCGTTCGGCTGTTCGTCGGCTGTTTCGGCCGACTCGGCCTCGTCGTCATCGGCTGTCTCGTCTTCGTCGGTCTCCGTGTCCGCTTCATCGTCGTCGTCTTCGTCCTCGAGTTCGTCGATCTGGATCACCTCGAGCGGGATGTTCTCGAGGCGCTGGCCGATCTCTTTGCGGGCGATCCGTGAGGCGTGTTCCTCACGCTCGACGTTGAAGACGGTCATCTCCAACTCGAGTGCAACGAGCGCCTCGTCGGCGGCGATGAACGCGGGTGGTAACTCTTCGCCCGACGGCGACGTGCGCTCACCCATGTTGATCTCGACGTAGTTCAGGTCAGGGTTCAACATTTCGCCCGTCTTCGAGATGGCGATGCGGATCGCCTCGTCTTCCGTCTCGACATCGAACACCGGCACGGCAGCCTCGACGACAACCCTGCAGTCCATACCATGGTATTGTCTCGCCACCAGTATGAAAGTTCGCCCCAGCGGATGAATCGACTGCCGGCGGGGAGTCTGTACGGATACAGTGTCAGCGGTCGCCCTCGTCCGGTTCGAAAGGCAAAAGCCCCCCCCCCCGAAGGCACGGACAGATGGAGACCGGGACGATCCCCCTCGATGACCTCTCCGGCGGCCTCGATCTGTACCGCACGCTCGAGAGCGGACAGAGCTACTGCTGGCGCCGGAGCGACGGCGAGATGTATCGTGGCTCACCTGAACCCGATGCGTGGTATCACACCGTCGTCAGCGGGCCAGAAACGGATTCGGACGCCGTCATCCGCGTACGCGTTCGTGCGGACACACTCGAGTGGGAGTCGACGGTCGCCGCCGAGTCGCTCGTCCGCCGGCTGTTACGATTGGACGACGACCTCGAGTCGATCGTCGCGGCCGCGCCGGACGATCCCCTGCTGGATGAGGCCTACGAGGTCCACCGTGGGATGCGATTGGTCGAGGACCCGTCGTTTCCCTGCTTGATCTCGTTTATCTGTTCGGCTCAGATGCGTGTCAGCCGGATTCATACGATGGTCTCGACGCTGGCCCGCGAGTACGGCGACCCGATTGAGTTCAACGGCGACACGTACCACGCGTTCCCAACGCCAGTCCAGCTCGCAGCAGCAACCGAAGCAGAGCTGCGCGATCTCGGCCTCGGCTATCGAGCCCCCTACGTCGTCCGCACGGCGAAGATGGTCGCCGACGGCGAGGCCCACCCCGAAGAGGCACGTGACCTCGAGTACGAACAGGCTCGCGAGTACCTGACCACGTTCGTCGGCGTCGGCGACAAGGTGGCCGACTGTGTCCTGCTATTCTCGCTTGGCTTCGACGAGGCCGTGCCGTTGGATACGTGGCTCAAGTCGGCGATCGAGGACTACTACCCCGACTGTGATCGTGGCAGCTATACGGCGACCTCGAGAGCAATTCGTGACCGACTCGGGGGCGAGTATGCGGGCTACGCACAGACGTACATCTTTCACCATCTGCGGACCGGGGAATGACCACGAACCGAGACGACGAACTTTTTATTAACTAGTTGATAATAGTGACGTATGAGCGCCGAGTCGCCACTCCTCCTTGGTGTCGCTGCGGGGTTCGTTGGGCTCCTGGGCGCCCTCATCAAGTACGCCGGTGCAGTGCGGTTAATCGCAGGCTACGACCCGGACCGAGTCACCGACGAAGCGGGACTTGCAGCGTTCATCGGGACGAACACGCTCTACGTGGCTGTGCTTGTCCTTTCCGTCGCAGTCGTCGAGTACACCGATCCGTTCGACGGAACAGCGATCGTCTGGATCGTGTTCACCGTCGGTGTCATCGGGCTCACTGCTCGCATGATCGTTGGCAGTCGTCGCTACGAAACGTCGGAGTGAGCGATGGGTCAGTGGCTGGCACCTCGAGCGATGCCACAGTAGAATTTCGACAGGAGGCCGGATTTTTGATGGTCGCACTCGATCATCCAGCCATGGCAGACCGAACTCGCGCACACGTCTTCGTCTCCGGAACCGTCCAGGGCGTCTACTACCGTGCGAATACACGCGACACGGCTCGTGAGAAAGGCATCGACGGCTGGGGGAAAAACCTCGAGGACGGCCGCGTCGAAGCGGTCTTCGAAGGCCCCGAGGACGCCGTCGAGTCGATGGTCGAGTGGTGTCACACGGGCAGTCCCGCTGCGGCGGTCGACGGCGTCGACGTCGAGTACGACACCTGTCACTTATACACATCTCTGATGGCGCGAGGNGAAAAACCTCGAGGACGGCCGCGTCGAAGCGGTCTTCGAAGGCCCCGAGGACGCCGTCGAGTCGATGGTCGAGTGGTGTCACACGGGCAGTCCCGCTGCGGCGGTCGACGGCGTCGACGTCGAGTACGACACACCACAGAGCGAGGACGGCTTCGAAATTCGGTACTGAACCACCTCGTGTGGGGTCGCTACCACGACGCTCTCGAATCGGACTACTCGTCTGACTCGAGTGCTTGCAGCGCCGCCTCGAGCCACGGCGGCTCGTCGGTGTACTTCCATTCAGCCCAGTCGGCCTTCTCGCCGGCGTAGTAGGCACGGTACGCGCCGACGGGGTCGTCCGGGCGCTTGTACTCGTCGGGCATCGCCTGTGGCCGCGGCGTCGGCTCCGTGGCAGGAAACGAGATTGCCTCGAGGTCGATGCGCTCGATCACCTGCCAGCTGGCGTGGTCGTCATCCTTCTCGTAGCGCTCGACGAACTCCGCGTTGAGCGCTGCGGCGTGATCGCGAAGCTGCAGCCAGTTGGCTCGTGACTCCGTGGCCCACCTCGTAACGGGATGGCCGACGTGGGTCGATCCGTAGAGAAACTCGGCCTCGTACCCGTTCTCGCGGGCTGCGGTACAAAGCACCTGTGCAGCCTCGAGCAGCAGCTTGTTCACGTGCTGGTCGCAGTGATATCGTGCGGCGAGGCGTGGGTCCTCATCGAGCCAGAAGACGTTCACACCGAACGGAGGTGTCCAACGGACGAGACGTTACCGGTCGGAAGGCAGAGTATTAGAGAGCGAGTTGCTCGGCGTTGCCGAAGCCGGGCAGTGCGAGCACCGTCGAAAACACGATGAACAGAACGGCAGCCCACCAAATCAGACGACAGTCCGGCGTCGGAACGAACGCACGACCTCGGTACCAGTCCGTCCGCTCGCGACGACTGGACGGCAAAGCGGAGGGTTCATTCTTACGAACACCGAACTGTCTGTATGGTGTCTCGACGACAGGTGCTCATGGCGGCCGGAGCTGGAATCGGGATCGGCGTCGCGGGCGTCGGGGTGAACGAATCACTTCACCGCGGAAAGGTCTGGGAGAAGTGGATTCGTGGACGACGCGACGGCGAGACCGACGACCTCCACGTCGTCATCGCGGATACCACCACCCAATCACCCTACGTCACCGAACGGTTCGAGGACGCCGACGTATTCACCCGCTCAGAAGAGAGAACGCCTGTCGTTACCGAAGAGACAAAAGCGACGCTTCAGGACCACTACGACGGTCTCGAGTACGGCGTCATCGTAAGCACGACCGACGCGATACAGATTCGAGAGGGCGGAACAGTCTCTCGCGAGGCGTTTAACGACGTCCAGATCTTCGACGAGGCGACCGCAATCGTGGCTAGGGGACACTTCCGGTTGCTCTAGTCTCACACGCTTTTTACAGCCCGGGGGACCTCATCGAGTCAGAACCCGATCACAGTGAATCGAGGAGCCGGCGAGACGAGCGCGTGCTGCTCGAGGGAGCTTTCGATGTCGGGAAGCGGAAAGCGTTATGATTCGGCGGCGCTGCGCCGAAAGCCGGCAGTGAACTCGTAGGCGACGAGAGCGATCAGTAGCGCCGCGACGAGGCCCGCGATGAGCAGCCGTTCGCCCGGGTCTGCGCCTGAGAACCCGAGCATCGCGATCACAAGCGACAGGACAGCGGCGATTCGTACGCGCTGTCGACCGGGAACGTCGTCGTCGGTAGCGGCGAGATACAGTTGGGGGACGACGATTCCGAGCCCAGCCAGTACGAGGAACGTGACCACCGAACTCTCCGCACCGATTCCGGTGAGCCCGATTACGGTGACGGCAAGCCAGACCAAAAGCAGGGAGCCGATGAGAACGCGGTTTTCGCGGGAGACCATCTGTGATCGACAGTTCGGCAGTTTATCAAATAATCGTTGCGTCGAGTGAGACGGATCGCTGTAACGAAAGGAGCCACTGCCCGTCACTGAACACCCCATCGTCCGACGGGAGTGCGGCTCGATGCGACCACCGAAGCGAGGCCCGTCTGAGTGATCGACGGTCGCCCGGACTTCCGTGTCGACTCCGAACTCCCGCCAGCACGTGAACGGAACTCCCACACGCTTAACGCGACGGCGAGCGAACGATCCGGCATGATCACAGGCAGGCGAATGGCCGCCGTCGACGAGAACGCCGCGGCGCTCGGCGTGCCGCGAAAGCAGTTGATGGAGTCAAGCGGGAATGCCGTCGCCCGTGCGGTCAAGAACGTCGCCGAGTCGGGCTCGAGTGTCGTCATCGTCGCCGGCCGGGGGAACAACGGCGGGGACGCGTTCGTCGCCGCCCGATTCCTCGATCAGTACGACGTCACGACCCTTCTGCTCGGTCGTGCCAGCGATATCGGAACCGAGATCGCTCGTGAGAACTGGGATACCCTCCAGCGGGCCGGCTACGACACGCGAGAGTGCCCGGACTCGAGCGCGGTCGACTTCCCCGAGGCCGACGTCGTCGTCGACGCGATGTTGGGGACGGGGATCAGTGGCGATCTCCGGGAGCCGGCTGCCACCGCAGCCGAAGAAATCAATGCCGCCGACGCGACCGTCGTTTCGGTCGACGTTCCCTCCGGCTTCGACGCTGACGACGGCGACCACGCCGAAAACGGCGTCACGGCCGACCACGTCGTTACCTTCCACGACACGAAGCCGAGACTCGAGGACCTCGCGGCCGAGGTGACTGTCGCCGACATCGGTATCCCCGCCGCGGCCGAACGGTTCGTCGGTCCCGGCGACGTTCGTCTCGCACGGCCCGACGGACGTGAGGGACGGCCGTACGTCATCGGCGGCGGTCCGTACACAGGTGCGCCGGCGCTGGCCGCACAGGCTGCACTCCGGGCCGGCGCAGAACTGGCCTTCGTCGCCGCGCCCGACGCCGTGTCGCCCGAGATTCAGGGGTACAGCGAAGACCTCATCGTCCAGCCCTACGAGGAGGACATCCTCACGCCCGGGCGAGCCACAGCCCTCCTCGAGACCGCCAAGCAGTACGACAACGTCGTCGTGTTGGGTCCCGGACTCGGAACGAAAGACGAGACTCTCGAGGCCGTTCGGTGGTTCCTCGAGTCCTACGCCGGTCGAGTGGTCGTCGACGCCGACGCGCTTGCGGTCGTCGCCGACGTCGAGACCGACGCGACGCTCGTCTGTACGCCCAATCGGGGCGAACTCGCGCGAATGGGCGGCCCCGACACCGACGACCTCGCGGCGGCCGCCGACGAGATCGAGTCCTTCGCGGCCGATCTCGGCCACGTCGTCCTCGCAAAGGGGGCGAACGACGTCATCACCGACGGCGAGCGGACCCGTATCAGCCGCTCGGGCACCGTCGGCATGAAAGTCGGCGGCACCGGCGACACCCTCGCGGGGATCGTCGCGGCGCTGCTCGAGTACGCCGATCCACTCGAGGCGGCCGCCGCAGGGGCCCACGTCAACGGCCGCGCCGGCGAGCGCCTCGCCGAGCGCGACGAACACGGCCTGCTCGCCTCCGACATGCTTAGGGAACTACCCGCGACACTCTGGAGTAAGACCGATGAGTGACGATCCGGAATCCACGCGAAGCGCCGACGACCTGACCCACACCACCGACGAGGGCGACGTCCAGATGGTCGACGTCGGTGACAAACCAGACAGCGACCGACGCGCGGTCGCGGCCGGCGAGATTCGGCTCCAGCCGTCGACGATCGAAGCGATCCGTGCCGACGAGATCGGCAAGGGTGACGTCCTCGCAACGGCCCGTATCGGCGCGATTCAGGCCGTCAAACACACCTGGGAGACGATCCCGATGTGTCACCAGATCCCGATCACGAACGTCGACACCCACTTCGACCTCGGCGAGGATCGGGTCGAACTCGAGGTCGCCGTCGAGACGACCGGGAAGACGGGCTGTGAGATGGAGGCCTTAGAGGGAGTTACGACCGGGCTCAACGTCGTCTGGGATATGGTCAAAGCCGTCGAGAAAGACGACGATGGTCAGTATCCCGACACGGGTATCGAGAACGTGCGGGTGCTCACGAAGGAGAAACACCGAACGGAGTCGTAGCTGGCCGCTTCGGAGGGCCGTTCCGAGAAGGAGGATCGAGGACGCGATATGCAGGGCGAACGGTTCGACAGAGTTGTCGATCGGCGTTAGAGGTCCATCCCGCCGTTGACGTCGATCACTTCGCCGGTGACGTAGGAGGACTCCTCGCTGGCGAGGAAGCGAACGACAGCGGCGATGTCCTCGACTTCCGCGAGTCGCTCGAGGGGGATTCCCGAGATGATCCGTTCTAAGACCGCATCCGGGACGCTCTCGAGCATGTCGGTCGCGGTGAAACCGGGTGCGACGCAGTTTGCCGTCGAGCCGCCTTTGGCGAGTTCGAGCGCGATCGTCCGGGTGAACCCGAACATCCCACTCTTGGCGGTGGCGTAGTTGGCCTGTCCGAAATTACCCTGTTTCCCGACGACACTCGAGATGTTGATCAACCGACCCTCGTCGGCGTTCCAGATGTCGTCGAAAAACACCTGCGTGCAGTTGAACATCCCGCCGAGGTTGACGTCCATAACTCGATCCCACTCCTCACGACTCATGTCCGTAAACTGTTCGTCAGCCGTAATGCCGGCGTTGTTGACCAGCACGTCCGCCGGCCCGAACGCCTCGTGGCAGACCTCGAGCATGTGTTCGACCTCTGCCCGATCGGAGACGTCTGCACGCGCCGTAACCGCCTGTCCGCCCGCTGCTTCGATCGCTTCGACGGCCTCATGAGCAGAGCCCTCTGACGAACGGTAGTTGATCACGACGTTTGCACCCTTTTCACCGAGGTGCTGTGCGATTCCCCGTCCGATACCGCGTGCCGAACCTGTGATGACGCAGGTGCGTCCTTCCATCGACATGATGCATACCTATTGTAGCTCCGATGGTAAATAACAACCTGTTAAATATTGTAACCGAACTAGTTCGGCCCCACGGGCGTTGTCACTGACAGGGACCGTTGCTGGACAGCAGTGTCAGGAGACACGGCGACACTCGAGTGAAAAACGAGTCGTGGCCGGCGACGGCGTCATACGGTTTCCTGTCGTCACTGCCCGCCGATCACCAGCACGGGTGGGACATCGGGACAGCAATCCGTCTCAGCGGTTCTGTGCCTGCCCGATCCAGTCTTCGATTCGACTCGGCGAGATGCCCGTCTCGCTGGCGAGGTCTGCGACGTCGGCTGCGGCAAGCTGGTCGAACGTCTCGATACCAGCGTCGGCCAGACTGTCCGCGTACGCCTGTCCAACACCGGTGAGGTCGGTGAGATCGTCCGCGTCAGCGTCGGGTTCGGACTGGTCGTCGACGGCCACCTCGTCGGCAGTCGTCGGAGCCGGCGCTGTGGGCTCGGACTCGAGGTCGTCGACGTGTTCGGACTCGATGCCCGTCCCGCCGTCAGTGACGTCCTCGAGACTGGATTGGTCGCCAGCATCGGCAGCGACCGATGTATCCGTCTGTGGGCCTGTTTCGGCCGTGATTTCGTCGGCGGCCTCGGTCCCGTTCGAGCGTGCCTCGAACCACTCACAGACGTCCGGCCAAAGTTCGTCGTGGCTGCGCGAGGAGACGGACATGCCGATGTGGCCCGTCGCGAACTCGAGAATCTCGGTATCGTCGGACGAGACGAACTCGTTGAACGGTTTAGAGGCCTCCGGCGGGATGAGGTGGTCGTACTCCGCGACGATCTGGAGCAACGGCATGTCGATGTTCTCGAGGTCGACGTGTTTGCCGTCCAGATAGAGTTCGTTGTTGATCAGCTTGTTCTCCTGGTAGATGTCGCGGATGAACTCCTCGTAGGCGACGCCAGCGACGTCGATCCCTTCGTCGAGCCATCGCTCCATGCGGGCGAAGTTCTCGACGAAGTCCTCGTCTTCCATGTTGTCGTAGAATCGGACGTACTTCGTCACGTTGTTCGCGACGGGGTCCATCAGCGCGAAGCCGACATCCAAGAACTCGGCGGGAACGTTACCGAACGTGTCTGTCACCGTCTCGGGATCGTAGAAGTCGTCGTCGCCCCAGAGTTCGAGCACCCCACCGTCGCCGGCAAAGCAGAGTCCAGCGGCCATCAAAGCCAGGTTCTGGACCTTCTCGGGGTGTAACGACGCATACATGGCCGACATGGTGCCGCCCATACAGTAGCCGAGGATGTTGATCGCATCCTGTCCGGACCGCTCGCTTACGACGTCAACACAGTTGTCGATGTAGCGGTTGACGTAGTCGTCGAGCGACAGCTTCCGATCGAGCTTCGATGGCTCGCCCCAGTCGATGAGGTAGACGTCGAAGCCGGCCTCGAGCAGCGTCTGGACGACCGAGCGGTCGGGCTGCAGATCGAGGATGTAGGGCTTGTTGATCAGCGCGTAGACGATGAGGATCGGAACGTCGTGTTGCTCCTCCGTCATCGGCTCGTAGTGGAGGAGTCTCAGCTTGTTCTCCTCGTAGACGACCTCGCTTGGCGTCTGGCCGACCTCGACGTTCTCGAGGGTCTCGGTTCGGTCGGGCGCGACCTGACTCTTCTCGGCCAGATCGGCTGTCGCCTCCCAGGCCTCCCGTTGCAGATCCAAGACGCTTGCGTACGGGTTTTTCATTGTTCGTCGTCCAGATGCTCGAGCACACGATCGAGTTTCTTCTCGACGGCGTGTTGCCGGCGCTCGAGTTCGACGAGGCGGTCGCCGACCTCGACGACACCCTCTTCGGTTGCAAAGCCGAGCGACCGCAGGGTTTCCTGAGACGTCTCGTCGGCCTGCTGTTGGAGTTCGAGCACGTCGCCGACGGTCTCGCCGGTCATCTTGGCGAAAGCAGTCGTCGACATGACGTCTTTGAACGCCTCGTTGGCCGTGTTCAGCCAAATATCACGGAACTCCGCGACGTCGACATCTTCGCCTTCGAGCGTGTCGTTCATTCGCTCGACCATCTGCTGTGAGGCGTTCATCCACGTCTCGTAGGCGCGAGCATAGCCCTCGACGCCGTCGGAGATTTCGTTGTCGTCGCTGACTTCACCGACGGTCTCTGACCAGCTCTCGACGAACTCGGCTTGGGCTTCCATGTTCTCCTCGAGTGCGTCGAGAAACTGTTCGTTCCACTGTTCGACAAACGCGTTCCAGTTTTGCATCTGGGGCTGTGAATCTGTCATTGGCATAAAATTGGGGATCAACTGTCAAAAGGCTACGGCCTATGTCAACGCTCTACGCGGAGACGTCGAACTCGTCGGTGGCCTCTTCGACGTTCTCGGCGACGGCGGTGACGTTCTCTTCGACCTGGTCGTGGGCTTCGAGGACGGCATCGAACGAGCTGTCAACCATCTCGGAGTAGGTGGCTGCGAACTCGTCGTAGGCCGCTTCGGACTCATCGAGCATCTCGAGCATGGACTCCATCGACTGGGTCTGGGCTTCGGTCGCGGAGTCGAAGCCGTCGTCGACGAGCGCACGCATCTCGTCGAAGTCGGCGGCGTCCTCGGGCATCGAGGCCTCGAGGGCGTCGAAGTAGGCGTGGACGGCACCTTTGGTCATCTCGGTGTTGGACTCGAACATCGAACTCGAGGACTCCATCGCGTCGCTAAAGGCGCTGATCGAGGCCTTCTGTGCCTCGAGGGCGTCGTGGGTGAGGTTCTGGGACTGTTCAACTGCGGTGCGCTGGGCGTCGAAGACGGCGGTGAATGGGTTCTGGGTCATGGTGTTACTCTCGGTTGCGTTTGACGGGTACGACGATCGTCTGGACGATATCTCCCTCTTCGATGTCGAGGGCTTCCCGTTCCGGACCGGGAATACTGATCCGACCACCACTCTGGACGCGAGCTTTGAACGTCGCCGTTCCCATGTTCATCGGGCCAAGCGCCGATCCCGTGTCGAACGGGTTCGAGCCGCCTGCCTGCATCATCTTCCGTAACATCTCCTGCTGGGATTCGGCAACCTGCTCGCCTGCCTCCTGCATCTGTTCGGTGAACATCGCAGGTGGGAACCAGGGCGTTCGGTCGGAGTCGTCCGTCATCACCTGTACCAACGGACTGCACATGTATAAGTGTTTCCACGAAATACCATCTGCTACCATCGAATGGTCTGAGTTGCAGCAAGTCACCACTAGATGTTTCGGCTTGGATGGACAGCCGATTCCACCAAATTTTCTAGCAAAACTACAATTTGGACGAAATATGCACTGTGAATCGCTCTACCGATAAATTACCAGCCAATATATAGGGTAATTTCTGCTTGGGTAAGCCAAAGAAGTCATAACCATCACACACCTACAGACAGACTAGATGTCCCACCAGAACACTGCGAAAGGAAATTTCGCTGCAATGACTAACGCGTGGGCGACAATGACACAGACCGTCCTCCAGAGTGCAACCGCGGCAAACCGTGCGGCCATGTCCGCGATGCTGGCTCCGAGCCTCGCGAACGGGTCGGAAAGCGAGACCGTCGCGCCGTCGATCCCATCGATCGATCACTCTCGTCTCGACTGGCAGTTCGACCGAACCGTCGACGACACCGAAAACATCAGCGTCGGCGACACCGTCACGTTCGAAAAAGTCCTCAGCGAAGAGGACGTCCGTGCGTTCGCCCACGTAAGCGGCGACACGAACCGACTGCACCTCGACGAGGAGTTCGCCAGCGACACCCGATTCGGTGAACGGATCGTCCACGGCACGCTCGTCTCCGGGCTCATCAGCGCCGCGCTGGCTCGGCTCCCCGGCCTGACGATCTATCTCTCCCAGGACCTCGAGTTCAGTGGCCCCGTCGGCATCGGCGACCGCGTCTCCGCCCGCGTGGAAGTCGTCGAAGACCTCGGCAACAGACAGTACCGACTCGAGACGGTTATCCGAAACGAAGACGACGACGCGACCGTCATCAACGGCGAAGCCGTCGTCCTGATCGACGACCTGCCGGAAGCGTAGTCACTCCGACACCGCTCGAGCGACGGAAGTCAGCTCGACGGCACACACGAGTCCCCGAACCGGCCGTCACCGACGGGTCGCGACAGCCGGGACCCGATCGGTCACGGCGTCTGTTTCTGTGTCTGAACGCCCCACTCGAACTGGCTCGAGCAGCGAGTGGCGTTCTCCGACAGTATAAGTAGTTCCTCGCGGAACGGACCCGTATGACCGTATTCGGGACTGCAGGGATCCGTGGTCCAGTCGAGGAGGTGACCCCGTCGCTGGCCCTCGCTGTCGGCCAAGCCGCCGGGGAGCCCGGTGAGACGTTCGTCGTCGGACGCGATGGTCGAGAAACCGGCCCCGCACTCGCTGCGGCGATCGAAGCCGGCCTCGAGAGCGCTGGCGCTGACGTCTGCCGGCTCGGCAAAGTCCCCACGCCGACGCTCGCGTTCGCATCGCGCGGACGGCAGGGCGTGATGATCACCGCAAGCCACAACCCGCCCGAGGACAACGGGATCAAACTCTTCGCTGACGGCGTCGAGTACGACCGCGAGGCTGAGCGGGCTATCGACGACCGCCTCGAGGGTGGGACACCCCTCGCATCGTGGGACGAGTGGGGCCAGTCGTCGACGCTCGACATCCTCGAGCAGTACTGTGACAGCGTCGTCTCGTACGTTCGCGAGCAGTTCGAAAACGACCTTTCCGGACAGTCGACGGCGTCGGCCCCGTTATCCGGGCTCTCGATCGCTGTCGACTGTGGCAACGGGATGGGTTCGATTGTGACACCACAGGTCCTCGATCGTCTCGGTGCCGAGGTCGTCGCGATCAACGCGAACGTCGACGGCCATTTCGTCGCCCGCGAGAGCAAGCCGACGCCGGAGACGCTATCGGCGTTTACAGCGTTTCTCGAGGAAGGGAGCGAGATGGCCGATGAGAGCGGTGGAGCCGCAAGTGCGTTCGACCTCGGCATCGCTCACGACGGCGACGCCGATCGGCTCGTCGTGCTCGATTCGGTCGGCGAGGTCATCCACGAGGATACGATCCTCGCCGTCGTCGCGGCCCACTACACTGCAGCAGCCGATGTCGCCGACCCCGTCGTCGTCACCACGCCAAACGCCTCCGCACGCATCGACGAACTGGTCCGCGACGCCGGTGGCCGCGTCGAGCGGGTTCGCCTCGGTGCCCTTCACGAGGGGATCGCCCGCGAACGACGCCACGGTGGTGACGACACCGAAGTCGTCTTCGCCGCCGAGCCGTGGAAACACATCCACACCGCCTTCGGCGGCTGGATCGACGCCGTCGTCAGCGCTGCCGTCGTCGCTGCCCTCGTCGCGGCCGCCGACGGAACGGACGCCCTCCGAGCACCCGTCACCGAACGGCCGTACCGAAAGGTGAGCGTCGACTGTCCCGACGACACCAAAACCGACGCGATGGCCGCCCTCGAGACGGCACTCCCCGATGCCTTCCCCGACGCGACGGTCGACACCGACTACGGCATTCGCCTCGAGTTCGACGACGCCTCGTGGGTGCTTGTCCGACCTAGCGGCACCGAGCCATACGTCCGAATCTACGCCGAAAGCGACACCGTCGACGACCTCGTCGACGCGACACGCGCCGTCGTCGAGTCGACGATCGACGACTCGAGATAGCCCATAGTAGGCAGATTCTTGCGTTCGGCCCGAGTCACTCTCCGCCATGCACGACCTGATCGAGGCTGCTCGTAACGTCCAGTCGGCTGCCCACGTCCCCTACTCGGAGTACGCCGTCGGCGCTGCGCTCGAGACCGACTCCGGCGAAGTTTTCGTCGGCTGTAACCTCGAGAACGCCAACTACAGCAACAGCCTTCACGCTGAGGAGGTCGCGATCGCCGAGGCGGTCAAAACCGGCCACCGCGAGTTTACACGGATCGCCGTCAGCTCCAGTCGCCGGGACGGCGTCACTCCCTGTGGGATGTGTCGCCAGACGCTGACCGAGTTCTGTGATGACGATCTGCTCGTCATCTGTGATGAAGGCGAGGGCGAACCGCCGACGGAGTACACGCTTGGCGAACTGTTGCCGAATACGATCTCCGAAGAAACCCTCGAGTAGCCGTTGCCGACGGTTCCTGCGTGCCGCGAGCGCTCACAGCGACCGTGAGGAGTTGAGCACGACCAGCAGGCTACTTGCCGCCATCGCCACCGCCGCGAGCAACGGGTTCAGCAGGCCGAGGATCGCGATCGGAATCGCGATCGCGTTGTACAGGAACGCCCAGCCAAGATTCTGTCGAATCCGCCAGTAGGTTCCCGAAGCGATATCGAAGGTGTCGACGACTGAGTTCAGGTCGTCGCCGACGATGACGGCGTCGGCAGCGTCAGTTGCGAGTTGTGTTCCACTTCCCATCGCGATACCGACGTCTG
This sequence comes from Natronorubrum sulfidifaciens JCM 14089, assembly GCF_000337735.1. Classification (GTDB taxonomy): domain Archaea; phylum Halobacteriota; class Halobacteria; order Halobacteriales; family Natrialbaceae; genus Natronorubrum; species Natronorubrum sulfidifaciens. Next base: position 213,302 of record NZ_AOHX01000025.1, on the reverse strand, counting down.
CGGCGGCCAGCGCCGGCGCGTCGTTGCTCCCGTCGCCGACCATCGCGACCGTCCCGCGTGCGCGGAGTCGCCGAACGGTCTCGGCTTTCGCCTCCGGTGGGACCCCGGCGAAAACGTCGTCGACGCCGTCGACGGCCCGGAACCGGTCTGCCGATGCGCCTTCGTCACCGGTCAGCACGACGACCTCCCGACCCTCGGCGAGCGTCTCGACGGCGGCTTCCCAGTCTTCGCGCGGCGAGTCACCGACGACGACAATGCCGTGGGCTCGATCGTTCCAGCCGACGACGACCGGAACGTCGCCAGCTGCTCGGACGCGGTCGATCCGGTCCTCGAGTGGGTCGGGGAGTGCAAGTCCGTGTTCGCGAAGCAAGTCGGGGTGACCCACGAACACCCGTTCGCCGTCGATGATCCCGCTGACGCCGCGGGAGTATCGTTCGAACCCGTCGGCGCCGACGGCCTCGAGGGCGTGGTCTTCGGACGCCGCCTCGGTGATGGCCTGTCCGATGGGGTGTTCCGAGAGTGCCTCAACGGCTCCGGCACGCCGCAAGATCGTGTCGGTGTCGACGGCTGTGGCTGTCGAATCCGTGTCCGTGGTGACGTGGACGGCCTCGACGGACATCCGACCTTCAGTGAGTGTGCCAGTCTTGTCGAGGACGACGATGTCGATAGCCGGCGCATCCTCGAAAATCGTCTCCGCGGCGACGACGATCCCCCGTCGTGCGGCCGTCTGCACACCCGAGGCGATCGCAAGTGGTGTCGCGAGGCCGAGCGCACAGGGACAGGAGACGATGACGACCGTCAGTCCGATGAGAAACGCCCTGGCGGGGCTCGAGCCGGTCACAAGCAAGAAACCCGTAGCGAGCACGGCGAGGGCGACGACCAGTGGGACGAAGATCGTCGCCAACTTGTCTGCGAGCCGCTGAACACCGGGTCGGGCGCTCTGGATCGACCAGAGCAGGGAGACGAGTCGGTCGTGGGTGCTCTCGGCGTCGTCGCCGACTTCGACGACCAGCGGAGCGTCGGTGACGACAGTCCCGCCACGAACCGGGTCGCCCGGCCGTTTTTCGACGGGCAGTGACTCGCCTGTAACCAGCGATTCGTCGACGGCAGCCTGTCCGTCGACGACGCCCCCATCGAGTGGCACACGTTCGCCGGGTCTGACGAGCAGGCGTTCGCCGGGGTCGACAGCCGAAAGTGCAACGACTGTCCCGTCGTCCGCACGACGGGCTTCGTCGACCTGTGACTCAGTGAGATCAGAGAGCAAGCCGGCGGCGCGGCGTTTGATCAGCCCTTCGTAGTAGGTGCCGGCGGTAACGACGAGGATCACCGCGACTGTCACGTCGAAGTAGAGATCCGTTCGACCGAGGGCCATCGCGAGCGTGCTGTAGCTATACGAGCCGGTTGCAGCGAGCGTCACGAGCAGATCCATGTTCGGCATGCCCGCGCGAAGACTCACGTACGCGCCACGCAGGATGGGGTAGCCGGTATAAAAGAGGACGAACGACGTCATCAACCAGATGTTCGCAACGACGTAATAGCCATCGTAGCTGCCGAACTCGGCCAACGGCTCGTAGCCGAAGTACGTCGGATACAGAAACAGCGCATACCAGACCATCACCATCATGCCGAACATCCCGCCGCCGATCAGGAACTTTACTAGCGCCGCGTCTCGAGGCTCGTCGCTGCGTCTTTCACTCCGTTCGCGAGCGTCGTAGCCATAGCCGGAGACGAGTTCCGGAAGCGTCTCCGCCTCGAGCGAGTCGGGGTCGTACACCAGCCGGAGTGTATCCGTCGCGTAACTGGCTTCTGCGCCCTTGATACCGTCAGTGGCAGTCGCCCGCGTCTCGAGAAACGCCTCACAGGTCGAACAGTGCATTCCGTCGACGGCGAGAAACGCATCTTCGCCGTCGAACTCGTCTATGTCGGGGCCGTCGTCGTCGAGTCGATCACGGACGGCGTCGGCGTCGGTGTCGTCGACCGTCTCGAGCGTTCGGTGGACCTCGAGACAGCCCTGACAGCAAAAACGCCCGTCGACATCGGTTGCTGTGATCGGATCGGCCGGTGTCGGGAACGAACAGAGCGTACACTCGTCGTTAGCATCTGCCTGATGAGTGCCTGTGGCTGGCTCATTGGAGGGGGTTTCGACGGCGGTATCGGGTTCGGAGTGTGGCGGGAATCGACTCATGACCTACAGGCGGTATCGAAGACTTACAGTGGCTAGTAACGCGACACTAGTCGATGCGGACACATACGCTTGTCCACGAGCAGGACGGTCAGCACGTGGTCATCGTGACACAACGAGTGTTCGGTTTGGGGACTGAGCCGGACACGTAACGATTCCAACGCGAGTCCAGCTGTCTACGACGGCTTGTTCGAACCGTGGGCGTGATGGTCCGGGACGGGCTGAAACGCGATATAGAGACTCGTGATGATGATCACGACGTTGAGTGCAGAGATGGCACCAGCGGGCAGCGAACTCCCGAACGCGTACCACGAGACCGGCAGAAGCGCCAGCAATCCGACCACGAGTCCAACTCGTGGAGAGAGTTCCTCGAGTTCCATACTGAACAGGTAGCAGCAGGACTGTATAATAACACCCACTGTTCCTACGGACTGAGAATGAATCAAGCTGTTAAGCAATAACTATCCTAACACGGGCGTATGGGTCAGGCGACAGAAGAGTCAGAGCAACTACAGGAGATCGGCCACGATGAGTACGATCCAGTCGGAACACTCGCACTGATTGGATTGTACTTTCTTATTCTGGTATTCCTCTGGTTGTTCGTGTATTTCGTTGAGTTCCTTGGAAACGACCCGACAGTTATCGGGACGATGTTGATTGGGGGGATAGCCTGATGAACATTCACTCCTACGAGAAACTGTGGTTGATCGCCGCATTGCTGTTGATCGTCGGGTTCATCGCAACAATCACGTACGGGTCAGTCGGACTCGGCATCGCGATGATCGACGACAGTGAAGATACTGTCAACCCCGGCTCTCTCGATGAAGACTTCGGCGAACCTCGCGTCGAGCACGTGGGTGAAAACGAGTATGAGGCGTACGTCATCGCCCAAACGTTCACGTATCGGCCCGATCCGATCGAGGTGCCGGCAGACAGTGAAGTCACCTTTTATGTGACAAGCCGTGACGTCATTCACAGCTTCAGCGTCGTCGGGACCAACGTTAACACGATGGTCATCCCCGGGGAAGTCTCGTCGATGACGGTCGAGTTCGACGACCCCGGCGAGTACGGGATCGTCTGTAACGAGTACTGTGGGGATTTCCATCACACGATGGAGGGACAGCTACATGTCGTTCCTGAAGACGAGTTCGACATGACCGAACTCTCGGTCGAGGCCGACGACGAGGTCGAACTCGGCGACGAGGCGACGTTCAACGTCTCGGTCGAAAACGGCATGCTCGACGATCTCGAGACGACGGCTTCGTTCGAGATCGGCGACGAGACGGTCGAAGAGGAGATCACCGTCGCCGGGGAGAGCACCGAAGAGACGACGTTTACCGTCGACTCGTCGGATCTCGGTGAGGGCGACCACGACTGGACGATCACGGTCGACGACTACGAAGAGAGCGGGACGCTGACCGTGGTTGACGAACTCGAGGAAGAAAACGACGGAGGCAACAACGATGAGTAACGCATACATTGACCAGTTCCCTGCAGAAGCGAAAGTAGTCAAGGCGCTGTTCTACAGCTCCTTTGTCGCACTCGCACTCGGTGGCGTGTTCGGAATTATTCAGACGCTTCACCGAACGGATATCTATCGGTTTATCGACTCGGCGAACTACTACTCCGTCCTCACTGCACACGGTGTGTTCATGGTGATCACGTTCACGATCTTCTTCCTCGTGGGCGTATTCACCTGGGCTGTGACGACCAGTCTCGACAGGGAAGTCGAGGATATCCGATTCACCTGGGCGTGGGTTGCACTGATGTCGATCGGAACGGTGATGGCCGCCGTGCCGATCCTCGCTGGCTTGACTGATTCGATCGACATGAGCGCAGCGGTGCTGTTTACGTTCTACGCACCGCTACAGGGTCATCCCCTGTTCTATCTCGGTCTCGTGTTGTTCGTCGTCGGGACCTGGGTCGCCGGGGCTGACTGGTTCCGGTCCTGGTGGGCTTGGAAGAAAGAAAACCCCGACGCGCGAATTCCGCTCCCGACGTTCATGGTGCTGACGACGATGATCATGTGGTATATCGCCACGATGGGCGTTGCCACGTCGATTCTCGTCTTCTTGCTGCCGTGGTCGCTCGGCTGGATCGAGACCGTCAACCCGCTGCTTACCAGAACGCTGTTCTGGTTCTTCGGTCATCCAGTCGTCTACTTCTGGCTGATGCCGGCGTACATGATGTGGTACGTCATGCTGCCGAAGTTCTCCGGTGGGAAACTGTTCAGTGACCCGCTGGCCCGCGTCGGGTTCGTCCTGTTCCTGTTGCTGTCGACGCCGGTGGGGATCCACCACCAGTATCTCGACCCCGGGATCTCGGAAGGGTTCAAGTTCATCGCGATGACCAATACGATGTTCCTGCTGTTACCAAGCCTGCTGACGGCGTTTACCGTCGTCGCCAGTATGGAACACGGTGCCCGCCAGCGCGGCGGCACGGGCTACTTCGGCTGGCTCAAAGCCCTTCCATGGCGTGACCCAGTTTTCGCCGGGATGGCGCTTGCTGGCCTGCTGTTCGCTGCCGCTGGCTTCTCAGGGATGGTCAACGCCGGGATGAACATCAACTATCTCGTCCACAACTCCCTGTGGGTCGTCGGTCACTTCCACCTCACCGTCGGCACTGCCGTTGCGCTGACGTTTATGGCCGTCTCCTACTGGTTCATCCCACAGGTGACGGGCAAGGAACTCTGGAACCGCTCCGTCGCGCTGGTCCAGGTCGTCCTCTGGTTCATCGGGATGACGTTTATGACGAACTCGATGCACCGCGCCGGATTGATCGGGATGCCACGCCGGACTGCCGAACCACAGTACGAAGGCTTCGAGTTCGAAACGGCCGTCGGCTCTGTCGGTGAGCTTGACGCCCAGATCGCACTGGGTGGCGTGTTGCTCACCCTCTCGCTGGTGTTGTTCTTTGCCAACATCATCGGCACGGCATTCGGCAGTCGCAGCGACACCCTTCCAGACAACGGGTACGCCGAGGCGCTGTCCGGCTCCGATGATGCACCGCGCGTGCTCGACAACCTCAAACTCTGGACCGCGATCGCGATCGTGCTCGTGATCTTCGCGTACTCGCTTCCGCTGTTGAGCATCGTCGACCGTGGCGGGCTCTTCGGCCCCGACATCCCCCCGCTTCCGGTTAGCCTCGAGTCAGTGACGTTCCTCGCGTTTGCCGTCGAACACGTCGCAACTGTCGCACTCGAATCGGCCGGTAACTTCGCACAGACCGCGCTCTCGGGGGTGATCAACTAATGCGGATCTCGAAAGCAGGGCTGCTAGTTGCGCTGGCGTTTCTCGCACCGATTCTCGTCGAGTTACGGACGGTGCTCGCCTGGGCAGATATCCATCTGAGCGTCCTCGAAACGGTGTTCGTCGGCGCAATCATCGCCGCTGGGCTCTTGCTCTGGGCGTTCTTGCCCGAAGACGGCGACGAGACGACGTCCGATCGGGACGTCTCGAACTCGGAGCTGTAACTCGAGCGGTACACACGCCTCGATCGTTTTTTCACGTCCCGCATACGGTCTGCGGTCGGCACTGACCGCTGATCATCGGCCTCGTCGCCCGTACTCGAGACCATCTCGAACGAGACAGTCCTGCGTTCCGGCTGCAGACTCGTCTGTCTCCATGGGGCCGATCCCGTACTCGACACGCGTCCGATCGTAACTCAGTGGCTCCGATCCCGGTCTCGCGAGTCAGATCGGCGATCAGGTCGCCCCGTATTTATATACGGTGCCGGCGCGAATCGCCGCTACTCGATGACGGGCGACAGCGAAAATCCGAACGCCGACGTACAGTATCACCTCGAGGTCGGGCCCGCCGACGTCGCCGAGACCGTGCTCCTTCCGGGCAACCCCGACCGACTCGAGACGATCGTCGCTCACTGGGACGACCACGACAACAAAGCCCGCCATCGCGAGTACCGGACTGCGACGGGAACGTACGAGGGAACGCCGATCTCCGTGACGTCGACCGGAATCGGGAGCCCCTCGGCGGCGATCGCCGTCGAGGAACTCGCCCGTGTTGGCTGTGAGACGTTCATCCGAGTCGGCTCCTGTGGGGCGATCCAGCCCGAGATGGCCGTCGGGGATCTCGTAATCACGACCGGGGCGGTTCGACAGGAGGGGACGAGCGAGGAGTACGTCCGGGCGGACTATCCCGCCACGGCCGACTACGAGGTCGTCAGCGCGCTCGTCGCCGCAGCAGAGCGACTCGGCTATGAGTATCACACTGGCGTCACGATGAGCGCGGATTCCTTCTATGCGGGGCAGGGGCGTCCGGGATTCGAGGGCTTCGAAGCCGCCGGATCGGCCGACCTCGTCGACCAACTCAAGGCCGCGAACGTCAAAAACATCGAAATGGAGGCGAGTGCAATCCTGACACTCGCAACCGTCTACGGGCTCCGTGCGGGAGCCGTCTGCACCGTCTATGCCAACCGAGAGACCGGCGAGTTCCGAACCGAAGGCGAGTCACGCGCTGCCGAAACCGCGACGCTTGCGACACACCTGCTCGCGAAGATGGACGCGATCAAACGCGAGGCCGGCGCGGACCGCTGGCACGCTGGCCTCTCACTCGAGGAGTAGTCCCTCGCCTACTCTCGAATCCGGACGATGCCGTTCTCGAACACCTTTCGATTCGGTACAATATACTCCTCGGAGTCGTCTTCGATTTTCGTGACGAACAGATCGACTTCCTGAACGATTCCCGTCTGATCGCCGACCCTGATCCGGTCACCGATTCCGTAGGGCTGGTTGAGCAGCAAGTAGATCCCGGCCGCACTCGAGACGAGGAACTCTTTGAACGCGACGGTGCCGACGACGACAACACCCACGGCGTACACCGTAAGCAGAATCAAAAGCGCCAGTACGTGGACCCCAATCTGGCCCAGTGCGATGATAAGCGTCACGTACAGCACGGAGTACTTGATCAGTTTCGGGATGATCGAGACCTCGGGGAGTTTGACGCCACGAAGGTATTCGCCGACGACCAGTTCCGCCTTGTCGGCGATAATAAAGCCGAGAATGAGTACGAGAACAGCGATAAACACTTGCGGGATGAACTCCGTCACCCGTAACCAGAACGCGTCTGTATCGAGCAACTGCGCGATGTGAATCGCCGTCAGGACGGCGATGCCGTAAATGAACCACGAACTCAATCGTGCGACGATTTCGACTGTCGACGTTCCGATCGACTGTGCGGTCCGCTCGAACGGCGTTCCCTCGACGGCTTCGGGCACCCCGGATGCAGACAGGAGTTCTTCGTTGAGCCGCCCGACGAGATAGCCGACGACGAGTCCGAGTACCAACACCGCTGCTGCGATGACGGCTGGTTCGTCGATGAGGGTCTGCCAGTCCATATTAGTACGCCTCCGGATCGACCTCCAGAATGAGCTCACCGGCTTTAAACGCCCGGACGAGCCCGTCGCTCTCGGAGAGGACGATCGCAATCGCGTTCGTATCCCGCGTGATCGCACCGCCAGCCATGTGGCGTGCACCGAGCCCTTTCGGAATATCGACCCCTTCCGCGGACGGCTCGAGGTAGCGGTACGCCGAGACGATCTTCCCCGCATCCGAGATGATAAACGCGCCGTCGAGCCGCGAGAACTCTTTTAACATGACGTTCACGATCGGATCGCCGACGTGAACGTGGGACTTCTCGAAGGGGTTGTACGATAGCGGGCGGGATTTGTTCATCACTTTCCCCGCATCGCCGACGACGAACAGCGCTCCGACGGGCTTGCCTTTCTGTCCTTTCTTGCCCAGTTCAATCGCCAACTCGAGGATTGCCTTGACCACTTCCGGCTCCGCACGGGATTTGACGAACAGATCGTAGATTCCCGTATGCGTTTCGGCGTCTGCACGGACCCGTGAGACCGTATCGATGCCGTCACTGAAGACGCTCGTCGCACAGGCGAGTTCGTCGCCGTCCTCGATTAAGTCCTGTTCTAACGCGCCCTCGAGTCCGAAACGGATTCGGTCTCTGATATCATCGAACGCGAGTGGGAGTTCGACGAACGTCTCCGCACCGACGGCGTTTTCCGTCCCGATGACGATCAGATCGAGGTCCTCGATGTCCGAACAGCGCTCGTAGTACGAGCCACTGGGCGAAAAGAGGACGACTGCATCGACACTCCGAAAGAGATCCCCGAACACGTCGTCTAACCCGGCCATTAATCATACAAGCTGTTCCCGCGCGAATAAGCGTTGTGGAGCGTCTGACGTGTGTCTGCTCTCCGTGGTGGTGGAGCTGGCGACGGCGTGTCGGGTCGGGAGCGATGCTGGTGGCTGTTCCGGCCGTGTCAAGAACCGGATTCGAACCGCGAGGACATCGCTTCGCTCGTCCTCTGGGCCGCGAATCCGGTCCTGCTCTTCGCTCATTCCGTTCGCTCATGTGCGGGACCGGATTCGAACCGAAGGAAACCTCACTTCGTTCGGTTTCCAGGGTTCGAACCACTGACCAAAGTCTCCGCTCACGATATTGTTCGCGGAGAATGCGCGGGACCGGATTCGAACCGGCGGACTCCTACGAGACAGCGTCCTAAGCGCTGCGCCGTTGGCCTGGCTTGGCTACCCGCGCTCGTCTTCGAGTTTTCACGAATCGAGTAAGTACCTGTCGGTCCGCGTCAGCACTGCGTCACCGGCTCCTCGGGCGACCAATCCGGTGGCACGATGAACGTCACGTGTTCCGAATCACGGAGCTGGTGGAGTTCTGCGGCCTGTTCGGCCAGCGAACGATCCCGGTACGGCATCTCGAGGCCGCAACCGGTACAGACGAGTTTGCAGGTAGGCTCTTTCATGGGCACGGACGCGTGAACCGAAGCCGGCCACTCGGCGTCGGTTCGACTGTCGGTCGACCAGGGCTTTAGTAGTCGTATCCTAGTGATCCTGACAGTGAACAGCCGATTTGTTTAGCCGTTTGTATCGAAACGTTGTCCCCACGTAGTACCGGATTGGAATACAGGACCATCGAAACTATCAGCTATCGCAGTAGTAACTGACACCGAAACGAGAGCGTCAACCCTGTGGATTTATTCACACTGGAACGATACCCCGTGTATGCACAGCGCTCGGGATCGGATCGAGTACGAACAGTGGCTCGAGGAACTCGAGACCGTCGCCGAGCGCCTCGAGTTGTCGACCGAGGCGCGGTCGTGTGCGGTGGACCTCTTTCTCGCCGATGTGCCCGAAGACGATCGGTCGAAACGAGCGGTGCTCGCCGCAAGTGTCTACGCCGGGTCGCTCGTCGCCGGCGACGGCCGAACACAGGGCACTGTCGCCGATGCCGCCGACGTGTCGCGGCTTTCGATCCAGTCCCGGTGGAAGGACCTGCTTGAACGGGCGGGACTCGAGCCACCACGGTGGTAAGCTGACTGTTTCAGTCGGTTTCTTACAAAAGTGGTACACTGTACCATAGTAACACTGTGATACGGAGCCGAAATCGAGTGTAACAGTCCGTCGACTGTCGGCTTCCGACCGCTACGGTGTGTTCTCCGATTCGTCGTCCTCAAGGACGGCCCCGTGTTCGTCGATCTCGCCGTGTACGATTCGGGTACTCGAGATGATATCGCCGTCCGCCGCGAGTTTGTGGGGTACGACGACGACGTCGAGCGGCTCGTAGCCCCGTTCGCGGCGGATGTCGTTGATCTGTTTGCCGCCGTCGCGGGTCTCCGGCGAAACGACCAGATAGTCGAACTGCGGCTCGGTCGCGATTCCCGTCGGTTCGTCGAGTCGCCGAATCTCGAACTCACGGTCCTGTTCAGCGGCGAGTGGCTCGAGTTCCGTCTCGAGTTGTGCTTTGCGTTCGTCGAACGATCTCACACGCCGTTCGACGTGTCGTGTCTTCGGTGCGAGGTCGTCACTTGTCAATCCGACAGTCACGTCCCCGAGTTCGAACGCCCGTTCGAACAGCCGGCGATGGCCATCGTGAACGGGGTCGAACGTCCCACCAAGCGCGACGTCCATACCCCACCACACTGTCGCGGTGCGTATAAAACGGTCGAATCGATGGACTCTCTCGTCGCCGCGAGTGCAGATCCCACTGCAGCCGAAAGTCGACAATTGACGAAAGTCACCTTCACATTGTTTTTAGTAGTCCCCGACAGTGTCCACGGTATGGGACTAGATGAGGATTCATTGGAGTACCACCGAACGGACCCTCCTGGAAAAATCGAGATTTCGACCACGAAACCGACGAATACGCAGCGTGACCTCTCGCTTGCGTACTCACCCGGCGTCGCCGCGCCGTGTTTAGAGATCGACGAGGACGAAGCCGACGCCTACACCTACACTGCTAAGGGGAACCTCGTCGGGGTCGTCTCGAACGGCTCCGCCGTGCTCGGACTGGGAGACATCGGTGCACAGGCGTCGAAACCCGTCATGGAGGGAAAAGGCGTCCTGTTCAAGCGCTTTGCGGATATCGACGTCTTCGACATCGAACTCGACGAAGCCGACCCCGACAAGCTCGTCGAAGCCGTCAAGATGATGGAGCCAACCTTTGGCGGCATCAACTTAGAGGACATCAAAGCGCCCGAGTGTTTCACCGTCGAAGAGCGCCTGCGCGAGGAACTCGACATCCCGGTGTTTCACGACGACCAACACGGCACCGCGATCATCTCCGGGGCCGCACTCCTCAACGCCGCTGACGTCGCCGGCAAGGACCTCGAGGACCTCGAGATTACGTTCTCCGGCGCGGGTGCGAGTGCCATCGCGACGGCGCGGTTCTACGTCTCGCTTGGCGTCCGGAAAGAGAACATCACGATGTGTGACTCGACGGGAATCATCACCGACGAGCGCGCAGAATCGGGCGACATCAACGAGTACAAACAGCAGTTCGCCCGTGACGTTTCCGACGGCAGCCTCGCGGATGCGATGGAGGATGCCGACGTGTTCGTCGGGCTTTCGGCCGGCGGCATCGTCTCTCAGGAGATGGTCGCGTCGATGGCGGACAACCCGATCATCTTCGCGATGGCCAACCCCGACCCGGAGATCGGCTACGAGGAGGCCAAAGCGGCCCGCGACGACGACGTCATCATGGCGACCGGACGCTCGGACTACCCGAATCAGGTCAACAACGTCCTCGGATTCCCGTTCATTTTCCGCGGCGCACTCGACGTCCGCGCGACGGAGATCAACGAGGAGATGAAAGTCGCCTGTGCCGAGGCGCTTGCCGACCTCGCACGGCAGGACGTTCCCGACGCGGTCGTCAAGGCCTACGGCGACGATCCGCTTCAGTTCGGCCCCGACTACATCATCCCGAAGCCGGTTGACCCCCGCGTGCTCTTCCGTGTGGCCCCTTCGATCGCCGAAGCCGCGATGGACTCCGGCGCTGCCCGGACCGAGATCGACCTCGAGGCCTACGAGGAGGAACTCGAGGCCCGACTGGGCAAATCCCGCGAGATGATGCGTGTCGTCCTCAACAAGGCGAAAAGCGACCCCAAGACGGTCGCGCTCGCGGAGGGCGAAAACGAGAAGATGATCCGGGCAGCCTACCAGATTCAGGAGCAGGGAATCGCGCTCCCGATCCTGATCGGCGACGAGCACGAGATTCGACAGACGGCAACGGATCTCGGCCTCGACTTCGATCCGCAGGTCGCGGACCCCTCCGTCGGCGACTACGAAGGCTACGCCGACCGCCTGCACGAACTGCGTGCGCGAAAAGGCGTCACGCGAACCGAAGCGGGCGAACTCATCGAACGTGACTCGAACTACTTCGGGAGCGTGATGGTCGAGCAGGGCGACGCCGACGCGCTTCTCACTGGACTCTCCCATCACTACCCCTCGGCGCTGCGCCCGCCGCTGCAGGTGATCGGCACCGACGATGACGTCGACTACGCGGCCGGCGTCTACATGCTCACGTTCAAAAACCGCGTGATCTTCGTGGCCGACGCGACGGTCAATCAGGACCCCGACGAGGACGTCCTCGCAGAGGTCACCCGACAGACGGGCAAACTCGCCCGCCGGTTCAACGTCGAGCCACGCGCCGCACTGTTGTCGTACTCGAACTTCGGCAGCGTCAACAACGAAGGCACCCGCAAGCCACGCCGGGCCGCGGCCATGCTACAGGACGACCCCGAGATCGACTTCCCCGTCGACGGCGAGATGCAAGCGGACACCGCCGTCGTCGAGGACATCCTCGAGGGAACCTACGGCTTCTCCGAACTCGATGAGCCGGCGAACGTGCTCGTCTTCCCGAACCTCGAGTCAGGGAACATCGGCTACAAACTGCTCCAGCGTCTCGGCGGCGCGGACGCGATCGGTCCGATGCTCGTCGGCATGGACGAGCCGGTCCACGTCCTCCAGCGAGGCGACGAGGTCAAAGACATCGTCAATCTGGCTGGTGTGGCCGTCGTCGACGCCCAAAAAGAGTAGCCCGATTACGAAGACGCCCACTCCCGCAGCTCCCCGGCGACGACGACCTCGCGTCCCACGTTCTTGAACGAGACGCCACCGTAGGCGACGCTGCAGCCGGGTCCCGAGTAGACGCCCGCGCCGCCACAGTCCGCTGCGCGGGCGGTCGTCAGGGTCGCGTCGACGTTCTCCCGGAACCGGAACGCCTGACTGTCCGCTCCCGTGGCGGTGACAGTACTCAGCTTTAGGTCATCCATATCGTCGAAGAGGATCGAGTTCGTGAACTCGCCGTCGACGATGGTGTTTGCGATTTCGGCGCCGTCGAACCCGCCCGCATAAATTCCCGATCCGGCGGCCAGCCCTCTATTGTCGGTTCTGATCGTGACGTTGTTGATCGTCAGCTCTCGCCGGCCGCTTTTGATTTGACCGAGCGAGATGCCTCTCGCGTTCTCGATACACGAGACGGAGTCGATCGTCAGATCGGCAATCTCGTCGCCGGTATCGGCCCTGATCGCCGCGGACAGGCAGCCGGTGATGTAGCCATCGCTGATCGTGATCGACTCGTTCCCGTTCCGGTGTATGTGGACGCCGTAGTCGGGGCCGTTCCCGGGGTCGATCTCGAAGTTCTTGAGGGTACAGTTCCGTGTCGGGGTCCCATCGCTCCCGGACAGTAACTCGTCGGTTCCGTTCCAGACGCTGTTCGATGCGATCTCCGAGGTCTGGTTGTCGAACTGGATCGGTGCATCCGACCCGCCGTCGCCGCCTCGAGTCGCCCAGTAGCCGTCGATAACGACGTTTTTGGACGACACGACGTCGATGTGGTGATAGTAGATGCGGTCGCCGTAGACGTTTTCGAGCCGGACGTTCTCGGCGTGGGCAGGCATGATCCCGTTCGACGACGGCGAATCGATGCGGACGTTACAGACTCCCCAGTTCGATGCGCCACCGTACCCGACCGTGTCGTAGCCCCTGTTGGAGAGGAGTGCTCGGCCTTCCCCGCCGTCGGGGCGCGTCCCTTCGAGAACCGTCGCGCGACCCGCACCCAGCAAGATCGTGTCGTCGCCGATCAGCGGCGTCCGTTCGAGGAGATACCGGCCGGGCGGGACGTAGACGATTCCGCCGCCGGCCGATTCGACTTTCGTGAGGAGTTCGTGGAGGTCTTGGCCGACCTCGGTCTTGCCGTCGCCTTCGATCCCGTGGGCCTCGACGTTCCAGACCGGGGTCTCCGCGGTACGCGCGTGGACGAGTTGTGCCGCGTCGAAGTGACTCGTTCCCGGCACGGGCTGGTCCGAACACCCTTGCCCGCCGAAATAGACCCAGTCCTCGCTCGAGACATCCCAGCGCCAGGTGATCCCCTGATCGGTCGCATGGTACAGTTCGTCGTCGTACTCGCCCGACGCCGGCCGGTCGGCGATCGGTCCCCGAACGATCGCGTGCTCGTCGACGGCTTCGACCGTGTCGGTGTGGTCCCACGCTTCGCCTTCCTCGAACGTTCCCAGTCCGAGTCGTGGCGTTCGGTCGCCCACGACTACTCGCCTCCGGACCCGTATCCGCGCCCGTAGGCGGTTCCGTAGCCTGACGTCGACGCATCGCTTTCCGTACAGCCTGCCAGTAGGAGGGAGGTGCTCGAGACCGCGACGAGAACGTCCCGTCGCCGGGGGCCTGAATGTGTCATACTCACAGACTGTCATACCGTTGTATAAAAATACTGCTTCGACCGCGGGAGCGGACACCACCCTCGTTGCACCCGTGACGGTGACGATCAGGAGACGACGTTGGACGAACCGGGCCACGCGTACTGTTCGGTCGAAGACGGATGAACTGGAGTGAGAGCGCACAGCACGCCCACTCACCAGAAAAGCGCATAGCAGTGGATTCAAGTATACGCCAGCAGTTTGATCGAGTATGCAAAACCAGGGACGCTCTACGCGAAAGCGAACCGGTGGCCGACTGAAGAACGTACGCAAACGCCGTAAAGACGAACTCGGTCGCCTGCCAACCGAGACGCAGGTCGGCGAGCCACGCTTCCGTGCCGTCGACGCTCGAGGCAACGAAACGAAAGTTCGCGCGCTTGCGACGAACGTCGCGAGCGTCAACAAAGGTGCGGAGACGGTCTCCGCCGATATCGAAGACGTCGTCGAGAACGACGCCAACCCCAACTACGTCCGCCGAAACATCATCACGAAAGGCGCCGTCATCGAGACGTCCGAAGGTCAGGCACGCGTCATGTCCCGCCCCGGCCAGACCGGGCAGGTCAACGCCGTTCTCCTCGAGTAACTGCAGCACGACTGAGCTCCTGCTGTTTTCAGTTCCGATAGCCACTGCTGTCGACGAGCGTCGTCGAACCGAAACCCGAAGTCGGCGGCTATGGCCGTGGGGCAGCCTTCTGCAGCGCCGTCTCAGCGATGTTGCCGCCGTAATCGGCACTGCGAGAGAGCGAGTCGACGATCAGGCCAAGCGACTGGGCTTGGACCGGATCGAGTCTCCGGAGCATGTCGTCGATCAGCCGGGTGTGTTCGTCGATTTCGAGGACGGCTTCGCGAGCGGCGTGTCCCAATCGGTTCGCCTCCTCGGAATCGTCGGCAACCAGTGCATCCATCGACTTCTCGAGGACGTCCGACGCGTCCGCATGAAGGTCGACGAGCGCGTCAGCGACGTCGTCGGGGATGTCGTCGAGTTTGAGCGCGAGATTGCTGATTTTGGCCGCGTGGTCTGCGACGCGCTCGAGTTGGCGCGCACTCGAGTGGTAGTCGAAACAGTCCTCTCTGGGCACGCCGAGCTCTTCGGCAGCCCGTGGTGAACGCAGCGTCGCCCGGAAGATCCGTGACACGACCAGCCAGAGTCGGTCGACGTCGTCGTCGCGCTCGATGACATCTGTCGCGATATCGTCATCGTTCTCGATGAGCGCGGTGACAGCGTCCTCGAGCATCGACCGAGCGATCAGGCGCATCCGCGAGACGGCGTTGACGATCGACAGCTCAGAGGAGTCGAGTAGATCTTGAATAACGACGCTATCGGTCGTCTCCGAGAGCACTTCGACGCCGACGAGGCTCTGGGTTGCACTCCGGATTGCGCTGCGCTGGCCGGTCGTGATCCGGCTCGCCTCGAGACGGATGATGTCGAAGCCGCTGACGTACATCGTCATCACGGCCCGGGTAAGTCGTTCGCCCTCGAGATCCGTGATCTCGAGTGTGCCTTCCTGTCGGTCTGACTCGCTCTGTGGCGTCAACAGGAGGGAATCGTTTTCAGGATAAAACTCGACGATCGTCCCGGCGCTGACGCCGTTTTCGGTCGCCCAGGATTTCGGAAGTGAAACAGTATACGTTGACCCGCCTGTTACCTGGACCTTGCGCGTCTCCATACGATCCAGTTTCGATCGGATACCTATAAATCCGTCTTCCTCTATAGAGGGGATCAGTCCGGCCGTCTGGTGTCAGCCGACAGCATTTGAGGCGGTCGTAACCGAATGATCGACTGCGACAGTGCCCCACAAACATAGAAGTATATAGATAACATAGCAGGGTATTTAGATGGAATCTGCTATAGAGTACTATGATGGGTAACGAACCGAAATCCGGTTCAGACGGCACGATTTCTCGCCGTCGTGTTCTACTCGGCACCGCCAGTGCTGGCCTGATGGGACTTGCAGGCTGTCTCGTCCGAGGTGAGGACAGCGGGCTCGAAGGGGAGATTCGGATGGACGGCAGCAACACGGTGTTGCCCCACGGAGCCGTGGTCTCAGAGGAGTTCCAGTGGCGAAACAACCGCGTCATCATTCCGGTTCGTGGTTCGGGTACGGGCGCGGGGTTTCAGCGCTTCTGTAACGGGGATACCCACGCACAGAACGCGAGTCGCCCGATCCTCGAGGACGAACAGACGCTCTGTGAGTCGAACGGGATCGACTACATCGGACTCGAGACGGCACTCGACGGACTGGCCGTCTTCGCCAATCCGGACAACGACTGGTGTGACTGTCTCACCGTCGAGGAACTCCAGCAGATCTGGGAGTCAGGGTCGGACGTCGAGACCTGGAGTGACGTCCGCGATGAGTGGCCCGACGAGGAAATCGACCTCTACGGCCGTGATCCCGCCTCAGGGACGTTCGACTACTTCACCGAGGAGATCAACGGCGATATCGGGAACATCAGATCCGACTACTCCGCGAGTGCGGACACGAACGTGATCGTCCGCGGCGTCCGTGGTGGGCAGTACACGCTCGGTTTCGGTGGTGCCGGCTACTACTACGAGAACGAAGACGATCTCAAACTCATCGCCGTCGACAACGGCGATGGCTGTGTCAAGCCGGATCGAGAGACGATCGAAAGCGGCGAGTATCAGCCACTGACGCGACCGTTGTACACCTACTTCCGGACGGACGCGTTCGAACGCGAGGAAGTGCGTGCGTTCGCTCGCTTTTATTTCGAGGAGATCGACGGCGAGGCGACGGACGCCGACATCGTCGAATCTGGAGAGACACTGACCTGGACCGAGTGGGCTGCCCGCCGAGTGGGGTACTACGCAATTCCCAGCGAGCAGGTCGAGGACAGCCGGCAGGAACTCGAGGACGCGATCGACGAGGCGACAGCATGAGTCAGGCCGACACAACGATTACTACAGGTGGGAGTAGTATCGACGACCGAAAGAACGGTTTCATCAAGTACGTCTTCTTCTCCTGTGCGCTCGTCACGGTGTTGACGACGCTTGGAATCATCCTCGTCCTCATTCAGGGCTCGATCGAGTTCTTCCAACACGTCTCGATCGTCGAATATCTCACCGGAACGAACTGGTCGCCGGTGATCCAGCCCTACAGCTACGGCGTGTTGCCGCTGGTTTGGGGGACGTTGATCATCACGGTTGGCTCGGCGCTCATCGCGATTCCCGTCGGCACAGCCACGGCGATCTATCTCAGCGAGTACGCAGAGCCACGGGTCCGCAAGGTCATCAAGCCGACACTCGAGATCCTTGCGGGTATCCCAACGATCGTCTACGGCTTCTTCGCCCTGTCGTTTATTACGCCGGTGATCCAGTTCGTGTTCCCCCAGACGGGGACGTTCAACGCCGCTTCGGGGGCAATCGTCGTCGGGATCATGATCATCCCGATGGTCTCGAGTCTGAGCGAAGACGCGATGTCGTCGGTGCCGGACGAACTGCGGAACGCGGCTTATGGACTCGGCGCGACGAAGTTCGAGGTGTCGACGAACGTCGTCGTTCCAGCGTCGCTGTCGGGCGTGGTCGCATCCTACATTCTCGCGCTGTCGCGGGCGATCGGGGAGACGATGGCTGTGACACTCGCCGTCGGGATGACTCCCCAAATCACGGCGAATCCGCTCGATTCGATCCAGACGATGACTGCGTACATGGTCCAGATCGGGATCAGTGACGTCTCGGTCGATTCGATCGGCTACCAGAGCCTGTTCGCTGTCGGCCTGACGCTGTTTATACTGACACTGGCGATGAACATGATCAGCCTATGGGTTAAATCGCGCTACCGGGAGGAGTACCAATGAGCACGAACAATCCGTTCGCCGACGGCACGGACGACATCGAACGGAAGCGACAGATCGGCCGCGTCTTCGTCGGGATCTGTTTCGCCTCCACGCTCGTCGGCATCGTCGCACTCGTCGCCCTGCTCGCCGACGTCATCTACGAGTCGTGGGGCTGGGTCACCTGGGAGTTCCTGACGTATCCGCCGTCGCAGGTCGTCGAGAACTTCCTGCCCGATGGCCGTGGGGCCGGGATCTATCCTGCGATCGTCGGCTCGATCTTCCTCATCGCGCTGACCGCCGTCTTCACCATCTTCCTCGGTGTCGGCGCAGCAGTCTACCTCGAGGAGTACGCGGCTGACAGTCAGCTGAAATCGTTCATCGAGGCGAACATCGCGAACCTCGCGGGCGTCCCGTCGATCGTCTACGGGCTGCTCGGTCTGGCGATTTTCGTCCGGGGGATACAGCTGGGCTCGAGTCTCATCGCCGGTGCACTGACGCTGACGCTGTTGATCCTCCCGATCGTCATCGTCTCGACACAGGAGTCGTTGCGCTCTGTCCCTGACTCACAGCGACAGGCTGCCTACGGGGTCGGCGCGACCCAGTGGCAGGTTATTCGTGACGTCGTCCTGCCACGGGCGCTGCCGGGAATCATGACCGGGACGATCCTCTCGCTGTCGCGTGCGATCGGCGAAACGGCACCGATCCTGATGGTCGGCGCGGCAACGTCGCTGTTCGTCTCTCCCGACAGCCTCACGGCACCGTTCAGTGCGATGCCGATGATGATCTTCGAGTGGGCGACGCTGCCCGAACCCGAGTTCCAGCACGTCGCTGCCGCTGGGATCGTCGTGCTCTTGACGATCCTGTTGTTGATGAACGCGGTCGCGATCTTGATCCGGAACAAGTACGACCCCCGAAGCTGAACGTTTTCTGAGCGCTCTCCGACAGTGTAATAACTGCGTTCTCTCTATCTTTGAGCGAGGCGTCTTCGAGTGAGACTCGCATATCGGTTCGGGATCGCCTTTCTCGTCGTCGTGCTCGTAGCCGGCGGTGTCCTCGTGGCGACGTTCGACGCACACCGAGCCGATGTCGACGAGAACACCGAGCTGTCGGTCGTCGATCGCGCAGCGCAGTCCGCGTCGGTCCTCGACGAGCGACTCAGCGAACAACGACGGACCGTCGCCGTCGCTGCGACCAACCCGGACCTCGTGGCACACGAGACGGCTCAGCAAGATCAGGCCCTCGAGGCGTTCGTCTCGTCGTCGGCGTTCGACGGTGCGACCGTCGTCGACGACACGGGCACGGTGCGGTCGTTTACGACGACGAGACAGCCACACGAGACCGAGCCGATCGTTGGAACCGACCTGAGCGAGCAAGCGTACGTCAGGGCTGCACTCGATGGCGAACAGTACATTAGCGACCCGTTTCGCGCACAGACGGGGAACACGATCGTCGTCATCAGTGCTCCGCTCGTCGAAGACGGCGAGGTCGTCGGCACGATCAACGGGGCCTACCATCTCGAGGAAACCGGGCTCTTCGATTCGCTGGCCGGCACGGATAACCGAGACGCGATTACTGTCGAATCGGATTCGTGGACACTGTATACGACTGCGGATCGGTTCGACGACACCGTTTCCCACAGCGTCTCACTCGAGGTCGTCGACTGGACGGTCACGGCCCACCGTGATCAGGCGGCTGTCGACGCACGAATCAATCGACTCGTCCTCTTTCAGATCGTTTCGGCGGCCGCCTTGCTCGGCTCGATCATGATCTTTGGCGGCTGGGTGTACAGATCGAAGATTCGCCACATCGGCCTCCTCGTCGACCGCGTACGAGCGCTCGAGCGACGGGAGTACGACGCCGGCCCATCTCTCGAGGGACCGGCGGAGTGGCAACGGATCGACGGCGCCCTCGATCGGCTCGCGGGCACGCTGGCTCACCGCGAACAGATGTTACTCGTCTTGAATCGAATCCTGCGACACAACCTCCGGAACACGCTCAACATCATCGCGGGCCGAGCCACGGATCTCGAGTCGAAACTCGACGGCGACGACCGGGAGTCGGCCCGCGAGATCCAACTGGTGACGACAGAACTGCTCGAGTTGGCCGACAGGGCACGGATGACCGAGGACCTGCTCGACCCAGTCGGCGAACCCGTGCCGCAAACGGACCTTGCGGCCGTGGTTCGCGACCGGGTCGCTGAGTTTACAACCGAGGACGACGGAACGAACGCCGATATCTCCGTGACGGCACCTGCCCACGCGATCGCGGCCTGCGGGCCGGAAGTCGAGGCTGCAGTCGACGAACTGCTCGCCAACGCCGCCAGCCACGCCGGTCCGGAGCCGACCGTGGCCGTTACCGTGGAGACGACGACCGACCACGTCCGGATTCGAATCCATGATGACGGTCCCGGAATCCCGGACGACGAGGCAGCGATCATCACGGGTACCCGTTCGATCTCACAGGTGACACACACCGGCGGCATCGGACTGTGGCTGGTCGACTGGATCGTCCGCCGGTACGATGGTCGACTGTTGATCCCGTCGACCGATTCGGGCGCTACTGACGCTGTCGATCGATCCGATGCCGACGGGTCCCAGCACGAAGCCGAGACGAGCGATGGGGCGACGATCGTTCTCGAGTTCCCACGAGCCCCAAACCCGGAGTCGATCGACGAGACTGACGCCGGCATGTGACACGTCGGCCACGACCACCAGCGACGGACTGCACTCACAACCAGCAGCCAAATCTATATAGTGCTATTTAGCAGACAGACCCTCAATAGAGGCGTCATAGTATCCTATTTATCCGGCCAGTCACCTACGTTTCCCAAGGCACTCACGCATCGGCCCGGATACGGTGTCAACCGGTCGGGCGTCCGTTTCGCAACAAGTAACTGCGTGAGTCCCAAGATTCAACTACCTCATATGACCACGAACGGTGGCGGCTCACGAACCGTATCGACGCCCGAATCATCCGGCTCCCGTTCGGACGCGACGATGACCGACAACGCCCCACTCGGCTCGCCGCGAGTCGACGATGCCGTCATCGAGTCCCGTGGTCTCGACGTGTTCTACGGTGACGATCAGGCACTCCACGGAATCGACATGGACATCCCCGAGCGAAAGGTGACCGCACTCATTGGCCCCTCGGGCTGTGGCAAATCGACGTTCCTGCGCTCGATCAACCGGATGAACGATCTCATCGACATCGCTCGTGTCGAGGGTGATCTTCGCTTCCACGGCAAGAACGTCTACGACGATGATGTCGACCCCGTCGCCTTGCGACGGAAGATCGGCATGGTGTTCCAGAAACCGAACCCGTTCCCGAAATCGATTCGCGATAACGTCGCCTACGGGCTCCGCGTACAGGGCAAAGACGACGGCGATGTCGATGCGAAAGTTCGGACCGCACTCGAGCGAGCAGCCCTGCTGGACGAAGTCGAAGACCAACTCGACTCGTCCGGACTGGATCTCTCTGGTGGCCAACAACAGCGCCTCTGTATCGCTCGCGCGATCGCGCCCGATCCGGAAGTCATCCTGATGGACGAGCCAGCGTCGGCGCTCGACCCCGTGGCGACCTCGAAGATCGAGGACTTAGTCGAGGAGCTCTCCGAGGAGTATACGGTCGTCATCGTCACCCACAACATGCAACAGGCGGCCCGCATCTCGGACAAAACTGCGGTCTTCCTCACGGGCGGGCATCTCGTCGAGTTCGACGACACGAACAAGATCTTCGAGAACCCCGAGAGCGACCGCGTCGAGGACTACATCACCGGCAAGTTCGGATAACGCGCTTTTCTCGGCCGTTCGATACGAATATCGTCGCGTTCTCATCTCCGCGTCGAGAGCGCAGTCATCGACGTTCATACTGTCGGACTCGAGTGTGTCACCGCTGCTCTAACCGGTCACTGCGGTGTCTCGATTGAGCACAAGTCTAATGACTGTCGGGCAAGCTTTCTGGAGTATGGCTCGAAAATCGTATCAGGAGAAACTCACGGAGCTTCGTGAGGATATCCTCTATATGAGTGAAGTTGTCATGGAGCGGATGCGGATGGGGCTGGATGCTCTAGAGCAAAAAGACGATGCACTTGCCCGCGAAGTGATCGAGGGCGACGGCGAGATCAACCGGATGTATCTCGATCTGGAGCAAGACTGTATCGAACTGCTCGCACTCCAACAGCCAGTCGCAAGCGACCTCCGGTTTATCGCCGCCTCGTTCAAGATTATCACCGACCTCGAGCGGATTGCCGATCTCGCGGTTAATCTGGGCGATTATACCCTCAACGCCAAAGAGGATCTCTTTCCCGACGTCGACGTCCAGGAGATGGGCGACCTGACGCTGGCAATGATCGAAGACGCGATGATGGCGTACGATACCGAAGACACCGACGCCTGCAGAGAACTCGCCGACCGTGATGACGACCTCGACCACTTCGCCGAACGAGCGAGCGAAATCGTCGTCCGGGACCTGATCGAGCGCGAACTCGAGTCCCCTGCTGAAGTGGAAGCGCTGCTTCAGGACGTGTCGCGGCTGCTGTTGACGATCCGTGACTTAGAGCGCGTCGGTGACCACGCGGTGAACATCGCCGCACGGACGCTGTACATGGTCGAAAACGACGACGAACTTATTTACTGATCACTGCGCTCGAGGTCGCTTGATGGGCCGTCAAACAGCAGTCGATCGGTCGGTTCCTCATGCATCTTCGTCCTCGCCGTTTTCCTCTTCGTCACCGTTCTCCTCGTCCTCGCTATTCCCGGTCTCGAGTTCGATCTCCTCGTCGGGATCGATCACTTCGCCGTTACCGTTTTCGGACTCTGCCTTTCCGTTTTCGGGCTCGGCATCGTCTTCCTCGTCCCCGTCTGGACACCCTGTGACGCCCGTCGTTTCCGCGGTGGCACCTGCTAGCTGGAGCACCCACCGACGGGATAACTAGTCATGATCCATACGCCAACGGCGGTTCTCGAAACGAATGGTGGACTCCCCATCACTTGCGTGCCCGTTAAACATGGTACTAGTAGCAACCACGAAGGCCGGTCTCCAATCGAGCAATAGCGTTGTGTACGACACTCGAGTGTCCGTTACTCCGGGTCGCGTTCGGTCGTCCCCATCGTGATCGTGCCGTCCGCGCGGATCGTCCCATCGATTTCGGCATCCGGGCCGATCTCGAGGTCGGCACACGAGACGTCACCGAGGATTCGGGCGTCCCCCTCGATGGTGACGTTCCCGTCGCGGGTGGTCAAATCGCCGTGAATACGACTCCCATCATCGACAGCGACATCACCGCGGGCACGAAGACTGCCGAAAATCGTCGTGTTCTCGCCGACGTCGATCGTTTCAGCGCGGACGTTCCCGTGGAGTCGACAGTCGTCGCCGATCGTGGCGGGCGTCGAAACGCGCCATGCGTCGTCGCTGACCGTCGCGTTTTTGGGGATGACCAGCGGCTCGACGTCCGCTTGCTCGTCGTCGTCGACGAGTTCGGAGACGAGCTGTTGGGCGGTTTCGTCCTCGCCGATGAGCAAGAGGTGTTTGAGGTAGACGAACAGGAAGACGATCGTGGGCATCGGATTCCGGATCACGATCCAGCCGTTTGCCTCGAACCCCTCTTCGATCTCGACATCATCTCCGATATCCAGATCGCCGGCAACTTTCATCTCGCCGGCGACGTGGACTCGTTCGCCGATGTAGGCGTCCTGTCCGACCAGGACGTTCTCGGCGACGTCACACCACATATCGAGTCGACAGTCTCCTTCGGCCTCGATGGCACCGCCGAACGCGACGCTCTCGCCGGCAAGTACGTTTCGACCGCGGACGCCGAACTCGACGGTCGATCGGGCACCGACGAAGACGTCGCCGTCGGTCACGAGGTCGACTTCTTTGGCTTCCGTGCCATCGGGCACGACCAGTTCGTCGAGCGGATCCCTGCTGAAGGCCACATTTCAGTCCAAAGGAGTTATCGACTAATAACCCTCGCGCGTCGTCTGCCACTCGTCTGACGCTCGTCGTACGGTGTCCCGTCGCAGGTCGCCTCCCTTTTAGTTGCCCGTCGCATACACGTGTCCATGACAACCCTTGCGTTCGACGACGATGGCGTCGACGTCGTCTACGAAGGTACCGAGTTTCGCCTCGAGAAAGCCCTGATCGAGGAGGCCACGGAGAAATCCTACTACGACGTGACTGACCACGAAGTCCTGAAAATCGTCGCCGAACAGCCGACCCTTCAGGGGGAACCGAGACGAGTCGGCGACATCCTCGATTGAGACGGGCTGCGGTCCCGATCATGGGCGGCAGGACGTGACGGAGTCACAATCACGGCGAGGAATCGAAACGGGTAAAAACATCACCCGGGTAGGTATGGATGAGCCGAGATAGCCTAGCCCGGCCAAGGCGGCAGATTCGAAATCTGCTGTCCTCACGGACTCGGGAGTTCAAATCTCCCTCTCGGCGCTTTTCATAATCTCACTCTTGGAGCGATAGACCTGTCCGTGTCAGACACGGCCTGCACGCCGAGAGCGACACTGCCTAACGGAAGCGACGCGTAACGCCTGTCACGACAGCGGCTTCGAGGCACCGGGACAACGATCATCGTCGCTGTGTGGGCAGTCACTGTGTGTTATTCGCAAGCATGATTTTTATCGACGTCGGTCCGGTACAGTCACTACTTTCCAATGATGACCGACCGTGACCAGCGTGACACAGCGGGAGGTGAGAAACGATGAGCGAGGACGAGTGGCCTGTCGACGACGACACGTTTCACCCACTCGGCGATGCGTGGCAAGACCGACTCGAGGACGCGATCGAGGAGACCGGATACGATGCGGAGCTGGGCCTCGAGATGGCCGAAGATGCACTGCGTGTCACAGAAGGCGAGCTCACGGAGGAGGCGTTCTACGACCGGTATCACGACGCTGTCGTCGCGGAGTTCGGCGAGGACGATCGACCGATGGCGGACGAAATCGAGGCCGAACGAGAGTCGGGGCGACTCGAGCACACCCTCTCACGCTTCGGTGTCGACGGGGAGTCACGTCGGGAGGTCATGAAGAAGATGGGCGGTGCCAGCGCCGTGGGTCTCGGCGTCTGGGGAACGGCCGCAGGCGGTAGCGATGGGGACGGGCCGGAGACGGCCGCGATACAGGACACGGACGAGTCGGACGAAGGCGTCCAGTGGGGGATGGCACTCGACCTCGAGTACTGTGACGGCTGTCTCGCTTGTGTCGTTGCCTGTGCCGACGAACACAACTGGGATCAGGGTGCAAACTGGATGTATGTCCTCGATTACGAGGACGAGACGACGAGCGAGGAGTTCCCGAACCGGCTCATTCGGCCGTGTCAACACTGTACGGATGCACCCTGTGAGAAAGTGTGCCCGACGACGGCCCGTCACACCCGCGATTCGGACGGGCTCGTCCTGACCGACTACGGCGTTTGTATCGGCTGTCGGTACTGTCAGGTCGCCTGTCCCTACGGTGTCAACTACTTCCAGTGGGAGGAACCGACCGTCTCGGATGACGAACTCGACGACGAACACGTCTACGACCAGCGCGGCCGGCCGGTCAACAGCCGTGGCCCGCGAGGCGTCATGGAGAAATGCACGTTCTGTGCGACCCGCCAGGACGGGACCAAAGGCGAGGAGTTCGTCGGCAGGACCGCCTGCGAGGACGCCTGTCCGCCCGAAGTGATCCAGTTCGGGGATATGAACGACCCCGACAGCGACCCACAGCGGTATATCGACAACACCGCGAAAAGTCGAACGATCGTCCGACTCGAGGCCCAGCTCCCGGCGACCGAGGAGGTCGAGGATGCAGTCGGGAGCGGCGACGATCTGGAGGCCGTCGTCGAGGCCGTCGAGGATCTCGATGCGGAAACGATCGCACTCCTCAAAGCCGTCGAGATCCTCGCCGACGAGGACTCGCCCGAACTCGAGTCGAACGACACCTTGCCCGAGCAGGAAGCAGCGGTCGTCGAACTGGTGGGCGTCCTCGAGGACGCGGGGCTCGACCTCGAGAGCGAAGACGTCCTCGTCGAACTCGACCTTGCCGACGCCCCGGACGAGGATGAGGCGTTCGACGGCCCCAGCGAGACGCTTGCACAGGAACGGCTCGAGGAGTTCGCTGGGACTCCCCACTCGCGGTTCAAGCTCCTCGAGGACGTCGGCACCGACCCGAATATCGTCTATCTCGGCAACGAGCCCGGACCGGACGCCGAACAGGTCGAGGGACCGGTGGCCTACGATCAGGTCGGCCAGACGGACAACCGCAAGGACGTTCTCGACGAGGGGACCGTCGGCCCCGACTTCTGATCGGTGTCGATGACGAGCCGTCGAATCGACTCGTCGGCTTGATAACGGCTGGGACGTACACCCCGATATGGACACTCGCCAACGGCTGGTCGTCGGGAGTCTCTGGATCGGGGTCGCAGCGTTGATGGCGATCACCCTCGAGCCGGGCGTTCCTGACTCGCTCAATGCGTTCGCCCGACTGTTCGTCGTCATCGTCGCACTGTTTCTGGCCGTCGTCTATCTGTTCGATCCGTGGGGGATCCTCAGTCGACAGCCGTTTCACTAACACAGCGTAGAATCCGAAGAGAGTGGTTTCGGGCCGTCTCAGTCGTCTGCCGGCGTGAGCGGCTGTGGATCGGACGCGAGGAGTCGGTCGAGCGCATCGACCATTGCCTCGACGCTTGCGCGCGTGATGTCGGCTTCACTGCGGGCGACGGTGACCGAGCGGTCGTTGCGGACCATCGTCACTTCGACAGTGACGACGGCGTCGGTGCCGCCCGTCACGGCGTCGACGTGGTAGGACTCGAGTTCGGCATCGGCCATCGAGCCAAGTGCTTCACGAACGGCGGAGACGGCGGCGTCGACGGGGCCGGACCCGGTGCCGCTGGCGACGCGTTCCTCGCCGCCGACGGCGAGTCGGATGCTCGCGGTCGGGACGGCACCGCCGCTCGTGGCGGTGAGATCCAGCAGTTCGACGACGCGGTCGCGGTCGTCGCCGGTGACGTCTTCGGCGATCGCGAGCAGATCGGCGTCCGTGACCCGGCGACCGCGGTCGCCGAGTTCCGTGACGCGGTTCGCGATCGTCGCGATTTCGTCGCTGCTGGCCTCGACGCCGTGTTCCTCGAGTGTCGCTTTGACGCCAGCCCGGCCCGTGTGCTTGCCGAGAGCGAGTCGGCGCTCGCGGCCGACCGTCTCGGGGGCGTAGGGCTCGTACATCTTGTCGTCTTTGAGCGTGCCGTCGGTGTGGATGCCGCTCTCGTGGGTGAAGGCGTTCTCGCCGATGACGGCCTTGTTCGGCGGCAGCTGAATGCCGGTCGCCCGGGAGACGGTCTGGGCGAGCCCGTACAGTTCCGTGAGCTCGAGCGTGTCGACGCCGTAGACGTGCGACAGGGCGATCGCAACTTCCTCGAGGGCGACGTTGCCGGCCCGTTCGCCGAGCCCGTTGACGGTACAGTGAACGAGGTCGGCCCCGGCGGAGATCGCCGAGAGTGCGTTCGCGACACCCAGTCCAAGATCGTCGTGCGTGTGGGCGCTGACTGGACCGAGTTCGGCGAGTCGGGAGACGGCTTCGGCGGTGCGCTCGGGGCCGGTGTGGCCGACGGTGTCGGCAAAACAGACCCGGTCGGCACCAGCATCGAGGGCGGTCCCCATCAGCTCCTCGAGGTAGTCGAGGTCGGCTCGGGAGCCGTCCTCACCGATGACCTCGACCCAGAGATCGTGGGCCGTGGCGTACTCGACGAGTTCGGCGGTTTTCTCGAGGTTGGCCTCGCGGGAGGTGCCGACCTTGTCCTCGACGTGGCGGTCGCTCGAGGGGACGACGAGGTGGATGCCGTCGACGTCACAGTCGAGTGCGAGATCGATATCGGTCTGGATCCCGCGAGAGAAGCTGGTGACGCGGGCGTCGAGATCGAGGTCGGTGACCCGCGAGATCGCTTGGCGTTCGCCCGCCCCGGTACAGGCGCTGCCGGCCTCGATGACGGAGACGCCGGCTCGCTCTAAGGCGTTGGCGATCTCGACTTTTTCGTCGGGTGAAAGCGAGACACCCGGTGCTTGTTCGCCATCGCGAAGCGTCGTGTCGAGAAGGCGGACTGTACGATCAGATGGAATCGTCTGTTCGGCGGAGTGAGTTACAGGCAAGAGTGATACACTGCGATTAGGTTCGTCGTGGAATTTCACGCCCAGCCGGGTTGCCCCGACTTCCTCTATCCTCGGACTCCGGCGTTGAGAACGAATCTCGTGCCATGGTATCAGATCCTAATGGATTATGCTGACTTAAATCCGCCGGTCCCGAAGCGACGGCGCGATGTCGCGGCGTCCCTCTCGAGTGTGTCACACCGGAACAACCTTTCGCCTCCTCCGCGTAGCCCGACTCGAGTATGGACCCAACGCTGGAGCCGCTGGCGCGATCGCTTCGACAGGCCCCCGTCGTCGACCGAGACGGCTACGAGTACTTCGTTCACGGTGTCACCGACGGGATTCCGCCGCTCGAGCCGGCGGTGTTGTGCGCCGTCGCCGACGGCATCCGCGAGCGCGTCGACCTCGAGTCCGTCGACAAGATCGTCGCGCCGGAAGCGATGGGGATTCACCACGGGACGGCGCTGTCGATCGCGACTGACGTGCCACTGGTCGTCGTCCGCAAGCGCTCCTATGGCTTTCCGGAAGAGGTCGCGGTCCATCAGGAGACCAGCTACGGCGAGAGCGAACTCTATCTCAACGGTGTCGACGCCGGTGACCGCGTGCTGCTGGTCGACGACGTCCTCTCCTCGGGTGGCACAATCGAGGCTGTCTGTGACGCCCTCGAGGCCGTCGAAGCCGAACTCGTCGATATCGTGGTCGTCCTCCGACGGGTCGACGTCGATCACGCAGACGTCTCTCGAGACGTGACGAGTCTGCTCGACGTCCGCGTTCGGGATGGACAGGTCGACGTCCTCGAGTGAGGCCGAATCAGGCCGACTCGAGAACGAGCCGGTCACCCGGTTCGATGTCGCTTCCAGCGCCGGCGGGCAGTTCGACGAGCAGATCACACCGCTCGCGTTCGAAGCTCCGCCACGGCCGCAGGCGCTCGACGCGCTGGACGATGTCGTCGACGATCCAGACGGCGTCGATGGGGAAAAAGACGAACAGCATGTGGACGTCGCGGGTTTTGACGGAGCCAAAGCGGAACGCGAGCGCGTAGTCGTCAGGGATCGAACGCCGAAACATCAGTCCGCGCGTCTGACGCACCAACGAGTCCGCGAGGTCGACGTCCGTCGCCACTACGTTCGGCGTGGCAGTTCGGTCAGTGACCGTGCTCCCTTCCGTCTCGCTGCCAACCGTCGAATGGTGGACCAGCCGCACGTTCTCGAGTCGGGTGGATGATCTCAAAAGTCCTCCTATAGTAACAACTGAACCGACTCACACACTGATCGCACTGTCCGCGGTTCTCGATCGAGCCCTCGCTCACGGGTCGTTTCTCCCCGTTCGCGTTTCCGCGGTTCTCGCTCACGTCGTTCCTCCCCGTTCGCATTTCCGCGGGTCTCGCTCACGTCGTTCGCTTCGACCCGCGCACGCTTCGACCCGCGCACGCTCCGAACCGTGCTCCCGTCGTGCGAGCAGGTGTGCAGTGACGTTCAGTGGCTACGATACCTCGTCGCGAGCAGTCCCCGTGAGATTCAACTGCTCGCCGGCCAAAGACCGAGCAACTGCGCATGGAGAAAACGCCACAGGGCACGTCGGTCGGCGTCGACGACCCCTACGAGTTCGCGGGTCTCTGTGACCATCTCACCGGCGAGGGCCAGTGTCGGTACGCCCTCGAGCACTACGCACACGACCCCGAGTTCGCCCGCGAACGCGCCAGCGAGGAGTACGCCTGTCCCGTCGTCGATCCCGACACGGACGAGACGTGGGCCGATTGCCCGCACTTCCGCTCGCGCAACCGGGACCGCGAGTGCGTCCGCTGTGGCCTCGAGAAAAAACGGTTGGCCCACGACGACGAGCGCCCGCTGCTCGAGGAACATCACCTCTCCTATGCTCGCGATGGGGAGCAACTGAGCCACGAGATCACGGTGTATCTCTGTCGGTGGTGCCATTCGAAGGTCCACACCTCGTGGGCGCGGATCACCGACGACGCGGCCCGCGATCCGGCGGCGATCGCCGAACTCGAACAGCGCCGGGGACGAGAACACGAGGAACTGGGGTTCGAGTCAGCAGCGGAGCGATACGACACCGACGGCGACCGCTGATTACCCCGTGTTCTTCATCCCGGCAGCGACACCTTTGACCGTCAGCCGAAGCGTTCGCTCCTCGATGTCCGTCCGATGGGTTTGGTCGAGCAGGTAGACCTGCAGCAGGTTCAACGGATCGACGTAGGGGTTGCGTCGCTCGAGGTTCTCGCCGAGCCAGTCACGCGTGTGTAGCTGGTCGCGCTGGCCGATTTCGGTAATCAGATCGGTTGCCTGCTGGTACTCGTCGGTGATCCGCGGGAAGAAAGTCGACTCGAGGTCGTCGTCTGCCAGATTCGCGTACTGCTCGGCGATCTCGAGTTCGGTCCGGGACAGCGAGAGCGCGGCGTTGTCGAGCGTCGTCCGGAAGAACGGCCACTCGGCGTACATCTCCTGGAGCGTCTCTATCGAGCCACCCTCGTCGAGATAGGTCTCGAGTCCCGTCGCGAGGGCGTACCAGCCGGGCAGGATACACCGCGACTGGGTCCACGAGAACACCCACGGGATCGCCCGCAGGTCCTCGACGGTTCGCTCGCCGCTTCTCGAGGCGGGCCGCGAGCCGAGATCGAGGTCTTCGATGACGGTGATCGGCGTCGCCTGCTCGAAGTACTGGACGAAGCCGTCGCTCTCTAAGAGATCACGGTACTCCCGACGGGCGGCGTCTGCCATGGTCTCCATGGCGTCGATCCACTCCTCACGAACGGCCTCTTCGGGTTGGTCTGTGGCGTGCAGGCGCGCCCGGAGCTGGGCGTTCAGCATCTGTTCGATGTTGCGCTCGGCGATGCGTGGATTGGCGTACTTCTCGGCGATCGCCTCGCCTTGTTCGGTGAACTTGACCTGTCCCGTCACCGTGCTGTTGGGCAGCGCCAGCAGCGCTTCGTTCATCGGCCCGCCGCCGCGGGAGATCGAGCCGCCACGGCCGTGGAACAGCCGCATCGTCACGTCGTAGTCGGCACAGATCTCGCCCAGTCGCCGCTGGTTTCTATAGAGCGACCAGTTCGCCGCGAGGAAGCCGTTTTCCTTGTTCGAGTCCGAGTAGCCGAGCATGATCTCTTGGGTCTGCCCGCGGGCCTCGAGCGCCTGACTGTACGCGTCGTTCTCGAACAGCGTGCCCATGATTCGGCGAGCACCCGAGAGGGCGTACTCGGTCTCGAGCAGCGGAACGACGTCGATGCCGCAGTGTTCGGGCAGCGAGACGACGCCGGCCTGATCGGCGAGAAAGAGTACCTCAAGGACGTGACTCGGCTCCTCGGTCATCGAGATGCAGTAGGTGTCGATCGCTTCGACGCCGTACTCCGACTGCCAGTCGCCGAGGCTGGCGAACAACTCGAGGACGCGGGCCGACTCCTCGGAGAGACCCTCGGTGTCGGTACAGTCGATGATCGGCTCGTCTTGCAAGATCGCGTCGGTGAGCAACTCGGTGCGCTCGTCCTCGGCGAGGCTGTGGTAGTCGATTCCTTCGCCCTCGAGTGCAGCCGCGATGGCGTCGGTGTGATTCTGCTGGTGTTCGCGCAGGTCCAAACTCGCGAGCGAGAAGCCGAACGTGGCGACCTGCCGGCGAATCGGGTCGACGTGGGCTTCGACGACGCTTTCGGCGCCGTTGTTCCGTAGGCTCTTTGCGATGACCTCGAGGTCGGCGAGCAGTTCGTCGACGTCCTCGTAGCCGCCGGGCCGGACGTCACCAACTCGCTCGAGGCGTTCGCGCATGAGCTTGAGTTTCTGGCGGTATGGCTCGTCGGGATACCGTTCCTCGGCGGTTCGGGCGCTACCGGGTAGTCGGTCGCGGTCGTCCTCGAGCGTGCGCTCGAACGCCCCACCGGCGTCGATCCGGCTGCCGTCCTGACTCAACACGCCTGACAGGCGCTTGAGCTGGTCGCGGTACTTCTCGAGGACGACCTCGCGCTGTTGCTCGAGTGTGTTGGCCGTCACCTCGGGGGTCACGTAGGGGTTGCCGTCCCGGTCGCCGCCCGCCCACGAGCGGAACTCGAAGAGTTTGGGAATCTCGAGGTCGTCTCCGACTTCCCCGGTGATCGCATCGGCGAGTTCGTCGTAGACCTCGCCGACGACGTCGAACAGCGTGTTCTCGAGGTACCACTGGACGTTTCGGGCCTCGTCTTCCGGTTCAGGCTGCCGGTTTCGAACCTGTGGCGTCTGCCAGAGGCTCGTCACCTCGGCGTCGACGTCCCGCCAGACCTGTCCTTCCTCTTTGTCCGTCAGCAGTCGCTCGTCTAAGGTCTCGAGTTGGGTCGAGATCGTTCGTAGCTTCGATTTGACCGTCTTGCGCCGGGCTTCCGTCGGATGTGCGGTAAACGTTGGTTCGATCAGGACGTCGTCCAGCACTTGCTCGACGGTGTCGACGTTGCTCTCCGCTAACTCCGCGGCTGCCGTCTCGAGGCTGTCCTCGAGGGTTCCTTCCTGCGATCCCGTTCGGATCGTGCGCACCCGCTCGCGCTCTTCGGCGAGGTTGATCAGTTCGAAGTAGCTCGTAAACGCACGGGCGACGATCCGCTGTTGATGTGGCGAAAGCCCCTCGAGATCCGAGATCAGTGGCTGGCGCGAGTCGAGTTCACCCGACCGGTAGTCGATTGCGTCCTGTCGACACGACTCGACCGTCCTGAAGGCCCGTCGAGAGGTCTGTTCCTCGAGGACGTCTCCGAGCAATGCACCCAGTTCACGGACGTCCTGTCGAACGTCCCTGTTATGCAATGGCATTTCCCGGCGGTACGTGTTCGACAGTAAAAATCCCCGTGTCGATCTGTCACACAGTACTACATCGTCGTCAATGATAGTTACTGGTACTCGAGTAATTATTCAGGGGCGCTAGTCGAGTCGTTGGTCGACAAACACCACACCGCTCGAGAGATGTACGTGTGACTCCATCTTCTCCGGGATATCGCCGCCGAAATCGAACGGTGTTCTCAGGAGCCGGATCACGAACAGAAGCCACAGAGCACACTACCAGTTACTTTCAGTATTAATAATGCATAATATGCCAGCGATCGAGATCTGTTACGCTCTGGTAACCATCGCGAAACCGCTCGCGCGCGCCGATGGTCATCGTGGGTATCGACCGCGGGCAGTGATCGCTGCAGAGTTGCCTTGGTCGAGAAGTCCCGTACCCGGAACCACAGCCCGTCTCAGTTCGAGTCTGCGGGTTCAACCGCTTCGACCGCGCCGATCATCGACCACCCATCCTCGTCTGGTCCCTGTCGACCGACGAGAATCGAGGTGTTATCGGCACTCGAGACGAATCGATACGCAGCATCCTCGTCGTCGCGCGTGCCTTCGGCCTGAAACTCCTGTTGGAAGAACTCCGCGCCGGAGATGTGAAAGACCGCCTCGGTGCCGTCCTCGAGGGTCAGTCGAACAGGGTCGGGTGAGATGTTGTGAATCCGCTTGCCGATCGGGTTGAGGTCTGCCATACCCGATCGAACGTATGCGCGGAAGGAAAACGATTCGACCGACGTCCACAGCCGGAACTGCACAGCACGTCCTGTCCATCAGGGAACAGCTTGGACGTTTTGCCCGTCCTCGGTGATGCATCCAACGACCGGCCACGTCGGGAGCGCGACCACGACGATTTCGGCACTCACACTGTTAGCTGAAACTGAATCGTCTTGTTCGATACGCGCGCGGAATGATAGTCGCCACAGAAAGTCAGTGGCGACGATAGTATTCAACAGCATCCCCTCGGAACTATTGGCGAACGCTTTTGTCTATTGTTAGCAACCACCAGAACTGATGTCAGAATCACCACCGAACGTGCAGCCGCTCACGCCGGAGGAAATCCGGGAGTACGCGGCCCACCACCACATCGACCTGGCTGACTCGGAAGTCGAGGACTTCGAAGCCGTCATCGCCGAAACGCTCGCCGGCTACGAGCGGTTAGACGAACTCCCGGATTATCGGCCTCGAGTCGAGTACACCGACCGCGACCCCGGCTACAAACCGGGGCCGGACGAGGACCCGCTCAACGCCTTCGTCACCAAATGCGAGGTCCGGGGCGCGGACGACGGCCCGCTCGCCGACTACGACGTCGGCCTCAAGGACAACGTCAACGTGGCCGGCGTCGAACTAACCCTCGGCTCGAAGCTCTTCGAGGGCTACGTGCCGTCGACCGATGCGACCATCGTGACCCGGCTCCTCGAGGCCGGTGCGACGATCACCGGCAAGCTCAACATGGAGGATATGGCCTTCTCCGGGAGCGGCGAACTCTCCGCGACGGGGCCGGTGTTGAACCCCGTCGATTCGGATCACATCGCGGGCGGGTCGTCCTCCGGGTCGGCCGCGGCCGTCGGAACCGGCGACGTCGACGTCGCCATCGGCGGCGATCAGGGCGGCTCGATCCGCATTCCGGCCGCCTGGAGTGGCCTTGTCGGCCACAAGCCGACCCACGGGCTGGTTCCGTACACGGGTATCGCCGGCCTCGGCCGGTCGTTCGACCACGCCGGCCCAATCTGTTCGACTGTCGAGGACTGTGCGCGCGTGTTGGATGTCATTGCCGGCGAAGACGGCCTCGACCCGCGACAGGGGGCCGTTCCCACCACGGAGTATCCCGAGGCGCTCTCGGACGATCCCTCGGACGTGACCATCGGCGTCGTCACGGAGGGGTTCGATCGAGAGACCAGCGAGGCGGGCGTCGACGACACCGTTCGCGACGCGATCGCGGCGTTCGAAGACGCCGGCGCGACGGTACAGGAGGTTTCGATCCCGATGCATCTCGACGGGCTCACGATCTGGAACGCCATCGCGCTCGAGGAAACGGCTGCGACGGTCAACGGCGAGTGCGTCGGCCACTACGGCAAGGGCTTCTACGACACCCAACTGGCCGATGCGTTCGGGCGGGCGCGGCGTGCACAAGCAGACGACTACCTGACGACGCTGAAATTCACCCTCGTGCTCGGCCAGTACATGGCCGACGAGTATCGGGGACGCTACTACGCGAAAGCACAGAACCTCAGTCGGAAACTGGCCGCCGAATACGACGACGCACTGGCGGACGTCGACGTGCTCGCGATGCCGACGACGCCCCAAACCGCACACGAGGTCGACAGGACGATTTCGCGGCTCGAGGCGATCGAGCGCGCCCTCAACATGCTCCACAACACGGCTCCGTTCGACGTGACCGGCCACCCGGCGGTCTCGGTGCCCGCTGGCCGGTCGGACGGCCTCCCGGTTGGTCTCATGCTGGTCGGGGAGCGGTTCGACGATGCGACGGTGCTCTCGAGTGCACACGCGTTCGAACAGCACGTCGAATCGTCGTAACCCGCAAGGGAGCCAGCGCGGGGAACGATTGATACCCGTGCCTCGAGAACGTGTATGGGTATGACAAGCACAGAGTTCGCGCTCGAGGAGGCGACGATCGGCCAGATTCATCGTGCGTTCGAGGCTGAAACGCTCACGAGCGAATCGCTCGTCGACCGGTATCTCGAACGCATCGACGCCTACGACCACAACGGGCCCGAACTCAACTCGATCATCACGGTCAACGACGAGGCGACTAAGCGGGCGGCCGAGTTGGATCAGTCGTTCGCCGACTCGGGAACGTTCGTCGGCCCGCTGCACGGCGTTCCGGTGCTCGTCAAAGACCACCTCGAGACGACCGACATGGAAACGACGTACGGCTCGGAAGCGTTCGACGGATACATTCCCGAGACCGAGTCGGAAGTCACCCGACGATTGCGCGATGCCGGCGCAATCGTGCTCGCGAAGACGAATCTGCCGGATTGGGCCACCTCGTGGTTCGGGTTCTCCTCGGTTGCCGGGCGGACAAAGAATCCATACGAGCTGAGTCGCGATCCGGGTGGCTCGAGCAGCGGGACGGGTGCGGCAGTTGCGGCGAATCTGGGAACCGTCGGCATCGGAACGGACTGTGGGGGCTCGATTCGCGTCCCCGCGTCGTTTAGCAATCTCGTCGGGTTTCGTGTGACACCGGGCCTGATCAGTCGCACTGGCGTCAGCCCGCTGGTCTCACAGCAGGACACGGCTGGGCCGATGACCCGGTCCATCCGCGACACGGCGAAACTACTCGACGTTCTCGTCGGCTACGACGCCCGCGACGACCTCACCGGCAAAACCGAGTTGATCGACGGCCGCGGCTCGTACACCAACCACCTCCTTGCCGATGGCTTGCACGGGACCCGTATCGGCGTGTTGCGTGCCGGCTTTGGTGATGACGGAAATCCCGATGCTGCACCGGTCAATCAGGTCACCGAACGGGCGCTGACGACGATGGAGAACCTCGGCGCGACGCTCGTCGACCCCGTGGAGATTCCCGACCTGGAGTCGTCGCTCGAGGAGACGATGCTGTACATCCTGCAGTCGAAACGTGATCTCAACGCGTTCCTCGAGGACCGCGAGACGCCGGTTGACTCCGTCGCCGAACTGTACGAAAACGGCCAGTACCACGACATTCTGGATCTGTTTATCGGGTTCGCCGAAGACGGACCCGAGGATCTCACGGATAACCTCGCGTACTGGAAATGTCGAAACGCGCAGTATGAGTTCCAGCAGAACATTCTGGACGTGTTCGCGAGCCACGACCTCGATGCGATCGTCTATCCTGACGTGCAGGTCGTGCCGCCGACGGAAGACGAAATCCGAGATGGTGAGTACGAAACGATGACGTTCGCGACGAACACGATCATCGCCTCCCAGTCGCTGTGTAGTGCCGTCTCGATTCCCGCCGGATTCACCGACGACGGGTTGCCGGTTGGCCTCGAGTTCCTTGGACGTCCCTTCGACGAGCCAACGCTGCTCGAACTCGGCTACGCGTTCGAACAGGCGACGGATCATCGCCAGCCGCCGGCGACGACGCCACCGTTGGCAGACTGACAGGGTCGACGACATGGGCGGCGTGCTACTTGAGTTGAACGACGACCGAAAAAGATGCTCCGACAGGGATTCGAACCCTGGTCATTGCCGTGAGAGGGCAATATGATTGGCCGGACTACACTATCGGAGCGGGCTTCGTCTACATTCAATCGTTGTGCGTTTCGATGTTTAAGGGTTCCGTTTCAGCACGACAGTGTCTCCGTATATCATGGGTGTTAGAACCAGTAGCTGCGTTATTCGTCGAACGGTGATTTCGTCGCCTCGGGTTCATATCCTTCGAGGCTGATGATGTTCTCGCGGCCGACACGGAGTTTGCTGATCGTGCCCTCATCGGCCATATCTGACAAGAGCATACTGACCTTGGATTTCGACCAGCCGGTTTCGTCGACGATGTTCACCTGCTTCATCCGACCGCCGTTCTCACGGATGAGTTTGATGACTCGGTCCTCGTCAGTCAGTAGTTCCTCGTCGGGAAGCGGGTCCGTACCTGCCGTGGCAGCGTCGCTGTGGTCGTCCGTAGCGGCTGCTGGCGGCGACATCGTGTCGGGGCTGTCGGTCTGGGTCGATCCCGGACGGTCTTCGGTACTACCGTCGCTTGACTGTCGCCGCCGCGACCAGAGGATGCCTCCGGTGACTCCCAGTGCGACGATGGCGGCGATGGCGAGATACCACGCGGCGTTTCCACCGCTGAGGAAGCTGCTTTGATTCGCAGCGCCGTCCTCGGAGAGGACGACCCACGGCTGGCCGTCGAGGAATTCGTGTTCACCGCTCCAGCGAACCGAATCTGCATCCTCGAGTTCGGAACGGGGATGTTGGGCACTCTCCGCGGGCTCGACACGGTCGAAGGTGAGGTCGTCCCCGGCATTGATCTCGATCGCCTGATCGGGTCCGAGATAGAGGTCCTCGAAGACGTCACCGACTTCGATACGACCGTCTTCGGCGTGGGCGAATCCGTGCCAGGTGAACGACATTTCGACGATGCCGCGCTCGCCGAACTGGTCTTCGACGGTCGTCGCGCGCTCGAATCCCGTCGCGTCCATC
Organism: Natronorubrum sulfidifaciens JCM 14089; assembly: GCF_000337735.1. GTDB lineage: Archaea > Halobacteriota > Halobacteria > Halobacteriales > Natrialbaceae > Natronorubrum > Natronorubrum sulfidifaciens. Next base: position 175,222 of record NZ_AOHX01000025.1, on the reverse strand, counting down.
TCCCGATCGGTCAGTTCGGAACCGCTGTCGGTCATGGCGAGTGCCTGCTCGACAAACCGGTCATAGAGTTCGTTCTCGTCCGAGTCGAAGTCGTCGGCAAAGGTTTCGAAGGCCTCGCGGTCGTCGGATACCGACTCGTCACCGGTCCCGAACCGCTGTTCGTACCGGAATGTCCACGTCGCGCTGCCATCTTCGTGGACGGTGATCTCGAACGTCGTCCGGTCGAAATCAGGCGTCTCGTTGGCGATAGCGAGTGTCGGTTCCGTATCCGGAGCCTGCTGTTGGAAGACGACATCGTCCACAGCCGGCTGTGACAGCTGTGTCGATTGCATATTGGATGGGCTCCGGTCGACAGCCTCGGTTCCGGCAGCCGTCATCGGCGACCCGATCGCGGCGATAGACACAACGACGAGAACGACCAGAGCAACGGAAACCGACCGATTCATTCGTCACCCACTACGTGCCGCAGCTAAAAATGCTTGTGAATGGGGATGGGGGAGACGAAGCCACGACGGTGCCGTCGGTTCGGCTCGACACCAACGACGAGCACCCACATGGGGCTGTGTCGATACGCACAAACCGATCGCCGACATACCGTGGCCCATGATCGCGAATCTCGCACAAGGTGTGCAAGCGTTTACGAGCAACGTCTACCTCGTCACCGGCGACCGAACCGTCCTCATCGATACTGGGGCGAACTTCGACGTCGTCGGACCCATCCGGGAACGGGTCGATGAACTCGATGCCGTCGTCCTCACACATACCCACCGCGATCACGTCGGCAACCTCGAGGCAGTCAAAACCGCCTTCGACGTCGATGCGTGGGGGTACGACACGTCGGTCGATGGTGTCGACCACGCCATCGCCGACGAGGAGACGGTCCAACTCGGCGATCACGAGTACGTCGCCCTCCACACGCCGGGGCACAAAAACGACCATCTCTGTTTCTACGCAGCCGACGCCGGCGTGCTCTTTGCGGGTGATTTGATCTTCCAGAACGGGAGTTTCGGTCGGACGGACCTCGAGGAGGGGGATCGACCGGCGCTCATCGAGAGCATCGACCGCGTGCTCGGCGTGATCGACGAGGATCTCACGGTGATGCATACGGGCCACGGGCCGAGTGTCTCGAAGCAACCCTACGGCCACGTCGAGCTGTCGTCACAGATGGCTCGGCAGGCCTGAGAACGGACCGCGCCGGTGTCGGTTGCCGATTCGAGACCGGCGACACCGGCACCTGATCACTGGGACGTAACGACGTGGGCGGCAGCCGGCTCGAAACCGACCGAAACCGCCTCACCCTCCGGAACGGTATCGAGTTGGAGCACGACTGCCGTCCCGTTCCACCGCCCGTACGCACGGACGTGTTCGCCACGAAATTCGCACGTCTCGAGAGTCACCGAAAGCTGGTTCTGTTCGACACCTCGAGTGAGTGCTGTCGGCCGAACACAAAAGCTCGTCTGCTGTCCATCGGCGGGGAGGCTCGGCCCGGCGAGTTCGAACGTGGTTCCGTCGACATCGACGTGCGCCCGGTCGCCGTCTCGAGTGCGGACGGTGCCGTCGAAGACGTTGTTCTCCCCGACGAACTCGGCGACGAACCGCGTGCTCGGCTCGCGGTAGATCTCCTGTGGCGTCGCGACCTGTTCGATCCGTCCGTTGGACATGACGGCGACACGGTCGGAAATCGCGAGCGCTTCCTGTTGGTCGTGGGTGATATACACCGTCGTGACCCCGAGTGTCGATTGGATCTGTGTAAGCTGTCGGCGCAGCGACTCCCGCAAGCGAGCGTCGAGGGCGCTCATCGGCTCGTCGAGCAACAGCAAGTCGGGTTCGGGGGCGAGCGCTCGAGCGAGTGCCACCCGCTGTTGTTGGCCGCCCGAAAGCTGGTCAGGGTTGCGCTCGCCCATCCTCTCGAGGTCGACTAACTCGAGGAGGGCGGCGACTCGTTCGTCGACTGTCGTTCCCTCGGGCGGGTCGCGAAACCGAAGCCCGTAGCCGACGTTTTCAGCGACGGTCATGTGGGGAAAGAGTCCGTAGCTCTGGAAGACGACCCCGACGTCTCGCTTCTCGGGGGCGACGCCAGTCATCGGCGTCCCGTCGAAAGAGACAGTGCCGTCGGTCGGCTCCTCGAAGCCGGCGATCGTCCGGAGCGTCGTCGTTTTCCCACAGCCCGACGGGCCGACGAGGGTGAAGAACTCGCCGTCGCGGACGGTCAAGTCGATGCCCGCTAACGCGGTCGTCCCGCCCGCGTCCGTGCCGTACTGTTTCGAGACGCCCTCGAGTCGAAGCTCGGTCATCGGTCGGCCCTCCCACCGACGCGGTCGATGACGACGAAACTCGCTGCGGTGACGGCCAATAGCAGGGTCCCCATGGCGATCGCGGGACCGGAGCGACGACCCAGATAGCGCTCGACGGCGACGGGCATGGTGTAGCTCTCGCTGCCGCTGGCCAAAATCACCGTCGAAGAGAACTCGCCGATCGAGATAGCAAAGGCGAAGGCCGCGCCGGCGACGATGCCGTTTACGACCAGCGGCAGTTCGACATCGACCAGCGCCCGGAACCGCGAGGCCCCGAGCGCGCGGGCGGATTCGACCATCGCGGGATCGAGGTTCGCAAGCATCGGGGAGACGTTTCGGGTCACGAACGGATAGGCTGCGACCGCGTGGGCGACGACGATTGCGACGGCACCCGTCATCTGGAGTCGCCAGCCACCCGGCAGCGAGATGCCGAACACGAGCCCCTGTAAGAGCCCGATTCCGAAGACGACACCGCTGACGGCGAGTGGCAACATCGCGAGGGTGTCGATAACCGTGCCACTCCGGCCAGCACGGACCGTCAGCACCGAGAGCACGACCCCCATCGGCACCGCGATCACGAGCGTTGCGACACCGAACACCAGCGAGTTCCGGATGGCGGGCAACGGCAGCGTCTGGAAGCTCTCTCCCTCGAGTTGGCGCTCGAGCAAGAACGCGTAGTTTCGCAGCGTAACGCCAGAGCCGTCGGTGAAACTCCCGACGACGAGACTCGCCATCGGCCCAACGAAGACGACGAGGGCAACGAGTCCGTAGGTGAAGATCGCAAGCCGCCGTGGTGAGAGCGTTGTCCGTAGATCGGGGACGAGTGACTCTCGAGTGGGTCGTGAGGCAGCCTGCGAGAAGCCGGCCTGTGCCGACTCATAGCGGAGGTAGGCGTAGGTCAACCCGAGCGAGAGGATCGTCTCGAGGATCGCGAGCGTGGCGGCTTCGGTGTAGTCGAGTCGCTGGATACGGTCGTAGATCCAGACCTCGACAGTCGCAAGCTGGAGGCCGCCGAGTGCGAGCACGATCGGGAACGTCATGAACGTGAAAATAAACGTCAACAGCGCACCCGTCAGCACGGCCGGCGCGAGTTGTGGCACGACGACGTCACGGAACGCCCGTCGCTTGCTAGCTCCGAGACTGCGGGCCGTTTCGACGGTCCTGACGTCGACGGACTCCCACGCGGCGACAGTCAGGCGGGCGACGAGAGGGGCGTTGTAGAAGGCGTGAGCGAGGATCACGATCGCCAGTGGGTTGGTCTCGATGAACGCGAACGGTCCCAGTCCGACGGTACCCAACAGCGTGTTGAGCGTCCCCGTCTGGCCGAACATCGCATAGAAGCCGACAGCGACCATGATCCCCGGCAGGACGAACGGCAGAATAGTCAGCGACCGCAGCGTTCGACGGCCGTGGAACTCGTAATTCGCGAGGATGTACGCGGCTGGCAGTCCGAGTGCGACGCTTGCGACCGTCGACAGCGCGGCCTGATAGGCCGTAAAGCCGAACAGTCCTTTCCGGACGCCGGGCGTCTCGAGGGCGAGCCACGGCACCGGGAGGTCGACGCCAGGGAGTGGGTACTCGAGCGAGAGCGTGATCGAGACGGCCCCGAGCCAGGCGGCAAGCGAGCCGAGATGGGTGCCGATAGCGAGAGGGTCCGCGAAGACGTCCGCGACGGCCCCGAAGTAGAACGGATCCGTTAGGACATCGGCGACGTGACTGAGCGTCGGGACGCCGTCCTCGAGGACGGCGTTGCCGAAGACGACACCGACGGGGACGTACAACATCACGCCGAGGACTCCCGCCATGAGGAGCGCGGTCAGCCAGAGGACGTGGCGCTCGAGCAAGGCACTGAGGCGACCACGGTCGGCGGCGATTCGATCTCCGAGAGACACGGTCGACCGTTACTGGCTGGCGAACTCGCGTGCCCAGTCGTCGACCCAGCCATCGAGGTTGCCCTGAAGCTCGTCGTAGCCGACTGTCACCGCCTCGGGCGGGACGTGGGCGTACTGATCGAACTCGTCGTCTAAGTCGACGTACTCGTCTTCGACGGCAGGGAACTGGACGTTTCTCTGGGCGATTTCGGCCTGCGCATCGTTTGTGAGGACGAAATCGAGGAACTCGTAGGCGAGATCGACACTCGTTGCGTCTTCGAAGATTCCCATCCCCTCCGGGTTGGCGTATCCCTGATCGTTCGGGAACGCGATCTGGTGGCGGGTGAGGTCGTTGCCTTCCGCGCTCGCAAACACCTGATCAGTCGAGTAGGAGACGACCATCGGACGCTCCTCGTTCATGTACGCACCGTAGTACGATTCGGTCCAGTCCTCGAGAACGCGAACACCGTTTTCCTCGAGGGCTTGCCAGTAGTCGAGATAGCCGTCCTCGCCGAAGGCGTCGATCGTCCACAGCAAGAACGCCTGCCCCGGGTCGGAGCTCTGGGCGTTCTGGGCGAGCAACGCATCCTCGTATTCGGGTTCGGTCAGGGCATCGAAGGTTTCCGGTTCGTCGACCTCGCTTTCGTCGTAGACGAGGCTGATGTATCCTGTGTCGTACGCAAGGACACGCCCGTGTGGGTCACCCATGTCGAGCCCATCTCGGATACGACTCGCTCGTTCGATCCGATCGTGGTCGAGTTCGCGGAACAACCCACCCTCGTCGAGATTGTCATCGATGCGTACGAGATCGTCGATGTTGAGTCCGAGATAGACGTCGGCCTCGATCGAGATGTCCCGCTCGGCCTCTCCGATATAGTGGCTGATACCCTGATCCGGAAGCAACTCCCACTCGAGTTCGGCGTCAGGATACTCGGCTTCGAACGCCTCCTTGAGCCACGGCCCCGCTGGGTTCTCACCGTCGACCATCGACTCGTAGGTGACGACGGTGAGCGTCCCGTCGTCGGTGTCGTCGCTATCGCCGTCCTGTGTCAGACAGCCAGCCAACCCAAGTGCTGCCCCACTCCCGATCGTACTGACGAACGTTCGTCGCCTCATTACTCGGTTGTTACACTGGGTAGTCTTAACCACTGTGATCGACGAACGTCAGTTTTCAGCCCGGTCACCGTTCGATTTGGGCGGCGATAGCTCGACACCGAATACCGAGAACAGAGCGCTGAGAGCCGCCGTTGAGTTTCGTCAGGGCGTGGCTGCATCCAACAACGCGTTGTAAGCGTCGCCGTACGCGCTCGCGATCCGTGCTGGCTCCGCCCGGTCGTCGCTGCCAAGCGCCGGCAGGCGAACGCGCTCGAGTGGCTCGAGGTAGTCGAGCACGTCAGGGACACGTTTCTCGAGGGTCCCGTCTTTCGGACTCGAGCTAGCGATCTCGGCGGCCCGACAGTAGCGATCACCCGGGTAGATGCTCGCACGGCCGGGTTCGACGGCCGCGACGGCGCTGATCGCTGCGGGGTCGAGCGACTGCAGCGGCCGGGCGATGTCGCTGTAGGATTCGACGACAGCAACGGGCGACGATTCGATTTCAGCAGCCAGTTCCTCGAAGGCGGGGACGTGCCGCTGTTCGGCGAGTTCGTTGCACTCCTCGACGGTTTCGACCGGGATCGCGTCCTCGAGCGGCAGTGCGTCGGCGACGGCGTCCGGAATGTCGGCGGTCGCGTTGTGAACGTACGTCGGTGCGGTGTCGTCCGGGCGACCGATGCGATCGACCAGAAACTCCCGATCCGACTTGCCGAGCAGTCCAGTCCCGCCACCGGGGGTTGGCCGCCACAGTCGGTGCACGGGGTTGAGCGCTTCGGGGGGCCGACCACGGTCTTCCGCCGTTGCGAGTCGGGCGGCGTCTTTGCCATACAGTCGTCCCGTCGAAAGCGCTCGCTGGCAGTCGTCGTGGTCGAACCAGAAGTCGTTCCCGGCACGGGGTTTGTAGCCACCCGCGCCGGTTCGCTCGAGTAGGCCAACCGAGAACGTGGTCTTGCCGGCGTCGACACGATCGGCACCGACCACGAGGAGAATCATTCTTTCAGGCCATAGTAGCCGGGCTCGTCGTCGCTGCGTGGTTCGGCGACCACGAGGTCATCGGCGTTGGTCATCACCCACGGAATCGCCCAGTCGAGCAGGATATCCTCGGTTTCGCGGTCGATATCCGCGTCGGGCTCGAGGCCCTGCAGCAGGCGGGCAATCTCGTAGACGGAGTACATCTGGTCGTCCTCGAGCAGTTCCGCGGGCGTATAGAAGTCACACGGCGGCAGGCTGTCGAACTCGGACTTGGGAACGGGCATACTCATCGCTATCGCTCTCAGCCGCCTAAATCGTTCGTTTCCACACGGGAGCGGAGCATCGTCACAGCGGCGACCCCGCTCGCTCGCGGGTCGTGTGATCGGTGTCCCTGACTGCGCCGTCGCTGGGCGGGTCGTCGGTCGCAAAAAATATCGGAGTTGACTCGCTCGTCGCGTCTTGCTGCGTTCAGCTTACTCGAAGTGGTCGAGGCACTTCTCGTACTCTTCTGCGGCCTTCTCCCAGTTGACGACATCGAAGAACGCGTCGATGAAGTCGCCACGGTCTGGACCGTAGTCGTAGTAGTAGGAGTGTTCCCAGACGTCCAGTGCGAGGATTGGGTGCGAGCCCCAGAGTGCGCCCTGGTCGTGTTTGTCGACCGCAACGTTTCGCAGCTGTTTTGCAACCGGGTCGTACACGAGCAGTGCCCAGCCACCGGCTGCGCCGGCAGCGGCTTCGAACTCGCCTTTCCAACCCTCGTAGGAACCGAAGTCCTCCTCGATGCGGTCGGCGAGGTCGCCTTCGGGCTCACCGCCGCCGTTCGGGGACATGTTCTCCCAGAACAGCGTGTGGAGATAGTGTCCACAGCCGTTGTGAGTGACACTACCCAGCGCACCGGGCGTCGAGCCGAAATCACCGGACTCGCGGTTCTCTGCGAGGGTTTCTTCGGCGGCGTTGAGGCCGTTTACATAGCCCTGATGGTGCGTGTCGTGATGCCAGGTCACGACCTGTTCGGAGATTGATGGTTCCAGTGCGTCGTAATCGTACGGCAGTGGTGGAAGTTCGTGGTCAGTCATTGGATTTCACCTGTCTGCTATCTCGGCAGCGTTCGTGTTAAGTTTTGAGGAAAGAGACGCTATCATGCGGCACGATCGACCGGCGTCTCTTCCCGTGATTTGTCGCTTCGAGTCGACACACCACGCATCGCGTGTTAAATCTTTCAGCACTCCCACGCCGGCTGACAATAGCGTCGCTGTTCGGCGGTGTGGATTCTACGACTGCTCTTTGTGATGGGCGTGTTCGAGCCACTCCTCGAGCGACGGCTGTGTCCAGTATCTGACCGTCTCGCTCCGATGATCGTGCTCGAGTATCCCTGCGTCCTCGAGCCGTGGGAGATGCGTGTGCTGCAGTTCCATCTGGACCCGCCCCCGTTGTTGCTCGGGGTTGGTTTCACCGTCCGATTCGGAGAACCGTTTCAGATCTGTGGTGACCGCGTCCGCGATTTCTTCTAGCGTTGCGACACCGTCGGGTTGATCGTACAGATAATACAGCGCATACCGGCGACGACGGTTCGAGAGGAGATCAAAAATCAGGTCCAGCGACGGGGTGACCTGCGCCGTGGCTGCCGTCGATTCTCCCTCGCTTTCACGCATCCACGAACCACCTACCGTATGTTACCATTCGAAACCACCGCTGATGACTACTGCAGCCACTGCATTAGATGTTACGTCTACGATAACAATCCACTGCAGTCCGTTCTGGTTGGGCGCGTACGAACCGACTAGATACCACTGTCTCGGTCGACCAGTTCCTCGAGTTACACGGACCGGAGTCCGTAGCCGCCCTGCTGGACGCCAGTCGGAGAAACCGATACCGTTCGAGTGCGCTCGAGTAATGGGCGTATCAGCTGACCGCTGAACTGAGAGCGGCGACGCTATCGAATAATAGGCGGCAACAAAACGGTGCTGATCGCGGCTGCTAGTGGCGTCTTATTCGTAGAGCCACTCGGCGTCGTGCTGATCGTAGTCGATCAGCTCGTCCTCGTCGAAGTGGATTGCGATCTCGCGTTCGTTTGCACCCTCGTCTTCGTGGTCAGCAGCGTGAACGACGTTGCGACCGAGATCAAGCGCGTAGTCGCCGCGGATCGTTCCCGGCTGTGCCTCGAGTGGATCCGTCTCGCCGATCATCTGTCGGACCTGTCGCGTCGCGTCCTGTCCTTCCCAGACCATCGGGACGACCGGGCCGGACGTGATGAAGTCGGTCAGATCGTCGAAGAACGGCTTGTCAGTGTGCTCTGCGTAGTGTTCCTGAGCGCGCTCTTCGGGCATGTTGATGACCTTGATGCCCACGAGTTTGAGCCCGCGGTCCTCGAGTCGGGAGACGACCTCGCCCACAAGCCCACGCGCGAAGGCGTCGGGCTTGACCATCACGAACGTTCGCTCGTGGTCGCTCATTCCTCGTCCTCCTCGGAGTCGGTTTCTGCACCCTCGTCGTCGGCGTCGGCCTCGTCGGCGTCAGCCTCCGTTTCGGCGTCCTCGTCTTCGGACTCCTCGTCGTCGGCAGTCTCCTCGACTGCTGGCTGTGCAGGACCCTTGTCGCGACGACCTTCTTCGGTCCACTCGAGGTCGCGTGGTTCGCGACCGAGCTTGTAGTTTTTCTCCGCCTTCGAGTCGACGAAGTGGAGCACGGAGCCGTCGTTTTTGACGTACATAATGCCCGTGCCGGGTTCGATCTCTTCGCCCGTGTAATCACAGGTTCGTTTCTCGACCATTATTGACCTCCGATGGAGTCTGCCTCGCGGGCAGTCTCGCGAAGCTGGAGGATGTCCCCTTCACGAACTGGCCCGAGGCAGTTTCGGGTAATGATTCGTCCCTGGTTCTCGCCCTCCTTGATCCGGCATTTGACCTGCATGGCCTCACCGTGCATGCCGGTCTTGCCGACGATCTCGATGACCTCGGCGGGCGTAGAGCCGCTTTCTTCCTCTTCAGCACTCATCTCTGATCACCTCAGTCGAGGTCCTCGACCTTGCCGGCGATGTCTTCGACGTCGTCACCGGCTTCGCCGGCGTCGACGATCGCCGCGGCGGCCGAGCCGACCTCGAGGCCGGCAGCGTGGCCGACGTCGTCTTGGGTTTCGATGAAGACGACGGAAATGCCCTTCTCCTCGGCGAGGTCGGGGATGTGCATGACGATCTCCTCGGGGGAGACGTCTTCGGCGACGTACACGAGGTCGGCGTTGCCGCGCTCGATCGCTTTCGTCGTTTCGTTGGTTCCTTTCTTTACTCGTCCGGTGTCTCGTGCGACCTCGAGGGCCTCAAGGGCGTCCTCTGCGAGGTCGGCTGGGATGTCGGTGGTTACGTAGACTGACATTGGTTGTTCACCTCTCCTACACGTGGGCTCGCGCTCCCCTGCCGTCCGGGGCACTGGGTACCCCGTGCCGGATCAGATTCCGGCGGAAGTCCTGTAAGGCTAGGAGCATCATCAACCCCGCGTAGGGTGTACTACGCTGTAGCGTTGCCCTCCTTAAAAGCGTGTTCAAACGGTCGAGGCTGTGCGAGAGGTCCGCACAGATCGACTCGAGTAGGTCATCGGAGACGGTCGGCTCGGCTCGCTGTGTCGGGGCTTGACCCGATCAGACACAGCGAATCCAAGCCGAGCCCGAGCCGGGTGAGGTCGGCGCGGCAATCGGTTTCCGACGGCGGGCGTGACACGCAGCGTTCCGGTGGCTATTACTCTCGCGTCCCCAAGACGAAGCTATGTACGAAGACGTCGTTTCGCTCGCCGAGTCGCTGTTCGAGGAGGCGACGCGAACCAACGAGCGACGACTGCTCGTCCTCGCTGGCGATCGTGCGCGTGGCTACGACGCCCTCGAGTCGATCCTCGATACGCTATCGGTGCCGATCACCGCGACGACGCTCGTCGGTCCCGACGACCGCCTGCGGTGTGAACAGCTGCCACAGGCGAACGCGAGCGAACTGCTCGGGACGACGCGGGAGATCGTCACGCTCGACGCCCACGACGAACTCCGGCCGAACGCGCTCGGCAAAGTCGTTGGTACGGTCGACGGCGGTGGGTTGCTGATTCTGCTGACGCCGCTGCTCGAGGCGTGGCCCGACCGCCACGACGCGTTCGACGACTCGCTTGCCGTTCCGCCGTTCCCGTTGTCGGCCGTCACTGGCCGGTTCAGACGGCGGCTCGTCGAGACGCTGCGCGCACATCGCGGTGTCGGCATCGTCGACGTCGACACCGAGCGGATCGTCGACAGCGGGCTGACGAACCCAACACCGCGAGGAAGCGACGAACAGGATGCGACGGCGCTCGAGCCACCGACGGACAGCCGGTTTCCGACCGCCGTCTACGACGCCTGTTTGACGGCCGATCAGGTCGACGCCGTCGCCGCGTTCGAGTCGCTGCTCGCGGACAGTGGCGGCGACGACGGGCAATCTCGAGCCGTCGTCCTCGAGGCCGACCGTGGCCGGGGAAAATCAAGCGCTGCGGGGCTGGCTGCCGGGGCGTTCGCCGCCGATGGGCTGGACGTCCTCGTCACGGCTCCACGGTCTCGAAACGCTGCAGAACTGTTCGACCGCGCTGGAGAACTCTGTGCGGCCCTCGACTGTGTGACCACTGTCGACACTCGCCGACTTGAGACCGATGCCGGCGGTTCCATCCGCTTTCTTGAGCCCGCCGTCGCCGCCGGCCGCCTCGAGGACGCGGATGTCGTCATCGTCGACGAGGCCGCGGCGCTGCCCGTTTCGGTGCTCGAGTCGCTGCTCTCGGCCGACCGCGTCGCGTTCGCGACGACGATCCACGGCTACGAGGGGACCGGTCGGGGCTTTTCAGTTCGGTTCCGGGACCGACTCGCCGAAAGCGACCACGACGTGGTCGACCGAACGCTCCTCGAGCCGATCCGGTATGCGGCGGGCGACCCCGTCGAAGTGTGGGCGTTTCGGGCGCTGTTGCTCGATGCGCGGCCACCCGTCGACTCGCTGATCGCCGACGCCACGCCCGACGCAGTGCAGTATCGGCGACTCGAGCCCGACGCCCTGCTGGCCGACGAGCACCTGCTCCGGGAGGCGTTCGGCCTGCTCGTACTCGCCCACTACCGCACGGAACCCAACGACCTCGCGCGGCTGCTCGATGCGCCGAACCTCGAGGCACGGGCGCTCGTCCACGACGGCCGCGTCGTCAGCGTCGCCTTGCTGGCTCACGAGGGGACGCTTCCGGCGGAGACACGAGCGATGATGTACGAGGGTGGCCGCGTGCGCGGGAACATGCTCCCTGACATCCTCACGAGCCAGCTCCGTGACGAAGCCGCCGGCGAACCGGCTGGCCTCCGCATCGTGCGCATCGCGACCCACCACGCGGCGCGCTCCCGGGGACTCGGCTCGCGGCTGCTCGAGTGTGTCCGCGAGGAGTTCGAATCCTCGGTCGACTGGCTCGGCACCGGCTTCGGTACGACTCCCGGCCTCCTCGCGTTCTGGCGTGAGAACGGCTATCGAACCGTCCACGTCTCGACGACGCGCAACGACGCCAGCGGCGAGTACTCCGCGCTCATGCTCGCGCCGGTGAGCGACACGGGTCGGGAACTGCACGACCGCCACGCCGGCTGGTTCGCCCGCCGCTTTCGCGCACTCTGTACGGACGCCCTCAACGACCTCGAGCCCGATGTCGCCCGTGCGGTGCTTCGAAGCGTCGATGCCGACGTCGACGACCGCGAGTTATCGGCCCACGAGTGGCGACTCGTCGCGGGTGCCGCCTACGGCCCCGGGCTGTTCGATATCGACCCGGGGCCGTTTCGCCGGCTCGTCAGCCGCTACTTCCTCGAGGACCCGGCTGAAATCGAGCTGACGGCCCGCGAAGAGCGGCTGCTCGTCATGCGTGCCCTGCAGGCCCGCGAATGGGAACGAGTGGCGGATCGCCTCGAGTACCACTCGACGAGTCAGTGTATGCGCGCGCTCGGAGATGCCGTCTGCCCGCTGGTCGACTACTACGGGTCGGCGGCCGCGCTCGAGGTTCGCGACCGGTTTCGGTAGCGTGTTCCAGTAGAGTGCCACTCAGGTGAACAGTCGCTGCAGGATGCGTTCGGGAAGCGCGTTCAGGACCCAAGCAACGAGTCGCCACCGACGCGTCACGTAGACGTGATCGCGTTCGCGGTCGATTGCGCGCCGGATTTGTCTTGCCGCCGTCTCGGGCGAACACATCCAGAACTCGCCCATCGCCATCTCGGTGTCGACGAACCCGGGTTCGACCGTCGTAATCGTCACGTCGCCCTCACGGCCCGCCTGCCGATAGCGCAGCCCCTCGAGATACGTCGAGACGAACGCTTTCGACGCGTTGTAGGCGGGTGCGCCACCGTTGCCGAAGACGGCCGCAACCGACGAGATTCCGACGAGGTGTCCCGCGCCGCGGTCGTCGAAATGGGCCATCGCTGCCGTCGCGATCGCGGTAACGCCACGGACGTTGACGTCGATCGTCTCGCGTTCGGGTTCCCACTCGAGGTCGCGGTTCAGGTGGCCAACGCCGGCGCTGAGTACGACGAGGTCGACCGACGGCATCGCGTCGACGAGTTCGTCGAAGCCCTCGCGGGCGTCGTCGACATCGGTGACGTCCATCGTCGCGACGTACGCGTTCGTGGGGAGCGCTGCGCCAATTTCGGTCAAGCGCTCCGTCCGGCGAGCCGTGAGTCCGACCTCGTAGCCCTCGGCTGCCAGTTCTCGAGCCACTGCCTCGCCGATTCCCGAAGATGCACCGACGACGATCGCACCGTCTGTCATACCTATTCGTTTCGTCGACAGAGGGTAATGGTACCGCTCGCGCAGTCTCGTCTGCTCGAGACGAGAGTGACGTCGCCGCTTCTGGCAACGCTGTCGGCTGGCGTTACACTGAGCGGCTGACGGTGACGCTGGCAGCACGATTTTGGTGTCGCCACGCCTCTGTAGGGATAATGGTCGATGCAATCGCAGTTATCGCCATCGCGCTGTTGATCGGTGGCGTCGTCGGGACGGTTATCCCGTTGGTCCCCGGCGGTCTCTTTTCGCTCGCCGGGCTTGGCCTCTACTGGTGGCACTCCGGCTTCACCGAACCGGGGACGGTCGTGGTCGCTGTCCTCGCTTTGCTCGGCGTGCTGACGGTCGTCGTCGAGTTCTTCGGTGGTTCGATCGCCGCGAAAGCCGGCGGTGCATCCTGGCGAACGACCGCTGCCGCCGCAGCCGTCGGCATCGTCATGATGATCGTCACCGGCCCGATCGGGCTACTTGTGGGTCTGTTCGGCACCGTCTTTCTCCTCGAGTTCGCTCGAGATGGCGAACTCGAGGCCAGCACGCGATCTGCGTTCTACGCGACCGTTGGCGTGCTCGCCTCGACGGCGACACAGGTCCTGTTGACCGGCTCGATTCTGGTTGGCTTTCTCGTGGCCGTCTTTCTGCTCTAACGAGCACGAGCACTGGCACTGTGGCTGCTCTGGACGTGGATCGTCCGTTTACTGACGGCGGTACTTATCCGTGTACAGGACGATATCATCTCCATGAGCATGTTCGAACGGCTCGGCGAGAAAGTCGAGCGGTTGAAGCAGGAAGCCGAAGCCGGCCGGGCGGACCGCATCGACTATCGGTGCCGTGCGTGTGGCGAAAGGTTCCACCGCGAGCAAGAGACGTGTCCCGACTGTGGAAGTGCCGAGGTCGGACGGATCGAGGAGTAACGTCCCCGTCCGAAGACGCGCCAGTCGACTTCTCCCTCGAGACGGGAACTGATTGTCTCAACCTCAGTTCAGAGAGCCAACACCAGTAGTGCTCTCGAGTTCAGGGATGCGTGTAGTAGGCGACCGTCCGTTCCTCGCCACCGTCGCTCTCGTGGTGGTCGATCCTCGCGAAGCCGACGCGTTCGAACTGGACCAGTTCGTCGGCCTCGAGGGCAGCGACACCGGGTTCGGCTCGGCCGCTCACGTCGCCGTCCATTGTCCGCAGACGGACGGGGACGCTCTCCGCTGCTGGCACCCAGTGGATGACGTCGACGTCGCCTTCGCGGACCACGTCGATGTCGTCGCCGGTGTACGCGAGCGAGTCGTCGGTGTGCTCGAAGCAGCCGAGGCCTTTCAGCCAGACGCGATTTTCGGCCGCCGGGATATCGTCGGCCTCGAGCAAGACGGCGTCGCCGGATGGGATCTCCCGGACGCCGCGGTCCTCGTGGTTGGGATGCAGCGGCGGGTTGGCTTCTGCTGGCGGGCTCTCGGTGAGTGGGACTTCGGTCCCTTCGCGAACGAAGAATCGGCGATCGGTCTCCTCGTCGATCAGATCGCGGTTGTTCGAGTAGATCGAACTCATCGCGAGATCGACGTCACTGGTCGAGGTTCCCAACTCGACCATCGAATCGACGATGGCCTCCCCACGGATACCACGCCGCCGGAGACTTTTGAGTGTCGGCGCGCGAGGGTCATCCCAGCCGTCGAGTTCGCCGTCCTCGATCAGCGCTGAAATCGTGGAAGTACTTACCTTCACGTCGTAGTCGTCGAGTTGGACGTGACCCCAGTGGACGACTTCCGGGTACTCCCAGTCGAAGTAGTCGTAGACGAACTGCTGGCGTTTCGCGGAGTCTTGCAGGTCGATCCCGCGAATGATGTGGGTCATCCCGAGCAGGTGGTCGTCGACGCCCGACTGGAAATCCAGCATCGGCCAGCAGCGATACTCGCTGGCTTCCGCACGGGGATGTGGCGTGTCGATCATCCGGAACGCGACCCAGTCACGCAGTGCTGGGTTCTTGTGCTCGATGTCGGTCTTTACGCGGAGGACCATCTCGCCACTGCTGTACTCGCCGTCGATCATGTCCTCGAACTCCTCGAGAACGGTCTCGACGTCCTTGTCGCGGTGTGGACACGGCTTGCCGGCGTTTTTCAGCTCACTAAACTCCTCGCCGCTACAGGAGCACGTGTACGCGCCGCCCATCTCGATCAGCTCGCGGGCGTGCTCGTAGTAGGTCTCGAGTCGGTCGCTGGCCCGGTAGATCTCGTCGGGCTCGAAGCCGAGATAGTCCAGATCCTCGAGGATCGCGTCGTAGGCCTCCATGTCAGGCCGTTTCGTTTCGGGGTCGGTGTCGTCGAAGCGGACGCAGAACCAGCCGTCGT
The DNA here is from genome assembly GCF_000337735.1 of Natronorubrum sulfidifaciens JCM 14089. Classification (GTDB taxonomy): domain Archaea; phylum Halobacteriota; class Halobacteria; order Halobacteriales; family Natrialbaceae; genus Natronorubrum; species Natronorubrum sulfidifaciens. The sequence continues at coordinate 159,876 of NZ_AOHX01000025.1, read as the reverse complement.
AGCGCTCGCGATAGGTGCCGATGACGGCGGGCATCCGTGCGTGGCCGACGTGCCACGGCCCGTTCGGGTTCGGCGCACACCGCATTCGGATCTCGTCATAGTCGTCGGCGTTCGGCAGTTCCGGCAGGTCGTGTTCGTCTTCCTCGTCCTCGGCCTCGATTTCGGCGAGTTCCTCGGGAGCGAGATCCTCGAGTCGGGCCCGCTTTTCCTCGTATGTGAGGTCGTTGATCCGGCCGATGACGCCACCAGCGATCCCCGGAATCTCGTCGCCGTGCTCGCGGAACTCGGGGTTGTCGCCCATCAGCGGCCCCATGATCGCGCCGACAGCGGCATCGCTCTCGTGTTTGACGGCGTTCAACAGCGCGTGCTTCTCTGTCTCGCGCTCGACGCGCTCTCGTAACTCGTCGTCCATTACCGAGACGTATTCGTCCCCGAACCAAAACCTCCGCGATGTCTGCCCGCATAGACGACACTCGAGAGCCGAGTTACTGACAGCTATAGCGGTGTTCTACTCGAGAGTGTTCGAGAGCGGATCACTGCATATCCAGATGAGGCAGACACACCCCGGAGTGCCGATGTAAATCGTCCGAGAGTGAGTCCAACAGCGATTCTCCCGGAGAAATAGGGATTTCGTTCGACGTTCTTCATACAGCAATACCAAAGCATATAAATAATGGACCTTCGATACCGGTCATACGAGAGTCACGACAATTGAGTTGTGACATCGGTCACAACGTGTCCAGCCGAAACGCGTGTGACTCGTCTTCCGGCTTTCCGTTCGATTCCACGTTGCTGTCTCGGATTTCCCAGCGTTTCTCGTGGACACGTTCGGAACAGTTACATCGGCACTCCGGGGTGGGTGTGTTCCATCCTCCCGTGTTACACTGGCACTCCGGTCCACTTACACTGGCACTAGGGAGTGGACAAAACCTCTCTAAATCGCCTGAAACGGTCGTTTTACAAATCTACATCGGCACTGCGGTGTGTTTACACCGGCACTGAGGAGTTAGCGTTAAGTAGCCGCTCGGACATTGCCGACGTATGTCCGGCTCAGAGTCGTTTTTCGACAATCAAAACTACATCTTTGCGAACAAGGATCTGCTCCGCATTTCCCATCTCGTCGAAGGCGATCGAATCATCGGCCGACAGGACGAACTCAACAGTCTCGCACAGGCACTCAAAGACGCCGTCCAGGGACAGACGCCGAATCACGTCCTGATCTACGGCAAGACGGGAACGGGCAAATCGCTCTGCTCGAAGTATATTACGAAGGACCTCCGCTCGAGCGCCGCGAAAAACGACGTTTCGATCGGCGTCGCCTACATCGACTGTCTCCAGCACGCAACGGAGACACAGGCGGTGCGGACGATCGCCCGCGAACTCAACGACGAAGCCGAGACGGGGATCACGATTCCCGCCTCCGGGCTGAGCACAGGGGAGTACTACCGGCGGCTCTGGAACGTCCTCGATGGACGATTTGACGTTGGTATCATCATTCTGGACGAAGTCGACAAGATCGGTGACGACAACATTCTGATGCAACTCTCTCGAGCCGTCGAATCCGGCAAACTCGAGGAGAGTACGCTTGGGATCATCGGGATCAGTAACAAGATCCGGTACAAAGAGGAACTCAACGAGCGCGTCAAATCCAGCCTGAGCGAGCGCGACTACGTTTTCCCACCGTACGACGCCAACCAACTCCGGGCGATCCTCGAGTCGCGCAAAGACGCGTTCCAAGACGGCGTCCTCGAGGATTCGGTCATCCCACGCGTGGCAGCGCTGGCCGCGAAAGAACACGGCGACGCGCGCAAGGCGATCGACATCCTCCGCTACGCCGGGGAAATCGCCGACGAGACCGGCGCCGAAACCGTCACTGAAGAACACGTCAATCAGGCCCATACTCGAGAGGAACAGAACCGGCTGGCCGAACTCATCTCGAAACAGCCGCCACACTCGAAACTGCTCTTACAGGCGCTTGCGTTCCGGACCCAACAGGCACCCGACGACGACCCGGCGATTCCGACAGCGGATATCTACTCGACGTACGAAGTGCTCTGCGAGCAGGAGGGGTCGGACCCGCTTCGAATTCGACGGGTCCGTGAGCTACTCAGCGAACTGGCGTTTCTCTCGATCATCGAGCAGACTCGGAAAGGACGCGGCCATGGGAAAGGCGCACACACGATCCACGAACTCGTCGACAACCCGGAACTGGTGCTCAAAGCCTGTAAGTCGATCTAGCGGCTCTCGAGTTCAGCTCCGCTCTGGCTGGTTATGGCGCGGTTGTGCGTTTCTGAACAGGGGCCACGCACAGCCCATCAACACCAGAAACAGCACGACGAACACGACACTACTCATCTGAACGGGGAGTCCGATCGTTCCGAGCAGCGAATACACCACGACGCCCCCGAAACCGAGTCGGATATCGTCGAACGCTCGAGTCGGATCTGCAGCGAACAAACCCGATATATCGGGTGACAATACAAAAGACGGTCTTCGAGCCGCGTGAACGCGAGCCCAACCGCGGTTAGTAGCCGCGTTCGATCAGGTAGTCTGCGATGTCACAGAGCAGGTCACGGGCCTCGTTGTCCGGGAGGACCTCGAGTCGCGCTTTGCCCTGTTCGACCAGCTCTTGAGCGGTCTCGTTCGCGTAGCTGATCGAGCCGGCGGTCTCGAGTTCGGCGACGGCGTCGTCGATTTCGGCCTCGGTGACGGCGTCGACGTCGTTCGTGTCGATGAGCCCTTCGATGTCGACGCCCTGGTCGCGGGCGTGGACGGTGATCAGCGTCTGTTTGTTCTCGACTAAGTCGCTGCCGCGCTGTTTGCCGAGTTTCTCGCTTGGGACGGTCAGATCGAGTACGTCGTCTTGGATCTGGAACGCACGGCCGATGTCGAGTCCGTAGCCGTACAGCGCGTCGATCGTCTCGTCGTCGGCACCGAGCAAGATTGCGGGCAGACAGGCCGAAGCAGCGTAGAGGACGGCCGTCTTCTGTTCGACCATCTCGAGGTATTCCTCGGGGGAGACGTCTACGCGGTTCTCGAAGGTGACGTCGAGTGATTGGCCTTCACAGATCTTCGTACACGTCGTCGCGAGCACCTCGAGCGCTTCGACTGCCCGCTCGGGTTTCGCGCCGGTCTCGAGCATGATCTCGAACGCCTTCGAGTAGAGCGTATCGCCGGCGAGAATTGCCGTCTCGAGGTCGTACTCTTTGTGGACGGCGGGGACTCCACGCCGAAGGTCGTCGTCGTCCATGATGTCGTCATGGATGAGCGTAAACGACTGGATGACCTCGACGCTGACAGCAGCGTCCATGATGTCGATCGTATCTCGCGGCGAGCCGCTCGAACTATCCGCGGAACGTGGTTCCGCGCGCTCCCCATCGAGCGTGGGGAACTCTCGGTAATCGGTCGAGAGCGGTTCGACATCCGCGAGTGCTTCCGCCGTCGTGAGTAAGACGGTCGGTCGGAGCCGCTTGCCGCCAGCATCCAGCAGGTACCGTGATGCCTCGTAGAGCCGTTCCGGTCGCTGGATCGGCAGCTCCTCGGGGATGGCCTCGTTAACTCGCTCGCGACGCTTGCGGACCGCCTCGAGCACCGCCTTTTCTCGTGCCTCTGGGGTTGTCATATCAGTCGACAAGCTGGATGAGGTTCCCGTTGCGCGTGACGTGGACGTCCCGTCCGAGCTGATAACCCTCGCTCTCACAAAGGCTGACGTAGCCCGACAGTCCCTTCAGGTCCTGGTGTGCGGGAATGATGTGCTGGGGCTGGAGCGCATCGAGCATCTCGTAGTGGCCTTCCTGATTCAGGTGGCCCGAGACGTGAATATCGTCGTAGATGCGAGCGCCCTGCATACCGAGCAGCTTTTCGGCCTGATAGCGCTGGCCCTCGTTGGTTGGCTCCGGAATGACTCGCGCGGAGAAGACGACCTTGTCGCCGTCGTCCAGTTGGTACGGCGTCTCGCCGCGGGCCATCCGGGTGAGCATCGCTCGTGGCTCGCCCTGGTGGCCGGTGACGACGGGCAAGTAGTCCTCTTTGCCCTCGTTCATGATCCGCTTGAACGTGCGGTCGACGGATTTGCGGTGGCCGAACATCCCGAGATCGTCCGGGAAGTCGACGAAGTCGAGTCGCTCTGCAGTCCCCGAGTACTTCTCCATCGATCGGCCGAGGAGAACGGGCTGGCGGCCGATATCTTTGGCGAACTCGACGAGGCTCGTCACACGCGAGATGTGACTCGAGAACGTCGTCGCGACGATCCCGCCGTCGTAGTCTTCCATGCTGTAGAGCACGTCACGGAGGTGTTCGCGGGCGACGTTCTCGGAGGGCGTTCGCCCCTTCTTGTTCGCGTTGGTACAGTCCTCGATGTAACAGAGAACCCCTTCGCCCTCGCGGCCGATCTCACGGAACCGCTTCATGTCGATCGGGTCGCCGATAACCGGGGTGTGGTCCATCCGTTTGTCCAGTCCGTAGACGACAGCCCCCTCGGGCGTGTGGAGGACAGGGTTGATCGCGTCGATGATCGAGTGGGTGACGTTGACGAACTCGAGTTCGACCTTGCCGGAGTCACCGATCGACATCGTCTCGCCGGCGTCCATCTTGATCAGGTCGTTTTCGACGCCGAACTTCTGCTCGCCTTCGATCTGCTGTTTGACCAGTTCGATCGTAAACGGTGTCGCGACGACCGGCGCGTTGTAGCGGTGGGCCAACTTGGAGATGGCGCCGATGTGGTCTAAGTGGCCGTGTGTCGGGACGATCGCCTGCACGTCGCCCTCGAGATCACTCATGACCCGGTCGTCCGGGATCGCGCCCATGTCGATCAGGTCTAAGCTGTGCATCCGTTCGGTTTCGACGTTGTCGTGGATCAGAACCTGCGAGAGGTTCAGGCCCATGTCAAAGATGACGACGTCGTCACCGGCGCGGACGGCAGTCATCTGCCGTCCAACTTCTTCGTAGCCGCCGATTGTTGCGATTTCGATTTCCATGGTTCGTTGTACTGAAAGCCGCGTGGTGGACTCTCATCGAAACGGTCCGCGGACTCCCGGTTGTTCGGCCCCGGCGTCTTACAGCACGTCGGCCATCCCGCTATGCGCACGGGGAGGAGCGTCCCTCCCGCTGGCTTACAACACGTGTAAGCACCGTACGCACTTGCCCGCGGGTTTCGCTAGTGGCTCATACACGCCCGGGTGTTAAAAACGCAGTGGGTTACTCCTCGACGCTCGTGAGGTGGTGTGTACGGATGCTGGTCACCACAGGACTCGAGACTCCCTCGTCCTTGCCGACGTTGCTCGATTTCTACGATTTCCAGTCGGGCTAAACCGGAAGAATGGGCTATTTTAGCTACCTCTCCAGAAGTATTCTGTCCTTTTTCACACATTATTATTTCAATTACTGTGCTAATAGTGGTTTTTTGTAGGTACCGTCCGAAACCCCGGCCGATGACGAAAGATCTCGAGCGCGATCTTGGGTTGTCCGCCGTGATTGCGATCAGTATGGGGGCGATGATCGGCAGCGGGATCTTTATTCTCCCCGGCGTTGCGATGGCCGAGGCGGGGCCGGCCGTGATTCTGGCGTTCGTGATCGCAGCGATCCTCGTCGTGCCGGCCGCGCTGAGTATCGCCGAACTCGGGACAGCGATGCCCGAAGCTGGCGGCGACTACGTCTTTATCGAACGCGGATTAGGGCCGTCGTTCGGGACGATCGCCGGACTCGGAACGTGGCTCATGCTCATGCTCAAAGGGTCGCTGGCACTCTATGGTGGGATGTTCTACATCAATTTCGTGTATCAGCTACCAACGTGGGAGTTCGCGGTTCCCGGCGTCGGGATGGCACTGACGATTCCCGGCGTCCGTGCACTTGGCATCACGTTTGCACTCGTTCTCATTGCCGTCAATCTCTTCGGCGTCAAACAGACCGGCGGCCTCCAGCTGGTTATGGTGGTCGTCATGCTCGCGATCCTCTCGGCGTTCGTCGCTGGCTCGATCGTTCAGGTCGAAGGGGCGAACTTCGATGGCTTCTTCGCCGAGGGTATCGACGGAATCCTCAGTGCGACCGCGCTCGTTTTGGTCTCCTACGCCGGCGTGACGAAAGTCGCCGCCGTCGCCGAGGAGATCGAAAATCCCGGTCGAAACCTTCCACTCGGCTTGCTACTCTCGCTCATCGCCACGGCTTTTCTCTACGCCCTGCTCGTGTTCGTTCTCGTCGGCGTCGTCGACGGTCCCGAACTGTCCGGAACGGAAGAGCCGATGGCCGAGGCGACGGCACTCCTCTTTGGCGACCTGACGATCTGGGGTGGCCTCCCACTGGGGACTCTCGCCGTTGTTGCAATCGTCCTCGCAGCCTTGCTTGCACTCGTTAGTACGGCCAACGCAGGGATTCTGACCGCATCCAGATACCCACTTGCACTCAGCCGAGACAACCTCTTTCTCGAGAAGTTCGAGTACATCCATCCACGGTTCTCGACACCGTTCGTCGCTATCCTCACTACCGGAGCGATCATCATCTTCATCGTCGCCACGCAAGAGGTCGATGAAATCGCCAAGATGGCCGGCGCGTTCCAGATTCTCGTCTACATCCTCGTCTGTGGGGCCCTGATCGCCTTCCGTGAACGGGACCTCGAGTGGTACGATCCCGACTTTCGGACGCCGGGCTACCCCTGGGTCCAACTGTTCGGCATCCTCTCGGGCGTGTTCATCATCACACAGATGGATGCACAGGAGATCTTCGGCTCGATCGCGATCGTGATCTTCGGCTTCGTCTGGTTTCGCTGGTACGCCAAATCGAAGATCGAACGCGAAGGGGCTGCTAAGGGGCTTGCCCGCCGCGAGGCTGGCAAACAGTTCGTCCGTGACACCGAAGATCAACTCGAGCGTGATGATCGGTTCGAGGTCCTCATTCCGATCCGTCGAGATGTCACTCGAGAACAAGAGGACGCGCTGATCCAGATGGCCGCCCCGATCATTCACCGCCGGGGTGGACGGATCCGTGTCGTTCGATTCGACGAAGTGCCCGATCAGGTGCCACTCGAGACTGCCGCCGAAGCACTCTCCGAGGCCGACATCGAGTTCGAGCAACGAACCGACGACCTCGTCCGGTATCTCGAGGTTCCCGTCGAAGTCGGCGAGATCGTTAGCCACGACACGCGTCATGCAGTTGTCAACTTTGCCGAACGATCCGGGGCCGACCTCATCTTGGCCCGCCAAGAGGCCACCAGCCGGCTCGGGACGCTGTTCGGCCGGGACACTGACTGGATCATAGATCACGCCCCCTGTGATGTCGTCTTCGTCCAACACGCACAGCGCACCTCAGTCGATGAAATCGCGGTCGTTACTGATCGAAGTCCGTTCAATGATCCGCTCAAAGTCGAACTCGCGGATGCGATGGCAGACGTCCTCGACGCCCGTGTTCGGTTCCTCTTTGCCGTCGACGAGAGTGCACCCGACGCGCTCCTCGAGACGATCGAAACGTACCACGACGAACTCGATGCCCTCTGTACTGTCCCCGTCGAATCGACTGTCGTTCGATCGAACAATGCCGTCGAGGGACTCTCAGGTGCGCTCGAATCGTCCGATATCGTGATGTTGAGTACGATGACACACCGGCGGCTTCCCGACCTCGTCTTCGAACAGCGCTCCGATCGACTCGCCGCAGCTATCGAACAGCCGGTGTTGCTCGTCCACTCGAAAAAGACGCGTCGTGGATCGTTCCTGCGGCCGATCCTCGAGCGAGTGCTGTTCGACTAACCAATCGTAGCCACTGCAGGTCACTGCACACCGCATCGAACGACGGGAACGCGGGTCGACGCGACCGTCGGAGCGTGCGCGGGTCGGAGCGAACGGCGTGAGCGAGACCCGCGGACACGCGAACGGAGAGGTACGACCCGTGAGCGAACGGCGTGAGCGAGACCCGCGGACACGCGAACGGGGAGGAACGACCCATGAGCGAGAACCGCGAACTGGCGAGCGGGGAACGACGTGACCTGTGCGCTGTGCGATGTGTGTCCATCGGTTCAGACGGTTTCCTGTCGTCACTGTGTCCGAACCGATGGTTGAGTGGGTTACTCGATCGTCGTGCCGGGGTTCTCACCGTCGAGAAACGACGCCAGTCCTTCGAGTCCGAAGATCGACGCCTCGGCCTCGAGTGCAAGTAATGCCCGGACCTTCGCTGCCATCCCGCCCGTGACATCGGTTGCATCGCTGGCTCCCAAGACTGACGCGACATCCTCGTAGGCCCTAATCCGGTCGATAACCGCATCGTCTGCATCTAACACACCCGGCACCGTCGAACAGAGTCCGATCCGATCGGCCTCGAGGCGGCGAGCCAGTTCGGCGACCAGTTCGTCGCCGCTCACGATAGTCGCACCCGCACCAGCGTGGGCAATGACATCGCCGTGGAGGACGGGGACGAACCCTTCTTCCAGCATCGTTTCGAGCTGTCCAGTCGGCAACTCGAGGGTTCCGTCGGCGTCGCGATGGGCCGTCGAGAACGGATGGACCGGGACCGCTTCGACATCGCGCTCGAGGAGCCGACTCAGCACGAACTGATTGAGGGTTTTCATCGCGCCGTGAATCTCGAGGAGCGCCGCAGCGTCATGTGTTCCCTCGGTCGTGCTCACACCGTGTTCGCTGGCGTTGTGATGCCCGAAGCTGCCGCCGCCGTGAACGACCACGAGCTTCTCATCGGCGAGTGCGTTCGCGACGGCATCGGTCGCCTGCTCGAGTGAGCCCCCATCGAGCGTTTCCGGCCGCTCTTTGTCCGTGATGACGCTGCCGCCGAGTTTCAGCACGATCATTCGAGGCGCTTCACCCCGGTTTCGGCGAGTTCGGCGCGAAAGGCGTCCTTACAGCCCGGCGTGTACGACAGAGCTGTTTCCGTCTCGTCGGTCGAATCGAGTGCGACGATACAGCCGCCGCCACCAGCACCTGTCAACTTCGCGCCGTCGGCACCGGCATCGCGGGCCGCCCAGACCATCGAATCGAGCGAGCGAGAAGACACACCAAGCGCCGAGAGGAGGCCGTGATTGAAATCCATCAGGCGGCCGAGTTCCTCGAGATCGCCCACTGCGAGTGCGTTCTCGCCCTTTCGGACGATGTCGCCGATCGAATCGACCGTATCCGCCGCGAAATCGTACTCCTCGCGTAGCTGTCGTACGCCCGCCACGAGTTCACCGGTGTCTCCGGCCCCTCCGTCGAATCCAATGACGATGGGCAGGTCGGGGGCCTCGAGCGACCGACAGTCGTCGCCTTCAACCCGGACAGCACCGCCCGTAGCCGAACAAAACGTATCGGCTCGAGAGGCCTGCCCGCCTTGTACCTCGTACTCCGTCTGGTAGGCCCGCTCGGCGAGTTCGTTGATCTCGAGTGTCGTCCCGAGTTCGCGGGTTCCGGCGTCGATCGCGGCGACGGCGACGGCCGCAGACGAGCCAAGCCCCGCTCCAAGCGGAATGTCACTCTCGATTGTCACGTCAAAGCCGACGTCGGTTTCGCCGGTGACGTCCCGAACCTGCTCGATTGCGCCGTCGACGTACCCCATCGCTGCAGTCAACAACGTCTCCGAAACGTCGACGTCCGGCGGTCCATCGGCCGTCCCACCGTACTCCACCGTGAACCCGTCCAGACTGAGGTCCTCTGCGTGAATGCGAAGTTTGCTGTCCGCCCGTTTCTCGACACCGACCCGTGCCCGTAGCTCGATAGCACATGGAACAGCGGGCTCACCGTAAACCACCGCGTGCTCCCCGAATAGATACACCTTGCCGGGAGCGCTCGAGACTGCCATATCCTGCCGTTCGTACGACGACGGTTAATAGCTATCTTCTCGAGTGAACGCCAAAAACATTATTAGACTTATGTTTCAAACCATAATTCAGACACCAATGGTTATTTATCTGTCTGGTTTGAACGAACCGACAATGGGTACTCAACTGTCACAGACACGCCGCCGGTGGCTCGAAACGTGTGCAACTGTTGCAGGGATGACTGCGATCGCAGGATGTTCTGGAAGCGACGAAAACGGTGCCTCGAGCGAAGAAGACAGTAACGAGGACGAGTCGCTAGGGAGTGACTGGCCGATGTATGGCGTTGATCTACAGAATACGGGGTATCATCCCAATGCAAGAGGTCCAGAGAGTGAGACGGTGACCACTCGAGCGGTCATGAATATAGACGGACATGTCCCCTTTCCGCTTTCTATTGCTGATAAAGTAGCTTATCTCTCAAGTACTGGTGGCGTATCAGGGGACGCTAAACTCTATGCAGTAGACCTTGACACTGAAGAAATTCTCTGGGAGGAGGAGGGATTTGGGGCACCGAATGTTCACGACGGTATTGTCTATGGTCCGACTGGTGATGGACAGATACATGGTTTCGATGCTGAAACTGGTGACCGCTGGAGATCGGAAGAAATCGAATCTATTATCGGACTTGGAGGGCCTGTTCCGACCGAAAGTGGAATTATTGTTGCATCGCATGAAAGGATCTGGAAGATTGATCCCGATACAGGTGAGTATACTACCGTGACTACCACACCTGATTTTGTTGGAGGATCAACCGACTGGCCAGCATTCCATAACGATGTGTTCTACATTGCCCGTTCATCGAATCTTTACGCAGTGAATATCGAGACGTCGGAGATTGAGTGGACATTTAAAGCTGAGCAGGAAGGACGGCTGTCTGACAGCAACCCCGCCGTCGCCAACGGATGTGTTTATTTGACTGGAACTGGCCGAGACAATCAATTGTACGCAATCGACGCAGATTCCGGCGAGAAGGAATGGTCAATCGATACGAAGAGTGAAATTAAAACGAGTCCTGCTGTCTCAGGCAATCACATTTACATTGGAGACACTAATCGTCTGATTGCCGTTGATAACAACAATGGCACCATTGAATGGGAAACAACCAAGAACATCACTGGTAGACCTTCGGATGTTGTCATATCAAACGATACTTGTTATGCTTCCTCTCAGTTCGGAATCTTTGCGTTCAATGCGAGTTCCGGAACTCCAAAATGGTCATATACGGTTGATGATTCTTTGGATGGTGGTTTCACTGCACCACCAACACTGTTTGATGGAACCGTATATATTCCAGCAAATGATAATAAACTGTACGCGATTGAGGATGCCTGACCCGACAAATTGACTAATTTAGAGGAGAGATTATTCACCGGGCTGTTATCCGATTGTTTATATTATGTGGCTATAATGGGTCATAAACAGCTTTCTCTGCTTGGTTGTGTACTGTTCACCCCAGCATCGGGACCAGTGTCGTCCCAGAATGGCGAGCACATCTCACCGGGTGCATTCCCACCATGTTGATTATCACCGACGCCTGGAGCACCCTGTGGTAGAAACTGCGGTGCTGGAACGACAGCGAGAATCGTCTGGGTATTCTCATAGCTGATCGGATCGGTTGATCCCAACCCGAGCTCGTCACCATCTGGTGTTTCAAGCGTGACAGCCTTGTCCTCACGGACGTACGTCGTCGAGTCGGTTACCGATGGATCGCCGCTGGTCGCCTCGACTTCGAAGCGAGCGTACTCTCCTTCGAGTTCGATTTGCCACGCATCTACCTGTAGATAGAACAGCGGTGGCCATGGAATCAATGGAAAGCCCGGGTGACCAATCTCGTTTTCATACCCGGCACCCATCGGTGCGAAATTCATCTCATCGTCGATCTCGAGCGGGCCATCGCCTGCCGCTCGGACGGCCGGCACTTCGGTCTGGTTGACCGCCACCTGTGAGGTGTGATACGTCGGCGAGCCGTCGACAGTGACATGAACATCGTTCAGTACGTCCGGAGTGTCGATTTCGGGATCATCTTCGTCCTGAAGCAGTTCTTCACCGGCGCCCAACATTTCGTCGACGAGGTTCATTGGGCCACTGATAATTTCATTGACAGAGTCTAGAAATCCGCCAAGGAGGCTGTCTATGAGATTCCCGCCGCCAGTCGTCATTCTTTCGTGTTCACTGGCAAGTTTATCAACGTACTTATACATATTGTCGAAGTACACCTTCCGAGCCTCCATCCTAGCGACATCCGGTGCGTTCTCGAAATCATCACGGCCATCCACGTGCTTCGCTTCCATTTCCGCGATACTCTCGTCCATCTCCCGTATCGGACTCTCGTCAGCCGTTAGCATCTCCATGACCTCCGCCTCAACCGGTTCAATTTCGGTTACCGTCTCGTTATGGATCTCGAACAGATCCTCCCAGACAATGTAAGTATGCAGCATCCCCTCGTTACGCGGCGAGAGTTGAATATCCTCGTCGAAGCTGCTGTCGTAGTTGATAGCATCCCTGAAGTCGTTTCGCGACTCAATATTATTGACTCTGCCACTCAGCCACCGTTCGAACTCGGAGTCGCTGTCGAAGTCCTGTCCAAAGAACGCTCTCGTCACTTCATCAGCGGCGTCTTCCCAGTTGGTTGGTCCCCCAAGGTATGGATCTGGAGAACCACCCTGATCGAGCACGTGCTCAATACTGTTCGGATCGGTCTCTAAACCGGGTGCAAACTCACCATCAAGTTCGAACGAGGCAGTAAAATCCGTATATCGGTTGTCGTGTTCCCAGACATCGACCGAAGAGTTGGTCGTTGTGTTGTTCCACGCTCGATAGGTCTCGTATCTCATCTCGACTTCGACATCGACTGAAACGAGTGACTGCTCGAGACCAGAACGACTGCTGTCTTCGGTGACTTTGTCGATACTTCCCTCTACATCGGTATTGGTCGTCAGGTACACGCGATCAACTTCCGTATGATTGCTGGCGTCGTATTCCTCTGGCAGGGGAGGAAGCGGGTGTCTGAGACCATCCATCGACGGAGTGTTTTTTACGGTTCCGAGTTTCCCGTTCACCGTATAGACGTCGTCGATGACGGAATCTGTATTGTCGATTTCTTGAATAGCTTCATCTCTGAGACTTCCAAGGTTTCCTTGAATATCCTCCAGCGCATCTGGATCTGCGTCCTGATCGAATTCTACTCTTTCACTATCACCATAATAATCCTCGAGATACGCCTCATTGAACCGATCTGTCTCGTTGAGCGCTGTTCGCATCTCGCTTTCGAGGACGTCCTGTCCAAGCCCGGCTTCCATCTCGTACATCGCCATATCAGCGAACGGATGGCCCTGTGTCGTCCCGTTCTTGTCGACGTTCTCGAGCATCCCCAGCACGATCTCTTCGACGGTCGGCATATCCGGTAGGTCGCCGTCCGGGGAGATGACGCCCGCTGCACAGAGTTCATCGACGGTACTGACGTTCTCGTCGGGGTGGAGATCGTCGGCGATCGCATCGAAATCGTACGTCTCTCCGAGGTCGAGTGCACTATCCGAGAGGTCATAGGCCATACAGACCACAGGCCCTGCCATCACGCGATTGCCGTACTCGTCTTGCGTGCCGAAGACTTCCTGTTGGGCCGCCAACCGTGCGTCGTTGGCCATCACTTCGGTATGATCGTTTGGCGTCACGTTCTCAAACGCTCGATCCGCTGGATCGCCGAACAATCGGTCGTAGTAGGCTTTCCCCCAGACGAGCGGCCACAGCCGCTTTGCGAGATCGTAGCCGTACCCCTCGCGCTGGTCGACGCCCTCGAGCATGCCCGTGTTCAGATGCGTTTCGTATGCGTCCACGCGTTCGTGGAGTGCCATCATGGTCGTCCCCACTGAAACGGAGATGTCGCGTGAGACGACTGTCTCGATAGTTCCGTCCTCGTCTCTCACGGTGAACTCGACGTCTTCAACGGTCACATCCATGATGCCATCGTCTTCCTCGAGTGTGACGTGCTCGAGCGCTGCCTCGAGGTCATCTGTATCGGTCCAGTCATCGACCGCGGGTAGTGACACCTCGACGGTCTGTCCCTGTCCGACGTGCTGTTGGCGGCCGTCGAGTGTGGCGGTCGCCTCGGCGAGAATCGTGATCCGTGTTTGATCTTCGAGCGCGGTTTCGTCGTCGAGAACGCCGTCCAGATCGGAATTAACGGTCGTCACGGGTGAGCGGACGACCTCGTCGGTGGTGCGGACGGTCACATGACGGAGTTCACTGATCGCGTACGCTTCGGCGCGGTCGATCGCTAACTCCGTGCTACGATCGATTTCTGGAGCAGTTCTCGTCTGGAGTGTTGCAACGATCAGCACGGAGCTCATGAGGAGCAAGACGCCGATAACGGCGAAGGGGACCCGTGCGCGGTCGTCGTCAGCGATCGAAACCGTGTGTGGTCGGGTGCGTCTCATTCGTTCCAGGTCTGGATCGTGATCGTCACGTCTTCGGTCGCCACTGCATTGGCGACGAGCTCGGCTTTCCGCTCGTCACGCGCGTCGCCGTCGTAGTGGGCATCGATTTCGTCGAATTCGTCGGCGAACGCGCGCGGAATATCCGCCGCAATCCATGCGGCAAGTGCGTCTGCGTCGGTCACGTCGTAGCCGCCGTCCTGTCCGACAAGCACCTTGTGGTTTGCTTCGTCGGCCCGTGCGTGCGAGCGAGCCAGTGGTCGGTGTGTCTCCGCACTTCGGAACGAGAAGTCACCGATAGTCTCGACCATCGACTGGTAGTGGTAGACTTTGAGTGCTCGCTGGATGCCCTGGTCTTCTAGTGCGTACTGCGACGGTTCGGGTGGGAAGAGGCCGTCGACGATTTCGTACCCAATAACAGTGCCGGCCGCCGCGTACGACTTGTTGTCACTCCCATCCAGTCTTGGCATGTCCGACGAGTCGTCGATATCCGGATGGCTATCGGCCATGTCATCGAGCCACTCGTCCCACCAGTCGTCGGCTTCGAGCCAGTTCGACTCGAGTTCGGCCTCGTCGACTGGCGAAAACCCACTGGGAACGGTCGTCGTCGTGCTGGAGACGTCCGCGGTTGGCGGTGGGTGCTCGCCAGCCGTTGCCGTGCCGTTGATACGAGCCCCGTCGTAGGGCTCCCATGTGGCGACGATGTAGACGCTCCGGTCAACACCCAAGAGCGTCTGTCGAATCGCCCAGTCGACGGCCTCCTCATACTCGTCGCCGTAGGCCAGCACGGGCTCGCCATCGAGCTGGTGGTTCGTCACTGCAGCGTCAGCAAGCAGTCCGAGTGGCGAGCCGTGGTCGGTTCGTGTGTACGTCTGCTCGTTCGTGATAACTGGCTCGGAGAACGTGTCTTCATCACGAACGTCCTCGAGGCTGTACGTGACGGTGACCGTCGACGTGCTCAGAACCTCGGTCATTCGGGCTGACGATCGGCTGTCGATATCGCTGGTGGAATGGATTGTGACGGTCGAATCCGGCTCGGCGGCGCTGCTCGCCCGCTCGTCAGGAGCGGTCGCCAGATAGGTGCCGATGATCAGCACGCTCGCAGTGATCAGCAACAGTGCCAAGGTAACGTCAACGACAGTGCTGACACCGCGTTCGGCGTCGAATTGCCGACTCACGATCACCAGACCTCCACGTGCAGTGTGCCGCCGCGAACGTCGGCTTTCGTTACCTCGATCGAGATCGGCCGAGTCGCGATCCCGGTCTCTATCGACTCGCCAGCCCCTCGAGGCGGACCGTAATCGGGATGTGTCGATTCCAGTTGGCGTGCTTGCAGATCGTCACCGTCGGAATCGAAGTGTGCCGACGCGAGGACGGTTGGTTTGCCGTCTTTGTACGCCCTGATTTCGATGTAGCTGTTCTTGCCGTTTGGGAGTGACGCCTGATCGAGTGTCTCGCGCATCTCTCGATCCATCTCGGTGGTGTACTCGTAGGCAGGAAAGACGCCGGAGCCGTCGTCTTCGAGATCATCCCAGAGACGATCGATTGTCGTCTCCTCGACGGCACGATCGCTCATTCCGGGAAACACGCTGCCGAGAGAGACGGCGTAGATCCCGACACCAGCCAGCAGTGCCATCACGGCGACCAGCGCAGCGAGCGGTTCGGTTTGGGCTCTAGCCATCGATCGGCCCAGTAGAGGAGTTACTGACAGTCAGTACACCCCCGCTCGCGGATGGCTCGGCGAGTGGTGTGAACTCCGGGGGAGGTCCCGACCCGACATCGCGTGTGCTGTTCGTCGCTCCAATTCCGAAACGTGAGGGGTGGTACCGTGTGTTCTCTACCTCGAGCGAGGCCACCGAATCCATGCCCGGGTTGGACTCGTCTTCGTACTTAAACCTGAGACGAACGGTGCAAGGTCACGGTGTGGTCAGCGCGACGCGTCGTTAGAACAGTCCCACGAGAATGCGATACGGAATCCCGACTGCGAATATCGCGATCAGTGCCGCCGTTGCGGCGATCACTGGCAGCGGCATCTTCTCCTCTTCGAATTTGAATACCGAATCGAGCATACCGGTCGTTGGTCCGATGCGTACGTAACTCCTTTGCTCATCGCTTGCGGTGTCGATGCCATCGAGAAAAACGAACAGCGGCAGTGAAACGGCTTAGACCATGCTCTCGAAGTCCTCGAGCGAGTACGATGGCTCGGCACCACGGCGGTCGAGGACTTCGTTGGCGAGCAGCCAGTAGACGACCGAAAGGGCCTTTCGACCCTTGTTGTTCGTCGGGACGACCAGGTCGACGTTGCTGACCTGGTTGTTCGAGTCACACATTGCGATGACGGGGATGCCGACGGTGATGGCCTCTTTGACGGCTTGGGCGTCACCGATCGGGTCCGTGACGACGAGTACGTCGGGTTCGATGTAGCCGGCGTACTTGGGGTTGGTCAGCGTTCCGGGGATGAAGCGGCCGGTGCGGGCGCGAGCGCCCACGGCTTCGGCGAACTTCTCCGCTGGGAAGCGACCGTACTGTCGACTCGAGGTGACCAGAATCTGCTCTGGGTCGTAGTTCGACAGGAAGTCCGCGGCCGTGCGGATGCGGCCGTCGGTCTTCGAGACGTCGAGCACGTAGAGACCGTCGGTTCGGACGCGGTGGATGAACCGCTCCATGTCGTCGGTCTTCTGCTGGGTCCCGATGTGGACACCAGCGCCGAGGTAGTCCTCGACGGGGATGAGCAGGTCGGCCTCCTCGTCGGACATCACGTCGTCGTCGAGGGTTGGACCCGCGTCTTCATCGGCTGGTTCTGCGTCAGCGTCGGCCTCGGTGGCGTCGGCGGGCTGTTCGTCAACTGGCTCGACGTCGTCCTCGGGATCGGCGGCAGGGCCAGCCCCTTCGGCTGGCTCCTCGTCGATCTCGTCTTCGGCAGCGTCGAGCCCTTCCTGGGTTGCGTCGTTGTCTGTCATGTCGCGTCGTCTGCGATTCTGATGAGCTCGTTGAGCTTGGCGGTTCGCTCGCCGCCGACGGCACCCGTCTTGATGAAGGGTGCATCGGTTGCGACGGCGAGGTGTGCAATCGTCGTGTCCTCGGTCTCGCCCGAGCGGTGGGAGATGACGGAGTCGTAGCCGTTCTGCGTCGCGAGTTCGATCGCGTCGAAGGCGTCAGTTAGCGTCCCGATCTGGTTTGGCTTGATCAGGATGCTGTTTGCCGCGCCGCGGTCGATCCCGTCGACGAGACGGTCGGTGTTCGTGACGAACAGGTCGTCACCACAGATCAGTGTCTGGTCGCCGACCTCGTCGGTGAGGTCTGCGAACGCGTCGTAATCGTTCTCGTCGAGTGGGTCCTCGACGTAGACGAGGTCGTACTCGCGGACCAACTCCGCGATGTAGGCGATCTGTTCGTCGGTGTCGCGACTCGTATCGCTGTACTCGTAGGTTTCCGAGTCGGCATCGTACAGCTCCGCACCGGCGACGTCGAGTCCGAAGCCGATGGTGAATCCGACATCGTCTTCGACCATCGAAACCGCTTCGTCGACGATTTCGAAGGCTTCGCTGTCGTCGATCGATGGAGCCCACGCGCCTTCGTCGCCTTTCCCACACGGAACGTCGCGTTCCTCGAGGAGGTCAGCGACGGTGCTGTGGACGGCGGCGTTGGCGAAGACGGCGTCTTCGACGCTCGGTGCGCCGACGGGTGCGACCAAAAACTCCTGAATGTCGGTCGCGTCGGCGGCGTGTTCGCCACCGCCAACGACGTTGCCGAGTGGCACCGGGAAGTTCTCTCCACGGAACGCACCGCCCAGATGCTGGAACAGTGGCGCACCGAGGACATCAGCTCCGGCTTTCGCGGCAGCCATCGAGATCGCAACGGCGCTGTTTGCACCGATCTTCGAGAAGTCGTCAGTGCCGTCGGCGGCGTGGAGGATCGAATCCACTTCTCGCTGGTTGCCCGCGTAGGCGTCGCCGACGAGTCGGGAGACGGCGTGCTCTCGAGCCGCAGCGATCGCCTCGGATGGTGGTCGCTCGACGGCTTCGTACTCACCCGTGCTGGCACCGCTTGGTGCTGCAGCACGACCGAAGCCACCGCTTTCGGTGATGACGTCTGCCTCGACGGTGGGGTTGCCACGCGAGTCGAGGATGCGTCGGAGTCGAACGTCCGTGATCAGTGTCATTGCTTCCCTCGCTTGACGGTAAAGGGTAAGACCCCAGCGTCGTACTCCTCGGCGGCGATGAGGATCGGTTCGGACTGGTTCGTCTCGACCAACACCGGCGCGCCGTAAGAGATCTGCAGCGCTCGTGCACCGAGGATGCGTGCTTTCTCGTAGCGGTTGTGACGTTCCTGTTGCATGTTACTGGTATGGAGAGACGACGTCGACGAGGTCCGTATGGCTAACGAGCATGCGCCGACAGCAGTAGCGGTCGACACCGAGTTCGTCGAGGACTTCTTCGGGGTCCTCGTCGCCCTCCTGTGCGCGCTCGTCGAACTCCTCCCAGTGTTCGCCGACGACAGTCCCACAGCTGAAACACCGGACCGGTACCATCATGATTGAATCACCTTAGCGGTAGGACTTCTGGTAGCGAGCCCGAGCGCCCGGGCCGCCCCACTTCTTCGGTTCGGACTGGCGAACGTCGTTGACCAGCAGCGAGCGGTCGAACTCCATGAACGCGTCACGGAGTTCGGCGTCGTTGGAGTGCTGGACGATTCCGCGGGCGATAGCCGTGCGGACGGCGTCTGCCTGACCGCTGATACCGCCACCTTCGACGCGAACGTCGATGTCCATGTCGCTGCGGAGGTCCTCACCGGCGATGCGGAACGGCTCGAGCATCTTGAGGCGGGACATTTCCGGCTCGACCAGTTCGACTGGCTTGGAGTTGATTCGAACGCGACCCTCGCCTTCGCGAACGGTCGCTCGAGCGACGGCGGTCTTTTTCTTTCCACTCGTGTTCGTTACCATGTGACGTTAGCACCGAGTTGTTCGGAGACTTCGCCCAGGTGGACGAAGCGGATGTTCGAAAGTCGGTCCAGCGACGTGCCCTCGAGGATCTCGGACTCGCGGTCATCGTCGTCTTCGTATGGGTTGCCCAGGTAGACACGGACGTTCGAGAACGCCTCGCGGCCACGTGGCTTCTTGTAGGGCAACATCCCACGGACCGAGCGCTTAAAGATCGTGTCCGGTCGGCGTGGGTAGTACGGCCCGCTGTCGGAGCCGAGCTGGATGCGCGTGCGGTAGGTGTCGAAGATGTCCTCTTTGTCGCCGGTGATCACGGCGTCTTCGGCGTTGACGATCGCGACACGCTCGCCGTCGAGGGCGCGCTGGGACACTTCGCTGGCGACGCGGCCAAGGATACAGTCACGGGCGTCGACGACGACGTCCGCGTCGAACTCTGCGATACTCATCGAATCACCCGCACGTTGGATCCCTGTGGGTTCTCTTCGAGCACTTGCTCGAGCGGTACTGTGTCACCGACGGCGTCGATCTTCGTCTCGGCGGACGAGGAGAAGTCGACCGCTGCGACGGTGACGTTTTTCTGTAAGGCGCCGGAGCCCAGCACTTTGCCGGGAACGACGACAGTCTCTTCTTCGCGTGCGTATCGCTCGATACGGCCAAGGTTCACCTCTGCGTGGGTGCGCCGGGGCTTCTCGAGTCGGTCAGCAACGTCTCGCCAGACATCGGCGTCCGCCTCGCGGGACGTCGACTTGAGCTCGGCGATAAGATCGTTGAGCCTCGGATTAGTCTTGCTACTCATTGATTTCCTCCAAAGTCGGTCGTATCGGCGAGACGAGGAAGCGTCTCACCGATCGTGGAATCGGTTGGCTGTCGAACGGATCGGAAGCCCGTTCGGTCGGTCGTGACCGAACTGCTGCCGAACGTTGTTCGACGGTACAGAAGTGGATGCAGGGAGCAGGATTTGAACCTGCGGACTCCTACGAGACAGCGCCCTGAACGCTGCGCCGTTGGCCTGACTTGGCTATCCCTGCTTGCACTTCTTCCTATCCGTTGCCCCTTCAAACCCCTTTCGATTCCAAGTCGTGAGTGCGTGCCGGTCTCGTCGCTCACGGCGCCAGCGAACGCGGACTCACAGTGGGATTGGGGGCAGTTCATCGTCTTCTAGAGCTGTACTGCGTCTTCGAGTTCGGCCGCGCGTGCTTCGATCGAGTCGGCGGCTCGTGTGACCAGTTCGTCGACTGGGAACGAGCCGTCCGTCTCGATGTTGAAGACGAACGCGTTCGGGACGTCCTCGATCTCGACTTGTTTGCCAGGATAGCGGTTCGACAGATCGTGGTCGAACTCGCTGGTCTGGATCAGTTCACCGTCTGCTTCGATGACACCACGGATGATTCGGGACTCCTGCTCTTCGAACTCCGGCAGGTCGTCGACGACCTCCACACGCTGGAGATGTCGATAGCCTGCAGAGACTGCGCCCTGATGTTTCGCGTGGTTTTTGCCGCGGTTGAAGACGGCGTCAGCCTCGGCCTCGAGGCGCTGGTCGTCCTTGAGGTCGATGATCGGAACGTTCTCGTCTGCAGGTTGTACGAGATCGTCGCTCGAGACGAGATCGCCCGAGTAGGCGGTGGCTGGTCCTTCGACGTCGATCGAGAGAGTGACGGTGTCGCCCTCGGCGAACTCGGCTTCGGGTGGGGTCGTCAGTGGGACGAGCCCGAGTCGGAGTGCGAGTTGCTCGTCGAACATGACCGACGAGTTCTCGATGAACCGGACGGTGTCGATGGCCAACGTTGGAACGTCGGCGAGCATCGCGCGACGAAGCCCGTTGGCGAACGCGGGTGTGACACCGCGGACGAGGAACCGTGCGTATCGGTCCTCGTGTTCGACGAACTCGACGTCGTAGTCTTCTGTCATGGATCTAGTAGCCGCCCTTGCCTTTCGGTGCGCGCGATCCGTCGTGTGGGATCGGCGTGACGTCTTCGATGCGTCCGATCTCGATGCCCGAGCGGGCGAGTGCGCGGATCGTTGCCTGTGCGCCTGGACCAGGCGACTTCTGGAGGTTGCCACCCGGACCACGGACGCGAACGTGCAGACCCGTGATGCCGGCTGCTTTGACCTCTTCGGCGATGGACTCGGCCATCTGCATGGCCGCGTACGGCGACGCCTCGTCGCGGTTCTGTTTGACCGCCGTCCCGCCGGAGGACTTGGTGATCGTCTCCGCACCTGTGAGGTCCGTGACGGTCATGACGGTGTTGTTGAACGATGCGTGTACGTGGGCTACGCCCCATTTCTCGTCGTCCTGACTCATGTTATTGACCCTCCGCCCGTTCCGGGTGGAGTTCGTCTGCGAGTGGGCTGTTCTCGTCGAACGCAACGAGGTCTTCCTCATCGACGTCGACGACGTACGATGGGATGCAGTGGCGCTGCTCGCCGACCGTAACGTGCCCGTGGATGATGAACTGTCGTGCCTGCTGTGGCGTGTTGGCCAGCCCCTTTCGGTAGGCGACCGTCTGGAGACGGCGCTCGAGGACGTCCTCGATCTCGAGGCTCAGCACGTCGCCGAGTTCGTCGCTTTCGTCAAGCACACCGACGCGCTTGAGTCGTCCGAGGAACTCCTCGGAGCGGCGGATGACGGCGTCGTCGTCCTGGGCCTGACCGAGCAGTTCTCGAGCCTCGCGTCGGTAGGAGCGAAGCTCGGACTGTGCTCGCCAGAGCTCTTCTTTGTTCGACAGCCCGTAGCGGTCGAGCAGGGAGTGCTCGGCAGCGATTCGCTCACCCTGATATGGGTGGTTTGGCGTCTCGTACTGTTTGGTATCGGTTCCGAGCGGCATTATTCGTCACCCTCCTCGGCAGCAGCTTCTTCTGCCTGCTCTTCACGGATTTCTTCGACGTTGACTCCGATGGTGCCCTCCGTACGACCGGTGGACTTGGTTCGCTGACCGCGAACCTTCTGACCGCGCTTGTGGCGCGTTCCTTTGTAGGAGTCGATCATCTTCATCCGGTTGATGTCGTGCTGGCGGGTGAGCTGGAGATCGTTACCGATCTCGTGGGTGGTCTCCCCGGAGTAAAAGTCCGACTGGCGGTTGTTGAGCCAGTCTGGAACGTTTCCAGCGTAGTTCTCTACGATTTCAACGACCTTGTTGATGACGTCGTCGTCGAGTCGACCGAACGTCGCTGTTCGATCAACATCCGCTTCATCGGCGATGAGTCGGGCGGTTCGTCGACCGATCCCGTTCATCTCCGAGAGCGAGCGCTCGACGGACTTCGTCCCATCGAGGTCTGTCTGCCCGATGCGGACGAAGTACTGAAGGTCTTCGTCGTCTTGTTGGTCTTGAGGTTCTTCCTCGCTCATGTGTCGTGTATCTGTGTCTGTTGTGCGCGCGTTGCAAATGTGACTGGCGGAAACGTCAGTCACCTGAATCCGACGTTGTGGCGGGGATTCGAACCCCGGAGGCTTGACGCCACATGGTTAGCAACCATGCGCCTTGGGCCGCTTGGCTACCACAACACCGTGTCTCTATCATCGCCCTCTCGGACTCGGGGATCGCTCCCCTACACGTATTGCACCCGAACCTACCCGCGACGGGTACTTAAGGGCAACGAAAGATAGCTGCAACGAGACCCCGTCTCATTCGAGTGTCTCGCCGAGATTGAACAGTCCGTACGGACTGTTGCCGTCACGTGCCGCCGATCGGATAACAGAGCGCAGCGTCAGATTTCGGCGTACGTCCCAACGTACTCGTCGTTGAGTTCCCACTCGCCGTCGCCGTTTCGGATCATGTACTCGCCGTAGTAGGGGACGCGGTTGGCGACGACCTCGCGAAACGCCTCGCGGATCTCGGGTTTGGTCATCTCGCCCATCGATTTGAGGTCGTCGTTGCGGTTGAGACAGCCCTTCAAGAACCCCTGATGGGTCACCCGAACGCGGTGGCAGTTCGCACAGAACGTCGGGTTTTCGACGGGGTCGACGATCTCGACCATGCCGCGTCCGTCGCCCTCGTCGTTGCTGATCCAGTACCGTTTCCGATCGTGCATCTCGCGGTGTTCGATCTCGTCGGCCTGTTCGGCCAGCCAGCCGTGGACTCGTTCGATATCGACGTTCCACTCCGGCTTTCCCGTCAGTTCCGGCATGTACTCGATCAACTGGAGCTGTAGCCCCTCGTTTTCGGCGACGTGGTCAACCATCTGTGGGACATAGCCCGCCGTGTGCTCGAAGACGACCATGTTGAGTTTGACCGGATCGAGTCCGGCCTCGAGCGCCGCCTCGACGCCTTCGATGACTTTCTCGTACGCGCCGCTTTTCGTAATCTCGGCGAAGTCTTTCGGATCGAGGGCGTCCTGTGAGACGTTGACCCGTTCTAAGCCGGCATCGACGAGTGCCTCGGCCCGGCCGGGGAGGAACGTGCCGTTGGTCGTCAACGAGACCTCCATCTGGTCAGGTGTTCGCTCGATGATCTCCTCTAAGTCCTGGCGCAGCATCGGCTCGCCGCCGGTAAACTTGACCGCCTCGACGTCGAACTCGGCTGCGACCTCGAGAAACCGAACGACGTCATCGGTCGACATCTCGTCGTCCTGTGGGTCCATCGGGCCGCGCGTGTCCCCTAACCCCTCGTTGTGACAGTAGACGCAGTCGAAATTGCACCGGTCGGTAAGTGAAACCCTGACCCCGGTTACCTCGCGCCCGAAATCGTCGGCGAGCATGCCACCTGATAGCAGGTGGATCCGCTTAAACACCCCGGGTGGTTTCGTCGTTTCGAAACCTGTTCTGGTTACGTGCTCGGCCGACCGTTTCCCTGCCGTGTCTACTCGAGTACAGCGCAAGAACTACCCTGTGGCCGCTCGAACGGGGTCGTATGGACGAGGACATGCTCGCGGACCAGCGTCGCCTCGTAGAACTCATCGAGGACGAAGGCTGGGACGTCACCGATCTCGAGATTTCGGCCTACGACAGTCCATGGGCTGACGAAGACGACCCAGAGGCAACGGTGACGATCACGGCACGAAAACCGTACGCAAGCGACGACGATGACGACGGTGAGGACGAGAATCCGTTTCGACTGAAGTGAGCCGTCGGCGACCGAATCGCTCGAGTCACCCTCTCAAGATCGCTTCGTTCACCCCTTGATGTTACAGACGGGGAACGTCCGGGCGACCTTGTCGCCGATACCGAGTTCGTCGGAGATGCGGACGACTTCGTCGACGTCTTTGTAGACGCCCGGTGCTTCCTCGGCGACCGTCGCGCCGGACTGGGCTTTGACGTAGATCTGGTCCTGTTCCTCGAGTTCGTCCTGCACGTCGCCACCCCAGTACTCGCTTTTGGCCTGCGTGCGACTCATCAGCCGTCCTGCGCCGTGGGCGGTCGAGCCAAACGTCAACTCCATCGAGTTCTCGCCACCACGGAGGACGTAGCTGCCAGTGCCCATGCTGCCGGGAATAATCACCGGCTGGCCGACGTCGCGGTAGGCCTTTGGCACCTCGGGGTGGCCGGCCGGGAACGCCCGTGTCGCTCCTTTGCGGTGGACGTAGAGTTCTCGTTTTTCCCCATCAACGTCGTGGACCTCTTTTTTCGCGATGTTGTGGGCCACGTCGTACAGCAGGTCCATCTCCATGTCCTCCCACGACTGATCGAAGACGCGCTCGAAGACCTCGCGCGTGCGATGCATGATCAGCTGACGGTTGACCCACGCGAAGTTGATCGCCGCGTTCATCGCGCCGTAGTAGTCCTCGGCGAGTTGTGAACCCGCGGGCGCGGCCGCGAGTTCCTTATCCGGGAGCGTGTTCAGCAGGCCCTGATGCTGTTTTTCGATCTTCCGCAGGTAGTCGTTACACGTCTGATGACCCAGCCCACGGGAGCCACAGTGGATCAGGACGACGATCTGATCTTTCTCGAGGCCGTAGGCTGACCCCACCTCGTCGTGGAAGACGTCGGTCACGCGCTGGACCTCGAGGAAGTGGTTCCCCGATCCCAGCGAACCGATCTGGTTTTTCCCGCGGTCTTTCGCTTTCTGGCTGATCTTCGACGGATCGGCCTCCTCGCGGGTGCCCTCGTCCTCACAGTGGCGCAGGTCGTCCTCGACGGCGTAGCTGTTCTCGAGCGCCCAGTCGACGCCCCGCGCGAGGATTTCGTCGACGGTGTCGACGCCGGACTCGACGATGCCGCCCCCGCCAAGCCCCGAGGGGACGTTCGCGAACAGCGAGTCGACGAGTTCCGTCTCGCGGCCTTTGAGGTCGTCGTAGGTGAGGTTCGTCTTCATCATGCGGACCCCACAGTTGATGTCGTAGCCGACCGCTCCCGGCGAGATACAGCCGTTCTCGGCGTCGAGCGCGCCGACACCGCCGACCGGGAAGCCGTAGCCCTGATGCCCGTCGGGCATACAGATCGCGTGTTTCGTGATCCCCGGCAGGTGGGTCGTGTTTTTGAGCTGCTGGAGCGTCTTGTCCTCTTTGATCTCCTCGAGCAGCGCTTCACTCGCCAGGACTCGTGCAGGGGTGCGCATATCGCCCTCCTGTGGAATTTCCCAGACGTACTCACGCACTTGCTCGAGCGTGATGCCGTCGGCGTCGAACGTAGAATCGCTCATACGAACGACTCCACTCCGAACGCCCAAAGATGTTCGTCTCTGCCGGCGATATCGCGAGTCACACTCGCTGGCCGTCGCGCCTCCCGCCGAGCGACCGGAGCCCGCAGGAACGGGACCTCCGGTACCGATGTCTTCGGTCACCGGAACGGCTTTGTTCGCCCCTATCGTATTGGAAATATGAACAGACGGGCGCTGCTTGCGAGCGTCGCGGGAAGCGGCCTCGGCTTCACCGCCGGCTGTCTCGGTCGGCTTCCCGTCGTCGGCTCGAGCGTGGACACCACGTTCGAACTCGTCGAGGCGGAGTTCGACGCCACGGCCCGGCCGGACGTGCGTGTCGACGACGGCACCGTTACGGCCCGCGGCACGGTCGAGTACGGCTCGAGCGAGTGTGGGACAGTCGAGTTGGCACACGCCGCCTACGAGCGCTCACAGGAGCGGCTGGATCTGCTCGTCGTCGCTGCGGACAACTCGAGCGCTCCCACCAACTGCTCCGACGATCTCGCCCAGGCCGGCTATAGTAGCCACTGCAAGTCAATGCACACCTGATCGCACGACGGCTGTGCGATCAGTGTGTAAATCGTTGCAGTTGTTACTATATCGCGTCGAGGCGACCGTCGACGACCTACTCCGGCGCGTTTCCGTGACCGAACACCACGTCTTCGGCGACACGTACTCGACGACTCTCAGCGGACTCGATCAGTGATGCTGTCCGACAGTCTGAGAGAACTCTCAGACGTCGAAGACGACGTACGCCTCCCACTCGTCGTCGACGCGCTCGAGTCGCATCTCGGAGTAGGTGACGGCTTTCACCTCACGGGCGTCGATCTCGGCAAGTGGGACGCCGCGGGCGCTCGCCTCGAGCGTCCAGCACGCTGTCTCGTCGGCGTCGTCGCTGTGGGAAATCGTCTCGACGCGATGGTCGACCGGGAGTTCGACGCGGACGTCTCGCAGGTAGATCAGGTCGTCGAGGTAATCGAACAGCAAGGCCTCGCGGCTTTCGGCGGTTACCGAGAGCGAAAACCGGTCGCCGGACGCGTCGGGTGTCTCGTCGCACGAGGCGGCTGCGAGCCCCTCGGCAACCGCAGCGAAGACGTCCTCGAGTGTGTTGCCGGCGGCTTCGACGGCGATGTCGGCGGTGTGCTCGCGGAGTTCGAACCGTTGGCCCTGGTGTGGTGTCATAGCGAACTGGGTACGACTTCGACAGTGAGTGTCCTATGTTCGTCGGTTCCTCGCACGTTCACGTGGTGTACCGGGGTGCCGGTGGAATTATATTGACGACAGTGCTACGCTGTGATAGTGAGCGTCAATATCGACAGTCGGGTCGTCACGCCGGGGAGTGACGACCTCGTTGAGGATGCCTGGCACCTCAAACAGGAGATCAATCGCCAGGAAGGCGTGCTCAAACAGCGGTACGATTTCTTTACTGACGCCTATCGCCGCTCCAAGGTCCACTGTTATATTCGGGAGGGAGAACTGATCGGATTCGCTGCCGTCCGCCGCGATGGCTACATCCTGTTTCTGGCGGTGTCGCCCGACTTTCGGGGAGAAGGGGTCGGCAAGCAACTCGTCGCTCGCGTCGCCGAGGACCACGACACGATCACGTGTCACGCCCGAACGACCAACGAAAACGCCCTTCAGTTTTACGAGCATCTCGGCTTCGAGATCAAACGACGCATCGACGGCTACTACGAGGACAACGGCGATGCCTACTATCTGAAACTCGGCTCCGACGTCGGGATCGCTGATAAAATCTCGGACCTGATGCGACGGTAACGGTTCTGGTTCAGTCTGTGTCGCCCTGACACAGACCGCCGCGTGTGCGCGGCAGTTCGGCACATCTATAGTCCCACACCGACGAGGACTCGAGGTGCATGGAGGAGCGAACGAGGGCCTATCTTCGGGGACGATTTCGTGATCATTATCGGCGGACGGAGATCACACCGCCCCCGGGAGCCAACGAACGCGAGTGGGGGTTTATTCCGTGGACCGAGGGGCCGGAGACAACGATGGTCCGCCACCGTTCGCTGCTCGAGTTAGGCGACATCTCGGAGTTTCTCGTCCGAAAGCGACCACAGCACGTCTACTTCTCGGCGGGGCGGTTTCGCGATCCCGGCGCGAGTTCGATGCACGAGAAAGATTGGCAGGCAGCCGATCTCGTCTTCGACTTAGACGCCGACCACTTACCGAGTGTTACGCTCGGCGAGGACTCCTACGCCGAGATGCTCGCCAAGTGTAAAGACGCGCTCTGGAGACTCCTCGACTTTCTCGAGGACGACTTCGGTTTCGAGGATCTCGAGATCGTCTTCTCGGGCGGTCGGGGATATCACGTCCACGTCCGCGATGAGAACGTCTTGCATCTCGAACGGGAACACCGCCGAGAGATCGTCGACTACGTTCGCGGGATCGGACTGGAGTTCGACGCGGTGATCGAGACCGAGACCGTCGCCGGGATCGGTCGAAAGACGCCGACCGAACGCCGAACACTCAGGACGGAAGGCGGGTGGGGAGCGCGGACGCACGCTCTCCTGATGGACTTTCTCGACGAGTTGCTCGCACTCGACGACGAGGACGCGCTCGAGCGCTTACAGGCGTTCGACGGGATCGGCGAGGGGAAGGCGACGGCGACGCTCAACGCCGCCCGCAACAACCGCGCACAACTCGAGGCGGGCAATGTCACCGTCCACACGGCGATCGCCCAGTTGGCAGAACGGTTCGCAGACCGGGCGGTCGAACGGGACAACGCGCCGATCGACGAACCCGTCACCACGGACACGAACCGACTCATCCGCTTGCCGGGGAGTCTCCACGGCGGGAGTGGACTCAAAACGGTGCGCCTCGAGCGCGACGAGATCGCCGACTTCGACCCGCTCGATGATGCCGTCCCGGAGACGTTCCGCGGGCACGAGATCACGGTCGACGTCACCGACGGCGGCGAGGTCGAACTCGGTGGGGATAGTTTTACGGTCTCGGAGGGAGACCAGTCATTACCAGAGTACGTTGCCGTGTTCTTGATGGCACGCGGCCGGGCTGAAAAGGAGAAAGAATGAACCTAGACGAGTTGCGGTCGGTCCAGAGCAAGGAGCGAAAGAAAGACAGCCTCCAGAACCTTCGCCCCTCGTTCTACCAGGAGGTCGGCGAGTATATCGCCGACCTCGAGGACGAACGCGAGCGCGTGGCCGACCAGGTAGCGGACCCGTTTTCCTCACCCGAAGTCGGTCGTCTCACCGACGAGATCGAGACCGCCAAAGACGTCGTCGAGGCGATCTACGAGCGCCGAATGGGAAAACTCGTCAAACAGGCAAGTCTCGCTGCGGCCGGAATGGCGGCCAACGATGAGGGTCTAACCGCCGAAGAGGCCGATCTCTTCGACGACCTCGTCGACCGTATCGGCGCGAACAAATCCCGCGTGCTCGATGTCTTGGAAGGCATCGACACCGAGACCGGGGCTGAAACCGGAACTGTCGACGGAGCCACAGCCGGGACCGCGCCCGCCGGTGTGGACACCCGTGATTCGGCTGTCGAGTCCGAAATACGGGACTCGAGTGATCCCGTTCCCGACGATAGGGTCGAGGATGACCCAGCAGACGAGCCAGCGCCACCGGCTGCGCCCGACGACACGCCGCCGGTCCCCCCGCAGGAACCGGCGGATGCCGCGCCAGCCGCCGACGGGCCGACTGTCGAACCCGAGAGCGAACCGGACGGCTCGAGCGGCGTCACGCCGGCAGACGTTATGGGTGGCAACGGCCCGACGATCGACGATGCGTCTCCGGAGCCACCCGAGCCGCCGGCAGACGACCCGCCGTCGCCACCAACGGACGAGCCAGCGTCTGATTCGTCCGTCGACGACACCAGCGCCGTCGATCGCGTGACCGTCAAGATCACGCAGGATATCGGCTCGATTCTCGGCGTCGACGACCGCGAGTACACCCTCTCGACCGACGACGTGGTCACGCTCCCGGCACAGAACGCGACACCGCTCGTCGAACGAGACGCAGCCGAACCGCTCGAGTAGCTCACGCTCGCAGCCCCGCGTCGAATCACAATACATACAACAGCGGTCGCTAACACACGGCTATGCTCGACGTAGGCGATGTCGCACCTGAGTTCGAACTCCCCAATCAACACGGCGACGCCGTTCGCCGCTCTGCGTTCGAGGGTCAGCGGCTCGTGATCTACTTCTACCCACGTGCGAACACCGATGGGTGTACCACCGAGGCTCGTGCGTTCAACGACGCACTCCCGCAGTTCGACGAGCGAGACACCCACGTCATCGGGATCAGTGACGACCCAGTCGACGACCTCGAGTCCTTCGCCGCCGAGTACGACCTCGAGTTCGATCTGCTTTCGGACGAACTCGGGGAGGTCGCGACGCTGTATGAGTCCTACGGCGAAAAGCAACTGTTCGGGAACACCTTTGATGGCGTCTTCCGCAACACGTACGTCGTCGGCCCCGATGGCCTGATCGAGGCCGTTTACGAGGGTGTCACACCAGAGGGACACGCCGAGGAGGTTCTCGAGGGGCTCGGTGAGCAGTCGGCCAAACGCACGCTGTAGTCGGTCGGTCGTGACCGCGGGTGACTGCGTTTCGAGAGCGAACGTTTCTGTATTGATAAGTAGTCGGCGTGGAATCTGTCAGTATCGACGGTCGAAACTGAATGTCTCTCGGGAATAACGACAAGGCAATTGCGACGTTTACGATGCTCGCCCACGCGATCGTTCACTGGTTCGAACTCGCGATTCCCATCTTTCTGGTCGTCTGGCTCGACGCGTTCGACGTTAGCGTCGCCCTCGTCGGACTCGTCGTCGCGCTTGGGTACGCTCCGTTCGGACTGGGTGCACTCCCGGCGGGATTGCTCGCTGACAGATACGGTCCGAAGCGGCTCATACTGCTCTGTCTCGCCGGGATGAGTGGCTCGTTCGTCACGCTCGCGGCTGCGCCCTCGATCTACGCCGTCGCGGCCAGCCTGCTGTGCTGGGGAATCATCGCCAGCATCTACCATCCGGCGGGGCTGGCGCTCATCAGCACTGGTGTCGAAAACCGCGGCACAGTCTTCGCCTGGCACGGCATCGCCGGCAACGTCGGCATCGCGCTCGGCCCGTTCGCCACCGCGACGCTGTTGCTCGTCTTCGAGTGGCAACTCGTCGCCGTCGCGCTCGCCGTGCCCGGTCTGATAGCGACGATCTACGGGCTTCGACTCGAGTTCGATCCGACCGCTGCACTCGACAGCCGGTCACAGACGACCGATGCTGACGCAACGACGGACTCGGCTGCTGGATCGGCGTTCGTCGCGAACTCCAAATCGTTGTTCGCCAGTTCGTTTCTCCTCGTGTTCGCCGTCGTCACGTTCGTCGGCCTCTACTACCGCGGCGTGCTCACGTATCTGCCGGAGTTGCTTCACGGACTGCCGGCGACGGCCGGCATCGAACCGCCGGGTGGGCTCGAGGAACTCTCGCTCGGCGATTACATCTACGTCGGCTTGCTCGTCGCCGGCATGGCGGGCCAGTATGTCGCCGGCAAGTTGACCGCCCGCGTGGCCGTCGCTCGCGGGCTGGTCGTCGTCTTCCTTGGCCTCGCAGCCCTCGCCCTCGCGTTCGTCCCGATCTCCTCGATGGGACTCGGCGCGGTCGTGTTCTACTGTGGCGTCCTCGGGTTCTCGCTGTTCGCGATCGAACCGTTCTATCAGGAGGCTGTCGCCGTCTACACGCCCGCCGACACGCGCGGGCTCTCCTACGGCTACACGTACCTCGGGATGTTCGGACTGGGCGCGCTCAGTATCTCGTTAGGCGGGTATCTGCTGGATCACACGACGATGGGCGTCTTTTTCGCGACGCTGTCCGTGATCGCGCTGCTCGGTGCCGGAATCTCGGTTCGGCTCCTGACGAAGTCAGACCCGCATCGTGCGCAGTCGGCGGCGTCGGCGACGGCGGCCGACGACTGATACGGTTTACGTCGGCGCTTTCGAGGGCTGCGACGCAACGTGGCCCGACGAACGCATGCACCAGTGCAGCCGCTGGTCGACTCGATGCCGTCAAAAAACACCGTTCACTGCCGCGGGCGCAGCGTCGCGCCGGCGGTCGTGGCTGCTTACTGGAAGGTGCGACCGAGCTGGTCTTTTTCCGTGGTCGGTTCTGCCTGCTGGAACTGCTCTTCGAGCTCCTCGTACTGCTCGCGCGTCTCGGGGGTCACGCTCGGTCCGACTTCCTCGAGCGCGTGGTCGAAGTGGTCCGTGCTGATGCGGACGTTGCCGACGGAGTCGCCGATATCCTCGGGATCGACCGAGGTGATGAACTCGCGGCTGGCGGCCATCGAGGCCTCGCGGGTGACGGCTTCGATGTCGGCACCGACGTAGCCCTCCGTTCTGGCAGCGAGGTCGTCGAGGTCGACCGTATCGGCCAGCGGTTTGTTTCGGGTGTGGACCTCGAAGATCTTCTTGCGGCCGTCCTCATCGGGGACGGGGACGTGGACGTGGCGATCCAGTCGGCCGGGACGCAGCAGGGCCGAGTCGATCAGATCCGGTCGGTTCGTGGTGGCGATGACGACGACGTCCTCGAGTTCCTCGAGCCCGTCGAGTTCGGTCAGCAGCTGGGAGACGACGCGTTCACCGACGCCGGAGTCGCCCTGTCGCTGGCCACGTTCGCCGGCGATCGAGTCGATCTCGTCGAAGAAGATCACGGTCGGTGCGTTCGACCGTGCCTTCTCGAAGATCTCACGAACGCCCTTCTCGGATTCGCCGACGTACTTGTTCAGCAGTTCGGGGCCTTTGATCGAGATGAAGTTCGATTCGGCCTCGTTGGCGACGGCTTTGGCGAGCAGCGTCTTCCCGGTGCCCGGCGGGCCGTACATCATGACGCCTTTGGCGGCGTCCATGTCCATGGCCTCGAACACCTCGGGGTAGTCGAGTGGCCATTGGATGGTCTCGCGCAGGCGTTCTTTGGTGTCGCCGAGGCCACCGACGTCGTTCCACGTGACGTCGGGGACTTCGACGAAGACTTCCCGCATCGCCGAGGGCTGGATACCCTTGAGCGCTTCCTTGAAGTCTTGCTTGTTGACCTGCAGGCGGTCGAGCACGTCGGCGTCGATCTCCTCGGACTCGAGGTCGAGTTCCGGGCGGATGCGACGCAAGGCGTTCATCGCACTCTCTCGAGCGAGCGACTCGAGGTCGGCACCGACGAAGCCGTGAGTGTTGGACGCGTAGTGTTCCAGATCAACCGAGTCCGTCAGGGGCATCCCGCGGGTGTGGACCTGCAGGATCTCCTTGCGGCCTTCCTTGTCCGGCACGCCGATTTCGATCTCGCGGTCGAAGCGTCCGCCACGTCGGAGCGCGGGGTCGATGTCGTCGACCCGGTTGGTCGCGGCGATGACGGTCACGCGACCGCGCTCCTCGAGGCCGTCCATTAGGCTGAGCAGCTGGGCGACGACACGGCGTTCGACGTCACCGCCGGCTTCTTCGCGCTTTGGCGCGATGGAGTCGAGTTCGTCGATGAAGACGATCGAGGGGGCGTTCTCTTCGGCCTCCTCGAACACCTCGCGGAGTTTCTCCTCGCTTTCACCGTAGTACTTCGACATGATCTCCGGCCCGGAGATCGTCTCGAAGTGGGCGTCGATCTCGTTGGCGACCGCTTTTGCCATGAGGGTCTTCCCGGTGCCCGGTGGGCCGTGCAGGAGGACGCCTTTCGGTGGTTCGATACCGAGCTGTTGGAACAGCTCGGGGTGGCGCATCGGCAGCTCGATCATCTCGCGGACCTGATCGAGCTCGTTGTCTAAGCCGCCGATGTCCTCGTAAGTGACGTTCGGGACGCCCTCTGCGGACGCGCCCGTCCCGGAACTGACCTGTTCGGCCGGCGTCTCGGAGATCTCGATGTTCGTCGAGTCCGTGATGACGACCGTACCCGAGGGCGAACTGCTCGCGATCTTCAGCGGCACTGACTGGCCGGAGCTGGCCATCGGACCGAACGAGAGCGAGAACGGTACCGTCTGGCCCTCGGTGACGGCCTGCCCGCTGAGTTTGTCGCGCACGAGCGGCCCGATGTCGCCGCGAATGCGGAGGTTCTGCGGGAGCGCGACCGTGACCGACTTCGCGGGGTTGACGTCCGCGGCTTCGATCTCGACACGGTCGTCGATCCCGACATCTGCCTCCTGTCGCAGGCGGCCGTCGATCCGGACGATCCCGCGGCCTTCGTCCTCGGGATAGCCCGGCCAGACGCGGGCGACGGACTGACTGTCTCCTTTCCCCTTGATGACGATGTAATCGCCGTTCTCGAGGTCGAGTTCGCGCATCGAGACGCGGTCGATCGCGGCCAGTCCACGCCCTGCGTCCTTCTGTTTCAGTGGTTTGACGGTGAGTTTCATAGATCGCCCTCCATCTCGACAGTCAGGACGCCGTTTTTCATAAACGTGTGTGCGTCATCCACGCCATCGGGAAGATCGATCTCGTACTGGCCGTCTTCGGGCAACGAGCCGTCCGAACGGTCAGCGGAGCCTCGGTCCGCGCGATCGACGACGACGATAACCGTCTCGTCGACGAGGTCGACGGTGGCATCCGTCTCGGCGACCCCGAAGTCAACGGCCAGCACCGAGCACTCGTCGTACTCGTACTGGCGGGCCATCTGCCCTGCTTCCGTAGTGAATTGTTCGAGAGTCATGCTGTAACTAACCCAAGGTAAGCACCACTAGTATATAAACCCTTCGCCGAATAACCCGGTGCAGGCATCGTTTTCGGAGAAAGGACGTTGTTCGTAGTTCACACTCGCTCGAGTGCGATCAACGAGAACGAGATCCGACTCCGAGCTTTAAGCCCACCCCGCTCGTGTGTGCTCGTATGGAGGTTGTGACACATCATGGCCGGGAGACGGCCTACGAGGTGGCTGATCGTGGTGGAGATGGTGCGCCGATCTGTTTCGTTCACGGAAGCGGGGGGTCAGACAACATCTGGCGGGCACAGCATCGCCTCGCCGACCGGAATCCGGTCGTCACAGTCGATCTGAGCGGTCACGGCGACTCCGACGACGTCGATGCTCGACCCGGCTATACACGCCTTTCAGCGTACGCCGACGACGTACTGGCCGTCGTCGAGGAGACGGACAGTCGGGTTCTGGTCGGCAACTCGCTTGGTGGGGCCATCGTCATGCATATCCTGATCGAACGCGAGTTCGAGCCCGACGCAGCCGTTCTCACTGGCACCGGCGCACGGCTGGGCGTCCTCGAGGATCTCCTCAACTGGCTCGAGAACGATTTCGAGCGCGCCGTCGAGTTCCTGCATGGGCCGGATCGGCTCTTTCACGACCCGACGCCGGAACTGCGCGAGGAATCAATGGCACAGCTTCGCGAGACCGGCCAAGACGTCACCCGCCGTGATTTCCTGACGTGCCACGAGTTCGACGTTCGAACCGACCTCTCGAGAATCGATGCCCCCGTTCTCGCGGCCTACGGCGAGCACGACCAACTCACGCCACCGCGATATCACGAGTATCTCGCCGACGAGATCGACGACGCCTGGCTCGCGGAACTCGAGGCCGCAGCCCATCTCGCGATGCTCGAGCAGCCGACGGCGTTTAACGCCGCTGTCACCGAATTTTTGGATATCGTCTACGAGCGGCTGTAAGGCCGGAACAGCGCAAAAGAGCGTCGCAGTCGGCTACCGACTGTCCGCCAGCGAGACAAACGAGTCGCCCGTCGCCGTGAGCCACTGGGTTGCGATCTCGTCTTCGGCCACGTGTTCGGGAAACATCGTACAGACGGCGATATCGGCGTCGTATTCGACGGTTACGTGCTGGAGCGCTGGCGAGCGATCCGCGGGCGTGTGTCGCGTGCCGTCTGGTTCCGTTGTCGGTTCGATCATGGTATCTGGCTGTTCGGACATGTGCTCGGTCACCGCGTCTGTACCCTTATCTTCTCGTTCGAAGAATATAAACGCCACCGATTAATATATAAAATACCTAGTTGGCCATAATATGTCCTTAATATTCTTGTCGAAGGACGTCAGGTCGCGCCACAGCTGAATCCTCGAGCCGAAACACGTGTAGTCGAGTGGGGTTAGTAGAGGTCCTCGAGGTCGCTTTCTTCGTGGCTGTGTTCGGCCGCGGGGAACGACTCCGACTCGACGGCCGCGACGTAGTCGTCGATCGCGGATTTCATCTCCTCGCGGACGTTCCCGAACTGCTTGGAGAACGACGGCGACCACTCGCTCAAGCCGACGGCGTCGTTGACGACGAGCACCTGTCCGTCACAGTCCGGGCCGGCACCGATCCCGATCGTCGGAATGTCGAGCGCGTCGGTGATCTCGGCCGCCAGATTCGACGGGACGTGCTCAAGAACGAGCGAGAACGCCCCGGCGTCCTCGTGTTCGCGCGCGAGATCGAGAATTCGCTCGGCCGCTTTCTGGTCAGTCCCCTGTCGCGGATAGCCGCCGTACTGGTTGACGTGCTGTGGCGTCAGCCCGAGATGGGCCATCACCGGAATCCCCAACTGAACCATCTTCTCGGTCAGGTCGACGGTGTGGGGACCGCTCTCGAGTTTCACCGCTTGCGCGCCTTCTTCTTTGAGCATCCGCCCGGCGTTCTCCAAACTGTCTTTCTCGTCGACGCCGAAAGAGAGGAAGGGCATGTCGGCGACGACGAGCGCGTCGTCGGTCGCTCTCGAGACCGCGCCGACGTGATGGGCGATGCCGTCGACGGTGACGGGAACCGTCGTCTCGTGGCCCAGCGTGGCGTTCCCGACGCTGTCGCCGACGAGAACGATATCGACACCGGCGTCGTCGACGATCCCGGCCGTCGGTGCGTCGTAGGCCGTCAGCATCGTGATCGGTTCGTCGCCCGCTTTCGCTCTGATATCCCGGACGGTAGGCATACACACACCTTCGTCTCCGACGATTAAACGTCACCGTTCTCCGAGCGGGCTGAACGCCCCGAGACACACCGACCGAAACCGGCATCCACGGTAGTTAAGAGGACTGGGCCGCCACTGTCAGCCGTGCCAGAACCCGTCGAAACAACCACGCCCGAGGGCGTCGACTACGGCTGGGTGATGCAGACCACGTTCGTCGTCACGATCCTCGTCGGCGCACCGATCGTCGCCGTGCTCTCGATAAACGCCGACTTGCCGAGTTGGGGCGCTCGAGCCGAGTTCGCGATTCGCGTCGGCGCGCCGATCTGGTTTCTTACGGCCATCGCCGTCTTCACGTACGCGAAACGCAAGCAGACGTAGTCCGAATCCGCCGACCTCACACCCCCGACGGCCCGTCGCTGACGTATTCGAACGCCAGTCCCGCTCGCTCCGCCGTCAGTTCGTCTCGCGCGGAGTCGCCGATGAAAAGCGCCGCACCGGGGTCGACCTCGAGTTCGCGGACTGCCTCGAGTAACGGCTCCGGATGCGGTTTCTGTGTCGCAACCGTATCCCGGCCGACGATGACGTCGACCGCGTCGGTGAGGCCGTGTTCCTCGAGGGCGATCCGGCAGGCCGCCTCACAGTTCAGCGAGCAGACGGCAACCGGCACCGAGCGCTCGAGCAGTTCGTCCACGTGCGCCAGCCGCGGCGCAGTCGTCGCACCCTCGCGTTCGTGGGCGGCGATCGCCGTCTCGACTGCTGCAGTCAGTCCCACGTCGTCTGCGGCCTCGAGTAAGTCCCACAGCTCCGTACTCGGCAGGTCGATGCCTGCATCCTCGTACACCGTGCGGACGTCCTCGGCGACGGCATCCCAGTCGACGTCGAGGTCGACGAGTGTTCCATCGAGATCGTAGACGACGGCGTCGTAGTCTGTCACACGTCTCGAAACGAGTGGTGGACGAATAGTGACTTCGGTCCCGGAGACGCGTCGCCGGTGGTGTCGAACGCAGTGTCCGACTTACTCGAGGCGAGCCAGCCGGTTCAGCGCGTACACCGTCCGGAGGACATCGACGCTTTTCCCGCGGTCGAAGACGAGTTCGTCCGTCTCGAGGACGTGTTCTAAGGTGTCCTGCGAGGCGTGTTCGGGCGCGGCCGCGATCCCCGCGTCGTTCTCGTCGACCCACTGCATCACGCGCAGGTCGCTTTTGGAATCACCCATCACGAGCGAGAACGGCTCGTCGACGCCTAACACGTCGAGCGCTCGTTCGACGCCGACGACCTTGTTCAACTCGAGGCTCCCGATCTCGGCTGCGTCGGCCTCGTAGTAGGCGACGTCGATGCGTTCTAAGACGTCCGTGAGGGCGTCGGGGACCGTGTCGGCGTCGAGGTCGGGATAGGCCCCTTCGCTCTCGAGAACGGCCCTGATCTCGGGGTCTTGAGCAGCGTAGAACGCACGCGTCCAGTCGGTAACCGTCTCGTCACTGAGTTCTTTGCTCCCGTTGCCGTCACCGTCGCTCTCACTTCCGGGGATGTCGAGTGCGGTTCCGACCGCGTCGGCGAGCAGATCGATCAGGTAGACCAGCGCCGTGTCGATGATCTCACGGGCGTTCGTCGAGCCGGTCTCGTAGTTGGGTTTCATCGTGACGTTGAACTCGTTGCCCTGCAGATGACAGCCACGGCGGAGTTCCTCGGAGGCGTCGGGGAGCACCCGCGAACGCACGTCGTCGAAGACGTTTCGGATCTCTTCGTCCAAGTCCTCGTAGAGCAGTTGCTTCGTCTGTGCGCCGTGGCCGGGCGTGAACACGCCCGTCCCGGCCTCATAGACGATCGAGAGGTCGCCCGAGTGGACGATCTCGCTTCCAAGCCCTTGGATCGCAAAGCCCTTGACGTTCTCCAAGGTCTGACCCGTGCAGATGACGATCGGCACGCCGGCTTCGTGAAACTCCGTCAGCACATGCAGCGTATCGCGCGGAATCTCGTTGTCGGTGCCACCAGCCGACCGCAACGTCTCGTCGACGTCCAACACGAGGACGTTCACCGCACGGCCGTATTTGGCCTCGAGATCGAGCGCTGTAAATGCCTGATCGCGGTCGGCTCGCGAGGCGACTTCGGCGAACGTCTCGCCAGCCGCAAACGCCGAGCGGATCTCGTCTTTGCGCTGCTCGAGGTCGTCGTTGACGCCTTGCCAGTGCTCGAGAGCGACGCGGGAGTCGACCGCCGGAAAGACATCGACGAACGCTTGATACTCCCGGAGCGTCTTCGTATCGTACTCGTCGTACAGTTGGTAGATGAGATCGTACCGTTCCATGTCAGCTACAGGCAGGGGCAGGGGGATAATCGTTTTCAGTGTTCGCGTGGCCGCATCCACCGACATCAACACATAGTGAACTATATATTAACTATTCTTGAAGTCAATATCTTTGTGTTGAGGTACGTACTGTGGAGCAGAACCGCCGGCATTGTCCCTATCTGTCTCACACGAACCGGGCTCGACGGGGTACGATACTGTATCGTCGGTCGATCGCCTCGAGGCATTCGCCGACGACGACACGACTATAAAAGCAGCGATCGAATTCACGGATATATGAAAAACGTCGACGACTTGATCGAGAGCGCAGCGGAGCTCGCCGCGCGCGGGCTCTCCAAAGGCGAGATCGCGGACGAACTGAACGTCTCCAGAGAGACGGCGAGCTGGCTGGTTGAACGCAGCGGCGCGACGGCACAGCCGACAGACGCCGCGGACCGGAACGGTGCTACAAGCGCCCCGAGTGGCCCACAGGACATCCACGTCGACTGGTCGGCGGTCGGTCGCGACAGCAAACGAATGGGCGCGATCGCGGAAGCGATGGCCGACATGCTCGCCAAACACGGCGAAGACGTCGATCTCACGATCGGCATCGAGAAAGCCGGCGGCCCCATCGCGACCCTCGTTGCGCGCGAACTCGAGACCGATCTCGGGACGTACACGCCCGCGAAACACCAGTGGGAGGAAGGCGACATCGAAGAGCTCGGTGGCACGTTCAGCCGGAACTTCGCCGGGATTCGCGACCGTGAGTGCTACATCGTCGACGACACGATCACCAGCGGCACCACGATGCGCGAAACGATCGAGGCGATTCGTGCCGAAGGCGGCGAGCCCCTCGCGTGTATCGTCCTCGCCGACAAACAGGGCCTCGAGGAACTCGAGGGCGTGCCGGTGTACTCGCTGTTGCAGGTCATCAGCGTCGGCAAAGAGGAGTAGACACGCACACGGCTGTAGCCGCTCGGTTCGATGTAGTGTGACTCAAAAAAGCGAAACTGGTGAGCGGACGAGTTAGCCGTGAATGCCCATCGCTTCGATCTGTTCTTGGTATCGATTCCGGATCGTCACCTCGGTCACTTGGGCCACGTCTGCGACCTCACGCTGGGTCTTCTTCTCGTTGCAGAGCAACGAGGCAGCGTAGATCGCAGCGGCGGCGTAGCCGGTGGGTGACTTGCCCGAGAGCAGACCTTCTTCGGCCGTCTTTTCGATGATTTCGTTGGCCTTGGTCTGGACCTCTTCGGAGAGTTCGAGTTCGGAACAGAAGCGAGGGACGTACTTTTTCGGGTCGACGGGGCGCATCTCGAGGCCGAGTTCTTGCGAGATGTACCGATACGTCCGCCCGATCTCTTTGCGTTCGACGCGGGAGACTTCCGAGATTTCCTCGAGACTGCGCGGGATGCCCTCTTTTCGACAGGCGGCGTACAGCGCCGACGTCGCGACGCCTTCGATCGATCGCCCGCGAATGAGGTCTTCTTTGAGTGCGCGTCGATAGATGACCGAGGCGACCTCCCGTACCGAGCGCGGGACGCCGAGTGCGGAGGCCATCCGGTCGATCTCGCTGAGTGCGAACTGCAGATTGCGCTCCCCAGCGTCTTTGGTTCGGATGCGCTCTTGCCACTTGCGCAACCGGTGCATCTGGCTGCGCTTTTTCGAGGAGATAGAGCGGCCGTAGGCGTCTTTGTCCTTCCAGTCGATCGTCGTCGTCAGTCCCTTGTCGTGCATCGTCTGAGTCGTCGGCGCACCGACGCGGGACTTTTGTTGCCGTTCCTGGTGGTTGAACGCCCGCCACTCAGGACCGGGATCGATCTTTTCTTCCTCCACGACGAGCCCACAGTCTTCACAGATGAGCTCACCCCGGTCGGAGTCTTTTACGAGATTATCCGATTCACACTCGGGGCACACACGAACCCCTTCCTGATCCTCGGTCTCGTCCGTCTCACGCATGCGCTCCCGCTGGCGGGTGGACCGTGTCATCGCACTTTTATAGGAGTATCACCAACGTATATAAATCCTTGGGGCGCGTTTTCATCCACTGATGCTAATCAGCCGAAATCGGCACATACAGCGCTTCAACACCAAGGTTTACGATTCGGAACCGGAAAGACTTTATCCGACTCTGGCCGACAACAGCCACGAATGCCGGTTATCGAGTGCGACGTCGAGGCCGCTCGAGAGCGACTCGAGGATGCAGGAGTAGCCGTCGAATCGGGAAACACTGACCACGAACGCTGGCGGGCACGCCGTGAGGGCGCAACAGCGGTCGCCTACGACGACAAGATCGTGATTCAAGGCG
This sequence comes from Natronorubrum sulfidifaciens JCM 14089, assembly GCF_000337735.1. Taxonomy (GTDB): domain Archaea; phylum Halobacteriota; class Halobacteria; order Halobacteriales; family Natrialbaceae; genus Natronorubrum; species Natronorubrum sulfidifaciens. The sequence continues at coordinate 118,728 of NZ_AOHX01000025.1, read as the reverse complement.
AGAACCCACAGGACATCGAAGCGCTGTTGCGCGAAGACGGCGGCCGCGCGCACGTCTACTTCGACGGCGCGTGTCGGGGCAACCCCGGTCCCGCGGCCACCGGCTGGGTGATCGTCACCGGCGACGGGATCGTCGCCGAAGGCGGCGAACGGCTCGGGACGACGACGAACAATCAGGCCGAGTACGCGGCACTCATTTCGGCACTCGAGACCGCTCGCGACTACGGCTACGACGAGGTTCATATCCGCGGCGACTCCGAACTGATCGTCAAGCAGGTCCACGGAGAGTACGATACGAACAACCCCGAACTGCGCGAACTGCGCGTCACCGTCCACGAACTGCTCACCTCCTTCGACGAGTGGACACTCGAGCACGTGCCACGTGAGGTCAATGGCCGTGCAGACCGACTCGCAAACGACGTGCTGGATCAGGGCTGACGGAACTCGAGGCCGATGTCGACTCGAGACCAGCAAGCGAAAAGTCTTCGAGTGCGTACGGGTCGGTATGACCGACTCGAACGAGTCCCACGCTGATCCTGCGACGGCAGCTGACGACCCGACCGATGGTAGCCACGAACTTCCCGATGACGTCGTCGACGAGGCCGAACGCCTCACGCGACTCGAGCGAACGGTACCCGACGACAGCGAGGCACAGGCACACACACAGCGACGGGACGAACTCCTCGAGGACTACGAGTTCACGTCCCGAATCCGCGACGACGACGGTGACGACGTGCTCGTGCTCCATCCCGAGAAGTGGCACGACGACCACGAGGGCGTCATCAGAACCGATCGCATCGAAGACATCTCGCGTGCGGTCGAGATCCCACTCGAGGGAACTGCCGACCCCGACGACTGGGATGTCGTCGACACACACAACCGAGAACTCGTCGCACAGGTGCGAACAGCCCACGGCGACGTCCACGGCGACAACGCGGCGGCGCTCGCCGACTTCGTCGGAAACCACTACGCGAAGCAGGTCGAAGACCTAACGAACGCGGAACTCGAGGAGTTCCGAACGGAGTACTTCGTACGGAATAGCTGGCCGTCGGACGAGCAACAAGCGGTGCTCGACGAGTCGATCACGCTTGTCTACGAAACGGCCGGCGAGCCGGAGCCTGACGCGCAGGTCCGGTAACGAAAACGAATCTGGTGGAGTCGTTAGTAGCTGTTTTCGACGATCTCGCTGATCTCGTCTGCGCGGTCGTCGCCCGTGACGACCTTCGAGAGCGTCCACTGGATGCCGTCGAGGACGGCCTCGTAGCCGTCGTCGGTCAGCGAGTACTGGTTGGTTCGCTTGTCGAGTTCGCTTTTCTCGACTAGTCCGAGATCGACGAGTTCGTCGAGGTTAGGGTAGAGTCGCCCGTGGTTTACTTCCGTCCCGTAGTAGTCCTCGAGTTCGCGTTTGATCGCCAGCCCGTACATCGGCTCTTTGGCGAGGATAACGAGGATGTTGTTCTGGAACGCGGTAAGTTCGCGTGCAATACTCTGTTCACCGCTGATTGATTGTGCCTCTGACATAGTTTCGTAAATGTCACCAGACTATTTAAGACTTGCCAACTATTCGTTCAGCCGCGTCGAACGAGCAGTGGCTAATCGACCGCTGTCTACCGAATACCGCTGGTGGACTCGGTTCACGGGTTCGCATCTGGTGACCCTCATCTCGAAAGTGAAACTCGATTATGAAAGTACTTTTTGATCGATCGTGGACTGAAACGGAACGGCAAACGGGTGAACAGTTTGCATGATCGGCGGTAAATCGGACAACAGCCCCTCTGATTCACGGGAGTTATCTACAGCCGTTGGCCTCATGCATTATGAGCATGAGTAATTTTATTTGGGTCGACGTGCTACACTGACCTGTAATGGCAGCACGCAACCGGTCCCCACGAACGCCTCGAGCGGACGACGCCGACGCCGGCGTCGGGATGGCCCACCTGACGGTCGTCCCCACGAACTTCGACGCCACCGAAGACGACGAACGAGACCAGTAAGCGAACTCGAAGGTGGCAGATATCGCGGCCGTCTGGGTCGCAGTCACCACGTCGGCAACTGCTCAGAGTCGCGGCTCCCCGTCGCGTCGACACCGTTTGATCGCCACTGTGGTCGTGGTCCTGTCGTAGATATTCTCAACAGAGTGTCTCGAAACGAACCTTCTTGTATGCGGTTGAACTACGTCCGTCCATGGGTCTGTTCGATCGATTACGGGGTGACGGCGACCCCAGAGTCGCATTTATCGGGGTCGACGGCGTGCCGTACAGTCTCCTCTCGGAGAACGAAGAACTGTTTCCGAACTTCGCTGCCCTCGCCGACGACGGGACGGCAAACGAGATCTCGAGTATCGTGCCGCCCGAATCCAGCGCCTGCTGGCCGTCGTTGACGACCGGAATGAATCCCGGAGAGACGGGCGTCTACGGCTTTCAGGACCGCGAGGTTGGCACCTACGACACCTACGTCCCAATGGGTCGTGAAGTGCAGGCCGACCGCGTCTGGGACCGCGTTCAGGAGGCGGGTCGTCGGGCGACCGTCATGAACGTCCCCGTGACCTTTCCACCACAGCGAAACGTCCAGCGGATGGTCTCGGGCTTTCTCTCTCCCGGACTCGACAAGGCAGCGTATCCGGACGACGTCCGTGACTACCTCGAGACGCTGGACTACCGGATCGACGTCAATCCGAAACTCGGCCATCAAGAAGAGAAAGCCGAGTTCATCGAGGACGCCCACGCGACGGTCGACGCCCGCTTCGAGGCCTTTAAACACTACATCGAGGAAGACGACTGGGACCTGTTTTTCGGCGTGTTCATGACGACCGACCGGGTCAACCACTTCCTGTTCAAAGACTACGAGCGCGACGGCGAGTACAAAGACGAGTTCCTCGAGTTTTATCAGAAAATCGACGACTACATCGGCCGGCTGCGTGAGTTGCTGCCGGAGGACGTCACCATGATCGTCGCCTCCGACCACGGCTTTACCAGCCTCGATTATGAAGTCCACTTCAACGAGTGGCTCCGAGAGGAGGGCTGGCTCTCGTTTGCGACCGACGAGCCCGAAGAACTCGGCGACATCGCCGACGACACCAAAGCCTACTCGTTCATCCCCGGTCGGTTCTACATCAACCTCGAGGGACGCGAACCCCGTGGCTCGGTCCCCGAGGAGGAGTACGACGAGGTTCGCGATCAGCTCAAAGCCGACCTCGAGGCACTTGAAGGGCCAAACGGGAACACAGTCGTCGACCGAGTCGTCGAAAAGGAAGCCGCGTTCCGCGGTGACCACGACGATATCGCGCCGGATCTGGTCGTCATCCCGAACAACGGCTTCGACCTCAAATCCGGGTTCAAAGCCGATTCGGAGATTTTCACCACCGGCCCCCGAAACGGGATGCACAGCTTCGACAACACGTCGTTGTACATCGACGACGCCGATGTGACGATCGATGACGCCGACCTGTTCGACATCACGCCAACCATTCTCGAGCTGATGGACATCGAGTACAGCCGCGGGGATTTCGACGGCGCGAGCCTGGTCTAGTACCCGCCCGCCGACTCGACCCTTGCCGTTCGGGCTTGGAATGCTCTCGACTCGAGCCCACCGTGTTCGACGACAGCGGCTTCGGCAGTCTCAGAAACATGGCGGACCGTTTATCATTCAGGAACGGGAATCGATCGCTATGCGCTCGTCCCGGACCGGCTCTCGGATCGCCGCCGCCGGAGTGGTCGTCGCGAATCTGGTTTCACTGGTCGGCGTCGTTTTCTTCGGCTGGACGCTGCACTCGCTGCTGGTGATCTACTGGCTCGAGAGCGGCGTCTTGGGGATGGCCTACGTCGCGAAGATCCGTCGTGCTGAGGGTACGGACGATCCCGACGAACTGCCCGCGTGGGAGATCAGTTCGGTCGGCGACACGGCCCCACGGACGCTCGAGTCGTTCGTCGGGAAGCCGAATCGGGCGATCGCGAGATACTTTGGGACCTATTTCGGCGCGTTCTGGCTCTTCCACGGCGTGTTCGTGTTGTACGGACTGCCAAGCGAGTTTCCGGATATGGCAACCGCGTCGCCGTCCGCGGTCGTTGTCGCGGCCGTCTCCCTCGCCATTTACCATGTCCTCTCCTACCGCCTCAACTATCTCGGTGCACGGGAGTTCGAGCGGAACGGCCCGGTAACGCTCATGGTCGACCCTCTCGAGCGCATCGTCGTCTTGCACGTGACGATCGTCCTCGGTTCGATCCCGCTCGAGTGGTTCGGCGCACCGACCGGCGCTGTCGCCGTGATGGTGCTCGTGAAGACGTCCTTCGACCTCGAGGCCCACCGGCGGGAGCACGAACGAGCCCGCCAGCGGACAGCGACGGCGTCCACGGCGAACTGAGACGGACTCCTGTACCGATGTGTCGGCACAACCGGGAGACGGGTCGCGATCGCACCGGCACTGACAGACACGTCCGAGATCGGTGTGCCCGGCCTCGAGCAGGGCGGCCGTGATTCGAGTCCGTTTTCCGCCCGGCACCGAACCCTCGAGCATGGAAGAAATTATCCACGCTCGAGGTCACGAGCACGTCACCGCCGAGCACTCGAGCACGTTCGAGGTCACGACCGACGACTTTCTCACTCCCGCCGGAGACTGCATCCTCGCAATCGAGGCCGACCGCGCACCCGCCGACTTCGATCCCGACTTTATTGCGGCCTGCCAGGATCGGGAGGCGACGATTACGGTTACGATCGAGGCCGGCGGCCACACGGACTCGGTGTCGGGACGGGGCGATCCCGACCTCGAGTTGACGAACGAGCGGAGTCTGGTCGGCCGAACGAGCGAGTACGTCGACGACCGGACGATCATGAACGACGCCCCCTTCGCGGCCGAGGGATTCGACCGCGACCTCGTCGCCGCTCTCGCCGACGGGGCCGAGGCGACGGTGACGATCACCGTGGAGTGAGCGCGATTTAGGTCGATATTTCGGTGCTGTCACCGATGACTGCCCACGGCCTGTTCGTGGAGTTCGTCTTCTGCCTGCCACGTGCGGGGTCGGAACGCAATTCCGACGGCGACGAGGTAGAGTGCGACGATGATGCCAGTCACCAGTAGCCCTGGCAGCGGGCCGATCGCTGCGCTGTCCGGCCACGGCTGGGGCGCGAACGAGACGACGTGGGTCCCCCAGGCCCCGAGCATGACTGTGAACAGAAACAGGTAGATCCGTCGCAGTCGGTGTGCGATCGATTCCTCGAGGGAGATCTTGATGACCGGTCTGCGGTAGTCCTGGCCGAGCTTGCTCCGCCAGTCAGGGTCCTCGAGTCCGCCGGAGGCGTCGAGGCCGTACGCGAAGACGTTTCGCTGGAACATACGGACTCGCCCCCGCCAGATGTCGTAGCCACGATAGCGGTGGGCCTCAATGAACAGGAACGCGACGAGTGCCGTCGTACCCAGCAAGATGATGTAGTGGGGGTTGTTCTGACTCGAGAACGCCCACGTAAGAATTGCACTCATGACGATTACCGCCCAGTTCGTCGTCTGATCGAGCCGTTCCCGCCAGACCTGCATCCGGTGGACTTCGCCGCGGTAGAGGTGTGCCAGCGACGAACTCGGCCCCATCTGTTCCTCGAGCAGGCCCGCGCCGACCTCGCGGTGTTCGGCGTCGGTTGGATCGATGTCTTTTGCGGATCGCTTCGCCATCGTCTCCTACGTGCGACTCGAGGGCGAAAGAACGTGGTGATCCTGTCGGCCAGTCGATCACAACCGTTAGTTCGACCGATCCACGACCTTCTACTGATGGCCACAGACTCTCGCGCAGAAACCGTCGTGAATCGCCTCGCCCATCGCTATGGCGATCGTGGCTTTCCCGAACACAATATCGACGGCGGACAGAACGCCGTCACGATCGACGATGATGAGTCGATATTCTGGGACCAGACCGGCGGCAGCCAGGATGCGTTCGTCTGTCTCGTCCGGACGATCCTGAGTCAGAACACGAGCGACAAGGCGAGCCAGCCGGCCCACGACGAACTGATGAGTACATACGGGGGCGACGACATCGACCTCGCCGAGTCGCTTGCAAGCGCCGAGCAGTCAATCCTTGCCGAAACGATCAGTGGTGCCGGATTGTACAACCAAAAGTCCGAGACGATCATCGACACAGCAGCGTGGGTCCTCGAGGAGTTCGGCTCTGCCGCCGCGTTCGATACGTTCGTCAAAGACGAAGCGCCGTCGACGGTTCGTGATACGCTCCTCTCCGTCCGGGGTGTCGGTCCCAAGACCGCCGACTGTGTCCTGCTTTTTGCGGGCGGTCGCGGCGGCGTCTTTCCCGTCGACACGCACGTCCACCGCATCTATCGACGCATGGGGATCGCCCCACCCGATGCCGACCACGAGGCCGTTCGCGCCGTCCTCGAGCGAGACGTGCCCGCGGCCAAATGTGGCTTCGGCCACACGGCGTCGATTCAGTTCGGCCGCGAGTACTGTACGGCCCGCACGCCCGCCTGCCTCGAGGACCCTGACGCCTGTCCGATGGGCGATATCTGCGAGCAAGTCGGCGTCTACCCCGAAACGGGGGCGGTCGTCGATCCCTCCGAGACGGCGGACTGAACGCGTTCCCGCGTTCGGGGTCCTCCGTCGCTGTCCGCACCCGATCACTGTCTTTATGCAACTCTGATTTGTCCGCTGAAACGATGGTTTCATTCACCGACGACGAGCGAGACGCAGTCTACAAGACCATCTACGCCCGTCGGGACATTCGCCGGTTTCGAAACGACCCGATCCCCGAGGATATCCTCGAGCGACTCATTCAGGCGGCCCACCACGCCCCGAGCGTCGGCTTCTCACAGCCCTGGGACCTTATCGTCGTCCGAGACGACGAGACGAAAACCGAGATCGCCGAGATCGCCGACCGCGCCATCGCGGCCGCCCGAGAGGGGTACGAAGAGCCGACGCGATCGGAGTACGCCGCGTTGAAACTCGAGGGGATCCGCGAGTCGCCGATCAACATCTGCGTGACCTGCGACCCGACCCGCGGGGCACCCCACGTGCTCGGTCGGAGTTCGATGAAACGGACGGACGTCTACTCGACGTGTCTGGCAGTCCAGAACCTCTGGCTGGCCGCTCGCGCAGAAGGCGTCGGCGTCGGCTGGGTGAGCGTGCTCTACCCCTACGAGGTACAGGAGGTACTCGGGATTCCGCCCCACGTCAAACCGGTCGCGTACCTCTGTCTGGGCTACCCCGAGGACGGCTTCCCCGAGGAGCCCGTGCTCCAGCAGGAAGGGTGGCGCGAGCGCATAGACGTCGACGCGCTCGTCCACGAGGGCCGCTGGGAGTCGATGGAGTCTGCCGAAAACGAGTGACCGGTCGCCTCCGCAGCGTTAGAGGAAGCGGAACGTCTCTAAGTTCTTCGGCGCGAACGTCCGAATGTTGTAGTCGTGGTACAGTGCGCTCGAGAGGTCCTGTGTCGAGCGTTCGTCGCCGTGGACACAGAGCACCTTCTCGGGGCGCGGGTTCATCGTCTTGACGAAGTTCTCGAGGCCGGCTCGGTCGGCGTGGCCGGAGAAGCCGTCGACGGTTTCGACGTCCATGTTCAGCGAGAGGGTGCCACGTCCACCGCCGTTGTTACCCATGGCACCGACTTCGCTGGTCGGGATCTCGTCCCAGCCGTTCTGGATGCGGCGACCGAGGGTTCCCTGGGCCTGGTAACCGACGAAGACGAGCGTCGAGTCCGGGTCGGGGCCGATGTGGCCGAGCCAGGACATGATCGGGCCGCCGGTGACCATCCCTGACGTCGAAAGGATGATACAGGGCTCGCCGTCGGCGACGTCTTGGCGCTCTTCCTCACCGGCGTCGATGTGGTTGAACTCTTCGGCGAGGAAGGGGTTCTCGTCGTCGTGGAAGATCCGGTCGCGGAGGTCGTCTCGCAGGTACTCGGGATAGGTCGTGTGAATCGCGGTGGCCTCCCAGATCATCCCGTCGAGATGGACCGGCATCTCGGGAATGTCGCCGCTGCGCATCGCCTCCTCGATGACGAGCATGATCTCCTGTGATCGGCCGACAGCGAAGGCGGGAATGACGACCTTGCCGCCTTTCTCGTAGGTCTCGTTGATGACTTTCTTGAGGTGCTCTTCGGAATCCGCTTGATCGGTCTGATAGTCGTTGCGACCGCCGTAGGTCGACTCGAGGACGAGCGTCTCGACGCGGGGGAAGTCGTTGACGGCACCGTTGAACAGGCGGGTGTCGTCGTAATGAATGTCGCCGGAGAACGCGACGTTGTAGAGGCCATCGCCGATGTGGAAGTGACTCACCGCGGAGCCGAGAATGTGGCCCGCGTTGTGGAAGGTGAGTTTGACGTCGGGGGCGATGTCCGTGACGTCGCCGTACTCGAGGGGGATGGTGTGTTTGATCGCTTCGCGAACCTGCTCGCTTTCGTACGGTGGCGTGCGGCCTTCTTTGGCCGCGACGTCCAGATAGTCGAGCGTGAGCAGGCCCATCAGATCTCGCGTTGGCTCGGTACAGTAAATCGGGCCGTCGTAGCCGTATTTGAACAGCAGCGGGATAAGTGCGGAGTGGTCGAGGTGGGCGTGGGTGAGGACGACGGCGTCGATCGTCTGTGGTCCTGCGCCAAGCGCCTCGGGGGCGTGGAGATACGGGACCTCGCCCTCTGCGCCGGGCTTGTCGCCACAGTCGACGAGGATGCGTGTTTCCGGCGTCGAAATGATAAATGACGCGCGACCGACTTCACGGCAACATCCCAGTGTGGTGATGCGGACGTACTCGTCGTCGGACATCTCCTCGCGGTGGATCTGTCGGCCAACTTTCTCCAAGATGTCCCGTCGTTCGTCACGTTCCTGTTTGAGGAAGCTGCGGACGTTTGAGACCGTCGAGGATTCGATCGGTGGCGTCCGGACGACTTCGGGCGTCCAGCCGACGTTTTTCGTAATCTCGCGAAGCGTCGAACCGTGGCGACCGATGACCATGCCGGGCTTTTCGGCCTCGATTACGACTTCGCCGGTGTCGGCATGAAAATCGAGGTCCGTAACGCCCGCTTCGTCGGGGATCACACCCATGATCTCCTCGCGGGCCTCGTTAGGCCGTGAGAGAACGGATGGATCAGGTCGGATGGTAATCCGTTTGCGAAGTTTACTCGCGAGTTTCCGAACGAGGTCGCCCTGCTGGGCGAACTTCTTCGGATCGCGCGTGTAGACCACCAGTTCGGGGCCTTCGTATTTCACCGAGGAGACCGAGATATCGTTCGGTAACTCGCTCGTGATCTCTGCTTTCAAATCGTCGAGTTGCTGCTCTACAGTACTCATAATCGCCGATTGTGGCTTGCGTGAACTCGCCGCCGGGAGCCGGTGTTCTGTCGGCCGGACGCGATTGGGAACTGCGACTCGAGACCAGCCAAGCGACGGTCGCTGTGTGTTGCTCTCGATGTCAGAGATCCACGCTGTCGTTGTGTGACAACAGTGATCATATACCGTCCAGTATCCCAAATCATCGCGTTATGCCGTGTGTACGAACACGCTCCCAGGTCGGTTATCCTGGTTCGTGCGGGAAGATTCCAGGGAGAACCCGCTTATTCGACGCTACTGCTTGCGCGGTATAAAAGCCTTCGCAAACATCAGGATGATCCGTCACAAACAGGGGGTATGGAACTCACACCGGAGCGTGTCGTGATGGAGCGAAACTGGGTTGCAGACCGAGCTGAGACCGTCGTCCCGATCATCAACCACGTCCGCGACGACCTCGGTGACGTCTTCGAGACGGATGTCGATCACGTCACCGAAGCCCAGTATCTCGAGGCAGTCGACGCCGTCTTTGCCGACGGTGATCTGGCGGTCAACGTCGCCGCGATGGTCGCGATTCTCCGGGAGATCGACGTTGAGGGCGACTATCCCGGCTTCGTCGTCGATGAGATCCTCGGCCGCGAGCTTGCAGCGACAATCGCCGGCACCCAGCCCCTGCGGACACTCGGCGAGGCAACCTTTCACTACGCCGACGTACAGGTCCACGGGGACGAGAACGAAAACGCGGGTGTGGACGACCTCGAGGCGGCACTCGCGGCCGGCTTTCAGGAACGGCTCCCGGGCTGGAACTGGACCGAACGCGAGAGTCCGTTCAGCGTCGACGCCCGATCGGCTGAATCCGAGTGAGCGTCGGCCCCGATCGCGTGACGAGGGAGCCGAGCGTTTCGCTGCGGGAGCGATGTGACGTTACTCGTCGTCTTCGGCGTCGCTTTCGTCGTCAGTGTCCTCCTCGGTGCTGCCATCGTCTTCGAGTTCGTCCTCGAGTTGCTCCTCGAGGTCGTCTTCGTCCAGCTCGGGCTGTTCTTGTTGTTGCTGTTGCTGTGCCTGCTGTTCGAGGATCAGGTCGTAGGCATCGCTGCCGTACAGTACGGTGACGGGGCCGCTTCGGAGGGCGCTGAGAATCGCCTCGTCCGGGCCGTCGATCAGATACAGCCCGGCACCTTCCGTCGTGGACTCGTCGATCTGGATGTCTTCGTCGTCCGCATACGCTTCGAACTCCGCGATCGTCTCCTCTTGCAGTTCCTGAGCGCGCTGTTGGAACTCCATCTCGTCGATCTCGCCCGACTCGAGGTCGTCGTAAAGTGCTTCGACAGCAGCCTGATCCGGTTCGACGATGGCGGTCAGCCGCTCGTCGGCTTCGTCGTCACTCAACAGTCCGAGATCGGTACAGCCAGCAAGTGATGCAACAGCGCCGGTGCCGGTGAGCTGGAGAAACCGTCGGCGGTTGTGTCCGTTCGTCATTCAGTTCGAACGCGTGGATGTATGGCCATAAGGCTTTTTGACACGCGCTGACAGTCCCGGATTCGACCGTTTGGTCGTCTCTCGGGCAGTCCGGATCGTTTTTGCCCACTCGACAGCTACGCTGTTGCAGTGACTGCTGGGACATCGACATCTGCCGCACGGGCCGTCACGCTCGAGCAGCCCGCACTCGAGGCTGCCTGTGAGGCCATTGCCGACGGGCTCGAGCGCGCCGCGTTAGTGACCGTCTTCGGCCGCTGTACCGTCGACTACGAGGGGCGGGCCTCGAGCACGCTCGAGGCGGGCGATCGCCACGTGATGCTCAAGCCCGACGGGGCAGCGCTGGTCCACACCGACGAAGGCCAACAGCCGGTCAACTGGCAGCCGCCGGGCTGTACACACGACGTGTTCTGTGATCGTCCCGCCGATGGGGACGGCGAGGATGCGCTCGTCCTCGAAAGCGTCCGGTCGACACCCGAGGAGCGATTGTGCGTTCGCTTTCAGGACGTGTTGCAGGTCTCGGCGTTTTCGGGCACCGACGAGACCGATCTCACGCTGTCGGGCACCGAAGCGGACCTCCGCCAGCGAATCCTCGAGGAGCCAGCGCTGCTCGAGGCCGGCTTTAAACCGCTTGCGACCGAACGCGAGACGGCCGCGGGTGCTGTCGACATCTACGGTGAGGACGCGGCCGGCCGAACCGTCGTCGTCGAACTCAAACGCCGCCGCGTTGGCCCGGATGCCGTGGGCCAACTTCGGCGATACGTCGACGCGTTAGAACGTGAGTTGCACGCTGATGCCGACATCCGCGGGATTCTGGTCGCCCCCTCGGTGACCGACCGCGCCGACCGACTACTCGTCGATCACGGCCTCGAGTTCGTTTCCCTCGAGCCGACGAGCGAGTAGGCCGGCGCTGGCTGCGGTGACGTGACTCCCGTTTCAGGCTGGAGACGTCCCCGTGAGCGGTGTTATCTGTCCAGTCGCCGCCTCATTCCTCGAGCAGCCGCTGCAACCGGTCGAGTTCCGTCAGCGCCTCGACCGGCGTGAGATGGGCGACCTCGAGGGCACGGAGTTCGGCGGCGAGGTCCGGCGGGAGCGCGCCGCCATCGGCCGTCGCCTGTGTCGGCGCGCTCGAGTCGGTGTCCGTAGCTGTCTCGACGGTGTCGTTCGGTGTCTTCGCGGCCGCTGAGACGAGTTCACGCGATCGTTCGACGACGGTTTCGGGAACCCCGGCAGCGGTCGCCACCTCGACGCCGTAGGAGCCCGTCGCCGCCCCGGGGGCGATTTCGTGGTGGAAGACGACCTCGCCGTCGTCCTGTTCGACTTCGAAGTGGAGCGTGAACGCGGCCTCGAGGTCGTCAGCCAGTTCGGTCAGCGGATGGTGGTGGGTCGCAAACAGCGTCGTCGCACCGACCGCATCGTGGATGTGCTCGGTGATCGCTTGTGCGATGGCGAGGCCGTCGGCGGTCGACGTGCCGCGGCCGACCTCGTCTAACAGGACCAGCGAGCGCTCGTCGGCCTCGCGCAGGATCGTCGCGAGTTCGTCCATCTCGACCATGAACGTCGAGCGCCCGCCCGCGATATCGTCGCTGGCCCCCACACGGGTGAAGATTCGATCGACAGGCGTCAGTCTCGCAGCTTTCGCGGGGACGAAGCTGCCGACCTGCGCCAGCAGGACGATCTGTGCGACCTGTCGCATGTACGTCGATTTGCCGGACATGTTCGGCCCCGTGATCACCGCCAGTCGCTGGTCGTCGGTCAGGGCTGCGTCGTTGGGGACGAACGACGCTTGGGTACGCTCGACGACGGGGTGACGGCCGCCTTCGATGTCAATTTCGAGGCCGTGCTGGTCGCCCTCGATGATCTCGGGGCGACAGTAGTCGTACTGTGCGGCGACGGTTGCAAGCGAGACGAGCGCATCGAGCGTGGCGAGTGCTCGGGCGAGTTCCTGCACGCGCTCGACCTCCTCGCCGATCGTTTTCCGGACGTCACAGAAGAGGTCGTACTCGCGGTCGTCGGCCCGCTCTTCGGCCCCGACGATCTGGTCCTCGCGGTCTTTGAGCGCCGGCGTGACGAATCGTTCCGAGTTTTTCAGCGTCTGTCGGCGCTCGTAGTTCTCGGGGACGGCCTCGAGGTTCGGGTTCGTCACCTCGATGTAGTAGCCGTGGACCGAGTTGTAGCCGACTTTCAGCGAGTCGATGCCGGTGCGCTCGCGCTCGCCGTCTTCTAAGTCGTCGATCCACTGTTTGCCCTCGCGGGCGGTCGCCCGCAACTCGTCCAGCGCGTCGTCGTATCCCTCCGCGATGATGTCGCCCTCGGTGATCTCGATCGGCGGCTCGGTGACGATGGCGTCATCGATCAGCTCGCGCACGTCGACGAGCGGGTCGAGATTCGCGTGCAGTTCCCCCAGTCGGTCGCAGTCGGCGTCGGCGAGTTGGTCCCGGATGTCGGGCACGACGGCCAGCGTCTCCCGAAGCGACCGGAGGTCTCTCGCGTTCGCCCGTTCGCGGGAGATCCGACCGATCAGCCGCTCTACGTCGTAGACGTTCCGGAGCAGTTCGTGGAGCGTCTCCCGACGCTGGACGGCAGCGGTCAACTCCTCGACGGCGTCCAGCCGCGCCTCGATTCGGCGGGGCTCGAGCAGCGGTCGGCGAAGCCAGTCTCTGAGCTTGCGGCCGCCGAGCGCACACGCCGTCTCGTCCAGCACGCCGACGAGCGTCGCCTCGTCGTCGCCGTGGACGCCACGGGGCTCGAACAGTTCGAGGCTGCGCAGCGCAACGGCATCCAGCAGGAGGTACTCGCGGGGGTCGTAGCGAGTGAGCTGCGTGATGTACTCGAGTCGCTTCTGTTCCGGCTCCTCGGCGTCCGCCTCGAGTTCGTCGTGTCCCGTCTCGGTCGGGGTCTCGCGCTCGCCCTCGTGGTCGCCGCCGCGGACGTACTCCGCGTAGGCGAGCAGTGCGCCACAGGCTCGAATCTCGGTCTCGCTCGCGAGCAAGGCGTCGGGGTTGCGCACGTATCTCGAGAGCATGTCTCTTGCGCGCTCGTGGTCGAACGCGGCCGCGTCGAACGGCGTCACCATACAGTGTTGGTCGAAGACGGCCTCGGGTGCGTCTGGCCCGACGACGGCCTCCGACGGCTCGAACCGACTGATCTCGTCGGCGATGGCCTCGCTCGAGTCCGAACTCGTCGTTACGAAGTCGCCCGTCGAAACGTCGAGTAAGGCGAGGGCGAGTTCGTCAGTGTCGTGCCCTCGGGCCAGCGCCGCGACGAAGTTGTTGTCGTCACTGGCGAGCAGTTCGTCCTCGGTGAGCGTCCCGGGCGTGACGACGCGCGTGACGGCGCGTTCGACGACTCCCGGCGACTCGCCGGGCGCTTCGACCTGATCCGCGACGGCGACCCGATACCCTGCCTCGAGCAGCGTTTCGATGTACGACTCGGCGTTGTCGATCGGAATCCCCGCCATCGGATACTCGCCGGTGCTATCCTCGCGGCTGGTCAAGGCAATCTCGAGCAGCCGTGCGGTCCGTTCGGCGGCTCCACAGAACGTCTCGTAGAAATCCCCCACCTGAAAGAGCACGATCGCATCGTCATAACGCGCACAGAGATCGTGATACTGCGCCATCATCGGCGTCAGCTCGTCGCGTTTCTCGGCCATCGCTGCAGGCGGGCCAAGCGCCGGGTCCATATGGGGAACCCACCCTCGAGCGCGGAAATAGCTTGCTGGATCGGGCGGAGCTGTCGACCGCCGACCGTTCTCCTTGGTAGAGTATCACGAAACGAGAAACATGTATAACGATCGACCGCAGAAGGGGACTCGAGTAGTATGCCCACCCGTTCGTCGACCGCGAGCCGTATACTCGTGTGTTTGTTTCTCGTCTCGCTCGTCAGTGTCGGGGCCACGGGCGTCGCGACAGCGACGACGCCAGCCAGCGGAGCGATCGCACTCGAGACGGACGCCGACTCGCTCGAGGAGACGGGCGAGACGGGCGACGACCTCGAGGGGGCCGTCGACGGGACGACGGACACGATCGAAGAGACGACCAACGCGACTACCGACGACCTCGAGACCACGACGAACGACACGACCGAGACGCTCACCGAGACGGTCGACGGGACGAGCGACGGCCTCGAGACCACGACCGACGAGCCTACCGACGACCTCGACGGCGTGACTGCCGGGGCGACTGACACGCTCGGCGAGACGGTCGACGGAACGACTGCGACGGCCAACGACACGGCTGACACGGTCGAAGAGACGACCAATGCGACTGCTGGCGGCCTCGAGGGAGCGTTCGAAACGTCGGTTCGGATCGGTGGACCGGGTGCTGGACTCGAGGCCTCGGCGGGCGTCTCGACGAGCGAGGGGAGCGCCGGGGCAAACGCATCCGAGACGAGAGCGGCTGACGGTGGCACAAACGGACTGCCGGCGGGTGGAACGTCACTGGCAACGGATGCCGTGCTCGTCGGCCTGCTGGGAGCGATCACCGCGTCCGGAGCCGCAGCGGCGGGTGCTGGCGCTGGTGCCGGTGCTGGCGCGTCGGCGGGATCGGCTGGCGCTGCGGGTGGTGTGGCCGGCCTGAGCGGACTCCTCGCCAACTGGCTCGGTCAGTCGAGTGGCCTCCGCTGGCTTCGACGCATAGGCTCACTGCTGCCGTGGGAACTCGTCCCCATCTTCAAGTACAGCCGGTACGACGACTCCGACCCCCTCGAGAACGAGCGCCGTCGCGCCGTCTACGAAACGATTGCGGCCGAGCCCGGCAGTTATCTCTCGCAGGTGAGCGACGACAGCGACATCGCCCTCTCGACGGTCCGCCATCACGTCCGCGTCCTCGAGGACGAGGGGCTGGTGACCGCGGCCAAAGTGAACGGCAAGCGCCGCTACTATCTCGAGGCCGATGACGAGGCTGTGCCAGCCGCCGGTGGCGACAGCGCCGACATCGCACTCCATGCCGCCCTCGTAGAACCCGCGAAACGCGAGGTGCTCGAGACGCTCGCCGCCCTCGAGTCGGCTTCCAACGGTCGACTGGCCGACGAACTCGAGCGCGATCCGAGTACCGTCTCACACCACCTACGCGCGCTCGCAGACGATGGCCTCGTCGTCCGCACCCGAAACGGCCGATCGATGCGCAACGCGCTCGCACCCGAGGTTGTGGCGGCGCTCGGCGCGGCCGAACGGCCACTCGAGGACGACTCGAGTGGAACGGAGACGGTGCCGGCGGACGACTAACTGCGTTCGATTTCGAAGTAGCGATCGGCGTGGGCGCGACAACCGGGGTTGAACGGCGCGTCACACGACGGACAGCGATAGTCGGCCTCGAGATACGCTGGAACGGTGAGTTCGGTCTCACAGACACCACACAGCACGGAGGGCTCGTCGGCGCGGTCGCGCGGCCACGGCACCGCGTCGTGGTCCGTGATGGCCTCGTGACACCGATAGCACGGAAAATACGGTTCACAGCACGCGAATTTGAACGCGACGACGTCGCGGTCGGTGTGGTAGTGTTCACACCGGGTTTCGGGGCCGACATCGACGCCGCGGACCGGGATTTCTGACACGGTTCGTCTGCCGGCCCAACGTGTCCGCGGCACTTCGTGTTTGTGATTCAGTGTCGTGGTGGGTCGGTACGTGGGTGAGACGGGACGTGACAGGGGACGGCGTTGTGACTCGAGCGAGCCACACACGGCGGGTGAGTTGGACGACGGTCCTATTCGAACGCGCCCGTATCGCCGCGCCGGTAGCGATCCAGTCGGCGATAGCCGTGGACGGTCGCGCCGTCGTCGAGTTCGATCTCGTAGCGGCCGATGATGTCCTGTGTGTCGGGGACGGCACGGCGTTCGACGACTTCGACGATCGCGCGCCAGCCGTCGTCGGTCGGGGCGATCTCGCTGACGGCGTCGAACTCCCGCCCGATGAGTTCGCTTGCCGTCGACTCGACCGTCCGTCGAACGGCGAGGACGCCGGCGATCTCGTCGTGGTCGGTCTCGACGTCGGCGTCGACCGCGTCGGGGTCGGTCTTCTCCTCGGCGGTCATGTCGACGCCGAGGTCCCGACTCTTGGGCTCGCTTTCTGCCGTCTCGTCGGCGTCCTGCGTGCGTTGCTCCTGCTCGTCGTCGGCTGGTTGCGTCTGACTATCACTCACGGTTGGATCACTCTCGTCGTGCTGGTGGCAAAAGCCGTCGTCTTCGGCTGGCCGTGAACAGCGCTCGCCGTCCTCAGTGAGCGCTTGACACTGCGTCGTCGATTGTGTATCGGCGTCGGCCATTTCGTGTGAACGGATCGTTGATCTCGTTGCTTTCGTGTGTTCGTGTGTGAACGTGGTGTGTCCTTGGTGGCCGCCGACCTAGACCGAGTCGGCGATTCGTGATCGGAGCGTCGAGACGTCGTCCGGCCCGTCGCCGGCGATCTTCGGAACGAGGACGTCCATGAAGACGTCCGTCAGCAGGTCGTCGTCGAACTCGCCGGTCTCGCTCTTGCCGTTGCGTTTCCCGTCGAAGACCGCGAGCCCCTTCGCAGCCGTGATCGCCGCCCGCGTGCCGACGACGATCTCGAGGTCGTCTCGAAGCGTCCGCATCGTGGTGACCACCGTCTCGACGTCCTCATTCGCGATGTCGACGTGGGCGCGGACGATTTCGCGCTCGGTTTCTGCGTCGTAGTAGTCGACGTGAACGCCGACGAACCGATCGAGCAGCGCGTCCTGTTGGTCGTGGACGCCCGCGTACTCGGTATCGTTCGAGGTCAAGATTGCTCGAAACTCGGGGTGGACGTCGATCGTTCGATCCTCGCCGCGTTTACCCGGCCGCTCCAACACACCCTCCTCGAAAACCGAGAGCAGGACGTTGTGAGCTGCCGGATCGCTGCGCGAGAACTCGTTGTAGACGAGCGTCGCCCCTTCTCGGACGGCCACCGAGAGCGGGTTGTCCACCCAGCGCTCACGGACGATTTCCGTCTGTTTGCTCACGCCGCTGACGAACCGATCGTCCTCTTTGTACCGTTCGCCGCCAGCGTGGTCGCCGACGAGTGCGGCCGTGTCGACGGCCTCGTCACCGTTGAGCCAGACGACCGGGCGACCGCGCGTTTCGGCGGCCGACAGCGCAAGCGCCGTCTTCCCACAGCCTGTCGGTCCGATCAGATGGACCGGCTGCTCCGCCTCGAGCCAGCCCGTAATCCGGTCTCGAAGCGCGGTGACGGCGTCCGTCTCGACGAACGGCTCGGGAGCGACGGCTGCTGGATCGGCGAGTGGACTGTCGCCGTCTTTCGCGCCCGCATTCGACGCCTTTCGGGCGAGTTCTTTCTTGGCTCGCCGTCCTTCTTTCGTCGAGCGATCGCTCCTGATCTTCCGCCCTCTAACCTTTCGCTTGCGCGAGGAATCGTCGGCCATCTATTCGGCGGACTGTGGCGACGATTCCGGACGCGGTTCGACCTCGAGTTCCTCGAGTTCCTCGAGGTCGCCCTCTGCAGTGGCTTGCTCAATTTTTGCGATCTCCTCCGCGTAGTGCAGGAAGGTGTCGACCGAGGCGACGACGACACGCGCTTCGATCGTCAGCAACTCGATCCCGACGACCGAGACCCGCGCCCAGACGTCGATGACGACGCCTTTGTCGAGGATTCGGTCCAGTACCTCCGCGAGACTCGAGGAGTCGGGTCTTCGTTGTGGTTGGGCCATACGGTCTGGGGTTCATCCGGGACCCGTAACACGGCTTGCGCTGCGTCTGCAAGCCGACCCGACCTCGGATGCCCCAGCTCTCCGGCTGGAACACCAGAGGCTGCGCCTGCAAGCACCACGATAACCCGCTGCGGTGGTGTACGACCTGTGATGCGTTCCTCGAGTACCCGCAGGTGACGCCCAGACGGTGCGAGACGGGGCGGCGCGCCGGGTAGTCGACAATCTACACCCATGATATCCGTCCGACCGATCCCTCCGGAAACCGAAGCTGAACTGGGCCCGCGCCGACGGGCACGAGTAGCGTCGTCGAGCGGTCGCCGACACGCTCGGTTGGTGGTCGACCGATGACGAATCGATACGTCTACGGCATCATGGCGGATGAGCCAGTCGAGTTCGAAACCGACGCCGTCGCCGGCGCAGACCACGTCTACACGGTTTCACACCGCCGACTCAGTGCCGTCGTCTCCAACATCGATACGACAGAGCCCGAAGAGACCGACGAGGACGCCACGCGCCACGACGAGGTCCTCCGTGAGGTCATGGACCGCGACGGCGGACGGACGGTCGTCCCGATGCAGTTCGGGATGGCTTTCGAGAGCGACCGGGAGCTGAAAAACGTCCTCCGGGGTGCCAGACCGGCGTTTCGACGTGCATTGAACGACATCGAGGGCCGGATCGAACTCGGACTCAAGCTCGTTCGCGAGGAAGACACAGACATCGACGACGACGCCCTCGAGGATGCCGTCGCTGACGAACTCGAGCCGATCGCCGCCCAGTCGGTCCCGAACGACCTGTTCAGCGACCGCCTCGTCCTCAATCGCTCCTATCTCGTCGAGCGCGACGATCGTGAGCGCTTCGACGAGGCAGTCGCTCGACTCGAGGACGCCCACGACGACCTCATCGTTCGGTATACGGGGCCGTTCGCACCGTACAGCTTCGTCGACGTCACAATCGGGGCCCAGCGCTAACCATGTTCATTCTCGATGACCTCCTGTTCCGGCCGTTCGTCGGCATCGTGGATACGCTCCACACGATGGCGCTCAGCGAACTCTACGACGTCGACGCGCTCGAGGACGAGCTCAAGGAAAACCAGCTGCTGTACGAACTCGGCGAACGCCCCGAGACGGTGTATCAGGAACGGAAAGCCGAACTCGAGGCCGAACTCGAGATCGCCCGCGACGTCCACGAACGGCTCACAAGCGGGCGTGTGGAGGTAAAATCGTAATGTCACGAGACGATCCCGAACGGGACGACACTCCGGATGCATCGACCGACGAGCGCCACTGGCTCTCGAATCTGCTCACGGCGTTGCAGTGGCTCGACGACTCGGCGTCGGGGCGACAGCCCGACCGAACTCGATTCGAGTACAACGTGTCGATTCGAACCGGGTTGTCGTCCGACGACCGCCCGCGCGTCGAACGCCGCTCCGGAACAGCGGCCGGCCGGGAGCGATCGGGACGTCGGCCACGAACGCGACGCACCCGTGCGGAGACGCCCCCATCGACACCCTCGAGCGACCACCATCTGACGACGCGAGAGTTCGAGGACGAACTGCTCGTGATCGCCGACGTGGCCGGTGCCGATCCGGACGACGTCACCGTCGGCTTCGGTGACGACGCCACGCTCGTCGTTGCCGTCTCGGATCGCGAACTCGGCCGCCTCGAGGTCCCGTGGCGCGACCGGACGGCCGACGCGGTGATCACAAACGGCGTGCTTACGGTCCGGATCACGCCGGAACCGACGGAAACCGGGACCGACGACCAGGAGGGCGACGAATGAGCCCCGACGACGGTTTCGAAACACTGCTCGAGGACGCTACGGAGAGCCTCCAGCGGCTCGAGTCGACGCTCGGCGACGCGGAGACGCTCGACGCACTCGACGATGAGATCATCGAGACGGCAATCGGCGACGTCGACACCCTCGCGCGGGTGGCAACCGAAGTCGGGGACCTGCTCGAGGCGATCGATCTGCGCGAGTTGCCGGCGGCGGTCAACGGAGACGAACTCCTCGAGGCGATCGAACTGGGCGAGATCCCCGACGTGCTGGCGAACGAGGACAAGGGCGTCAGCGAACTCGTCGACGTCACGGCACTGGTCGATGCGATCGACCTGCTGAACGCCTGGAACGCCGCGGATCTGGCCGCCATCTGGGAGGAGAAACGCGAACTCGACGACGCGGTCGACGACCTCGAGGACGGCGACGACGCCGGAGTGGTCGAAAAGGCGGTGTCGGGCATCGCCGACGATGATGGCGGGCAACTCCTCGGCGGTGACGACGGTCTCCTCGGGACGGAGATGGATTCGACGACCGCGGCGAAAGAGGCCCTCGGCGATATCGACGTCGAGGACGACCCGGAGGCGTATCAGGTCGCCATCCAGCAGCAGGCGATGAAGGGGATCGACGCCTTCCGATGGGCGCTGCTCGAGACCCACGAGAAGTTCGAACGACTCTACGAACAAAACCGCGAGAAGATGCGTCGGCAGGACACCAGCACGAACTCGCGGAACCCGACGGCGGCGTCGACGATCCCGACCGACCGCCGCGACCTCGGGAGCGGCGCTCGCTACTCGACCGTCCCACAGGAGGTCAAACTCTCGACGGCACCCAGCCGCAAACGGATCTACGGTCGCCGGTTCGAGATCGAACGGGAAAAACGGAGGACCGAACATGACTGACCGACCCACACTGACCCGGAGACGACGTGAGCCGACGAATATCGCCTGCGAACGGCCGACCCCGATGACTCGAGTCGGAGGTGAACGGCGTGGTTACTGACTTCCAGCCGAGTCGCCAGAAGACCGACCTCGCGGAAGTCGTCGAGATGCTGCTTGACAAGGGCATCGTCATCAACGCCGACATCGCCGTCTCGATCGGCGACACGCAACTGCTCGGCGTGCAGGTTCGGGCTGCCATCGCCTCCTTCGAGACGGCGGCCAAATACGGCCTCGAGTTCCCCGAGGGGACCGACATGCGCCGCGTCGCCGCCGCGGTCGACGAGCCCGAACTCGCCGAGATGGACCGGCCGAAACCACCGATCGACCCGACACGCGGTGTCAACGTCACGCCTGACGAACGGTACGCAGACGAGACGCGGGCGGAGGACTCGAGTGCCGATGGCGAGTCAACCAGCCGTGGTGGACGCGACGAGAACGACAATCGTGGAACTGAACACGTCGGCGCGCGGCCGGAGCCGGACCAGCCGACGAGCGGCGGATTCGATCTGCTCAGCGACGACGATGCCGACGCGAACGACAGTGCTGACACGGAGACAACAGACGGCGACACGGAGACGGCGGATACGGATGGTGAGAACGAATGACGCAGATCGACGTCGGCGACGGTGAGGACGCACGTCAGGGACTGGTGAGTCTCGTCGTCACTGTCATCGAGATTTTGATCGCCGCCTTAGAGCGCGAAGCCGTCCGCCGCATGGAGTCGGGCAATCTCTCAGACGAAGAAATCGAGCGCCTCGGCCGCCAGCTCGCGACGATCGAAGCCGAGATCGAACAGCTCAAACGCGACGAGGAGATCGAAGACAGTGTCGACGATCTCCGCGACGACCTGAACGGGCTGGTCAACGACGTGATCGAACAGCTCCACGGCGAGCCCGAGATCGCGCCCGCACCCGGCTACTCCGTGTTCGGAGGTGACGAGCAGTGAGCTCCGATCGAGTGGACCGCCTCGAGGGCGTCGACGATGCCGAGACGGCCGGCGACGGGGTCCCCGAGATCGAGGACGGACGGTATCTCTACTGTCTCGTCCGGGCCGACGCGGGCGACTCGCTCGAGACGACCGGCGTCGACGGTGAGTCAGTCTCGGTCGTCGTCGAGGACGGTATCGGCGCGGTCGTCCACGCCTGCGATGGCATCTACGACTCGGCGGATCTCACGCAGATCCGGCGCTGGCTCGTCCGCCACCAGACGGTCGTCGACGAGGCCGGCGAGGCCTTCGGCACTCCAATCCCGTTCCAGTTCGACACGATCCTCCGCGGCGACGACGACGGTGTCCGCGAGTGGCTTCGCGAGGAGGCGGACACCCTCGAGCAGACCCTCTCGGAGCTTACAGCCCACTGGGAGTACCGGGTCGAGGTCGTCGAGACCGACCCGATCAGCGACGACGAACTGGTTGCCCGTGACGACCGGCTTCAGGAACTCACGTCGAAGATCGACGACGCAACCGAGGGGACGGCGTACCTGCTCGAGAAGCAGCTCGACCAGCGACTCACGGAACTGCGGGCGGGTCGTCGCGAGTCACTGACGGCCGACCTCAAGGCGCGACTCGACGAGCATACGCGAGAGGTCCACACCCTCGAGCGCTCGCCGACGGCATCGCTCTCGGATGACGTGGCCGAGATCGCCGGCGACGAACACAACGGCGAATCGCTCTGTCGGCTCACCATACTCGCCCACGAAGACGACGAGGGAGTGATCGGGTCGATTCTCGACGACGTCGCGGCGACCGACGGCCTCGAGGTCAGATTTACCGGCCCGTGGCCGCCCTACACGTTCGCGCCGGAACTGGGCGGCGACGATGAGCCAGCGGATTCGGATCTCCACCAGCAATGAGACCGCGAAAAGACGACGAGGCGCTCGTCGATGTCCTCGATGTCCTGCTCAGAGACGGGGCGATCCTCCGTGCGGACGTGATCGTCTCGATCGCAGAGATTCCGCTCGTCGGAATCAAACTCACGGCGGCCATCGCGGGCATGGAGACGATGAACGAGTACGGCCTTTTCGAAGCATGGGATATCGAACGCCGGCGATCGGCGGTCACCCGTCGTCAGCACCAGCGCAATCGTCACTCTCGAGACGGAACTGAAACCTTATAAAACAAGCATCACCCACTGCTCGAGCCGATTCGACCTCGGAACCGAACGCGGACAAGACCATACGCCAGCGATCGTGCGCGGTTTCGTTGGATCATCGCTCGAGTCGGCGAGTGCTCAGGCGAACTTCGGCCGTTCAGTCGTGAGTTCGACGTCACCGGTGACGGTCTCTTTGTTCCGATCCTCGTCGTAGACGTATCGGCCGTTGCCCTCACAGAGCGTACACTCGTAGGTCTCGGAGATTTCGTTGATCATCTCTCCGTCTTCGAAGTAGACACGGCTCTGGGTAATCTGCAGGAATTGGGGCGTCTCGCAGTTACTGCAGGTGATCATACTCGGTCGGTAGCTGTGACCGGTTGTAGTTATCCGGCTTGTAACCGAAAGCAATCGTTGTCTATGCAGTTCTTACCCCGTTTTTGACCGTGTCTCGAGGGGGTGCCACTGGGACGAGCCACTCGCGCTCGCTGGCAGCATATGAAACCGGAGTAAAGACCACATAATGCAAGCCGGCGGCGCGATACGACCGGCGTTGCAGACGCACATTAGTAGTCGACAAACAGCGAGGAACGTGTCCTTTCGCCCGGGACCGCAGCCCGTCTCAGTTGTCGGTCGAGAGCGCCACTGTCGCCGTCCCGGTCAGTACCGGCTCGCCGTGGTGAGTCGTCGCCTCGAGAGCCAGTTCGACGACGCCATCGCTGGGCTGGCTGTCGACGACCTCGCCGTTCGCGATGATCGTCTCGCCGGGGAAGACCTGCGAGTGAAAGC
Source organism: Natronorubrum sulfidifaciens JCM 14089 (assembly GCF_000337735.1). Lineage (GTDB taxonomy): Archaea > Halobacteriota > Halobacteria > Halobacteriales > Natrialbaceae > Natronorubrum > Natronorubrum sulfidifaciens. The sequence goes on along the minus strand of NZ_AOHX01000025.1, from coordinate 94,750 downwards.
GGACCCGGAACGACGACACGGCCTCGAGGCCGACCCAGTCGGTGACGGCCCGCGAGGTGACGCCGGCAGTGAACATCCCCTGTCCGAAGACGCTTTCGTTACCGGCCGCGCGGGCGTAGGGCTCGTCGTAGTGGATCGGATTGAAATCGCCGCTCGCACCCGCGTATTTGACGAACTGCTGGCGCGAGAGGTCGTCGACGACGATCGTCGGCCCGGTGTCGCCGACGGCGATGTCATCGATGGATGTGACGGGGGAACGCACCTCCGCGTCCGGTTCAGTGCCGACCGTCGCTGCCGCCGTTTCGCTGGTGGCGTCGCTCGAGCCGGCTGCCGTGTCGCGACGTTCCTCCGCGTCGGCGTTCTGTACGGCACCCTCGGTTTCGATCACGGTCGCCCGTTCCGTGAGGACGAGTTCGTCATCGCCGTCTCGGTAGGCAGTCTCGTAGACGGCGAACGTCATCGTCCCGGCCCGGCCGCCGTCGCGCTGGTAGACGTCGGAAAGCGTGGTCGTACCCGTCAGCACGTCGCCGACCTGTAGCGGCCGTTCGTACTCGTAGGCCTGCTCGCCGTGGAGGACGTACTCGGGCTCGAAGCCGAGGTCGAAGCCGTGACCCTCGACGCCGTCGGCTCGATACCGTGGAAACGTGCTGACACGGGCGTACGTCAGTGGGGCCGGAATTCGGTCGTAACCGCGCTCGCGTGCGACGACTGCGTCCCGAAACACTGGGTTCCGGTCCGTGATCGCCCGCGCGAACTCCTCGACTTTGCCCCGCTCGATCCGAAACTCTTCGACGGTAACCCGCGAGTCGCCGACCATCGCCTCGAGGTCGGCCATCGACTTACTGGGCACGGATATCACCTCGAGTACTCGTCTGCGTCGACCGGGCGGTCGGGCACGTCTTCAGCTGCGGGCATCGTGACGTCGTGGTCCGGTTTCGCTCCATCTCCGGGGTTGTTAGTGAACAACTGTCATAAGTGTCCCTCTCGAGTCCCCGATCCCCCGTAACGGGCTCGCTGTGCACCGAACACGGCCTCGAGATCGAGCGGAACGTCTATGGGGTGCGCTGAGAGAGTACCATGAGAACAATGACCAATGCAGTCATCGTCGACGCGGTTCGGACCCCTTTCGGCAAGCGAGACGGCTCGTTCCGGGACACACATCCGCAGGATCTGGCAGCGAAACCGCTCGAGGCGCTCGCTGAGCGCAACGGGTTCGACCCCGAAACGATCGAGGACGTCATCTACGGCTGTGTTACGCCGATCGACGAGCAGGGGCTCAATATCGGTCGCCTCGCACCGATGGTCGCCGGCTGGGGCGACGTCGTCCCCGGCGTCCAGCTCAATCGAATGTGTGGCTCCGGCCAGCAGGCGGTCAACTTCGCCGCGACGAACGTCATGGCCGGCCAACACGACGTACTGATCGCCGGCGGCGTCGAGCACATGACTCGCGTGCCGTTGGGTTCGGACGGCGCTGACGGCGTCTCTGGCGGGAATGCCGTCACGGACACCTACTTCGAGCACTTCGACGAGCTAACCCATCAGGGTGAAGGGGCCGAACGGATCGCGGAGAACTACGGCTTCACGCGCGAGCAACTGGACGAACTCGCGGTCGACTCCCAGCGCCGCTGGGGCGACGCGTGGGAGGCGGGCCGGTACGACGATCAGGTCGTGCCCGTCGAGACCGAACTCGAGGGTGAGAGCGAAGCGACCCGTGAGACAATCACCGTCGAGCAGGACGAACATCCGCGACCCGAAACCGACCTCGAGACCCTCTCGAAGCTGCCGCTGTCGTTCCGCGAAGACGGCGAAGGCGTCCACCATCCGGGCAACTCCTCGGGGATCGTCGACGGCGCGTCGGCGCTGCTGGTCACGAGCGAGGCGGCCGCCGCGGAACACGGCTGGGAGCCGATGGCCCGCATCACCCAGACCGAGGTCGTCGGCGTCGATCCCGTGACGATGCTCACCGGGCCGATCCCGGCGACTGAACAGGTCCTCGAGAAAGCCGGTATGACGATCGGCGACATCGACCTTTTCGAAGTCAACGAGGCGTTCGCGTCAGTCGTCGCCGCCTGGCTTGAGGAAACCGGCGCGTCGTGGGAGGACGTCAACGTCAACGGCGGCGCGATCGCACACGGCCACCCGCTCGGGGCGACCGGCGCAGCGTTGCTGACGAAGCTCGTGCACGAACTCGAGCGGACGGGCCAGGATACCGCGCTCTCGACGATGTGTATCGGCTTCGGACAGGGGATCGCGACGATTATCGAGCGCGTCTAGACGGCCACGACTCGAAATTACGACCGCGAAACGAACGCTCGAGGTTACTCGTCGAGGGCGTCGATACGCAGGTTCTCGTCGAACTGGAGGGCGTGTTCGATCTCTTCGTCGGCGATGTCGTCGAACGCCCAGCGAGCGATCGAGCGACGGTGGACCTCGTCGGCTCCGTCGACGATCCGGAACGCACGGACGTCCTCGTAGAAGTGCGCGATTGGGAGGTCTTTCCCGATGCCGTTGCCGCCACAACACTGGAGCGCGAGATCGATCGCCTCGTTGGTAACGTTCGCGGTGAATACCTTCGACATCGCGACCTCGATTCGGGCGTCGCTGCGGTCGAGTTCGCGCGCGGCGTGGCGGACCATCGTCCGTGCGGCGTGGAGCTGCGTTTCGGCGTCGGCGATCCGGTGGCGAAGCGCCTGTTTCTCGTCTAAGGTCGTTCCGAACGCCTCGCGCTCGCTGAGATACGCCTTCGCGATGTTGAGCGAGCGCTCGGCCATCCCGGAGTAGCGCATACAGTGGGTGAGTCGCCCGCCGCCGAGTCGCATCTGGGCGACCTGAAAGCCCTGCCCTTCCTCGCCGATCGTGTTTTCGACCGGCACGCGAACGTTGTTGAACTTCATCTCGGCGTGGCCGCCCTCGCGTTCGGTGATGTCGTGGCCGCCGAGGTGGGGGATGTTGCGGACGACTTCGACGCCATCCGCATCGGCGGGGACGAGGATGATCGACGTTCCCTCGTAGGGGTGGGCGTCCAGATCGGTTCGAGCCATCACGAGATAGAAATCCGCGTCGAGGCCGTCGGTCGTCCACCACTTGTGGGCGTTGACGACCCACTCGTCGCCATCTTTGACGGCGGTGCTCTGGAGCATCTTCGGGTCCGACCCGCCGCCCTGTTTGGGCTCGGTCATCGCAAACGCCGAGGAGATCTCACCCTGAACGAGCGGCCGCAGCCACTCTTCTTTCTGGTCTTCTGTCCCAACCATCTCCAAGGTGTGCATGTTTCCTTCCTGCGGGGCGTTCGCGCGGATCGCGTGTGCGCCGATCAGCGAGCGCCCGACCTGTTCGAACGAGGGGAGCATATCGCTGAAATCGAGTCCTTGACCACCGTACTTCTCGGGCATCTGCGGGGCGAACAGGTCCCGCGCTTTGGCCTGCTCCCAGAGGCCCTCGAGTTCGTCGGTCGTGATCGGCTCGCCGGTCGCAAGCGCCTCGCGTTCGCGCGGGAGGACGACCTCGTCCATAAAGTCCTCAACGCGTCCTGCAACCGCCTTCGCTTTCTCAGAGTCGTGGTACTCCATACCGAGGCATATGCATACAACATTGTAAATGTACAACAAAGCGGTCAGTTACGGAGATGAACTGTGAACGGCCAGTCGGTTAACATATTGGGACTCGAGACCGCGTCTCTGCTCGTTGTATGCAACGGCGATACTGGGTGCCTGACTCGTCGGTGACAGGGCCGTCCGGCTCGAGACGAGTCAGGGGCAGTAAACCCGGGCGGGGGCGGGAGCCCGCCCTGGCGTGAGAGACATGAGCTAACTCGAAGCGGGGGCGAGTCCACGTTCGAGCGATCCGGGCACGAACGCACGCAATCGGCTGGTCAGCGCGTCGTGGTCTGTTGGAGCGTGTACCCGGCGGGGTTGTTCATCCCCGCAACTGCCAGATTGTGTGTGCCATCCATTGTTATGCAGGCACTTGTCTCATAGTAGTCGAGGCAACCCATTGACAGGCACCGAATAACCCGGGCACAGTCTCGGACTGGAACCCGTTTGGATGCCCCTTCGAATCGCTAAGCGGTCGCTACGGCGACTGATCGCACGACGGGCCCTGCTCTCGAGTGTGCTCACACCCGGCGACTTGCTGTCGACGCCCGCAGAACAATACCGGCGGAGCCTGAGGCCTACGGTATGCACGCGGACCATCTCGAGACACCGCTTCGAATCGGTGTCGTTGGACTCGGCTACATCGGAACGACAGTCGGCAGGCAGTTTCACCGGCATTCGGACGCGACGGTTCATGCCCTCTGCGATCTCGAGGCGGACCGACTCACCGAGAGCGGACGCGAGTTCGACGTCCCGGCTGAGAGACGCTACACCGACTATACGGCGATGCTCGAGGCCGACCCCATCGACGCCGTCCTCATCGGTACGCCGCACACGCTCCACTACGAACAGGTTCGTATGGCGCTCCAACGCGGCTATCACGTCTACTGTGACAAACCCCTCGCAACCGACCTCGAGCACGCACGCGATCTGACGGAACGGGCCGAACGGAGCCACCAGACACTGATGGTCGGCTATCAACGCCACCTCCAGACGGCGTTTCGAACCGCTCGAGAGCGGTTTGGCGACCGGCAACCGAACTGGTTGACGGCGTCGATCACACAGGACTGGATCGACGACGCACGCGGCACGTGGCGGCTCGAGCCGGCGCTCTCCGGCGGTGGCTTTCTTTACGATACGGGCAGTCACGTCATCGACGGTGTGCTCTGGACGACCGGGCTCGAGCCGGACTCCGTCACGGCGAGTATGGACTTTCACGACGACGACCGGCGAATCGACGCCCGTGCTCATCTCGACGTCCGGTTTACGAACGGAGCGACCGGAACGTTCTCGTTTCACGGCGACGCGCCGTCGGTTCGCGAACACATCCATTGCTGGGACGACGACGGAGCCGTCTACCTCGAGGGCCGCCAGTGGGGGCCACGCGACGTCCGCGAGATCGATGCCGATGCCAACGAGTACGACCCCTACATCGACTTCCGCACCGAACAAACGCGAGCCGATGCGTTTCTCGAGAGCGTCCGGACCGGCAGCGATCCACCGGCGACGGCTCGAGATGCACTGCGGGTCACAGCGCTGACGGAAGCGGCCTACGAGGCGGCTCGAACTGGTGACCGAGTCCCGGTCGTCCTCGAGAACTGAGAGGGACTGTTGTACTGATCACGGGGCGGCGGCGTCGGTGATCGATGACTCCAGCAATCCGTCTGCGTCAACGCGATGGACGCTGTCACACTCACGAGGTGGTCTCGCCCCCTCGAGTCGTCGGCTTCCGAACAATGCCTGCAGATCGATTAATACTCACTCCGGCCGATAGCTGAGTTGATGGGGGTACTGACTCGACTTCGATCGGTCGTCGACAGTGGCGCAGACCTGTACGAATGCCGGCACTGCGGCGAGACGTTCGACACCGACCGCGATGAGTGTCGATCGTGCCGATCGACCGAGATCGCCCACTACGAGATTTGAACCCCATGATCGTCGCGTCTATCGCTCGTCTCCACGCTGTCGTCACTCGAGCGACGCAGCCATCGCTACGGCCCGCATCGGATCGCTGCCACATCGGACGCGACGGTTCGGAATCTCACGACCGCGAATGGGATCGCTCGACGACGGCTTCGGTCGAGATCGCAGCCGAGACGCCACTGCGGGCGTGATCGTTGCTCGTCTTTTTTATACGTCGCGCTCGAACCGTCGGGTATGACCGGCGACGACTACAAGCTGTTCGGCGTGTACGCTTCGGAATCGGTCGTCGACGCGCTCGCCGACGCGCTCTACGAGGAGGCCGGCGTCGTCGACCTCGAGACGTACTTCGACGACACGTCGGAGTCGGTTCCCGCTGGCGATCCGGGGGCCGAGGCGACGGATGCATTTGCTGCGGACGTACTCGAATCGTTCGCCACCCTATACGATCACGCCGATTTCGAAGCGACCGAACGCGTCGACCCCGAGGCGTTCGAACTCGTTCACCTCGCTGCAATTCCACAGCGTGTCACAGGCCTTCGAGAGCGGTTCCGGGCCGCCGCGACCATTCAAGAGACGGACTTGCGGACAGTTCAAACCGCGATTCTCGCCGCTGCACTCGACGTCGAGCCGACGGTGTGAAGATCGTAGGGGTACTGTGCTCGAGCCGGTTCCCGATCACTTATTCGCCGGGATTACGGCGTTCGACCATCCCGTGTGCGAGCCACGTGATGACGACCTCGCCGTCCTGATTGCGCCCCTCGAGACGGGTATCGACGTAGCCGCGTTTGGGGTCGCTTTCGGAGACCCGCTTGTCGACGACCTCCGTTCGAACCGACAGCGTATCGCCCGGTTTGACTGGTTGTTTCCAGCGGAGGTCGTCGACGCCGCGGGCACCCATCCCGGCCTGCTCGCCGAGGATACCGTTGACGAGTAGTCGCATACAGATCGAGGCGGTATGCCACCCCGAGGCGACGAGCGTCCCGAACGCGGAGTCTTCGGCTGCCGCCTCGTCGACGTGAAACGCCTGTGGATCGTACTGCTCGGCGAACTCGACGATCTCGTCTTTCGTGACCTGATACTCGCCGAACTCCTCTGTGTCACCAATCTCGATGTCTTCGTAGTGTTGCATCCTCGTAAACTGTGTGTCACGCAAACAAGAGTCTATGGAAACGATACCCGACACGGTCGGGCGGTTGTCGGCGCTCAGACGTCCTACAGGTCGTCGATGCTCACCCAGTGATCGGGAGACGCTGCCTCGTGCTGACTGGCATCTCTGTTTGCCGTTGGCCAGTCCGAGTACTCCCCATCGAAGTCACAGGAACGCACCGTCACGGAACCTTCACGAGTCGTCGGAGCTGTCGGTAGATCGGCCCGCCGACGGCGTCGCCAGCACGGGCGATGATCACCGTTCGATCGGTTCGATGGACGACGGTCCGCGGGATCGACCCAACGAGTCGGCGATGTAACGCCCCTTGTCGTGTCGCACCGAACACCAGCACGTCGTGGGTGGCTGCCTCGTCGACGAGCGCCCCGACGATATCGTCGACGTCGTGAAGCCGTATCTCCACGTCGACACTCGGCCCCGGCGTCTCCTCGAGGGCTAACTGTGCGTCGACGGCCGACTCCTGTGCGACGTCAGTACCGACGTCAGCGCCGATGACCGAGGCGATGGTCACCGTGGCGTCGTTACGAGCCGCGATCGCCTTCGCGATGGTGGCTGCCGGACGAACGTGTGGGCCACCAGCGACCGGCAACAGGACCGAGTCGACGCCGTTTGCTTCGCTCCCGATTCGTTCGACGTAGAGATCACAGGGCGCTCGCTCGAGCAGCCGATCCACGGTCGTCCCGAGCACCGCGTCGGTCCGCCCGCGACGCTCTTCCCAGCCGATTACGAGCGCCCGCGCGTCGGTTCGTTCGATCGCTGTTAGCAGGCCATCGGACACCGAGTTGCCGACCACTAACTCGCCGGTGACCGTCACGTCATCCGGCGCGACGCTGGTTGCTCGATCCAGCGTCTCCTGTGCGTCGCCCGAGTACTGCTCGAGGATCGCATCGTCGGTGTACACCGAAAACGGCGACTCGTGGGACTTGACCACGACCGAGACGATCTGTACGACACCGTCGGTCGCTCGAGCGAGGTCACCGGCCGTCCGTGCCAACTGCTCGGCGTGCTCGGGGTTTGCGATCGCAACCAGTACCGGCCGTTCTTCCGATGCCGTCGCCATGATTGGTATTTGGTACCACAGGGCTGAATACTCTCGGATACGATTGGAAGACAGTCATCTCGAGCGTACAAACGGGGAGGTGGAGCGAACGCTGAGAGCAATGCGGCGGTCGATTTTCTCCTCGAATGTTCGCTTCGACGCTGGTGACTGCTATTTGGAGGTCAAACGCGTTAGACCACTATATGCCCACAGATGAGTCTGCTTCCAACGGGAGTACTCGTCTCTCTACGGACCTCAAGGCAGGCGTGCAGTACTGGGCACCGGCAATTGCCGTGAGTCTGACGACGTTCATCGTGGTCCTCAATGCATCCCTGATGAACGTGGCGATCCCCACGATGGTGGACGAGTTCGATACCACGGTCACCATGATTCAAGGGGCGGTTGCACTGTACTCGCTGGTGACAGCTGCGCTGGTTCTCCCAGCCGGGACGCTGCCGTCTCGGCATAGTATTCGGCGTGTGCTGGCAGTCGCACTGCTCGTCTATGCCGGTGGGACGCTGGTGGCGTCGCTGAGTTGGAATACGACGATCCTCTATCTCGGCTGGTCGCTCATCCAGGGTTCCGCGGCCGCCGTGATCTTTCCCCTGACGTTCACTGTGTTGATAATCAGTTACGAGGACGATGACCGAGCGAAGGCGTTTGGACTGTTAGCTGGCGTGAGCGGAGTTGGATCGACTATTGGACCGATTATCGGTGGCGCACTCACCACGTACGCGAGTTGGCGGTGGGGGTTTACGTTGCAACTCGTCGGTGTGGGGGTCGTGCTCTTTTTCACACAGTACGTCAGTCCGAACCCGCTGTCAGAAACGCGCCGTTCGCTGGATAAAGGCGGGACAGTGCTGTCCATCGTCGGTGCGACGTCGCTCGTCACCGGGTTTCTTCTGAGCGGGAAGTACGGGTGGTTAGTCGAACGCCGGCCGTTCGTCGTCGGCGAGTTGCAGTTCAATCCGTTCGGGACGTCGCCAGCGATCTGGTTTCTCGGGGTCGGACTGCTCGGGTTCGCCGCGTTCGTTCAGTACGAACGTCGACTGGAACGGGCCGGGAAGTCGCCGCTCGTTCCGTTGCACGTCCTGACGAATCGTCCGTTTTTGGCCGGCGTGTTCACCTACAATATGCGCTCGATCGTCTCGGCTGGCTTCTTTTTCATCTTCCCGGTCTATCTCCAAGCAGTACTCGGATACACCGCCTTTGAAACTGGGGTTGCGCTATTACCGTATTCACTTACGTCGGTCCTATTTTCGACGGTTACGCCCAACTGGCGGAAGTACATCTCACCAAAGACGCTTATCCAGATCGGTATCGTGTGTATGGGCGTTGCGTTGGTGCTGTTGTACGAGCAGACGGGCCCCAGTCAGACGATCGTCAGGATGGCGCTCCCGGTGGCACTGTATGGGGCTGGCGTCGGCCTCATACTGGCACAGATCACCAATATGACGATGTCGGCCGTCCCGACCGCGTACTCCGCCGAGGCATCCGGCGTCCTGAACGTCAGCTATTCGATCGGGTTTTCCCTGGGGACCGCAGTGATCGGCTCATATTTTCTCGGCCGATTCTATGGCAGTGTCGTCGATGGCGTCCTCCGAGCGGAACACGAGACCGTTTCGGCCGAACAACGAACTGACCTGGTAATCGCACTCGAGGATGCCGCAGAGACAGCGACCGACGCCACGCAACAACAGTTCCTGACCCAACTCACTCCGGCACAACGACAATTGCTCGAGGGCATCTTCGAGGCGGCGATGTTCGACGCGCAACGGGCAACGCTGCTGCTTCTCGTCTTGTTCGTGTTACTCCTGCTTATCGCATCGACGTTCCTACCACGGCAGATACCGGACGCCGACGACGGAACCGACCACCTCGAGTCGTCACCGGATGCGACACGTGAGGCGTCTGAAACGGCCACAGAGGACTAACCGACGTCGGGTATCTCGGATGCGAGCTGGCATCCGTTCGGTCGACTCAGTGTGTGGCTCGAGAAACCGCTGATAGCACACTATCAATCACCGAAAGACTGGCGGGTGCGACTCTACTGAAGTTTGCCTTGAATAGGGATGGGCCAGATTTGAACCACGCCGAGACGTGCTCGCTCACGTCCGTTCGCTGTGCGCGACTCGTCTGGTTCAAACTGCCATCTCCATTTCTGACGACGCGGACTCGTCGCTGCGCTCCTCGTCGTTGTGTCGTCAGAAATGGGTTGGGGCAGATTTGAACTGCCGACTTCCTCCGTGTGAAGGAGGTATCATAACCGGACTAGATCACCAACCCGCACGGGATTATTTCCGTGCAGTCAACTTAAGACTTCCTTTCATCGGTCGTCAACACGCTCGCTCGAGCGAGCCCTCGAGAGCGTCGCACGAGTTCGTCCGACAGCCCCACGAACGCGACGTTCGCCACTCGAGACGCCGGTTCGAACGGTATCGAAGCGAGTCGGTTCGGGGGCTGGCTCCCGGCCAAGCCGTCTTCGGACCGCGGCCGTGTAGGGCTCGAGGGTCTCGAGCAGGCCCTGTTTTGCGTGTTCGGCGGCGCGGGTGAGATAGTACAGGCTGTCGTGGAAGTGGTTGTTCATGTCTCACACATCTGCAGGCGACCTGAGAATATAGCCCTTTCGCAGACAACAGAATACGGCCGCATGGGTTCATCGCGCTCGAGCACGCCTGTGAATCCGAGTCAGCACTCGATGGTCACTCGAGGCCGACCACGTGCGACGGGGTTAGTACTGGGGCTGTTCTTCGCGCTCGCCGTCGCGTTTGTTCACGACACGAGCGAGGGTGAACAGGCCGTCAGAAAGGCGGTTGAGGTACTGGACGGCCTGTTCGTTGATCGGCTCTTCGTTGGCGAGTGCGACCGCCCGTCGTTCGGAACGTCGACAGACCGTCCGCGCGTGGTGGAGTTTCGAGCCGTGTTCGCTGCCGGTTGGCAGGATAAACGAGGTCAGCGGCTCGAGTTCCTCGTCGTACTCGTCGATCCACGCCTCGATGGTGTCGACGTGTTCGGCGCGGACGACAGGATCGTCCTCGTCGGGGTCGGGGTTGGCGAAGTCCGCCAGCACGACGTGGAGTTGGTTCTGGATCGTCCGCAGCCGCTCGTTGATGTCGTCGTGGTCAGTCGGCCGAATCGTGCCGATGAGGGCGTTGAGTTCGTCGACGGTGCCGTAGGCTTCGATGCGCGCGCTCGATTTCGAGACGCGAGTCATATCTCGGAGATCGGTCTTCCCCTCATCACCGCGACCTGTGTAGATCGACATACTCGAGTTGAGGGCCGGTGAGTACTTAACTTCTGTCAGGCAGGCTGTGTGACACGACGCTCGTCTGTCGCCCGCAAGCGCCTTGATGGTGCCCTCGAGCGACGACGGGACGACAACGGATGCCGGAATCAGTATCTTCAACAGGCCCCGTGCGCAACTCCCGCACATGGCTATGGAACTCGAGCACTACTGTCCCGACTGCGACGCCGACCGGACGTTCTACCGCGCTGCGAGCACGACGGTGCACCTCGGCGAGAAGGTCAAGTGGCACTGTCCGGAGTGTGACTACGGCTTCGTTCGAATCAGCGACAACGGAACCGCCGTCGACTCGAGCGCCTAACGGTCGGGACCGGCGTCGTTTTTGCTCGTGGTGTGTGACACAACTGAGGTCTCGAGTCGTCACTCCAGTTTCGTCGCGGCCCGTTCGTAAGCCGGCGAGACGGCCCGGATGGTGTTTGCGACGTGTTGGAGTTCCATCCCCAGCAACACGACGACATCGGAAAGTGAGACGATACCGACGAGGTCGCCGTCGTCGACTACGGGAAGTCGGCGAACGCCGTTCGTGGACATGAGCTCAACGAGCTCGTAGACGCCCGCGTCGGCGGGCACTGTCCGCAGGTCGTCGTCGACGATCTCGGCGACCGGCGTCTCCTGTGTCACGTCGTTCTCATCGAGGACTTCGAACGCGAGGTCGCGGTCGGTGACGAGTCCGAGCGGTTCCGCTGCCGAGGCGACGATCACACTGCCGACCCGTTCCGTTCGCATCGTCCGAACCACGTCCGAAAGCGATGCGTCCGGGTCGACGGTCACGACGGACCCGCGGGCGATATCGATGACTGCCATACACGCACGTCACTCCTGAGCGATACAAGTGTTCCCCCAGTTCGACGGCTGCCGTCTCACATCCATCTCCCGACTCGAGTCGGCCTCGTCAGACTGGGGCGAATGGCGAGTCTGTTTACGGCTGGAAACGGGTTCGCACGCGTCGAGTTACGGCGAACCCCTAAACAGGTCCGGCCGCTAGGAGACGACGTATGCAAGGGCGCAGACTGGCAACGACGGACGAAATTATCGCGATCGTCAGTCCCGACAGCGAGGGGCCACTCGAGACGCTCACGGAGTGGACCACCGAGCGTGGTATCGGCCTCTCGACCGTCGACGTCGGCGACGATATCGGCGCGGTCTACGACGAGAGCCGGGCCACGCTCGGGATCACCCTTGGTGGCGACGGGACGTTTCTCGAGGGAGTCAAGACGTTTGCGCCGCGGGAGATTCCACAGTTAGGCGTCAACACGGGCACGTTGGCCTTTCTCGCCCGTGTCGAACCCGAAGACCTCGAGGACGCACTCGAGGAGGTGTTACACGGGCGGGCGGCAGTCGACAGCCGCCAACAGGTCCACGTCACCGCGCCCGGCGTGGACGCCACGGGGATCAACGACGTCATGGTCCAGCAGGTGCCCCCGGAGAACCCCATCGACCGGAAGGTGACGCGACTCGACGTCTACGCGGACAACGAGTACATCGGCGAGTTCGAGGGAACGGGGCTTGCCGTCTCGACACCGACCGGTTCGACCGGGATCTCGCTGTCGGCCAACGGCCCCGTCCACTACCCCGTGAACAACCATACCCTCCAGATCGTGCCGCTCCATACGCACAACCTCGGCGTCAGACCGATCGTCGTCTCCCCCGAGACGGAGCTCCGGATCATCACGCGAGGACAGGCCAGTCTGCTGGTCGACGGCGGCCGCGCCCACACGATCTTGAGTCGGGATGACGAGATTACGGTGACGGGGGCTGCAAAACGCGCCCACGTCGTCCGAACCAGCTACGACGATCACTTCTTTACGGCGATCACGAAGAAACTCGGCTGGAACCTTCGAGACGCGACGGTCCCACCCGAAAAACAACTCGAGCCCCCCTCACACCCGGGGACGGCTGCGACGGACTGTGAGGGGATGGATACCGTCGAACGCGCGCTTACGGTGGCGACGGAAGCCGCCAAAGCCGCCGGTGAGCCGCTTCGAGAACTCCACGGACAGGTCGAATCGATCGCCGTCAAAAGCGACAAATCCGACATCGTGACCGAGGCCGACCACCAAGCCGACCGGATCATCACGACCGCCGTCGGCAACGAGTTTCCCGACCACGCGATCTTCTCCGAGGAGAGTACCCGTCAGACCGGCGAGAACACGGCGTATCTGTGGGTGATCGACCCCCTCGACGGTACCGGGAACTTCGCACACGGCAACCCCAACTACTCGGTTTCGGTCGCACTGATCAAGGACGGTGAGCCAGTGATGGGCGTCGTCTACGTCCCCGAAACCGACGAATTATTCACCGCAATCGCAACTCAGGGGGCGTGGCGCGACGGCGATCCGATTCGGACGACCGATCGGGACCGACTCGACGAGAGTATGCTCATCTCGGGGTATGATCCCGACGGGCTGTTCCTCTCGCACTTTTATCAGGAGTCTCGCGGCGTCCGACGGCTCGGTTCGGCGGCGCTCAACCTCTGTTATCTCGCCAGCGGCAGCGCCGACGCGGTCTGGGAGCACGACACCTACTCGTGGGATATCGCCGCTGGCCTCGTCATCGCCCGCGCTGCCGGGGCGACGATCACCGACGAATCGGGTGTCCCCTTCGAGTTCGTCCTCGATACCGACGACCGACGGGCACTGCTCGGCTCGAACGGCTCGCTCCATCCCGCCTTGCTCGAGCACTTGGCCGACGGGCTCACGACGCCCGTGGAGTAGCGGCCAGAAACGGACGGATTCGTGGTTACTCGTCCTCGAGCGCGTGCCAGGACAGCCGCGGGTTTCGGGCGGCGCTGGTCTGGTCGATCCGACGCGCCGTCGTTCGGTTGGGGGCGGCCTCGAGCGCCCCGTCGGCCTCGTCGGCGACGGCGTTGAACGCGGCGGCGAGGCGATCGAGCGTGGCCTTGCTTTCGACTTCCGTCGGCTCGGTCATCAGCGCCTCGGGGACGATTTCGGGCCATTTGGTCGTCGGCGGGTGGACGCCGTAGTCGAGCATGCGTTTGGCGACATCCGCGGCGTCTTGCTCGCCGGCGCTGGCGACGAACTCGTGGTGGAACGGCTCGTAGGGGACGTCGTAGCCGATCTGGCTCGCGAGGTAGTTCGCGTTCAGCACGGCTTTCGCGCTGGCGTCGGCCAGTCCCGCGTCACCGAGTCGTGCGATATAGGCGAAGGTCTTGACGAGGACGAGCCAGTTACCCTGAAACCCGTGGACCTTGCCGATGGTGTGGTCGGGCTCGAACAGCTCGTAGCTCGGCTCGCTCGCACCATCCTCGCTTTCGCGAACCCGCGGCGACGGCAAGAACGGAGCGAGTTCGGAGACGACGCCGACCGGCCCGGCACCGGGGCCGCCGCCGCCGTGAGGCGTCGCGAACGTCTTGTGGACGTTGTAGTGCATCACGTCGAAGCCCATATCGCCCGGGCGAGCGCGGCCGAGCAGGGCGTTCAGGTTCGCGCCGTCGTAGTAGAGCAGCCCGCCGACGTCGTGGACCATCTCGGCGATTTCGGTGATGTCGCGTTCGAACAGGCCGAGCGTGTTCGGATTCGTCAGCATGAGTGCCGCAGTGTTCTCCGAGAGGGCAGCCTCGAGTGCCTCGAGGTCGACCCGGCCATCCTCGTCGCTGGGCAGGGAGACCACGTCGTAGCCGCCGAGTGCGGCGGTTGCGAAGTTCGTCCCGTGGGCGCTGTCGGGGATGATGACCTCGTCGCGGTGGCCCTCGCCGTTGTGCTCGTGGTAGGCTGCAGCGACGCGGATGCCGACGAACTCGCCGGCTGCACCTGCCGGCGGCTGGAGGGTGACGGCGTCCATCCCGCCGATTCGGCCAAGATAGTCCTGCAGGCGGTACATGAGCTCGAGGCTCCCCTGCGTCGAGCGCTCCGAGCGGTCCGGGTGGACGGCCGCGCTCGGCAGCGCGGCCACGTCCTCGGTGAACTTGGGGTTGTACTTCATCGTACACGAGCCAAGCGGGTAGGGGCCGCTGTCGATCCCGTAGATCATCTGCGAGAGGCGCGTGTAGTGGCGCGCCAGCTCGGGCTCGGAGAGTTCGGGTAACTCGAGGCTGTCACGCGTGAGGTCGTCGGGCAGCGGCGAGTCGTCATCGTCGCCGATCTCGACGCGTGTCTGATCCTTCTCGGCGAGCAACGGCTCGTACTGGCCGTTCTCGACGTAGCGAGCCTGGTCGTAGCGAACCGATCCGTCTTCGGGCGTTTCTGCGTTGTTGGTCATTGTACCACCTCTTTGAACGCGGCAACAAACCGCTCGAGTTTCGCATCTGACACGCCAGCGACACACACCTGAATCTCGTGTTCTCCGACGACGTGGACCGCAAAGCCACGGCGCTCGAGATCTTCGGCGATCGGGGCTGCGGGCTGGTCGACGTGGGCGACGAACTCGCGGAAATGACGCCGGTCGTGGACTGGTGCCGCGACACCGGTCATCTCGTCGAGGTGCTCCGCGAGATCCTCGGCGCGAGTCACGCCGCGTTTTGCGAGGTCGACCATGCCGTGTGGCCCGAGCGACGCGGCGTGAATCGCGGTTCGGAGCGCGACCCACGCCTGATTCGTACAGATGTTACTCGTTGCACGCTCTCGGCGAATGTGCTGTTCGCGGGTCTGGAGGGTGAGCGTGTACGCACGCCGATCGGTCGCGTCCTCGCTAACCCCAACCAGTCGGCCGGGGACCTGCCGGAGGAAATCCTCGCGCGTCGCGAACAGGCCAAGCCCCATCCCGTAGCTGGTCGGCAGGCCGAGCACGCTCGCGTCGCCGACGACGACGTCGGCACCGACATCTGCCGGCCGCTGGAGCAAGGAGAGTGCGATCGGGTCCGAGCCCAGCACGTACAGCGCGTCGTGGGCCGTCGCGAGGTCGCCGATCGACTCGAGTCCCTCCTCGATCGTCCCGCGGACCGTCGGGTTCTCGGCGTAGAGCATGACGACGTCCTCGTCGACCATCCCCTCGAGGGCTTCGAGGTCGACGACGCCGTCATCGAGGGGGTACTCCTCGACGACGAGGTCCGTTCCGGCGACGTAGTTCTCGAGCGTCGAGCGCCGACCCTCGAGCAGGCGGTCGGGAACGAGCACGCGGTGGCCGCTCGTCTCCCGAACGCGCTCGGCGAGGGTGGCGGCTTCGCCGAGTGCCGTCGCCGCGTCGTACATCGAGCAGTTGGCAATCTCGAGGCCGGTCAACTCGACCAGCAGCGACTGGTACTCGAAGAGGACCTGCAGGAAGCCCTGCGAGACCTCCGGCTGATACTGCGTGTAGGAGGTCAGAAACTCCGAGCGATCCGCGAGGTGGTCGACCAGCGACGGAATGTAGTAGCCGTAGTGGCCACGACCCAACAGTTCAGTCAGCGTGTCGTTTCGATCCAGCATCGAGCGTACCAGTCGTCTCGTCTCCCGTTCTGACCGGGCATCGATACCGAACGCCCCGTCGAACTCGATCGCTGGCGGAATATCGAACAGCTCCTCGACAGTCGCTGCGCCGACGGCCTCGAGCATTTTCGAACGTTCCTCGTCCGTGTGTGGAGCGTATGGACTCCCTATCGCGTCTGATCCGTGCATAGCTAGTACTGTCCCGGCCGACTACGACCGGCGAGTCCCCGTCCGTATCGCCCGTCCGTGTCGCGTCGAGACATGATACGTGTGCGTTGCAGTCACGGGGTAATGAACGCACCCCTTCGGCTGCGATCGTGTCGGCTCGACAACCGGCACACGGCGGCTACGACGGGTGGTCGGTATCGGAGTCGTCTGCAGTCTCGGTCTCTGAATCCGTGACCGGGTCATCCGTCTCGTCCGCGCTGAGGGCGTGCTCGTCGTCGGTTCCGGTGTGCTCCTCGTCCGGTTCCTCGAGTACACCAGTTTCGGGCTCGGTGTCGACGGCAGCCGCTTCGGCCGCGTCCGTCTCTGCCGCCTCGCCCGTCGGTGTCAGCTCCCGGGTTCGCTCTCGAGCGAACACGTCGAGTGTGACTTTTGCGCCGCCGAGCACGACGGGGCCGATGAAGAGCCCGACCGCGCCGAAGACGACGAGGCCGCCGAAGATGCCGACGACGATGATCGCGGAGTTGAACGCGCTCGTTCGGCCGATCAGTGCGGGTCGCAGGTAGGTATCGGAGGCGCTGACCAGCGAGCCGTAGACGACGAGTGCTGCCGCGGGAACGAACTGGCCGATGGCGAACAGATAGAGCGAGACGGGGAGCCAGATACCGAACGCGCCGATCAGTGGGAGTAACGCGAAGACGAACGTTCCGACGGTGAGCAAGACGACGGCGGGAACGTCGAGGACGGCCAGCCCGACGCCGAGCAACACTGCCTGAATGGCCGCGACGCCGACGTTACCGACGACGGAGGCCCACATGAGCTGATCCAGTTCCGAGAGCAACTCCCGTTGAACCTCGTCGTCGATTGGGATCACGGCCTGACTCCACGCGACGAGTTGCTCACCGTCTCGCAACAGCGCAAAGAGCACGAACAGCGTCACCGTGACGCCGATCAGAATCCCGGGAAGGCCGCTGACGAACTCGATTCCACTCGTTGCAAGGCCCTGTAACCCGGTCGCGATCGGTTCCTGATAGGTGCCGTACATCTCCCCCAGATCGACGGCAACACCCGTCTCCTCGAGTCGTTGTTCGATGTCGGTGGCGTTTAGCGTCCCGTCTTGAACCGCGCTCACGACGTCGAGTGCCTGGCGGAACGCGATCGCGAGCACGTACGCGACCGGTAAGAGAATCGTGAGGATGGCGACGATGACGAGCGTGAGCGCTGCGGTCATCGAGCCCACGACTCGCTCGAGGCGACGTTGTGCCGGTGCCAGAACGTACGCGAGGACGATTCCAAGGAGGACATACTGGAGATACGGCAGAATAATGAACGTGGCGAGCGCGACGCTGACCACTGCGAGGGCAGTCAGCGCCCGTCCCTCGGCGAACCATCCCGACGCATCGTCCCGGTCGGACATACCTCACACTATGGCCGTGCTAACGCATTAGTCCACTGACTGGTTGCAGTTTTCGGCTTCACAGTGTCGATCACGAGGGCGATGCCGGCTCGAAACGGACGACTGTTCGACAGAATCAGTCGTCGAGCAACGGTCGCGACGAGTTCGTGACGACCAGCAGGCTGCTCGCCCCCATCGCGAGCGCCGCGAACAACGGATTGAGCAGTCCCGTTATGGCGAGTGGGATCGCGATCGCGTTGTAACAGAACGCCCAGCCGATGTTGCCTTTCACGCGTCGATCGGTAGCTCGAGCGAGTTCGAAGACGGTGTCGACCGAACTCAGATTGTCGTCGACGAGGGCGACGTCGGCCGCATCGGCAGCCATCGCGGTCCCGCCGCCGAGGGCGATCCCGAGGTCGGCGGCCGCGAGCGCTGGCGCGTCGTTGGTTCCGTCGCCGATCATCACTGTCTGACCGCGCTCTTTGAGGCGCTCGACGGTCTCGGCTTTGCCTTCGGGTGGAACGCCCGCGAACACCTGATCGACGGCCGAATGCTCGCGGAAGCGGCTCGCTGCTTTCGCGTCATCGCCGGTGAGGACGACGATTTCAGTGTCGGTCTCCGAGATCGCCGTCAGCGTCTCGTCCCACGCCTCGCGGAGTTCGTCGCCGACGACGATGACGCCCTCGGCACTCCCGTTGCGGCCGACGGCGACCGGCACCTGTCCCGTCTCTCGACTGTCGTCGATCTGTGTGGTGATCTCGGTGGGGATCGTCCAGCCACGGTCGGCGAAGAGATCCGGATGCCCAACGATGACCTCTTCGCCGTCGACGACGCCGCTCACGCCGTTTCTATGGGTCTCGAACGACCCCACGCGGTCGCTCTCGGCTCTCGCCTCCGACTCGAGGGCCGTGTCTTCTTCTGTCGGTTCCTCGAGGACGTCCGAGCCACCGTCCGTCGCTGGGCGCAAGGCGGCGATCGCCTGCCCGATCGGGTGGGCCGACTGGGCCTCGAGCAGTGCCGCCTGCTCCGTGAGGTCGTCGTCGCAATCGGCTTCGACGACGGTCATCTCGCCGGTCGTCAGCGTCCCGGTCTTATCGAAGACGACGGTGTCAGCGGTGCGGATGCGCTCGAAGACGCTGTCGTCGAAGACGACGATCGATCGCTCGAGGGCGTCCCGAATCCCGGCCGCGACTGCAAGCGGTGTCGCCAGCCCGAGTGCACACGGACAGGAGACGATCAACACCGTCAGGCCGATGAGCAACGCATCGGCGACCCCGTCGCCCAAGGCGATGTACACCGTCGTGGCAACGACGGCGAGGACGAGGACGACCGGGACGAAGATCGTCGCCAGTTTATCCGCGAGTTTCTGAATGCCGTGGGTGCCACTTTGGAGGTCCCAGACGAGTTCGGTGATGCGGTCGAGGCTGCTCGTCGCGTCGTCGCCAACGCGGACAGTGACCGCGCCGTCGGCGACCATGGACCCACCGACGACGGTGTCGCCGGCAGCCTTGCCGACCGGCAGCGACTCGCCGGTGATGACCGCCTCGTCGACCGCGGCCTCCCCATCGACGACGTCGCCGTCGACGGGAATCCGCTCGCCAGCGCGAACGAGGACGTGATCGCCGGCCTCGAGGTCACCCACGGCGACGTCGTCGTGGCCGCCGTCGTCACGAACGCGGCGGGCCTCGTCGACCTGAATGGAGGTGAGATCCGAGAGGCGTTCGGTCGCCTGCTGTTTGATCGTCGTCTCGTAGTAGTTGCCGACGGAGACGATGACGATGATGGCGACAGTAACGTCGTAATAAATGTGATCGCCACCAACGACGATCGACAGCGTGCTGTAGAGATACGCACTGACGGCAGCAATCGTGACGAGTAGATCCATGTTCGGCGACCGAGTCCGTGCGCTGACGTACGCCCCCTGCAGGATCGGCTTCCCCGTCACGGCCAGTACGATCGTCGTTAGCGCCGCAATGGCGAGGTAAAACGGCGTCGCAAGCTCGCTCGCAAGCGTCGCCTCGAGGAACTCCGTCGTTCGCTCGTCGTAGAACAGGCCCCCGAAGTAGATGGGGTAGATGAGGACGATGTACTGTAACATCACCATCATCCCCATGAGCGTGCCGACGACAACTCGCCCCATCGCCCAGTTGTCGGCTTGCCGGCGGCTAAACGCGTCCTCGCGGTCGTAGGCGCTGTAGCCAAGCCCGCTGATCGTCTCCTGTAGATCTTCCTGTGTCACTGCCTCCGGATCGTGGTCGATCCGGACCGTGTCGGTCACGTAGCTCGCACTCGCGTTGCTGACGCCGTCGGTCTCACACGAAACCGACTCGATGAACGCCTCGCAGGTCGCACAGTGCATCCCGTCGACCTCGAGGAACGTCGCCTCGTGGTCGGCGGGCACCTCCCGCATGCCGTCCGCATCGTCGTCAGCCGCTCGCGTGCGACGGATGGCTTCGGCGTCGACCTCGAGGTCCTCGAGGTCGCCGAGTGTCTGATAGACGTCGCGACAGCCCACACAGCAGAAGTCGTCGCCGTCGGCTGTCACGCCACTGCCCTCGACGGGGAGGTCACACAGCGTACAGCCGGAGTCGGTCGATTGGTCGGTAGTCATCGTGATCTATGAACCGTGATTTCAGTGGTGGTCGTGTCCGCCCGGCGCGTCGAGTCCCTCGTAGAACGGCAACTCCGGATGCGGGACGTGGTAGCCAAGGCTCATCAGCCCGTGGGCGAACAGCACGTAGCCGAGCACGACGAACGCGACGCCGAGCAGGCGGTGAACACGCCGCCGGTGGGTAATGTCGACACGGTCGATGAACGTCCCGTAGGCGAAGACGGCGGGAATGGTCCCAACGCCGAGTGCAGCCAGCGCGAGTGCGCCGCCCGTCGGCGAGCCAATCGCAAACGCGTACAGAAACGCCGGATAGAGGATCGGACAGGGCAGGAGGCCATGGAGCGCGCCCAGCCCAACGATGCCGGGGCCGTTCGCCAGCCGGTGGACCCGAGCCGTCAGCCAGCCAACGACTCGCTCGAGGCCGGGTACGTTGATGCCACCGGTCGTCCGCCCCAGCAGGTAGTAGACGCCAGTGGCGATGACGAAGCCACCGATGACGAGTCCGACGCTGCCACGAGCGAACTCGACGACAGGCGAGAGTTCGGCCGTCGAGACAAGTAGGACGCTCCCAAGCGTGCCGAACACCGCCCCGAGCAGGGTGTAACTCGCCGTCCGACCGATGTTGAACAGCGCGTGCTGGCGGACTTCATACGTCGTGAGATGGCCGCGCTGGCTGTCCCTGCCGCTGTCCATCTGCCCCGCATAGACCGTTACGAGCGGTCCACACATCCCGATACAGTGGGCACCGGCAAGCAGGCCAATCACGAGAAACAACAGAACGTCGACGCCGAGGAGTGTGAGTGGATCCATACGTGATCGTGTCGCGAACGTGCGTTGCTCGAGGTAGCCACTCGAGGAGGTAATCGGTTTCGCCTCGGTTCGACCGATGACCCGTGTCTCAGTGGTTCATCTCTCGAATCGAGTGTGAGATGGTGCTACTCGACGTACCGGTACTTCCGTTCGCCCATCCGGCCCCAGCCGTCGAAGACGAACTCGGCTTCCGGCGTCGTGAACTCCTCGACGTCGACGTCCATATCGTGGTTGTGGACGTCGTGGATCTCCTCGTAGTCCTCCCAGCTCAGATCGTATCGTGCCTCGAGTTGTTCCTCGAGGTTCAGCGCCTCGATTTCGTCCTCCCAGCCGTCCTGAACCGTTTCCGCGTGGCCTTCCGCCTGCGCCCCGGAGCCGTAGGAACCGACCAGTAGCTGGCTGCCGGCAAGGTCGAGATCGTTCTCGAGGCCGTGTTTCAACGCGCTCACGCGGGCGACGTGGACGGAGCCGGTGTACCAGTTGCCAACCTCGCGCGAGATCGTCAGCGTCGGGTCGATCGTCTTGCCGTACCACTCCTGATACGTGTCGGTGCGCTTGAGTTCGTCCGTGTACTCGCGAAGCGCGTCGTGGTATGCCTCCTCGTCGTCGAACGCTTCGGGACGCGGCTGACGACCGATTTCGTCGGCTAGTTCCTCCTCGATCGGCGTGTCGCGAATCATGTGCCGGTAGACCAACAGACCGGCCTTGCGAACCATGCCCGGGAACGGCGTGTGGAACGGCACGTAGGCGAACTGGTCCGGATGGGTATCGCCGGCGACGCTCTCGTAGTCCTCGAGGGCTTCGCGCATGCGGGCGAGATACACCTGCACCGAGCGTTTGCCGTCGACGGAGGGGAACTGCTGGTTGGGTTTGAGGAAGTCGGTCTCGTCAGCCGAGCCGTAGCCCTGCTCGGTCGAGAGTTCGACGAGACTTGGGTCCTCAGAGATATACATCGCGACGGCACCGGCACCCTGCGTGGCCTCGCCAGCGTCACCGCGGGCGTACAGTGCCGTGTCGGTTGCGATCACGAGCGCGCCGCGGCCACGATTTCGGCCGGCACGGATCCAGTTGTAGGCGTCGTCAAGACTCTGTGTTCCCGCGATACAGGCGAACTTCCGCTCGCCTTTGTTCGCGTGGTGGAAGTCACCGTCGTACACCTGCTCTAAACAGCCAGCGACGTACGTCGAAACGGGCTTGGAGTTGTCGAAGGCGCTCTCGGTCGCAACGTCGATGCGGCCGATATCGTCGGGCTCGAGACCCTTACGCTCCATCAGACGGTGGGCAGCGTTTGCGCCCATCGTGACGATGTCCTCGTAGCTGTCGGGGAACGAACTCGCGTTGAGGCCGAGCCCTTTCGTGTACTTTTCGGGGTCTTCGCCCTTCTGTGGCGCGAACGTCCCCGGCAAGTCGAGTTTGAGATTCCCGGTCCAGATCTCGATGGCGTCGATACCGACTGCTGTCATAGGTAGTGACTATTGACGAGGCTATATGATATTGTCGTTCGATAGTTCGACATCCGTCGAAAGTCTGCGACACGCCACTTCACGTGTCCGTGCGTCTCGAGTGTCCAATTGTCTCATAACACAACACCGCTCGTGTGCGTCCGAGTCACTGTCGTCGGATGACTCTCCCGTGACGACAACCACCCCGACCCTGAAACGGAGACTCGAGAACAGTTCGGGGTCGGTCGCGTCCCGCTATCGACGCGACCAGCGAGTGTTGTGCGGTTTGATAATCGAACCAAATGTCTTATTTCCAATGGCTTCGAACTGACATGTGGTCGAGAACCACCCATTCCGTCCTCGACCGGCGGTCCGTGCGATCCCCGGCCGACACGACCACTCACTCGAGACGCCCCGCTCAGGTCGGTGGTCGACGCCGCGACTCGTGCCACCACGGTCCGGCCTCGCTGGGGCCGCCATTTTGTGTGGCGCGCGAACGGTCCGCGACAAAGCTGTGGCTCGCGAGAACAGCGATTGCAATCCGTGGCTCCGCTCGAACGAATAGTGTCTCGTCCGTTAGTCGCTGATGAACTTGTTATCCCGCCAGTTGACGCCGCCCTGACTCGAGTTGTGGTCTCGTGGCCCCTCGACGACTTCGATGTCGGCCGGCCGTGGCTCGCCTTCGACGATTCGGGTTGCCTCGAGATCGCCGTCGCGTTCGGAAATTGCCGTCAGGGTGCCTTTCTCGGCGGCTTCGGCGATGCCACAGAGGACGAGGAACATCTGGTACTGGAGCAACGAGTTCTGGAGGACGGTTTCGCGGTCGCCTTTGAACGCCGCGAACTCCACGAGTTCGGACTCGATCTCTTCTTCTTCGTCTTCGTCCCAGCGGAACGAGTTGCGGCGCTCATCGGGGTCTTCCTCGTAGACCCGGTTTTCCGTGATGCTGGCTTTGAGCTGTGCAGTCGGCGTGTACTTGCTGACCGATTCGTCCTCGGCGACCGCTTTGAGGATGAGTGTGTTGTTTCGTCGCGTTATCTCTACGTCGGTGACGCCGTCCGGAAACGTCGCCTCGTCGATATGCGTGCGAAGGTCTTCGAGGGGCAGTTCGAGGGTCGAGTGCAGCCGATATACGTGTCTGGATTCCTCTGTTGACATAGGTGGGAAGGTGTGCGGCGACAGTCGCTGGGTTCCTAGTACGAGCGCGGGACTTATATGACCTGCTATTGAATACGTGTCGCTTGGGCCCGGATGAATATCGTCCGGATTATGTGTTCGGCTTACGCCGTGTCGAGCGTCTCGTCGAGTTCGCCGCGTTCGTCGAGTTCCTCGAGGATGTCCGAGCCGCCGACGAACTCGCCGTCGACGAACGTCTGCGGAATCGTCTCCCAGCCGCTGTGGGACTCGAGTGCGCTGCGATATTCGTCCAGGCTCTCGAGGACGTCGACACACTCGTAGTCGTCACGATACTGGCTGATGAGGCCGAGCGCCTTGCGGGAGTACCCACACTGGGGCATCAGCTCGGTCCCCTTCATGAAGAGGACGACGTCGTTGTCGGCGATGACCTGTTCGACTTGCTCGTCGACTTCGTCCTGATCGAGACCTTGGTTCGGTGGGAAGTCCATATCCAGTCTGTGTCGATGAAAGGGGATAGGCCTTGCGTCATTTGCACATCCCGACGCGATCGATCGGACCGAATTCGCTCGACTCGCTACGCGGCTGAGGACGATGCAGGCTCGAGACGAATCAGGCGGTCGTCCTCGTCCGTCGGGAAGCCGGCACTTGCACGCCCGTCCCGGTTCGACGTGAGCAGGTACAGCGAGCCGTCCGGACCGGGTTCGACGTGGCGAAGTCGACCGAACTCGCCCTCGAACAGGGTGTACGCCGTCGCGGTGAGTCGATCGTCGAGCCACGGCGCGTCATAGCGAACGCCGTCCCCATCCTCGAGCGTCGCTCCGTCTGGGACGAGTTTCAGAGCATACAGCGCGTTCGAACCGAGTCCACAGACGAGGACGTGGTTTTCCCACGGAACGATTGCATCGCCGTCGTAGAAGGCGATCCCGGAGGGTGCCCAGGTCGTCTCAGGCCCGGTGTTGACGACCGGCGGCATGGCATCATCGTACTCGGCGTAGCTGCCGTACTCCGGGTCGTCCGGGCCGCCGCGGACGAGGTCCCAGCCGTAGTTGCCGCCCGGTCGGAGGATCGACACCTCGTCTCGAGCCGACGGCCCGTGCTCGGCCACGATCGGCGTTCCCTGCGGCGTGAAGGCGATACCCTGTGGGTTGCGATGACCGAGCGTGTAGATCCGCCGGTCGCCGTCTGTCCCCCAGTCGGGGTTGCCGGAGGCTGGCTCACCGTCCGGTGTGAGCCGAAACACGGCACCTGCACGAGCGCCGGGGTCCTGAGTCAGCGCCGGATTCTCGGCGTCACCGGTCACCACCCACAGATAGCCGTCGGGTCCGAACGTGATCCGACCACCATTGTGTGTCGTTGCCCCCGGAATCCCGTCGAGGACGGCCTCGAGCGTCTCCGACTCGAGGTCGTAGCTGACAACCCGGTTGCCGACTGCGCCGTCGGCGACCGTATAGTAAATGAACAGCTCGGCTCGGTCTGGATACTCCGGATGCGCGGTGATCCCCAAGGTGCCGCCCTCCCCGGGTGCCGATCGGTCGGGCAGGTCGGCTGCCTCGAGAAGCAGTTCGCCGTCGTCGGGAGACAGCTCGGCGTCAGTCGCCAGCGTGGCTGCATCGAACCGGCGGACACCGCCGTCGCGTTCGGTGAGAAAGGCGTCGTCCGCAGCGAAGACGAGGTCCCACGGAATCTCGAGGCCGGTGACTGCCGTCGTCGTGGTCACGTCGTCCTCGGAGGGGACGCCCGCTGCCGGCCGCCACTCGGGGTCGGCCCAGTCATCGTCGGGCGTCGTTTCAGGAACTGTCAGCTCATCGACCGCTGAGTTCGACCCCAGCAGACAGCCGGCAAGCGCTACGAGGCCGCCAGTCGTTGCGAGGACACGCCGTCGTGTTGGTGCGCCCATAGTCGACCAACGGGACGACGACGGGAGTGTTCATCGGTGGGCATACCCTCGAGTCCGGCCGGAAAGACGCGCCAGCAAACGAGGGGTGGCGTTAGTCAGCGGTCGTTGCCTGCGACCCCTGTTCGGCACGTGTCGAGCGCCAAAAGCCCTGAATGTACGCGCCGATAAACATGCCGAGGATCCCCCAGAGGATGGCGTAGTTGCCGATCCCGAGGCTGGCGTAGGCTGCGCCGGGACAGATCCCCGACAGTCCCCAGCCGACGCCGAAGATACCGCCGCCGATGACGACGTTCTTGTCGAGCGTTTTCAGCCGTCGGACGTAGGTGTCCCCTGTCAGTGGAGCCGTCGTGCGGATCTGCTTGATGCCGAAAAAGGTGATGCCGGTCACGATCGCCGCTCCGAACATCACGAACAGCAGGCCGAAATCTTCGAACTGCAGGAAGTTCAGGACGACCTCGGGCTGGGCCATATGGCTGAAGCCGAGCCCGAAGCCAAAGAGCAGCCCGCCGACGAAGATCAGCGGCAGAAACAACGGGTGTTGCTCGTGGTCGGCGGCCATACTACGGGCTCACCCCCAGTGCCTGTACCAGCTGTGCGACACCGATCGCGACGAACAGGAACGTCGCGACGCCGACGAACGACGTCCCCGAGACGGAGCCGACGCCACAGACGCCGTGGCCCGAGGTACAGCCCTTCCCGACACGGGTCCCGATGCCGACGAGGACGCCGCCGAACAGGAGCCGCCACCACTGCACGTCGGTCGTCCAGATACCGTCTTGAAACGCCAGCGCGTAGACGGCTGCACCGGCGACGATGCCGAGCGTGAACACGACTCGCCAGTCACGCGAGGGGCGATACTGCTGGAACCGCGAGAGACTCGAGCCGTAGGAAAGCGTCGACTCGAGGAACGTGCTCGCGCCGGGGGCAATGCCGGTCCCGAGGTAGATCACGGCGGCCCCGAGACCGACGAACAGGCCGCCGACTGCGTAGTGGCTGATCCCGTTGGGGAACAGCTCCGCAAGCATGGCGACGATAATCGTTGCAGTCATCACTCAGCGGAAGGGGACGAGAGCGTATCAACACTGCTGCCGCGGGGAAACTTGTGTATATCTCTGACGACCGCTTCGGTCGATGCTGCTGAAAAGCGGACTGCAAGAGCGAGCACCGTTGATAGAATGTTGTCCCGATAGCCTCACAGGACAGCGCGGGTGGCCTGACACTACGGATGGATGCCGATATTAGTCCGCGGTCGGTGGCGTCGTCAGAATCTCGAGTTTGTCAGCGGCGTAGCCGAAGACGTCGCGATAGCCGTTCGGAGACATGAGAACGGGATAGAACGGCTCCTCGGCGACTTGGGTGTCGCCGTCGGCTGCGGCGAACGGATCACCGGCGTCGACCTCGGTGAAGTTATCGACGAACACCTCGTAGGTGTCGGCCTGTGTTTTGCCGATGACGTCGGTGAGCTGGTAGACCGGCAGATCTCGAGCCACGGTATCGCCGGGCAACGCGCCGACAGCCGTCAGGAACGATCGTGTCAGCCGGTCCGCGTTCTGAGCGGCCGTCTCCGAACCCTGCAGTCCACACTCGACTTCGATCGTGTTGACCTTCGAGAAGAGTCGCCCCTCCGCGAAGTTGCTCGTCTCGACCATCGCCGCCACTGGTAGCTGTGGCACCAGCTCCCGTGCGGTCTCGTTGATGCCGTTGACGATCGCGAACGGATCGGCGTGGCTCTGCGTCGAGTGCATCGAGAACGCCAAACAGTCCTCGAGTTCCTCGACGAGTTGGTGTGCGAGTTGTCCCTCGTGGGTCGGTGCATCCGGGTGGCCGGGAAACGTTCGATTCAAATCCTCGTCGACGAACCGCACGCGTCGCTCGAGGGCCGCCTCGTTGGCGACGATAAGCTTGACGGGTCGTTTGACGGGCGGGCGTTCGTCGAGCAACCGCTCGACGGCCCGAACGCCACAAGGTTCATCGCCATGGACCCCTGCAACGACGGCGATTTCCGGCGTTCCCGACCCGAGCTGTGCAACTCTCATTACCAAGTAATTGGGCTCTGCGCTCAAAGGCGATTCGGTCTCTTACCAACGACGAGAGCGCGGATCGGAACGCGAACGGGGAGGAACGACCCGTGAGCGAACGGCGCGAGCGAAACCAGCGGACAGTGCGATGTGTGTCCTTCGGTTCAGCTGGGATGTTAGTCGAGTGACGCCGCGTACTCGAAATCGACCGCTCGGGCGGTCGGCCGCTCGCCGTCAAGCGAGAGCTGCCAGTTGTCGATCACGCTCGGCTCTTCGATGGCGTTGGTCAGCGTGGTTCGGACCTCGAGGATATCGACGCCGTAGTAATCCCGCGGAATGCCCTGTAGATACTGGAGCGCCGTCTCGAAGAGACTCCGCATGCCGTCGTCGGTCTCGAAATCAACGTGTTTGTACGCGCCCGCTGCGACTTGCACCATTCCGTGAGCGAAGGCACTCTCGGTGGTTCCCCGCCCGTAGTTGTACCATTCCGCTTCGAAACAGTCGTGTGACTCGTGGTACGCCCCGGCGTTGTACAGCCGGACACCGTGGACGACCGCCCGCCGAAGGGTGCCGTGTTCCCAGCGGTCGTCGTCGGCGAGCCACCCCGTCGGGCTCCCGGAGCCGGCCGGTGGGGAGACGGTCGGGTCGTGGGTATGCTCGTCCATACTCGGCGTTGGACGAGCCGACGGGTAATACTGCCGGACGAAACGATTCACGCACCGATCGCACGCGAACGCACGCCGCTGTCGCCGACGAGCATACAGCGCCACTGGAGGCCGACTGCGACCTGATGCTGCGGGCCCAATCGTATAGGGGCTGACGCCCGAACGGAGGCGTATGGAGACCCGATGGGTGACCGTCGACGGCGTTTTCCTCGAGGTGCCCGCCGACTGTACCGTCGACGAGCTTCGAACAGCCCTGTACAAACCAGCCGATGCCGTGTTGATCGCCGTCACGGGCGATCTCGTATCGGTTGTCCACGACGAGGAGCGACCGCTTTCGGAGTTGGTTGCTGGCTGTGCGGACACGTACTACTTCTACCAGCCGAACGAACCCACCCGAAACGAAATCCTCGCGGCCCCGGAACTCGAGTCGGCACTCGAGGAGCCGACGACGGACGAAACCACGTTTCAGCGACCCAGTCTCGATCACTGATACGGATTGCTGTCCCGATGTTCCGTCGATCGCCAGCACGGGTCGGCGATCGGCGGGACGTCACTCCAGTACACCGTCTGAGCTGGATTGGTGTCTCGATGAGTCTCCGTGACCGGCAAGCGGCGTGGGCGGGCCCGATCCGCCGCCAAACGCACGCTCGACTCGAGCCGACGTCACTGACGAGACAGTGCGTCCGTCACTAACGATTGCTCTTGGTTATGTACCTGATTCCGGTATCACTGCTGTGCCAGCCGTGCTGAAAAAACGGGTACAGTCGTACGAAGTCGATTCAGTGTGCAACGTTCTATAACTGATTTCGGTTACTCGACTACCCAAATCTATATCCATCCCGCGTTTGACGTGGTATCTATGACGATACAACGACGAGAGTTCATCGCGGCGATCGGAAGCGGTGCCGCGGTCGGCTTGGCCGGCTGTACGGCACTCAGCGGCGACGATGGCGACGATGGCGGTCCCGAAATCAGCGGCGAAACGCTGACGCTCACGACGACGACGAGCACCGAGGACACCGGCCTGCTCGACGAACTCAACGCACCGTTCGAAGACCGGTACGGCGTGACTGTCGACACCGTTGCACAGGGGACCGGTGCTGCCCTCGAGACCGCGCGAAGCGGCGACTCGGACGTGGTGATGGTCCACGCTCGATCGCTCGAGGACGAGTTCATCGAGGACGGCTACGGTATCAACCGGCGCGACCTCATGTTCAATGACTTCGTCATCGTCGGCGGCCCGGACGATCCGGCATCGATCGCGAGTAGCGACGACGCGAGCGAGGCACTGAACGCGATCGCAGATTCGGAATCGACGTTCGTCTCTCGCGGCGACAACTCGGGGACGCATACGAAAGAACTGGAACTCTGGGCAGACGCAGGAATCGACTCCGAAACCCACGGTGAGTGGTACGTAGACGTCGGCGGTGGGATGGGCGAAGCGCTCAACCGGGCCAGCGAACTCGACGCGTACA
Organism: Natronorubrum sulfidifaciens JCM 14089; assembly: GCF_000337735.1. GTDB lineage: Archaea > Halobacteriota > Halobacteria > Halobacteriales > Natrialbaceae > Natronorubrum > Natronorubrum sulfidifaciens. The sequence goes on along the minus strand of NZ_AOHX01000025.1, from coordinate 64,747 downwards.
CGCTGTCCGACCGCGGGACGTATCTCTCGATGCACGGGAACATCACCCTCGAGATTCTCGTTCAGGGGCCTGTCGAAGACGGTCCGGAAAGTCTGATGAACCCGTACGGCATCGTCGCTGTCAATCCGGACGCGCACGACCACGTCAACTACGATCTCGCGCTGGCGTACATCGGGTACATCACGGGACCCGAGGGTCAGGAGATCATCGAGAACTACACCACCGAAGACGAACAACTGTTCTTCCCGGAAGCGCTTTCGGAAGCCCCGAACTTCCAGCAGTACGTGCCCGAAGGCTGGAGTGCAAGCGACGACGGCGGAAACTCGTAGCGTCGACTGGTCGCGACGACGGACGACCACGCGCGTTTGTGGTTGATCGAGTCGACTGTCCGAAGTTGTGAAAGCCGAAACCTCTATACGTTCTTCGAACAGCGATATATCCATGGGGATACAACGTCATACGGGCCTCGGGGGCGTTGGCGCTGCGACTACAGTTCTGTCTGGTTGTCTGGCGAACGACGACTCCGAGAACGCTCCCGAACCGATAGCGGATGGTTGATATGATAGTTGATATTACCACCGCGTTCGTGGGTGAGTTCCCCTTCGAGTGGAACTACATCCGGAGTATCATCTATGTCTCACTCTATGTGAGTCTCGTCGCCGTCACGCTGAGTACGCTGTGTAGCCTCCCGATTGCACTGCTCGTCGGATTCAAAGAGTTTCGCGGAAAGGCGTTGCTCACGTCGATCATCAACACCGGGATGGGCTTTCCAAGCGTCGTCGTCGGACTCATCGTGTTGTTTGCGGTGTCCAATCAGGGGCCGCTTGGCTCGCTCGAGCTCGTGTTCACGCCCGAGGCGATGATCATGTCACAGTTCATCCTCGCGGCCCCAGTTATCACCGGCGTCAGCCTCGCTGCGGTGAGTAGCGTCGAGCAGAACGTTCGCGATGCGGCGTACGCGATGGGCGGGACGCGCCTCGACGTGGCGCTCGTCACGATCAAAGAGGCCCGATACGGCATCGCAACGGCAGTGCTCGCCGGTTTTGGCCGGGCGATCAGCGAGGTCGGCTCCGTCCTCATCGTCGGCGGCAACATCGCCAGCTCGGACGGCACGTCGAAGACACGAACGCTGACGACGGCCATCCAACTCGAGGCCCGACAGGGTCAGTACGAGACAGCGATGATCCTCGGCGCGATCCTCGTCGTCCTCGTCTTGCTCGTCAACGCAATCGTGGTTCGACTGGGAAGCGACGACGGAGGCTACCGATGACGCTCAAACCGACCGATGTGCGGGGGGCAGCGACGACGCTCGAGGCGATCGACATCCACCACAGCTACGGCGATGAACCCGTTTTCGAGGGCCTCTCGCTGTCGGTGTCGGCCGGCGAAGTCGTCGCGATCATCGGTCCCTCCGGCGTCGGCAAGTCGACCCTGTTGCGACTGCTTGCACTCTTCGATGCGCCCGACCAGGGCACGATAACCCACGGTGGCGTCGACATCTGGCAGGCGTCCGAACAGCGCCGACTCGAGTGTCGACGACGGATCGGCATGGTCTTTCAGGACGCGAGTCTCTTCGATGCGAGCGTGCGGCGCAACGCCGAGTACGGGGTGCGAGTTCGCCAGTCGTGGCCCGACCGGCTTCGCCACGAACTCGCCAGTCTCGTCGGGCGAGCAAACGCCACCAGTGATGTGGTCGACGCCCTCGAGAGCGTCGGCTTGGGCGAGAAAGCCGACCAGGAGGCGACCTCGCTTTCCGGCGGCGAGGCCCAGCGGGTCGCCTTCGCCCGCGCACTCGCGTACGATCCCGACGTGCTCTTGCTCGACGAACCGACCTCGGATCTCGATCCGCGGAACACGGCCGTCCTCGAGGATGCCGTCCTCGAGGCACGGGATCGAGGCATCGGCGTCGCCATCGCAACCCACGATATGCATCAGGCAGAGCGTATCGCGGATCGGGTTGCGGTCCTCCTCGGGACCGAGATTATCGAGGTCGGCCCCACCGAAACGGTGTTCGAACGCCCGTCAGACGACCGTGCGCAGAAATTTATCGACGGAGAGTTGATCTACTGAGAATGACGATCGAAAAAGAATACAGTACGAAGCTCGCGGTCGACGAGGTGACGATCGATCGCCGCGATATCGAAATGCTCGACGCGATCGACCAGCACGGCTCGATGCACAAGGCAGCCGACCGGCTGGGTCGGTCGTATGCCCGCCTGCAAAACCGTGTCGTCGAAATCGAGGATGCAGTTGGCCCCATCACGGAACGGAAACGGGGCGGGAGCGGCGGCGGTGGCACAGTGCTTACGGAGACAGCCAACGAGCTACGCCGGCAGTTCGACCGCCACGAGGCCGAACTCGACGGTGTCGCTCGAGTCACGGAGTCCGTCTTTCCAGGCACCGTTCGGGAGCGAACGGGCGAACTCGCGACTGTCGAGACGGCCATCGGCTCGATACTGGCGCTCGTTCCCGACGATGCCCACGCGGTTCAAGTTACGGTCCGTTCGGATGCGGTCGTCCTGACCGACCCGGACGAAACACCTCAAGCGGACGATACCAGCCTTCGCAACCAATTCACGGGTCCCGTCACGGCCATCGAATCAGGCGATGCGATCACCAGAGTGACGATCCAACTTGGCACGGACAGTCCCCTGCAGGCGCTCATCACGAACGCCAGCGCAACCCGGCTGGGGCTCGAGACCGACCAGCCGATCACTGCTTCGTTCAAAGCGACCGCAGCACGAGCGATCCACCTCGAGTCGGATCGACGCGTGTGACCGGCCAGCGACGTCGGTTGGCATCACCGCTGTCGTCGTTTCGGACTGGCAACAGCAGTCTGTCCACTGAGACGAACTGGGGTCTCGAGTACGGGATGGCGGAGTCGATGGGGCCGTACCGACCGCAGTTCGTATCAAAGGACAACGAACTTAGCGTCTGCACGACGCCGTGGTCGATCAGTCGGAGTGTCGCAGTCCCGTATCAGCCGAGACGCACGTGGGTAACGAGTCTCGTTTACGGTGCTCACCATGCGTCCGTTTCGTCGCCGAACCGACATAGCTGGAAACCAAAATCGGTTACTAATTTTCCGTATAGAAACTTGGAATGGTTATATGTGGGGCGAGGATAAACAAGTGAACATGAACCACACTGGCGATCACGCTCGAGACCGTGTGCATCGCCGGACGGTGCTTACGACCTCGAGCAGCGTCATCGGGTTGGGTATCGCTGGCTGTCTCGGAGCCGACACCAGCACAGTGAGTGTGCTGTCCGCCGGAAGCCTCGCTCACACGTTCGAGTATCACATCGGGCCGGCGTTCGAAGCGGAGACCGGAATCGAGGTTCGTGGAGAGTACTACGGCGCAAATGCGGTGATGCGGATGGTCGAAGACCGAACCAAACATCCAGATGTCATCGTCAGTGCCGACGCAACACTTCTCCGTGACCGACTGTACGGCGAGTTCACCGACTGGGACGTCGAATTTGCCGCCAACAGCCTCGGGATCGGCTACAACGAAAACACCCGGTTTGGGCAGCGACTCGAGGACGGCGAGCCGTGGTATGAAATCGCACTGGACACCGACGAGGGCGACCTCTCGATCGGTGATCCAGACCTCGATCCACTCGGCTATCGCGCTGTGCAGGCGTTCGAACTTGCCGAACGCGAATACGGCCTCGAGGGCTTTCGCGACGACCTGTTGGCGCTCGTTCATGAGGAACCGGACGAGCCACAGATGATGGCGGGAGTCGAAAGCGGGTCACGGGCCGCAGCGATTGTCTATCACAATATGGCGGTCGATCACGGGATGCCGTTCGTCGAGTTCCCCGAGGCATACAACTTCGCAACCCCCGAACTGGCCGATCAGTATGCGACGGCCGAGTTTACGACGGATGAGGAGGGATACACTGCAGTCGGCCGCCCGATCCTGTACAACGCGACGGTCAACGACGAGGCTGACGCCCCCGATGCCGGGCACCAACTCGTTCAGTTTCTCATCGACACTCCTGAGTTGCTCGTCGACGCCGGGTTGACCGTTGGGGACAGTCTCCCCCGTCCAACGGGGACTCTGCCGGAGGCGGTCGACGTATGAGCCTCGGCACTGGACTGCAATCTCGCCACTCGAAACGGAGTACGGAACTACTGATCCCGGCGCTCCTTGGTGGACTCATCCTCGTGTATTTTGCGCTCCCGTTCGTTACGTTTCTCTCACGAACGGGAACGACGAACATCGTCGCGGCGTTGTCCACGCCGGCCGCCCAAGGCGCGATTCGCAACTCGCTGCTCACCGCACCAGTATCGACTGCGATTGCGACCGTCCTCGGGGTTCCGCTCGCGTACGTCCTCGCCCGACGGTCGTTTCCCGGGAAGCGACTCGTCGAAGCGCTGGTGATCCTCCCGCTCATTATCCCACCCGTCGTCGGTGGCGCAATGCTCATCTCGGCCGTTGGACGGTTCACCCCGATCGGTGCGGCCGCTGCCGCCGTTGGCCTCCCGCTTACGGACAGTCTGCTCGGTGTTATCCTCGCACAGACGTTCGTCGCTGCGCCGTTCGTCATCATTACCGCTCGAGCAGGCTTTGGCGCGGTTGACGAACGGTTAGAACAGGCCTCACGGTCGCTTGGCTACGGCCCGCTCTCGACGTTTTGGAACGTCTCACTGCCGTTAGCTCGCGGGGCGATTCTCGCGGGAATCAGCTTGACGTTCGCTCGAGCGATCGGGGAGTTCGGCGCGACGATGATGGTCGCATACAACCCACGAACGATGCCGACGCGGATCTGGGTCGACTTCATCGCCGGCGGAATCGATGCGATCGTCCCGCTTGCGGTGGCTCTGCTTGGGATCACGCTCGTCGTTCTCGCAGCCGTCCAGCGATTCGGGCGCGTGCCAACGGTGATCGACAAATGATGCTCGAACTCGACTCGCTCACCCATCGCTACGGGAGCGAACTGGCGGTCGACGACGTCTCGTTCGGCGTTGAGGAAGGCGAGCTAGTCGCGCTGCTCGGGCCGAGTGGGTGTGGGAAGACGACGATCGTGCAGGCGATCGCTGGCCACATCCACCCAACGTCGGGGCAGGTGGCTCTCCGTGGCGCAGACGTCACCGACACGCCCCCCGAATCTCGCCACATCAGCGTCGTCTTTCAGCAATCGACGCTGTATCCGCATATGACAGTCAGCGACAACGTCGCCTACGGGCTTACAGCACGGAACATCGACTCCGAACGGCGAACGGAACTCGTCAGCGAGTATCTCGAGCTGGTCGATCTGTCCGATCAGCGAGCAGCGTATCCAGCCGAACTCAGCGGCGGCCAACAACGCCGAGTCGAACTCGCTCGAGCGTTAGCACCCCAGCCTGACGTGTTGTTGCTCGACGAACCGTTGTCGGCACTCGATCGGACGCTGCGCGAACGGTTGCGTGACGAGATCGCTCGCATTCAGCGGGAAACCGGTGTCACAACGCTGTTTGTCACACACGATCAGGACGAGGCGATGGCGCTCGCTGATCGACTCGTCGTGATGAACGAGGGCACCGTATCGGGCTCCGGGGAGCCACGGTCACTGTATGAATCCCCACCGACGGCGTTCGTGGCGTCATTTCTCGGCCGTTCGAACACTGTTTCGGGACCGATCACCGACCAACAGCCACTCACGGTTTCGCTTGGTGAGCAACAGCTCGTGCTGACCGACACACAGACCGAGTTGCCGACTGGAACCACCGTGACGTGTCACGTTCGACCGACAGCACTCTCGATACGACCGCCTGACAGTGCCGACACACCGCTCTCACTGGCGGGAACGGTGACACGCGTTACGGACCTCGGAAAACGCTACGACGTGACGATCAGCGTCGACGCCGCAAACGACCTCGTCGTCGAGCAACCCGCGAGTCCACCCACCGTCGGCGATGCGGTCGCCGTTGCACTCCCAGCACAGCAGCTATCGATTTTCGGTCCCGACGGCTGCACGCGTCTCGACGAGGCGTTGGCTCCCGAAGCCAGCACGTAAGCTGTCGGCACACACTGTCTCCACTCGAGCGACCGAGTCGACGCCCCTCGAGTCTGATCGACGCTCAAACCCGGGTCGGCGCGTATCCAACGGTCGTACCACTCAGGGAGAGTAGCGTAAGTTGAAAAGTGCTCCGTCAGGGATTTGAACCCTGGTCATCGGCTCGAAAGGCCGAAATGATTGGCCGGACTACACCAACGGAGCGTTCATCGCGTTCTCGCACCGGGTTTCCGGCGCATCCTTCGAACGCATTAGTCGATTGCGCCGGCCTAGTAAAAAGCGTTCCGTTCTGCGTCCGTCGTGGCAGTTACTGACGTACTTGCGTTCCTGTCACATCCACTCGAGTCGACGCCGTCTCGGTGCCCGGTGACGTAGGGCCAGCACTGCTTACGTACCCACGGGACAGACAGCGCGAGTGCCGCCGCCATCTCAATCCTTTTGACCACACGCCACGACCCATCCCGCATGAAATACGTTCGATTCCGTGATCCGGCTGGTGCTGTCCGCCGCGGCGAGTTCGAGAACGGTCACGTTCACTTCGGGAACCAAAAGTATGCACTCGAGTCCGATGAGATCGACGTGCTCGCACCGTGTGAGCCGTCGAAGATCGTCTGTATCGGCCGTAACTACGCCGACCACGCCGATGAGATGGGCTCCGACGTTCCGGATCGCCCGCTGATCTTTCTGAAGCCGCCGAACACGATCGCGAGCCACGACGACACCGTCACCGCGCCGGCCGGGAAAGAGCGCATCGACTACGAGGCCGAACTGGGCGTCGTTATCGGCGAGCAATGCCGTCACGTCCCCGTCTCCGAGGCGATGGACGTCGTCGAGGGCTTTACCTGTGTCAACGACATCTCGAACCGCGACGATCAGGAGAAAGAACAGAACTGGATTCGCGGGAAGGCGTTCGACGGCGCTGCACCGCTTGGCCCACTGCTCGCAACGCCCGATGAGGTGCCGGCCGACGCATCGGTGCAGTCCCGTGTCAATGGCGAGTTGAAACAGGACGGCTCGCGCGAGCAGCTCATCTTCCCCATTCCGGAACTGATCGCCGAGATCACGGCCTACATGACCTTAGAGCCGGGTGACGTGATCGCGACCGGAACACCGGAAGGCGTCGGTCCACTGTCCGATGGCGACGAGGTCGAGATCGAAATCGAGGGCGTCGGCACGCTTTCGCACTCGATCCGCCGGCCGTAAGCGGCGATACACACGCTGCGAGCCGAACCTTTTTCGAGTCGCTCGAGTGTACGACCCAGTATGACCGTCCGTTTCGGTGCAGTGACCGTCGACTGGCTCGGCTACGCGACCGTTCGCCTCGAGGGCGAAACGGGTGCTGTCATCTACATGGACCCCGGTCGATACGGGGTGCTCGAGGAGTACAACGCCCGCGACGGCGATCTCGTGTTGGTGTCTCACGACGATCACTACGATCCCGACGGCATTCGTCGGGTGGCTCACGAGGACGCGATCGTCGTCGTCCACGAATCGATCGACGCCAGCGAGATCGACCGGGTCGACGAACAGCCCGAGGACCTGCCCTACGTGGTCGAGCGCGTCCGTGCGGACGAATCGTTCGTCCTCGGCCCGCTGGATCTGTTCACCACGCCCGCGTACAACGATCCTGCGGGCCCACACGTCGACGAACACGGCGACCCGTATCATCCCGAAGGCGAGGGCTGTGGCTTTGCCGTCACCATCGACGGCGTCTCGGCGTTCTGGCCCGGCGACACCGATGTCCTCCCACTCCACGACGACCTGGATATCGACCTGTTTCTCCCGCCGATCGGCGGCGCGTTTACGATGGATCGCCACGAGGCCGCCGCGCTCGCGGAACGAATTCGCCCCGAGCTCGTGTTGCCGATCCACTACGACACGTTCGAGGCGCTCGAGACCGACGCGGACGCGTTCGTCGTCGACGTCGCAAACCGCGCAGTTCCAGTGGTGCTCGGCGAACAGTAACGGCAAGCACTGTTCATCGGGGGACGAATCCATGGACATAAGTCACGGATCGCCTAGTCACTCATACTCTCCATGCTTACTGTTGACATATCTTCACGTTTGAGGGAGACACGGGTGGGTGGCCACGTGCCGTCCGTCGCCGCAACTCCACGAACAGGTGAGACACATGGCTGGTGAAACCGAAACCGAGGTCGAAGCCTCCCAACCTGAGCTTACCTACCCGTCCGCTGGGTGGGCTGGCTTCTTTAAAAACCACTTCGGACCGTCGATGCTCTGGGCGCTGATCAGCATCGGCGGGAGTCACATCGTTCTCGCCCCGACGCTCGGTGGGACGTTCGGACTCGTCGCAATCTGGATGTTCGGCCTCATCTACGTCGTCAAGTATGGTGCCTGGGAACTGGGCATTCGGTATAACTACGGCGTCGGGGCGAACCCGATCGAAGCCTACGGTGATCTCCCCGGGCCGAAAAACTGGGCGCTCTGGGTGACAATCCTCGTCTTCACCGTCATGTACACGTTCATTACGGCTAGCGTCGGCATGAGCACGGCCGCGTTCATCGCCGCGTTGACTCCCGGCTGGCTCACCGCAGCGTGGGCGTACGTCCTCTTCGTCGGCGCTGCCGGCGTGCTCGTGATCACGTCGCGCTACTCCGTCCTCGAGAAGGCGTTGATCGGCTTTACGGTCGCCGTCGGTGTGCTCGTCATGCTCGGTGCCCTCGTCGGGCCGCCATCACCCGAACGGATCGCCGAAACGACGTTCGCGATCCCCGACCTCACCGGACCCGCCTTCGTCGCGCTGTTTGCCGCGGCCGCCGGGTTCGCACCGACCGGCTTCAGTACGAGTATCCTGATCGGAAGCTGGAGTATGGCCAAAGGCGAAGGGGCTGGTGAACTGCGACAGAAGGGGCTCGATCCGAACAATCCGGCCCACCACGACTACATCCGCGCATGGATCAAAACCGGCCGCCGTGACTTCAACGTCGGCTACGTGTTCAGCTTCGTCCTGATCGCCGCGATGGTTATTCTCGCGACGAACGTCCTCTATCCGAACCCGCCGACGGACGCCAACCTCGCGTTCGCGATCGGCAACATCCTGAGCGACTCCTTCGGCGAATGGTCGTACTACGCCATGCTGATCGGCGCGTTCGCAGCCCTCTACTCGACGGTTATCACGCTTCTCGACGGGGCCGCACGTGCGACCGGTGACATCCTCCCGATGGCGCTCGAGGACGAGAGCATCGACAGCGAGCGCATCCGAAAGCTCGTCGTCGCCGGCGTCGTCGCCGTCAGCAGCGTGATGGTGCTCGCACTCGGGGACGTCCCCGTGACGCTGTTGCTCTACGTCGCCGCCATCCTCGCCGTTACGGAGATTTTCTTCTACCCGGCCAACTGGTACGTCGTCGAGAAACACCTACCCGAGCCGTTCCGCCCGTCTCGAGCCTGGCACATCTACTACGTCGTCAGCCTCGTGTTCGTCCTCATCTTCGGTGCGATGGGGGCTGCGCTTCGGCTCGGCTTCATCGGATAACACAACTGCGAATTACCTGCTTTCTGTCGCCTTCCCGTCCACACAGCTGTCGCTTCCCGACTCTCTACGATCGTCAAGCGCTGAAAACGGTCTGTCACGGGCGTTGCTGCTCGGTTCGAACGTGGCTCAAGGTGCGTTTAGATAACGCCCATCTCGCTGAGACGCTCGGGGAGATACGTCTCCGTCACGAAATCAAGTCCCCGAGCCGCGAGCGACTGCTGTTCGGACTTCTTGCCGATCTCGAGTTGGAGTTCGATCTGTTCTTCCCAGTAGTCGGTCTGGAAGCGCGGGTCCTCGAGTTCGCTCTCTAAGGCGTTGATGTCCGAGTCGCTGAGCGGGTCGGTCGGCAGATCGTACTCGACGATGTCGGCCGGCTGGATGCCGATGTACTGGGCAGCCGGCGTCGCGAGATACTCCGAGAGGTGGGCCGACTTGATAGAGCCGTAAGCGACCGAGCCGTAGATTCGGTACGACCACGGGTCGCCGTCGGCGAAGACCGTCACCGGGAGGTCGAGTTCGTCGTGGAGTCGCTTGATGATCCGTCGAGTCGCCCGTGCGGGCTGGCCCTTGAGGTGGACAATAAGGGCGTTGTACTCGTCGTCGAAGCCGTTCTCGACGAGTCGGTCCCGCATCCCACCGGTCTCGACGGCGAGGATGAAGTCGGCATCGCAGTCGAGAAACTCGATCGTGTCGGGGTTGTTCGGAATCTGGTAGCCACCTTCGCCGACGTCTTCCTGACAGTGGATATCGCGTTCGCCGCGGCGGGTCTGTTCGCGCAGGTGCAGCGGCCCCATGATCGTTGCGCCCGACTCCTCCGGGCGCATGTGGAAGTCCTCGCGGGTCACACCCGAAACGATCTCCAGATCCTCGATCAGGCCGTTGGACTCGTCCTGATCGGAAAACTGCGCCTCGTTGTTGTCCCAGCTTTCAGAAAGGTAGTACAACTCACGCAGGGTCGAGGAGCGGTCTTCCTCGAGTTGGTTCGCCAGAAACTCAATCGTGTAGACGGCCTTCAGCAGCTTTCGCGCACCACGAACGGAGTTCGCAGAGCGTGTTGACTCTCGGTCGCCGTACACCCAGACGCCTTTGTCTTCGTCGTACTCGATGTTGTTTTTCGTCCGCGTCGGGACGGACATGTGGGGGATCTCGCCCAGTTCGAACTGGTCGTAAAACTGTGCCGCGAGGTCGATCAACTGTTCTCGTGCCTGTTGGTCGTTGTCTGCGCTCATTGTATCACCGTAAAGTCACTTCGTTCTGTCAGAGCACTCGGTCGCACGCTCATGCTGACACCGTGAGTTTCTCGCTTTCGACGCCCTTGACGTCCAGATCGAACGCCGCATCATCGGGAACCACATACTCGAGGGCGGCCTCGTCGTCGCTCGAGACGTCGATGTCCCACTTGACGAACCACTCGCCGTCCATCTCGACGACGGTGGCGTCCTCGGAGAGGTTCGTCGGTTCGGCGGTGACGATGTCGGTGATCTCGAGCGATTCGGCCGTGTTCGAGTTGTTCTCGACGGTGACTGAGACGGCCTGCCCGTCGCCGTTTTCTTTGACGCTGCGTTCGACGAGCACGTTGTTCATGATGCGTGCGACGGCGTCGTTGATATCGGGCTCCTCGCGGTCGGTCACCTCGGCGACTTTGGCGGCCATCTCGGGGAGGATCTTCCCAAGGACGTTCTGTTTCTTCCGGCGCTGTTGCATCGAGCGGCGCTTGTTGAGATAGCTTTTGAGTTCGCGGGCGGCTTCACGGATCGCGAGTTCGATCTCGTCTTCGATCGCCGGCACGTTTGCGACGGCGTCTTTCGACTCGCTCGTGAAGGGGACGTTCGTCGAGGCGACGTGGATCATGATCACCGCAGGGCCGTTCGGCAGCCCGGAGCCACCGGGCTGGTCGAGGCCGTAGTTGCGCCAGCCGATCGATTTGACCACGTCCGTCGTCGCACACGCGCCGCGCTGGTAGACCAGTGGAACGCGGTTTGCAAACCGCATGACGTCGGCACTGCCCTCGGCTTGGATCTCGCCGCCGTAGGCGATGCCGGCCTCGACGATGAACGGATCGCCGCCGTGAACGTCGGCGTCTCGAGTCGCAGAGGCATAGAAGTCGGCGTCGAACTCCTTTTTCAGACCAGCCGTGATCAACTCCTCCGTGATCGGCGAGAGACATCGCGTCGGTGGGGCCATGATGTCGGCCGCACGCATCCCGTCGACGAGGTTGCTGGCGGCATCCCGGTCGCTGTCGAGTTCGCGAACCAGTGGCGGGTCGTCGGGAACCGTCGCCATAACGTCCCAAACGGCGTCAGTGACGTTCTCACGTGCTGTCTCTCCAAAGGAGACGTCGTCGTACTCCTCGGTCAGTTCCGCAGCACGGTCGACGAACTCGCGGAGTTGCGTCCGGGTGAGTCGGTGGCGGACGTTGTCGGCCTCGGACTCGTCGTCGAACGTGGCTGCGAGGCGCTCGGCGAAGGCGTGGATAATCTCGTCGTCCTTTCGGGTGCTCGTCGCCTCATCGGCGAGAGTGTACAGCTCAGCGACGAGCCGTGAGGCTGCCGTCCCATCGGACTTGCTGTCTGCTTCCGTGTCGTCTGCGGCGTCGATGATCTCGAGCCAGACGGCCTCGACGGCGTTTTCGCGGACGGTGTCGCCGAACGTCGTTCCGTAATCGGCTTCGGCGTCGGCGGCGGCCACGTCGACAGCGTCGACGAGTTCGTGGTGGGCGATTCGGTCGTGGTCGGCGACCGCGTCGGCAATGGCGTCGGCGAAGGCAGCCGTCGCATCGGCTCCCTTGTTCGCCGTCGCCGCCGACACCGCAGCTCCGAGGTCGATGTCCTCGCCCGTCGTAGGTGGTCGCCAGCGCATCTCGCGCCCGTAGTAGCGGTCGCGGAACTCGTCGATGATCGACTCGGCAGTCTTCTTGCCGACGCGGGTGAACTCCTCCTGGAGGAACCCAGAAACCGTCTGTGAATCCGTCGCCGACAGCATCTTCATGACGGTGCCGAGTTCGACGCCGTGAGGATGTGGGCGGATCTCTTCGGTCTCTTCGGGGAGTTGGTCCGTCGCCCGTTCGAACTTGAAGTGGTTCTTCGGTTCGCGCAACTCGAGGCGGGCGTGGGGATTGACGACCGCGGTGTGTTTGATGTAGTCGTGAAGCTGTCCGCGGGCACGCATGTTCGCCTCCATCTCGAGTTCGATGCGCGTGCCGTGGGGCCGATCCCACGAGGTCGTCTCCTCGACGCTGATCTCGGGTTCGTTCTCGTCGGTGTCGACGATGAGTTCGAAGTACTGGGCTTCGCTTGCACCCTGGGTTCGACTGGTGATTTTGGCGGGTTTCCCGCTCGTCAACTGGGCGTACAGCACGGCAGCGGAGATTCCGATCCCCTGCTGGCCACGAGACTGTTCGCGCGCGTGAAATCGAGAGCCGTAGAGCAGTTTCCCGAAGACTTTGGGGAGAGAGTCTTTTGTCAGGCCCGGGCCGTTGTCCTCGACGATCAGCCGGTAGTAGTCGCCGACCTCTTCGATTTCGACGTAGATATCCGGGGCAATCCCGGATTCTTCAGCGGCGTCTAGGGCGTTGTCAACGGCTTCCTTGACAGCCGTGACGAGACCTCGAGCGCCGCTGTCGAAGCCGAGCATATGCTTGTTCTTCTCGAAGAACTCGGCGATCGAAATCGCCTGCTGGCTCTCGGCCAGCTCCTCGGCGATCCCCACCTCGTCCTCGAGTGTCGACTGAAACGACGTCATTGTCCCCCCATACTAGCGGCGGGGCTAAAAGGTGTGTGTTACCGGAGTGAAAGTGAATCGACGGCTTGAGGCAGCTGTGAACGGCTCTCACGATGCCGATTCCAACGGCATACTGGCACCACACCGTTGCCACGCCGGAACAGACTCCAACCGACGTTCTCACTCCTCGAGCGGCGGCCAGTGTCTCGCATCGGCCCGTGCAACACCCAGTAGCTTCCGGCGACGGTCGGACAGTGCCGTAATCTCGTCAGCGAACGCGTCGTCCTGAACGGTTGGGATGTCGTCGTCCCGGAGTCGGCCGAGTTCCGGTCGCGGTGGGATCTCGTCGGCAGGCTCGATGAACGCCGTCTCGAGCGTGTCGAGATAGCTGTCGACGCTCGAGCGAGCGTCTTCGACCAGCGTTGGGTTGAGCTGTGCATCGTCCGAGACGCCGTGACGAATGGACGTCAGCGCCTCGTCGAAGACGGGAACGGCCATCGACGACGCTCGAGAGGCCCGTTCGCTGTGGTAGTAGTGGAGAACCGGGTAGGCCTTGTGCTGGTCTGCGAGCAGAGACAGCTGCGTCGCGAGTGACTCGAGTGGGCGCTCGAGGCCGCGAAACTCGTCTTCAGCGGTCCAGCCCGCGCGCACGAACGCTTCACTGCGTTCGCCCAGCCCAGTGACGTCGCTGGCGAACGAGCGCTTTTGTGACACTGCGCCGAGGACGGTGAGGATGTAGGAGACGCCCAACGTGACGAAGGCCATTCCAGTCGCGGTCGTGAACGAACTGGCGAGCTCCCAGCCGCTCGTCGTCGGTGTGTAATCGCCGTTTCCGTTCGTGAACATCGTGTAGGCGACGTAGTAGAAGCGGCCAGCCCAGTCGGCTTGCGCGCCGGTATGGGCGCTGACGAGGGCCGTCTCGTCGCCAGCGAAAAGCATCGTCCAGCCGAGCCACAGCAGTGCGATCCACATCGCAAGCGTGAACGCGAGGATCAGCGGCCCGGCGAGACTCAGCGCGCGCGGGTGGTCGTTGCTCGCCGTCCGCAGGCCACGCCAGGTCCAAGTCGTCAGCCGTCCGGAAAGCGGACCAGCCCCGCCGTCGACCCAGAGTGTCGTCCAGAGGATGTCGACGACCACGGCGACGAGCACGACGAACCCGACGGCCAGATACAGCGGTTGCATTTCGTCTCCCCTACAGGACCGAAGACCGTCAACGGCACCCCGGGTACTGACACGGCTTTTTGAGCGCGATCACGGGCCCGCGATCAGTCGCCGAGCGCTCCAGACGGGTGTGACTCGAGCCGAGTGAGCGCCGTGAAACCACACATCTACCGGAAACACCGGGGTATAAAGAGGTCGACCCTCCCTTCACGACCGGATACCCGCCCCGAGAGCCGACAAGCAGCGACTGCACCTGTCTTGTGGTGGCTTCGCGCGCGAGCGCGTACACGTGACTTTTATTAGGTGGGGACCACTACCCGAAAGCAGGTTTTACATGTCCCAGGAAAGCGAGTACGGCGCCGGACAGATTCAGGTCTTAGAAGGCCTGGAGGCTGTGCGAAAGCGACCGGCGATGTACATCGGCTCTACCGATTCTCGAGGGCTCCACCATCTGGTCTACGAAGTGGTGGACAACTCGATCGACGAGGCACTGGCTGGCCACTGCGACGACATCACCGTCTCCATCCACGACGACGGCTCGGTGAGCGTCGCAGACGACGGCCGTGGTATCCCCGTCGATACACACGACGAATACGACCGCCCGGCGCTTGAGGTGATTCTTACTGTTCTCCACGCTGGCGGGAAGTTCGACAACAAGTCCTACCAGGTCTCCGGTGGCCTCCACGGCGTCGGCGTCTCGGTCGTCAACGCCCTCTCGAGTCGACTCGAGGTCGAGGTCAAACGCGACGGCGGCGTCTTCGAACACGCCTTCGAGTCGGGCGAACCTGTCGGCGATATGGAGCGGGTTCGCGATATGGACCCGGACGAGGGGACGGGAACGACGATCCGGTTCTGGCCCGACATCGACATCTTCGAGACCGGTGACTTCACCTTCTCGACGCTCTCGAATCGGCTTCGAGAGCTGGCATTCCTCAACTCTGGCGTTCGCATCACGCTGCGTGATGAACGCGCCGAGGACGGCCCGACCGAGGAAACCTACGAGTACGAGGGTGGCATCCGTGAGTTCGTCGAGTACCTGAACGAGACGCGCTCGGCGATGCACGAGGACGTCATCTACTTCGAGGACGACGACCAGAACATCGAAGTCGAGGTGGCGATGCAGGCCACAGAAGAGCTCCAGGGCTCGATTCACGCCTTCGCGAACAACATCAACACGCGCGAGGGTGGCAGCCACCTCACCGGCTTCAAGACCGCGCTCACGCGGACGGTCAACGACTACGCCGGCGAGAACGACCTGCTCGGCGACCTCGAGGAGAACCTCAAAGGCGAGGACATCCGGGAGGGACTCACTGCAGTTATCTCGATCAAACACCCCGATCCGCAGTTCGAGGGCCAGACGAAGACGAAACTCGGCAACTCCGAGGTTCGGGGAATCGTCGAGAGCGCGATGCACGAAGGACTCGGCACCTACTTCGAGGAACACCCCGACACCGCCGAAGCGATCATCACCAAGGCCGTCGAGGCCGCCAAAGCGCGCAAGGCCGCCCAGAAGGCCGAGGAACTGACACGCCGCAAGTCCGCCCTCGAGTCGACCTCGCTGCCCGGCAAACTCGCGGACTGTCAGACCAAAGACCCCGAAAAGGCCGAACTGTTCATCGCAGAGGGTGACTCCGCAGGTGGCAGCGCCAAACAGGCCCGAAACCCCGAGTTTCAGGCCGTGCTCCCGATCAAAGGGAAGATTTTGAACGTCGAGAAACACCGACTCGATCGCATTCTCGAGAACGACGAAATTCGGAACATGATCACCGCGATCGGTGCGGGGATCGGCGACGAGTTCGACGTTGAGGACGTCCGCTACAAGAAGATCATCATGGCGACGGACGCCGACGTCGACGGCGCACACATCCGGACGCTGCTGTTGACGTTTTTCTACCGACACATGCGCCCGCTGCTCGAGGGCGGGTACGTCTATGCGACCCAGCCACCGCTGTACCGGGTTCGCTACCGCGGCGAAACGTACGACGCAATGACCGAAGCCGAACGCGACGAGATCATCGAACAGAAGTGTGACGGGAACCCGACTCGCGTCCAGCGATTCAAGGGGCTCGGGGAGATGAACCCCGAACAGCTCTGGGAGACGACGATGAACCCCGACAACCGCATCCTCAAACAGATCACGATCGAGGATGCGGCTGCGGCCGACAAGATGTTCTCCGTGCTGATGGGCGACGCCGTCGAGCCACGCAAGCAGTTCATCAAAGAACACGCGCCCGAAGCCGAGTGGATCGACATCTAACTGTGGTGAGGTAAGATATGAGTTCAGACGTACCCGAACCGACCGACGTAGAGGCACGGGCGATCGAAAACGTCCGCATCGAAGATGAGATGGAACAGTCGTATATCGACTACGCGATGTCCGTCATCGCGGGGCGTGCCCTCCCGGACGTCCGGGACGGCCTCAAACCCGTCCATCGGCGCATCCTGTATGCGATGCACGAGATGGGCGTCTCGAGTGGCTCTTCTCACCGCAAATCCTCCTCGATCGTCGGGGAGACGATGGGTGACTACCACCCACACGGTGACAGCGCGATCTATGACACGCTCGTCCGGATGGCTCAGGATTTCTCGATGCGCTATCCGCTCGTCGACGGGCAGGGGAACTTCGGCTCGATGGACGGTGACCCGGCCGCCGCGCCCCGGTATACTGAGGCGCGGATGGCATCCGTCTCCGAGGAGTTACTCGAGGACATCGAGAAGGATACAGTCGACTTCTCGGCGAACTACGACGACCGACTGCAGGAACCCGACGTCCTCCCGGCGGCGTTCCCGAACCTTCTGGTGAACGGCTCCTCGGGGATCGCGGTCGGGATGAGCACGAACATCCCGCCGCACAACCTCGGTGAGGTGATCGACGCGACGATCGAACTCATCGACAACCCTGACGCGACGGTCGAGGACCTGATGGAGCACGTCAAGGGCCCCGACTTCCCAACGGGTGCGAACATCGTCGGTCGCGACGCCATCTACTCGGCGTACAAGACCGGTCGCGGGCGCATCCGCGTGCGGGCCGAGTTCGAAGTCGAGGAGTGGAAAAACGGCCGCGAGCGAATCGTCATCACCGAACTCCCCTACCAGGCCAACAAGGCCCGGATGGTCGAGCGAATCGCCGAAAACGTCAACGACGGCGAGATCGAGGGAATCTCGGACCTACGCGACGAGTCCGACCGCGACGGCGTCCGGATCGTCGTCGAGTGCAAACGCGGCGCGAACGTCGAAGTCGTCAAGAACAAACTGCTCGAGAACCACCTCGAGAAGACGTTTGGCGTCATCAACCTCGCGTTAGTCGACGGCCAGCCGCAGGTGCTCTCGCTGCGAGAGACACTCGAGGAGTACGTCGCCCACCGGCGCGAAGTCGTTCGCCGACGCAGTGAGTACGACCTCGAAGAAGCCGAGGATCGAGCCCACATCCTCGAGGGCCGACTAACGGCCGTCGAAAACGCCGACGACGTCGTCGAACTGATCCGCAACAGCGAGGATCGCGCGGCGGCGAAAGCGGCCCTGCAGGATGCGTATGACTTCTCTCAAGCCCAGGCAGAGCACATCGTCCGAATGCAACTGGGCAGTCTCACCTCGATGGAGACGGCCGAGATCGAAGCCGAGTACGAGGATGTCCAGGCCGAGATCGAGCGCCTGACGACGATTCTCGAGAGCGAGCAGGAACTGCTTGCGGTCATCAAAGACGAACTCCGCGAGATCAAAGCCGAGTACGGCGACGACCGCCGGACCTCGATCATCGAGGACCAGGGGACGGTCACTCACGAGGACCTCATTCCGGAAGAGGAGGTGTTCGTCGTCATGACCGAAGACGACTACGTCAAGCGGATGCCGATCGACCAGTTCAGCCCGCAGGGACGGGGCGGTAAGGGAATCATCGGCGCGGACGTCAAAGACGGCGACCGCGTCACGACGGTGTTCCGCGCGAACACCCACGATTACCTGCTGTGCTTTACCAATCAGGGGAAAGTCTACCAGCTCAAGACCTACGAGATCCCCGAGATGGGCCGGACCGCGCGCGGGAAATCCGCAGTCAACATCCTCGATCTCGACACCGATGAGGATATCACGGCCATCGTCGACACCGACGCCTTCGGCGACGGCGAGTTCGTGACGATGGCCACCCGGAACGGCTACGTCAAGCGAACCGCTGGCGAGGCATTCGACAACATCCGCTCGACCGGGATCATCGCGGCCGACCTCGAGGACGGTGACGAACTCGTCGACGTCGAAGTCACTGACGGCTCACAGGATCTGGTCATCGCAACTGAAGGCGGGATGACGATCCGCTTCGACGAGAGCGAAGTCCGCTCGATGGGGCGCAACGCCCGCGGTGTCAACGGGATCAAACTCGAGGACGGCGACGCGGTCGCCGGACTGGTTGCGACCGACGAAGACGACGAGCGGGCGCTGTTGACCGTCACTCGAAACGGCTACGGCAAACGCACTCGCCTCTCGGCGTATCGCACCCAATCGCGCTACGGCAAGGGCCTGATCGACATCAAAACGGGCGATCGAAACGGGCCGGTGACGGCTGTCAAAGCCGTCGCTGACGACGACGAACTCGTGATGATGAGCGAGCGCGGCCAGATCGTCCGGACGCGCGTCGACGAAATCTCGACGGTTGGACGAAACACGATGGGCGTGATCGTCATGGACGTCGAAGCAGGCGACGCGGTCGCAAGCGTCGACGAGATTCCGGCGGCCACAACGGTCGACGCCGACGAGAACTGACCACGGCACCGCATTCCTTTTTCGGTCGCACACGACTCGATCAGTGCGAACTCGGCTGCAAACGTCCGGTGGGAATGGCCTCGAGTGCGTAAGCGACTCCACGCTGGTCTATTCCGATAGTAGCCACTGCACGTCACTGCACACCTGATCGCACGACAGCTGTGCGATCAGTGTGTAACTCGTTGCAGTTGTTACTATAGAAGCAGCTATTGATACGAACGGAGACGGGATAGGCTGTCAGCGCCGAACGCGCGTTCAGTGTGCTGGTTCTTCGGCGGGCGCAACCATGTCCTCGATTCGAAGAATCAGAATGTTGTTAGTGTCGTCTTTCCCGTCGACACGCCCTTCGATAACGAGTTTCGAGAGTGGTGTCGGTCCGACGATGACCGAGTCATCCTCGTGGATCTCACCCATCGATCCCTGAATGTGGATCTCGGCACGGCAGAGTTCGGGGTGGTGAACACTCGAGAGGTCGATTTCCTCGACGATGACGTCGCTTACGGGTTCGCCTTCGTGCTCGAGTGGGACGGAGGCTGGATCGTCCATCTGCTGGATTTCGAGCGCCTCGTACGCTGCTGCGGTTGGTTTGTACCCTCCTTTCGGGCCTGGGACGCCTTCGACCAACTGCAGGGCTTTGAGACTCTGCATCTGGTTGCGGATCGTGCCGGGGTTTCGGTCGACCTGTTCGGCGATATCCTCACCTTTGATCGCAGACTCGGATTCCTTGTGAAGGTTCGTCAATGCACGGAGGATTTTCTTCTGGCTGGGGGTGAGTTCGATGGATGACATACTGGGATATTCGTAGTTGATTTCCTTAAACCCGACGGGTGAGTCAGGTTGTTTCGCTAGGATTTTGATGTTTGAGCCGCCTGTAGTAAGGCGTTTTGCTTCGGGGGCAGTCTGTGAGTTGGTGCCTGTTTACGTTGTCTTGGGAGATTGTTTACGAACACGGTATTTTCATCCATTACCACAGCGTCTGGATGCGTGTGGATTGCCGTCTCCGTCCCAACGGTCTCAGACAGGAATGAGCCAGCCCTCGAGGACGAACTCGGTGAGGACGTCCTCGAGGAAGAACATGAGGACNGCCGTCTCCGTCCCAACGGTCTCAGACAGGAATGAGCCAGCCCTCGAGGACGAACTCGGTGAGGACGTCCTCGAGGAAGAACATGAGGACGAACCCGCCGACGAACGTCGCCGTGTTCGTCCGGCTCAGAACGGCTTCGGCGTCGAAGCGGATGAGTTCGGCGACCTCGATGAGCACTTGGATGATCGCCCCGACGGCAATTGCATAGAACAACATTGCGAGCAGCGGCGAGTTCGCGAAGCTGCCAACCCAGCCGCCGAGAATAACTGGGGCACCGGCGATGACCCCCATCATAGCGAAGTGTCTCACGGGCGGTGTTTCCCGTTCACGGGCGACAGCGGCAACGATGGTTGGCCCTTCCATCACGTTGTGCATGACGAACGCTAAGACAAGCAACATCACGAGTGACGCATCGCCTTGGACGTAGGCGACGCCGATTCCGAGCCCCTCACCGATGCTGTGCAGCCCCAGCGCGAGTGCAACAAGGTAGGCGATATGGAGCCCGCTTTTGTCCTGGCTCGCCATCTTGTTCTGTCGCCACTTGCTGGCGACGTACATCACGGCGAACGTCCCACCGACACCGACGACAGCGACTGTCCCCGAAGTGAGCGTACTGTCGACCACGGCGCTGTACTCGACGATCTCTTCGATCATTTCGATCGCGATGAACACGAGGACACCTGCTGCAAGCGCCATAAACGCGTGGAGATACCTCGGCTCGAGATTCCGGATAAAGGGAAACCAGAGCATCCCGATCGCGACTGGAATAATGCCCGCGATCGCACCAATGATCGTCACCGTCCAGACGATTTCGACGGTACTCACCCCGTCAGCCGAGTCGATGCCGCTGAACGGAGACGTGAGATAGAGGAGCCCGAACACAGCCGTGAGAACCACCACCGGACCAACAGCCAGCACCCATCGTGGGAGATCGTCGATCGACCGTGCCGTCATGGGACGGCTCCACCTCCACTACCGAAGTATCGAGTCATCATTGAACAATGATTAGTCCCGTCTAAACATATAGCTTTNTTTCCATTTCTCAGTGGTTAGACTGACTCTAAACGCAGTCGCTCACGGGTTTCCTGTACGGATATCATTCGTGATCCGTTATTGTTCGAGTTCCGCCGGCACAGCCACGCGAACGTGGTGTGCAACGGATTCGGGAAGCGAAACGGAATCGTCGTGACTGCTCGAGCGTGCGGTCACCATCCCGAAGGGCGCGACTTCCATGATCTCGAGTTCGACCCCCGGTTCGACGCCGTGATCAGCAAGATACGAGAGTACCTCGGCATCACGGTCAGCGACTTCCTCAACGATCACGACGTCGCCTTCATCGAACTCAGTGACAGATGCGCCGTCCGGTCGCTCAGGTGGCTCGAGGTCAGCACTGGGAATCGGCGAGCCGTGAGGATCGACCGTCGGCTGGTCAAGCGCGTCCGCCACGCGGGCCTCGAAGTTCTCGCTGATGTGGTGTTCGAGTCGATCTGCTTCCTCGTGGACCTCCGCCCAGTCGTAGTCGAGATGTTCCGTCAGATAGGCCTCGAGCAGTCGGTGGTGGCGGATCACCTCGAGGGCAACGGTTTCGCCCTCGCCAGTCAGGGTGACACCGCGGTACTTTTCGCGGTCGACGAGGCCACGGTCCTCGAGTTTGTCGAGCATACTGGTGACAGTCGGCGACGTGACGTCTAGCTCCTCGGCGATCGCCGACGTCTTGATTCGCTCATCGGTCTCACGCTGGAGCTGATAGATCGCCTTCAGATAGTCTTCCATCACGTCGCTCAGCATCATCGTAACCCTGTTTTAGCCTCATCTAACCCTAAATCTGTCGCTCGCGTGACCGCCACGATCAAACCGTCACGGGGTGTACCACACGTATGGGTCGAACTGTCAGGATTATTGGGGCACCGATGGACTACGGCGCTGATCGCCGCGGCGTCGACATGGGGCCGTCGGCGATTCGATACGCAGGATTGGCCGACGGCCTGTCAGATGCGGGTGTCGAGCCGGTTGATGCGGGAGATCTGTCGATTCCTCGAGCAGAAGAGCGCGATCCGGACGCCAAACAGCCGAATCGAGGAACCGCGAAGTTCCTTCGCGAGGTCGAAGACGTTTGCACACGGCTTGCCGACCAAGTCCAAGCGACCCTCGAAGCCGGCGAGTTTCCGCTCGTGTTGGGTGGCGATCACTCCGTGTCGATCGGTTCGATGCAGGGGTCTGCACGACGTGCCGACCTCGGTGTGATCTGGTTCGACGCCCATGCTGACCTCAACACGCCCGAAACCTCACCCAGCGGTAACGTTCACGGCATGCCACTGGCCGCAACGCTCGGTCGGGGTGCGTTCGACGAGTCGGCGTGGGCGCACGCTCCCCGCGTCCGCGAAACATCANGCGGTAACGTTCACGGCATGCCACTGGCCGCAACGCTCGGTCGGGGTGCGTTCGACGAGTCGGCGTGGGCGCACGCTCCCCGCGTCCGCGAAACATCAATCGCGTACGTCGGCCTCCGAAGTATCGACGAGCGCGAACGCACCCTGCTTCGCGACAGCGAGATGACGGCCTTCACGATGGCTGATATCGACGACCGTGGAATGACATCCGTCGTCGACGACGCCCTCGATATCGCCACGACCGGCACCGACGGCGTTCACGTCAGCCTCGACCTCGACTGGCTCGATCCGAAGACAGCACCCGGCGTCGGAACACCCGTTCGCGGCGGCGTCACCTATCGGGAAGCCCATGCCGCTCTCGAGGCCGTTTCGCGGCGTCACGAAGCTGACGAACTGCTCCGGTCGATGGACGTCGTCGAAGTGAACCCGATTCTCGACGAAGGGAACGAAACAGCGACGCTCGCAGCGGAACTCTC
This sequence comes from Natronorubrum sulfidifaciens JCM 14089, assembly GCF_000337735.1. GTDB lineage: Archaea > Halobacteriota > Halobacteria > Halobacteriales > Natrialbaceae > Natronorubrum > Natronorubrum sulfidifaciens. Next base: position 41,671 of record NZ_AOHX01000025.1, on the reverse strand, counting down.
CGCGAGCGCGTTCGGCAATCGGATTCTATAGACGCTGCGCCTGGATTGAACCATCAACACACCCTGCGAACAGTGTTGCATGGTAACATAGAACACTGTATGTCCCTTCCAACAACTTTGTATCGTAGTGTTTCTGACTGTTAGGTATGACTGAGAACGTCGTCGTACTCGGAGCCGGTTATGCCGGTGCCGGGACGATCAAAAAGCTCCAGTCGGAGCTCGGGGGCAGCGTACGACTCACATGGATCGCAGATGTCGATTATCATCTGGTCCTTCACGAATCACACCGAGTCATCCGTGACCCAAGCGTCCGCTCGGATATCTCGTTCCCGATCAATCAGATCGCCGATCCATCGACCCGGTTCATTCAGGACGAAGTCGTCGGTCTCGATGTCGACGAACAGGTCGTCGAACTGGCCGACTCCGATGACGTCGAGTACGATTACGTCCTCGTCGGCCTCGGGAGCCAGACCGCCTACTACGGCATCCCCGGCCTCGAGGAACACTCGCTGACGCTCAAAAGCCTCGACGACGCCCTCGAAATCCACGACGCCGTCAAACAGGCCAGTCAGGACGCCACCCGTGGCGACCCCGCACAGGTCATCATCGGCGGCGCTGGCCTCTCGGGCATCCAGACTGCCGGCGAAATTGCGGAGTTCCGCGACAACCACCGTGCACCGATCGAAATCCACCTCGTCGAGGCGCTCGACGAAATCTTCCCCGGAAACGATCCGGAGTGCCAGCAGGCGCTGCGTGACCTGCTCGAGGATGCTGGCGTCCGTATCCATACGGACGATCCGATCACGGAAGCCACCAACGAGGTCATCGAGTTCGACGAGGGCGAACCGCTCGCACACGACGTCCTCGTCTGGACCGGTGGAATCACGGGCCGAGACGCCCTCGAGACGGCCGACCTCGACAAAGAACACAACCGCGTCAACACGAAGGCAAACTTCCAGACGACCAACGAACGCGTCTTCGCGATTGGCGATTCGGCGATCATCGATCAGGGCGACCAGCCCGCACCGCCGACCGCACAGGCCGCCTGGCAGGCCGCGGAAGTCGCCGGCGAGAACATCGCCCGTGCCATCGAGAACCGACCGCTCAAGACCTGGGAACACGAGGACAAAGGGACCGTCATCTCGGTCGGCGACGAAGCGATCGCCCACGACGTCGACATGCTGCCCGTCGATACCTTCGGTGGGTTCGCCGCGAAGAACCTCAAAAAGATGATCGCCGCCCGCTGGATCGCAGACATCACGTCCTGGAACGAAGCCCGCAAGTCCTGGTCGTCGCTGTAAGTCGACGGCTCGCCCACCGACTCCGATTGAACGCCGCTTGCTCGAGTCGAACGCGGTTTCGCGTGTTGTCTCGAGAAGCGGTGCTGCTCTCTCGTTTTTCTTTCTCTCCCTGCTCGTCGAGTGCTCGTTTTCGTCGGGCTGGCGCTTGTCGTGTGTTTACGACTTCGATGGAGGCCTTTCGTCGGTGTCGTCTGTCCCCATCGGCTCGGCTGGGACGCCCGCGACGGTCGTGTTCGGCGGGACATCGCGTGTCACGAGTGAGTTCGCCGCGACGCGTGCATCCGCACCGATTTCGACACCCGGCAGCACGATCGCTCCAGCACCGATCATCGCCCGCTCGCCGATCCGAACCTCGCCCGTCCGATACTCGTCTTGGAGAAACTCGTGACAGAGGATCGTCGCGTCGTAGCCGACCAGCGCCTCTGCTTCGATCGTGATCAGTTCCGGCCAGAAGACGTCCGGCGTGGCCTCAAGCCCCCACGAGACCCCGGGGCCGACGGTGACACCCAGCCGGCGCAACAGCCAGCGCTTGAGACGGAGACTCGGCGAGATCCGGACAAGCCAGACGACGAGATACGAAATCGCGACTCGAGCGGGACTGCGAGCGGTCGGCCACCCAGACAGCGAGTTGCCCGGCCCTGGTGTTGGATGCCGACGAATGCGGTCGTGACGGGATGTATTCTCATCAGTCACTGTCGAGGGATACGACCTATCACTACATGAAACCGACCGATCGGGATTCTCTGATAGCGATCATACCAACTGAACCGATTGACACACGCATCGCACAGCGAACGGGTCACATCGTTCCCGCTCGCCAGTTCGCGGTTCTCGCTCATGGGTCGTTCCTCCCCGTTCGCGTTTCCGCGGTTCTCACTCACGCCGTTCGCTCCGACCCGCGCACGCTCCGACCCGCGCTCTCGTCGTGCGATGCGGTGTGCAGTGACGTGCAGTGGTTACTATAGTCTACGTCGACTCGATCACTGCATCATCTGCGGTGCGCTCTCGGCAGCGACCGACCTGCTGTCGAAAGGCATCGCTCGAGACTGCACAGCGATAGGCCGGTTTGTACATCATATTCTCGCCGCCGGCACGAACGTCCCACGCGTTTGCGATCTCCTCGCGCAGGTAGTACTGTGCGCGTTCGTTGCCCGACTTGACGTAGTACTCCGAGAGCTGGATCGGATACCGATCGAACAGCCCGCCGTGCTCGCGGCCGTCGATGAGCACGATCGGTTTGCCCAGATAGCACTCGCCATCGCTGGCACGTTTCGTGTGGGCGTTTTCGGGGTGGGCCTCGAGGATCGCCTCGCGTTCGGCGTGGGGCATCTCGGGTGTGACGACATCGACGCGATCGACGGTCATGTAGCCGATCAGATAGCGATGGGCGCGGTCGCCATCGGGACGGCGCAAGCCAGCATAGAAGCCGACGATATCGCCCGACTCGAGCGCTCGAAGCCTCGAGACGTAGCCACTCGTTCGATGTTCGCCGTAGGTCAGGGCATCGAAGTTCGGATCGCGGTGGAACGGCCACGACTCGAGTTCGTCGCCGGAGACGGTTCTATCGGCATCGCCGATCGGCTGGGGCGTGATTCGGTTCGTGAGCGACGCCGCAGTTCCCTCGCTTGCACGCAGGTCCCACGAGCCGAGGGTCGTGGTTTCGTCTGTCGCTTGGGTCTTCTCAGGGATTGGCACGTACTCGAAGCGTCCATCATCGTACAGCGGGGCGAGTGCCCCGAGGTTCGTGCTGTCGGCACCGACACCAGCGAGAACGACCGTCATTGTTCGGTGGTCGGCGTGGCTGGAACCTAAAGCCGCCGGTCGCGTCGGGGACTCGTCACTGCTAGCACTGGAACGGTATCAGTCCACTCGAGAAGCGGGATTTGACCCGCCCATTCAGCTGGTAGTTGGCGACGAAGTCGTCTTCGTCGATCGTGATGCCGACGATCGTCACGTTCAGCAGATCGCCGAGCCCCACAGGAGTGTCTCGTCTTCCAGGACGTCGACCTCGTCGAGGATTGCAACGATATGGTCGTCTGTTTCTCGAAACGTCTCGATGAACGTGCTGGCAGCCGTCCCGTCTCGAGAGCGATGGTTCCCGATGCTGGAGTCTAGCTCCAGCGCGTTCGAGACCGCGTCGGAGCCGTTGGCCGGCTGCTGACTCGCATATCGCATCACAGCCTGGAGTCGAGGACGGCCGCCCACGGATCACTGTCTGCCCCGCCGTCGTCGGTGCGCGCGAGGTCGCGCTCGTCGATTACGGGGGTGTCCCAGTCCAGACTGGGTTTCAGATGTGAGACTTCAAACATGTGTTGTATCGTTGAACAGTCGTCAAAACCGCAAGACTGCGTAGCTTCAAGGGGGTGCTGTAGGGTCTCTACACCTCCCTAATTATCAGTTCTGAAAGCGCTCCAAAACATTCTTTTCACCAATACGTTGGACTTTAGGATAATTATATATATGCAGACATCACTGGCTGCAAGTAGCACCGCAACGACGAGACGGCACCGCTGAGGGTCGATTTGTAGCTCCCTCGAGCGCCGTCGGGTGCCACTGTGGCACTCGAGCGAAGTCATCTCACTGTTGCGGGTGCGTGAAAACGCAAATCAACTATGGATCTCACAACATATCGAAACAAGCTAATCGGAAGCGAAGACGAGCGAGCTGTATCGCCTGTGATTGGTGTTATTTTAATGGTTGCAATCACAGTCATTCTCGCAGCAGTGATCGCAGCGTTCGTGCTGGACATTGGTGATCTCGACGACAGTGCTCCACAAGCACAGTTTGATTGGGAAGATGATGATGGAAATGTCACCGTCACCATGACGAGTGGTGATGACATCAACCCAGATGCAGTAACTATGAGTCCAGAGGGTCAAGCCAATGGCGATTGGGGTGATTCGATTACAGCAGGTAGTACATACGAGTTCGATGGTAATAGTTCCGACACGTATCAGATTATCTGGGAGGGTGACGGATCTTCGACCATCATTTCGGAGTACGAGCCATAACAATGGATTTGAAACAAATTAGACCAAAACTTATTGGTGACGAAACTGAGCGGACAGTGTCACCCGTTATTGGCGTGATCCTCATGGTCGCGATAACGGTCATTCTCGCGGCCGTGATTGCGGCGTTCGTGCTAGATATTGGCGACCTGGACGATAGTGCACCCCAGGCACAGTACGATTGGGAAACTTCCAACGACGGTGAAAATGTTAGTATCTCCCATACGAGTGGAGACGATATTGACCTGAGTGTTCTTACTGCCACAGTCGACACTGAAAATGGTACCGCAACTGGTGACTTAGGTAGTGGCGACTTCACCGCAGGAGACACCATTGAATTTGGAACAGAAGCTGATGAAATACAAGTAACCGATTCGGTTGATGAAACTTTATCTGACGATGGTACCGATATTGAACCCAATGGCGAGATTGAAGAGGTTACCATCACCTGGGAATCCGATGGTACTTCGACAATTCTGGCCAACTACGAGCCGTAACTAACCACCGTTATTTATAACTTTCCAGCAACTCGAGCGACCATTCTCCCTCTCCTTCATGCCGAATATGAACGTGATGTTCGCCCTCGAGCCGCCCATTCTCATCTAACAGGCCCTCGAGACGAACATCGTCTTTCGGGAGCGTGATGCCGACCGAATCCTGATCCAGCTGGCGGAGTTTGTTCAGTGCCATAGCAGGCGGGCAATCCCCCATCTCATAAAAGTTGGTGACTGACGGGAAACCCAAGGTGTTCCCGAGGTTTTCCTGACGGTTTTGTCAGCGCGGGGAAACCGGCTGGTCGTCTGGTAGTACGCCTCCCGCAGAAGCACGTCCCTGACTCGGTTCGTCAGGAAGACGGTATCGACTTGACAGACAGTATTCTCGCCCCGCTGTTCGTGCTGGCGTCGTTCTCAATCGGTGCGGTCGGCACGCTTCAGTTCAGCGCGCCACTCGAAGTTGTCGTGGGCTCGCTCTACTCGGCCCACGGGACGGACAGCACCGACGCGTTCATCCTCTCGATCTCGATCCTGTTGATCGGCTGGTTGACCAACGAAAGCACGCCCGAAGACTGGACCGACGTGGAGACCGTCGTCGTGCTCCTGGCGGTGCTGTTGAACGTGCTCGGGGGTGGGTCGTGATGTCGGCCGACGACAGCCCACAGCCCACGGCCCACGAATTCGAGCTGCCGGACAACGCGATGATGGCGAGGAAATAATAAAGGCGCGCGACGAGCGCGTAGGATGTGACCGGCATGGCTGTCGCCCTCCGCTATCTGATCGGCGTTGCTCGGTTCACCGTTGTCGATGTCGCCCACGAACTACGGATGGATTACGAGCGCGGTGTCTTCTCGAGACAAACCCTCGCGGTCATCGGCGGCTCGACACGGTCGCGATCACGTCGATCGCGACGACCGCATACGGACTGGGAGTGAGCGCGCTGTTCTTCGCGGCGTTCTTCACGTGGTCGAGTGCTCGAGCCGACCAGCGCTGGCGAGACGAACGGAGGGCACCGTGAACCGATCGAAGCGAGCCAACCACTTCGGAACAATCTGCGAAAAGCGGATGGCGCGGAAGCGTCGGTTCGCTCTCGAGCGCGCCAGCTGGCATGACGCTCGATTCCAGAACGGCACGCCAGTCGAGATCAAATCAACGATGCTCGAGCACGCCGACGGCCAGCCGGGCAATTTCAAAGTCTACCGCGCCTACCACGAGAAGCTACGGCGGGCGGACGGCTGGTACTGTTTCGTGGTCTACCGTCCCCACGGCCGCAGCGGGTTGACGGTCGTCAAGGACAAGATGGTTCGTGCGGCCGATCTCCCGCTGCTCCGATGGCACGGCGGTGGGGATCACCGCGGGACCCAACAGGCGAAGATCGCGATCGGCGATATTTTCTAATCGGTGTCGACGACGATCTCCGACTCGACCTCGAAAGTCATCGCTCTCGTCGAGAGCGTTTCGGCGATCTCCCGGCGTTGCTTGAGCGTGAGATCATCGCGCTCGAGGACCTGCTGAATCGCGCGGACAAAGTGGGGGACGTCATCGCAGGCACTGACCACGGCCTTTGTCCTGTTGCAGTCGTAGACGTCAGCTGCTCGTTCGATTGCGTCTCGTCGATACGCGTAGTCGCCGTCGGTTCTGATTCGAATGCTCGTCCACACGACCCCCGAAATCCTCGTTTTTTCGGCTCACTCAACGGCTCATATCGGCCCAAGTGGGGGTGATCTGTCGGCCCATCGTCGATGAGTCCCGACTTGAGCAGCCCGGTCAGCACGGCGACCGGAGTCCACCACGTTGCGCCACGGCAAGGATGACACACGTGCTTGAACGACGTGAGATCACTCGCCTCGAGCGTGGTTGGATCGACGTGTGGCTCCTAATCCAGTTTCTCGAGGCTCGCACGTTTGATTCGAACGCGCCCACAGCCCACGCACTTCGCGTCAACGGGAATGCCGAAGTGACCGGTTGCTGGACTCTCGAGTTCTGTCTCGATATTGCGACCATCGCGGTCGCTGTCGACACTCATCGCGCACCACCGGGCTTGTGATTAGTGTCTGCTTCTCCCGATCGATCGAGAAGCGGTCCTAACCAGTTGGGTACTACAGCAAAGCCATTAGCAGACCGCAGGCACTCTATGAGTGGCATAGAAGATGCCAACCGAATCATCGCCATCTGTACCGACTGCTGTACGCCGTACGCTACTCGCCGGTAGCCGGATGGAGTAATCCGATTGATCGGAACGGGGTCCGACTGTCCCTGTGGAGGGACCGAGTTCCGATCGTTTAGCTGATCGGAACTCTCCTCAGCCCGACTCTTTTGCTGCTCGAGCGCACGACGAACGTCGCCGTCCGTCGCGTGGTGGGCCGGATGGGCGATGGGCGTCTGATTCCCGACATCGTACAGCTGACTTGCGGGAACGAACGAACCCTCACGCATTGGCCTCACCTCCGTGGCGGCCGGGTGACGTCTCCGGATCTGGAATCCTAACGTCCACGCCAGCAGCGGAGCCGCGGCTCAGTCTCGCGTAGGTATCGCACTCAGAACAGCGGTGAACGCGATCGTCGTCACCGAACACGCGGCTGAACCGATCAGAAACGTGGGCACCACAGTGACGACAGCTCGAGTCAGCGGTCGACGACTGGAGCGAGATCGTCACGCCGACCACCCCTGCAAAACCTGTTGATCAGGTTGAATTATACCGAAAGCGAGAATTGGATTTTCGGCAGGCTCAGGGGGTTGAGGCCCCAGGAGTTGAACATCTAGATAATATTGAGTGGGACTGCCGAGGTACCGCTTCGCGGCACCTCGTGCTCCCAATTTTGCGACGCAAAATATGGGACCGCCGAGAATTGAACTCGGGTCCTACGGACCCCATCCGCAGAGGATACCACTACCCCACGGTCCCGTATCTCATCCGACGGCTGTCTGCTGTTTAAGCGTGTCGTTTCACAACGAGTGCGTGACGGCGTCGCGTATCGAACGCGGCTCCGTTGTTCGATTCATACGGATTGCTGTCCCGGTGTCTCACCGATCGCCAGCATGACTCGGCGGTCAGTGACTCCAGTAAACCGTCTCAGACGAGGACGCGCTCGAGTGAGACCACAGTCCCCTGATCGGCCTCTGGATCGCCGACCAGCGTCCCGAGACAGACGGCAGCCCCGTTGGGCGTATAACAGGCGAGCAGGTCGCCAGTGGCAACGTCGTCGTCGGTCTCGAGAACGCCCGGTGCGTACACTGGGGCCCCGTTTGCGACCTCGCGGGCGGCGTTCTCGGCGATCGTCACGCTCGGGATGTCCTCGAGGATTCGCTCTGCTGGATCGACGACCTCGTAGAGTAGCTCGGGGTCGTCGTCCTCGAGCCAGAACGCAAGCGCATCGAGGAACTCGGAGGCGCTATGGAGATCGGTGTCATCGAACGGCGTGGTCGCCGTCCGACGGAGATGACCCATATGGCCGCCAGTGCCGAGTGCGAGCCCCAGGTCGTGGCAGAGTTTGCGGACATAGGTGCCACTCTCACACCGAATCCGCAGCAGGATCTGTCGGTCGTCAGTCTCGAGGACCTCGAGATCGTACATCTCACGCACGCGCAGGCGACGCGAGACCGCACTCTTTCGCGGCGGCTTCTGGTAAATCGGCCCTTCGAACTCGGCGATGACGGACTCGGCATCGGCCGGAACCGGTGCGTGACACTCGAGGACCGCGACGTACTCTTTGGGACCCTCAAGGAAGACCTGTGCGAGCCGGGTCGCCTCGCCGAGCATTACGGGGAGACAGCCGGTGACCTTCGGATCGAGCGTGCCTGCGTGGGCTGCCTGATCGATCGAGGCGTCAGCGCCGCGTTCGGAGAGCGTCTCGACAACGGCGTCTCGAAGCCAGCCACTGACCTGATGTGAGGACGGGCCGGGTGGCTTATCGAGGTTGACGACACCGAAGGTAAGCAGGTCGGCTGGCGTCCGTTCGTCGGGTGGGCCACGGAGACGAGAGTGAGGTGCCATCGGCTTAGAACTCGTAGTCGATCGGAACGGTCGCCTGTCCTTCGTCACCGTCGGCTTCGTACTCTCCGACGGCCGTCACGAGCATATCGAGGACGGCATCGGGCTCCCAGCGAGCCGTATTCACCGAGAGATCGTAGATCGTCAGATCCTGAATATCGATCCCGTAGTACTCCTGATAGCGCTTTGCCTCGCTGGCCTCACGGGCCTGTGTCTCCTCGGTCGCTCGTTTGGGGTCTTTTCCTTCGCGCTCGGCGATTCGCTCACCACGAACCCGTGGCGGTGAATCGAGCCAGAAGCGGAAATCCGCCTGCTCGCCGGCCAGCCAACCGGCCAGCCGGGACTCGAGGACGAGATCGTCTCGTTCGACGGCGATACGCCGAAGCCGTCGGTCGAGATCGCGGTCGATCTGGTCGTTTTCCTCGGCCAGTTTGTTGAACTCGAGCGGCGTATAGCCGCGTTCATCGGCCAGTTCTCGAAAGATGTCACCGCCGCTGATGTGATCGAGATCAAATGCGTCGGCGAGCAACTCCGCAGTGGTGCTCTTCCCGCTGCCCGGCGGGCCTGAGACGGTGAGTAACATATTCGAACTGCGCGGCGGCCGGTAAAATGGGTTTTGAATCGGTCGACAGAGAGGCGGGTTCGAACGAACCGAGTTGCAGTCGAACACACCCATCCGAACCGACCGCCGGACGGATGTCTTCTTCCTCGAGAGTGACGCGAACTCAGGCCGTCGACGGCGTCATGTCGATGTTCAGTGCCTTTCGCAGCAGTTGCGTAAAGCCCATCGAGCAGAGGAAATACCAGAGGATCCAGGCCGGCATCGGGCCGAGCAGTCCTGAACTCCAGTTCGTCTCGCCGACGATTGGCATGATGATCGTCGCTTCACCACTTCCGACGCCAACCCCGTGGATCTTCCAGTACATCCAGAGGAACAACGGAATGGTAAACAGCATGATCCAGACCATCGGTCGGAACTGTTCTTTGAACATCCCGAGGTTCTCCGCCATGGCCTCCATCTGCTCTTCGCGAACTTCGTCGAGTTCCTCGTCGAGGCGCTCGAGTTCGGCCTCGCTGGCGCCGCGTTCCTCGGCTTCTTCCTTGCGCTTGCGGGCGTCTTTCTGTTTCTCCTGCATCGCTTTCATCCGCTCTTGATACTTCCCCATGATTTCGGGGTTCATCAGGTTTGCCTGCAGCAGCGTCGAGTACAGTCCGGTCAGCAATGCCACGGAGAGAATAACGGCATAAAACGGCAGCGCGGCATCGAGCGGCCCCAGAAACATATCGAGCGCACCGCCCACCGTATCCCGGACGGACTCGATCCAGTAGCCAAACATCAACAGGAGTGCACCCACACCTGCCAGTTTGTCCCACTGTGACCACTGGGATTCCTCGGCATCGATATCGACATCGGTGTCGAAGCTCCCACCGTCGCCGTCACCGTCGAGAGCCTCGTCGTAGGCCTCACGATCGGCGATTTCGAATCCCTCATCGCCGTCGACCAGTACGCCCTTTTCGATCAGTCGACCCCATTGTCCACTCGACAGGTCGTCGTTGACGTCGGCCCACTGGACCTCGCCCCCGTTCTTGTCGGCTTCCTCGCGGATCGCCTCGAGAGCGTCGCCCATCGAGGAATCCTCACGAACGAGGTCGTTGATCTTCTCCGCTGTACGAGTCATCTGCTTGGGGCTAGGGTACGTTCGGTATACAAGTGTTTATCTTCGGTTGTCAGTCGAGAGCCTGTTATCTTCACCTATGGGAAATATGACAATACACGACTGTTTCTGCGGACTCGAGAGGGTGAACGACCCCCAAAACGGGGGCGAAACACGAAACTTTGGGGTCTCGCTGTTCGTAACGTGTTGGATTGACCGACATCCGTTCTAGTTTAGCAGATCGGGGTATCCAGAGACGTCGAGCTAGAATAGTCAGTTACTAGGAATGTGAGAATCCGGTGGAGAGTGNCATCCGTTCTAGTTTAGCAGATCGGGGTATCCAGAGACGTCGAGCTAGAATAGTCAGTTACTAGGAATGTGAGAATCCGGTGGAGAGTGTGTACACACCACCGGATTCAGTAGTTGTGAACCGAATTCAAAGAGCGTTTCCATCTGATGAGTTGCGCGAGCGTGCTCGCGCAACGAATCTCATCCAACGAGAGCGGAAACTCGACATCGTTGCACTGTTTTACACGCTCTCCCTCGGCTTTGCCGCCGGATCTGATCGATCCATCCAGGCGTTTCTCGAACGCTACGTCGAGATGGCTGACTGTGACGAACTCTCGTATGCGACGTTTCACGGCTGGTTCAAACCGGGATTCGTTGCACTTCTTCGAGAGATTCTCGATGATGCAATCGAGAATCTCGATACGGGTCGAACCGAACTCAGCGGACGTCTCGAACGATTTCGAGNTCAAACCGGGATTCGTTGCACTTCTTCGAGAGATTCTCGATGATGCAATCGAGAATCTCGATACGGGTCGAACCGAACTCAGCGGACGTCTCGAACGATTTCGAGACGTCCTCATCGTCGACGCGACAGTCATCTCGCTCTATCAAGACGCCAGAGACGTCTACGCACTCGATGACGACCGAGCCGGGGCGAAACTCCACCTCACCGAATCGCTCTCGACTGGGCTTCCGACGCGATTCCAGACAACCGACGCGAGCACCCACGAACGGAGCCAGCTACCCACCGGAGAGTGGGTAGCTGGCGCTCTCATTCTGTTCGATCTCGGCTACTACGATTTCTGGCTGTTCGACCGCATTGACGCCAATGACGGCTGGTTCGTCTCTCGCGTCAAAGCGAACGCAGACTTCGAGATCGTTGAAGAACTCCGTACGTGGCGAGGGAACAGCATTCCGCTGGAAGGGCAGTCGCTGCAGGCCGTCCTGGACGACCTGCAGCGACAGGAAATCGACGTACAGATCACGCTCTCATTCGACCGCAAACGAGGGTCGGGCGCCAGCGCGACCCGACCCTTCCGATTAGTTGGCGTTCGTAACGATGACAGCGGTGAGTATCATCTGTACCTGACGAATCTGGACAGAGACGACTACCGCGCGCCCGATATCGCACAGCTCTATCGGGCGCGCTGGGAGATCGAACTGCTGTTCAAAGAACTCAAATCACGGTTCGGTTTGGACGAGATCAACACGACCGACGCCTACATCATCGAGGCACTGATCATCATGGCAGCACTCTCGTTGCTGATGAGCCGGGTTATCGTCGACGAACTCCAGAAACTGGACGCAAACCAGCGAGACTGCGCCGACGACGCCTCGGCGTCGTCGACGCGGCTTCCTCGACGACGATGTTCACACGCTGTCGAACGGCACGCTCATCTGATCCAGTTGTACCTGATGCTGGATCTGGGGTACGAGCTACCGGATCTCGATTCGTTGTTGCTGTGGTCGTCACGAGATCCAAATCCACACCGTCCGAGGTTACGTGAACAGGTGGAGTCAGGCGAGTTCTGGTAACGAACTCGCCTGACGAGACGGGCTGGATCGCCCGGACTGATCAGCGACGGCTCTAGAACGGCGGCGCACTCACGACCGCGAGTGCGCCGCCTTCGACGGGAGACATGACCAAGAACCGGCTGGGTTGCTGGAACAGCAGCTATCTCGGTATGATAGCGGTCAGATCCGACGCAATTTCGGCGTGATCACCGTCTCAGTCAGTCGCTAAGCTAGAACGGATGNGGAACAGCAGCTATCTCGGTATGATAGCGGTCAGATCCGACGCAATTTCGGCGTGATCACCGTCTCAGTCAGTCGCTAAGCTAGAACGGATGGATTGACCGATTATATTATTATGATGACTGTCGAAACAGAATACATGGGCGCACCACGCGGGACCGAAACGACGATGTTGTCGGGGCGGGCGCAATCGACGCTGATCGGGATCGTCCTTCTGATTGGCATGGTTGCGATTGGGAGTCTCGGAATTTTTCTTGTTGCTGGGGATGCTATCAGCGGCGCAGAGCAGCAGTCCGAACAGGAACGGGTCCAACAGACGTTCGTCGAGTTGAGCCATGGAATTTCGACCGCAACCGCCTCTGACGATGTTTCTCACTCGCTAGAGTTGGAAGCAGGAGAACACGGTGCGATCGCACACCATGACTCGGCGACCTACGAGATCTGGTCACAGGATTACTCCGGCGAGAACAGAACGAACATTTCTGATGGGACGATCGGAACGATCGAATACGAGAGCGACGACGGGACGAAAATCGCCTACGAAGGTGGCGGTGTCTTCCACGAGACTGGTGAGCGAACGCGAGTCGTTTCGGCACCAGCGATCAACTACGATAGCCGAACCTCTACACTGTCGTTCCCTGTCGTCACGCTCACTGAAGAGAAGACGCTTCGATCGGGAGATATACAGTTGACTCGAACCGACGTAAAGCCAGAGCCGAGAAATTATGTCGCAAACGATCACGTGTTCGTAGAGGTCAAAAGCGAGTACTGCCTGGGCTGGGAGGAGTACTTCGTGGAGCAGGCCGGTGATCTAACCGTACAGCAGGCCTGCTACGGTGCCGAGAACAACGACGGGAAACTCAAAGTTAGACTTGGATACGACGAAATTAGCAGTGCATTCTCCACAGGTGTCGCAGTACCAAGTGAAGAATATATTGACGAACATCAATCAGGGACCGACCTCGGAGATGTGTCCGAAAAACAGTTTCCTCCACTAGACAGCACGATCCAGCGACTGAATACGGATTTTAAACAGAACGAATCGATTAACGGATTAAATTCGACCACCACTAATTTCTCTGGCGAGTATTATGAAGAAAATCTCACTGAGTCATACGATTTTAATCTCACAGATGGTGATGCAGTCGTTGTTGTCAACGGCAGTGTGACGACCGAGAATGGAGGGATTACTGTGTCTGACTGTGGAGACGGAGAACATAGTCTGAAGATATATGCGCGGGGCGATTTCGAACTTCACGATGATGTGGAACCAACGTGCGATGATAATGATAGTATAGAAACTATCCAACTTTATGGCACATCTACATCTACTGTCGATTTTCACGACTCGAGTAGCACGTTCAAAGGACTCCTCTATGTTGCAAGTGATGAATTCGATCCCGAAGATGATGACTATCAAGTTGATTTCAGCGGCGCTGGTAATGTCGGCTTCGATGGTGCGATCGTTGCCAATTCGATTGCATTCGATTCTGCCTCAAATAGTATAACGCCGGTCGGCCTTGAGAACACAAACGTTGACGTAATTCCTAAAGGATACGAACCAGCACCACAACTCACCTATCTCAATCTCGCCGAGCACAAGATCGACATCAAAGACGACTAACTGATCTACGCCGCGTCTTCGATCGTCGCCTTCACGTCTTCCCAGACGTCGTCCGGAGCCTGTTCACCCTCGACGCGCTCGAGCACACCTTCGTCCTCGTAATACTCGATCACCGGCTCGGTGTTATCACGGAACACGCGAAGTCGTTCCTTGACGGTTTCTTCGGTGTCGTCGTCGCGCTGCTCGAGGCGTTCTTCGACCTCGGGGTCCTCCGGTGGGTTGTACTCGACGTGGTAGATGTCGCCCGTCTCGGGGTCCATCCGTCGGCCGGTCAGTCGGTGGATGAGTTCGTCTTCGCCGACGTCGAGGTAGAGAACGACGTCGAGGTCGGTCATATCCTGCAGTTCCTCGGCCTGCTCTAAGTTTCGTGGGTAGCCGTCGAGCACGAAGCCGTTGGCTTGGTTCAGCGCTTCGTCGACGATGGCGTTGACGACTTCGTCGGGGACGAGTTCGCCCTGGTCCATGTATTCGCGTGGCGTGTCGTACTCCGTGTCCATCTCGGAGATGTCCATGTCCTTGTTCGCTCGGAGTGCATCACCGGTGGTGATGTGGTCGACATCGAACTCGTCGGTGATGTTTGCGCTCTGGGTCCCCTTTCCTGCCCCGGGTGCACCCAGGATCAGAATTCGTGGCTGTGCCATATCCCACCGTTCACCACCCTCCCATAAAGGCTTAAAGAAATGTGTACGTCATCGCTGTCACATAACAGCTTAAAGACGTGAGCGCGTTCACCGTTGTATGACGCGCTTCGACGCAGCTGATCCTGCGGAGCGACAAAAACTGTACGTCGACGCTATCACTGCCCACCGCCACCGCGGAAGCGGGTTTTTGACGCTCGAGGTCGACGAGACAGCGCTCGATGACAGCGACTCCGACGGCCCCGACCCAGCACTTGGCGTGCCGTGGCTCCAGTTCGGCGATGGGCTGATCAATCTCGACTGCACTGACAAGGAACTCGAGACACTCAAATCCGTTCTGGGCGAGTTTCCAGCGTTCAAAATCGACGAGATCCACCGTCCCGACGATGCAGAGGGCGTCAACGTCCAGATCAGCGCGAAAGCAGACCCCAATCGGATCGCCCAGTGTCTCGATACGATCGTACAGCGTGTTTATGATCTCCCGACAGACGTTCGCGTTTGGGTCGTCGAACTGTAGGTGTCGCTAACACTGTCGGTCACAACGATTCGAAGAGTTGGTGCTTGAACCCGGCCGCCGCGTTCGGGGACGATCGTGTGCCACGGCCGACTTCTCGTTAACTGCCGTCCAACGGTATCACCGGCAATGGTCCAGGCAGCGCCGATAGTAGCCACTGAACGTCAGTGCACACGATCGCCCGACGGCTGTGCAATCGGTATAGAAACCGTTTGAGTTGTTACTAGAGTCGACCGATCACAGCACCTACTCGATAGAAAGGTCACCAGCGTCGGAGTCGTCATCGCCTTCTTTCCATTCGAGTTCGAACTCTAGCCCAAGCTCGCCCGGTTTATCGGGTGCGGAACTCGAGGTTTCTCGTTCGGCTTTGATCTCGAACGTCGGTCGTGCTGGCGGGGTCATCGTTACTGATTCTCCGCCAGCCTCGATCGAGATTGGGTCGCCGTTTTCGAGGCTATCTGCGACGGTACGAAGGTAGGTTGCGATGTCGCCGCGTTCCATCCGCTGTTCGAACTTGAAGAGGACTTCTTCTGGCATGCTGTTTCCTTTGGGCTATTGCGTATAGAACCTTCTGCTAAATCGCACTGTGGAGGAAAGCGGATGCCGTGATATTTTTTCTTGGTGCGCGCGAGCACAGTTGGGTAGTAGATGGCGGCAATGTTTCGAACAAACGTGATAGATAGTTGAACACCATCCGAACAAGTTCGCCCTGTGGCGTTTTTTTGACCGAGAAGACGTGTCCGTTCCAATGGAAATCAACGACTGCAGCGATAGAAAAAAGGGCCCTGAGTCCAAGGAGTCGTTGAAAGACTGCGGACTGGTGGTAGCATGGCACTGTGTGGAAGCGAGATGTTGACACACGTATAACCGGGAAGACAGCCCGTCAAATCGTTTCCAAATAGATAAGTGGCCCCAGCAACCATCCTCCGTCATATAAGCGGTCTTCAAAAGAGGTGAATACAATCTACAGCGCACTTACGACCCCGATGCAGGCAGATACGCGCGCAGACGTGTTCGGAGACATCTTCGTGGTGTTCCTCGGACTCGGTACGCTCGTCGGTGTCGTCGTTGTCGCATACACATTGTACAACGCGTACAAATATCGTGACACCGACGAGCCGAAAGACGATTCACTGCCCACACTCGGGGAGTTACCGACAGGTGGAAAGGGCGGAAAAAAATTGTTCCTATCGTTCGGTATCAGCGCCGTTATCGTTATTTCGCTCGTGATCTGGACGTACGGGATGCTCCTGTACGTCGAGGATCCACAGGACGAGTTCGAACAGGATCCGATCGAAGTCGATATCGAAGGTGACGGGTTCGCCTGGCACTTCGAGTACGAAAATGGCGTCGAAGCGACGAACACACTGAACGTCCCTGCTGACCGACCGGTTGCAATCGAGGTGACTGCGGGCGACGTCTGGCACTCGTTCGGGATCGCGGATCTACGCGTGAAAGCGGACGCGATCCCCGGTGAGTACGACGAAACGTGGTTCATGGCCGAAGAACCCGGTGCTCAGCACGAGATTAAGTGCTACGAGCTTTGTGGTGACTTCCACTCGAACATGCTCGGCACCGTTCAGGTCATGGAAGAAGACGAGTTCGATACGTGGCTCGACAGCCAATTGGCGCTCGATATCACTATCGAGACGGAAGACGGTGAAGCGGTTACGAACGTCACTGACGATTTCCAGGTCGAACTCGTCCACCAGAACAACGACGAGTACGATGCTGACCTCGAGTACACTCGCGACGGCAGTGACTTCGAAGACGGCACGGTCTCCATCGATGAAATCGAACAGGGTGGCGAGTACGATCTGACGATCACGTTCGCCGACGACGAGTTCGAGACGATCGAAGACACCATCGAAATCACCAGCCCGGCAAGCGAAACCTACACGATCGGTGACGCCGCCGAAGACGGTGATGACGATGACAACGACGACGAAACTACCGATGAAGAAGACAATGAGAACGACGACGGAGGTGAGAACTGATGAGTGATCTGCCGCCAATGACGTCCATCAAGCGGTGGCTCGTCACGACGAACCACAAGGATGTCGGAATCCTCTATTTGGCGACGTCGATGTTCTTCCTCCTGTTTGGTGGAATCCTTGCGCTTGTGTTCCGAGCCCACCTCTGGGAGGCCGGTGGCACAGGACTTCTGTCCGGTAACCAGTTCAACCAGGCCGTCTCCGCCCACGGGCTACTGATGGTCTTCTGGTTCCTCTCACCGATCGCATCCGGGTTCGCGAACTACTTTATCCCGCTCCAGATCGGTGCAAAGGACCTCGCGTTCCCCCGGCTGAACGCGCTGAGTTACTGGTTCTACCTGTTCTCGGGAATCCTCATCGGACTCTCGTTCTTCCAGGGAGGTGCGTTCTCCGGTGGCTGGACGATGTACGCCCCACTGAACGTGCCAACGTACACGCCCGCACTAGAAGCGACAACCGGCAGTAACGCGACTGTGCTCGCGTTGATGTTGTTCGTCTTCTCGATTACGATTGGGACGGTGAACTTCCTCGTCACCATGCACCGGTCCCGTGCGGAAGGGCTCGGCCTCTGGAACATGCCGATGTTCTCCTGGTCGTGGCTGCTGACGGTCTGGATGATGCTGTTTGCGTTCGCAGCACTGCTCGCCGCATTGCTGTTGCTGTCGATCGACCGGCTCTTCCTGACGCAGTACTTCGCGACTGATCAGGGATCGGGCCTGCTGTGGGGCCACCTGTTCTGGTTCTTCGGCCATCCAGAGGTGTACATCGTCTTCTTCCCCGCGCTGGGGATCATGTTCGAGACGTTCCAGACGTTCACCGGCCGACGACTCGTCGGCCGCAAGTGGGTCATCATCGCGATGGTCCTCGTGGCCGTTCAGTCGTTCCTCGTCTGGATGCACCACATGTTCCTGACGACAATTAACCTCGAGATCAAGACGCTGATGATGGCAACGACCATCGGGATCTCGTTACCGTTCGACCTGATGGTCTTCGCGCTCATCTACACGATGGTCAAGGGACGGGTTCGGTTCACGACGCCGTTCCTGTTCAGCCTCGGCGCGCTCGTGTTGTTCATTCTCGGCGGCATCACCGGGGTCTTCCTCGGCGCGGTCGTGCTTGACTACGAGTTCCGTGGCACCTACTGGGTCGTCGCCCACTTCCACTACGTGATGGTCTCGGGCGTCACGGCGTTGATCGCCGGCCTCTACTACTGGTGGCCGAAGATCACCGGGAAAATGTACTCCGAGACGCTCGGCAAACTCAACTTCGCCGTCTACTTCATCGGGTTCAACATGCTGTACTTCCCGATGTTCCTCGCATGGGAGACGCCACGCCGCGTCTTCACCTACACCGAGGGAACGCAGTTCTATCATCAGGTTGCGACTGTCGGGGCGTTCGTCCTCGGCGCATCGTTCCTGATCATGTTCTATACGTTCGCGAAGAGTTGGGTGTCGGGACCAGAAGCGCCCGACAACCCGTGGGAGTTCTCCCGTACCGCCGAGTGGGCGATTCCGTCGCCCCCGCCGCTGGAGAACTGGACTGACCGGCCAAGCTACGCAAGCGGTCGACTCGAGTTCGTTGACGACTCGAAAGCAGCCACTGACGGTGGCGTTGCGACCGGTCACGAGACGACGACCGCAACCCACGCCCACGACGAAGAACACGCAGACCACGCCAGCATCTGGCCTCTCGGAATCGGTCTCGGGACCTTCGTGTTCTTCCTTGGGCTCTCGGGACTCACGCCGTACATGGTCGAGTTCGCTGAAGGGACCGGAACGGCACCGGATGCGCTCGTCGGCACTGCCGCTGAACCGAGTATCATCTACCCTGTGCTTACGGCACTCGGTGTGGCGATCCTTGGATTCACGCTGTTCAAGTTCGGCGTCGAAGAGTTCAACGTTCCCGAGACGCCGATCGCGGAACGATGGCCGTTCGGCGGAGTCGGCAACACCAAGTTCGGTGTCTGGGTGTTCCTGGCGTCCGACGTCGTCGTCTTCGGCGCTGCCATTGGGGCGTTCGTCTTCATGCGCCTCCACATGGGCTGGGGCAACTGGGAGACGATTCCGTTCGCCTCCTGGCCAGGTCTACTCAACACCTACGTGCTGTTGACCTCGAGTTTCACGGTCATCCTCGCGCTCGTCTTCGCCGAGCGACAGAACAAGCGCGGGCTGCTTGGTGCGATGGGTGCGACGCTCCTGCTCGGATTGGTGTTCATGAGCGTCAAGGCCTATGAGTACTCCTACAAGTTCGCAATTGACGAGTACTGGTGGACCAGTCTCGAGCACTCCATCTACTTCGTCACGACCGGCCTGCACGCACTCCACGTGATCCTCGGGCTGCTCATCGCCGTGTTCATGATTTACCGGATCATCAGCGTCGATGCCTACCTCGAGGACCACCGTCCAGTCGAGTTCTTCGGACTCTACTGGCACTTCGTCGACATCGTGTGGGTCTTCCTGTTCCCACTGTTCTACCTGATGTAGCGGCCACCCGCTACACGGGTTCGATTTTTTGTCTTCTGGTGTCCGTTGCCAGCCACCGAGTGTGAACTGTGGACAGAGCAATTGTCTGTCGGTGGTTCGATGAACTCGAGCGTTCGTCTGGAAGCGAACCGGGCCGTTCGGACGCTCTCGCGGGAGTGAGAAGAACGGTCGACACGGGAACGTCTATCCACGCCTGTAGAGCTGTCCCACGTTGACGGCCGCTCGAGTACGCCCCTTGATACGGTGTTCACTGTAGTCACTTCTCGCCAATCGCCGACCCGTGCTGGCGATCGGCGGCAGATAGGTACAGCGATCTGTCTGAGTTGTCATCGGATTCGTCTGTCAGCCGATTACGTGTTCTCGGCCCAGTATCAAAGTCTGGACCCAGCGACGGAGCGTGACACGCCGCTGGTGCCGTCTCAGAGCGAACTCGACAGGTGATCGCCCGTCATGGTTGTCCGTCGAGTGAACCGGGGGCGGTCTGCGACTGTCCGGATACGACCCGGTGATCAGGTGGGGACATATACTGGCTCGACCGGTGGAACGGAGATGAGCAAGACACTCACGAGAGTGAGGACGGTCATGACGACGAGAAACGGATACTGACATCGAATCGCGTCCGCTCTATCGACACACAGATCCAACGAAACAGCGTAGGTGATCCACACCGCGAGGAGATAGCCCAGCAGGATGCTCGCGATTTTCACGTATCCGAACCACGACGTTAGCAAGTACTGAGTCGGATTTTCGGGCGGGTTCAACGGCGACAGCATCGTGTCGATGAGTGATGGCCACAGCGACAGGGAAAAGCCGGCGTAGTGTGCAAAGTGGTAGCCTGCTGCGATTGCAAGCAGTGGCGGCCCGAATCGGATCGCAAGCGATCGCTCCGAGCGAGTCGGCTCGACGCGGCTGTACGTGTATGCGACAGCAAGCCAGTAGACCGTCCAGAAAAGCACAAAGCCGACCAGCAACAACCCGAGATAAACGAGTTGGGGCGGGAGTCCGATGTCGACAAGTGTCCCGACGATTTGGACACCCGGCCTCGTTGCGATGACACCGCCGTAAGTCAACTCCCAGAGAACCACGAGAATTACCGCCACCTCAGACCGGTCAGTGATGACTCCCTCATCACTCAGTCTAGCTCCGGGATACCGAATCTCGAGGCCGTCCGATGTTCGCTGGAGCGGCGCAACCGCACCATAGAGACGAAACAAGACCGAGATCGGGTCAGCCTTTCGAAACCAGTCCTCGGGAGTGAAAACGAGTGCCCCACCGATCGTGACGATCGTGTATACGAGGACAACCGACACGAGGACGCGTGGCGAGGTCGTCAGTGGGGCGATCACCTCGAGCCAGACCAAGACGAGCAATCCTCCGACTGCGGGCCACGATCCGAGCCATGCTGGATAGGATGCGTAGCCGGTCGGAAGGACCGTCACAATCTGTCGCCACGGGTTGAGTGCGTGCCAAGGGTTACCGACAGCGTAGGTGACGATCGTCAGCAGGGCGCGACCGCCGACGAACGTCAATAGAACGGCTGCACTGAAGGTCCCCATCTGTGGACCAATCAAGCCGACGACGACAACGAGGACGAGCATGACCACGCCGATCGTTCCAAACGCGATCGCCCCAGCCGTCTGAAGGCGTGCGACGGAGACACTGATCCCGGCAGCTTGGAACCGCTCGAGCAGTGTCCGATCAATGACGAGTAAGGACAGCAATATTGCAGCAACGATGAAACCACCGCTGATCGCAAGAGACTGCCACATCGGGATCGGCGCCCCACTGCTTTGCTCCGAAAGGCCGCTCGCGACATTGCTCGCGTTGACACCTCCCACAGCGATCACAAGTACCAGAATCGAAACCACACCGAGGACACCGGTTCGGCGGAGGCGGGCCGACCGTCTACTCATTGTTGTGCCGTTAGTCTACGCCCCCATCTACGTATCGTTTCACCGGACGGTGTTGTACTGGACACCAGTCCAACCGATCGTATGAGGAAGCTATAAGTGGCCGTCATACACATTGTACACCAATGGCTGACGTTCGGACATACTCCATCATATACGTGGTGTTGCTGGTGTTAGGGACCGCCAAGTTCGTCTTTTTCGAAATTGGTATTTCAGAACAAGCAGCTATCGGTGGGACAGTCGTACTGGCCGTTATCAAATCGCTGCTGATTGCTGGTTACTACCAGCACCTTCGGGAAGAGCCACGTGCGATTTCCTATATGATGCTCATCGCCGTGTTCATGGTGTTCCTGCTGACTGTTGCAGCAGGCTACTCCATTCAGTAACCTGACCGGTAACTGATTGTTTTCGCGGGAGCGATCCACTGTTTGTCGTTTTGGACACCAGCGCTCCGACCACTACTGTCATTTCTCGAGGGGCGTAGTTGGACCGCACTGTCGAGCAGTACGTCGATCGTTCGCCAGTCAATCAGTCTTCGATTGGTATGCTCACAACGCCTGCACAGCAGCGCCGACGGTACGTATGAGAACACTGTGACGTGTGTCAATCGCGATCGTGAAGCAGGCCGCCTCCAGCTCATCTCCGACCGTGCGACATGATCCGGCCGCAAGGAACGAGTCGGGAATGACATCTCACATGGTTAGCCGACGCCACGCTGCGTACGGGCCACGTCGACACTGTCGCGCCAGCGTCTCGTTCACACGAGCAGTGGTCTCAGAATACGACTCAGTATCGTTCACCGGCGAGTGTGTGCAACGACTGGAACAGTGTAACCAATCGGTTGTCGACAGCACATCGAGTAGCGACACACAGCTCGCTGTCGCAGTGGTGTGTCCACGATCATCGCGTAGACTCGAGGGAGAGATTCCGGTGACGGCCGCTGTCTTATCGGGTTGAGAACGATGCGACAGACCCGATCGACACATATCGTACAGCCGTCGTTCGATGGAGTGTGCGGTGATCGGCAGTGGCAACGAGAGAAACGAGAGACGGCAGTGGTCGCTAGTCGCGGCCGAACATGTCGCGCATCATCGGATGCATCTCCATCATCTGCTCCTCGGCGATCTCCTCGTACAGCTTGTACGTAATGGAGACAGCCAGCAGCAGCCCAGTTCCGGTGACGCCACCGATCGTCCCGAGCATGTTCGCCCAGACGGCGAGCAGGCCGACCAGCGCGCCACCGATGACGGTCACTTGCGGGATGTACCGCTCCATGACCTTCTCAATGACACCGACGTTCTGTCGGAAACCGGGGATCTGCATCCCGGAGTTCTGGATCTGCCGTGCCGTCGCTTTCGGACCCATGTCCGTGGTTTCGACCCAGAAGATGGCGAAGATCGCACCACCGATGACCATGAACGTCAGGTCGATCGAGATGCGGATCAGCACCTGCCATGCTTCCTGAGTGACGGTCCCCGTCCACCACATCCAGTCGTCAGGTGAGTAGATGGGTGCGAAGTAGTAGAAGAGCCCACCGGTAGGCTGGCTATCAGTGTAGGTCCCCAGCGCCGCAGGCATGCCGGCCCACTGACTCTGGAGGATCTGGCCCATGAACTGGATGTTCGCCTGCAGCGCACGGACGAGGATCATCGGCAGGACGCTCGCATAGATGAGCTTCACGGGGAAGCGACCGCGAGCACCCTTGACGCGGGCGTGGCTGAGCGGAATCTCGACACGGACCGACTCCGCGTAGACGACGATTCCGAAGATCAGCAGCGTCGTCAGTAAGGCGATGATATGCCCGTCCTGAAGCAACAGCGTGTACAGCCCATCACCGGCGACAAACGAGCCGATCTCGACCTGTCCGGTGATGATCCGGTACCAGTCATAGAAGAACGCGCCGGGCTCGAGCGAGAGGAATCCGGCGACGAGCCGCTGGCTCACGCTGGCGATGATGAACAGGCCGATCCCGCTGCCGACCCCCCACTTGCTGACGACCTCGTCCATATAGAGGATGAGGATCCCGCCAGCGAAGATCTGGAGGAACATCAGGGTCTGGACCTGCGTGTGGCCGAACTCGAGTCCACCGAGCGTCAGCGACTGCTGAGCTGGCAGGAAGCCGCCGGCGAACACCATCGGGAGCGCAGTCAGCGCCGTCATGATGATGACGAGCAGCTTCTGCAGCCCCTGATAGAGCACCTGGTCCCGTGGATCGTTCGTGTCGAGACCGAGTAGGTTCGCACCGCCGAGTAGCTGCAAGACGATGCTCGCCGTGACGATCGGTCCGATACCGACCTGCATTAGCGAGCCTTGCTCGCCTGCAAGTACCGAACGGAACTGGCCGAAGATGTCGGTTGCACCTTCTGCACTGCCGAGCAGCGAGATGTTCGTCAGGAAGAAGTACAACACGAGGATGCCTGCAGTCCACACCAGCTTCCGCTTGAAGGGGACGTGCCCCTCTGGACGACGCACTGCGGGCATCCGCGTCAAGACCGGTTCGGCGGCTTCCTTCCATCCCATATGTTATTCCTCGTTCTGTTCGGAGTCGGCGTCGGCGTCAGCGTCTTCGGCGTCGGCTTCCTGCCCTCGTTCCGAGACGATCGCCTCGCCGCCGGCAGCCTCGAGTTTCTCCTCGGCGGCTGCCGAGAAGGCGTCTGCCGTTATCTCGAGTGTGTTTCGGACCTGGCCGGAGCCGAGGACCTTGACGATGTCGACCTCGTGGCCGTCCTCGACGATATCGCGGGCGTCGAGTTTGTATCCGTCGTCGGTCTCTTCGGCCTGGCCGTCAGCGACATAGAGGATCGCGTCCTCGTCGAGTTTCTGGACGTCGATCTCGGCGACATCCTTGCGGATGCCGTGGGGTCGCTTGAAGCCGTGTTTCCCCTTCGGTTCGTAGTTGTGGAACTCGTGTTTGCTCCGCCCGGCGCGGCCGCGACCGCCACGGTGGCCTGCACCACGTCGGTTCTTGTGGGTGCCGCCGCTGTGCGTGCGCGATCCGCGCTGGCGTCGTTTTTTACTCGTCATTGTTATCGCATCGACTCGAGGAGATCGTTAATCTCTTCGGTTGTATGTTTTCCGAGTTGGCCGCCTTCGACAGTCGGCTTCTTGATGCCGTTGTGGCCACCGCGTGGTGGGTGGAGTCGAAGCGTCGGCGACAGTCCTTCCTCACGAAGCGTCGTCTCCTCTGCGAGCAGTGCCTCGGCGAGCGCACCGAAGTCATCGTACTCGGTGTTCTCGGCGAGCCACTCCTCGTCGACGTCCGACTGTTTGCCTTCGAGCGGCTCGGCTCGCTTTGCGAGCAGCGTCTCGAGGACGTCAGCGTCGGGTTCGCCGTAAGCGACGTAGTCGTTGACCTTCGTGACCATCCCCTGATATGCGTCGGTCTCGGGGACGAGGGTACAGTGGTTGACGCTGTGGATGTTAAGCATCTCCAGGGTGTCCTGGATATCGCCCTTGCGGTTTACCTCACCGCGGACCTGCACGAGCGCTTTCATTGGTCAGCCACCTCGGCTTCTTCTCGGTTTGGACGACGCTGTGGATGACGCGACTGCGAGGCGTTCTCGAGCGCGTTGAACGTCGCTTTCGCGAGGTTCACGGTCGTTCGCGTGTTGCCGTGACTCTTGGTCCAGGCGTTTTCGATGCCGGCCAGTTCGAGGACGGCACGAACGGTGTCGCTTGCGGCCAGTCCAAGCCCTTCGGGGGCAGGGATGACCTCGACCTCGACGGAGCCGGCTTTGCCGGTGGTCCGGTGGGTCAGCGAGTGTGGTCGGTCCGAGCGGTCTTCCCACGACCCGGAGCCGCGTGGCACCTGGATGATGTTCAGCTTCGCGATACCGATCGCCTTCTGGATGGCAGACCCGACCTGGTCGTCTCGACCTTCCGCGTAGCCGACGTAGCCGTCGCGGTTACCGACCGCGACGACACACCGGAACTTCACGCGTCGTCCGGAGTCCGTCATGCGCTGGACCATGTTGATGTCCAGCACTTCGTCGTCAAGCCCCGGCAGGAGCTGGTCGACGATTTCGGGTTCCTTCAGTGGAAGTCCCGAGTTGAGGGCAGTCTCCATGTCGTCGATTTCGCCCTCTTGGACCATTCGGCCGAGACGGGTGACGGGTTCCCATCCACTGTCGTTGTAGTTGCTCATTCGAGAATCGCCTCTCGTACGTCGTCGAAGTGTTCGGGGAGTTCCGTTGCGTCGAACTCACCGCTGTACAGTGGCTCGTCTAACTGTTCGGCGTACTCGGCGATGTGTTCGCCACGCGTACGCGACCAGTCTGCGAGCACGCTGTCGTTGTGCGGGATCTCCAGACCTGCGTCGATTGCGCCTTCCTGCACCGCAAACACTTTGTTTCCGGGGGTTGCCGTGTTGAGACCGATGTCGAGGACTGCTTCCTCGAGACCTGCCTCGACGGCTCGTTTGCCGGCCAGCAGGCCGGTCAGGTAGGCCGCAGAGATGTTTCCTGTGGGTGCTTCCCAGCCGTACGCTTCTAGATCGCTCGAGTGTGCGCTTGCGAGCGTCTCGTCTCCCTGAGGTCCGGGAGTGATCAGCTGCGCCGTAGTGTGCTTGTTGCTCTTGCGAGCGACGAGTCGGGGCTTGCCCGATTTCAGCAGGCGCAACCTCTGGTGGTAGTCCGTCCGGACCTCACGGCGACGCCGCATCGGTACCTTGTATCGTGGTCCTGTCGCCATTATTGGTCACCGTAGGTGTCGTCGATGTAGTTCAACAGATACCGGACGCTACGGAACTCCCCACCGCCGGCCTTCTTGTAGAGCTGGCGGTACTGCGTGGGCGTCAGCTCGCCCTTGTCGCGGAGTTCACGCAGCTTCCGTCGCTGTGCGCGAATCTTGCTCTGCCATTCTTCTTTCTCGTTCTGGCGAGCGCCTTTCTTGCCGCGGCGCTTGCCGGGGCCGTTCTGGTGGCCGTATGCGCGTTTTGCGTTGCGCTCACGGGCACGCCCTCGGGAGTTGCCCGAGGCGTCTGCGGCCTGAATGCGACCGTCCTCGACGAGTTCGCGGATCTCGTCGCGGGTGATCGCTTCGGCGATATCCGCCTGCGCGTCGGGATCGAGCCAGACGCGGTTCTGACCGACGTCTAAGACGTCTGCTGCGAGTCGCTTCTGTGCGGAGAGATCAGTCATTGGATTCCACCTCGACTTCTTCGTAGGTCGGGTTTAGGACGCGAACGCCCTGCTCCTCGGCCTGCTCTTCGATCCGCTCGCGCTTGCGTGCGCCGACGGCGGATGCGATCCGAACCGCTTCGCGAGAGCCGTCGACACCCTCGAGGTCGTCCGTGTTCTCGACGTAGACCTCGTCGAAGCCGCTCGGGTGTTTGCCCCGAACGCTTTCGGGCGTGCGGTAGCCGGCGGACACTTTCGGACCCTTACCTTTGACACCGCGGCGCTGTTTCGAGAGGCCGCCGCGAGGTCGCCGCCAGGATTCCGGCGTCCGCTTTTTCTTGTGATAGTCCTGTCGGTTGAACTGCGGTTTCCCTTCGGCCTTCCGACGGTTGAGGAGTCGCTCCTCGTTCTCGGAGAGGTCGGGCGTCTTCTCGGTCAGCCCGCGGGGCTGCAGTTCCGTCTCGACGTCTTCGGCTGGCTCTTCTTCTTCCTCGCCTTCGTCTTCGATCTCGGCTTCGGTCTCTTCGGTGACCTCGAGATCGCCGACGTCGGCTTTGATTCGGGCCGCGAGTGCGTTCCCGACGCCGTCGGCCTCGGCCAGTTCGTCCTGGTCGGCCTCTTTGACGTCCTCGATGGACTCGAAGCCGGCGTCGCGCAGGGCATCTGCCTTGCTCTCGCCGACGCCACTGATGTCCTCGAGTTCCTGTGGCTCGTCGTTCGGTTGGTCTTCGTCTGCCATCTATCAGGCACCTCCTTTCGCGGGTTTCTCGGTGATGTAGACCCCGTCTTGGAAGACACGGGTGTCCTTGCCGCTGACACGCGTCAGCTGCTCGATGTCCGCCGCCGTCTGGCCGACGTCCTCTTTGTTCGGGCCGGAAAGGACGAGGCGTTCGCCGTCGACGGAAACGTCGGTTTCACCGTGGATAGTCGTGCGTCGCGGTGCCTTCTCGCCGAGGAAGTTCTCGATGACGACATCGTCGCCGTCCACGCGGACCTGCATTGGGAAGTGAGAGTAGAAGGCTTCCATCTTGTACTCCCAGCCCTCGGTCACGCCGTGGAAGGCGTTACGGATGTGGCTCTCGAAGGTGCCGACGGTCGCGTTCGTTTTCGCGTCCTCGGCCTCGCTTTCGATTACCACACTGTCGTCTTCCGTCTCGACGGACACGTCTGGGTACCAGAGGCGGCGCGTAACGCTGCCTTCCGGACCGTCGACGGTCACGTCGAGATGGTCGATCTCGACGGTTACGTTGTCAGGGATTTCCAGTTCGACTCGCATGGTTAGTAGACGTATGCGATAACCTGACCACCGATTCCCTGCTCACGAGCCTCGTAGTGGCTCATGATGCCGCTGCTCGTCGTGACGACGAGTGCACCGAAGCCTCGAGCGGGGAGATAGCGTTTCTCCCATTTCTCGAAGTCCTCGGCACCGGCGGCGTAGCGGGGCTTGACGGGGCCACACTGGTTGATCGCTCCTTTCAGTTCGACCTCAAACTGACCGGCTTTACCGTCGTCGACGTACTCGAAGCCGTCGATGTACCCGCGGTCGTAGAAGACCTCGAGTACGCTGCCGATCTCGTTGGAGGCGGGTGTTACCTCGTGGGTCAGATGCCCCACGCTCTCGGCGTTGTCGAGTCCCGAGAGCGCGTTGCTGAGTGGATCGTTTCCAGTCATATTATCGATACTTCCTGAATCCCATGTCACGAGCAATCTCGCGGAAGCACTGCCGACAGAGGTTGATGTCGTACTTGCCGACAAGTCCCTGTTTGCGGCCACAGCGCTGGCAGGCCGCTTCCTGGCCCGTCCGTTTTGCTGCGTGCTCGCCCGTGCGCTCGTTTTCTACGTCTGTTTCACTTTCACTCATCGTCTGCCTCCACGCTCACATCGAAGTTCGCCTCGATGAACGCAATTGCGTCCTCGGGGGTGAGTCGGTGGCTCGAGGGGATCGACCGGTTCGCCTTGTCGCGCTTTGCGACGCGGTAGCCTGGACGGACCAGGTTGACGGTGACGTCCATGCCGTAGATCCCGACGTTCGGGTCGTACTCCTGGCTTGGGAACTCGGTGTGTTCCTCGATTCCGAAGCTGAAGTTGCCCGTGTCGTCGAACTGGCTTGCGGAGAACGTTGCAAGCGGCAGCGACGTCTCGAGGAACTCGTAGGCGTCCTCGCCGCGAAGGGTCACCTTCGCGCCGATCGGGTCGCCCTGACGGATGCCAAAGTCGGGTTCGGTCCGTTTCGCCTGGGTACGGACACTCTCCTGACCAGTGACTTCCTCGATGATGTCTTCGGCTTTGCCGAGTTCGCGGCCACCGCGGCCGACGCCCATGTGGACGACGACTTTTTCGACGCGGGGTTCGCGCATCTCGTGGAACTCGCCGATGTCAGCTTCGCTCATTCATCATCACCCGTGAAGTTCTCGTCGATCACGACGACGTACTCCTGGATGGTCTCGAACCCGTCGTCGTCGGTAGAGACGCCGACGGTGTTCGGACCGCTTCCTGGCGTGATGTCGATCGCGTCGATCTCGCCGATCTTGCCGCCGTGGTTACCGCTGACGGCCGTCACGAGCGCACCCTCTTCGAACGGGAAGTGGGCGACGATCGATTTGTCGTCGTTGTCGACGACGACCGAGTCGCTCGTGTTGTACTCGCTGCCGTCCTCGACGAGGACGTTTGTACCGTCGTGCAGCGTCAGCTGTGTGTCCCCGCCAGGGACTTGCTGTTTGCCTGCGATCTTGCCGAGGCGGCTTTCCGCAGCATCCTCGTCGATCTCGGTCAGCGCGAGTCGACCGCCTTCGTCGGGGAAGACGCGGTAGTACTCCTCTCGACCGGGGAACGCAACGATGTCGAACATGCCGATCGGGCGCTGTTCGTCGTTGATCGGGTCCCCGTTGATGAGGATCGCATCCTCGGAGAGGGCGTATCGTGCTTCCTTCTTCGAGTCCACGTAGCCGAGGACGTCCCGCAGCAAGACGACGAGCGGAACGCCTTCTTTGCCGTGTGGGCCGGCACCGGCCTTGACCGTGAAGACGTCAGTCTTCCGTTCGACCGGCCAGGACTTCGGTACTGACAGTCGTTTCTGGTGTTTTGTCATTCGGTATCACCTTCGAGGCGCGCCTCGCGACGCTCGTCTTCCAGATCGAGGTCCGTGATACGGACGTTCGAGGGGGCAAGCGGTCGTGGCACTTCTTCGCCGTCTGCCGTCTCGACCGTCACGTCCTCGACGTGGATCGTCCCGTCCTCGAGGATAGCACGAAGAACCTCTCCTTCAGTGCCGGCGTGGTCGCCACGCATGACTTCGACGGTGTCGCCCGCGTTAACGCGGGTGCGTCGGGTGTCGTACTCCTCGCGGAGGTCGTCGGACAGCGTCGCATGGAGCTGCTTTCCTCGCTTGTGCAGCGGCGCACGCTCCGTCTGATTTCGCTGTTTGTGTGGTTGCTTGCTCATTGTCTATACGATCATCGTCGCGGTGCTTGCGATTGCTCCGAAGCGCTCTGCGACTTCGCGAGCGATCGGGCCCTTGATCTCCGTGCCGCGGGGCTCTTCGTTCTCGTCGATGATGACGGCCGCGTTGTCCTCGAACTTCAGTCGCGTGCCATCGGGCCGGCGGATCGATTTCCGCTGGCGGACGATGACGGCCTCGAGGACCTGTCGGCGCATCTCCGGGGTACCCTTGGTGACCGAAACGGTCACTTTGTCACCGAGTCCCGCCTTCGGCTGGCGGTTCTTGGTGCCGTGGTAACCCGCGACGCTGATGACCTTCAGCTCCCGTGCGCCCGAGTTGTCGGCACACGTGACCAGCGACCCTTTCTTGAGTCCCTGCGTGACGTCGGCTTTCATTGCCTCCATCACTGATCACCCTCGTCGTTGCCGCCGAGGTCGTCGGCCGAAAGCTGTGGGTCCGGCTCGCTTTCGCCGGTCAGCTCGGCGACGTCGGCTGCAGTCGCTTCTTCAGTTACTTCGACGACCACGTGCGATTTCGTCTTCGACAGTGGTCGGGTCTCTGCGATCTTGACCGAGTCACCGACCGAGAGCGGCTCGAGCACGCCCGGCACGTGTGCCGGAATGCGCGAGCGTCGTTTCATGAGGCGGTCGTATTTCGGAACCGCCACATCGTACTCTCGCTCGACGACTACGGTCTTGTCCATGTCCGTCGAGACGACCTGCCCTTCGAGGATCTGTCCTCGAACGGGAAGTTCGCCGTAGAACGGACACGTCTTGTAGTCGTATTCCTCCGGGTTTTCTGGTTCCGGAGGGGTTTCAACGTCTAGTCCTATTGCCATGGTGAATCACCACTAGTTTCCGTGCGTCGGGCGGGTCGTGAGAGCAGTCGCGAGCCATCGACCGTAACGTAGGCCACATCCTCGCCGGCGCTGTCTGCGGCGTCCGATTGCTCGGTGCCCGCAGGTTGAGTGTCGGCCAGTTTGGACATGGTCCCCGACTCCTTTGGTGAGTCGGCGGCGTCATCTGTGATCGCGAACTCGAACGTCGAGCCCGACTTCGGCACCATCACGACCCGAGACTCGCCGTCGTCTCGAACTTCCATCGAGAGGGTGTTGGTCGTCTCGATGACGACGCGCCCTTCTAGACCCACTCGCGAATCGTCGTCACTCTCGACGACTCGGACGGGGAGTCCGTTGAGTTCGTGTCGCGGCAGGGTCTCGGGTGTCAGTGCCATTGTTCGATTATTCTTCGTCCAGGTCGCCTTCCTCGCGCTGGATCGTCTTGATCCGCGCGATGGTGGTACCCAGTTCGCCGATGCGGCCCGGGTTCTCCGGTGCACCACCGGCTGCGAGAACGGACTTCTGGTTCAGCAGCTCCGTCTCGAGTTCTTCGAGTTCTTCTTCCCGTTCGGCGGGCGTCATGTCGCGGATCTCTTCGACGTGGAGGATCGCCATCAGGCGTCACCTCCCTCGTCTGCGTCGTCTTCGTCGTCTTCCATCTCCGCGACGAGTTCTTCTGCTTCGGCCTCGACATCCTCCTCGAGCTCATCGAGGTCTTCCTCGATCGGAGACTCATCGGGGACGTCGACTTCCTCTTCGGCGTCGACTTCGGCTTCGATGACTTCCTCGACGACGTCTTCGTCGAGGTCAGCCTCGGCGTCCGTCTCGACGGCCTCATCGGCCGCAGCTTCGGCACCGGCGTCGGCCGCCTCGGCTGCTTCGGGTTCGCCCTCGAGGAGTTCCTCGACACCTTCGGCCTCGTTAGCTTCGACGGCGTCAGGGACGACTTCCTCGGGGTCCATGTCTTCGTAGACGGCGAAGTCGTCGGGCAACTCGGCACCTGGCGGGATGATCTTGACGTTGACCCCGATGGTACCGAGTTTCATCACCGCGACGCCCTGGCCGTGGTCGACGACCTCTTCGGCGGGTTCGCCGTTGTGCTTGATGTAGCCGCGGTTGAACTTCTCAACACGCGATCGAGCGCCCGTCACCTTTCCGGAGAGGACGATCTCGGCGCCGAGTGCGCCGGCTTCCATGATCCGGTCGATCGTCGTGTGACCGGCTTTCCGGAAGTACCAGCCACGCTCGAGTGCGTTGGCCAGTCGATCAGCGACGATACGTGCGTTCAGGTCGGGTTCTTCGACCTCCTGCACGTCGATCTGTGGGTCCTCGAGGTTGAATTTGTCCTCGAGTGCCGTCGTGACCTTCCGGATGTTCTCGCCACCTTTGCCGATGACCATCCCGGGCTTTTCGGCCTTGAGGACGATCTGGGTTCCCATCGGCGTTTTGGCGACGTCCATGCCACCGTAGCCTGCGCGGCCGAGTTCTTCCTGGAAGAACTCGTCGATCTGGGACCGCTGAAGGCCGTTTTCGATGAACTGGTGTTCGTCAGCCATTAGTTATCTACCTCGTCGTCCTCGGTGTCTTCGACCTCTTCGACTACGATCTCGACGTCCACTTGCGGCGTGTTCCAGGCAGACGCACGCCCCATCGCGCGGGGCTTGCGGCCGACTGACTCGCCGACCTTGTGGGCGGCGACGTGGACGATCTCCATCGACTCCCCGTCGAAGCCCTGGTGATCGGCGTTGGATTCGACGTTCTCGAGCAGGTCGAGGAACGCTTCCGAGACCTTCTCGGGGTATTTGCCGGCGTCCCAGCCCTCAACGTCGGAGCGGTGACCCGCGCCGGAGTTGTGGGATTTGAATGGGACCGACTGCTTCTGGTCGATCACGTCCTGGAGGTACGCCTGGGCGTTTTCAACCGAGCGGCCCTTGAGTTCGCGGGCGACCTCTTTGCTGTGCTTGTGGCTCATGTGACGCTCGCGGAGCATCGCTTTCGCAGTTGCGTCCGGGTCGGCGTCGACTGAGTAGTTGATTCCCATACGGTGATCACTTCAGTGGGACGAACTTCGAGGATCGAGTCGCGCCGATACCGGCCTGTCCGTGTTCGACGGAGTTTCGGGTCAGCTGGAACTCGCCGAGATAGTGTCCGATCATCTCGGGTTCGACACGGACGCGCTCGAACGACTGGCCGTTGTAGACCTCGAAGGTCAGACCAACGAACTCCGGCAGGATCGGCATATCCCGCAGGTGCGTTCGGATCGGCGCGTTCGCCGTTTCCTCTTCGTCTTTCTCGCGTGCCTTCTCGAGTAGCTTCTGCTTCTCGACGGAAAGGCCGCGTACAATACTTCGCCGCTGGCGTGCGGGGAGCAGTTCTGCAACATCCTCAAGCTCCAGATCCTGCAGCTCCTCGAGCGTGTGGCCGCGGTAAGTGAACTCACCTTCACGGCCGGTTCGGTACTCCTGACTCATTTGTTGCCACCTCGACCGGTGCGTCGGGACGAGATGTCACCGACCTTCCGTCCTGGCGGGGCGTCCCGCGAGACAGATTTTGGTTTGCCGGGGTGCTGGCGGCCACCGCCACCGAACGGGTGGTCGACGGCGTTCATCGCCACACCACGGACGCGAGGCCACTTCGTGCCTCGGGCTTTCATCTTGTGGTACTTGTTCCCTGCTTTGACCATCGGCTTCTCCGTACGGCCCCCACCAGCGACGACGCCGATCGTGGCGCGACACTGTGGGTCGAGGCGCTTGACCTCGCCGCTTGGAAGCTGGATGACCGCTGCGTTGCGGTCGTGGGTGATCAGGTCTGCGTTGACACCGGAGGCACGAGCGAATCGACCGCCGTCGCCCTGGTTTGCCTCGACGTTACAGACCGGAACCCCTTCCGGAATCTCCGCGAGTGGGAGCGTGTTTCCGGGTTTGATCTCAGCCGAAACACCGACCTGAATCTCCTCGCCGACGGCGACACCCTCTGGAACGAGGATGAGTCGCTGGTCGCCGTCTTCGAATTCGACGGCGGCGACTGGTGCCGAGCGGGCGGGGTCGTGTTCGATATCGACGACTGTGCCGCGGATGACGTCGTCGTCTTCTTCCTTTTTGTGGTCGAGTTTCGCCTTGTAGCGATGGGATGGGGCACGGAACGTCGAGGTCCCGCGTCCACGTCGTTGTCCTTGAATGCGTCGTCCCATTCTTAGAACACCCCGATCCGGGAGGCGACTTCTTGCGCGTCGTCGTCCTCGGAGAGTTTGATCGTCGCTTTCTTCTTGCCTTTCATCGTTACCTGCGTGTTGATGTCAGCGACCGAGATGTCGAATCGGGATTCGACTTCGTCGCGAATCTCGGGTTTGGTGGCGTCTGGGTTGACGACGAACTGGAGTTTGTTCTCGTAGTCCATGTCGTTCATCGCCTTCTCCGTGACCAGTGGGTGTTCGATGATCGAACTCATCGGTCAGCCACCTCTTCGAGTGCGCTCTCGGTCCAGACGGTCAGTCGACCCGGCTGCGTGCCGGGTGCGAGGTCTTCCGCGTTGACCTCTGCAGCCGTCGTGACGTCGACACCAGCGAGGTTCCGGGCCGCACGGGATGGGCCGGACTCACTCGAGGTGACAAAGAGGATCGACGTTGGCGTCTTGTACTTCCGTCCACGGGTCTTCCCGCGACCCGCACGGACGCTTCGACCCTCGTCTGCGCGTTCGATGTCGGCCTCGAGACCGGCGGCCTCGAGGAACTCGACGACTTCCTTCGTCTTCTGGAGGTCTTCGAACTCGTCTGCGACGACGACCGGAATCTCGGCGTCGTCGTCGAACTCGTGGCCGCGTTCGGCGACGAGTTCGGCGTCCGTCGTTGCCGCGATGGCGCTGCGGACGGCCAGTTTCTTTTCTTTCGTGTTGATCGATTCGGACTGGTCTTTCTCGGCCTTTGGTGGGTGGGCCTTTCGTCCTTTGACCGCCTGGGGAACGCGTCGTGCGCGTCCGTCCTGGCGTGGGACGTGGGCCATCCCGCGGCCGCTACCGAACGATTCAGCCGGCGTCCGCATGCCGGCGAACTCGTCGGCACCGTAGTCCTGCTTCCGGTTTGCCTGGGCGACACGAACGGCGCGGGCGATCAGGTCCGGGCGGTACGTCGTCTCGAAGACCGCCGGGAGCTCGACCGAGCCCGTTTCGTCGCCGTCCAGGTCGCGTACTGTTGCTTCCATGTGTTATCCCTGGTTGGATGCGGTGGAGACGTAGCGCACCTCGGGATCGAGGCGCGGCTGGTCTCCGGGTCGGATCGCCGGGCGGAAGCGTACGAGACGCTTGTTCGGCCCGGGGAGCGAGCCCTTGATCAGCGCGTGTGGTCCATCGACTTCGCCGTAGTTGACGAAGCCACCGTCGACCGTCGCGTCTGCGCCGTCGCCGATGTCGACGAGGCGTTTGTTCAGTTCCGTCCGCTGGTGGTATCCCGTCTGTCCCTGCTGTGGGACCGTCGAGCGGACGCGGGATGGGTTCCAGGGGCCGAGGTTGCCAATGCGGCGACGCCAGCCCTGCCGGGCGTGTTTGCCCTTGCGTTTCTGGACGCCCCATCGCTTGACGGGACCCTGCGTCCCTTTCCCTTTCGTGACGCCGCTTGCGTCGACGTACTCGCCGGCGCGGAACATGTCGTTCATGACGTGTTCGCCGCCGTCCTCGACGGTCTCGAGGGCGAAGTCGACGCGCTCGTCGAGAGAGCCGCCGCCGACGCGCGTTTCCATCACGTCCGGTTTCTTCTTCGGCATCGAGGGAATCTCCCCCGGTACCGTGTGGGTGATGACGCGGACGTCGTCGACGCGTCCCTCTTCGAGGTAGCCACGGAGCTCGTCCGTAGCAGCATCGACGTCGTAATCGTCACCGGGAAGGTCCAGCACACGATCGAGTTCAGGTGCGAACTCGTCGGTCCAGACCTCAGTCAGTGGCTTCATACCATACGGCGTGTCTTCGTACACTCGCAGAGCAACGGCGCGCATTGGCGGCGTCTCCACGATCGTCACGGGAACGGTCTCTTCCATTCCCTCGGTCGGCGAGTTCGCTTTGTCGTCGACCATAACGACGTGGGTCATACCGGCCTTATAGCCCGCGAAACCCTGGAGCGTCGGCTGTCCGTCGTCGTCCGGCCACGAGTTAAAGCGTGGGACCTCGCTGGTCGCCCGCTGTCGTGGGCCGAACCCGAGTGAGCCTTTGCGTGGTGCGTTTGGTTGTGGCATTCTATCACTCTTGCAGTGAGAGGGGAGCGAGGGTGGCGAACAGAGCTTCTTCCGTTCGCACAACCTCGCTGCCCTGATTCGGAACCGTATTTAGCCAGAGGTCGAACCCTGGATCGGCTGTGGGTTCGACTCCGTCATCGGCTGTGTCGTCCCCAGTGGACGATTCGGCCGCGTCGCCTTGTCCCGACGACGCGTTGACAGCCGATGCCTCGATTCCGAGGATATCCGGCAGCCCTCTCTCGGGCGCACCAAATGCGACGGTCAGCCCGTCACGATCGATGCGTCCGGCCAACGTCTCGAGCCGCCCGACGGTGAGTTCTTCACCGAATCGGGAGGCAGCGATGCAGACGCCAGCGTCCTCACGGCCGAGAGCTGCGGAAAGGTCCGTCCGCTCGACTGCAAGCCCCGGGAGGGGCTTGTTCTCGAGTTTCGCCCGGACCGGTCGTCGCGAAGAGATCCTGACGGTCACGCGCTCCCCCTCGTCGACCTCCATTTTCGGAGGGACGTTGAGGGAGATCGGGTGTTGCAAGCCGCAATTGACCCGGACGCGCCCTTCAGGTCCGACCTCGGTCACGATTCCTTGTCTTGACGACCCCGAACCGGTAGATTCGGAGCCGGTCTGTGACATGGCGCGGAGCGGCGGCAAGACGCCCGCATACTCCAGTTCGTCCCGCATTCCCCATGCCTCGTTTCGGAGGTATGGCGGTGTTGCGGCGTACCGCAAGACGGTGCTTACGAACCCGCCGTCGAATCTGCCCGTTTCGCCTTCCCGGTCCGGGTAGACGATCAGGCGATCAGCCCGAAAGATCGTCGCCGCGCGGGCGACGTATCCGAGTTTGCGAGTTGCCTCGCGTTTGTCCTCGGCTTCACGGGTGAGCGACGACGGGACGAGTATGCTGACGGTCATGCCGAGACGCTTCGGCGCCGCGTCACTAGACTGTAGCGATGTGTTGCCGATACCACCGTAAAAGGATAGCGGATTCGATTGCGGCTGTGAACGGCTCACACGTGTGAATTCGGGGCAGACGGGTCGTCTCAGATGACGGTTTTCAATAGTAACTGATAGGGATTGTCACAGCCATCCGGAGACTCCAAGACCCGACCTTCGGCGGGGAACTGCGAACGCCGACGATAATCCCTCTTCAGGGGCTACGGTCCCGATCTCCTGGCGTGTCGCGGAGCAGTTGCGGGTGTCCCGGCACTGACCGACGGGAGTTCGTCTGACTGGCGTGCTGCTCGGATGACTGAGTTGCTGGTGTTCGCGCGCACGCGAACAAAAATAAATAGTGAGTCGGATGGTGAGTACCACAGCCCAGCCACATGGTACGTCGTGAACACCCATACGGCAACCCGGTTCGCAACGCTTATACATGCCTCCCGATGTAGGTGTAAGTGCGCAACAGGGCGCTGGTAGTGTAGTGGTATCACGTGACCTTGCCATGGTCACAACCTGGGTTCAAATCCCAGCCAGCGCATTTTCACTGAACGATACCGACGAGCGAAGCGAGTCGTCTATTCCGTGAACATCGTTCTCAGATTTGAATCAGTCCAGTCGCCCACAGCGTCGCGAGCACGTCTGGGAGTGGTGTAAATCCCAGCCAGCGCATTTCGACGACCAACAACTTCGACGAGCACCGCACAGCGTATGCGCCGTGAACTGGAACGATCTCGTGAGCACGACTTGAGTGAGACGTTCTTGTCGATCGGTGTATCCTCGAGACCATGCCTCAAGGACGAGCGTCACGAGACGAGCCGGCGGTGTCATGTACTCGAGACCGCGAGACTGCTATGCGGTGGACACGAAAATAGTGTCGCGATGAGACGAACGCCGACTGTCATCGGGGGCGTTCGGTCTCCGTTTCGACATTTATAAGTGTGCGTAGCGACTCGGTTCAATTGCACTCGTCACTGAGTGAGTACGCGCTGGTAGTGTAGTGGTATCACGTGACCTTGCCATGGTCACAACCTGGGTTCAAATCCCAGCCAGCGCATTTCTACCGCGAACAACTCCGTGAGCGGCAGATATCGGATCTGGATATGAAGCATACTGAGGTTCTGCGAGCAGAGTGAGCAGGTTCTCAGGAGCGGTTCAAATCCCAGCCAGCGCATTTCGCTGCATGTAATCCCGCGAGCGTAGCGAGTTGTCTGTGCCGTGAACATCGTTCTCGAATTTGTATCACCCCAATCGCACACAGCGGTGCGAGCACGTCTGGACTGGTGCAAATCCCAGCCATCGCACGCTCGAGCGAAGTCGAAGTACCCGTTCTGACCGTCGGTCGAATCGCTGCTAGCGT
Source organism: Natronorubrum sulfidifaciens JCM 14089 (assembly GCF_000337735.1). GTDB lineage: Archaea > Halobacteriota > Halobacteria > Halobacteriales > Natrialbaceae > Natronorubrum > Natronorubrum sulfidifaciens. The sequence continues at coordinate 3,109 of NZ_AOHX01000025.1, read as the reverse complement.
CGCAGACGCAGCGTGGCTGTGTGCGGGTAGTGGTCGAAAACCGTTCCTCTCACCACCGAATCACTTACCACAACGTTCATTGCCAACTGATAATCGCTGTCTTTGAACTATCCGGCGGTATTCCGTCGTATCTGTTTATAAATCCTGCCTGCGATTGGCTTTTATACTATGGGGAACTACGGATCGGTAGACGATTGACCCCCCGCAGATCGCCTATGGAAACTGAATTTTCATCCACCGACGACGCAGACGACGTTCAGTACGATCAAACGAACGGTCGCTACGTCTTCCACCACGATATCGACGGCACTGCGACGATTACGACCACGATCGTCCACGCGCTTGCGTCGATCGCAGACACCGACGTCTCACAGGGCGAGTTCTCGCTGTACGACAGCGTTGACCCGGACGCACTCGACCGACTCTTCAGAAAGAAGGCAGACGGCACCGAACGAACGGGCGGCCACGTCGCCTTCACCGCCCTCGAGTACGAGGTGTACGTCTATGCGAACGGCGACGTCATCATCTACCCGCCCACGGACTCGAGTCACCACCCACAGCCGAACTGAGCACGGTGCCGTCTGTTCTCGTTGGTGAACTCTTGACCGGCGTTGCGTTTCGTAGCTGCCAGTCGTGACTCCGCGAGCGTCGGTATAGTAACAACTGAACCGATGTACACACAGATCACACAGCTGTCGTGCGAGCTGGTGTGCAGTGACGGCCAGTGGCTACGATAATCGTCTCGAGTCCAGTCGTACGGGGTCGGATTTAGGGGCTGGCGCGTCCTCAGTACGACCGATGACAGTCGTTGCACTCCTGAGCGTGGCACCGGTGATCGAGGAGAGTATGTCGGGCGAAGTCGCGAAGGCCGTCGACGCACTCGAGGCCTACGACGTCGCGTACGAAACGAACCCCATGGGGACGGTGATCGAAGCCGACGATATCGGAGAGCTGTTTGCAGCCGCGCAGGCGGCCCACGAAGCCGTCGACGGCGACCGTGTGAGCACGGTGTTGAAGATCGACGACAAGCGAACGCGTGAAACGACCGCGTCGGAGAAAGTCGAGGCTGTCGAGGATCAGCTCGGTCGGCCGGCGACGAGTTACGAGTAACGCTCGAGAGACCGGCGAAAAGAGTCGAAACGCAGTGCGGTTACGGACGTTCGGCTTCGACCGGCTCTTTGCTCCCACCGTTGAGTCCGGTTGCAAGCGCTTGGAGCTTGCCGACCGGATCGGGTTTGCCAACGATCGTCTGGACGACCAAGAGGCCGGCCGTGGCGGCGAGTGCGCCAAGCTGCACCAGCAGGTCAGGATAGACCATCACGATGATCCCGAGTGCGAAGAAGACGACTCGAGCACCGGCGGACACGCTTCGACCGAAGGCGAATCGGTAGTTGATCCCGTGGATGATCGTCAGTGCACCCAGCATGGCGAGGAGGCCAGCGCTGATCGCAGTCGCGTCGAACGCTCCGGAGACGAGTTCCGGATGGTAGATGAACGCGAACGGAAGCACATAGAGCGGCGCGGAGATTTTCAGTGCCTCCCAGACGGTCTTCCAGAAGCTTGCTCCGGCAATCCCACAGGCGACCGCAGCGCACGTGGCGATTGGCGGGGTCAATCCGGCGAGGATTGCCGCGTAGAAGACGAAGTAGTGTGCAGCGAAGTCGGGAAGGAGGAACTGTCCAGTCAGTGCAGGCGCGACCAGCAACGCGACGATCGTGTACGCTGCCGATGTCGGCATCCCCAGTCCGAGGAGGATACAGATGATCATCGACATCACTGCCGCGAGGAGGAGGACGCCACCGGAGAGGTCCATCAATGCGAGCGAGACCGCCGTCGGAACGCCAGTCGTCAGCAGAATATCGACGACGCCGTTGATCGCTGCAAGGATGATTGCAACCGGTGCGAGCACCACAGCACCCTCACGGGCGCCATCGCGAGTATGGGCGAGAACTTCACGGCCCGTTGCCGACAGGCTCTCCCCTTCATACAGGGCTCTGGCAATCGGGAACGTAATGCCAGTGATGATCATTGCGACCGCCGTCCACAGCGCCCCAGTCATCACGGTGTACTGCAGGACACCGAGCACGTAGAGGAGGATTACGAGCGGAATCGAGTACTTGAGACCCTCGTAAATGAACTCACCAGTGGTTTTGGTTCCTTCGAAGTAGTCGTCCATCGTGGGGTTCTCGATTTGCGGTGCTGCAATGTAGTGCACACCGGCGAAAATCGAGACCATGAGGATTGCTGCCGGGATGAGTCCAGCGAGCATCACGTCGACGTACGTGACAGAGCCACCGATCACCGAGACCATGATGAACGCTGCTGCACCCATCACGGGTGGCAGGACCTGACCCGCAGTCGAGGCAACGGACTCGATCCCGCCAGCGGTCTCGGGTTTCAGACCGCTCTCTTTCATCATCGGAATCGTGAACGAGCCGGTCATTCCCGCATTTGCGGTCTGACTCCCGTTAACAGAGCCGATGACAGCACTGGCGACAACTGCGGTCTGGGCGACCCCCGACGAGATGTATTTCGCGGAGCGAACTGCCAGCCGCAAGATCATGTCGAACGCGCCGTAGGCTTTGAGCAGGCCAGCATAGAGCAGGAACGGCGCGATCCATGCTGCCACGAGTCGGTTGAGTGACCCGAAAAAGCCCTCGACCTCGAGGACGAGGAGGCGAAGCATCCGTTCGGACGTGATGCCGCCGTGTCCCAGGATGCCACCGATGTACTGGCCGAACAGACCGTATCCGATGCCGGCAAGCAACACGACGAGGAACGTCATCCCGAACGATCGCCAGGTCAGATAGATGATGACCAGCGTGAACGCAAGCGCGAGCGCGAGTGCTGAATCGGTCGCGATCCCGCGTGCGCCTTCATAGAGGGCACTATAGTTGGTAAAGAGGTAGACCGCCGTCGTAATAACGACGGCTGCAGATATCGTGAGCAACACCGCCGAGAGGCGGTCTTCCTCTTCGACGACGTCGATGAATTCGTTGACGATGTACACGAGTAAGATCGCACCAAGGAACACGATCCCGTACCGGGCACGCGGCATCAGCTGGGAGTACGACCAGCCGAGGACCTGTCTCTTATACACATCTCTGAT
>NZ_AOHX01000024.1 GCF_000337735.1 Natronorubrum sulfidifaciens JCM 14089 | reverse complement strand
CTACTATATGTGGTCGATTTTCGGCACGGTCGGGGTGTTCGCTGCGTGGCTGTTGGTCGGTGACGTTTCCTCATTCTTCCAGAGTAGCGACCTCTGGGGCTTGGTCTACGTCGGCATCACGAGCACGGCCGGGTTCGCTGCGGGGTGGATGCTCTAATGGTGGACCTTGACCTTGACCTAGAGACGGTCGCCACACTTGGCGCGTCGGTTGGTGCTCTCGACGCCGGACTATCCGCGGGCGCAGACATCACGATTTTATCCGACCTGCTTGGTGGCAGTCTTGAAATAGGGCTGATTGTGGTTGGTGCAGCCGGTGGGTCTCTCATCGCAGACCGGCTCGGACTCGTTGAGGTGTTTGATTCGTGACTCTCGTTCGGAGGGTCATGGTTATGCTGCTCGTTGGAATCGTCATCACGACCGCCGCCACGAGCGGCGTGGTTCCAGGGTCATCTCCGGTCGGA
>NZ_AOHX01000023.1 GCF_000337735.1 Natronorubrum sulfidifaciens JCM 14089 | reverse complement strand
CCCTGCGCTGTACTCATGGCCATGGGGACTTCCGCCCAAATCTTCGGATGAAGCCTCGATGCTGTCATCAAGATACGTCCGTCCTGGTGGACTGTGCGCTGCTATGTCGTAGCCCCGCCGTGCAGAGGAGTTGCTTTCCTTCATATTATGATCTCGTGAATTTTCATTGGATGGAGTAATGACTCATCACTTCATTGTATTCGATGTTTGAACGGATCTGCGTGACTGCTGTACCTACTGCTCAGGTCGTCTTTGTACAAGGAGTCCGTGGACTGGTAACTTCGTCGCTCGAAGCAGTTGTGCGCAGTAGAATAACCGGAACGGCACAGCGTTCCCCCGTTCATTTACTTGTATTGTAGCCAGTCATACTTAAAGGAATGACGACAAGTAGGACTTCATGATCTGTAAAGCACGCGAATGTAGCACAAACTGAAACGGAATCTGCGAGGGTTAGTGATCGGTCAGTACAGGGGGTGCAGNGCAGTGATTAGTTGGAGAAGACTCCACCTCCCTGTCAGATTCAAATAGTTTGGCGTGGTCAGAGGTGCGTATGGAGAAAGAACGAAATTTCCTCGCTACTTGCGACCGATGCGGAAACGCATATTCCGCTACAATTACCGATGACGAGGAAATTCTTCCGCTTGGAGCTCGAAATGGTTGCAGATGCGGTGGAGAATCGTTCTCCCGAGTAGACGAAGAAGATTTTGACGAAGCTACTGACGACGATTAATCAGTATGCATCTGTACTTGCCACGATTTTCACGCCGTACTCTGAATAAAGAAATCGTACTATTATCAACTTTTAATCACATATCATCAGCCTCACGCGGATCAGAAACAAATTCGTAGCACCCAGAATTGTACTTGTTTTTTAAGTGACCAGCTAGTGCGAGTCGCTGAATCCGGTTCTGGACCGTTTGTCGGACAGGGTCACCAAGTTCTGATAGTGTTCCACGATCGTCGAGTGCTCGGTACACTTCTGTTGGAGTTGCCCGGCCCCACGGAGAATCAGGCCTCCCTTCAAGAAAATAATCAAGAATGGCAGAGTCCAGGGCATCGACATCGTTGGGACTAAGCGTCACAGGTTTGATTGTGCTCATCGATTTGCTAATACCTGTCGAATAAATTTTGCTAAAAAATTTATAATTGTCTTTGCTAATAACTTTGCTGATAGCAAAAAGTAAGTAAGAGTAGTTAGTACTGTGTTTTGCCGCCTCTAAGAGCGGCAAAAGGCAAGCACAGGATGAATTCGTCTCAGGCACATCCCCTGATGGCAGACGCAGGATACCGTGGTGGGTATCCAGTACTTGGTGGTAGGAAGAGGGCATCGTGGTGGGTGCCCTGCAAGGGTTCCTACTTCCTCCTTCGGACGAATTACGGGTGCAAG
>NZ_AOHX01000022.1 GCF_000337735.1 Natronorubrum sulfidifaciens JCM 14089 | reverse complement strand
GGTCACTGGTTGCCCCGGAAATAACTGCACAAAAATTCACCGCCTGGAAGCGAGAAAAATCGGCGAAGACGAAGCAGAACGAATCAGACAATCACATCCCTAGTTATTCTCATGCCAATAGAATTCAAGTACAAATGTCCGGACTGTGGGTGGACAATAAAGTGGATTTACGACGAAGAGGAGGAACGACTTCGAACAGGGGGGTTATCCGGGTGCCCTGGAAAAAAGTGCACAAGACTTCACGAAGTCTCAGCACGGAACGTTGCCGAAGAGGAAGCAGAGAAGATTACAGAAGACCAATTTGGACGATAAGTCGGAAGTGAGGAATAGCATCCGTTGGTTGAGATCGACCTACAAATNCAGAGATTCAGCGGGAACAAGTTCACTTCAATCACCACATCGATTTTTGCAGATGACAGTACCAACCCAATACAAGAATGAACAGACACAGAACGAACGCCACACTCGTGACTGAGAAGCCTACTGGGACAGATGATATTAGCGTGTTTCACGATAAGGTCTCGATGGCGACTGCGTCGTGTAAGGGGTGTTATTTCGTGAGTATGAGTGGATTCACGTCCAAGCGGAATATGGGGGCAGCGCAGTTGATCCAGTCGAAGTCTAACCCGAAGATGGTGGGGTGGGAGCGAGAGGATGTAGAGG
>NZ_AOHX01000021.1 GCF_000337735.1 Natronorubrum sulfidifaciens JCM 14089 | reverse complement strand
ACCTGAGTTTCTTCAACCTTGTATTTCACCATATTGGTCTCAATCTTCGTTCGCATCAAGAAGTCGAATGGGATGCTGTTGATCAATCCGACCGCACAGAACAATTCACGGTCGGTGAAAATCCGTTCATATGCGTTATGTAGATTCTCTTGTTCTAAGTGCTCTTCTTCTGGGTTAAGTTCGTACGGTCTAAAGAGTTGTACTGACTCAATGCACACTGCTCCCTTGGGAATTACCGATGCGACCATTGTTCGTTCGTTGGTCGAATTGGATATTTTTCGGTACCCAATCCGGTACTCTGTATAATCCGGAAGTACATCTGACTCAGAAAGCCCCTTGCCCCGCTTTTCTTTGAGTAGTTCATCAACGAACTGGACTTGAGACTTACTGGTGGTTTT
>NZ_AOHX01000020.1 GCF_000337735.1 Natronorubrum sulfidifaciens JCM 14089 | reverse complement strand
CCTGGGAAGATTCCAGCTTCGGGAGAATAATTCGCTAAAACGCGTTTGGGTATTTCAACTGCGTCCGAGTCAATCGTCTTTAGAATGTCTAGGGGATTTTGGCCGAACAAACCGCGAACATAGTCAGTACTTCCACTGTTTTTGAAGGAGAGGATGCCAAATCGATATCGGTCATCGATATTGTCAAATATTCCCTTGTTTTCGAATCCAACGATTGTTCCCAGTGACGTGTTCTCAAGCATCCAATTGCGCAGATCTTTCGCAATGGCTCCATTGAACACAAAGCCTGGGAGGATGAGACTTACATGACTGTCAGAGGATGCTAATTCAAATGTCCGCTCAAGAAACAGGGCTGACAGATCGTTCTCGCTTGCAACAGTCCTACCTGCCACCTTTGGTGATTGTAGCGTATATTGTTGTGACTTGTTGAAGTAATCTGCACGCCTCTCCATTGTCTGTTTGTGTTTATCCCACTTCTCAGCTATTTCGGGGTCCTCCAGTAGGTTCTTCTCAACAGCATCTTTCTGATTGGCATTGTATTGCCGGAATGTCTCGTCATACTGGGAGAAGAAATCGTGCCTGTTCGGACTCAGGNCCTCCCAAGGTGGATTTCCAATTACAACATCGAATCCGCCATCACGGTAAACAGGTGCGAACTCCAGAACCCAATGGAAAGGATAGTACTGTTCCAAAGTCTCTTCATCAACATCCTCAACACCGGCGTCATGGAATTGACCCAGACCCTTTTGATCTAGCCTCTCACTGTGCGTCTCAATTCTGGATTCAGCTAACCGTCTTGCGTTTGTAGCGACTTTCGAACTCGTTGCAGTCTGGTGACGCTCGATTGCTTCGATGACATCTTCGTACAGTTCTTTAAC
>NZ_AOHX01000019.1 GCF_000337735.1 Natronorubrum sulfidifaciens JCM 14089 | reverse complement strand
GAAGATGTGGCCGAGAATCGCGGGTGAGAGGTTCTTCGGGTCAACGATGTCCAGCCGCTCGTCCACGTTCCAGTTCCATCCCGATAGGAAGTCCAGGATGTCATCGAAGAGTTCGTTCGTCTCCTCAGCAGACTCACCAAGCTTCGCATCCGGGAAGTCCTCCTCAACGGGATTCTTGGCGAACAGCCCACCGTTCAGGTACGGGAGGCTTCCGAAGTCGGGATTCTGCTTGTCTTCTGCGAGGTAGTCGAAGAACAGCGGCCGGTAGAAGTTCTCGTCCCGATCTTCACCATCATCCACGACGTCGCCAGGCTCTTCGTGCAGGTAGTTCGGGTTCCGGTCCAGCAGCCGCTTTTCCTGGATGAAGTACAGAAAAATCATCCGGTCGAGGATGACCTGTACGTAGCGTTGCTTCGCGTCACCACGGTCGTCCGGAATTCCGGAGACCTCCTGAACGAGGTCAGTGCGGAGGTCTTCGAACTCCTGATAGAACTCTTCGACCCCCTGTTGTGTGTCGTACAGCGTGTCGTAGATCGCAGCGGAAGAACCGTACTCAATCGAGTTGAGCTTCTTCAGAACGGTGTTCTTCTCTCCGCTGTCGCGCGTGAACTGATTTTTGCTGAACGAGATCTTCTGGTGCTTGATGCGACCGTGCTGCTGCCCTTCCCAGCTCCGCATCCGCGTCAGGAAAGTGAATTCCTCGAAGTCGTTCGTGGCGACGAGGTTCGTATGGCGAGAGCGGTTGTCAGGCTTGAAGTCGGTAGCCGATTCTCCGGGCCCAGCGTTGACGATTACGACGAACTCGTCATCACCGAGTTGAAGAACGAGTTCATTATTCTCTCCAAGATTTGGGCGTGGTTTCAGCCCGCGTTTCTCGAAGGAGTCAGCGATATCCTGTAGAGAGTCCCAGCCTGCGATGTCGTCCGCAGTAATTTGCTGGAGGGTCATGTATCCTGAAAGTCACCTTCTTCTTATGAAGCTATGGGTAACGGTTCTTGGATTGTTGCTGGTCCAGGCCCCATAGACGCGATTGAATCGGGCTCCTGATTTGGTAACTCCTCNCCCCGCATGATCGAGAAGTGAAAACGGGTCCTGTGGGTACCAAAGCACGCCACCAACTGGATCGTCTGGATCTGCATACCGCTCGGCAGGAAGGGTAGTCACCAATAGTTTGTCGACAACATCGAGGATCGCCGTCCAGACATCAGAGTCTGTGACTAATTCTGGGAGCACAGGATTGCGTCGTTCATCTGTTTCTGGGAAAGACAATGCAAGACGGTACTCACCATCTTCAATCAAAAGAAGCCCGAGGGCTTTCAGCTCCTCTTCGTGACGATTAACCGTTTTCTCGGACACATCAGATCGCTCTGCGAGTTCGCCTTTGCAAAGTGGCCTCTCTGCTTCGAGCAGCGTCACTAAGATCTTCCCAACCGATGGAGCTAGATATGGGCAAAGTGCTT
>NZ_AOHX01000018.1 GCF_000337735.1 Natronorubrum sulfidifaciens JCM 14089 | reverse complement strand
TTTCAAGATAATGCCGAAGCTTTGGCTCTAACCGGTGGATGTCTGGACCGCGAACGACGATAGAACCGATAAGGTTGCCGTACGGATTGGTTGCATCAATCTTCGGCGTAAGTGCCCGTTCACGTTTCTCCTCACGTTGTTCGAACAACTGCCGGTAACAGGCAAACACATCCCGATACTTCGACTGAATTGCTACGGAAACAGCGATTGACTGAGCCAGTTCGCCTAATTGACGATCCTTGTCCGCTCCACGAGGGACGCGAATCTCACGGACGAGGTCAATACCGACGGCATCTAAGAGATGAACGATTGACCCGAAGAGGCCGTGAGATTTTCGTAAAATCTCACTACGGTAGGCGTTGCGATCTTCGTACTTGCCGTGCTTGAGACGACGGGNCGATTGACCCGAAGAGGCCGTGAGATTTTCGTAAAATCTCACTACGGTAGGCGTTGCGATCTTCGTACTTGCCGTGCTTGAGACGACGGGTCATGTCCTCGATCTCTTCACCCCAGTCGATGAGGTTAGAGCGAAACTCTGCGGGATCGTCGAGAGCATCATCTGAAGCCCCGCCAATACAGCGCGCTTCTCGAACAATGATTGGTGGATCATCGATGGATGAAAGCCGATCAGGTGTAAGAGCACGGTTGAGGAATTTAGGAGAGGCTAACGCTATTGCNCTCGCCCATCGTGTTCGATCCACACTTTCGTCGATGCCACCGGAAACAAGTGTCACACTACCGTTCTCGGCGGACGCTACAGCGGAAACGTGCTGTGGAGTTTTTAGATACTGTGTTGTCCACGGATCGTTGTTTTCCTCAGTGTTCTCCAAAGAAGCCCCCTCAGGGGGGGATCGTGTGTGCGGGGATACACGGCCCTTCGGAGAAGATTGTCCAGCATCGCTAACAAAGGATTCAATCCGACGCTGCCTTGCGATTTCCCTGTCAAAGGCTTCAAGCACAGCTTCTCCAGCTTCGAGAAGCTCGACCTTTCGATCGTTTCGGGGACCGAACTGATTGATGAGTTCGTACGAGTTCAGTTGACCAAGGCACTGCCGGATACGTGAATTATCGCACAGATATTCCGCGTATAATTCCCCGTACGCCAATGGCCCGCCATTGTTCTCGTAGAGCGTTCTAAGGATGTCCNCCAGTCACTAACGCCAGGAAGATCAAGTCGGTGTGCATCAACGACCTTGTTCAATACGAGCCCACTGGAACAAACTTTGATTTCCAGGTTCGCAGCAAGGACTGACAGCAAATCACAGATGTCTTCACGCTGATCACGTCGCCGGCTAAGCCAGTCCTCGTGAACGATCGCAGCAACCGAAAGATGCCTGTCAAGGCCAGCAAATAATTGTGCAGTCGCAAGTAGATCCTCAGTCGCANCCCGCCACGCTTCACGATTGTTTCCTCGGGCTGCGTTCAGAATCGGTGCTCGAAGCCAGTGTGGGATATGGAACTCTTCGAGGATCTCATGGCACTCTACTACGGTAAGATCTTCGAGCAACTGTCGAACTGAGGCCGCAAACGCCTTTTGGACACGGTTCTTCGAGAAGAGACTCTCCCATGCTGTAGATAGAGTTGTTTCTTCATCGAGGTCCAGTTTGATCCAGGCATGTGTTTGATCAGTCGGCGTCACTTCGCCCGTCACGAGATCATCTCGGTCTGCACGCTCGCCCCAAGCGATCGGCTCGGTGTTTTGGATGTAACGTGAAGAATCNTTTGATCAGTCGGCGTCACTTCGCCCGTCACGAGATCATCTCGGTCTGCACGCTCGCCCCAAGCGATCGGCTCGGTGTTTTGGATGTAACGTGAAGAATCGTCATCGGCTGGGTCTCCATGATAATCATCAATCAGCTCATCCGCTGAAACCACTGAATCAGAGGCTTGGTCGGCAAATCGTTCGCGGTGTTCAAACCGGGACTGCTCCATCCGATACTCAGCCAGTGTTTCGAACTGTGTCTGATCTTCGTCGAATGAGCTGAGTCCCCCTGAATTTAGATGTCTGTCTCGGTCTTCTGCGGGGCCATATCGTACCTTGATCTGTTGGTTCAGCGTTCCGATCCTGAGATTAAGCGCAGAATCGCTTATTTCTCTTTGAAGGTCATCAACGGCGTCAAGTTGCTTGTTGTACGGGCCGTGTTCATTGGTGAATCTATTGTACGTGTCATCCTCACCAGCTTTTGTTGCGTGGTACCGCGCACGTTCTTCCGCTGCCCCAGCCCACTCATCCGCAGTGGCTACAATTTTCAGTTTTTCAGTATCCCTTTCTTGACCACAGTGAGGGCATGCCACAGTTGACTGGTACCTGCGTGTATTAGTTTCAATGATCCAGGATTTTCCAGAGCAACTTGGGCAAAGGACGACGTCAAAACTGTCGTCCAAGG
>NZ_AOHX01000017.1 GCF_000337735.1 Natronorubrum sulfidifaciens JCM 14089 | reverse complement strand
CCGCCCCTGGTTCCTTACCGCAACCAGCAGCAGGTTTAGGCGTCACCCCCTTCTTCGTCAAGGTAGGTGATTTTCTTGGCTTCAAACTCGACGAGAGCTTGTCGCCCTTCGATCGACAGAGCTTGACGGTGTTCCTTCGGGATCACTAGTCGGCCTTTTTCATCGACCTTTTTGCTGAAAGGGATTTCTGGGGAGTCCTCTGTGCTCATCTTATCCACAATTACGTACCTGGTACGTTAAATAGGTATTGCTCGTTCATAATGTCTTCATTAGACGATATCCACATTATTGAATGACGATGCAGATCACGTTCTAACTATTTCAGTTAATCCCCCCGACGCCCTCTGCGTATTTGTTCAGTTATATATTTTATGGGATATAAAATCTGTACATCGTAACAAAATGGAGCGACTAGTAACTATACAAATACTTATCACAATAGAGTCCTGAGTACACAAACACGAACCAATGGCGCATTGTTCATTCGAGATGCCCGATGAATGGGCTGAAGCAGCCGACGAGATGGGNGTGACCTACAGTGAATACGTCCGGAGGATGACTCGTGCAGGCCGACGACAAATGGGCTATGACTACGAGCCAGAAGAAGTTCCCAGTGACGTCAAGAGCCTCAAATTAGAAGAAGATCCGAAAAGAGCAGACACCGACGTTGTGCGTGAATTCATACTCAGAAATCTATCTACAGATGAGTACCTCGGTGTGGATGATTTGGTAGAGTTAGTAAAGCAAGATATTGCAGAGACAGCAGAACAATTAGAAGCTGAAGGGAAATTGGACGGGAGTGTCTCGAAAGGCGGTTGGAAGGTGAAAAAATGAGTCGTAATTACGGAAACCTGGGTCTTGATGACCACAGGAAGTGGACAGACCCGATTGAGGATTTCATAGAAGAGAAAAGAAATCCCTCTCTAAATGATAAAGAACCGCTCACAGAACCCAGAATTCGCCATATTCGACGAGCATTGAAGAAAACACCCGATGGTGTGTCATGGAAATCATGGGACGAATTACA
>NZ_AOHX01000016.1 GCF_000337735.1 Natronorubrum sulfidifaciens JCM 14089 | reverse complement strand
GTATGAAGAGGGGGATCGTTGACGCGAATCCTGCAGCATACGTATTAGATAACATTGATAACGCAGAGTCAAAAAAGGACTATCCAGAAAAGACGGTAGCCGAGCTTGGTGCTTTTATTAAATGGATTCCTGATCCATACTACCGTGCGGCCTGTACGGTACTCGCTAAGTGGGGGCTGCGAAAAGGAGAAGCTCTCAACATTGATCTTCCATTTCTTCACTTAGACCATCCTGCTTATGCTGAGTATTTAGATGAGCGGGGA
>NZ_AOHX01000015.1 GCF_000337735.1 Natronorubrum sulfidifaciens JCM 14089 | reverse complement strand
CCTTGCGATTCGTGAGAACACTGGGTATCCCTATCCCCTCTGGGTTGGGAAATACGGAGATCGTCCAAAGGGACCTATATGGAATTATAAAATAAACAAGGATTTAATGAAGGAATTCGGGTTCGCAGTTGAGCATATTGAAGATCCGGAGAAAAATATGGATATTCACTACTTCAGGCACTTTTTCACGACGAATATGCAGGAAGGGCAAGGAACGCATGATGCAGACCTGTCTTGGCATATGGTCCAGATTCTTCGCGGTGATGTCGGCGGCCAGCGGAGCGGACAAGGAACCGACGGGAATGGTGGGGG
>NZ_AOHX01000014.1 GCF_000337735.1 Natronorubrum sulfidifaciens JCM 14089 | reverse complement strand
CCAGGACCGAATGCACCCGTTCCGGCTTGGGACGAATATCGCCAATTACGCAAGGCCGTTCACGTGTACCTCAATCACGAACCAGATGACCCAGCCTGGAATGACATCTGGCGAGCGCTTGGTGCGATCATGGGCGAATCCCAGCGGGATGCGTTCCTCGATGCCTTTGATATCGATGAGGCAGCTGAGACGGCCTGTATTCGTCGCCTCATCACAGGCGAGGAAATGCCCCCNCTCTGGCTCGATGACGGTGAACCAGCTGTGTACTCGATGCACGTCTACCCCGGGAACATTGAACGACTTGATGCTCGTGAGCCGCCCTACAACTTGTGGTTCGATCTCTTTGAGTTCGCAGCTGAGTGGGGGCTAGAGGTGTCGATTCTCCCGAAGTCGTGGTACAATCTCGGGAGCACTGTTCACGTAATTTTCTACCCGCCAGAACGCTTCCGTTCGTAGATTACACTGCCCGGTGTCTGACGTAGATTTATGCC
>NZ_AOHX01000013.1 GCF_000337735.1 Natronorubrum sulfidifaciens JCM 14089 | reverse complement strand
CTCTACGACGTCCTTTCCGAGATGGGACAGCTCACGCTCGACGATCTCAACGAACTGATTGTCAACGGAAACGAGTTCGATATAGTCCCATCCCATTTACGAAACTTCAGGCTGGAGAAGCCCCTATACTCAGAAGCCCGTGGGGTCGAGTCCCTGAAACTCGCCCTCGACCGTCTCACAGTAGACTACGACTACGTCATAATCGATTCCCCTCCCAACCTCGGACCACTTGCTGACGGTGCTCTACTCGCGGCTGAGAACGTTCTCTTCCCGAGTCATGCGAACACGATTGCGAAAGACTCTCTCGAAATCCTTTTTGACGAGATCGACACCCTGG
>NZ_AOHX01000012.1 GCF_000337735.1 Natronorubrum sulfidifaciens JCM 14089 | reverse complement strand
GTGCGAGTGACACGAGTGGAAAACCGGGGCCAGATCCAAATCCAGACTCAACCCGGAACCGTCGTCAAGTGCCGATGTACTTGTCCGACGAGAAAGCGACTCAATTGAATTCACTTTACGAGCAGCTAGACGGGCGCTCCAAAGTCGCTGGTAAAGGGGGAATTGAGAAGCATGCAGACTTCATGGAGACGCTCGTTGAATTTGTCATTGAGAATGATGATGAATTAGCGACTCGACTCGGCATCAATACCGACTAACCAGGACTCCTCAATCGAGACCCGTGGAAAACTAAGCGCGTGAAATAAAGTCGTGCTCTCAGTTGTCCGTCCAGACTCACAGCATGGAAAGCTCTATTCTTTTACTAGAGTTCTAGAAA
>NZ_AOHX01000011.1 GCF_000337735.1 Natronorubrum sulfidifaciens JCM 14089 | reverse complement strand
CTCTTCAGCCGTATCCTCAGCTATCCACGGATTCGTAGTCCGGAACACCGACGTGCGTACGTTCTCGCGTGTCGATGGCACATACAGTTCGTTCACCACGTCAGGGTCGAAGTCCCAACCATTCTCTTCGACCGTCGTTTCGAGGATAAACGACGGGACATCCACGTCAATATCAACGATCTCCATGTGCCAGCAGTGCGCCTTCTGATACTTGTTCTTCCGCAGCGGCGTCAGCAATTCGAGATTTCGATTCATTGCCGTCGCCAGGACTTGGTACCCGTCAAACGCGCGGTCAGCCACCAAGAACTCAGGTGATCCGTACGTTCCGGCCTGGTCAAGGAGATCCTGAACCATCACGTGCTTGTGGGTTGTCTCGCCCCCCCACTCCGACGCGGCAGTCATTCGATACAGGCCAAGCACAATCGGGAGCGAGGCTTCCCGCGTGGTCGTGACGGTCCCATATTTCAACGCGTACGGCGAGTCGTGACTCGGAGCCATTCCGTGGACGACTTCGGCCATCCGGTCGTTCGGGTCGGGCTCGCCGTAATAGTCCGAGACGGTTTCGTCAATGGCAAGTCGGAGATTGTCGGGAAACAGGGCTTCATTTTCGTCCCGGAGTTCATCGACAACAGCACTCACGGAGTCGTGGAACGCGTCAAGTACGTCTTCTTCGCCGTAGCGCTTGATGATATCACGGAAGCGCGTTGCTGCGGTCCCTCGGCCCGTATTCCGCTGGAAGCGCCGCGGTCCCTGGTCGGCGGACGAATCAACCATCCCCATGTAGAGCAGCTGGCAAAGGTGCTCGAAGNGGCCCGTATTCCGCTGGAAGCGCCGCGGTCCCTGGTCGGCGGACGAATCAACCATCCCCATGTAGAGCAGCTGGCAAAGGTGCTCGAAGTCGCTTCGTCCACACTTCCAGTTCGGGAAGACGAGTTCACACGCTCGGTCCGATACTCGTTCCTTGATTGCATCCGGATCGATATTCGTCTCACCACCGCCATCGAACTCTCGGTCGGGGTGCTCTTCGATGAACTTCCAGTGCGTCCCGTGGGAGTGGCCTGTCCGAATCGCTTTGTCCGTAAACTGTCGAAGGAACCGGCGTAATTCGAAATCGAAGCGCCGATCCTTGGCGTTACCCGGTGTCGGGTGGCTGATCGGATTCTCCATCCCGATCATCTCTCGGAACCACGTATATTCGGATTTGGCAGCAAAGTCGCGGGCGCTCATGCCCGTGGCTTCGATGAACATCACAACTCGGATGACCGTTTCGAAGTCTAACGTGCGTGAACGAACGCGTTGGATCTGGTCCTCGAAGGCGTGGTCCGGGAGTGGCGTCTCCGAAACCGCCTTCTGGAAGTCTTGGCCGGCTGCAAGACGTGAGTCCAGGTAGTCGATGTAGCGCTCTATGAGCGCCGGTACCGGCGACGTGTATGGTTCTGGNCTCTCCAACGTCCCAATACTCTCCAGAATCCTCATCATCCCCCGACACGTTTCACCTATTTCTGAAACGCGAAATAAAAGACTACCGGGTATGACGTTCGGGATTATCGGACCTGCGATGAGCTCGTCAGAAGCTTATGAGCGAATCGACTATGGTGTTGAGGCCATCCCAATTGCCGTTGAAACCGTTGAAGAACTACCGTAGTGTCGTTTGGATCCTCACTTTACGACTGTCTTCTCCCGATTGCAGGAAGATGATTTCAAAGGGTCACCGACAAGAAAATGG
>NZ_AOHX01000010.1 GCF_000337735.1 Natronorubrum sulfidifaciens JCM 14089 | reverse complement strand
CTCTACCGACAGGTTTGCTTGTCTGCACATCTCGGCAAGTTCACTAGCCCGGTTGGTCACAGCGTCGGTCAACGGAAGAATCGCAGCGAGCGTTGGGGCCACGGCTGGATCGAGTGACAAGTACGTACGAGATTCACCATCGACAGTGTCAGACTGAAGCGAATGTACAAGGACAGCGTAGACAACTCGGTCGATACCGAACGCGGGTTCAGNACGTACGAGATTCACCATCGACAGTGTCAGACTGAAGCGAATGTACAAGGACAGCGTAGACAACTCGGTCGATACCGAACGCGGGTTCAGTGATGTGTGGACGAACTTGCTCGCCGTGTTCCGTGACAGTCTCAACGCTAATATCGACGTACTCAGTAGGAACGGTGACCGGCTCGGTTGACCCGGTATCCTCGCTCTCCTCTGATGGNGTGACAGTCTCAACGCTAATATCGACGTACTCAGTAGGAACGGTGACCGGCTCGGTTGACCCGGTATCCTCGCTCTCCTCTGATGGTGGGTTTGGAATCTCGACGGTCACTTCTGGTTGATCGAAGATAGTGGGGGCGTTGCGGGCCAGCGACTCCAGTCGTTCCACCACGGCAGATGCTCGATTGCCGAACTCGGGACCGATAACGGACATATCGGGGTCGACTNCGTTGCGGGCCAGCGACTCCAGTCGTTCCACCACGGCAGATGCTCGATTGCCGAACTCGGGACCGATAACGGACATATCGGGGTCGACTTCGACGCGCTCCTTCGTTCGGGGCGTATCGTACTCCTCGAACAGTGTGAACGACGATTCTGTCGCTTCAGCGTGGTGTTCCAGGTCGTTGTCGGCTCGATCAGCGATGCCAGCTAGTTCGACCCAATCATCGCCGATCTTGACTTCAGCATCCCAACAGTCTTCGGCGTAGTGAGCGAGTTCATCGTCACGGTGTTGCCGAAACCGAAGGAGCGAGGCGTCGACACCGACTGAGGACAGCCACTCCTGAG
>NZ_AOHX01000009.1 GCF_000337735.1 Natronorubrum sulfidifaciens JCM 14089 | reverse complement strand
GTTTCCTTATTCGAATACTCGGCGAGGCGAGGGAATTCGACGAGTGTACCTTGGGCGGTTTCAGGCCGAAGGTAGCCGGTGCGGCCTTCGCCAGGACCGATGGTCGTTTCGAACATCAGTTGAAATTCTTCAACCGGACAATCGGCGAGCGATGTGCCACAGTCCGGGCATGCGAGGCCGTGAGATGCAATCAGGTCCTCAACCTGCTCAGGAGCTAAATGCTCAGCATCAGTGATGTCAGTATGGTCTTCAACGAGCTGATCTGCACGATGACGGTGATCGCAGGCTCGGCATGCCACCAATAAGNGTTTCAATCTCAAAGTTGTCCTCTGTGACAACGAAGCGATTCCGCCATGCGGTTTCCACGTTGCGCTTGATCGCAGCGCCCGTAGGACCATAGGTGTAGAAACCGGCCACACCGCCATAGACTTCAGCGGCGGGGGAATAGAGGCCTCGTCGTCGCGCTAGTTCTTCCAGCTCGTCGTGACTCCTCGATTTCTCCTTGAATTCGGGTTGATGGTTCGAAGTCTCTCGGCCGTCATCAGTGTTGTCGTGTTTCGATTCGGTCTGGTCTTCTGGTGCTGTCATCGGTATGTGGTGGAGAGTGCTCTTTCGAGCGGGTTTGGTGTATCAACC
>NZ_AOHX01000008.1 GCF_000337735.1 Natronorubrum sulfidifaciens JCM 14089 | reverse complement strand
CTATTCTCTGATATCCTCAATCTTGAGAGGAGAAAATTGTAGGACATCGAGAACACAAGGACCCGCTTTCTACCGCCCGATGGAACAGTGTGCAATCATACTAATTATTTTCAGACAGCTAGTAAATTGTTCCGAGTGATGGCTACTAGACGCGTTTCCCTTGTTGTATCCAACCTAGTGTATTTATGAAATCAACTACTTTTCCATT
>NZ_AOHX01000007.1 GCF_000337735.1 Natronorubrum sulfidifaciens JCM 14089 | reverse complement strand
ACGCGACATCGAGCGAGATCCCATACGTATCAAACAGTTTCAATGCGTGTTCACGATGGGTTTTGCTGCGATACGGCTCCTCAACGAGGAAAAACTGTAATATGTACTGGAAGGACGTGCGTATCCGCTGTGCGTGTTCTTCGCTGATATCGAGATTGGTGATCGGATGAGATTCAATGGGAAGATCGTCTAAACTCGCATCCACTTGGATGTCTTCCAACTGTTTCGGATCGTCACTGAACTGGCTGAGGATGAACTCGACCGCTTGATGGACTAGGTCCGCTACCGGTTCGTGTTCCACGCTCTCGTACAGCCAGTCACTGAAGATAGGGAACTCCTGTTGCAATACGTTAGGAGCCTGTTTCGGCATGATNGGTAGGTAGAGTAGAACGAATGCGGGATCGAGTTCTCCCATGCTTCTTTGTCGCCGTTGGGGATTTTGTCAGCAATTTCGCGGATGTGGTACTGGAAGGCCTGTCGATGTACGGCTTCTTCGTTCTGATGTTTTCGCGCCAGGAAATCCCGGAAGACTTCGTGGATTTTGTAGATGGTGGTGCCGTCAGCGGTATGATTGACCTGCTGGACGATCACGCGTTGACTCAGCGTGCGGAGGAGGCGATCAATTTCGG
>NZ_AOHX01000006.1 GCF_000337735.1 Natronorubrum sulfidifaciens JCM 14089 | reverse complement strand
CCTCAACCGCAGTATGTACGTCGTGAACATGATCTTCGGTAACCTCATCAAACGACGCTTCCAGAAAGACCTGGGTTTCGTCGCGGGTATAGAGGTTGAGACGGAATTCCTCAACGATACTGTCGCTTGGGATGGAGATCTGGCCTGCGGTGACCAAGTGTACGTTGTTGCCGAGGACGGACGCAAAGTCGTTGATCACGTCGCAGACGATGTCTTCGTCATCGGCAATCTTGTGGATGTCATCGACAAATACGACGAGCGGTGTCCCAGACCAATTCGCGGTCAGGTCTTTGAGCTTGTGAC
>NZ_AOHX01000005.1 GCF_000337735.1 Natronorubrum sulfidifaciens JCM 14089 | reverse complement strand
CCTCCCGGTTGTCTTTCTCGACCCCGACACCGAAGAAGGAGAACACATTTGCAGAGAGGCCGGTGAGTTGGTTGGGGCGGAGGNGAGAAATTCAGTTTTCCCGATCCCAGGTTGGCCGGAGATATGGAGGTCTTTGCCGTCATCGACGAGTTTAGTGTAAGCGCGTTGAAGCTGTTCCTGACGGGCCTCGACCATTATCGATTGACTTGTTCCTCATATTGAATATATCTATCGCGTACCAGTTCTTTCTAATTGTAACACACTGCGCGTGATCAGCTTTGATCCCCGTTCCGGATACAGCTCCCTATTAGCAGACCGGTCGTATCAATCACTGAGGATTCACACAGAGCCCGTTTTCTCGCTACACGTGGCCACTGAACCACTCGGGTGCGCCTGTGTACTCCGCCCAGCAGTATTTGTGACACGGCTCGCCTCGTGGGTTCGGAACCGCCCGATCCAGATCGACCTGTTCNCCTTCTTCGCCATCACCCGCTGGTCCTAACGAAATTGTCTGCGCCAACTCGTCGGGGACGTAATGCCACTCGTTATTTTTGAACCGCGGGTAGTGTCCTTCCGGGCGCGGGTTCTCGGGATCAACGTCGTCAACCATGATTTTCTAACTCCTCGCGGACGATTTCTCGAATACGATCTTCTGTTGTTTTGAGTTCATCACTTTCCTCTACATAGTAGAGATAATTTTGGTACAGCATCCAGAGATACTGGTCCCAAGGTTCTCCTTGTCCCGTCCGGTGTTGATTAAGTTCTTCAAAAAGTTCTGGATCAACCTTGATCGTCTTCCGGTCACTCATGTACTCAATTTGTACTACAACCCATATCAAGCTATGGGTACAATTGTAGTACAGCAGCGTGAAGGGCACTCTTTCTGGAAGTGGAAAGATGAGGGTTAGGGTGACTGGTATAGACTACCTGTCGAACTCGGNGAGTGTTTTTATACCTCGCTACTCTCGACAGAAATATGCCGAGAAGGGGGCCAGTTGAGTTCGCAAAAAACGTTGCCGCAAATCGACTTGATGACCATCCAGCGTGGCCCGTTTCCCAATTTAAACTGGAGTGTGAAGCAGCAGGTGTCTATCAAAATACGGCTGGTACAGCTCTGATAGAGTTGAAAGAAGAAGGAGAGGTGAAGGAAAAAACTGTCCAAGTGGATGGCAACCATCGAAAATACTTCGCCCGACCTGGAAACCCGGAGCCAGAAGACGAAATCGTTGAAGCAGTGAAAGAGTTCGAGTCATTTCTCACCAGAAGTGGATGCTATGCCAACNCTCATCGCCTACACAGCCTTGTGTAAAATTAATGATGAAATTGGGCAATACATCCCCGGTTTCGACGTTCTCCCGGAAGGGCCACACAGATACATCCTCAATAATCCAGGTAGAGAACCTGACGGCGCTATCCTTCTGCCTGATGAGCACGCCCCAGTTGAGGTCTACAACGGGAGTGACTATCTTGGCACGAACACACGGAAGCACCAGCAGT
>NZ_AOHX01000004.1 GCF_000337735.1 Natronorubrum sulfidifaciens JCM 14089 | reverse complement strand
CCTCGAACAACTCGCTGACCCAGACGAACTCGGTCACGCCCCAATCCGCATCCTGATGGGGCGACAAACGAACCGCAGCACAGCAGATGAGATCGGGGAAGGACAAAGTCTACGCGACGAACTCAGAGACGAGGTCGAAGAGAGCATTGAGGACCTCAACAACGCACAGCTAGACCGGTTGGATCGGCTGCGAGACTTCATAGCCGAAGACAAGGTTAGCGTCCGGGTGCGAAATCCGGAAAACGGCTATTTCCACGCCAAAGGAGCATCATTCCGAGCACCAAACGACAGTGACGACTGGGAAACTGACAACGATACAGATACGCGTCCGTGTGCGACAATCGTTGGGTCCTCAAACTTCNCCGGAACAACATCGAACTGAATCTCACAAGCCAAGACCGACCTGAAGCTGAGGCGTTCGAAGACTGGTACGATAACCAGTGGGCGAATGCTGAGGACTTCAGCGAAGAGGTCATCCGGATCATCGAGAACAGTGAGAAGTACCAAGACTGGCAGGACCAACAAGAAGACGAGCCGGATGATGAAGACACGCCTGATAACTTGGGGACGTACATCGAGCCGTTCGAGTTGTACAAACTCCTTGCGTACGACGAACTAAGCGGGAACGTCAACATCCGCGACAGCCCGCTGTACTACTTCCAGACACTCGGATACGAAAGCGCGAAGGAGAAACTCTCCCGATTCAACGGTTGCATCATCTCCGACTCGGTTGGCCTCGGGAAGTCCTTCATCGGCGGTGAACTCCTGCATGACTACCGCCAACGCGGAGATCACTGTCTCCTCATCGTNCCTCCTCCAAGACGACACCGACGAAGACGGAAACCCATACTTCGGGCTCGAAATCGATGGAACACATCTGGACGTGATGAGCATCAGCAAGTTCCAGAACCTCACGTATGAGGAGGTTCAGAACCTCAAAGACGCATTCGACGTCGTCCTAATCGACGAAGCTCATCGCTTCCGGAATCACGGGAAGTGGCGGCCGAACCCGGACGACGAAGACGACTACAAAGGAACTCGCCGGCACGCGAACCTGCGGCAGCTCCGTGGGAAAACGATGATCATGCTGACGGCGAC
>NZ_AOHX01000003.1 GCF_000337735.1 Natronorubrum sulfidifaciens JCM 14089 | reverse complement strand
GGTCCCACCGCGAGGTGAGAGGTGCCGGGTGGGGTCCCCCTAGACACCGTTATAGGTCCCTGTGGTGGGTGGTGGGGTCGGTTCGATTTTCGGCGACCCTTGCGCCGTCCTGCGATTAGGGAGCGGAGGGGCGAGTGATTGTGGTGGGAGAATCGCAAGACGGCGGTAAGTTGTGGCGGTTCAGACAGGGGTATCCTTACGCCGTCCTGCGATTGTACGGATAGGGCCGGGATTCGACAGGGGGAAGAATCGCAAGACGGCGGTAAGTTGTGATGGGTGATACTCCGGGGCGATCGGCGACCCCTGCGCTGTCATGCGGTTTCGGGTTCTGTCTGGCTATGGTTAGAACTGCTAATAACAATATGTGGGCGTGTTGGTAGTATCGGGATAGGTAGATGTTCTGCCGGGGTGAAAGGTCAGTATTCTTTAAGGGGCTAGTCGTTCTCGTCGCAGTCAAAGCTACGCAACGTGAGTGAATGCCCGGAGAAGGCCCGGGCGACGGACGATTCCACCGGACGCGATTTGTGGCAGAATCGCCCGGTGGAAACCTCTTGGCCGGAGGGTTCGTCCTCGCTCTGTCCTCTCTCAGCCGAGTCAGTAAGTGTTTCGACGGTTCACGGAAACGCTCGGTCTGGACGACTAAGCGCCGATCCACCGCAAGGATCGGGCGATCTTGATTTGCCCGAGAGCCGGCGTACCCGGCTCGAGGGCCGCCCGATCCGCACGCCCCCGACCGGCGGGAGGGGGCTATCTTGTGCGGTGGCGGTGCGGCGGCGGTGCGGTCTTTACTCGACGCTAGTTAGAACAACTCAAGAGCCGCTATGCTTCGCCAATTCAGGCGTTCCACCGTGCGGTGCGGTAGAAGACGTGCCGGTGGCTATGGTGCGGTGCGGTGCCACCGGCTCTTCTTCGTCGCGGTCGTCGGATAGTGCCGCCCCAGCTGGGCCGGACGTGCTGTCGGGCCACTCGTGGAGCAGCTCGCGATCGCGTCGGTCGGGGTGGTCGGAGTGAGCGCGGATCCCGTCGACGGCGAGGTCGAGTTGGATGAGCAGTCACGGCTCGGTCGGGACTGGGATTGCGGGCCGGATCGGGAGCGGCCGGACTGCCGGAAGGACTTGGCGCACCTGAAGTACCAGACAGAATCGGGGGAACAGGCGTCGTACCGTTGCGGTTCGTGGGACTGCGAGTGTTGCGGCCACCGGCTGAGGATGGGACTGATCGAGGAGATAGAACGGATCACGGAGGAGCGCCCGGAGATGCGTCGGTTCCTGACGCTCACAGTGGACCGCAGAGCGCCCGCGTCGAAGGAGGAGAAGCACGAGTACATCACCGATCGGTGGAACGCGCTGAGGACGGAACTGAGGGACCGCTATCCAAACCTGTCGTATCTGTGGGTGCGGCACGAGGGAGACGAGCGGGACCGGCCGCACCTGCACCTGCTCGTGGATCGGTTCCTGCCGCAGCGGGAACTGTCGCAGTTGGCCGAGCGCGTCGGCCTCGGCCGGGTGGTGGACATCCGGCGGGTGGACGCACGGAACGCGGCGCACTACATCAGTGCGTACCTCGGTCGTGGCTCGCTGTCGTTCCTGCCGTCGGGGTCGCGGCGGTACGGATCTAGCGCCGACGTCGATCTCGATCCACGCGATCCGGGCGGCGACGATCGTGACGGCAGTGCGCTCGAGGAGGACTGGTCACTGATGGCGTGGGATCCGATCGTCGAGGACTGGGTGTCGGCTGCGTCGGGAGACTTCCGGCGCGACGAGGATAGAGGACCGCCACCAGACTAGATCGGTCGGTCCCACCGCGAGGTGAGAGGTGCCGGGTGGGGTCCCCCTAGACACCGTTATAGGTCCCTGTGGTGGGTGGTGGGGTCGGTTCGATTTTCGGCGACCCTTGCGCCGTCCTGCGATTCTGTCTCTTATACACATCTCTGAG
>NZ_AOHX01000002.1 GCF_000337735.1 Natronorubrum sulfidifaciens JCM 14089 | reverse complement strand
GTACACACTCTCCACCGGATTCTCACATTCCTAGTAACTGACTATTCTAGCTCGACGTCTCTGGATACCCCGATCTGCTAAACTAGAACGGATGGTGATGGGCCAAAGACGGCGAAGGAACTGACGAAACGAACGGATAGTTCCTCAGCAACGGTGTATCGACGAATCAACAACCTCCTCGAGAGCGAACTGCTGGCGGAGTGTGTTCGATTCGACGATGATGGGTCACATACGACGGCGTACGAAGCGACCGTCGAGACACTGCAGATTCAGATCGGTGCCGAGGGAATCGACGTCTCGGTATCGACGGCCGACGAGTGAGACGGACTGCTGGCGGCCCGTCCTGCTGAGTACCGACCCTGCTGTGAGGGATCGGCGAGAGATCGGGACCGCATCGTATCAGCGACGGACGTGGCCCAGGCTGGTTCGGTTACGGGTGTGATGCGGTGTGGACGTGGTGAATTTCAACACCGAGACGAGTAGCATTGTTGACGTGCCGAGCCTAGAGACGGTCGTGGGAACGATCAGTTTAGTTCCTGGAACATATTTTGAAAGGAGATCTAACGCTGCTGTATGGTACGGATAACAAATATCTACTCACTGGAATGGTCACTGTGATTGAGAAATGCACGATCTGACCGGCTTCCAACGCGACCTCCTGTACGTGATCGCAGGGGCAGATCAACCGTCAGGACAGACCGTCAAAGACGAGGTCGAAAAGTACTACAGTTCGGAGATCAACCACGGTCGGCTCTATCCGAATCTCGATACACTCGTCAATAAGGAACTGGTCGAGAAGGGACAGCTCGATAGACGGACGAACTACTATGCGATTACGGATGCCGGTCGGGAGCGGATCGACGAACGTCGCGAGTGGGAAGAACAGTACGTCGATTTCTAGGCGCGAGCTGATCCGATCGGGACGAGAACGAGGAGTATCGGTAGCCGCGGCACTGTAGAATACCTGATACGTACTTACAGTGTCAGATACGTGTATCAGCATCTGGGATTTCGGCTCGAAATTGCAGTAATACGGGCATAACAAAGCAATAGAGAGTGCATTGAGCTAATGATTCGATAATGACATTCGTGTCGCTATTAGTCAGACTGACGACTGACCAGCAACGTCTGGTGTCCAATCGATGAGTCACGGAACGAGTACCTTGACACGGTTTGGGGCGGTCCGGGAGTATCCGGTCGACCTCGCAGTCGTGTCGATCGGTGCGATCCTCGCCTACGTGATCGTCACGTCGTTTCAGGCTGGGAGCACTCTCCGCCTGCTGGCCACCTTCCCACTCGCGCTCTTTTTGCCCGGGTACGCACTGATTTCCGTGCTGTTCCCGGCGACTGATCGAACGGCGCGGCAAGCGACCTCGAGGGCGATCGAAACACGACCTCGAGGGATCGACCTTGTCGAGCGACTCGGATTGTCGTTTGCACTCTCGCTGACAATTATTCCGATCGTCGCTATCGTGTTGCCGTTTACGCAGTGGGGATTCACTACTGCTTCCACGGCTGCGACACTCGCCCTGCTCACTGTCGTGCTGGCCCAAACCGGCGTCGTTCGCCGTCTCAGAACACCGACAGAGGATCGGTTTATCGTCTCTCCAATCGCGTCGCTCGCGCGGCTTCGTGGTGATGAAAACGCTGCGATTACCGCGTCGTCGGTCGTCCTCGTGCTCGCGATCGGGCTGGCTGCAGGGGCGCTCATCATCGGCTTTCTCGTCCCGATGTCGACGGGCGGGTTCACCGAACTGGCGCTGTATGGCGAATCCGACGACGGTGAACTGGTCGCCGGCGGGATCGAGTCGGAAATCGAACCGGGCGACGCAGTCCCGATGACCGTTTCAGTCGATAATCAAGAAGGCGAGGAAACCACGTACACACTCGTCGTGCAGGAGCAACGCCTTGAGGACGGGACCGTCGTCGAACGGACCCAACTGGACGTATTCGAGACAACGCTCGCCGACAACACGACCGAAACCAGTGAGCTGAGCGTCACGCCGACGGCAGCTGACGGCGAGGACGTCCGTATCAGTGTGTTGTTGTTCCACGGTGAACCACCGGCAGAGCCGACAAACGAAAACGCCGCAGAAGACACGTACACCTGGGTGACAGCCGAAGAATCGGACGACGAGTAAGTCCCGTCCGAGTTGAGTACAGTCGCCGAGAAACCTCTGTTTTCGAGAGCGCACAACGAGCCGAGCACAGTCTTTGCAGGCACTGGAACAGACATCACCGCCGGCGACGAGCCGTCCAACGCGATCAAGCGCTGGTGAATTGGTATCAGAACAGCAGACTGTTACTGAACGGCGAGCCACGCCGATAGCGACCCCTCGAGCCGGACGCTATCGGCTCGCAAAGAACAGTGGGAGGTCGATTCGGGGTCGTCTCGAGACGTGCTGTGCGACCGCGACGGCTAACACGAGCAGGCACAGTGCCAGCGCGATCGTCGGTGCGGCGGTCGCCGTCAGGGGACCGACCGAGAGCCACGACAACGTGAGCGCGACGACGCCGAGTGACGTGACCGACATGTAGAGTCGGTGCCACGGGCGATCGTCCTCGAGTCGCTGGTCGAGGTACGGTTCGAAAACGTCGTCGCCCGGCAGCAGTTCGATGGCGTGGTCATCAGGGTCCCAGTCGACGATGCCGTGTTCCTCGAGCATCGGGAGATGGGTTTGATACAGCGAGATGTACACACGCCGGCGTTGTGTGCGTGTGACCTCGTCCGGACTGATCTCGTTCTCCCAGGCGGCGACCTGCTCCACGAGCGGGGCCAGATCACAGTCCCCGCCCTGTCGTTTGAGATACTGGACCGTCCGTCGTCTTCGAGCGTTGCTGAATACGTCGAACAGTTCGGCTTGTGTCAGTTCGTGTTCAGACATAAGCGTCCTCGCGTTCCCAAATCGGCTCCCGTTCCCGGCGTCCGGGTGTGTTCGGATACCTCACGACACCGAATGCCAGCCTGTGACACTTTACTATCACTCGGCTACCTAACCGAAATGGGATTGTACCAGTTAGCGTTCATGACTGACGCCTAAGCAACTATTTCTTCGTGAATAACTGCTTGGAGTGGCCGAACAGTGGATGAACCGTTGCTTCACGGCCGTTTCGGAGCAGTCGGCTCGAGGTCGGTGTAGTTTGTGACTACAGAGTCATCAGGTGAGGGATAACAAAGCCGCGTTACCAGTTGTGTCTGGATGATTGCCCACACGGGTATCGCGCACCAATGATGTATCAACGACACATACGATTTCGACTCTCTGACACGGACGTAACGAGCCCCGATAGAGGTGGCTGCCGATGACTCAGTTCGTCCACGGCGACGGCTGTCTCATCGATGAGGAGGCCACAGTCGGATACGGCGAGTTCGACGAACCGACACGAATCGGGGACAACGCAACGATCAGGGCGGGTTCGATCGTCTATGGCGACGTGACGATCGGCGATGCGTTCACGACGGGCCACGATATCCTGATTCGAGAGGGAACGACGATCGGTGACGATGTTCTCGTCGGGACGAAGACGGTTATTGACGGCCAAACGACGGTCGGCGACAACGTCAGTCTGCAGACGAACGTGTACGTCCCGACTGAAACGACGATCGGGAGCAACGTTTTCGTCGGGCCCGGGGCAGTCATGACGAACGATGAGTATCCGGTCAGGACGGACAACGGTCTCGAGGGGCCGACGATCGAGGACGGTGCTTCGATCGGTGCGAACGCGACGTTGCTGCCCGGCGTGACGATCGGTGAAAACGCGTTCGTCGCCGCTGGCTCGGTCGTCACCGAGGACGTTCCGCCCGATACGCTCGCCGTCGGTACGCCAGCGACGGTTCAGACACTGCCAAAACCACTCGAGGGTGCGAACCAGATCGCATGACTGAACACGACACCGATGCCGAACTCGGCACTGACGGTGGCACGGAGACCAGTACCGATGGTGGTGCAGGGACCGAACCCGAACGCGAGACGACGGAGCTGGACGAGCCGTCGACTGACGAGCCGATCTCGATCGCAGCGCCGGACATCGGCGCGGAGGCGAAACAGCGAGTCCAGTCCGTCCTTGAGAGTGGGATGCTCGCCGATGGGCCGGAAGTGAGGGCCTTCGAATCGTCGTTCGCTGCCTACTGCGGCGCCGAGCGCGGTGTGGCGACATCGAACGGGACGACCGCGTTACACGCTGCACTCGAGGCCGTCGGCCTCGAGGACGGCGATGCGGTCATTACGTCGCCGTTTTCGTTCGTCGCGAGCGCGAACGCGATCAGACTCGCCGGTGGGACGCCGGTCTTTGCGGATATCGATCCAGAGACGTACACGATCGATCGAGCCGCCGTCGAACGGATTCTCGCCGACCGTGACGACATCGCCGGGCTGGTTCCAGTCCATCTCTACGGGCTGGCAGCCGACATGGATGCGCTCCGGTCGATCGCTGACGATCACGACCTGTTCATCGTTGAAGATGCGTGTCAGGCCCACGGGGCTGCGATCGATGGCGACCGTGTTGGCTCGCTCGGTGATGCCGCGTGCTTCTCGTTTTACCCGACGAAGAACATGACCACCGGCGAAGGCGGGATCATCACCACCGACCGCGACGACGTCGCTGACCGTGCCGCGAGTTTCGTCAACCACGGCCGGGACGTCGGCGACGGCGGCAGCTACGACCACGTCGACCTCGGTCACAACTACCGGTTGACGAGTCTCGCGGCCGCAATCGGCCGCGCCCAACTCGAGCGCCTCCCGGAGTTCAACCGGGCACGCCGGGCGAACGCGATGTACTACAACGAGGAGCTGGAGTCGCTCCCGCTCGAGACGCCGACGGAACCGGACGGCTACCGACACGTGTATCACCAGTACACCGTCCGAACCGACGACCGAGACGCGCTCGCGGCGACGCTCGAGGACCACGGCGTCGATACCGGCGTCTACTACGGGACGCCGATCCACCAGCAGCCGGCGTATGAAACCGTCAGTACGGCAGCGGCAACGCTCCCGAACGCAGAACGGGCCAGCGAGACCGTCCTTTCCCTGCCGGTCCATCCGGACCTCTCGGAACGCGACCGGCGAATCGTCGTCGAAGCAGTGCGAGACCACTTTCATTCCCAATGAGCCGAACACCCTCCTCACGCCCGATTCGGGCCGGCGTCATCGGCGTCGGATCGATGGGCGCGAATCACGCGCGCGTGTACAGTGAGTTACCAGCTGTCGAACTCTCGTGTGTCACCGATCACGACGACGCCGTCGCACACCGGATCGCGGATGAGTACGATACTGAGGCCGTCCCGTTCGACACCGTGCTCGAACGCTGTGACGTCGTCACCGTCGCTGTGCCGACACGGGCACACTACGATGTCGTCTCGACCTGTCTCGAGGCCGACGTCCACGTCCTCGTCGAGAAGCCGATCGCCGAAACGGTCGAGCAGGGTCGCAAACTGGCTGCGCTGGCTCGAGACCGCGGCTGTCTCTTGCAGGTCGGTCATATCGAGCGATTCAATCCGGCTGTGCAGACGGTTGCAGACCTGATCGACGACCTCGAGGTCATCAGTCTCGAGGCCGAACGGCTCGGGCCGCCGATCGATCGGACGGCACCGGGCAACGTCATCTTCGATCTGATGGTCCACGATGTCGACATCGTCGACTCACTGCTCGACGATCGACCGAACTCGGTGAGTGCGATGGGAACCGACGGCGGCCAGTACGCCACGGCGACGATGGAGTACGGCGACGTCGTCGCCTCGCTGACCGCGAGTCGCGTCACCCAAAAGAAAGTCCGGACGCTCACCGTCACTGCTCGAGACTGTCTCGTCGAGGTCGACTACCTCCAACAGTCGG
Source organism: Natronorubrum sulfidifaciens JCM 14089 (assembly GCF_000337735.1). Classification (GTDB taxonomy): domain Archaea; phylum Halobacteriota; class Halobacteria; order Halobacteriales; family Natrialbaceae; genus Natronorubrum; species Natronorubrum sulfidifaciens. The sequence goes on along the minus strand of NZ_AOHX01000002.1, from coordinate 149,490 downwards.
TCCTGATCCATCGGGACTCGTATCCGGAGTATCTCATCGACGACGGCACGCGTCGTTACCGCCACGAGAGCGTCGTCGAACGACCACGGGTCGACAACGGCGAACCGCTGCGCCACGAACTCGAGTCGTTCGTCGAGGCCGTCCGGACCGGCTCGGAGCCGGTCGTGACCGCCGAAGACGGCATCGAAGCCCTCGAAACGGTCCAGTTGATCGATTCGCTCATCGGCGAGGAGACGCGAACGCCCGAGGTGAGAGCGCGATGAGCCTCGATCCGTCCGAAGACGAGGCAGTGCCGGCTCTCTACGGGTCGACGGTGTCGTCGGATCGCCAGCGCGAACTGCTCACCACGGGGGCGATTCCGGTCGCCGTCTACGGGCTCGGGAAGATGGGCCTCCCCCTTGCAGGCGTCTACGCCGAAACGACGGGAACCGTCACCGGCGTCGACATCGATCCCGCCGTCGTCGAGAGCATAAACGGCGGGACGAGCCACGTCGTCGGCGAGCCGGGACTCGAGGACCTCATCGCTGAGCAGGTCGAACGCGGGCGACTCGAGGCCACGACGGACGGTCCCGCTGCAGCGGCCGACGCACGCGTGCACGTGATCATCGTGCCGACGCTGCTCGACGACGATGACACCCCCAATCTCACGACGGTCGAGTCGGTGATCGACGATATCGCGGCCGGACTCTCGCCTGGTGATCTGGTTATTGCCGAGTCGACGCTGCCGCCGGGAACCTGTCGTGACGTTCTCGAGCCGCATCTGGTCGACGAAAGCGGGCTCGCCGCCGACGAGTTCGGCATCGCGTTCTGTCCGGAACGGACGTCCTCGGGAACGGCGCTACGGGATATCCGTGGCCAGTATCCGAAAGTCGTCGGCGGCGTCGATGCCGAGAGCACACGGGCCGCGGCGGTGGTCTACGACGAACTCTCGGACAACGAGGTGCATCCGGTTTCGGATGCGACGACGGCGGAGGCCGTCAAAGTGTTCGAAGGCGTCTACCGTGACGTCAACATCGCGCTGGCGAACGAACTCGGCCGGCTCGCCGACGAACTCGAGATTTCGGTCCGCGAAGCGATCGCAACGGCGAACGATCTGCCGATGTGCCAGCTTCACGACCCCGGACCGGGCGTTGGCGGCCACTGCATCCCCTACTACCCGCACTTCCTGCTCTCCCGAATGGACGAGCCGATGGAACTGACACGGACCGCTCGACAGGTCAACGACGAGATGCCGACGGTCGTCGTCGACCGCCTCGAGCAGGAACTCGCGGCGACTGGCATCGACCTCGCCGACGCGTCGGTCGTCGTCCTCGGCGTGACCTACCGACCGGGTGTCGAGGAGACGCGAGCCTCGCCAGCACTCGGCGTGATCGACGAACTGACTGCCCGTGACGCGGCGGTTGCCGGCGTCGATCCGCTCGTCGATCCAGCCGAATACGGGGCTCGAGCCGTCGAGATCGACGACCTCGCAGCCGAGTCGTTCGATGCGGCCGTGATCGTCACGCCACACCAGGCGTTCGATCGAATCCCGTGGGCTGACCTCGAGCCGATGGTCGTCGTCGACGGGCGGGATGCAGTTGATCTCTCGGAGACGCCACACCGGGTGTATACGCTCGGTGGCACGGCACGCGGTCGAGCACCGACGGATAACGGCAGTGACGGGCCCGTGCCGGCAGATGATCGGTCGGTGTCTGCTGACGGAGGCAACCATGTATAACGGCAACCGAATCGGCGTCGTCGTGACCGCCTACAACGAGGAGGCGTTTATCGGGGGCGTTATCGAGACCGTTCCGGACTTCGTCGACCGAATCTATGCGGTCGACGACGCCTCACCCGACAACAGCTGGGACGTGATTCAACGGGTTGCCGCCCGGATGAACGACAGCGCCGAGTCTGCGCCGGAACTCACGGTTACCGACGGCGGTGAGGGACGACGCGTGGTCCCGATTCGCCACGAGGAAAACCGCGGCTACGGCGCTGCTGTCAAGACGGGATACAAACACGCTGCTGCAGACGAGATGGATGTCGTCGCCGTGTTGAACGGCGATGGTCAGATGGACCCCGACATTCTGGACCGAATCATCGACCCGGTCGTCGAAGGGGAAGCCGACTACGCCAAAGGCAATCGACTGCTCAACCCCGAGGACCGTGGCGGGATGTCGGCGTTTCGGTTTTTCGGCAACGCGATGCTCACCGGCCTCTCGAAGTTCGCGTCGGGGTACTGGACGATCGGCGACCCACAGAACGGATACACCGCCATCTCACGTGAGGCGATCGAGGAACTCGACCTCGAGGCGATCACCGACCGGTACGGTTTTCTCAACCATCTCCTCACACATCTCAACGTTCGCGAGCGCCGTGTCGCGGACGTACCGATGACGGCCATCTACGGCGACGAAGAGAGCAGCATCCGCTACGTCCCGTTCATCCAGTTCGTGTCGCTGTTGTTACTCCGGAGTTTCGTCTGGCGACTGAAGACCAGATACGTCGTTCGGGAGTTTCATCCGACTGTCGTCTTCTACGGCACCGGTGTCGCAGGTCTCGTGGGTGGCAGCGCTGGACTCGGCGGCTCGCTCGTCCGACTCCTCCGTGGCAAGGACGGAGCTGTCGGCGTAATCGGGTCGTTCGTCGCGACGCTGCTCGGTCTGCTCGCGCTTGGACTTGGCATCTGGCTCGATGCGGAGGAAAACGCCGCACTCGAAATAACCTGCGACCAAGACACCCATGCGGAGGCCGACACCGAACGTCCGCCAACTCAGTCGATCGAATAGCGGACGATGTCGTCTCCGTTACACGCCGGACAGCGGACCGTGTCGGCCGACACGTTGGTCCCACAGTCTCGACACTCGAAGAGAACCGTCGATTCCGGCGTCTCTGACCGACCGTCTGGTGTCGACGGTGATTCAGTGTCGGATTCTGACCCGTCGAGAAGACTAGAAAGTAATCGAGAGAGGCTCATAAGCTCGTTAGTTTCCGTACCTTCAACTGAACCATAAGTATTTCGTAAGCGACCATTCTGTGTTACTGAGACCTGTTTCCAGCCAGTTGACGTTTGCGGCCGTCACACCGTCCCAGTTCGGTGCGTCGATTACCAGCCCACGAGAACCGACCGGAGACGACGCGGTCCACTACGGACTCGAGACACTCGGCCTCTCGACTGTTCCCGGCTGTTGAACGTCAGTGCTCGCAGGATCGCCCCCGTTGTGCGAGCGCGGAGTGCCCGTTCCAACCGGCACTGAACCGTCACGACCAACAGTCTCATGTACTGTGCCGCCTTTCAACCGCACGAATCTACCGCTTTCACGAGGATGACTGCTATGGACGACACGAAACCAGACGCTGACGATCGCGACGAACTGGATCTCGATGCCGAATGGATGGCTCCTGTCGACGGCGACATTCTCGAGTTGATGCGGTCGGACGACGTTTTCACGCCCGATCATATCAGCGATGAAGACATCTGTCGCGCCCCTGATGCGGCCTATCGCTGTCGAGAACTCGCCAAGTACGGACTGTTGAACAAACTCGCCGTGGGCATGTACGACATTTCCGACCTCGGCGAGCAGTATCTCGCGGGCGATGTCGATCCACGCGAACTCGAGGCCGACGAATTGTAACAACTGAACGTCAGTGTCAGGTCTATTTTCGAGTCCGACGAGCGCACCGTCTCGATCGTCGACGAACGTCGAGTATGGCACCGTCCGCGAGATAAGCCGGTCTCGATGTCTCCATCCGACCCGCTTTTGACCGCCGTCGAAACCGATATGGTGTGGATTTTCTGATAGTAATCAGTCGCAATGAACGGACTGGGTTCCGATTTACTCGCGTGAACTCACTCGAACCGTGTCGACGAGATCGCTGGATCGACAACCGGTGTACGTCCGTGCTACATCGCTGGAGCGGACAGCGCTCGTCGGTGACGGCTGTTGTTCGAGCCGGAAGACGGCGCATATTCGGATTGAGAGACCACAAGGATAGACAGTGGTTTTAGGGGCTATCCCTTGAGCGCTGGCAATGACTCACCACGCTGTCGCCGACGACGGGCACACGCCAGTCCCCCAAAAATCGACGCTATTCTGCTGGGGCTGTGACCACCAGAGTCCTCTCGACGGTGACTGGGACCGTCGGACGGTCGACCGACACGTCGAGTACGTCTGTCCCGTCTGTGCGACGACGATCTCGAAACGGCCGTTGCCGGCCCCTGCTTCCAAACCGATGGGATCGACACCGCTGATGACGTGGCAACGAACGGTTCGGACAACGATGGACATCTGGCGTGCAAGCATCGATATCGGACTGTCGACGGTTTCGATGACGACTCATAGGAAGTAGCGTCCGACTACAGAGTTTGTGCCGGGCGAAACCGACAGCGACGATTGCATGGCGGGGCAGATACACGCTGAGTGGCGACACTAATCCCTATCAGAGGACTCCCGTCGTTGCTGACCGCCGTGCACCGCCCGTGATCCGTGCCGGTTCGATGAACTGCCGTTTTCGAGCGCACTACCGAGGCTTTTCTTACCGAACTCGAGCTATTATCGTCATCATTGAACTGATCGACACACGTCGCAGAGTTGTCGTGTGATGCGGTGTGTAGTAACGTTCGGTGGCTGCTATCGGTTCACAATCATCCACTTTGGCACGTCATTTTGTCGCTATTCTCATCCGAACTACTACACAGATCCTTTATTAAACTACGAACGTCCAGATTCTGTTCTATTTGAGTATATTCGCCCACAACAGTAGAGCTTTAATAGTAGAAACCAATGGACTATTCGAGTAAAAGATGACAAGCGGAAACCTGACCTCCGCGGAAGAAACGGTACTGGACGAAATCGAGGACAAAGACATTGACTTCCTCCGACTGCAGTTTACGGACATTCTGGGAACTGTCAAGAACGTCTCTGTGCCGGCTCGACAGGCTGAAAAGGCGTTTGCCGACGGTATTTACTTCGACGGCTCGTCGATCGAGGGCTTCGTGCGCATTCAGGAGTCTGATATGCGACTCGTCCCCGATCCGAATACGTTCGCTGTACTCCCGTGGAGACAAAGCGAGGAGGGTGCCTCGGCCCGGATGATCTGTGACGTCTACAACACCTCCACCGGCGAGCCGTTCGAGGGCGACCCACGCTACATCCTCAAGCAGGCACTCGAGCGCGCCGACGAGATGGGCTACGACGTGAACTTCGCCCCCGAGCCGGAGTTCTTCATGTTCGAGGAGGACGAGGATGGTCGCGCAACGACCGAAACGGCCGACTACGGCGGCTACTTCGATCTCGCACCCAAAGACCTCGCCTCTGACGTCCGCCGGGACATCATCTACGGGCTCGAGGACATGGGCTTCGAGATCGAAGCCAGCCACCACGAGGTCGCTCGCGGCCAGTACGAGATCAACTTCGAGTACGATGACGCACTGACGACGGCTGACAACGTCGGGACCTTCCGAACCGTCGTTCGCGCCATTGCGGCCCAGCACGGCTACCACGCGACGTTCATGCCCAAGCCGATTCCGAAAATCAACGGTTCGGGGATGCACACCCACATGTCGCTGATGGACGAAAGCGGCGAGAACGCCTTCCACGATGAGGACGACGAGTTCGACCTCTCCGAGACGGCCCACTCGTTCCTCGCCGGTGTGTTAGAACACGCCCCAGCGATCACGGCCGTCGCGAACCCGACAGTCAACAGCTACAAGCGTCTCGTGCCGGGCTACGAAGCACCCGTCTACGTGGCCTGGTCCGACCGCAACCGCTCGGCGCTGATCCGCAAACCGGCTGCTCGCGTCCCTGCGGCCTCGCGTATCGAACTGCGCTCGCCCGACCCCTCGTGTAACCCCTACCTCGCCTTCGCCGTCATGATCCACGCTGGACTCGACGGCATCGAACAGGGCCTCGAGGCTCCCGACCCAGTCCGGGACAACATCTACGAGTTCGACGAAGCCAAACGCGAGGAGTACGGGATCGAGACGCTGCCATCGAACCTCGGCGAAGCCGTCGACGCCCTCGAGGCAGACGAGGCGGTCTACAGCGCACTCGGCGACCACATCGCACCGAAGTTCGTCGAGGCCAAACGTCAGGAGTTCGAGGAGTACCTCATCGACGTCTCCGAGTGGGAACTCGACCGCTACCTCGAGACGTTCTAAGGCCCGTAGCGACCGCCACAGCACTGTCCCACCCCCTTTTCGCGCTGTGTGAGCTTGGATCGAACTACTGTCGAAAGCGATGCAAAGCCGTGCCCCGAACTCAATCCAGTCTCTCACGACTGGCAAGTAGTGTCACTGATCCACACGTGGAGACATCTCTCCGGTGTGTTGGTACGCCACCACCCAACGGTATCCGATCAGTTCGAAACGACGTACTCGTCGCCGTCCTGTTCGACGATCCCGGCACTCGAGAGCGTGTTCAGGACGCTCAGAATCGAGAGTTTCTGCATGGTCAGCGTTGCCCCTAACTCTTCGACCGTCGCGCCATCGGTCGCCTCGAGATAGATGTACACGAGTTTCGCGTGGGCTGAGTCGAGGGTGTCTGGAACGGGGTCGAGCTGTGACGCGGGTCGCTGTTTCTGTGTTTTCAGTGTCATCATCAGCATGGACCTCGTTCCTATATATAAACGCACACGTACATTGTGTATATATCTCATGGCGGGATCTAGAACGAGTTCTGTTATCGTCACACATGGATGACGGCGCTGTTTCGTCACCCGTCTCGACGACGGCGATCCAGACCGCCGAGTGTTTGAGGCTTCCCACACGAACGTCGAGTACGAGCGATGACTAGTCAGGATCGACCCACTCCTCCGTCGGCACTCAACCGCGATATCACCGACTCGCTGTCGGCACTCGAGGACAGCGACGCCGAACAGCTTCGAGCTGCGGCCAGTTATCTCGAGACGCTCGCGGCGTGGGCGGAGTCGACACGCGACGACGAGCAGGGTTCGGACGCAACCGCAGACGCCAGTGTGGACGAAGCGGACGACGCCGATGGCGACGTCGAGTATCCGGCGGATGTCCCGGAGCGAGCGAGCGTCACGGTCAAGGAAATCGCCGGGACGACCTATCACTACTACCAGTGGCGCGACGGCGACCGAATCGAATCGAAAACGGTGCAACGATAGCGCTGAGCGCGACTGACTGCACCCGTTCAGATGTGTTGTGTTAGCAACACTTACCTTGGTGTCGGAAAAATGCTCGCGTATGCTCACCGTCATGTACGGGCTCTTGTCGCTCGTGCTCGTCCTCGGTGGTGGCATCGTCGTCTACGATGCCCGATCGTACACCGAGGCCCAACGCGCTCGAGCGCCGCGGCTCTCGCGGGCGTATCTCGGCTCCGGCGTCCTGCTGGTCCTCGTCGGCGTGACCGGACTCCTGTGGATCGCAAGCGGTCGTTCGGTCTGGACACTGAGCGCTGTCTTGGTCGTGGCCGCTGCGCTCCCATCGCTGGTCCAACACCTGCTCCACCGTCGACTGGGTCTCGACCGGAGCCCACTGGAAAACCGGATCAGAAGTACCAGTGGACGGACCTCATCGGATTCTGAATAGTCGCGTTCGGTTCATCTCGCCGCGATTCCAACCCACCGACTCACACCGACTCGTAGGGACCGAGTCGCGTCCCGTCTAACAGGTAGGCCTCGGCGGATGCGAATCCGGCCGGCAGAAACGGTGCGAGAAACGATTGTCCCGAGCGATTCACCCACGTCCCGCCAGCGAGGTCGTTGAACGCCGGCATGACGACGACCTGCGGTGGCGAGTCGTCTCCTCGCTCGAGCCACGACACGCCGTCGTACTCGGGCCGGTCGCGAAACGGTGTCGGATCGAGGCGACCGCGAAGCCACGCCCGCTCGACGCGACGGCCGCCGAGTTCGTCCACGAGCCGAACACAGGGATGTTCGTGGCCGAGACAGACGACCGCACACTCGAGGACGTCCGGCGCGGGCCACGTATGGCCGTGACAGACGCCGATGTCGTTCGCTCCGAGTGCGATGCCGTCGCCGGAGACGACTGTCACCGAGCCGGGGTGTTCGCTCATGGGTGCCTGTCCTGCAGTGAGCCATGTCTCGATCCGTCCGTCGTGATTTCCCTTGACGACCGTTACGTCCAGCGCCGACGGGAACGATTCGAACAGGACCTCGAGTTCGCCACGTTCGGCCCCGCCCGGTTCGCCGATCGAGTGCATGAGATCACCGAGCACGACGAGTCGGTCGGGATCGGTTCGCTCGAGTAGCGAGCACAGTCGCTCCCGGCGTTCGGAGGCGTGACTGGGGACATCGACGCCGTGTTCGTATCGCAGGCCGGCTTCGTAGCCGGCGTGGTAGTCCGCGATGAGCAACGCGCGTTCGGTCCCGGCGACCGCGATTGCGGCTGGCTCGTTGGGAATCGGCTCGACGCGTGTGACACTGGGACGGGACCGGTCAACCATCGAGCAACGTTAGATTGCTTTCAGTCGGTCGTCGTCCGGTTCGTAACACTCACCGCCCATCAGTGCGTCCTGAATGGCGTCTTCGATGTCGGCTTCGGCAACACCGGTGTCGTCGGCAACCGTCTCGACGAGCGTCGTCCGATCAGCACCGTCGCCGTCGTCGAGTTCCGCCATGGTTTCGATGACGTACGACTGTACGTCGATGTCGTCTGCGGGTTCGTCGGCCGACGCGGTGTCAGCATCGTCAGCCGCCTCGGCTTCATCGGCCGTCTCGAGTGGTTCCGATTCGTCCTCGAGTCCTGACTCCGGTGGGGCACCAACCTCGTCGTCACTCGCGGTGTCCTCGTCCGACTCTATCGGCTCGGAACCCGTGCTCGCGTCGTGTTCGTGGCTGGACTCGTCGGCCGCCGATTCGTCGTCGGGCTCTTGCACGTCGATATCGGCCTCGCCGGGTTCGTCGACTTCGGTCCCGGTCGTAAACTCCGCGCCGAACTCGGCCTCGAGTTCTTGTCGCTCTTCGTCGTCCATCTCGTACATCCCCCCATCGCCGGCATCGAAGTCACCGAGTTCGCCGTCATCGGGCGTGCTGGTGTCGACGTCAGCAGTTTCGAGGGCGTCATCGGTCGACTCGTCGAGCGCCGTCGACGTATCGGCCGTCTCGTCAGCAGCCTCGGGCTCGGAGTCGATGCTGTCCGATTCGATACCTCGTTCGTTTGTCGACGCCGTTTTCGCTTCTTCACTCGAGCCGACGTCGTGAGCTGCATCGGGTGTGGCCTCAACTGTCTCGTCAGTCGTGTCTTCGCGCTCCATACTCGTTGCCGTTCCAGCGACGGCGGCAGTGCCGACTGACTCGCTTTCGTCGTTACCCGCCGTATCGGACGATTCGGCGGCCCCACCGGCTTCTGTGGGCTGTGTGTCGGCCTCGTCGCCGGTTGCGAACGCCTCGATTTCGCTCTCTGTAACCGTTGTGAGTGAGTCGAACGTCACGGACTCGGATGCTGGACTCGAGGTATCGGGTGTCAGCGAGAGTCCGCTGACCTGCTCGCGGTCGCCAGCGACGACTTCGACTGCCTCAACGGCACAGTCGCGGAGGGCGTCGAGGTACGATGCTGTCGTTCCGTAGTGTCCCTGTGCCAGCGGGATGCCAGCAGCGAGCCCGGCTTCGACGCCAGCCTCACGGAGTGTGTCCGTCAGTTCGTCGCGACCGCCCTCGAGGGCGGCAGCGCCGGCATAGGTACCGATTCGCTCGAGAGTCTGCTCGGCAGCGCTGACGACCCAGCGGTCGCGGGTGTCGGCGTCGACCGTCGCGATGCTCTCGGGACGGATCGAGGTGTACACCTGATCCGAGTCGTCGGGCTGGAAGGTTCGTGCCTTGCCCGTTACCGCGACGAACGCAGGGGGCTCGAGCTGTTCTAAGGCCGCCAGTTCGTCGGGCTGGTACTGGCCGGCGTAGACGACGAACGCGCCAGTCGGGTCGACGACGCGGGCACGGACCATTTCGTCGTTGACCGCGGTGACTTCGGTGAGCGTGCCGACGACGAACAGTCGGTTGAGTCGTGCTCCGGTCGGTGAGATGACGTAGTTCGGCGCGCGTTCCTCGTCGCTTTCGGCGTACGACAGCGATGCGTCGTCGTACTCGGCGGCGAAAAGCCGGTAGGCGATTTCGCGCCCGGGGATCTCCTCCTCGCCGGTGTCGGATGCGCTCATGAGTGCACCTCCTCGAGGAAGGCACTCGCACGGACGGTCGGCTCATCCTCACTCTCCTCGAAGGACTCGGCGTCGAGGTTGGCTCCGTACTCGTCGACCGAGAGGTGTCCACGCACGCGGTACTCGAGGCCGACGATGTGCTCACGGATCGTATCCGCGACGACCTCCTGATCCATGGCCTCGCGGGCCTGCTCGAGGGCATCCTCGAGCGTGCCGCCGTAGACCTGTTCCGTGAGTTCGTCGTCGAGAACGACGGTGACGGCTCCTGTGCCGTCGTCGAGGATCGCTTTCACACGCAGGTCGTCGATCCCATCGACGTCGCCGTGGGTTCGACACTGGCCTTTCTGGATGACACGATAACACTCCGGACAGCGCTGGATCAGCCCGGACCCTTCCCGGACGGCGAGTACGTTGCCAACGACTTCGACGTCATAGATGCCGCCAGTGGCGACGGCCGCGCCGACATCCATCGTCGTCGTCTCGACGCCGACGTCGACCGCACGCTCGAGGGTGGTAACGGTCGAAAACTCCGAGACGTTGACTTCGGGAACGCCACGGAACTCCTGGACGTAGGCGTTCTCGATGCGAACCGTACTGCCCTCCTCGATCTCGGGCGCTGGGTCCCAGTTCGTAAAGGGAAGACGTCCACTTTCGTCGCCGAAGACGCCACTCAAAATCTCGGTTTCACCGTCTCGGCCGTCGATCGTTCGCCGTTCACAGTCGACGACCGCGACTTCGACGTTCACTGCACGATCGCCCGTCTGGAGATCGGCGAGTTGGGCGTCGCCACCGGTCTCGTAGGGTACCGTAAGCGAGTCCGTGTCGAACGACAGCGAGGTGCTTTCACCGAGATTGAGTTCGGGTTCGCCATCCCACTCGCGGACGCTTGCGTTGCCCGCGGTGATCGTATCGCCTGCCGAGAGGCCGAAGTCCTCCCACGCGGTGTAGTCGATCGTGCCGGTCTCGTCGGCGAGTCGTCCCTCAACGATGACGTGGTCGTCGCCTTGATATCGGATCGATCGCTTCCCCGTCGTCAGCACGACGCCCGTCACGGTGACGTTGCTGTCGTCAGTCGTGATCTCAGCGATCTCCTTGCTCGAGGGCGTGTTGCTCCCGCCGCTGCTTCCATCGCCGTACTTCCGGCGCAGGCTCTGTTTGGCTTCGTCGATCGGGACGCTGTACTCCACCAGATTCTGCAAGTCGGCTTTGACCTCCTCTTTGTCAATACCGAGGTCGGAGGCGAGATCCTCAGCATGGTTATCGAGTTCCATCACTCGGTTTTTCGTTCGGGGGCTTAAAAAGCGTTCCCGCAGCGGAGTGAAAGTGAACTGATCTGTGTAGCCGTACTGGGCAGCCGGCAGTAGGTTCATTTCCTTGCCAACGAAAGTGAGTGTATGGAACGTGTCGGCGCAGCACTCGGCGGACTTGCGTTTGTCGCTGCGATTTTCGGTGGCATCGTGTTCATCAGAATCCTCACGCGAGCCCTGTATGCCGCGATCTGGTTCGCCGAAACCGTCGCAACGTTCGCGTTCGCGTTGCTCGTCGGCTATCTCGTCTATCGGATTTTGCTCGGCTCGAGCGACGATCCTCGTCGGATTGGGTGAGAAAATGGCCATTAGACTGATCTGTTCTGCCATGCAACGAACACTGAGTATCTGTGACCGCTCTCGTTGACGTCGTCTGGATCGCATTTCTTGCGGGTGCAGCGACCGGGCTCGGTGCGCTGCCAGTGTTCGTGACGGATCGCATCAGCCATCGGTTCTATGACGCTGCAGTGGGTCTCGCTGCTGGCATCATGTTCGGCGCGGCCGTCTTTGCGCTCGTGGTCCCGGGGCTCGAACTCGGCTCGTTGTGGGAGGTCGTCGGTGGCTTGCTCCTCGGTGCTGTCTTCTTGCTCATTGGCAACTGGGCGATTCCACACGTCCATCTCGTCGTCGCTGGCGAAGGAGAGGAGACGTATCCGCCAACGGCCCGATCCGAAGGCGTTGTCGAAACCCGCCCGGAATCCGACACCGAACCAACGACTGCCGATCTCGAGGAAGACGGTCGGCGGGCACTACTTGTCGGCAGCGCGGTCACCATCCACAACGTCCCGGAAGGGTTGGCGATCGGTATCGCGTTCGCGGGTGGGTTCGAGGGTGTCGGTACCGCACTCGCGATCGCCATTGCGATTCAGAACGTCCCCGATGGGTTCGCGATGGCAATTCCAGCAAGCCGAACGGGGTTGTCGAAGGCGAAAACCGTCCTCTACACGACGCTTTCCGGGGCGGTCCCTGAGCCGATTGCAGCCGCGTTCGGCTTCACTCTCGTTGCCGTCGTTACCGGCCTCTTTCCCCTCGCTGCCGGGTTCGCCGCCGGGACGATGATCGCCGTCGTCTTCCGTGAGATGATTCCTGCCAGCCACGGCCACGGCTACGCCGATATCGCGACGCTGACGTTCGTCGCCGGGTTCGTCGTGATGGTGATCGTCGACGTCGGACTGGCCGTCTGAACCGGACTGTGAACGTGTTCGTACCGGATAGGCCAGCCGTGATCGCCGAATATACAGCTATTTCACGCTGTTGTCCTAACCGTACACATGGGATTTCACACGTTCCCGATCGACCGGGCCGACGCCCTCGAGGACCCGTCTCGTTACCGCTTCTGTTCCCGAGAAGAGTTGCTCGAGATGCTCGACCTCGACGACGACGCCGTCGTCGCCGATCTGGGCTCCGGGACTGGCTTTTATACGTCTGATGTTGCGCCGTTCGCTGGGACAGTACACGCCGTCGATGTTCAGTCGGAGATGCACGACATCCATCGAGAGAACGGCATGGAACCGAACGTCGAACCCGTGACGGCCAACGTCTCGTCGCTGCCCTTTGATGATGGCCAACTCGACGCCGCGTTCTCGGTCATGACCCACCACGAGTACGCGACCGAGGAGACGATGGCGGAACTCGCCCGTGTTATTCGCTCGGGTGGGCGACTGGTGACGGTTGACTGGTCGGCCGACGGCACCGGCGAGGACGGCCCGTCGATGGACGAACGCTTCGGCTGTGAGGACGTGACGAGCCACCTCGAGGACGCTGGATTTACCGTCGAATCCGTTCGAGATCGCCCCGAGACGCTTGCGATCGTCGCGCGTCGGTAACAACGCTACTGGTCGCATCGGCAACAGCGCCGCTGGTCAGCGGCCGGCCCAAACGACACGGATCCCTTCGCGAGGAGCGGGTCGACCAGTACGCGGTGTCTTCTTTAGGGTCCACCACGCAGCCACGTGTATGCACGTCGTCGTTAACGCCGCCATGAGTGCGGACGGCAAACTCTCCTCGCGCCAGCGCGATCAGATCGCAATCAGTGGCGAGGCGGATTTCGCTCGCGTCGATCGACTCCGCGCCGACAGCGACGCCGTCGTCGTCGGCGTCGGCACCGTTCTCGCGGACGATCCACACCTCACCGTCAAAGACGAGCAGTTGTGTCACCAACGACTCGAGCGCGGCGAGCCTGAACAGCCGGCTCGAGTCGTCATCGACTCGAAGGGGCGGACACCGGACGATGCTGCGATCCTCGACGACGCGGCGACGACGTACGTCTGTCTCAGTGAGACGGCACCGATCGACCGACGCATGGAGCTCGCCAATCGCGCGGAACTCGTGACTGCCGGCGACGATCGGGTTGCTCTCCTGCGGGCGTTCGCGGCGCTTCAGGAACAGGGCCTCGAGCAGCTCATGGTCGAAGGCGGCGGCGAACTCATCTTCTCGCTGTTCGAGGTCGGTCTGGTCGACGAACTCCGTGTCTTCGTCGGGCCGAAACTGATCGGCGGCCGTGATGCGCCCACGCTGGCCGACGGCGGCGGGTTCATCGACGAGTTTCCGCTGTTGGGCCTCGAGCGGGTCGAACGACTCGACGACGGCGTGTTGTTGTGCTGGACGGTCGATAGCTATAGTAGCCACTGAAAGTCAATGCACACCTGATCGCACGACGGCTGTGCGATCAGTGTGTAAATCGTTTCAGTTGTTACTATGAATTTCTGGACAGCAGAGGTCAACTGGATATAACTGTTTCATCAGGTCGGATTTCGACCACCTGTTCAAGTGATTCAACTGTAGCCACTCTTTTATATACGTCCCCCATGGTTTGTGCCCCCGTCCTTCGAGTGAATTCGTCTATGTGATAGGCGTGCAGTAACGTCAGCGACTTGTTGTCGTTACTCGAACTCCGGATCTCGGTTCTCGACGAACGCCGTCATCCCTTCGCGCTGGTCCGGCGTGCCGAACAGACTGGCAAAGGCGCGCTGTTCGTACGTGAGTCCCGCCGCCTGTGGGCCCTCGTGGCGCTGGTTGATCGCCTGCTTGGCCGCGCGCATCGCGACGGCTGGCTTCGCGGCGAGCTGTTCGGCGAGGTCGGTGACGGTGTCCTCGAGGTCTTCATCAGCGACGACCTCACCGAACAAGCCGGCTTCGGCGGCCGATTCGGCGTCGAGTCGCTCGCCGAGGAAGATCATCCGCCGTGCGGTCTCGTCGCCGACGAGTTCCGGCAGGCGCTGGGTGCCGCCCCAGCCGGGAATGATGCCGAGGTCGATCTCCGTGTTGCCGATCAGCGCTGACTCACTCGCCACGCGCAGGTCACAGGCCATCGCCATCTCACAGCCGCCACCGAAGGCGTAGCCGTTGACGGCCGCGATCGTCGGCGCGGGGAACGCCTCGAGGGCGTCCGCAACGTCGTGACCGAGTTCGCCCCACTCCTGTGCTTTCGGTGTCTCGAGGTCCTGCATATACGCGATGTCCGCCCCGGCGATGAACGCGTCGTCGCCAGCTCCGGTCAACACGAGCGCGCGAGCGCCGTCGTCGGCGGCCTCGGTGAGCGCTTCGCCCATCGCTTCGAGCGTCGGGACGTTCAACGCGTTAAGCGCGTCCGGTCGGTCGACGGTCAGCGTTGCAACGGCTCCATCCCAGTCGAGTTGTACGGTTTCCCATGACATACGTCCGGGTTTCTCGGCCACCGTGAAATTCCTTGCCACCGAGGCAGAACCGGCAGTTGGGTAGCCGTCACATCTTTCCTCGAGCGCCCCTGAAAGCGGATATGGAACGTGTGACGTTCGGCGGCGGCTGTTTCTGGTGTGTCGAAGCGGCGTTCGAAGAACTCGACGGCGTCCAATCCGTCACCTCCGGCTACGCGGGTGGCCATACCGACGATCCAAGCTACAAGGCGGTCTGTTCGGGTCGGACTGGCCACGCAGAGGTCGTCCAACTCGAGTACGATCCCGAGACGATCGCGTACGAGGATCTCCTCGAGGTCTTCTTTACGATCCACGATCCGACCACGAAAGACCGTGAGGGCCCCGATATCGGCTCCCAGTACCGGTCGGTGATCTACGCCCACAGCGACAACCAACTCGAGATTGCTGAGGCGTTTGTCGAGCAACTCGAGGCAGACGGGCTGTACGAAGGGATCGTCACCGAAATCGAGCCACTCGAGACGTTCTACGAGGCGGAGGAGTATCACCAGAACTACTTCGAAAAGAACCCGAACGACGCCTACTGTTCGATGCACGCAGCGCCGAAAGTCGAGAAAGTTCGCGAGAAGTTCGTGGAGACATCCGTATCTCGCGATAGTAACAACTGATACTGTCGGACAGCACGATTCGAAGATCGGCCACACTACTGCGGCCGTCTCCGAAGGTGCGGCCGCGACGTCGGATGAACAGTGCCGAGACGACGACAGGGCGGTCAATCAAACGAGCGAGTGGAAAATAGCCATTGGTTGTGAAATAATACTCCATCTCGCAATTTATGTGGCTATTTTTTGAAATTGTGGGGTACTACTCTCTCAATTGGTGGATACTACCTAATCAAAAAGCTTTATTGATGGTCGTATGGTAACTACTATCGAGGTGGTGAAAATACACAGGATACAGACACCGACCACACTTAGACGGTAACCATTCCAACCTGTGAGACTGTCCCGTATGTGGGTCCCTCAACCGGGAACACGACGGGCATGCCAACCCAGATCATCATGCGATCCTCAGCTTTTGTATCGCGACTCGTTTCTTGACGATTCGGTCCGGAACGTGCGCGCGTCGTTTGCTCCTTGAACGATTGAGCCACGGCTCCTCGAAACGCCTCGATTACCTCGACGCCTGTTACCGGTGTTCGTACCCAGTTCTATCGCTGATTCGCTCCCTGATGGGAACCGACCGTGTCGGCGCTCACTCTGGATGGGTGCTGTTCACAGGGGCCAAGCGTTATTCGGCTAGCCTCCCTAGCATACGTGATGAACATCTCAGTACTCGGGCCTCTCCAAGTGGATGATCCGTTGCTGGCAGTCGGCGCAATCGTCCTCGTGGTCGTCGCCATTACCGTCTGGCAGCTGGTCGAGATCGTCGACGCGTACAACAGGGGCGCACTAACCGTCTTCGGGGAGTATCGAAAACTGCTCCAACCGGGGCTGAACATCGTCCCACCGTTCGTCTCGCGGGTCTACACGTTCGACATGCGGACTCAGACGATCGACGTACCACGTCAGGAGGCGATCACGCGCGACAACTCGCCGGTGACAGCCGACGCCGTCGTCTACATCCGTGTCATGGACGCCAAACGGGCGTTTCTCGAGGTCGAAGACTACGAACGTGCGGTCTCGAATCTCGCGCAGACGACGCTGCGCGCCGTCATCGGCGACATGGAACTCGACGACACGCTTAGCCGGCGCGAGATGATCAACGAGCGCATTCGAACCGAACTCGACGAGCCAACCGACGAGTGGGGGATTCGTGTCGAGAGCGTCGAAGTCCGCGAGGTGACGCCGTCACAGGGCGTCAAGGGGGCGATGGAACAGCAGACGTCCGCCGAACGGCGACGGCGGGCGATGATCCTCGAGGCACAGGGAGAACGCCGGAGTGCTGTCGAGAAAGCAGAGGGTGACAAACAGAGCGCCATCATCCGCGCACAGGGTGAGAAACAGAGCCAGATCCTCGAGGCACAGGGTGATTCGATTTCGACGGTCCTGCGGGCTCGCTCGGCTGAATCGATGGGTGAGCGTGCCATCATCGATCGGGGGATGGATACCCTCGCTGAGATCGGCCAGAGTGAGTCGTCGACGTTTATTCTCCCACAGGAACTCTCCTCGATGATCGGCCGCTACGGCAAGCATCTCTCCGGGAGCGACATCAAAGCGGATGGCCAGCAACTCGAGAGCCTCGAGTTCGACGCGGAGACGCGCGAACTGATCGGCTTGGACGATATCGCCGAGATCATCGGCGAGATCGAACAAACCGAGATGGATATCGAAGCGATGGAACAGGAAGCCCAAGCGATCAAGGAAGGACAGGATCTCGGCATGGGATCGCCGTCGCCGGACACCGAACCCGGAGCCGAGTCCGAGACGCAGTCGAAGTCGAACACGCAGTGAGAGGGCGTCAGAGTTTTCGTGTGGCGGTCGACCAGATCCCGAGTGCGGGGTTGTTCGAGCGGGCAACGTCGACACATAGCTTTCGATCGTCGTCGAAGCTGATCGAAATCCGGTCGAAATTCGCGACGTAACGCGATTTGTGGTGTCTGCCCTGTCGAACGCCGACGGCTTCATCGACCAGGTCGGCCTCGGTCAGCCGATCGAGTTTCCGGTAGGTCGTCGAGAGCGGCAGTTCGGTCTCATCTGCGATATCGGGGACCGTCTTTGGCTCCTCGAGCACCGAAATGATCGCTCGGCAGTCGGCATCGTCCAGCACGCTAACGACGCGCTCGAGATCGGGCGTCTCGCCGGACGATGAGAACTCGAGTGGCATATGGATGCGAACAGCTTAGAAGTGAAGCCTAAAGACATATTTGGTCCGGGCCATCCACCCGGCCGCTGGACCGACGAATGTGACTAACTACATGTATGGGTGGCCCCACGGATTGCGTATGAGTGACAATCAGCCAGCCGAATCGGCGATCGAAAACACACCCGGACAGGGGCGGACGCCGGAAGCCCAGCGAATCGAGCCGTCTGCACCCGAGGAGTTCGGCCTCGTGCAGGTCTGGTGGGGCGACGGCAAGGGGAAGACGACGGCCACGCTCGGCATGGGCGTGCGTGCTGCGGGCCACGGCTACCGCGTGCACATGCTCCAGTTTATGAAAGGGGGTGCCTCGAGCGTCGAGGCGGTTCGCGGCGAATATAACGCGATCGAGGCGCTGCCGGGGATCAGCTACGAGAACCTCGGCCACTACGGCTGGCACGGCATGGCCGATGGCAGCGACGAGGCCGACCACGAGGCGGAAGCAGAGGCGGGCCTCGACCGCGCCCACGAGTTGCTCGAGGCAGCCACAGACGCCGACCTCGACGCGCCACTCGATCTCGACGCACCACCGGAAGACGGGATGCACATGCTCATCCTCGACGAGGTGCTCTACGCTGCCGACCGCGGACTGATCAGTGAGGATGACGTCCACGGCCTGATCGATGCCAAGCCTGACGGACTCGAACTCGTCCTCTCGGGAAGCCACGTCGAGCCGTCGTATCTCGAGGAACGGGCAGACCTGATCACGAACGTTCGGAAAATGAAACACCCGATCGACGACGGCCAGCGCGCACGACGCGGCACGGAGTTCTGAGCCGGCCTGTCGAACGTATGGCTCGCACGCTGTGAGGTTTTGGTGCAATGACTGCTGTATTGTCCACAGCCAGTAACAGCCGACAGTATAATTATCAGCTCCTGTGAACCATCGGGCAGTCTATGGGTGTGATTCAGGTCGACGGGCTGGCGAAGTCCTATGGCGACGTTCAGGCGGTTGATGGGTTGAGTTTCGGCGTCGAACGGGGCGAACTGTACGGCTTTCTCGGCCCGAACGGGGCCGGCAAGACGACGACGATTCGTGTTTTGACTGGTCAGATCCGGCCGGACTCGGGAACGGTCCGTATCCTTGGTACTGATCCCGTCGCTGATCCACTCGAGACACGACGCCGTGTCGGTATCGTCCCCGAGCAGGGATCGCCGCCGAGCTTTCTGACGCCGCGGGAGTATCTCGAGTTCGTCGGCAGCGTTCGTGATCTCGACCCCGACACTGTCGCCGAGCGAACCGACCGCTGGGCGACTCGGCTCGGGTTCGAACGCAAACTCGAGACGCTTCACACCGATCTCTCGCGGGGCCAACAGCAGAAGGTGATGCTCACACAGGCGTTCCTGCACGAACCCGACGTCGTCGTGATCGACGAGCCGCTGGCGAACCTCGACCCGCTCGTCCAGGAGCAGGTCAAGCGGTTTCTCGTCTCCTATGCGGCCGGCGATAACGCCGTCTTCGTCTCCACACACAATATTGACGTCGCCGAAGAGATCTGTACGCGGGTCGGCATCGTCGCCAACGGCGAGCTTGTGACCGAGCGCTCGCTTGAGGGGCACACTGCGCCACGTTCGACGACCAGCCAGACCTCGGCTGCAGATTCCGGCGACGATTCGTTGCTCGAGGTATTCCTCGAGCAGGTCAACGAGACGGACGTCCGCGATGCGCCGTCGCTCGAACAGCTTGGGTCGGACCGATGAGTGGCGCGCCCGCTCGTCAGGGGCCGACGATGTGGCGGCTGTTTGCCGTCCTCTTTCGTGAGGAGTGGCGGCTCCACACGCGTCTGTTCGGCGGGTGGCGATTCGCACTCTTTCCGGCCGTGATCGCCACCCTCGCTGTCGGCGCGACGATTGCACTCCGTGAGACTGGTACTGCAGACGGGACGATCATCACCGGACTGCACGTTCTCGCACTCGGTTTTGGCCTCTACAGCGGGACCGCCGGCTTCGCGGGTTCGGATATGCTCGAGAACGTCTTTGGGAAACTGTCGCTCGTCCTCTCGACGCCGGCGACGCTGCCGCTGTCCCGGCGTCGGCTGCTGGGGCTGTTCTTGCTCAAAGACGCCCTGTTCTATGCGGTTGCGTTCGTGTTACCGATGGCAGCCAGTAATGCGGTGCTGGTCGGACTCTCAGCACGGACGCCGGTTGCCGTGGGTGCGCTTTGGCTGTCGCTGTCGCTGTCGTTCGTCGCCGGCATGGTCCTGACCGTCGCCCTGATCGCGCTGCGGACTCGCGGCGTGCCGGCGTGGGCACTTGTCGGGACGATCGTTTTCAGTGCTGGCAGTCTGTGGGCGATGGGTGGGACTCGAGCGGCCTGGACCGTCTTCGTCCCGATCACTGGCTCGGTGGCCAGCGCGGCTGGGTTGGCCTTCGGAACCGTTCTCGTCGGCGCAGCAGCGCTGACGCTGTACGACCCCACCTACGGACGTCCAGCACGCACGGCTGGCGATCGGTTCGCCCAGCTCAGCAACGGACTGTCACTCGAGTCTTCGACGAGTGCCCTCGTCTCGAAAACGCTGCTCGATCTGGCGCGCTCGTCCGGCGGTGTCTGGAAGCCGTTCGTCTCGGCCGCCATCCTGCTCGCGCTCGTGGCTGCGCTCGTCGGCCTTGTCGAGACGATCACCGGAATCGCACCCGCGCCGGGGATTTTCTTCGGTGGCGTCCTCGGCCTCACTGCCTTTACCACGTATAACTGGCTGACCCAGTTCGACTCGCTCGAGGCCTATCTCATCTACCCGGTCTCGATTGCGGACGTGTTTCGGGCGAAACGGATCGCGTTCGTCCTCGTCGGTGCACCGACTGTCGCCGTGCCGTACCTTGGCGCAGTTTACTGGTTCGAAGCCACGCTGCTCGACGCCGTTGTCGGCACGATCCTGCTGGCGGGCTATGCGCTGTACTACTACGGGCTGACCGTCTATATCGCTGGCTTTGATCCGAACGAGTTTCTCTTCGATGCCGTCCGGTTTACGCTCTTTACCGTCGGCGTCGCCGTCGCGCTCGTGCCGACGCTGGTCGCCGGGTTCGTCGTCGTGCCGCCGTCGGCGACGGTTGCACTCGTGCTCGCCCTTTCCGGGCTCGGGTTCGGAGGGGTCGGGTACGTGCTCTCGAGTCGTGCCGGACCGCGGTGGGATGGGCGGTATCGGAATCGGGACTGAGTCCCACAGCGAAACATGACCGTATCCGATTTCCGACGTTCGGCTCCCTAATTTCTCGCTGTTTCAGCTCGTTCACGTGGATGAAATCCACGGGATGATCCACTGAAAGTATTGTAGTGGGTAATAGTGGGCAATACTTATTCCGCAGCAGAACCTAGTTGAGAGCATGACGAAAGTAGATGCGCGAGACCTTCAGACCAACGAAACTGACGACCGAGGTCGAATCTATCTCGGAACGGAGTACGCGAACAAGCGTGTGACCGTCGCTGTCGTCGAAGTAGAATCCGATCACCCCGACGAGGACGAACTGGCTGCCGCATATCGCGAGGCTTCTGAGAGTGCAGGAGAGCTTGCAGAAGAGTGGGACGACGCGTCGGACGAGGCGTGGAGTGGGCTGGATAAATGAGCGAGGACGTGGAAATTCGTCGCGGCGACGTTGTTATCGTTCGGCTCGATCCTGCGGAAGGGCACGAGATGAAGAAAACTCGCCCTGCGGTAGTCGTCCAGAACGACGTTGGGAATAACAATGCTAGCACGACTATCGTTGCACCTGCGACGGGGACATATCGGGGCTATCCGTTCGAGGTTCTCGTTGAAGCAGCGGAATCGCCGTTCGAGAAAGATTCCTCGATTCGCCTCGACCAGATTCGTGTCGTCTCCATCGAAAAACGGATTCACTCGGTACTTGGAAGCCTCAATACGGAAACGATGGAGGCGGTGGACGAAGCGTTGAAACTGAGTCTCGGACTGGACTGACGTATCTGCTGTAATCAGTATAGGGTACAGCGTTAACCGTAGGGTTCTGGCCAATAATAATACCCTGTGACCTTGTTACTTCATTCTATGGTCAAATGTGCTCGATGCGGCCGTGATGTGGACGACGTTCAAAACATCACGCCAGATGTTATCTCGAACGAACTAATAGACTCAATCGATCACGGCGAAGAAGATCTTGCCGGGGAGGATGATCTGAAAGTTTGTGCCGAGTGTATGGATGAACTGAAGGGTGACTGAAAACGAAGCGGTTTGCGTTACTGACGATTTCAGCACGATCTGGATTACAAGATTCGCGCCCTGTATTCGGCACGCTGTTCCGAATCTCTCAGTCCTGGTAGGCCGTCCAGCATTCAATAAGCACGTATAGTGTCCGCTGGCTCCGGTGATCGGTCCACAGCTCGTACCCTTCGATACGAACCAACTGAACAACAACCGGAAGATTTCTGAGCTCGAATCGCGCGATACACGCCCTCAAAAACTCGCTTAGTGCTATCTACTATCCCGTTGCTCGACCTTGTTCAAGTCTCAGACTGATGTTACAGAGTTCGTCTATTTTGCCGGTTCTGGGATGTCTACTCAGTCGTCGTCAGCGGTATACGCGCCACCACGACGTTTGATTCGAGCAACGACCATTCGATGGTCATCTTTGTGAAAAGTAACCGCAAGACGAAACTCACCAACACGTACCTTACGGCGTGGACTGTTCTGGAGCGGTTCACCATAGTCTGGTGGGTCGCGCCACGGAGAATCGACGATTTCGTCGAGTTTGTCGATGATACGCTGTTGCTCGTTCGGATTCAGCGCATCGAGGTCGTCCTGTGCGTTCGATGCGAGTTCCCACGCCCACCCGCCGTCACTCATTCGTATCGCCAGTACCGAATCGTTCGCGCGCTTCTTCGGCACTCATCGTCTGTTCTTCACGGACGTCCTCTTCAGCTTGGAGGAGTGCGACGAGTTCATCGCGGTCGAACGTGGGATGTTCGACAGCATCGCGTAAGGTATACCGAATAAATTCGCTCCGGCTGTTGAATCCGCGTCCTTGCCATGTGTCTTCAATCTCGTTGAGAAACGACCGTGTGACTTTGAAGTTTACCGTGACGATCTCGTCGTCGCCGTTGCTTGTGGATGCTTTGGACATACGCTTGTATTACTCGTGTGTTACTGTAGGTGTTTCGGCGTCCAAACGCAGACGCTATAGTAGCCACTGCAAGTCAATGCACACCTGATCGCCAAACAGCTCGGCGATCAGTGTGTAACTAGTTGCAGTTGTTACTACAATGGCGAGGAGAAACAGTAGTAGATACGTGAAATTAGTGCTATTTGCTACCGATTCTCACGCTGCTCGACCTTGTTCAACTCGATCAACAGTCGGAAGATCGCTTTCACCAGGTTGGCGTCGACGTCGAACTGTTCTGCGTTTGATCCCGCCCGATCCATCACTTGCTGCTCTTGCTTTTCGTCGGTCGTCGGCAGCCCTTGTTCGTCTTTGACCTGGGCAATCGTGTCCGCGACGTACGTTCGCTGGGCGATGAGCTCGACGATCTCACGGTCGATCGTTTGAATCTCCTCGCGCAGTTCGTCGAGGCTCATTTCGTCCGGCGTTCGGTTCTCCGTCTCTTCGTTCGTGGCTGTCTCTCGAGTCATTGGATCTGTGTCCCGTCGGTTCGCGTCTGCAGTAATCGTGTCGTTCCGTCGCGTTCGGTCCATCGGTCCTGCACTGTCTCGAGCGTCCGTCGATCGCCGACGGCGACGTAGCTCGGCCCGGTGCCGGACAGCGAGACGCCGGCGACGTCGGGCAACGCGTCGATCATCGGTCCGGTCGAAAAGTCGAGCGCACCGCAGAACGCGAAGCCGTTGACCGTCATGGCCTCGCCGTAGCGCCCATCCAAGGCGAGTTCGGCGACGAGGTCGGCCATCGGTGCGATTCGCTCGCAGGCGGAGACGTCGGCGTCGGCGCTAAACGATTGTTCGGGTGGCGTATAGACCAGCGCGTGCCAGTCGACCGCTTCGCGGGCGAGCAGTTCGTCGGCCGTGTTGTCGGTGACCGTCACGCCGCCGAGCATGCTCGCGCTGGCATCGTCGAACGCGCCGGTGACGGTGACGCCGGCGTCACGGGCCGCTTGCACACCGAGTCGGCAGGCGTCGATTCGATCGACCGCGTCGCTGATCTCGAGCGCGTCGAGCGTCGCCATCACGGTTGCGTTCGCCGCAGCGCTTGAACTCTTCAATCCCGAAGCCATCGGGACGTCGCTGTTCGTCTCCACTCGAGCGCCCACTGCTGCCTCGTCGAGTCCTGCAGCGTCGGCGTAGTCGGCGATCGTGAACTCGGCACAGCGCTCGACGAGCGTCGTATCGGCGTCGGGCTGGCCGGCGATCTCGGCGTCGACGTCGCCATCGTCAGTGAGTTCGACTGTGGCTGTCGTCTCGAGATCGATCGCAAACGCCGAGCCGGTTCCGGTTGCAAGCGCGTTGAGAACCGTTCCGGCTGCTGGGGCAACGGCGCGACCGTCCATACCGCAATCGTCTCAGAGCGTGTATTTACGGCTGACGGTCTCGATGTCGCACGCGGAGACGGTGCTGGAACCGATCGCTTTTCCCCATCCCGTCCGAATCGACTGGCAATGAGCGCACGAAACAACGTCGCACCGAGTACGATCGGTGTCGATTTCGTCGAGGGTGGCGTCGTCGTCGAATATCTCGACGGTCGGGACGTGTTCTACCACGGCCCGCCACAGCCCGTCGACGGCGCGATCAAGACCCCACCCGGGAAGGAAGTCCACGTTCTCGTCACCGATCCCGACGGCGTCGAGGGCGTTATGACCTACGTCAACGACCGTAACACCCACGACGACATCCTCGAGTCGACCGGTGTCGGCCGCGTGATGCTCGAGGGCGACGACGAGGAAGTGCTGTTCCCCGGTGTGACTGTCACGACGGAGGGATACTCGATCCGCGTCGAGGCCGACCTTTCGCTGGTCGACGGTCGGGTGTTCGTCTTCGCCGAAGACGAGATGAGCGAACACGCGTACGAACTCGTTGCGAGCGAGGACAGCGCCAGCGCTGACGACGGCGGAGAGGACTGACTCACGATGCCGCTGCAGAAACCATGGCGTGACCTCGATCGAAGCGTCGTTGCCAGCGCCCCTGATCGGCCGGGCGTGTACGAACTCGGCGATGGGTCAGGAACGGTGCTCGCCGTTGACCACGGGGTGCTCCGTGACGAACTCAAAACGGCGCTCGCCTACGGCGACGGCGACCGCGTTCGCTGGACGGAAACCCACACGCTCGAGCAGGCTGGTGAGCTCGCTGCCGACCATCGCGAGCGACTCGAGTGACGGATCTTTCGAAACGAGCCACGTTACCACGTCTGTAATCTCACTCGAGGCCATCGCTGTGCAGCACACGCTCAAGCGACCGGTGCGGTGTTCGATGACGGGACAATTCTCAAGATGACCCGCCCGAAAGGAACAGTGTATGAGCGAGTCGGATTCGGATGGCGTGTCATTGACAGTTCACGCCGCCGAAAAGCGGGATGCGGGGCGTGGTGTCGCACGGATTCCAGAGTTGGCACGCCGCCAACTCGGCGTCCTGAGCGGCGACACGGTGGTGATCGAGGGGGAACGGACGACTGTCGCGAAGATGTGGCCGGCGGACCCGTCGGTCCCGGAGAACGTCATTCAGATCGACGGCGACACCCGCGCAAACGCCGGGGTACACGTCGGCGAGACCGTTACTGTCGGGACGAAAGCGACGTCGGCAATCGCCGACGCGACGCGGGTGACGCTCGTGCCGCCGGCGTCGTTTAGCGGGCAACGGGAAACTGCCGAACGCGAAACGGCCAAAGCACTTCGCAACCGTCCGGTTCGAACCGGCGAACAGGTCCGAATCGAGGGGCTCGACCAGAACCCGTTCCGGGTCACTGATACCGATCCCACCGGCGACGTTCGAATTACGAGCACGACAACGGTTCGAATCGCTGGCAGTGGGACGGATACAGCACGCGACGAGGCCCCGAGTGCCGAGGGGGCTGCGGACCGTTCGCGGGTCCAAAGCGGCGACACGACCGAGTCGACGGAGTCGTCGTCCACGGAGGCCGACACAGCCCCTGCGTCGGGTGTCACCTACGAAGATATCGGCGGCTTGGACGAGGAACTCGAGCTCGTCCGCGAGATGATCGAACTCCCCCTCTCGGAACCGGAGCTGTTCCAGCGACTCGGCGTCGAGCCGCCGTCGGGCGTCTTGCTCTACGGGCCGCCCGGGACGGGGAAGACGCTCATCGCCCGTGCCGTCGCCAACGAGGTCGATGCGCACTTCGAGACGATCTCCGGCCCGGAGATCATGTCGAAATACAAAGGAGAGTCCGAAGAGCGACTCCGTGAAGTGTTCGAGACGGCCCAAGAAAACGCGCCGACGATCGTCTTTTTCGACGAAATCGACTCGATCGCCGGCACCCGCGACGACGAGGGCGACGCCGAAAACCGGATCGTCGGGCAGCTACTGACGCTGATGGACGGCCTCGACGCCCGTGGCGAGGTCATCGTTATCGGGGCGACAAACCGTGTCGATACGATCGACCCCGCCCTCCGGCGTGGTGGTCGGTTCGATCGTGAGATCCAGATTGGTGTCCCGGATGTTGCGGGTCGAAAAGAGATCCTCGAGGTCCACACGCGCGGGATGCCACTCGCAGACGACGTCAGTATCGACGCGATTGCCCGACGAACGCACGGGTTCGTCGGTGCGGACCTCGATGCGGTCGCAAGCGAGGCAGCAATGGCTGCGATCCGTCGTCGGCCGACCGAAGCTGACGATCGCGCGGCGTGGAATCGCAGCCCCGCGGTCACGAAAGCCCACTTCGATGCAGCCCTCGCGTCCGTCGAACCGTCCGCGATGCGCGAGTACGTCGCCGAATCGCCGACGACGGACTTTTCGGACGTCGGCGGCCTCGAGGACGCCAAACAGACCCTTCGCGAGTCCGTCGAGTGGCCGTTGACCTACGAGCGACTGTTCGAGGAGACGAACACGACACCGCCCTCGGGTGTCTTGCTCTACGGACCGCCCGGGACGGGGAAGACGCTGCTCGCTCGTGCGCTCGCGGGCGAAACAGACGTCAACTTCGTTCGCGTCGACGGGCCGGAGATCATCGACCGCTACGTCGGCGAGAGCGAGAAGGCGATCCGTGAGGTGTTCGAACGGGCGCGCCAATCCGCGCCGTCGATCGTCTTTTTCGACGAGATCGACGCGATTACCGCCACCCGCGGCGAGGGGAGCCACGAGGCGACCGAACGTGTCGTTTCACAACTCCTGACGGAACTCGACGGGATGCGCGAGAACCCGAACCTCGTCGTCTTGGCTGCCACCAACCGCAAAGATCACATCGACCCTGCCTTGCTTCGACCCGGCCGACTCGATACGCACGTCCTCGTTCCGAAACCGGATCAGGACGCCCGCGAGAAGATTCTCGAGGTCCACACCCGCGGCAAGCCACTCGACGCCGAGATCGATGTTTCGGCACTCGCAGCTGAACTCGAGGGCTACACCGGCGCGGACCTCGAGGCACTGGTTCGAACCGCCTCGATGAAAGCGATTCGGGAGGTCGCCGACGCCTACGGACCCGACGAGGCAAACGACAGGGCTGACGAGGTCGTTATCGAGCGCCGCCATCTCGAGGCCGCACGACGCGACGGTGAGCCAAGCGGGATGTAGCGACCCGAAGCGCCGCTGCTGTGCGGGTGGCAGTGCGCTCGGTATCCAGTCCTTTCAGAACTATCTAAAAAGAGGTACATTCGCAAACCTATCCTCTTTGATAGATATTTTCTGAATGCCGTATCCGATATTCGGATCGCGCCCGTTCCAGAAGAATGTCTCGTAGCACGACCTCACTTTTCGAGGCTGTGTGCCCGATAATCGCGTGAATCGGGTCGATCAGTCCGGTTGGATTTCGCACGATGGAATCACTGACAGTCGTGTCGAACCGTGTTGACTCGTCCCTCTCGAGCGTACACCGTGCTGGACGCTCTCGAAACCCTGTTCGAACGTTGTGTTGAGGGCAGTCCTCGTCGCGGTCGATAGCCTATCATTTCGATAGCACTCGAGAATTATCGAGCCACTCTAATACTATAAAGGCTGATAAATCTGTTGGCAGCCGGGGTGAAAGCCGGGTTAGTCGTCGGCCGTGAGGACGAAAAACTTCAGATCGCCCTGGAAGACGATTGTGTCCTCCTGTGTGGTCATCTCCGTCTCGAGGACGACCAGCCCGACGTCGTCACGACTTTCGAGTGTCTTTGTCTCGGCGACTTCGATCTCGAGCGAGACGGTGTCGCCGATGTGGACTGGGTTCGGCAGATCCATGTAGTTCATCCCGAGGAACGCGTAGGCGGTTCGCTCGAGGATGCCGATTCGCATGACCATACCGATCGCCTGGACGAACGTCATCGGGCCGTGGACGATCCGCTCGCCGAAATCGCGCTCTTTGGCGTGTTCGGCGTTCGTGTGCAGTTCGTTCCAGTCGCTGGTCATCGCGGAGTGCATGACGACATCCGTCTCGGTGATCGTTCGACCGGGACTCTGGAACGTCTGTCCTTCTTCGAACTCCTCGAAGCGGTGTGGCTCGTAACTGTATGCCATACCGGATCTGTTCTAGGCCATCGTACATATTCTTTCGCGGAGACCGGCGTCACTCGTCAGCGGACGGATCGAACTGTCACTGCGACGGCTTCCCAAAGAGGAAAATCTATACGAAAGACGTGTGAAGTATGGTGTATGGACTTCAGTCTCTCGGCCGAGCAGCGCCAGATCACGGAGATGGTTACGGAGTTCGTCGACGAGGAAATCGTTCCGGTCGCCGACGAAATCGATAAAAAAGACGAGTTCCCCGAGGATATCGTCGCCGAACTCGCCGAACTCGGGTTGATGGGGATGCCGTTCCCCGAGGAGTACGGTGGTGCTGGACTCGACTACCACACGTACCCGGCAGCCCTCGAGGAGATTTCACGTGGCTCCGGCGGCCTCGGTACGATCGTCGCCGCACACATCTCGCTTGCGGGGAATATGCTGTATGAGTTCGGCAACCACGAACAGAAAAAAGAATACCTCACGCCTGTCGCAGAAGGAACCGACATCGGTGCGTTCGCCCTCTCGGAGGCTGGCGCTGGCAGCGACGTGCCAGCAATGGAGACGACGGCCGAAGAAGACGGCGACGGCTACCTGATCAACGGTGGCAAGCTCTGGATCTCGAACGGCTCAGTCGCCGACACGGTGACCGTGTTCGCCAAAACCGACCCCGACGCGGGCAACAAGGGGATCTCCTCGTTTATCGTTCGTCCCGAGGAAGACGACGGCTTCATCGTCGAAGGGACGGAGGAGAAACTCGGCGACAAGGGCTGTCCGACGGCCGAACTCCGCTTTGACGACCTCTGGATTCCGGAGGATCGCCTCCTTGGCAACGAGGGAGACGGCTTCGTGCAGGCACTGAAAACGCTCAACGGCGGCCGCATTACGATCGCCGCCCGTTCGATCGGGATCGCACAGGCTGCGCTTGACGAGGCAACCAAATACAGCCAGGACCGCGAGCAGTTCGACCAGCCGATCAGCGAGTTCCAGGCGATCCAGCACAAACTCGCCGATATGGATACGAAGACGCGTGCTGCCCGACTGCTCATGCACGACGCCGCAGACAAGAAGATCCGTGGTGAGAACTTCATCAAAGAGGCCGCACAGGCGAAACTCTACGCCTCCGAGGTCTCGCGTGAAGTCGCAAACGAAGGCATCCAGATCCACGGTGGCTACGGCTACACCAAGGACTTCCCCGCCGAGCGCTTTTACCGCGACGCCAAACTCAACGAGATCTACGAGGGGACCAGCGAAGTGTTGCGAAACACGATCGCCCAGCACCTGTTGAACTGAGACCAGTCGGAGTTCGGTGAACGCTTTTTTCCACCGGCACAATCCGCATCTCCTCGAGAAAAGACCGTTTCGAGCCGTCCGTTCGTCGCCGTGCCGGCTATTCGACGCGTTTCGCCGTCGGTTCGGTCTGCCCGTCGGTCGATGTGCGCTCGCGAAGGCACGTCTCGAGTGGCTCGAGGAACTCCGCGGCGACGGTGTACGGGTCCGTCTCGGCGTCGACGACCGAGTCGACGTAGGTCTCGAGGCCGCCGCGGGCCTCGAGTTCGGCCTCGAGCAGTGCGGACGTGTCCTCACGAAGGAGCGTCCGAATCTCGTCTGCATATCGGCTGCGTTGGTTGGCTGCTCGCTCGCCAGTGTCGACGAGCCACGTCACGTGGTCGTCGACGGTGTCGAGGAACTCGGGAACGCCGTCGCCGCTGGTCGCGATCGTTTCCACGATCGGCGGCGTCCACGTCTCGGCCGCTTGTTCGTCGGTTGTGTCGTCGATTCCGCCGCTTGTGGCCATCGCGTCCGGGCCGTGGTGGCCCGACATCGGCGTTGGATCGTTCATCGTCACCATCTCATGGAGCTCTTTGACCGTCATATCCGCGCCGTCCATGTCCGCTTTGTTGACGACGAAGACGTCGGCGATCTCGAGAATGCCGGCTTTGAGCATCTGGATATCGTCGCCAGCGCCGGGGGGAACGAGGACCGCGACCGTATCGGCGGTTTTGACGATATCGACCTCGTTCTGGCCAGCGCCGACGGTTTCGATGATGATCTTGTCCTTGCCGAAGGCGTCNGGGGAACGAGGACCGCGACCGTATCGGCGGTTTTGACGATATCGACCTCGTTCTGGCCAGCGCCGACGGTTTCGATGATGATCTTGTCCTTGCCGAAGGCGTCGAGTGCGCGCACGGCATCGGTCGTCGCCGTCGAGAGACCACCGAGTGAGCCGCGAGCGGACATCGAGCGGAAGAAGACGTCCATGTCGCCGACGGTCGAGGCCATTCGAATGCGGTCGCCGAGCACGGAGCCGCCGCTAAACGGCGAGGACGGGTCGATGGCGATGACGCCGACGGTCTGTCCGCGGTCGCGATAGGTCTTTGCGATCTTGTCGACGAGCGTCGATTTGCCCGCGCCGGGACTGCCCGTGATACCGATCACGTCCGCGCCGCCGGTATGGGTGTGAAGTTTCGACACGAGATTTCGATACCCCGGCGATCGGTTTTCGATCTTCGTGATGACTCGCGCCAGCGCACGATGATCGCCGTCCAGTAGGTCCGCGAGCAGTCGGTCGTTGTCGGCGGTCATCGCTCGGGGGCGTTCTCGCGGACGAAGTCGATCGTCTCCTCGATCGACGTTCCGGGGCCGAAGATCGCTTCGACACCGTCTTCTTTGAGCTCGGCACGATCCTCTTCCGGAATAACGCCCCCGGCGAGGACGAGCGTGTCCTCTTTCGCGCCGTACTCCTCGAGTCCGTCCATGATCTTTGGGACGAGGGTATCGTGCGCACCCGAGAGGATCGAAATCCCAAGAACGTCGACGTCTTCCTGTACGGCTGCCTGCACGACGTCGTCGGGCGCTTTGTGCAGTCCGGAGTAGATGACCTCGAAGCCGGCGTCACGGAACGCGCGAGCGATCACGTGTGCGCCACGGTCGTGGCCATCGAGTCCTACTTTTGCAACCATACACCGGATACTCCGATGTTCGCTGTCAGTACTCATACTCCCGAGTTTCGCTGGAGGGAGTATGATTCTATCGAAATTCGTGGTTCGTCGTCCCGAGTCACACCCGCGATGAGGAAAAACGTTAATTCGACATAGGTCTTTGTCAGCATATGTCAGTACGCGAGGCGACCCCCGACGATGTCGATGCCATTCAACACGTTGCCCAATCGTCCTGGACCGAAGACTACCCCACGATCTTGAGCCGCGAATCGATTCAGGATGGACTCGACGAGTGGTACTCGGACGACCTCGTTCGGGACTCGATCATCTGGTCCCGTGCACTCATGCTCGTTGCCGAACGCGACGACGAAGTCGTCGGCTTCGCTCATGCCATCCGGGAAGACGACGACAACGAAGGAAACATTCTTCGCGTCTACGTCGCACCGGACCATCGCAGCGACGGCCTCGGTCGGCAGTTACTCGAGGAAACACGCGATCGGCTGGTCGAGCAGGGCGTCGAACGAATCAACGCGATGGTGCTCGAGGCCAACGAGCCGGGCAACGCCTTTTATCGTGGGTTCGGCTTCGAACAGGTCACAACGGACTCGATCACGATCGGTGAGGAGACGTATACTGAATGTACGTACGCCCTCGAGCCGGACAACACAGCCAGCGAGTAGTACGACGATAACCAGAAGTAAAATGCCCGATCAGACGGGGCTGAGCTCTTCTTGGTAGGCGCCGTGGTGGTCTTCGAAGACCTGCATGATCTCGCCCATCGTCACGTAGGCTTTGACCGCATTGATGATGTACGGCATGACGTTCTCCTCGGAGTCGATCGCATCCGACAGCGCCTCGAGGGTGGCCTCGACTTCCTCGTCGTCGCGCTCGTCTTTGACGCGCTCGAGGCGATTGAGTTGGCGGTCGCGCGTTGTCTCGTCGATTTTGAGGATCTCCGGGGAGGTGTCTTCCTCGATGGTGTACTTGTTGACGCCGACGACGACCTCCTCGCCGCGCTCGACGCGCTGTTGGTACTCGTAGCTCGACTCCTGAATTTCGCGCTGGAAGTAGCCCTGATCGATGCCGTCGAGGACGCCGTCGCGGACGGAGCCGTCGCCGATTTCTTTGATCTCCTCGATGTAGGCCATGATCTCGGCTTCCATCTCGTTGGTGAGCTTTTCGATGGCGTAGCTGCCGCCCATCGGGTCGACGATGTCGGCGGCACCGGATTCGTCGGCGATGATCTGTTGGGTTCGCAGTGCGACACGGACTGCCTTCTCGCTTGGCAGTGCAAGTGCCTCGTCGAAGCTGTTGGTGTGCAGTGACTGCGTGCCACCGAGGACGCCAGCGAGCGCCTGAATGGTGACGCGGGCGATGTTGTTCAGCGGCTGCTGGGCAGTCAGTGACTGTCCGGCGGTTTGGGTATGGAACTTCAGCCGTTTCGACTCGGGCTGTTCGGCGTCGTACCACTCCTCCATCACGCGGGCGTACACACGACGGGAGGCGCGGAACTTCGCGATCTCTTCGAAGATGGAGTTGTGGGAGTTGAAGAAAAACGAAAGGAGGGGAGCGAAGTCGTCGACATCCAGCCCGCGGTCGAGGCTGTCCTCGACGTAGGCAAACCCGTCGGCGAGCGTGAACGCGGCCTCCTGAGCCGCCGTCGAGCCGGCTTCCCGGATGTGATAGCCCGAGATGGAGACGGGGTGGAACTTCGGCGTCTCGTCGACGGCGAACTCGATCGTGTCCGTGACGATCTTCAGCGAGGGACTTGGCGGAATCACCCACTCCTTCTGTGCGATGAACTCCTTGAGCATGTCGTTCTGGAGCGTGCCGCGCACCTTATCGCGGGGCACGCCCTGCTGGTCGGCCAGCGCGATGTACATCGCGTAGATGACTGCCGCAGACGGGTTGATCGTGAACGAGGTGGAGACTTCGTCGATGTCGATCCCATCGAAGAGGATCTCCATATCAGCAAGCGTGTCGACGGCAACACCCTCTTTGCCGACTTCCCCCTCACTCATCGGATGATCCGAGTCGATCCCCATCAGCGACGGCATGTCGAACGCCGTCGAGAGACCGGTTTGGCCTTCGTCGATCAGGTAATGAAACCGTTCGTTGGTCTCTTCTGCGGTGCCGAAGCCTGCGAACTGCCGCATCGTCCACGTCCGCCCGCGGTACATCGTTGGGTACGGCCCACGCGTGTACGGCGGCTCCCCGGGAAAGCCGAGATCCTCCTCGAAATCGAGATCGGCGATGTCTTCCGGCGTGTACAGCCGATCGACCTCGTGATTCGAAATCGTCGCAAACCGGTCTTTTCGTTCGCCATGGCGCTCGAGCACGGGATCTCGCGTCTCTTCTTCCCACTGGTCCTGTCGCTCGCGAATCCCTTCGAGCTCGTTTTCGTCGAACATTGGTATGACCATGAGTGCCAAGATTCTAAAGTCTTGTTATCGGTCTGCTGGAGAGTCTGTCTTCTATGTTGATAGACTGGGGACGAATCTCGTTCCTGTACGTCACGTCTTCCCAAATGATTAAGTGATACTGAATCGACTGTCAGCTATGCACACGATTTTGCTCCCGGTCGATGAGAGCGAAGCGCGAGCAACACGGGCCGCTGAAACGGTCATCGGACTCCCCGGTGGTCCAGACGAGAAAGCAGTCGTACTGGTCAACGTCTCCGAGTCGACCAAACAGCCCTGGTTACGTGAGTTCGAGACCCAACGCGCCGAAGGGAAATCCAACCCTGAACTTCCCGACAGCACGAACGCAGCGTATGAACTGCTTACGGAGCACGGGATCGACGTCGACACACGACTCGAGCGGGGCGATGTCACCGAACAGATACTCGCCGTTGCCGACGACATCGACGCCGACAATATCATCATGAGCGGCCGAAAGAAAAGCGCTGCCGGCAAAATGCTGTTCGGAAGTGTCACCCAGTCGGTGCTGCTCGAGTCGACACGGCCAGTTACCGTGCTCCTCGACGAATCGTAATCGGTCGACGCTATTTTGCGGTCGAGATGTGGCGGATGAGCCATCGCGACTGAGACGGACTGTGGTCGGCGTCCCGCCGTGCACCGACCTGCCGGCGTTGGGACACGTGTTGGTGCCGTTGAAATCCTACGTGCGGTCACCTTCTCCGAAAAATCGACGTGATTGCCTTTGTGTGTGACTACCATACTGAACACGGCACTCCATCTCGTCGACGAGGATGACACCCGTGCACGAAGCGCAGCACACGCTGTCACGTCGCTCCCGGGTTCGGTCGCGGATCTACATGTCGTCGCCGCCACCGTCCTTGAGGAGGACGGTGCGACAGTCGAAAAGCGGTTCGAACACGGGCCCCATCCGATCGACTCATCGCGGTTGTATCGGAGATCGCGGCTGACGGTATCGCCATGTGTGGGCGCAAACGAACACCGCTGGCAAGGTGCCTTTCGGAAGTGTTACGGAAACCGTGATACGAAAGTCTCAGCGTCCGGTCTTGCTGAGTAGCAACGTCTGATTCACCGCAAAAACGGGTTCGACCGTTAGTCCTCTTTTCGATACTCGGCCCAACTGAACACGGCGAGGGCGACCCAGCCGACGGCGATCAATGCCGTAAGCTGGTTGTCGTTGTGGACGGCGAGTCCAGCCGTTCCAACGCCGATGAGCAGCCACACCACGGTTCCCATTTTGGAGCCAAAGAGCTGCATAGTGTGAGAGAGCCGATCAGGTTACCAGGGTTGGATGCCCCACCAGAGAATGGGGAGCATCAACACGGCAAGGATGATAAGCGGCGTTGCGCTGGTGAAGCGATCGACGTTGTCATCCGGGTAGCCGTGCATCTCGTTGATCAGGTTGCGGTTCGATTCCGGATCGACGTTCAGCGAGTCGATTCGCTCCGCGACCAGTGAGACGACGATGAACGTCAGCAGCGACAGCGGGAACGCGATCATGATCGCGTCGATCCCGAGGTCAGCCGTCAGTCCTTCCGCACCGGCGCCGATTCCGCCGAGCGCGTGTGGCGAGAGGACGATGACTGTGGCGAAGCCGACGATGCTCGAGGCGATCGCCCCGTATCGGTTCACACGGGCGGACCAGACGCCGAGGACGATCACGGGGGTGATCGCGGCGGCACTGATTGAGAACGCCCAGAGGATACTGACGACGAGGAACGCTGGCGGGTTGAGTGCGAGGAGAGCAACGATCAGTCCGGCCCCAATGACGGCAGCGTAGCCGAACTGCGTCTTTCGATCTTCGGTGACATCGAGTTCGAAGGCTTCGATGACGTCGTTTGCGACGGCGGCACTGATCGCGAGCATGTGGCCGCTCACGGTCGAAAGGCCGCCGGCGATTGCACCAGCAACGACGTAGCCGGTGATCGAATCACCGCTGAACGCGAAGTTCAGGTAGAAGATCATCTTGTCGAAGTCGGCTTCGGCGACCTCGAACCCTTCCTGACCGAGCCAGTAGACACCGGCGAACGCGACGGAGTAGATCGTCGCGAACATCAGGCCCGTCACGAGGACGAACCAGAAGACGGTCTTTCGACCGGCTTCGACGCTGCGGCTGGTAAAGATCCGCTGGGCGAGGTGGGGCATTCCGATTGGTCCCAGCGCCATCGCCAGGAACATCGCGAAGTACCACCGCGTATCGAACGTCATGTCGAAGAAGTCGGGATTGGTCTGTTGCATCTCCGGCACGAGGTCACCGTAGCCAAGCGGCGGGAAGAACCAGCCCGAGGAGCCGAGCTGGTTCAGGACGAACATCATCGGGATAAAGGCCGCGGTGAGCATGATCCAGAACTGCAGGGCGGAGTTGTACGACACACCCCACATCCCGGCGATCACGACGTATCCGGTGACCAAGGTCGCGATGACGAACAGCGAGAGCGTGTAGTCCCACCCGAACAGAATCTCGGCGACTTGGGCCAGACCGATGAACTGACCGAGGGCGTACATCAGCATGACGAACACGATGAGCAGCGCCATCACGACCGACATCGTGTTGCCGTAGCGATCCTTACAGAACGTCGCGGGCGTGTACGAGCCGAGTCGGCGCAGCGTCTGGCCGTACAGGATGACGATCAACGGGATCGACAACAGGAAGTTGGTCCACACCGCCAGGAACGGGATCTGGACCTGCACCATCAGCGCGACGACACCCATGAACGTCGCTAAACTTTCCCAGGTAGCCGAGACTGCGGACCCGTTGACGAACGGACCGATCGTCCGCCCAGCGACCATGTAGTCGTCGCTGCCCTGGATGTTGCTTTTCATGTAGTAGCTGATCCCGTAGAACACGAGGAACATCACGAGGATGATCCCGACCGGGATCAGGAGTTCGTTGAACGTCTCCTGAAACGGGTATTCACCGGCCTGCTGGAGCGGGCTAATCATCGTCTTCACCTGCTTTGGCACCGATATCGTCGGCTGCTCCAACGCCACTGGTCGATGTTTTCAGTTGCTCTTTTTCCTCCATGATTGAGGTTGTAATGTACTGGTAGTAAACCCAGTACAGGACGAACATTGCCACCGGCCCACCGGCCACTAACCAGAAGTAGTGGAACGGGAACCCCAACACCGTGAGATCCGGGGTCCCGAACATGGTGAACCAGATCCCCGAATGAATGACACCAATGAGTGCTAACGCAGCAACCAATGATGCCAGCGCTTCCTTGGTATGAGTCTGCATACACTACTCCCAGTGATATTCCAAGTATTAAATTGTTATGTATGTGCGGGCCACTTACCTGGTCGAATGGTACTCTCAAAGACAGTTACCGTAATATCCAAATCCGTAGTGCTAATTTGAAACCATATTTATTGGTATCTTTCAACACCGCACCGAATCGGTACCGCGGTGGACGCCACTCACCACTCGATGCCGACGCTTCACAACAGGTGACGACACTATGTGCTGAGTTCGGCCGCGACCTCATCGAACGTTTCGACTGTCAGGTCCGGTTCGTCCGCAAACGGGTCCCACATACTGTTCGTCCGGTCAATCCAGACACCTTGCATACCCGCGTGCATCGCGCCCTGAACGTCGAACGTCGGCCCGGCGACGTGTGCGATCGACTCGATCGGTGTCCCCGTTCGTGCCGCTGCGTGTCGATACATCTCGCTGTCGGGTTTGAACGTTCGAATCTCGTCTGCGCTGATCGTCCCCGCGAGCACTGACTCGAGACCAGCCGTCTCGACCATCGACTCGAGCATCTCCGGGTTGCCGTTCGACACCACGAAGACGTCGTATCCGGCGTCGGTAATCGCCTCGAGTCCACGTGTGACGTCTTCGAACGGGTCGAGGTCGTGGTAGGTCGCGAGGATTGCTTCGATCGCCTCCGAGGACAGCTCGACATCGTGGGCTGCCAGCGCAACGCAGAGCGCATCGCGGTTCATCGCATAAAACGGCTGGTAGCTGTCGGTTGCGTTACTCACCATCGTATACAGCAGCGATCGACTCCGCCACTGGTTCGAAATCGACTGGACGTGCTCGGCGTCGACGGATGCCTCGAGTGCCCGTTCGACGGTCGATGGATCGACGAGCGTTCCGTACGAGTCGACGGTGACTGTTTCGACGATGGTTGGATCGAATGTCATGTGAGCACAGTTCGCAGACAGTGGTAATATACTTCGGGTGGCGTTCGTATCGCTCTCGTCGAACGAGATGGACGGGTTCGTCTACTCGAGCGAGCGGTTGCCGACGGCACCGACCGTCGTTGCGTACACCGGGAGCGCCGGGATGACGGTCTCGATTGCACCCTGATTGAACTCCCTGAACAGCCCTTGGAGTTCGCTGATCGCCGACTCGTCGAGACCCTGCTGTGTGAGGGCGTCGGGACCGAGTTGTGGCGTGTAGGCGAGCGAGTCGACGTACTCGGTGATGACTCTCCGACCGTCGTCGACTGCCGTCGAGAACCCGTCGCTTCGGAGCACCGGCTCGAGGTCGGCCCACAGCTGCAGGATGTACTCCGGCCACTGAGCGAGTGTCCGGTAGATACTCGGCAACCCGTCCTCGAGGCCGTGAAACGACTGGATTCCGTCGACGACGTCGGCCAGATCCGCTGGCGGCTCGTCGAACGCGACCATCGTCGGCGGCCGCCCTCGGTTGGCATCGAGCCAGTCCGGTAGCGGTGCGGTCGCCGCTCGAGTGCGATCTGGATCGGTGCCGATCGGCTCCTCGGACAGCCCTCTATCGACGAGTTCGAAGAGGACCGCGAGTCGCGGTGCGACGATGTCGTACGTCTCGAGCTGGCCGCGCAGTTCGCCGTATTCGGCCGGTGAAATCTCGAGTTCGTCACAGCGATAGGTCGGTATCGATCGCTCATTCGTGACCGCCGAGAGAACGGTATCGCGGTACGTAACCGAACATTGGCCGAAGCGAGCGGTCTCGAACGCCGGTTTCACCTGTCCCCAGGCGTACCGAACGAACTCGGGGTAGTTCGCAATCGTCGTCCGAAAGATCCAGTTGACGATCGGCGCACGGAACGTCCGTTTGACGTCATCATACAGCCCTCGCTTCCAGCCCGTGGCCTCGAGTTCGTACAGTTGCGTGCTCGTGTCCATACTCGAGTACCAGCCCGTCTCTTGTTAAGTGTTCGCACCCCATGGCCAAGTTCGAGCGAAACCGGCACTCGCCATCACCGGCTTACCGGGCGACTGTGGTCTACAACGTATATATGCGTTGATATCAGTACGACCGCTGGAAGCAACAAAACATTAAAGCAGGCATGGTATGATTGGTCGAGTATGGGTGTGGATTACGATACCATAGTTGAGGAGTTTGAATGGGACATTCCGGAATCGTATACGGTCACGTCGACCGTCGCCGACCACGCGGCGTCGTTCGGTGACCGCGTTGCGATCCACTTTCTGAACGAGGACGGCCATCGCGAGGAGCGAACCTATGCCGACCTTCGTGATGATATGCATCGCTTTGCGAACGGTCTCGAGGAACGCGGTGTCGAAAAAGACGATCGGGTCATGCACCTGCTTCCCCGTCACCCGGATACGTTCGCCATCCAGCTTGGCGCGCTTGCGACGGGGTCGCTGCTGGTCCCCTGTTCGTCGATGCTGCGAACGAAAGACATCGAGTTCCGTGCAAACGACTGTAACGCGACGACGATCGCCGTCCACGAGTCGCTCACCGACATGGTCGAGCCGGTCCTCGAGGACACGCCACTCGAGCGCGTGATCGTCCTCGACGGCGACGACGCCGATCTGGACGACGACCGCTGGACGACGTTCGACGCCGTGATGGACGGCCAGTCGGCCGACTACGACGGCCCCGACCTCGTCGCCGACGACCCGATGTCGATCAACTACACCAGCGGCACGACCGGCCAGCCGAAACCGGTCCTGCACAAACACCGCTGGCAGTACTGTTTCAACCAGATCAACGCGCCGTTCTGGTGGGGCGTCGACGAGGACACCGACCTCGAGGAGGAACTGCTGTGGGCAACAACCGGAACCGGCTGGGCGAAATGGTTCTGGAGCCCGATCGGTGTCGGGCTGACCACCGGTGCGACACAGCTTATCTACGACGGCGGCTTCGAACCCGAGACGTTCCTCGAAATCCTCGAGGACGAAGGCGTCACGAAACTCTGTGCGGTCCCGACCCAGTACCGGATGTTCGCAAACGCGGATCTCGATGCGTACGACGTTCAGCTCAACGACACGCTGTCGGCTGGTGAACCGCTCAACCGCGAGCCGATCGAGCGCATTCAGGACGCATGGGGTGTCACGCCACGTGACGGCTACGGCCAGACCGAGACGGTCGCGCTCGTGACGAACTACCCGGGAATCGACGTCAAGATCGGCAGCATGGGCAAGCCAACGCCCGGTGCCGGCGCGACGATCATCGAAGTCGACAGCGAAGACGAGGTCGAACCCGGCGAGATCGGCGAGATCGCGGTGCCAGTCGACTCTCCAGCGATCTTCGACGGCTACTACGAGAAGCCGGAACTCGACGAGCAAAAGCTCTCGAGCGAGTACTACCGAACCGGTGACCTGGCGTCCCGAGACGAGGACGGCTACTTCTTCTTCGAAGGCCGCGCCGACGACATCATCATCTCCTCGGGCTACCGTATCGGTCCCTTCGAGGTCGAAGACGCGCTCGTCAGCCACGACGCCGTCGCCGAGGCAGCCGCCGTCGACAGCCCACACGACGAACGTGGCAGCGTCGTCAAAACCTACGTCATCCTTGCCGAGGGCTACGAAGGCAGCGACGACCTCAAGGTCGAACTGCAGGAGTTCATGAAAGAGGAGACGGCACCGTACAAGTACCCCCGCCGGATCGAGTTCGTCGACGAACTCCCCAAGACCTCGAGTGGCAAGATCCGTCGCGTCGAGCTTCGCCAGCAGGAGCAAGAAAAACACAACTAAACGATCGGTCAGCCACCGACCGCGTACACTCGTTTCGGTCGGTGATCGGACCGCTCACGAATCGACGGCTTTGTGGCCGTCTCAGACGGTTTGCTGTCCCGAGTTACCGACGGGACCGCAGGATGGATCGCGATCCTGCCGGAGATGACGTACAGCAGACAGTATCACACGGCTATCCGACATGTACAACTCGAGGGGTACTTGCTCTCCGTGTGCTCGAAAAGTGCCCATGGACGCGAGGACGTGGTTCCGGTCTTAGTTCGCTGCGTCACCGCGCTCGCTGATACACTCGCGTATATCGTCGGGCAGTGGTGTCGCCTCGAACGTCTCGTCGACGAAGACGAACGAGACCTCGCCGTCGGCAACGCGTTCGTCGGTCGACGTTCGCACGATGGTAAACGCCACCGTCAGCGACGACGTCCCGCTCTCAATGACGGTCGTCTCGAGTAACGCGGTGTCCCCGGCACGAAGTGGCGAGTGGAACGATGCCGACGCCTCGACTGCGGGGAGGAGATACCCATCTTTTCGGTACGATTCCATCGGATGCTCGCCGTCCGTGGCCTGACTGAAGTAGTCGTTCAGCCCGACGATCACGAAATGAAAGAATCGTGGATAGTAGATGAGCCCGCCGGCGTCGGTATCACCCCAGTCGACGGTAATCGGTGTCGTGTGTGACATCGAACTAGCTGTGTCGGTCGAACGTGATCGTCCGATCGTCAGTGGTTTCGGCTGTGTCGATGGTGACGGTGACTTCCTGCCCAATTTCGACGTCGTTCGGATCGACATCTCGAAGGATGCCGGTCAGTTTCACCTGTCCGAACGTCGCGATCGCCGTGACGTACGGCGCATCGTCTTCGAACTGTGGCGTTGGAACGGCGACAGTCGTGTGAGTGACGATCGAACCCGTTTCGGGCAGTTCCACCCGCTCTAACTCTCGGTCACCGCAGTGTGGACAGACACGCCGAGGCGGGACCAGCGCGTGGCCATCCGCACACTCATAGTAGTAGCCATCGCCGGCCTCGAGTGCGTCGAGGAACGCGTCGTAGCTCCCATCCTGTGTGTCCGTCATCGTGTCACCTCCAGAACGTGTACGGCTGCACTGGCAACCGTCCCACCCGCGTTGTGTGCGAGGCCGACGGTGACATCCTCGCCGACGGCATCGGCTCGTGGATGAGTGCCGGTCAGCAGATTCCTGACGGCTGCGACCTGTGCTGCGCCGGTTGCGCCGACGGGGTGGCCCTTCGCTTTGAGTCCACCTGAGAGGTTCACTGGGAGGTCGCCGTCGCGGCACGTCTCGCCGCGTCGGGCTGCCCCAATCGCTTCTCCGTAGCTGTAGAGCCCGAGCCCCTCGAGGGCGAGCACTTCGGCGATCGTAAAGCAGTCGTGGACTTCGACGAGGCCGACGTCGTCGGGGCTGATCCCCGCGTCGTCGTAGGCCTCCTCGGCAGCATCGCGTGTCGCTGGGGCCGTTGCGAGCGACTGGCGATCCTGCAGGGCCATCGTATCGCCGCCGTGGCCCGAGCCCGTGATCGCAACGCCACTGTCGAGGCCGTGTTCCTCGGCGTAGGAGGGTGACAGTAAGACGAGTGCGGCTGCCCCGTCACTGATCGGACAGGCATCGTACAGCGTGAGTGGGGCCGCGATTTCTGGTGACTCGAGGACGTCGTCGACGGTAATTTCCTCTTGGAGGTGGGCGTGGTCGTTGACGAGTGCGTTGTCGTGATTCTTGACGGCGATGTGAGCGAGGTCCTCGCGCTCGCCGCCGAACTCGTCGAAGTACGCTCGTGCCATCAACGCGTACGCTGCGGGGAACGTGACGCCGGATCGAATCTCGAAGAGATCGTCGGCGGCACGGGCCAATCCGTCGGTTGCCCCGGCAGTTCCCATGTTGCTCATCCGTTCCATTCCACCCGCGACGACGACATCTGCCTCGCCGCTTCGGACCGCACGGACTGCATCTCGAATCGCGAGGCCACTCGAGGCACACGCGCTTTCGACCCGTCTAGACGGGGCGGTCGTCCCCAGCGCTTCGGCTGCCAGCGGCCCCTGATGGCCCTGATTTTCCGCAAGCGTCCCGATGAAGTTGCCGTAAAACACCTCGTCGATGTCCTCGGGACCAAGCCCGGCATCGTCGAGCGCAGCGAGCCCGGCTTCTGCAAACATATCTCTCCCTCTCCGATCGGGGAACGTTCCGAACGCAGTCATCCCTGTTCCGGCGACGAATGCCTTCGACATTATCTACCACGCTACAGTTGGGCAGACAGGACTATATGTGTATCGAACGGCTCGCGATAGCCAGCGGGGCCGACAGTGAGATCTGTCGAGTCGGCACACTTATTGGGTTGCTCGGAACAGACACTGGTGATGGACGTAGAGACGATCGACCGCGTCGGCGTTATCGGCGCGGGAACGATGGGTAGTGGTATCGCACAGGTCGCCGCCACACACGGCTACGACGTCGTGATGCGCGACATCGAACAGGAGTTCGTCGAGAACGGCTTCGAGACGATCGACGACAGTCTCGGTCGACTCGTCTCGAACGAGACGCTCACCGAAGACGAGGCCGCAGCCGTTCGCGACCGAATCACTGGCACGACCGAACTCGAGGACCTCGCAGACTGTGACCTCATCGTCGAGGCCGCGCTCGAGGATCTCGATATCAAACGTGATATCTTCGGCGACCTCGACGAAATCGCAGCCGACGACGCCGTGCTCGCGACGAATACGAGCACGCTCTCGATCACGTCGATCGCCGCAGCGACGGAGCGACCAGAGTCGATCGTCGGACTGCACTTCATGAATCCCGTGCCGGTGAT
This sequence comes from Natronorubrum sulfidifaciens JCM 14089, assembly GCF_000337735.1. Classification (GTDB taxonomy): domain Archaea; phylum Halobacteriota; class Halobacteria; order Halobacteriales; family Natrialbaceae; genus Natronorubrum; species Natronorubrum sulfidifaciens. The sequence continues at coordinate 105,904 of NZ_AOHX01000002.1, read as the reverse complement.
GCCAGGTGTCGAAATCGTCGTCGGCGAACAGACCAACCCCGAACTCGTCGACATCGCCCACGAGTTCGCCGAGGACCTCGGGAAGACGACCTGGGAGTCGGACGACAAGCCCGGCTTCGTCACGAACCGGATTCTCATGCCCTGGATCAACGAGGGCATTCGCGCGTTCGACGAGGGTGTTGCGACGAAAGAGGATATCGACGCGGGGATGGAACTCGGGACGAACGTGCCGATGGGCCCGCTGACGCTCGCCGACCACATCGGCCTCGATATCTGTCTACATGCCACGGAAACGCTTCACGAGGAACTCGGCGATCGGTACAAACCGGCCTATCTCCTCAAGCGGAAGGTTGAAGCAGGCGAACTCGGCAAAAAGACCGGGTCGGGCTTCTACGAGTACGAATAACGTCGCCTCGAGCGATTCGAAGTGGGCACCCCGTCCGCTCCTACCGTTTGAGGTGGCGGGCGATGATCTTTTTCTGAATCTCGGACGTTCCTTCGTAGATCGTGGTGATCTTGGCGTCGCGGTAGTAGCGCTCGACGTCGAAGTCCTTGGTGTAGCCGTAGCCACCGTGGATCTGGACGGCCTCGTTTGCGACATCGACTGCTGCCTCGCTGGCGAAGTATTTGGCCATCGCCGCAGCCTTCGCTGCGACGCCGTCCTCGTTCTTGCGCGCGGCATCACGGGTCAGCAGACGGGCCGCCTGCACGTCGGTCTGCATATCGGCGAGTTTCTGGCTGATCGCCTGATGTTCGATGATCGGCTCGCCGAACTGCTCGCGCTCGTTGGCGTACTCGACCGAATCGTCGAGTGCCGCCTGTGCGACGCCGACTGCCTGACTCGCGATCGCCACACGGCCGCCAGTCAGGATCGAGAACGCGGCTTTGAGCCCGCGTCCGACCTCTGTCAGGCGGTTTTCGGCCGGAATGCGAACGTCGTCGAAAATGAGCGTCGTCGTGTCGCTCGCTCGAAGGCCGAGTTTGTCCTCCTTTTTGCCGACCTCGAGTCCCTCGACGTCTTTCGGCACGAGGAACTGGGTGACGGTGTCGGGGTCGTCGCGATCGGTTTTGGCAAAGAGGATGACGACGCCGGCGCGCTCGCCATTGGTGATCCACTGTTTCTTGCCGTTGATGACGTACTCGTCACCCTCGAGTCGGGCTTCGGTCGACATCTCGGCGGGGTTCGAGCCAGCGTCGGGTTCCGAGAGGGCGAATGCGCCGACGGGACGGCCCTGTGCCATCTCCGGGAGCCACTCTTCTTTGTGGGCTTCGGAGCCGAACTGGCGGATACACGAGGTTGCGAGACAGTGAACCGACAGCGCCGTCGCAACGGCGAGGTGGCCGTAGGCGAGTTCTTCGTTGATGATGCTGTAGGTGAGTTCGTCGACGTCGAGACCGCCGTACTCCTCGGGCACCGTCATGCCGGTAAAGTCCAGTTCCGCGAGCCCGTCCCAGACGTCTTCCGGGAATTTCTGGTTCTCGTCGGCATCGTGGACGTCGGCTCCGACCTCGTTTGCGACGAAATCCTGCACCGTGTCCTGAATGAGCTGCTGTTCGTGCGTAAGCTCCATACCTCGCTATTCGAGAGTAGACTACTAAAGGGTGCGATCCGTCGGCGAATAGATACATAAAAATGGTTGCTCTCCCGTACAGCTACCACGGATGACACACATCGAGTCACGAGAGGCAGCAGTCGCGCGTATCGACGACGGCGACACCGTCGGCATCGGCGGCTTCGTGGCCGTCGGCATTCCGGAGTATTTGCTCGAGGCACTCGGCGAGCGCTACGCGGAGACGGGCACACCGGGCGATCTCACACTGTATCACCCGGCTGCAGAAGGCGACCGACAGGGGAACGGTATCTCTCATCTCGTTCAGGACGGCATGATCGAGCGGACGATTGCCAGCCACTGGGGCTTTACACCGGATCTGATGGAGCGAATCGTCGAGGAGGACGTCGAGGCGTACAACCTCCCGTTCGGTGCGATGGATCACATGCTTCGGGATACGGCTGCGGGCAAGCCCGGAACGATTACGAACGTTGGACTCGGCACCTTCGTCGACCCACGACAGGACGGGGCGAAGGCCAACAACAGCACGACCGAGGATATCGTTGACCTCGTGACCCTCGACGGCGAGGAGTATCTGTTCTATCGGTCGGTCCCCATCGACGTCGCGGTTATCCGGGGAACGACCGCCGACGAGAACGGCAACATCACGATGGAACGGGAGGCCCTCGAGTCGAACGTGCTGGCGATGGCACAGGCGGCCCACAACTCTGGTGGCACCGTGATCGCGCAGGTCGAACGTGTCACCGAAACGGGCACCCTCAACCCACGGTCAGTCGCCGTGCCTGGCGTTCTCGTCGACTCAGTCGTCGAGGCTCCGGCCTCACACCACCCACAGACGTACGCCGAAGCGTACAACCCGGCCTACAGCGGCGAGATCAAGCCACCCGCAAGCGACTCGCCGGACGATGCACCGCTTTCAGCACGAAAGATCATCGCCCGACGGGCCGCGATGGAGCTCTCGAGCGATGCGGTCATCAACCTCGGCGTCGGGGTCCCCGAACTCATCCCCGCGGTCGCAGCGGAAGGTGGCATCAACGACGAGATCACTCAGACCGTCGAGTCCGGTCCGGTCGGTGGCTCCGCTTCGGGTGGGATCAGCTTCGGGACCGCGACCGGACACGAGGCGCTCGTCGCCTCCACCCAGCAGTTCGATTTCTACGACGGCGGCGGCCTCGACTTCGGCTTCCTTGGAATGGCTCAGGCCGACCCGGCCGGAAACATCAACGTGAGCCGCTTCGGCTCGCAACTGCCCGGCTGTGGTGGCTTCATCAACATCACCCAAAACGCCGAGACGGTCGTCTTCTGTGGGACGCTGACGACCAACGGTCTCGAACTCGACGTCGGCGACGGCGAACTCACGATCGAACGCGAAGGCGACCAGCCGAAGTTCATCGACTCCGTCGAACAGATCACCTTCAGCGGCGAGTACGCCCGCGAGGTTGACCAGCCAGTTCGGTACGTCACCGAACGCGCCGTCTTCGACCTTCGCGAGGACGGGCTCACGCTTGTCGAGGTCGCACCCGGCATCGACCTCGAGGCAGACGTCCTCGACCAACTCGAGTGCACACCAGCGGTCGCAGACGACGTCGCCGAGATGCATCCAGATCTCTTCCGGGCGGAGCCGCTCGACCTGACCGAGTACGTCGACTGATCGCGACCCGCGAGATCGCCCGTCTTCTTTTGTGGCTGCCGTCGGGTGGGTCATGGATCAGTATCGTTAACAGCTCTCGGGAGAGAGTGACGACCGATATGGCTTCGTACGAGAACCTCTCCGTCGACCACGACGACGGGGTCGCAACGGTAACGCTCGACAGCACTGCCGGTCGGAACGCACTCTCCCTCGAGATGGCGAACGAACTGGTGTCGGTCGCGACGACACTCGGTGAGGACCCAGAGACCCGATGTATCGTGCTGACTCACGAGGGGACCTTCTTTGGCTCCGGCGCGGATCTCTCGCAACTGTCGGGCGACGGCTCCGACGCTCCCCACCTTCGGGAACTGGCCGGTCGCGCCCACGAAGCGATCGTCCAGTTCCACCGGGCGAAGACGCCCGTCATTGGGGGAGTCAACGGCATCGCCGCCGGGATCGGCTTCAGCCTCGCACTGATGCCGGATCTGGTCGTCCTCGGCGAGGACGCAACCCTGAAGTTCGCCTATCCGGGCATTGGACTGACGGGAGACGGCGGCGCGACCTTCTTCCTGCCACGACTCGTCGGGCTCCGAAAAGCGAAAGAGATCGTCCTCCGCGATGAGGCCATCGCTCCCGACGAAGCCGTCGAGATGGGGCTCGCGACCGAGGTCGCACCCGCCGACGAGTTCGACGAGCGACTCGAGTCGCTCGCGTCGGAGCTGGCAGCCGGCCCAACCCACGCGCTCGGCACGGCGACCCAACTGCTGACCGACAGCTACGAACGCGGCCTCGAGGGGCAGTTGGCTGTGGAAGCTGATGCAATCGCCGAGGCATCGAAGACTGACGACTACGAAATCGGACTCGAGGCCTTCTTCGGCGACGGCGACCCCGAGTTCGTCGGTCGGTAGGATCGAAACACACCCGGACTCAACAGATCACATCCGCAGAATGATTTATCAGGATAAACCCCAAACGTTGGGATATGCATCTCGGCCTGGTAATCCCACGAACTGGCGAACACGACCCGACTGATCTCGCAATCGACGCGGAACAACAGGGGTATGACTCCGTCTGGATGGGAGAGCTCTGGGGGACGAGCTCCGTCGTCAAACTCGCAGAGATCGCCGCGATGACCGACGAGGTTGAGATCGGGACGGCCATCGTGAACGTCTTTTCGCGGACACCGGCCGTCCTCGCGATGACCGCAGCGACGCTCGATCAGGTCTCGGATGGTCGTGCGTCGTTCGGCGTTGGAACGAGTACGCCGACGGCTGTCGAAAACATCCATGGTATGGAGTTCGAACGACCGGTTCGTCGCTCCCACGAGACGATCGAGATCATTACGAAAATTCTGCGCGACGACGAGCCAGTCGACTACGACGGCGAACTGCTCAGTGTCACCGGGGTTCCGCCGGTAAACGCCGACGTTCCAGTCTATCACGCGGCGCTCGGCCCGGCCAACCGACGCGTTGTCGGGCGACTTTGTGACGGCTGGATGCCCCACAACATCCCGTTTTCCGAACTCGAGAACGCCTTCGAGGTCGTCGAGCGGACGGCACGTGAGTCCGATCGTGACCCGGACGAGATCACGATCGCACCCTATGTTCCGGCAGCAGTCAGCGACGACGCCGATGAGGCCTACGACGCCGTTCGTGGCCACATAGCCTACTACGTCGGCAGCGGCAAAGGCTACCAAAATGCGGTTTCGACAGTGTTTCCGGACGAAGCCGACCGTATCGCCGACGCGTGGCAGGCGGGTGACCGCGGGGAAGCGACGGGCCTCGTGACGGACGACATGGTCCACGAACTCGGCGTTGCAGGAACACCCGACGACGCGTGCGACCAGCTCAGTGAACTGGTTGCTGAGACGGCGATGGACCGGCCACTCGTGACGATTCCGGAACAAGCCGCCGACGATCTGGCAGAAGACACGATCGACGCACTCGCACCGGTTTCGGACTCGTAACCGACCTCGAGTACGACGATCGAATCCCGACAAACCGTTAGACGTAGTCCAGATTCACCTGCGTAACGTTTGCGGCCCGCTGGATGACATCCGCGATTTCGTTGCGCCGTGTCTCGTCGATCCGACTCTGTGGGCCACAGACACAGATCGAACCGCGGACCTGATCGCTCTTATCGAGGATCGGTGCGGCGATACAGACCATGCCCGCGATCCGTTCTCCCTCGTCGATTGCATACCCCTGCTGGCGAACGGACTCGAGTTGCTCGAACAGGACTTCGGGATCGGTGATCGTTCGAGAGGTGACTGCAACGAGCCCCTGCCGATCGATGATGTCGTCCACTCGATCGGCAGGCATGTACGCAAGCATCGCTTTTCCCGGCGCGGTCGCATGGAGGGGCATTCGAGCACCCGGATACGCGAACAGATTGATGGCATCCGGCCCCTCCTGAACGGCAAGAATAACGGCCTGATCGTCCTCCTCGATCAGTAAGGTGGCGTGTTCACCGGTCTCCGCTGCAACGTCCTCGAGTTCATCACGGACTGCTTTGAACACCTCTAAGCGATGGCGCTGCCGATGGCCGACCTCGAGAAACCGCGTCGTCGTCTGGTACGTCTTTTCGTCAACAGTTATGTACCCTGTTTCGACGAGTGCTTGCAGGTAGTCGTGTACCGTGCTGACTGGCATGTCGAGCCGTTCAGCGAGATCTGAAACGCCCCCACTACCGTTTTCTGCAAGTTCATCAACGAGTTTGAACGCCCGTTCGACCGACCGATTTGATGTCCCTCCCATAACCGGGAAGACAACTGCCAGCCACACAAAGCTTTCGGCTCTGCCGGATGGGTTTTCGGAGGCGTGTTCGTTGGGATGTTCGTATACCACACTGATTTTCGTGATGATATTCGATTAGACGGTCGAAAACGACCTCGAGTCGGCTAGAAATTATGAATTTGTAAATACATGGTAGTCGTTAACATGATACTACTGCACCCAGGCTGTTCCGGCGGAGTCGAATCACCTTCAGGAGATTATATTCTTTTAATATATTATTAGTCAGCGCCATCGCGGGCGGAGTAAAACTCGAGATCCGATGTGGTTTATATACTAACCCGTCATAAGAACCGCCTCACGCACTCTTTTCTCTAACTCACCCAACAGTTTGTCGGCAGTATTGTTGACAGATGTTTCCGGCATAGTCGAAATAGCTTTCAGACGTAATACGGGCCGTATAACCACGCCTAGCCGTAAATACGTACAATAAGCGGATATCTGCTCCCGATATCATTTCGGTATATTCGAAATAGTTCCCGAGCGAACTGCAGAATCGTGTCTCAGCGTGCGACGATCGCCACCGAACGTTACAAGCATACTCGTGTAATTCAGCCCGGCCAGCATCGCGCTGGCGCGGCTGACTCGTCTCCGAACCGAATACCTTTCGACCCCGTCGCTAGATGTCTGTAATCACACCGTGTGCTCCTTCAACCGCCTGTGCGTCCTCCTCCAGCAGCGCAACGACGAGATACGGTACGTGGGACTCGAAGTACTCGACCAGCGCTGCGATGCGCTCGGCATCGATCGCTTCGAGCGAGTCGAGGAGCATGAACGGAACGGTTTCGTAGACGTCGTGGACGAGATATCCCGCCAGGGCAAACACGAGGCCAGTTACTTCCCGTTCACTCTCGCTTAAGTGATCGATCGTGTCCTCGTAGGCCGCTCCGTCGTCGGTACTGCGCACGATTTTGAGGTCGAACGACGACCGCGAGACTTTGCGACGACCTTCTCGAACCTCACGTGTCGTTCGGTCGATCCAGATTCGATCGAGATTCTCGTAGCGAAGGGTCTCGAGGAGGTTCTCCATGTGCTCGTTGAACGCATCGACTGCGTCCGCTTCGATCTGGTCGATCCGGGTTCGAAGCGTCGTCAACTCGTCAGTCACGTCCTCTCGGCGAGCCTCGAGTGCCTCGCGTTCGTCGAGACGACTTTCGATCTCGGCGATCTCGTCTTCAATCTCGTCACGCTCGCGTTCTTTTCGCTCGAGTTTGAACTCGAGTTGATTGACCTCCTTGTGTTGTTCGAGCACGCCGCTTTGCTCTTCGGTTTCGAGGTCGTCGATCTCGGCTTCGAGCGCATCAATCTCCTCGGTGAGTTCCTCGCGCTCCTCGGTCAGCTCTTCGATCCGATCGGTCCGCCGATCGATCTCGTCGTCGATCGACTCGAGGCGGCGCTGTGTCTGCTGGTACTCGGTACGGTTCTCATTGATCGTAGACAGGGTCTCCCGACGCTCGTCGAGATCGGCACCGATCTCGGACCGTTCCTCGAGTCGCTCCTGTCGAGCGGTTCGGAGCTGATCGATCGTCGTTTCGATCTGGTCTCGGGCGACCGACGAACCACACGTCCAGCAGGTGACTGTCTCCGAGTCATCGAGTAACTGGTCCGTCAGCGGCCCATCGTCGGCTTTGGTTGCATCCCCGAGGAACGAATCCGGGTCCTCGAGGAGCTGTTCGTTGAACTGAATGGTGCTCTGAAGCTGGGAGATCTCTTCGGAGAGGTCGGCTTTCTCGGTTTGGAGCGTTTCGATTTCCGCCTCGAGCCGTCCGATCTCCGTCTCGTCGCCCGTCGAGAGCGAGCCGAGGCGATCCTGAACATCGTCTCGTTCGTCCTCGAGTGCCTCAATACTCGCACGCTCGGTCTCGATTCGATTGCGAGTGCGTTCGATCTCGGCTCTCGTGTCGCGTACAGCGTTGAGTTTGGTCTCGAGTTCGGACTGCTCCTCTCGTCGTTCTTCGACGTCGACGTTCGTTTCATCGAGTGTCGCCTGTGCGTCCTCGAGTTCTGCTTCGAGGGTCTCGATCTCGTCGGTCACTCGCTTTCGTTTGGCTTCGAGATCAGGGAGTCGGCCTTCGAGATTGTCCAGTTGTGTGAGCTGGTCGTCGAGGTCGCGCTTTCGTTGCTCGTGTTGTTCGATCTCCGATTGGATCGCAGCGGTATCGACCGGGCGCATGATCAGTTCGCGCAGGTCATCGCCGCGAGCGACGGCCTGTCGTGCCTCGTTTGACTCGAGCAGGAAGGCAAACAGATCTGCAAGCTCCGGGTCCTCGAGATATGGCTCGCCGTCGGTGACGATCGTGCCGTTTCGACGCTCCAGCGTTCGTCGGTAGGTTTCGTCGCCGAACTCGAGCGTTGCGCTGCCTTCCGCTGCATCGGCTTTGAGGCTGACCTGATTACTGCCGAGTGCGGCCATGATCGCCTGCAACAGCGATGTTCGGTTCGTCGCATTGCGACCGGAAAGGACGGTCACACCCTGCTGAAACGACACTGCCGTTTCATCGATACCACCGATATTATCCACCTCGAGCGTTGCCTCTTCCGGAATGGGTTGTTGCTTCGTGTCCAAACGATGTTCCATACTACGCTGTTTCGGCTCCTGACAGATAGGTATTACCACTCCAGTCTCACGGATGATACACTGGCGATCACCAAGCAGATGCCAATCAGAAATTACGCTCGGATAGTGTCTTATTCGTAACAATCACACGCTCGCTCATCGAGCAGTTCCCTGACTGTATACTCCTGAAAACACTCCTCACATGTGACTGTAATCGAGACGGTAACACTGTGTTCACCCATCTCAACGATCCCGTTCCGCTTGAGTTGGGAAATGGTATCTGCCGTGACCGCGGCGGTTCGGTTCTGGAGGGCACCGAGTTTTTCTACGCTTCGCTCGAGGCGCTCCTCGTCGCTTGGCGTTTCGAGTGAGGTCTCAAGACAGTCTGTCAGATGATTGTACACCGTCTGATGAGAGACGAAATCAGATTCGACCTGTTCGACAGGGACACCGTCACGCTCGAGTTCGGTTCGCGTCTGTACCTGTGTCCGGCTGCTGACATCAGTGTCCGTGAGCAACCGGTACGTGTTTTCGACTTCACCTTCTTTGACAGCGACGCCGGCCGTCTGGAGTGCGGACTCGAGGACACGCTGATTAACGTACGTCGCGAGTTCACGGGTACTGTACTGCTCTTCGGACTCGCCAGTCCAGTACGCAATGAGATCTGCATCGAGACTCGAGAGATCATATCGATCTGCAACTCGTCCGATTTTACAGCACGGCCTCTCGGACTCCGAGGAGTTAGTTTGATCAGCCATGAGGTATTGTACTGGACCCTACATAAAAAGCACTTCGAAGCGTACAGGCGCTCGATCACGCCTCCAACTACAGAAGGCGATTGATACGGTCGACTGTCGGCACGGCCCGCCGCGTACCGCCCGTGATCGGAACAGCACCCAAACCGGTTTACACTGATACTCGCGTAAATTCTAGATATTTAACTGATACTATAGTAGATACATAAGCAATATTGAATAGTTTCTTTCCCGTATTTTCCTCTTGAACTGCATTCCGAGACCGATTGAGACGGTGGAGGAAACCAAGTCATAGTCGAATCCTGTCCCCGAAAAGCCTATATTTGAAGTGTATATCGGTGAGCTGTGACTGGCTCGGATCGCTCCCCGTTAGAATCCGAGACGAGTAAGCTGCATTCAAAAGCATACATATTCTGCTAATTTTGTAGAATCATAAATCATATTAGTAGTATTTCTCACCCTTCGTTTCCGGGAGTTGCTGTGTGGGGTGTTGTTTCGAGTCACCGAGACAGCAATCGGCCAAAGTCGAACGGGGAGTCGTTTCCGGCACGACGAAAAACCAGCAGCCGCGCTGTCCGACAGGAGCCATGGTATCCGTCGAATTATTCCTCGTACAGCCGTCGTGCAAACGGACACTGACGAAAGCGGGCACTGGCTACGGTAGTTCACGGAGTGTTTCAGGAGTTCCAAGGACGTACAGCCGATCACCAGCGTGTACGGTTTCGTTGTCTGCTGGACGCGTCATGATCTCATCACCTCGTTCGATGACGACAACAGTTCCCGGAACCCAGCCGACGAATTCGCTCTCGAGCGGTCCATCCGAGACGACTGTCGTCGTTACAACGGTTTCATCAGCCGTTCGAATCGCAGAAACGAGGTCGCTGGCATTGGACGGAAAATCCGACCGGATCGTAAGCTGATACGCAGTCTCGGATGTGAACACCGTGCTATCGTCTTCATCGACGACGAGTGTCGCAACTGTGCCCGAACTAGCGCGAAACGTTCCGGTCGCGACGAGGTGACTCGAGTCGGCATTGGTCGTCCAAACTTCGACCGGGTCGCCAGCGCTCACGAGCGGCGGACACGCAGTCCGAATCGCGACAGCACTACGGCCGGGTGGGAGCGTCGCACCGAGACCAGACGACTGTCTGCCAACGGCGAGTGTCTCGACGGTTCCATCAGCACCGAACTCGAGATCAACGTAGTCGATACCGAAATCGTCCTTCAACCGCCGTCGAAGCCGTTCTCTGCGTTCATCCGGTGACAGATGCCGTGCCAGTAGCATTTCCCGTCCCTCGAGTCGTCGTTTGACAGCACCACTAACGGGCAGATAGCCGTCTGCATCGTCGACCGTCTCCGGAAGGCTCAGGACAACTGCAAGCCCAGCCGAACGAATACGGTCTGCGGCTGGGCCGGACGCCGCAAGTCGAGAGATCCCGAAGACATCACACGCGAGGTGATCACCAAGTCGATACCCACCTGTCGCAAGGATGGACCCCATCGCCACCACACCGAGCAGATAGATCCCAGTCGTGTGATGAGAAAGCGGCGAATCAGCGACGATCACCCCTCGACGCCACAGTTTGAGGGTGAGCCACGTGAGCGGAACCGCGAGCCCAGCAAGCACCACCGGACCGCGGACCAGCCGTCGGGTCGTCCGAGCACGATAGCCGAACGCGAGCCCTGTCGCAGCAAGTCCCGCAAGCAGTCCGTATCCGAGGATACCGATGGCAGCCGTTCGCGTCCACTCGAGTGTCAGGTCCAGCGTCGCGAGTGTGACCACACGCAGTTGAGCCTCGAATAGCAGCAAAATAATGGTATCACCCATCAACAGCTCACCTCTGTCGTCGGCCGCGTGCGCTCGAGCGACTCCAACGCCGTCATCGCAGTGCCGACGAGGAACGCCTCGGCACCGACCTCGAGTGCATCAGCAGACGGGTCGAACGTCCATGGGTTCCGGGAGGCCTCCAGGGGATCGACTCCCGATCGCACGGCGATTGCGTCGATATCGACAGTATCGTCGAGAACGGCCTCTCGAATCGGTGTCGTGATCGTCACCCGCTGAATCGTTGCTCCGTCTCGTTCGAGCAGCGAAACCGCATCGGATACGTGGCTCGTCCGCTGTGGGGTGACGACGAGCCGAACTGAATCTGCCTCGAGAATGCCAGCCGCGTCCGGCGTCGGGACTGCGAGAAGAACGGATTCCTCGAACTCAACCGCTGGTGTCAGATGTGTATCACCAACAGGATCTGCCTCGTCGGCAGCGAGTCGGAGGACGATCCCACGAGCGGTCGTCGCTGCCGTCGAAACGAGGATTTCGTCACCAGCACCGAGCCCTGCTGGAACGAGCGCTGTAACTGAGACGGCTCGCCACCCCGACGGCACGTCCGTCGCGAGGTCGTCTGTCGGCGGGGCTGCAGTGATCGTCACACGGCCGCGACCATCGATCGCGGTGTCGACGGCTGCGAGGTTGAAGTTCGTTCGAAGCCGATCCTCGAGTCGCGTCTCGAGTGTCGAAAGCGGCACGTCAGCCGGGAGTCGCCACCGTCCGTTTTCGAGTGTCGTTCGAAGCGACGATCCGAGAGGTGGATACCCCTGATACGCTCGAACGCGGCCCGCAGGTCGGACCGTGAGTTGGCCAGCGGCATCGATATCGTCGATTGCGTCGGCCGAGAGCGTCTGTGTTCGGACAGTCGGTCGTGCGGTCGTTCGTGGTAACTCGTCGGCCAGCTGACGCCCGGCGCTGTCAGCGTACAGCGTGAGCGCAAAGACAACGACGGCACCGACCGAGAGCCGTGGAAGCTGGGCCGTCGTTAGCTGTGTCAGTTCCATCGAAGCCGCAACAAGTCCGGCAACGGCGACAGCACTCACACTGGCGAGTACGCCGAGCGAGGGATCGATCGGGGTGTTGCCCACGACAACGCGACCAAAGCCAACGAGCCCCGCAAGTGGGAGTCCGAGCAGCAACCCGAACGAGAGTCCCAGCACGATCTCGAGAGGCGTGGTCATCAGAAGTCCGATGCGACCCGGATTTCGGGGTTCGGTTGTTCGTCGATGTAGTTGCTATCCGACGGTGGGATAACCTCGAGTTCGATCGTGCCGAGATCCTGGTCGGCACGCAGGCTCTGATCGCCGTCGAAGTTGAGGACTGCCTGATGGGGTTTGAGCTCATAATCCCCCGAAAGCGAACTCGGTTCTTCGTCTGTCTTCGCCTGAACGACACCGTCTAACTGAGCAGAGCCTGCGGTCGCGATGACAGTTGCGTTCTCGACGTTATTGCCGTTCTCGTCGATCACGGACACCAGAACTTCACCATCCACACCGCCTTGATCTGCTTGAATGAGTTCGTCGTCTTCGATCTGGATAGTCACCTCCGTGTCGCCGACATCGCCGATACCGCCGAGCATATTCAACATCAACGCCAGCGCCGCGACACCGACGACAAGCGCGATTACAAGCCGGATCGGTAACCCTTCGATCGCACGGTCGTCCCGAACAAACGAGCGGTGTGGCCACGGTTCCGAACTGGAGTCGTCTGTCGTCGTCCGTTTCGAAGTCATATCCCAGTTGGGCTCGCTTTCATTTGTAAACTCTGGGCCGAACGTTCAAATAGCAAGCCGAACCGAGTGGGTGCCGTGAGTTTCGTACTCGGCCGCGGCGACAGAGACAGTGGACCAGTCGGGCATCTCGGACGCTATCGTGCGCTGGACGGCACCAGTGGCGCACCGCTTTACTGTGATCTCGATGGGCCACACGCGGTGACGATTGTCGGGAAACGCGGCTACGGAAAGTCGTATACGATGGGTGTTCTCGCGGAAGAACTCGCGAAAATAGCCGGGCTCGCACCAGTTATCATCGACCCGATGGGTGCGTTCGAAACACTCGCGGAGCCGAACACGGCTGTCGAACGTGACGACGAGATTCCGGCGACGGTGATCAACGATCCGACCGTCAAACCAACTGCGCTCGATCCACGGTCGTGGTGTGGCTTACTTGGCCTTTCGCCTGAACAGGGTGCTGGAGGACTGGTCTGGCAGGCCGCACAGCAGTCGTCAACGATCGCCGAAATGCGGACACGGATCGACGACACCGACGCCCCGCTGGTCGACAAACGTGCTGCGCGAAATCACCTTCGACTCGCAGACACGTGGGATGTCTTCGACGCGACAGGCCTCGAGGCAGCCGACCTTGCCGGTCCGGAGATTACGATCATCGATATCTCCGGCCTCGAGAGCGCACCGATGAACGCAGTCTGTCGGGGCGTCGCCGAAGCACTGTACCGGGCACGCGTCACCGAGACGATTGCGCGCCTGCCGTGGCTGTTGCTCGATGAGGCCCACACCTTCTTTTCGGGAGTCGCCGAACCCGCACTCGAGCGCATTTTGACGCGTGGTCGTGCCCCCGGCGTGAGTCTCGTCGCTGCAACACAGCGTCCGAGCGCCGTTCCTGAACTCTGTCTCTCGCAGTCGGACCTCTTGTTCGCACATCGACTGACCGCCCAGTCAGACCTCGAGGCGCTTGCAGCGAGCCAGCCGACGTACATGAACGGCTCGCTAGCCGATGCCGACCGGTTGCCGGACGCACCTGGCGAGGTCGTCGTGGTCGACGATTCGACGGAGACGGTCCACGCAGTACAGATACGTACGCGCGAGACAGCCCACGGCGGCGACAGTCCGCAAGCGAGCGACATCGAGGTTTAAATACGAAGGCGAACCCAGACGGCCCATGTCACGCAGGGACCGGCTCGAACAGCGACTGGCCGCCGTCGAGCGCGTCATCACTGATGGCGACACCGCAATCGACGAACTTGAGGAGTTGGCCACGGTCGCCGCCGACGTTGACCGACTCGAGGAACGCATCGAGACACACGAGCGCCGGATCGCTGCCCTCGAAGGAGAAGTCGATGCCCTCGACGGCTTCGCCGGAAACGTCGAGTCGGTCAATGATGCCGTCGAGCGACAGGCCGACGCCGCCGTGGCTGCTGTCGACCGACTCGAGTACCGACTCAACGAACTCGAGCGCACGATCTACGAGCGTCCACCATCAGAGGCAGCGACCCAGTTCGCATGGACGGACGAAACTCAGAGCAACGAGGAAAACGTATCCCAGCCAGCCAGCGCTCGAGTCGGTCGCGATAACAGAGCGAACGATGACAGCAAGGGAGCTGGAGCGGCCAGTGAGTCGGCGTCCGTCGAACGGACCGCCGAAGACGTTCTCTCTGACGCAGACGCTATCGAGACGACCAACAGCAGTGTGACAGCTGACTCAGCATCCCCAGAACAGGCGGCTGACTCGAGCGAAGGAGCGGGTGTACTGGCCTCGCTTCGGTCGAAGCTCCCGTGATCCGATACGTGCTTGCCGTTGTGCTGACGATCGCACTGCTGGCGGTTGCCATGCCTGTCCTCGACCGTGGATCGACGATGAACACCGAACGAACGGTTGACTCGAGTATCGCAGCTATCGACGACGCAACAACGGCCGTGGCAACCGAGGAGCACTCACCAGCGAGTCATCCCAATCCACAGCGCGTTGTGACGGTGACGGTACCGGCCCGATCAGTGACGACCACCGCTGTCGACCACTTTGAGATCGTTCCTCACGAAAACGGCAGCTTCAGCCACGCTCGGTACGTCCTCGAGGACGGAACGACACGGGAGACGATCATCGACGAACGGGTCGTCTGGCTCGATCCAGCGGACACCGAACCGATCGAGTTCGATGGGCCAGGAGAGTTCGAAGTGGTGCTCACGCTCCACTCGGATTCGAATGGAGATCCCGTTATCGTCGCGAGTCATCCGTGAGTTTATATCAGAATACGCGGCCAGTGTCGCCATGACACAGGACGGGACAACAAACGGGCTTCGTTCGATCATCGATAGGCGGGACATCCGTGGAGTACTCGCCAGTCGTATCGATCGATTCGGCAGCGAGGACGACTCGTCAGGTGGCTGTTCGTGTCACGTGTCGTTCGACGGCGACACACTCGTCCTCGAGGCAAGCGACTGCGACGGCCAGTTGGCGACGGCGGCCGCGTGTCGCCGAACCGTCGTCGACGCGTTAACTGATCGAGACGCGAGTCGGATCGTCGTTCGGAGCAACGGCCTCGAGCGCCAGTATCGTGGCCGTGGCGTCGGCCTCTGCAGTTCAGCCGGCCGGTTCGTCGATCGCCTCGGTGAGCGGAACGACCGACTGACGATGACGGCGCTGGATGACCCACTCGCGATCGCGGACGAAGTGACGATGCGGGTCGGTCCAGTCGCCGATATCGGGATCGACGCTGGACTCACACGCGCTGCGCAGGGACTCGATAGCTACGAGGACGCGTTTTCACCGACCGTTGGACTCACCATCGGTCACTACCGTCTTGACCCATCGATCGGCGACGGAACTCGACTCAGAGACGTGCGAACGCTCGATACGGGCACTGACGTCCGAATTTATACGAGACAGGATGGTGTGCCACACTACGTCCTCGATATCGTCGATCTCTCGCTGACGAGCGCAGAACGGAGACGCCTCGTCGACGGCTACGAAGCGATCGCCGAGGGAGCAGTCGAGGGCGACCGCGTCGCATCGCAAGCGCTCGAGCAGGGAAGCGACGAGTCAGCCGACCCGCTGCTCACCACCGTGCTCAGAAAGCATACGGCAGGCTATGGAATCCTCGAGGATCTGTTTGCGGATCAGCGAGTAAGCGATGTCTACGTCACGTCGCCAGTCGCGCGGAACCCAGTCCGCGTCGTCGTCGACGGCGAATCGATGGCGACGAACGTCTTTCTGACCCAAGACGGTGCACGGGCACTCGCCTCCCGCGTTCGCCGGACCAGCGGACGCGCATTCTCGCGAGCAAATCCGACAGTCGACGCCACGGCAGCTCTCGAGAACGGAACCGGGGTCCGCGTCGCTGGCGTCACCGATCCGGTCGCCGATGGCGTCGCTTTCGCCTTCCGAGAACGCGCGGCCGACCGGTTCACGCTACCGGGCCTCGTCGCGAACGGAACCATGCCAGCCGAGGTGGCAGCGTTTCTCTCGGTTGCCGTCGAACGAAACGCCGCCGCACTGATCGCCGGGACTCGAGGGTCGGGGAAGACGACGTTGCTCGGCACGTTGCTGTACGAACTCACCCCGGGTACTCGAACCGTCTTGATCGAGGACACTCCCGAGCTCCCGGTCGAGGCGCTCCAATCCGTCGGTCGAGACGTACAGGCACTTCGAACCGGAAGCGGTGACGGGCCCGAAATTACACCCAAAGACGCGCTCAAAACAGCACTTCGGCTCGGCGATGGCGCACTCGTCGTCGGCGAGATTAGGGGCGACGAAGCACAGGTGCTGTACGAAGCGATGCGAGTCGGGGCCAACGCGAACGCGGTTCTCGGCACGATCCACGGCGACGGGGCCGGGGATGTCTACGAACGCGTCGTCTCCGATCTAGGCGTCGCCCCGTCCTCGTTCAGCACGACTGATCTCGTGGTCACGGTACAGGCACATCGAACCGCAACCGGGCGAACACGACGGCTTGCCAGCATCGAGGAGGTCGTCACCGACGGTGACGACATCTGGTTCGAGTCGTTGTTCAAACTCGAGGGGACACGGGCCGTTCCAACTGGCCGGATCGACCGCGGTGAAAGCCGGGTCGTCAACCAACTCGCCAGACCGACCGAGACGTACGCCGACGTTCGGGCGGCGATCGACGAACGAGCGACACGGACCGAAACCCTCGCGGATGCTGGGCGAACACGTCCACGGGAGGTGGCCACAGCCTACGCCGGCCGGCGACTCGAGGACGGGTAATCGACGATGGGAGGACTGTCACTCGCGGTGATCATTCGAGGACTCGCCGCGCTCTACCCGTCCGACGTCGATGCCGACAACGACGAGTTGGTGGATGCACTCTCGTTCGTCGGCTCGCCACACGACGCCGAGACGATCGTTCGAGCAGGCTACGGTGCCGGCATCGTCGCAACACTCGTTCCACTGCTACTAGCGCTTACTGGTGCACCACTTCTGTTCGTGCTGTTTTTCGCACTCGTGACGCCGCTTTCGGTGATTCACACCGTCCACTCGATACCCCATATTCAGGCGGCGTTCCATCGAACTGAAGCACTCGGTGCAACGCCGAACCTCATCGGTCGAATCGTCCTTCGCATGCAAGTCCAGCCAGCACTCGAGAGCGCCGTCCGGTTTGCAGCCGACACCGGAACCGGTCCGCTGGCGGACAGCCTCGCCGCGCATACCGACCGGGCGATGGGAACGCCGGAGACGGGGTTGCTCTCGTTTGCAACGGAGTGGGCCGAGTGGTTTCCGGCTGTGCGACGGTCGGCGCATCTGCTTGCGACAGCACAGGAAGCGCCGGAAGCGGAACGGGGACGTACACTCGATCGGGCGCTCGCGGCCGTTCTCAATGGCACGCGAAGCCAGATGGCAGCGTTTACGTCGTCGATCCGAGCTCCGACGAACGGCCTGTTCGCGTTTGGGGTCATGATTCCGCTCGCACTCATCGCACTCGTTCCAGCCATTCCGATGGTTGGCTTTGCGATCAATATCTGGATCATCGTCTTGGTATACAACGTCGTCCTCCCGGCCTGTCTGATCGTCGCAAGCGGCTGGTTGCTCGTTCGCCGCCCAGTCGCGTTTCCACCGCCGAAGGTCGAACACGCCCATCCAGACGTTCCGGATCGACTCTGGCTTCGTGCAGTGTGGGGACTGTTCGCAGGCGTTGGAAGCTACGCGGCGACGGTCACAGTCGGCCCGGCCCATCTCGCACCAGTTGTCGCCGTCGGACTCAGCATTGGCGTCGTTCTGCTGGCCGTCTACAGCCCGATTCTGTCCGTGAGACACTACGTCCGAGATGTCGAAGCACATCTCACTGACGCCCTGTATATCGTCGGCCGACAGGTTGCCGAGGGCGAATCCGTCGAGTCAGCAATTGAGCTCGCGGCAGAGCGCGTCCCAGCCGAAACGGGGACGGTCTTCGAACACGCTGCTGGCGTCCAGCAACGGCTCCACGTCGGCGTAGAGTCGGCCTTTCTCGGGCAGTACGGTGCTCTACGAGACGTCCCCAGCCCTCGAGCTCGAGGGACGGCTGCCCTGCTCGCAATCGCCTCGGACGAGGGAAAACCCGCCGGCCGTGCGATCGTGTCGATGGCCGACCACTTAGAGGAACTCGCCGACGTCGAAGCCGAGACCAAACAGCGCCTCTCGAACGTGACCGGAACGCTCGACAACACGGCTGCGTACTTCGCGCCGCTGGTCGCCGGCGCGACCGTCGGCATGGCAGCGATGATGTCCAACGAGGCGCTGTTCACTTCGGGTACGGTCGATGCAGCCGCCTTCCCGGTCGAATCACTTGCAGTCGTCGTCGGCATCTATCTCGTCATGCTGTGTGGGATTTTGCTACCGCTTTCGATCGCGCTCAAACACGGTGTCGATCGGGCGCTCATCGGCTATCACGTCGGCCGCGCGCTCGTTTCCTCGATGATACTGTACGTCGTGACGGTCGGCGGGATCGGGATCATCCTCTGACCTGCAGCCGGTCAGCACCAGCCTCGCTGCGGAGGTTTACATACGAATCCGCGACCACTCCACGTATGGATTGGGAGGCACCCGCCGATGCATGGTTCGTCTGGGTAGCCGTCGCCCTCGTCAGTGTGGCCGTCGCCGGGCTGGCACTCAGCTTTCCGACGGGGCTGCCACCGGACGCAAATCAAGCTGCGAACACGATCGAACGGACAACGGGAAGCATACACGACGCCAGCGCGTCGTACGACCACGACGCCGACGAGGTCAAATTCGATCGACCTACCGTCTCGTTACGAAACGAGCACGGCACAACGCACTCGAGTCTTGCCTACGGATCGTTCGTCCCCGTTCTCGGCGATGAACGCCTCGAGACGATCGCCCACGGCACACCGATTGAGTCCGAGTACAGCGACGCTCACCAAAGCGACCAGCGAGACGCCGGTGGCGAGTTTCTCGAGGATGTCGTCGCCGCCGCCGAGGACAACGGCGAGTGGCAAACGGCAAACGGCGAACTCGCCGTCCGAACGGTGCGCGTTGAGGCGGGATCAGTGCACGCGGTGTCAGCGCGCGGCACTGCTCCGGATGACCCGAGCGGCAGAAGTTCGTACGCGACCGATGTCTCGATCACACACACCGTCGATCCGGGCCGTGAACTGGAGTTCGTGTTCTCCGGAACGCGCCACGCGAACCACGGCACCGATCCACAAACTCGAGAGGCGACGACAACGGTGCGGGCAGACGAAACCGGGGAAGTCGATATCGAACTCTTTCCGGACGACGAGTCGGATACGAACGCGCTTCGGTACCCGATCGAACTCGAGGTGTCGGTCGACGGCTCGCGGGCGTGCAGCGGAACGCTCGAGCGCGATGGGCGAAGTCGAGATCTCTGTTCGACCGGACCCACAGCCGATGACGTTGCAAGCGACGTCGACTGGCTTACTCGCCATCCCGAAACCGGAGCGTATCACGTGACGATCGTGAGCGCATAGGGCCGAATCAGTATCAGACGGGTCCCGGGTGCGAGTGGCAGACAGACGTGACAGCTCGGGCGGGCCGGCGACCAGCGAAGACAGCTATCACGGACGCCCACGGTGCTGAGGTTCAAAAAGGAAGGCGACCCAGTGTCGGCATGATCGCTATCGCTGGATCGAAAGGCGGCTGTGGCAAGACAGTAACGACGATCGGGCTCACCGAGGCGTTCGCCCGAGCAGGGATGGCATCAGTTGCGATTGATGCCGACCGGCAACTCCCGAATCTCCATGTCACGGCAGGAGTCGACCGCGAGCCGACGCTTGCGGCACTCGAGCCGACTGGGAAACCAACGAACTCGGGCGATACGTCGCCTACAAAGACGGCTACCGAACTCCAGTCGATCGCCCAACGGAGTCCGCGAGCGTCGAACGCAGGGATCGTTCCGGCCCCGACACCGTCGGAACGGGGCGCGATCGAGTCAGTGCTCGAGCGCCTCGAGTCGAAGACGGTCCAGCCGTTTGTCGATTGTCCGTCGGGCGCGGGGCCGGACGTCGTCGAACCGCTGTCGGCCGCCGATGGCGTGATCGTCGTGACGACCGCGACCGAACGCAGCATCAACGCTGCGGAGACGACAGTAGAGATGGCTCGCAGGCTCGAAGTGCCAGTGCTCGGAGCCGTACTGAATCGGTGTGAGACGGTCCCAGATGCGATTGAGTCGTGGGTCAACGTTCCGATACTGGGACTAATCCCCGAGACGGAGACGCCGCTGACGGACGAGGCGACACAGCACGCATACGGAGAGATTATCAAGACGCTACAGAGACGGAATGCGACGGCTCGGACGCCACCGGAGTACGATGACGAGTTGCTTCCGACGGGAATCACTGCGCTCGATCACGCCCTCGGTGGTGGGCTCACGCCGGGATCAGTGGTGGCGTTTTCAGCCCCACCAGCGAGTCAGTCGGAACAATTGCTGTATCAGCTGACTGCACCCCGGGGAACGCTGTATCTCTCGACTGCGCGGTCGAGAGCGAACGTCTGCCGAGCGATCGAATCGACCACAGTGGAGACCGGGTCCCCAACGATCCGCCACCTCACAGGTGCAGACACACTCGAGGACGCGACGGAACTGCTCGAGACACTCCCAGCAGGAGTCACCCTGCTTATCGACCCGATTGCCGGACTCGAGCGCCACGAGAGGCGAGCGTACGTCTCGTTTCTGAACGATCTCAAAGAGCGGATGGTCGAGTGTGAGAGTATCGCCGTGCTACACTGTTTGACTGAGCCGACACCGCCGGCCAATCGAGTAGAGACGATCCATGCCGTCGACGCCGTCTTCGATCTTCAGACGACGATAGCGGAATCCGGTCGAGACGTGAGACACGAACTGTCCGTACGGAAGTTTCGCGCCGACAGTACGATGACGGCGACGATCGAGCTCGCGTTCGACGACTCGAAGCCGATACCGATCGAGCCGGGACTCGAAACAGCGTAAGCGACTCCGGAGACAGAACGATGACGGTACGTGTATAGGTCGTGTCAGCGGTGACGAGAACGGCGTTGCTCGCAGCGTTCGACAGACCGCGCGATCGTTTCGAAGTTTTCAACGGCCGAACACGTTGGATCGACATCTCGAACCGGACGCCACTGTCGTTGTGCCTCAACAACGGTCGACAGTTCGTCGATCGCGATCGTCGGCGCGGCGAAATTGCGGTCGAAGCGCTCGGTGTCGATAGTCGACGTCCGATTGAGGACGACCGCTGCGATTGGCGTCTCGAGCTCGAGTGCAAGCTGGCGCGTCCGAAGTGCATCGACCACCGCCGGCTCGGTCGGCGTGGTGACGAGCACCGCGACGTGGGCGCTGTCGAGTGCGATGCCAACGTCACGGGCCAGCCCTGCCGGACAGTCGACGACGACGTGTCCACATCGGCGTTCAACCCGGTCGACGATTTCAGGGAACGCCGTCAGCTTGGCCGCGCGTGTACCGGCGAGCGTTCTGCCTGCAGAGAGGACACGCACAGAACCAATTTGTGTGAGTGCTTCACGCGGCTTCGCGCGCCCGGCCAAGAGGTCGTGCAGATCAGGCCCACCACTGCGCGGGAGGTCGGGTGTTGTGAGATCGGCGTCGACGACGACGGCGTCGAGTTCTCGAGCCAGGTTTAGCGCCACCGTGGTCTTGCCGACGCCGCCTTTGCCACCAGTCACGGCGACGATCATGGAATCCGGGTCAGAACGTCTCTTGGTGGTTGCCACTCGTCGAGAGACTGAACCACTGCCTCGGATTCAGTTCCGGTAGTATCCGATGTGCGAGATGCGTCGACGAGTTCGAGTGGCGGCTCCACTGGCGCTGCTGGCGTTGCAAAACCCACGCCACGATGGCGTTTCGGGGCGATCGTTCCCGTCCAGAGATCGCCGTCCCATTCGAGAGCGGTGTCAGCGTCTCCTCGGGGCGACCACGTTGGTCCGTCGAATCGACTCTCGAGGCGGACGGTCTGTGGTGTTGGCTGCTCGTTGTGTACGATCGCCGAGACGAACGTGACGCCGTTCCGACGATCGGTTTCCCACTCGAGATGAACCATGCCGAGGTTGGGTGCGTGTTCTCGTATAAATTACAGCACCGAGAGAGAGACCGGCCCTCGAATCACAGCGCGATTCCGAGAGGCGACCGATACGACGACGGGGCGGCGCTCGATGAACGAAATCGGTTTACCCATACCGCCGTTAGACCGGCCAGTGACTGACGAACGCTCCCCGGATGCGCCCGATACCGACGACCACTCGACCGGCGAAGACGCCGGCGACGAGCCGCCAGCGGACGATCTCGAGGGTGAACAGGAACTGGAAGAATTGTCACTCGACGAGTTCCACGACGCGTGCCAGCAGGCGGGACGTCCCGTGCTCACCGCCGCGTCCGTCGCACAGGCTCTCGAACTCCCACACGAGACGGCCAGCGAGGCGCTGGTGGGGCTCACAGCCCGCGGCGACATCGAGCGACTGGCCGTGGAAACCGATCCCGTCGTCTGGTATCCCAGTGAACTCGAGGACCTGACCGACCGGGAACGCGTGGTCGTCTTTCCGAAACGCCGCGAGATAATCGTCGACCGACCGGAGCAGTTCACGCGGGCCCAACTCTCGCAGTTCGCCCACCTCGCGGACGGCAACGGAGAGGACGGCTACCGGTACGTTGTCCGCCCGGAGGACATCTGGCAGGCCCCCCACGACAGTTTCGAGGGTCTCGCGCGGACGATGCGACAGGCACTGGGCCAGCGCTCGAATGCGCTCGAGGAGTGGGTCGAGAGCCAATGGGATCGCGCCCATCAGTTCCGACTGGCGACCCACGAGGACGGCTACACGGTGCTCGAGGCCAAAACGCCCGAAGTGATGGGCAACGTCGCCCGACAGAAACTCGACGAGGAACACGTCCACGCGCCGATCTCCGAGACCGAAGACTGGGTACGAGAGGGCGCAGAAGCAGCCATCAAGCGCATCCTCTACGAAGCGGGTTATCCGGTTCAGGACCACCGGGATCTCGAGGCCGGCGAGTCGCTCTCGATCGACCTCGAGGTACGCCTGCGGGACTACCAGCAAACGTGGGTCGACCGCTTCGCCGAGGCCGGTGAGGGTGTGTTCGTCGGCCCGCCGGGCAGTGGGAAGACGATCGCGGCGATGGGGGCGATGGCCCACGTCGGCGGGGAAACGCTCGTGCTCGTCCCGAGTCGGGATCTCGCGCGCCAGTGGGCCGAGTCGATCGCAGAGTACACTTCCCTCGAGCCCCATCAGATCGGGCAGTACCACGGGGGCCGAAAGGAGGTTCGCCCGGTCACGATCGCGACCTACCAGATCGCTGGCATGGACCGCCATCGGTCGCTGTTCGACGACCGCGAGTGGGGACTGGTCGTCTTCGACGAGTGCCAGCACGTCCCTTCGGACGTCTACCGGCGGAGTACGCACCTCCAGTCTCGTCATCGACTCGGGCTCTCCGCCAGCCCGATCCGGGAAGACGACCGCCAGACCGAGATCTTCACGCTCGTTGGCCCACCGATCGGCACCGACTGGGAGGCGCTGTTCGAGGCCGGCTTCGTCGCCGAACCGGAACTCGAGATCCGCTACGTGCCGTGGGGTGACGACGAACAGCAAAACGCCTACGTCTCCGCCGACGGCCGCGAGAAGTACCGAATCGCAGCCAAAAATCGCGGGAAGATCGACGACGTCCGATACCTGCTCTCGGCCCACCCCGACTCGAAGGCGATCGTCTTCGTCGACTACCTCGAGCAGGGACGGGACCTCGCGGCCGCGCTCGACGTTCCCTTCCTCAGCGGGGAAACGCCCCACCACGAGCGACGCCGGTTGCTCGAGGAGTTCCGACGAAACGAGCGCGACCTGCTGATCATCTCCCGCGTCGGCGACGAGGGGATCGACCTGCCGACGGCCGACCTCGCGATCATCGCCTCGGGACTGGGTGGCTCGCGACGGCAGGGAACCCAGCGGGCTGGCCGAACGATGCGGCCGGCTGGCGGCGCGCTCGTGTACGTGCTCGCGACCTACGGCACGCGCGAGGAGGATTTCGCCCGAAAACAGCTCCAGCATCTCGGTCGTAAGGGGATGACGATCCGAGAGCAGACAGTCGACCGCAGTCGCGAAGCCGACAGCGGCGACGAGTAACGTGGGGGCTACTCCTCGCGGGCCTCGAGCAGTTCCTCGATCAAGCCGTCGGTATCGGCGGCTGCGAGCCGGAAGACCGCGTCGTAGAACTCCCGACCGGTCAGATCGCGAACGTCGTGGTCGGTTCGCAACTGGGCGTCGACTAGCGCCCGCGCGTCCTCGAGTGCGTCGATCGTTTCGGGACGGACATACACCGTCTTCTTTTCCGTCGCGTCGAACGGAAACGCGGTGGGGTCGTCGACGTCGGTCGATTCGCCGTCGGCGCTGTCGGCGGACGGTTCGTCGTCGATCGCTGTTTCGTCCGCGGCCGAATCGTACTCGACCGTCGTCGCACTCGAGTCACCGTCGCTCGTCGACTCGTCAACGGAATCGTCAGAATCGTCCTCGTCGACGGCCTCGCTGAGCCCGGCGAACCGGTTGTCCTCAGGCATCGTCGACACCTCCGCGTTCGACGGTCGCCGCCAGTTCGTCGAGTCGCTCGAGCATGTCGTTGTCCGGGTCGTACGCCGCAAGCGGGACGCCCTCGCGCCACGCCCGTTTGAACGCGATCCGCTCGCGGAGGCCGGGGCCGGGCGAATCGGGATCGTCGAAGTGGTCCGACCGAGCGAACGACGGGAGGAAGTCGCCGAACTGAGACTCCTCGAGATCGCCGATGATTCGCTTTTCCTCGTTGTCGCCGGCGAGCGAGTTCGGAACGATCGCGAGAATGTCGAGGTCGATCTCCTTGCGGATCGGGCCGATCTGTTGGGTGTACATGCGCTCGAAGCCGCTAACGCTTGGTTCGCTCATCCGCAGCGGGACGATAACGTTCTGTGTCGAGATCAGCGAGGCATCGGCGAGCGGACCGAGGTTCGGCGGCGAGTCAACGACGACGTAGTCGTACTCCTCGCCCAACACCGGGTCGACGATCTCGTTTCTGATCCACAACTCGCCAAAGGTCGCGCTTCGAATGCTGTTTTCGACGCTGTCTAAGTCCTCGTGGGCCGGCAACACGTCGAAGGCGTCGGTCGAACGGATCACGTCCTCGAGCGATGTCTCCGAACCATCTTCCAGAACATCGCCAAGGTGGACATCGCTCGTGTAGGCTTCGCTCAGCCCGACACCTTCGGTGGCGTTGCCCTGCTGGTCCAAGTCGACGAGCAAGACGTCGTTGTCTCGGTTAGCGAGTCGTTCCGCGAGATTGATCGCGATGGTCGTTTTGCCGACGCCGCCTTTCTGGAGGGCGACGCTGACGGCGCGTGGGGTCTGTGTCGTCATTCGTAAGAACACCTCAGTCGCCACAGCAACTGCGTGGACGGTGCCGACCGTTCGGAAATCGAACACGGTGCTCGAGGTCGAGACGGTTGACACTGTGTAGACCGTGGACACTGTTCGGAGAAATACCGCCGAGACCGGGACGAGCCGAGCAGGTTCGAACTCGAACACCGTCTACACAGTGTGAACTGTGTAAGCCGTCTGGAGTGCGTAGACCGTTCGGTTAGCATCGGTCTCGAGCGATCGAACGACTGTCCGACCCGGCGACGGTGTGCGAGCGTCTGACAGCGTGTACACGGTAGAAACATTGTGCGATGTCCAGTTGAGAGTGAACCAGTCTGCTGTGGCGAGTAACACGCCTATCATTCAATCAATCGGACTTAACAGTAGCGGAAAACAGTCTACACATTCTACACTGTCTACACCGTGTACCTGTCAAATTGGACGACACCGTGTGAACGGTGTACCAGAAGCTATCCATAGTCGAGTTCTGATGGGGTGTAGGACAGTTCCGTGTTAGACATCTCAATTAGAAAGTTTAGATAGTTTAGAAAGTATACACCGTGTACAAAGTGTAAACTGTCCGAACAGCGTAAACAGTATGTCCCGCAGAGGGCGTTCGGAACGCTCGAGCAGTTCGTAGCCAAACCGAATCGAGGCAGGTTCACATTCGAGACTCGAGTGTCGTCGCAACTGTTCTGCGAGCATCAATGAAACTGCATACACGGTGTAAAAGATCTACACAGTGTGATTCGGTGAGCGATCAACCAGTGTCGCAGTCGGACGGATACAACGAACCCTTGGTGACGTGCAAACAGTGTGAACCGTGTACATCGTATACACTGTGTACACTGTGTGAAAAGTGTGGGCTGTTTAGAGAGTGTCGGGCGAGAACTCACCACAGCGGTCGCACACACGGATCATCACGCGCGAGGCCAATATTCAAGGGTCAGTGTTCGGAGTATAAAATATATGAACGCGTCGCAGGTGTCGACGGTGATGGGCTGGTGAGCGACCAACGTGAGATTCTCGTCGGCGAGACGGCCGACAGACAGGACTTGTACCTGCCCGTCGTTGAGTTGCTGACCGGCCGCGGATTCGTCACCGGAAAGTCGGGCTCTGGAAAGTCGAACACGGCATCGGTCATCGCCGAGGAGTTACTCGAGGCGGGCTTTCCGCTGTTGATCGTCGACACCGACGGCGAGTACTACGGGCTGAAAGAGGAGTACGAGATGCTCCACGCCGGGGCCGACGAGGAGTGTGACATCCAAATCGGGCCGGAACACGCCGAACAGATGGCGTCGCTGGCACTCGAGGAGAACGTCCCGGTGATCCTCGACGTCTCGGGCTACCTCGACGAAGAGGTTGCGGACGAACTCCTGCGGAAGATCGCCCGCCAGCTGTTCGTCAAAGAGAAGAAGCTGAAAAAGCCCTTCCTGCTGGTCGTCGAGGAGGTCCACGAGTACATTCCAGAGGGTGGCGGCGTCGGCGAGACGGGGAACCTGTTGATCAAGATCAGCAAGCGCGGGCGCAAGCACGGCCTCGGCATCCTCGGGATCAGCCAGCGACCAGCCGACGTCAAGAAGGATTTCATCACGCAGGCGAACTGGCTCGTCTGGCACCGGTTGACATGGGATAACGACACTAAGGTCGTCGGCCGAATCATCGACACCGAGTACTCGGAACTCGTCTCGGAACTCAACGACGGACAGGCGTTCGTTCAGACCGACTGGACCGAAACGGATGTCCGAAAGGTCCAGTTCCGTCGAAAACGGACCTTCGACGCGGGCGCGACGCCCGGACTCGACGACTTCGAACGGCCCGAACTGAAGTCCGTCTCCGATGCGCTCGTTGGCGACCTCCAAGACATCTCGGAGCGAAAGCAACACGAGGAAAACCGTATCCTCGAACTCGAGAACGAACTCGAGAAAAAAGAAAAACGCATCGAGACACTGGAAGCCGACCTCGAGTCGGCCCGGGACGTCTCGAGTGCGGCCAAGCAGATGGCGGATGCGCTGACGGGACCGAACACCGTTCAGACACAACTGCCAGAGGACGAACAACGGCGACTCCACGACGAACTCCACGCCCTCGAGACCGAGCGGGACGACCTCGAGTCGACACTCGCCGAGAGAGACGATCGGATCGAAACGCTCGAGGCAAAACTCGACTCGCGAGCGGAGACGATAGAGCGCCTGCGCGGGGAAAACAAACGGCTGCGAGAGCGAGTGACCGACCTCGAGACGACACAGGAGAGAGACGCCACGGCGGAGTCGACGATTATTCAGGCTGGCGGTGACGAGATCGAGTTCGGCTACACGCCGTTCGGGGAGTCGACTGCGGAGGATGAGAGGGAAGAGATGGCGACCAGCGATCGGTCACCGGTCACCACGCCAGCGACGACAGCGATTGACGAGGCGGACTTCGACGGGGAGTGGATCAACGACCGACTCACGCGCGCGGCCGACCAGTCACAGTGTACCGTCGAAACAGCACGAAAATCGCTCGTGGTCTTGGCCCGAAACGGAGCGCTCGAGACAGTTGCCGTCGCCGACCGCGTCGATCGATCGGCGGTCGCAGTGCAGGGACTGCTCTCGGAGTTGCGGACCGAAGGCGTTCTCGATCGACCCGCCGAACGGACGTACACGCTCGATGACGACATCCGATCGGAACTGAACGCGATGGCAAACGCCGAGTAAGCGTTCCGGGCGGCGATTCAGGCCCAGCCTACACGCCGTCAGAGAGACACGCGAATCGCCCCTCGAGACGAACGCGCTACGGCAATCGGTCGCCGACAGCCTCGATCGTCGCCGACTCGACGTGCTGATGGACGGGCAAGACGAGGACCTCTCGAGACAGCGTCGTCGAAACGTCGTACGTCGAACTCTCGAGAACGGTACTCGAGAGGCGTGGCCACGTGTGTGCGCCATCGACACCACAGCGTTCGAGGTCCTCGAGGAGTCGGTGTGGGGTGGCGGCTCGAATCGGGAAGACCTGCGGACAGATCCCCTCAGGTAACGACTCGTAGAGAGTCTCGGCGTCTTGGCGAGTGTCGAAGATCCGGTGCCACGCGAGGTAGTTTTCGCGACGGGCGTCACGGATCGTCCGCGGGTCCGCGTGCTCGACGACGTGGGCCGACAGTTTCGACATCGGTTTTTTTCCGGCCTCGTATCGAGCCACGGGACCCGGAACCGACCGAGACGGCCCACGACTGGCGACGAACGCATCGACTGACCGATGGATCGTCTCGTTCGTCTCGAGCAGACTGGCGACCACGGATTTGAGGAGAAACCGACAGTCGTCGCCTCCGAACTGCGACTGGACACCGGCAAACGACGACGGAACGACCTGCTCGGCAACGGTGTCGTCGTTGCAGTAGAGGACCGCACCGTCGGGGATCGGCAACAGCTTCCAGAGGCTCGTCACACCGAGATCACCGCGAGTCCCCAACAACACACCATTGTCGACACTGATCGGGGAATGAGCGTTGTCGTCGATGTGGTAACAATCGTACTCATCGATGAGCGAAATGAACTCCTCGAGTCCGGGCTGGGGAAAGCCGAAGTAGTTGACGGACATGACTGCGACCGTCTCGTCATCGAGCCGCCGTTCGACGTCAGCGAGATCGGGCGCGAGATCCTCCTGCAGTCGATAGTAGCGGGTCTCGAGACCAAGCTCGGTCAGCGGTTCGACGACTGCGTCCGGAAGGTATGCGGGAACGAGAACGTTGTCTCCGGCATCGACGAGCCCGGCAAGACCGTCATACAGCGCCGCCTTCCCGGAGCCATAGAACGAGCAATCGGTCGACGAACGCTCGAGAAACGATTTAAGACCGGCGGGCTGTGGCTCGGATAGCGAGCGGACGGACAGTATCGGATGTTCGCTGATCATCTGTATCGGAGTATCGGACGACAGTCGGTCGCGGGCCGAACGAGCCTCGAGACGCGTCTCCCGTGGCGACGGTGTTCGTGTTCGGTCGGTGTGTGACGCGTGTTGGCCTCGTCGGAGCGCGTCCGCGTGTCAACACAGCCATCATATACGACGAACGTGGTCTATAGTGATTGGGATGATACTAGCGAGACGAGCATGATCAGGGATCGCTTACAGACCAGATCCCGTTACTCACACGATTCGATGTCATGAACGCAGTCTGAGCCTACAGGTGAAAACAGTCGGATAACAAAATCACGGTACGCTGTGGAAGACGACTATGAGAGATTCGGCCGACGAAACTGACCTTCGCCTCCTCGTTGTTGGGCTCGATGCTGGCTGCCGTTCGATCCTCGAGCCACTGTTCGAGGCGGACGAGATTCCAACACTCCAGCGACTGTTCGAGACCGGGACCAGCGGCGCCCTCGAGTCACAGATTCCGCCGTGGACGGCAAGCGCGTGGCCGTCGATGTACACGGGGAAGAATCCGGGGAAACACGGCGTCTTCGATTTCCTCTCGTTCGACGGCTACGACTGGGACGTCGTCAACTCGACACACGTACGGGAGCGGCCAGTCTGGGAACTGTTGAGCGAACACGGCATCTCGAGTGTCGTCGTCAACGTTCCCGTCACCCATCCACCCACGGCGTTCGATGGCGCACTGATCCCGGGGATGACCGCGCCGGAAGAACCGACCTGCCACCCCGAAGGGGTTCTCGAGGACGTCAAAATGGCCTGTGGCGACTATCACGTCTACCCACAGAGCACCGACGCGCCGGACCAGTCGATCGACGGCTACGAGCAGACGATCGACCGCCGCGGGAAGGCGTTCCGATACCTGTGTCGGCGGGTCGATCCCGGTTTCGGCTTCCTCCAGTTCCAACAGACTGACACCGTGTTCCACGAGCGACCGGGGGACAAAGAGGCGATCGAAGCCGTCTACCGTGTTGTCGACCGACAACTCGCGGACACGATCGAGGCGACCGATCCGGACAACATCTTGGTCGTCAGCGACCACGGAATGGGGAAAGTGACCGGAACGGAGTTTCGGGTCAACGAGTTCTTCCGCGAACAGGGGTTCCTCGAGGCCAAAAGCGGCGGCGAAGGGATGCCGACCTGGTCGAAAGCGTGGGAAAACGACCTTCTCGAGGGCGAAGACGCCGGCCAACACGACGGCAGCGCCCTCGAGCAGTTGATGAACGTGGCCGCAACGGTCGGGCTCACGACACAGCGAGTCGCAAGCGCCCTCGAGACGGTCAACCTGAAAGAGCCGATCGGCAGCCGCATCCCCAACGACATGATCCGGGCCGCGAGCGAACAGGTCGACTTCCCGGAGTCGGAGGCGTACGTCCGATCCAAAAGCGAGTTGGGCATCCGAATCAACCTCGAGGGACGGGAGCCGAACGGACAAGTGCCGGAATCGGAGTACGAGTCGATCCGGGCGGAGCTCATCGACCAACTCTCCGCTGTCCGAACACCGGACGGTGAACCCATGTTCGAGGCGGTCGAACCACGGGAGGCGTACTTCTCCGGGCCGCACATCGACAACGGTCCCGATATCCTGACGGTTCCCACAGCGTTCAACAACGCGATCGTCGCCGACGTCGGGGTCGACCAGTTCGGCGAGCCGATGGAGTCGTGGAATCACAAGCAGACCGGCGTCGTCGCGGCCACGGGCACCGAGTTCGACGAGTCGGCCACGATTCAGGGCGCGACGATATTCGACGTCGCACCGACAATCTGTACGCTGTTCGATATCCCTGTCGACACCGAGATGGATGGGACGACGCTCCCCGTTATCGACGGCGAGACGGAGGCATCGTACCCCGCCTACGAACCCGATCCGATCCGTGCGACCGATGAGACGGCCGTCGAAGACCGACTCTCGGATCTGGGGTATCTCTAACGATGGGCATCGAGGTAACTACACTCGATCCGTGGACCGACGCCGACGAGTGGAACCGCTACGTCGAGCGATCGGACGGCACCAATCCGTTCTACCGAGCCGAGGCGCTGCGATTACAGGCTGCTGATACCGGATCGACGCTGCACCTACTGGCCGGATTCAAAGGCCAGGAAGCCGTCGGTCTCTTCCCCGTCTTCGAGTACAGCAAAGGTCCTATTACGGGTGCGTTCTCGCCAGCCCCGTTCTCGTGGTCGTGTTACCTCGGCCCATCACTGTTGAACGTCGGCAAACTCAAGCAGCGAAAGGCCGACCGGCGAACGAAGCAGTTCCTCGAGGGCAGTATCGAGTGGATCGAGGACGAAATTTCGCCGGTGTACTCGAAGTTCGTCGCCGCCGAGTTCGACGACATCCGACCGTTCACGTGGAACGGCTACACCGTCGAACCCGGCTACACGTACGTCGTCGATCTCGAGGACGATGAGGAGACGCTGTTGAAACGGTTCAGCAGCGACGCCCGGAACAACATCCGGAACGCAGACGACGACGCCTACGTCATCGAGGAAGGCGACACCGACGACGTCGAGCGGATCGTCGATCAGGTCGCGAGACGGTATGAAAACCAGGGACAGGCGTTCCATCTGAACCCGGCGTTCGCACGGTCCGTTCACACCGTGTTGCCCGACGGGTCGCTCCGACCCTACGTCTGTCGTGTCGACGGCGAGGTCGTCGGCGGGATCTTGGTCGTCGAATCCAAGACGACCCGCTATCGATGGCAAGGTGGCGTCAAGCCGGACACCGAGATCGATCTGCCGATCAACGACCTCCTCGACTGGCACGTCATGCGCGACGGCCTCCGAGACGGCCTCGAGCGATACGACCTCGTCGGTGCCGGCGTGCCAAGCATCAACCGGTACAAAGCGAAGTTCAACCCCCGTCTCGAGCTCCACTACGAGATCACGTCGGGTGCGTTCGGCCTCGATCTGGTGGTCGATCAGTACCGGAAACACCGCTGATCAAAACCGAAACGCGGATACGCTCATCCGGTTTCCTGTCGTCACTGATCCCCGATCGCCGACCCGTGCTGGCGATCGGCGGGACACAGGGACAGCAATCCGTATCAGTCGGCGATTCGGTACTTCGACTGTCGAGCGTCCTCGAGCGAGATGCGGCTGGTGACGAGATCTTCGTTCTCGAGTTTGCCAAGCCCGTACCGGACGGTCCGCGGACAGAGTCGGGATTCCGTGGCGATCTCCTCTTGGGTCATCGACCCCTCGTACTCGAGAACCTTGTAGACGAGTTTCGAACTCGGTGGAAGTTCGGTCAACGACGGTTCCGAATCCGAGTCAGTGGCCTCGCCGTCGACCTCGGACTCCGGTTCGGTGGCACTCATCGTTTGCTCCGCAGGCAAGCGGTCTCAGTTCGCACGCCACGCTGTGATTTCGCTCGAGCAACTGATGCAGTCGGCGTTCGATCTCCGGCCACACTGTCGGTCAACTCGGCCCGTCGACGACGAAACGATACTGAATGCATGATCAGATAGGTCCGACGCGAGTGTACCGTATATACGATACAGACAGTTCAGAAATATAGGGAGGATCTAACGAGGGGGAACGGTGGGTGCAACCGGAGGAGTGCTCGGCGACGGGATGGCACTCGCAGTGGTGAACGGATAGAAACGAGAGTATCGTAGCCACTGAAAGTCAGTTATCGTCGTCCGAAACACCCCATAGGATCGGTATAGAATCGTTTCAGCTGTTACGACCGTTCGTCTACTGTCGGATACCATCAGTGAGACGGACAGGTGTACCGATGCATCCACAGCAGGGTCACGAGTGCGCCGGCACTGACTCGAGCCCGTATGAATATCCGCGGACGGCACGAGTCACACAGGAGGCAAGGAGTGGCGATCACGTCGGCGAGGGAGGGACAGCCCGAGCCGACAACAGCAGCTATAGTAACAACTGAAACGATTTACACATAGATCGCATAGCCGTCATGCGATCTGGTGTGCAGTGGCTTTCAGTGGCTACTATATTCGTCCGGGTGGACGACACTCGGAGAGTGTAACACCGTCCCGGGTCGCACAATGAGTGACACGCTCAGATCGGCGCTGCTGACTCGAGGCTGCTGATCCCGTCGTGATGAGTGAGCCAACCAGTGGTCGCAACCGGTGATCGCGTCTACGCGATTGTCGAAAGGACTGCACCAATGCACTCGAGCAAAGAACATGGAAACGGGCTCGTCGTCATGTCGTGAGAGAACGCGTCGAGTGATCGAACACAGCGTCCACAACCGGACACACGCACGCGAGAGTTAGCTACCGCTGCTCTTTCGGGATAAAGTCGGACGTTTTCATCTCTCGGTACGTAGCGCAGTCGGGACAGGCGTGGACGACGTCACGATTGTCCCCAAAGACACGAGCGAACTGCCGAGTGACCTGATTCCCACAGTTGACACAGCGAGGGGCAGTCGTTTGCTGGCCGGACGTCATCGGTGTCCACTTCGTATCAGTTGGTTCCGTCGACATCATCAACCCGTAGCCACAGAACGGTATTTACTATAGACAGCATAATCAAGATAAACACGATTCCAGTCCAGTTCAACCCGTGAAAATCACTGAGAGAAGAATGTTCTGAAAACAGCAGTGTTACAGGTTTACACGGCAGTAATACGGTATTTATACCACGTAATATCTCGTTTTAACGGGGTAGTTACCGCCAGTTTGTCTCGACATCGTCACCACCGCCATAGCAGACAACGAGCGATGTCGAAGTCGACTCGAGAACGGAACTATCGAACACAGTCAGTGGCCAACCGCCGTGGCCGCGGCGACGAGACACTCGACGCACAGCTTCCCGCGACGGCTATCAACTCCCCATCACTCTCACGTGTGGCCTTTATATGCCGGTATGGTGGCTAGCCAGATGGAGAGACCTGCCCGGAAGATGTCGCCACTGGCCGGCGGTACCCACCCGATCGCACGATCGCGCTGCGTCGGCGCGGAACCCGGTTCAGAAAACACTGGTGGGTAGTTCTCTCCGGGACGATTCCGTTCGTTCGAGTGCGAATCGATGCCGGCAACCCCGTTCGGACCCGAGTCTACGGGGGTGGTCCGGGTCCGTCGGCATCGATGACTCGGACTCGAGTTCGACAACGACTTACAACGGGACTCGAGCGAGCGCGAAAATGTGACGGGGCTACTCGACGGTGACGCTTTTCGCGAGGTTTCGCGGTTTGTCGATCGGTCGATCGAGGAGATCAGCGGCGTGGTAGGAAACCAGCTGCAACTGGACGTTGGCGAGCAGTCCGGCGAGGTCGGGTGCTGTCTCGGGAATCGAGAGGTGTTCGTCCGCGACGTCGACCGCTCGATGGTCATCCGGACAGACGGCGACCACGGGTGCGCCGCGAGTCTGTGCCTCCTCGGCGTTTTTGAGCGTCTTTTCGTCT
The DNA here is from genome assembly GCF_000337735.1 of Natronorubrum sulfidifaciens JCM 14089. Lineage (GTDB taxonomy): Archaea > Halobacteriota > Halobacteria > Halobacteriales > Natrialbaceae > Natronorubrum > Natronorubrum sulfidifaciens. The sequence goes on along the minus strand of NZ_AOHX01000002.1, from coordinate 70,912 downwards.
TCTTCGCCGGTGAAGACGGCAAAAACGGGCGTATCAGGCGTCACAAGAGCCAGTGGCCCGTGTTTGAGCTCACCCGAGGCGAAGCCTTCGGCGTGTTCGTAGGTGATCTCCTTGAACTTCAACGCACCCTCGAGTGCCACCGAGAAGCCGAGTCCGCGACCGATGAAGAAGTACGACTGACTGTGTGCGTACTGCTCGGCGATCGCGTCGGCCTCGGAGGTCTCGAGCAAGCCGTCGATCGCATCGGGCATCGTAGCGAGCGCCGGCAGGAGCGTCTCGAGGTCGGCCGGCGGCTCACCATGGTGGTCGGCGGCGATACACTGACCGAGTAACAACAGCATGACGGCCTGTGAAGAGAACGTCTTCGTCGCGGCGACCCCGATTTCGGGACCGGCCCGAATAAACAGCGTCTCGTCGGCCTCGCGAGCGGCCGTCGAGCCGACGACGTTCGTGACTGTCACCGTCGTCGCCCCCGCAGCGTTGGCCTGTCGAAGGGCGCTCAGCGTATCTGCCGTCTCACCGCTCTGAGTGACTGCGATTACCAGCGTCTCGTCGTCGATCGGCGGTGCCGAAACGCTGTACTCGTTTGCAAGCAGCGCCGTTGATTGAATGCCCGCCTGATTCAACGCGAGCGAGCCGTACAGTGCCGCATGATACGACGTTCCGCAGGCGAGGAGTTGAACACTCTCGACGTCGGCGAACGTTCCCGGTTCGAAATCCGAGAGCGCGATCCGCCCGTTTTCGGGATCGATCCGCCCCTCGAGTGCCTGTGTCAGCGACGTCGGCTGCTCGTGGATCTCCTTCAGCATGAAGTGATCGTACTCGCCCTTGCCAGCCTGTTCGGGGTCCCACTCGATCGTTTCGGATTCACGGGCGACCGGGTTCCCCTCGAGATCAGTGAACTCGACGCCGTCGTCGTCGACGATGACGACGTCGCCGTCCTCGAGATAGACCACGCTGTCCGTATACTCGAGAAACGCTGGCACGTCGCTCGCGAGGAAGTACTCGCCGTCTTCCATACCGACAACGAGCGGCGAGCCCTGTCGAGCAGCGTAGAGGACGTGTTCGCCCGACAGCATCGCCGTCACAGCGTAGCTTCCCTCGAGGTCTCCGATTGCACGACGAAACGCCGCCTCGTTACCCATGCCATCATCAAGATAGAACTGGATGAGATGTGGGATGACCTCGGTATCGGTGTCGCTGGTAAACTCGTGGCCGTGGTCGGCCAGCCACGCTTTGAGTTCGGCGTAGTTCTCGATGATGCCGTTGTGGACGACAGCAACGTCTTTCGTCCCGTCCGTATGCGGATGGGCGTTCGCGTCGGTCGGCGGCCCGTGGGTGCTCCAGCGCGTGTGGCCGATTCCGACCTCGCCCTCGAGCGGCGTGTCGCCGATCGATGCTTTCAGTTCGTCGACCTTGCCCGATCGCTTCTGGACATCGATACCGGAGCCGTTTTGGACGGCGACGCCAGCCGAATCGTAGCCACGGTACTCGAGATTCTCGAGACCAGTCAGCAACGGCTCTAAAGCGTTCCCATCACCGACCCGGCCGATGATTCCACACATCAGTGACCCCCCGTGATCGCGTTCGGGAACGCGGTCCCGGACCGATGTGATAGGTTTCGAGCGTGACCTCGAGCGACCGCAAAGTGAGTATCGAACGTCGTGTGGGAGGGGTATGATGGCCTCATGGGGAGTTGGTCACCCGTAGCGACTGTTCGAGATGGGAAACGGTGCGCGGACATATCACAGACCTACTCGTCTGCAGTCATTACTATAGACGGACTACTGGAGAGGGTAGTTAGCAGGTAACAGACGGTCTCGAAGCGAGTGAAGAACAGATATGGAAGCAGTACAGTTCGGTTCTCGAACCACTCTTCACCGTGTTTGTATGATTTGTCCGGTTTATTTTGGTGAAAATCGACCAGAATGCGATTAGAAAAGTGGTATGTAAACCAAACAGACAGGGCGGCGACGAGTATGGACAGACGAAATCGGAGTATCGACAGCCAAACAGCGACCCGGACCTGTCGGGGAGCGGAGACACACACTGGGTTGGATGTCACGACGCCTGCGACGGGCTGCTGACGGTCAGTTCCGCCACAGCCTGAACCCGTATGACAGTTGTGACGGGGCATCGGTACCGCAGACAGTCTCAGTTGCTGCGATAGATCGACCGTTTGTCGGTGTCGACTCGCCAAAAAATAATTACACACGTATCCGAATCCACAGATCGAAATGAGATATTTTATTACTCACCCGTGCATTTTCCGCGATGATTACGCTGTTACGAGACGAAATCAGCCGAATGCTGCATCGTTTGCCGGAACTCGCAACAGCACCCCCGGCGTCAGCACGGTACTGTCGCCGACTCGATGAGTCGACTGACGAACGGTCGTCGACCCCGTCAACTGCTCGAGCGAGTTGCTCATCTCGAAAGCGACGCTACTCCCTCTGTCAATGATCGTGCCACTCGTCGTCGACAGCCTTGGACTCCCCCTCGACCAGCCGGTGCTAGTCTTTACGATCGCGATGGCAGTCTTTCTCGTTGGTCCACTCGTGGTCAAACGGTTCGGTCAGCCGGGGATCGTCGGCATCGTCATCCTCGGCGCGGTCATCGGCCCGGGTGCGCTCGAGATCGTCGAGCACTCGTCTGCGATCGAACTCCTCGGCGAAGTCGGGTTGATCTACCTGCTGTTCACTGTGGGGCTCGAACTCGACATGCGAGGATTCAAGGAGGCACCCGAGAACGCGGCGCTGTTCGGACTGTCGAGTTTCTTCATCCCATTTCTCATCGGAACCGCAGCCACGTATACGATCCTCGGACTCGATATCTGGGCTGCGCTGTTGCTCTCGTCGGTGTTCGCCTCGCACACGTTGCTCGCGTACCCGATCGTCAATCGACTGGGTGTGACGAAAAACCGAGCTGTCACTGCGGTTTTTGGTGGGATTCTCTTTACTGATACGCTCGCGCTGGTCGTCCTCGCGATCGTCACCGGGGCCGTCGAAGGCGAACTCACCGTCTGGCTGTTCGCACAGGTCGGTCTCGCCATCGTCGTCCTGTTCGGTAGCGCCTGGTTCGTCCTACCGCCGGTTTCACGGTGGTTCTTCCAGAACTTCAGCGAGGAGAGCTACTTCGAGTTCCTGTTCGTGATGGTCGCGATCTTCGCGGCCGCCAGCCTCGCCGAACTCCTCGAACTCGCAGCCATTCTCGGGGCGTTCGTCGCCGGGTTGGCACTGAATCAACTGATCCCACAGGGTGGGACGCTGATGAACCGTATCGAGTTCGTCGGAAACGCGTTTTTCATCCCGTTTTTCCTGTTGCACGTCGGGATGCTCGTCGATCCGAGCGTAATTCTCGACGGTCCCGAGACGCTCCAGATCACGGCTCTCATCGTCGTCGTGATGGTTCTGACGAAAGGTGGAGCCGCGTGGTTCGTCGCCCAGATTCAGGGGTACACACCCAACGAGCGCAACGTCATCTTCGGCCTCTCGGTTGGACAAGCAGCCGCCGCACTGGCGATCACACTCATCGGCTTCGAGGAGGGGCTGTTCGGTGCGGAAGTCCTCAACGCCGTCGTCTTGCTGTTGCTCGTGACCGCCCTCGTAAGTCCGTGGCTAACCGAGCGGGCGGCGACGGATCTCGCCCTCGAGCGAGAGGTCGGTAACGGTGAGGACAGCGCAAAAGATCCCAACATCCTGTTGCCGCTGTCGCACAACGCTGAACTCCAGCAACGGCTGCTCGAACTGGCGTTCGTCATCAAAGGGGACGGTGGGTCCGAACCGGTTCACGTGATGACGGTCGTCCAGCCCGACAGCAAGCGGTCGACCGAAACGCAGGTCGCGTCGGTCAACGACGATCTCGAGGAACTCGCTGCGGCTGGCAGTGCCGCAGAGATCCCTGTCGAAACGGAGACGCGTGTCAACCACAACATCGCGTCCGGCGTCGTCCAGGGCTCGGTCGAAGTCGAATCTGACCAGATCATCATGGGTTGGGACGCGACCGAGACGTTTAGCCATCGAATCTTCGGGAGTATCATCGATCAGGTCCTCAAACGGACGACACTGCCCGTGTTGATCTCTCGGCTTGGTCATCCGATCAACACGACCAGACGGATCTTCGTAGTCGTCCCAATCGGTGCCGACCATCACGAAGGGTTCTACGAAGCCGTTCACCTAGTCAAACGACTGGCTGCCGGGCTCGGAGCGGAGCTACACGTTATCGTCGTCGAGGGATCGGCCCACCAGTTCGAACAGCTGTTTGAACTGGTCGAAGAAGACGCCACAGCGGAGTTCGACGAAATCGACGACTGGGGGGCGCTCCTGCCGATGCTCGAGGCCGAAACCGACAGCGACGATCTCATCGTCAGCATCTCGCCGCGTCAGGGCGACGTCGGCTGGCACACTGAACTCGAGGAACTGCCGAAACGACTCGCCGAAATGCCGCCGGAGTCGTTCATCACGATCCATCCACGTCAAGGAGAACCCGAGTACGATCGCCAGTACTTGCGGCTCAAGTGACGGGTCAAGCGCCTGCTCACGGAGAGATGCGACAGTATCTCATGAAGACAGCCCACAGCGGCAAACTGAACCGGCACACCTTTACTACTCACTGACCAAGTTGGTCATATGGGTTTTGGTAGCTACGACGAATCCGAACAACAGCAACAGACGGCCGACGATGACGACGACGTAGAGGCCGTCAACGTCCACGAAAACGACCACAACGGACAGCTGTCCTTCGAGTCCAACGCCTCAACCGACGAGCTCGTCTCCCAGCTCGGCTCGATGAAAGACGACGACGAAGACGACGCGTAAGCAATCGGAGACGAGCCACGAGAGTCGGCATCCACTGCGGTACCGGGGCAACTCAGTGGAACGAAGTAATTCTGCCTTTTCGAACCGGCTACTCAACGGACCGCAATGTAGTAACTATAGTAGCCACTGCACGTCACTACACACCGCATCGCACGACGGGAGCGCGGGTCGGAGCGTGCGCGGGTCGGAGCGTGCGCGGGTCGAAGCGAACGACGTGAGCGAGACCCGCGGAAACGCGAACGGGGAGGAACGACCCGTGAGCGAACGACGTGAGCGAGAACCGCGANCGACGTGAGCGAGACCCGCGGAAACGCGAACGGGGAGGAACGACCCGTGAGCGAACGACGTGAGCGAGAACCGCGAACTGGCGAGCGGGAAACGACGTGGCCCGTTCGCTGTGCGATGCGTGTGTCAATCGGTTCAGTTGTTACTATATCACGACTCCCCGACAGCGAGTCGCACGTTCGAAAGACAACTGGGACGACGATCAGCACAGCTTCGACGCACAGAGTTCGCCGATTGCGCGGCGAAGACGCTGTGAAACAGCCGATTTCGAAACACCGAGTCGGTCTGCCAGTTCGTCCTGCGAGATGCCCCGCGGAACGTCGAAATAGCCCTCCTCGTGGGCAACGACGAGGAGTTCCTGTTGTTTTTCGGTCAGTGCAACGACGCCGTCGTCGTCGTCGTCAGACAGTCGCAGATGATCGACCGTCACCGAGATCCCGCGCTCGCGACAGTAGTCGTTGAACGAGACGAGATCGTCCCGGCTCGGGAACTGCAACTGGACGAGCCAGCCATCGCGTGAACTCGAGAGTTCGAGGAGTCGACCACCGGCAGCCGCCGTCTCCGAAATGAACGGCACCGCCCGATCGGTAAGTGCCACCCGATAAACGCGTCGGTCAGGGTAGCGGTCGACGAGGATCGGATCAGTGACGGTCCGGTCCATTTCGAGGGCCGTCTCGAAGGTGTCGAACGCGCTCCCGTAGACGCTACAGAAGACGAGCGTTTGTCCCGTCTCGAGGGTCGTCCAGTACTCCGGTTCGACGGTGACGTCGGCTGCACGCCGCAGGGTTGGACGCAAGAACAGCGACGAGTGATCGAGTCGGAGCTGCGTAACGATCCCGCCATCGGCCTGCGACCGAATGCGTGGCTCTCGGTTGGCGTTGGTGCTCTCGATGCTCACAGATCGATCCGCCATCCGAGTGGATGACCGTCGTAATATCCTGTTACCGCAACCTCGCTCATTGAGCGTCTGATTCGACCGCTGGCATATGGTCGTAGACGCTATACAAGAAATAACAGGGGCGCCATACCGCTATATGTATTCAGCCGTCGTTTATGCTGACTGTTTCAAGCGAAAAGAAACAGCGTATTACCGCTATTGTCACGGTTGCGTGGATTAGTAAGTACCGAATACCACCGTTGCACACGACGGATTGGCGGGCAAGACAGGGCGGTTCGTTGGATGATCGCCGTTCTACTGGTGTGACTGAGACGGACTGCTGGCGGCATGGCCCGCCGCACACCCGTGCTCGGGACAGCAGACGGGATGATCTAAGAGAGATACATCGAAGGACCGTCGTACGGTGAGAGTGCATGAGCGCTCAGTTGCGGTGTCCGGTGTCGCGCTCATCGAACAACAGCTCGAACAGCTTCTGTTGGGCAAGCCGGAGATGACGACTGAACGTCGGTTGAGAGACGCCGAGCGAATCGGCGATCGTTTCGCCGGTACTCTCTCGAGGCCACTCGAAAAAGCCGCCGTAGTACGCCGTCTCGAGGGTTTTAAGTTGGCGCTCCGAGAGCCGACTTCGAAGTTCGGCATCGAACGCGCGGACCGGGCGCTCGGAGCGATCGCGTTGTCGGCGAGCAAGCAACTCCGCGCCCGGATGGGTTCGCTCGAGCATCCGGACGAACGATCGGACGTCGACGGTACTCGAGAGCGCGATCACCAGCCGCGTTCGGTCGTCGACCGGCGTCACCGATCGCAACACGCCACCGTGTGTCGCAAGCGTCTCCGCGACGGACGAGTCGGCGAGGACGAGTTCGAGCAGCGATTCGTCGGCACGCTCGCCGACGAGGCGGCCCGATTCGATTCCCGAAACTGACTCGATGGCGGCGTGAATTTCGTCTTCGGAGACATCGGGAACCGTACAGAACACCGTCGAGCCGCCTGACGACCGGGGGACGACCGTCTGTACGTCGAGCCGCCGCTGGAACTGCTGTGCAAGCGCCGACAGCGCCGCCGACTCGTCCCGGATGACGACCTCGAGTTCAGTGATGCGATCGGCCAGCAACGCGCGTTTCCGTTCGATCGACGCGATGGTGGCACTGGCGACCGCGGCGAGGTGGACACAGAGCTGTCGAACGTTGGCGTCGAACAGCGACGGCTGATCCGCATAGACAGTCAGCGTCCCATAACAGAAGTTATCGACGACGAGTGGCACGCTCAGCACGGACCGAAACTCCGCCTCGAGCGTGCGACGTCGCCACGCCTGATCGATACCCTCAGCGTCGAGGTCGTCGATACTCGCCGGTTGGAGGGTTTCGGCTGCCTGTGCTGCAGGATGGGGCGGCTCATCGACACCCCTGATCGGCACCGAGATCGACTCGACGAAGTCACCGTTCCGGCCAGCCCACGCGCTCGGCGTGATTCGTTCCGAACCGGTCGTACTGTCGCCAACCCATGCCTGCTCGATCGACCCTGACAGCTCGTCGAACGGGAGGGAAACGAGGGCGTCACAGAGGCGCTGTTCGAGGGTGTCCCGAGAGTCACAGGCTAACAGCGTCCGCTCGCTTTCGTGTAGATGTTGACACCGATCTGCCGCGGTCTCGAGTTGGTCGAGGTCACCGCGTTGACGCTGGACCGTCGACTCACACTCGAGGGCGTCGAGTGCACTCGTCGCCGCTCGAGCGACGATTTCGACGGGAAGTTGCTCGCGTGCCTCGAAGGCCATCGGATCGGGACTCGTCGCGAGGAGAACGCCGTGATCGGCGACTGAAACGACAAGCACCCGCTCGGCTCGGAGTCCAGCGCGGGAGAGCGCTGGCTCGATGTCGGGCCGATCGAAGATCACACACTCTCCAGCACCGGCTGTCTCGGCCTCGAGACGCTCGAACAACTCGAGACCGGAACGTTCGATCGGCGGAAGGTCGACAGCGTTGGACTCGTTTCGAGTGGCGACGGCCGCCGGTCTGAAGACGGCTTCCTCGACGAGATACCAGCCGGCGAGATCGGCCTCCGAGCACTCCACCATCGCGTCGACGGCCGACTGCCGAACGGCGGTGTGGCTCTCGGCGTCACCCATTTCGCGGATCATGCGTTGAATCGTCGACAGGGACGCAGCCGGTGAGCGGCGTCTATCGCGGACGACACAGAGAGTTCGGTCGTCGCCGGGAAGCGGTGCGACGAACACGTCGACCGGACGGCGAGCGTCACCAGCCACAAGTGCGCCCGAAACGGGGTCCATCCACCTGACGACCGGCGACTGCGCGCGCTCGAGAACTGCCGCCACGAGGTCGTCATCGAAGACGGCATCGAGTTCGCGGCCGACGAGCGTGTCACCAGCTACAAGCTCGAACAGCGTCGCGTTGGCAAACCGGATCGTCGCCCCCTCGAGGACGAGCAGGCCGTCATCGAGCGTGTCGACGACTGACTCGAGGAGGTCGAACCGCTCCCGATCGACCCCGACAGGTTCAGCGTCGGGTGTCTCGTGTGCAGCCACCGTGACGCCGTCGTCACCGGGGTAGATGGACACCACGAACCGAGTCTCGAGTGTGGGAACGATGGTCTCGAACTCGACGGTGGCGTTCGTCGTTGTCGCCTCGAGAACGCGTTCGTAGAACTGCTCTCGGATGGCGTCGTCGAGAAGATCCCAGACGACGGTTCCGGGCTCGGGAGCCGAATCGGGATCGAACAGCTGATGTGCGGCCGCGTTTGCGTATCGAAGCTCCCACTGCGGACCGAGCGTGAACACCGGCTCCTCGAGGCGTTCGAACGCCGTCCGAGCGTCGTCGGCTGACTCGGCGACACTGGTCGCCGAGAGCGTCGCCACGAGGCCATCGACGAGCGGGTCGGCAATCCGATTGGTGACGGTCAGTTCGTACGCGTGCCACGTGCCGTCGGCGTGACCGAGCCGCACGGCCACCCGCTCGGTCGCACCGAACGCAGCCGCTGACACGGTCTCGAGCGTCTTCTCGATCGGTTCGCGGTCGTCCGGATGGACGAGCTGTGGGAGGGCCGTTCGCTCGAGTTCGGCCGGCGTATATCCGAGCCGCGGTTCGACAGCTGCGCTTGCGTACGCGATCGAACCCGCCTCGTCGAGCACCAAGACGAGCGCGTCGGATCGTTCGAGGATCGACCGACTGCGCTGATCAGACGTGCCCTCGAGTCGGGACCGCGCCGCGACGTTGCTGACTCGCGTGGCGACGAGCGACCGTGGCGCATCGGATTCGACGAGGTCGGTTGCCCCCGCCTCGAGTGCCTGTTCGATCGTCTCCTCGTCGACCGTCTCGCTGTCGACGACAGCGACGATCGGCACGGCATCGGCTCGCTCTCGAAGCGCGGTGAGTGTCGACAGCTCGAACGGACAGACGACACAGTGAATCTCGAGCTGTGTCAGTCGTTCAACGGCGCTCGACAGCGTTCGCTCCCTGACGAGCGAGATGGAGGAGAGTTGCGACGACAGTGCGTCCATCGCCGCATCGACCGGCCTCGAGTCGCCGACGACGAGCACGCGAACGACATCGCCGACAGCAGCAGTCGACTCATCGCTCACCGGCCGCTCACCGTCGTTCGAGATGGTCGCCAGCGTGGTCGCTCGAGGGGAGGTGGCTGCTGCTCAGCCAGCGATCGACTGCGGGAGTTCGCACGACGAACGGCCACGATGACGCGGTGTTGCAGTGCGAACTGGTTAATTATCAGTTCCATACCCTCGAGTAGTGCCGGATTATGAGATGAACAGGCGCAAAACCTCGCCGTTTACGGCAGGGATACGCGCCGTCACGGGATGACGCCTTCTACCGATTACTGCACGACTGGATATTCCACGCACAACCACTATCCTAGAAGAGCTTGCTGAGTCGTTCAATGGCTGGTTCAAAAAGCGCAAAAACGGGGACACAGACGCGAATCCACCCGGCTACCGGAAGCGAGGTGACAACCACCCACGCTCCACCGTGACGTGGAAGCAAAACGGCATCAAACACGATTCCAAACACAACAAACTCCGTCTGAGTAAGGGATTCAACCTCAAACAACACCGTTCGGACTTCATCCTCGTAGAGTACGAGACACGCCCGGACGTAATCGTGGAGAACATCCAGCAAGTACGTGCCGTCTGGAACGACGACCGCTGGGAACTCCATCTCGTCTGCAAGGTCGAAATCTCCGTCGAGGACGCCCCCGGCGACAACACCGCTGGAATCGACCCCGGTATCAAGAACTACCTCGCCACCGCCTACGACAATGGGGACGCCGAGTTGTATCCGGGGAACGTGCTGAATCAAGACAAGCACTACTTCACCCGCGACGAGTACGACACGGAAGGTGAGAACGGCCCGTCACGCCGTGCGCTTCGCGCTCGGCAGAAACTCTCGCGTCGGAAAAACCACTTCCTGCACGCTCTCGCCAAACACATTGTTGAGCGATGTATCGACCATGATGTTGGTCGTATCGCTATCGGTGACTTGAGCAAGATTCGTGAGGACGAGAACGGCGAGTCTCGAAACTGGGGTAAGCGTGGGAACAAGAAACTCCACGGCTGGGAGTTCGACCGTTTCACCACGTTGCTCGAATACAAGGCCGAAGAACACGGTATTCTCGTCGACCGCAAGAGCGAGCGCGACACGAGCAAGACGTGTTCGTGCTGTGGTCGGAAGCGTGACGCGAATCGTGTAGAGCGTGGCTTGTACGTCTGTGAGTCGTGTGGTGTGACGATGAACGCGGACGTGAATGGCGCGGTGAACATTCGGAGAAAGATAACTCAGAATCCTCCTTCGGGGGATATGAGTAACGGTCGTTTGGCACGGCCAGTAGCCTACCTGTTCAACCAAACCTCGGGGCGTTTCGCACCGAGTGAACAGGTGGGTTGCGAACCTTAATATCCCAATGTTCGGGAATTCTCGCCCTTCAGCGGGGAGGATGTCAAGGCGCGTTCGGACACGGGAGAGGCTGTGCTACCAGCATCCGTATGACAAAGCGCGATCAGTCGGAGACACGAGGCGCAGGCTCAGGTCCGCTCTCATATCGTGACGACCGGAACCGGTGCGTTTCGGACGACCTCTTCGGCGACGCTCCCAACGACCAGATGATCGAGGCCGGTTCGACCGTGAGTTCCCATGACGATCATATCGATCGGGTTCGTCTCGGCGACGGCGACGATTTCCTCCTGTGCGACCCCGTGGCGGACGGTCGTCGTCGTCTCGAGGCCCGCGTCGGTGGCTGCTCGGTCGGCGTTCTCGAGCGCGTCGGTAGCTTCGGATTCCGGATCAGTGCGCATTCGATCCTGTTTCTCCGAACTGTGCGGTCCTTCCTCGGACACCGAGAGGATGTGCAGGGTCGCATCGAGCTGGGCGGCGAGTTCGATCGCATGCTCTGTGGCCTGGCGAGCGCCCTCACTCCCGTCGGTGGCGAGCAACAGATCCTGGTACATCGTGTGGCTAGACATTCGACGGAGACGCGGATACATCCCGGACTTGCCGTCTCCGGGTCCCCGTGGCTCGAGGCCGACTGTTACCAGCAGGAGTTGACAGTACGGGTACCAGTAATTGGTAATACGGCTTCAGTATCTGTTATCAGATCTAAATGTAAAATCCGATATCGGGTTATACACCATGCATATATATGAATAAAATGAAGAGTATGATATGTACGGTGATTCGAAGGTCACTGGTGCTTTCGGAGATGTTCATTTAGATCTTATAACAGTTCTCGTGCTGGCACTCATCGGAACTGTTGGAGTATATCTCCTCGGACTGCCAGCTTCATGGCTGGGAATCACATTTTTTATCTTATTCATCGGACTGTCGGTAGCTGCGAGGCCGCTATTCAGGAAAGCTCAACCACGACGCAACCGCAATCAAAATGATAATTAACGTAGATTCTGATTGCCGTGGTGTTAATGGCTTCACCTGCACGTGACACGAGTTGCCCGGGATGTTCTAAATACAGAAAGCGTGCTTCGCTCTACTGTTCCGGCCACGCTGTTTCCCGCTGAACAGGTTGGACCGTCTGCCGTATCGCCGGACTCAGTCGGTCGATCGATCCGCGAGCTTCGGCAACCGCAACCAGCAACTCGGCCAAATTCGTCAGGGTTGCGATGTATTCCTGTCGCCGCCGTTGCCAGCGAGCCGGCGCGTCGTCGTCAGCGAGGATCTCGAGTGAGCGCTCGCGAACGTCGATGTACTCGTCGAACTGCTCTGCCAGCCCCGCGCGCTCGAGTTCCTGAAACTCGCCGTACTCGTGGGTGTCCGTTCCACGATACCGGAACGCGGGCGTCCCGAGCAGTGCCGCTTCGGTGGCCATCGTGCCCGTATCGGCGACCAGCAGTGACGCCTCGGCCATCGCGTCGTGGATCAAGGCGGGGTGAAGATCGTACGGCCGGGCGGGTAGGTCCCGCAACTCCATCCGACCCCCTTCGTCCGAGACGAAGACGGTCGCGTGCTCGCTCAGTCGCTCGAGCAGGTCACGTCGCTGGGAGGGAGAGAAGCCTTCGATATCTGCATCGTGCAGCGCATCGAGGGCGTTGAATCGAGCGATGACGTAGGGCTCATCCGGGCCGACGCCGAGGAACTCACGGACGTTTTCGTCGCGGGAGAAGACGTCGGGATGGAGATACGCACACTCTTTGAATCCGGTGAACGTATAGTGGTTCTCGCCGAGATCACGGCGGGTGACCGCCGGTGAGAGGATCGTCTCCGCGAACGGACGAGAGACGGTGTGGTTGAAATCACCCGGTTCGTCGTCAAGGACGAGCACAACCGGCGACCGAGTGAGCGTGCCCGCATAGGCGGCGTACGGTCCCCGACCGAAGATGACGTCCGGATCGAATCGGACCGCTTCGCGGGCGATCGTGACGAACTGGCCACCGAGTTCACGGGCGAACCTGAGTTTCGAGTAGCTCTCGGTTCCGTGTGTGCCGTACACCCGATACGGCATCCCGAAAAAGTCGAGTAAGTCAGTCGTACAGGCGTACTCTCGAGTCAAGACCAGCACGTCGTGGCCTGCAGACTCGAGGCGATCAACGGCGTGTCGATACAGATGAACGTGCGCGGGCGTGTTCGCAAAGACGAGGATCCGCATTGAATCGAGATAGCCGCCGTCGGTGCTTTGTAATCGTATTGCTACGGCTCGAGACGGCAACACGCCGCGACTGCCGGAAACGGACATATGCGTGTATGTGAAGAAAACCCGCCAGTGATCGCCAGCGAACGAACCGTTACAGCACGTATTCCGGGATTGACGGCGGAGCCATCGACGCTGCAGACTGGATAACAAAACGGCTACAGCCCCTCTTTCCGGCAGTTCGAGATGCACGTCCTCACACTCACGACACACGCCGACGCCCCCTTCATGACCCAGCAGATGGCCGCTCTCGAGGATCGCGGCGTCTCGTTTTCGACGCTATCGGTCGCCGGCGAGGTCGACGCCGACACCGCACGGGGGCCGACCGACTACCTCCGCACCGTGCCGTCGGTGATCACCGAAGCGGGCAACGGGTACGACCTGATTCACGCACACTACGGGCTGACGGCTCCAATGGCGATTGCACAGCGTCAGACGCCGGTCGTGTTGTCGCTGTGGGGCTCGGACGTTCACGGTCCCGTCAAACCGATCAGCGTCGCGTCTGCGCCGCTGTGTGACGAGGTAATCGTCATGTCCGAGGGGATGCGAACGGAACTGGGACAGGACTGTCGGGTGATCCCCGACGGCGTCGATGTCGCACGATTCCAGCCGAAACCACAGGAACGGGCCCGCGAGGCCGTCGGCTGGGACGATGTCGGCGACGCCTATCAGGTACTCTTTCCGTACCCACCCGAACGCACGGTCAAAAACTACCCACGAGCGAAACGCATCGTCTCGGTGGTCGACAACCTGCTCGAGCGCCCCGTCGAACTCCGCGTCGTCCACGGCGTCGATCACGACGCGGTTTCGGACTACATGAACGCTGCAGACGCGCTGCTGTTGACTTCCGACAGCGAGGGGTCGCCGAACTCGGTGAAAGAGGCGCTGGCCTGTAACCTGCCCGTGGTCGCCACCGACGTCGGCGACGTTCGCGAACGGCTAGCTGGAGTCTCTCCCTCTCACGTCGCGACGACCGACGAGGAACTGATCGACGGGCTGATCGACGTCCTCCAACGCGAGGAACGCTCGAACGGCCGCGAGGCTGTCCACGAGGTCAGTATCGAACGAACCACGGATCAGTTGCTCGAGGTCTACGAACGAGTTGCGGATGCGGGACGACCGAAACGGGTGACGGCTGCCGTCGACGCAGTCATGCAGCGACATCGCTGACGGCAAATCCGACGTCTCACGCACGAAACGCACACGGAATGGCTATAGTAACAACTGAAACGATGTACACACAGATCGCGCAGTAGTCGTGCGATCTGGTGTGCAGTGACAGTCAGTGGCGACTATAGTTCTCCGACCGATACCAGTCCATCGTCTCGGGGAGCTGGTCCTCGAGTGGCCGGTACTCGTACCCAAGTTCGTCGCTGGCTTTTCTCGAGGAGTAAAACAGCCGCTGGGTCGCAAGTTGGGCCATCTGTCGGTCGAAGGGAAACATCCGGACGCCGGCGACTGAACCCGCGACTTCGGCGACCGGGCCGGCAGCGTGGATCGCCGTCGCCGGAACGCGGATTCGGGCGGGCGAGCCGTCGACGGCGTTGGCGATCCGAGAGACGGCCTGATTGTACGTGAGGTTCTCGCCGCCGAGGATGTAGTGCTCGCCGTTCGTGCCGCGTTCGGCAGCCGCGAGCAGGCCATCGACGACGTCCGAGACACCGACGATACTCAGCCCACCGGGGAGATAGGCAGGCATCGTCGGCTCGAGTCCCATCGACAGCAGTTGGGCGGTAAAGGCCTCGTCACCGGGGCCGAAGATCGACGTCGGATGGACGGTGACGGCGTCGCCGTCGGTCTCGGCGTACTGGTCGACCAGTTGTTCAGCCTGTGCTTTCGAGGACTGATAGGCCCCGACGGGCGTGGCGACGTCGGTTTCGTCCGCTACGACGGCATCGTCGGGCGGTCGGCGCGTCCCGGCCGTACTGGTAAAGACGAGTCGCCCAGCCTCACAGTCGCGACAGACCTCGATGACGTTTCGGGTCCCGTCGACGTTGACCCGTTCGACCGTCTCGGGGCTGGCGTTCCAGAGACTGACGCCAGCGAGATGGAAGACCACGTCGGCTCCGTCGACCAGCGATCGTAGCGTCCCGTCGTCGAACAGATCGCCGACGTGCCAGTCGACGCCCTCGAGGTCGCCACGATCCGACGTCGGCCGGCTCAGGCCACGAACGTCCCAGCCATCCTCGAGCAAGCGCTCACAGAGTCGCGAGCCGAGAAAGCCCGTCGCGCCGGTGACGGCTGCAGTGTGGTCCGTCATCGGCGTTGCTCCAGTTGTGGCGGGACGGCGTCACCGGCTACCGCCGCGTACAGTCGATAGGCAGTCGAGACAGCCGGGTGCGTGTCATCCGGCGGCGGCAACTCGCCATCAGGCAGCCGCCGTCGCAGTGCTGTGAGGTCGACATCGTCGCCCGTCGCGCTTTCGACAGTGATCGACGGCTCGTCGGCACCGAGTGCGTGTTTGAGCACCGGGTCCGACTCGAGCGAGCGATCGAGCAACGACGCACCGATCGCGTCGACCTGTGGTGTCGGTCCCGTCGCCAACGTGTCGGCTGCGATCGGGTCGCCGCCGTAGGCAGTCGTCGCGTCCAGCACGGAGAACGCGGGCTCGATCGCACGCATCGCGCCGAGAGCAGTCAGATCAGCGTCGGCGACGCTGGCGGTGAGTCGGCCGAGCGTTCGTATCCCGCCAGCGACGGAGCCGGCTCGAGTGGGGCGCAACGTCGGCACGACGATTACAGTGCTCTCGAGCAGTCGATCTGGGACGGAGACCGAAAGCTGCTGTTCCGGAACCGAGACGACACAGTCCCGTCGAGACTCCTCGGCGAGGTCGACGAGGTCGACATCGAACCGATCGAGAACGGAGGGGTACCCCAGATAGCCGGCAGCGCGGTCGAACGCGATGGTGTCGTCGGTCGCCCCGGAAACGGCGATGTCAGCCCCGGTCTGAGCCTGAAGCACGGCAGCGATCGAGCCGACAACGGCAGGATCGGTGACCATCCCCGATGAGGGATGGAACGGGTAGTGAGCGTCGGGAACGAGCGTAATTCGGTCGACGTCAGAATGCGAGTCTGCATACGGCTCGAGCACGGCGCGAACTGGCGACTCGAGAAGGGCTAGCCGCCGGTCGGTATCGGTCGTCCAGCCGCCGCGTCGCTCTGGAACGTCGACGGTGGCGACGTGGACGCTCACGTCATCACCTCCGGCACCTCGAGTGTGTCGCTCTCGGCCGCCTCGGCCAGTTCGTAGGCGGTCTCGGCGAGTTCGAGTGTCCGCCGGCCGTCGGCCCCATCGACTGGCGGCGTCTCGCCTTCGCGAACGGCAGTACAGAAGTCCGCCAGCGCGTCGTAGTGAGCCTGCAAGTAGAACGTCGGGCCGAAGACGTCCGGTCCACTGCCAGTGAGCCGGCTTGCGACGTTCGACAGGGCGGACGTCGCTGCACTCGCATAGAAGTTCTCGGGGAGATGATCTTGATTGCTGATCGTCCCCGTGATCCCCTCGAGCCGTAATCGCGTATTGACTTCCGGAAGCTGTTCCCACTGGTAGGTTCCACAGTGGAGCGTGATCGCCGTCCCCGTCTCCGGTGCCTGAAGCAACACCGTCGCGGCGTCTTCGGCGGGAATGTCGAGGCTCTGTCCCATCGTCGCGTCCCGAACCTCGAGGTCGCCAAAGAGCCACTCGAGGACGTCGAAACAGTGAACGCCGAGTTCGATCAGCGAGCCGCCACCAGCGGCATCGGGATCGAGCGGCCATTCCGGCGGCGCGTCGTCGGCGGGTGGCCGACCGAGTGGGTGGTCGTTGAGCCGCGTGATCGAGGCGTACGGGACGTGGCCGACAGCGCCGTCGTCGTAGTCGTCCTTGACGCCAGCCATATCGGGCTGGTAGCGAAGCGTGTGGTCGACGCCGACGGCGATATTCGCCTCACGAGCCGTCTCGAGCAGTTCGTCGGCTTCGTCAGTCGAGCGAGCGAGTGGTTTCTCGACGAAAACGTCGACACCAGCGTCTGCGGCACACTCAACGGCGTCGGCGTGGAGAAACGGTGGGAGCGCGACGACCGCCACGTCGAGGTCTTCGGCCTCGAGCAGCGTCGTGTAGTCGTCGTACGTGCGGGCCACACCGGCGCGTTCGGCCCGGTCGCGATTCGCCGGGAGCGCATCAGCAGCCGCGACGACGTCGACGTCGGGCATCGCGAGTGCCGATTTCAGGTGAACCATGCCGATGTTTCCGACACCAAGGACGCCAAGAGAGAGTGCGTTCGAGTCGGCCCATCGACCGAGAAGTGTTGATGGCATCTGCTCCAGACCGGGCCGGGAGCGGGCTTTGTTATCGTTTTCATATCCACAGCTGTAGTACGCCCCTTCGGATCGGTCGTGTTCTCCGTTCACATACCGACGACGGGTTTGGGACGGCGCTGGTCGTCCAGCTAAGCGGACAAGCACCTTGCTAACGACCGTTCATACTGTTGGTGTTGGACAGCACTCTTCGAAGAGCAGTCGCGCGACTGCGGCCGTCACGCTCGAGGACGACTTCAGTTCCAGCTCGCTTTCGCCTCGGTGTTGAGGCGAGTTGAGACGCCATCGACACCGCGTGATTGCCGGACTCGACGTGTCACATCGGCCATCGTTTCGACGACGAGATCGGACTCCGAGCGACGACGCTCGAGATACGAGAGAATCGCCCGCATTCGTTTGTCATCGCGTTCGGTCGTCAGGTTGTTCGGGTGCAGCCACATATGAAACGTGCCGTCGTGAGTCACAGCCTCGTCGATACCGCGGCGAGCAAGGGCGACCATCGGATCTGTCCAGATCGACTCCGCAAGCGTCCGAGCCGTCCCTTCGAACCCGAACAGAAACAGCGATGCCGGCACGTTCACCAGCCCGTAGTCGTCGATGTAGGGGTCGACGAGCAACGACTGATCGCGAACCATCGAATCGAACACGGCGCGTGCACCCTCGCGGTTCGGGGTCCACCCTCGATAAGCCGAGACACCGTACTCCGCGAGGACATCGCGATGGCCAACGGCGTTTCGCGGATAGATAAACGACTCGAACGAACAGCCCCACTCAGTCGCGATTTCGATGCTCCGCTCGAGTTCGGCAGCGGCGAGTTCCCGATCCGTCTCGGGATGGCCGAACAGCACGTGCGAGAACGTGTGGCTGGCGAACTCGTGGTCGACGTCCGACTCGAGGAGGGCAGTCACCAGATCACAGCCGAATCGCAGGTCCTTTCGATCCTGCCACTCGCCGCGTTCGCGTTCGAACCAGCCATCCGGGGCCGGGTGCTGGGCATGGGTCCCGTCACAGGACTCGAGCATGAGGTGGCCGACGACGGCCCACGTCGCCGGAACGTCGAACTCCTCGAGCAACTCGAGCATCACTGTCCAGCCGCGACGACCCGATTCGACCCGCTCGATCGGCAGTCTCTCGAGATCGTGAAACCCCCAGCCGAGTTCGGCATCGAGGGAGAGCACGACGCTACCCACAGTATCCACCACCAGCGGACACCCATAGCATGTGGCTCATAGAGCGATGCTGTCCGACGGACGGTTTTGTTATGGGTTACCTTTCGTTGCTGATAGCTTCGATAACGGGCGACGTAGTGGGTCAGTACGGGGAACGAAACCCGTCGTACACTATCTAGTGAATTTCGGCAGTAGAACGACTAAATCGACCACACACCGGTACAGTGTGGCATGAAATCTCCCCATAACAAAGCGGTCATCTCGGTATCTGGAGGACAGCAGGCGTCTTCGACGTCTCAATATCCAATCATGAGCAGGTCCTCTCCGACAGCCGAGCGAGCATTCGTGCTCGGATTCGACGGCGTACCGTGGAAACTCATCGAGCAATGGAGCGACGAGGGCGAACTCCCGAACTTCGCCCGAATGCGTGATGAGGGCGCGTCCGGAACGCTCGAGAGTACACAGCCCGCAACGACACCGCTGGCGTGGCCATCGATTGCGACGGGTGTGTGGCCGGACAAACACGGGATCTATGGCTTTCAAAACCTCTCGTCCGGCTACTCCCACGAGATGTACACGAGCCACGATCTCCAGCAGCCGACGCTCTGGGAGCAGGTCGAACCAGCCCACGTCGGCAACGTCCCAATGACCTATCCCGCCAAGGAGATCGATGGGACGATGGTAACGGGGATGATGACGCCATCGACGGAAAAATCGTACACACATCCGCCCGACCTCAAATCGCGGATCGAGTCGCACATTCCCGACTACGAGATTAGCCTCGACTACCCCGACTACGCCAACCGACTCGACGAGTTCGAGGGAGCCGTCGACGACATGCTCGCAAATCGCCGGAAACTCATGCAGTTGCAGATGGACGAGGCCGGCGACGACTGGCGACTCTTCTTTTTCGTCTACACGGCCCCTGACCGCTTCCAGCATCTCATCTGGGATATGGATCGACTGCGAAACCACTACAAAAAACTCGACGAAATTTTGGGCGAGGTGATAGAATACACGGATCGCCACGACGCCGACCTCTACGTCGTCTCCGACCACGGCTTTGGCCCGATCGAGGAACTGGTCTACGTCAACCACTTCCTCGAGACGGAAGGATACCTGTTCAGAGAAGAAGACGACGGCGCTCGCGGTGCACTGGCGAGTCTCGGCATCTCTCGGGATCGTATCACGGACGCACTCGACCGAATCGGGATCTCCGAGGAGATGATTGTCTCGACGCTCCCCCGGGCGCTCGTCGATTCGGTCGCCGAACAGATTCCGGGCGATCACGCGCTGTACGACGTCGATTACGACCGGACGGTTGCGTTCGTTCACGGTGCCGGCAACTGTTATATCAACGACACCGAGCGCTTCGAAAGCGGTGTGGTCGAACCGAATAAGATTCCGACGATCAAAGCCGAACTGACCGACCTGTTCGAGTCGGTAACGGACGACAGCGGCGAGCGGATGCTCGATGTCTTCGATGGCGACGAACTGTTCCCGACCGACGACGGATCGCCGGATCTGGTCGTCAACGGCCACGGCGTCTATGAGGCTCGCAACGCACTCACTGGTGAGCCGACCGGTGACACCGGGACGTACGCTGCGAGTCACGAAAAGGAGGGAATCGTCCTCTGTCGTGGGCCGTCGGTCGACGCCGGCGCAACGCTTCGCGGTGCACGCGTCGTCGACATTGCCCCGACCCTGCTTCACGGTATCGGCGAACCGGTTCCGAAAAACGCCGACGGGCGCGTGCTGTTCGACGCCTTCGACGCAGAGAGCACACCCGCAGGGACCAAAGTCGAACGAACCGGCGTGTCGAAAACCGATCACGGCGAGGGCGTCGACGACGACTTCACCGACGTCGAGGATCGGCTGAAAGGACTCGGCTACATGGAGTGAGCGCCGACCAGCCAGGAGCGCCGCGGACCGTACTGTAACGACAGCTGAACTGATTTGCACACCCATCGCAGGGCCATTGTGCGATGGACTGTACAGTGATGGTCAGTGGCGACGATACTACTCAAGTCTGTGCGAACTGTCGACCACGACCGACGCGTGACCGGGCTGCTGTCGTCGATGACCGTTGCTCACCAACCCCGCCGCCGTGGTCGGGACAGCAGACCGGTTGCCGAGGTCGCATCGACAGAGGAGAGGTCGGTAGGCGATGCGTTATATACATAACTATGGCTATAATTAAGCGATCGAACCATGTTCACGGCGCATACGTCCGCCGAGACGCCAGCTCCGGTCGACCGCGACGGAACCCGATCGAACGCGGCGTACTCGAGTACGCGGACCACCAACGTGAGACCAATGAACCGGTACAAAACACTGTTTGGCATTGCACGTACAGCGGTCGGCGTCGTGGCACGTATCAGGGCCAGCGTGTTCGCGTCAGGCACTGACGAGCGAACCGAACGTTCGCAGTCAACAGCGACGGTCCACCTCGAGGCAGATGGGAAGGTCGCCCCCATCCGAACGCGGGCTCGAGGGCTGTGGAACAGACTCACCGAGTTGCCATCCCGGTATCTCGATCCGATTTTCCGAACGCCGTAGGAGTCGTCGACTCGAGTGCGAACATATCAGTCTGTGCGTCTCTCCACTGCGAGAGAGTGTCTGTTATTCGACTCTTTACTAAGAGCGTGTCTGTCGCGGGCATAGATGATCGACCAGAGTATGATTCGAGGGCAATGGCACGACGATTCGACCGCGAGTAACGGACGAAACCGCCGAGAGATTGGACCAGCAGTAGTCCACGGGCGACTCGAGAATGACGCGGACAGCGCTCCCGGTGCTGAGAGAGACGCCGTCGGCGTCGACGCCAACCGATCGAACGAGGTGATCGTCTGATGGACGTCCTGTCGGTCGTCGGTGCCAGACCACAGTTCGTCAAGGCGGCTGCCGTCTCACAGCAGCTCCGAGGCGAGCACGACGAACGCCTCGTTCACACCGGTCAACACTACGATACCGAGCTCTCAGCGGTGTTTTTCGACGAACTCGCGCTGCCCGAACCCGAGTTTCACCTCGGCGTCGGCTCCGATTCCCATGCCCGCCAGACCGCCGCGATGATGACCGAGCTAGAGCGGATCATCGACGACGAATCGCCGGATGTCGTCCTCGTTTACGGCGACACCAACTCGACGCTCGCGGGCGCACTCGTGGCAGCGAAGTCGTCGCCACTGCTCGCTCACGTCGAGGCTGGATTGCGATCACACGACTGGTCGATGCCCGAGGAGGTCAACCGGCGACTCACCGACCACTGCTCGGATCTGCTGTTCACGCCGGGCCCCCACGCGAAAGCGACCCTCGAACAAGAAGGGATCACCGACGGCGTGTTCGTCACGGGCGATGTGATGTACGATACGTTGCTTCAGATTCGTGATAGGCTCCATACGCACGGAACAGAGGAGTCCGACGTTCCAGACGAGTACGTCCTCGCGACGGTCCACCGCGCCAAGAACACGGACAACCAGGATCGGCTCGAGTCGATCATCGACGCGTTCGAACACCTCGACACCCCGGTGGTCTTCCCCGCCCATCCACGGACGGTCGCCGCCCTCCGCGAGTACGGGCTCTGGGAGCGCACAGCCGCGGCAACCCATGTCATCGAGCCCGTCAACTACGGGCGGTTCATCACGCTCGTCGAAGGAGCCACCTGTGTCGCGACGGACTCCGGCGGCGTCCAGAAGGAGGCGTTCTATCTGGATACACCCTGTGTCACCCTTCGAGAGACGACTGAGTGGATCGAGACTGTCGATGCCGGATGGAACGTACTCGTCGGCGCGGACACGGATCAGATCGTCGACGCCGTCCGCGCCGCTGCCGACCCGCCGGCAAAGCCCGACCTCTACGGCAGTGGCAACGCGGCGACGCGAATCGTCCGCCACCTCGAGCAACAGGTCGAGTCGTAAGCGGCCTCAAGCGACGGACGCAGACTCGATCGACACGAAGGGGTCGATTGAAGATCGACCACAGACTTCCGCTGAACCGACTCGTATCGCTGCAGGCACCCAGTACCGCGCCCATAACTAACCACTCGAGGCGGCTGCGTTCCCCTGATGTGGCCATGGGAGCATGCGATAGTCGGCTATCTCGCCTACTCACTGTTCAGTCGGCTCTACTACCGAGAGTCGCCGACCGGACTCGCGGCGTTTGCGGCCGTGTTCGCGTCGGTCCTCCCGGATCTCATCGATAAGCCACTGGCTTGGGAGTTCGGCGTGTTTCAGACCGGCTATGCGCTGGGACATTCGGTTTTCTTTGCGATTCCGCTCGCAATCGGAGTTGGGCTCGTGGCTCGAGCAGTCGGTCGGACGCCGGCCGGAATCGCGTTCGGAATCGGCTATCTGCTGCACTTGCCCTCGGACGTGCTCGACGGCTACCTCCGTGGCGGAGCGTACCATCCCGAACTGATGTTCTGGCCCGTCGAGACGGTCGGAGCACACGACCACGGTCAGGGGTTTCTCGAGCAGTTCACGCGGCTGTTCAGCCAGTACCAGCAGGCGCTACTGGCGGGCGACCTCTCGACGTACGTCTGGCTCCAGCTCGGGCTGGCGACGGTTGCAGCGATCGTCTGGATTGCAGACGGTGCACCCGTGCTTCGGGAGTGTCTTCTCGGTGGGAAACGGCTTCTCACGAGCCTGCGTCCGCAGCGCAACCGCTCAGAGTCGAACGGACGGAAATAGCGGTGAAACGATACCCGAGACACCGTTGTCGTCTGTGAAACAGTCGCTCGGCTGGCGGTATGGACATCCAATGAATGCGTAATGTCGTCGTTTACTATCCTATTGGGTCCGGTGATAGTGAAGTAGTAATGAGTGAACCGATTCGGCGCGATCGGCTCTCGAGAGGTGGCCCTGCCTCGAGGTCGATCGTCGACGGACACGACCGAACCATTCAGGTGCCGTCCGACGACCAACAGCTCTCGCGTGTCGACGACCTCCCAACTGATGCCGAGTTCGGGCTGTGTCTAACCCACGACGTCGACCGGCCGCACAAAGGCCTCCGGTCGCTGTACTACGCAACTCAGGAACGTCCCCGTTACCACCTCCGAACGGCGCTGGACTCGTCGAACCCGTACTGGCAGTTCGGCGAGATTATGCAACTCGAGGACGAGTTGGGTGTCCGCTCTGCGTTTTATTTCCTGAACGAGCAACATCTGCTCACAGACCGGCCGGCCAGCGAGTGGGTGGTACCGTCGAACTGGGTTCAACACCTCGGACGATACGACATTACCAGCAACGAAATCAGTGCCGTCATTCAGGCGCTCGACGCCGGCGGCTGGGAGGTTGGCCTTCACGGCTCCTATCACTCGCCGACCGATCGAAATCGGTTACACGAAGAGAAAACCGCTCTCGAGGCCGTTCTTGGAGGCCCCGTCACCGGTGGCCGCCAACATCACCTCCGGCTGACAGTGCCGGAGACGTGGCACCACCATCGGGAGATCGGCCTCGAGTACGACACGAGTCTCGGCTCGACGACGGAGTGTGGCTTCCACGGCGGCTACCAGCCGCTCAGGCCGTTCGACGACGAGTTCGTCGTCTTCCCGCTGACAATTATGGATCAGGCGTTGCCGGACCCCGGAACGAGCTTCGAGGCTGCCCGCCGAACCTGTGAGCGACTGCTGACGGAGGCTGCGGCCAACGACGCCGTCATGACGGTGCTCTGGCATCCACGGTATTTCAACGAACAGGAGTTTCCCGGCCACCGCACGCTGTATCGCTGGCTGATCGAGCGAGCACAGGAACTCGGCGCGTGGATCGGCTCACCCGGTGCGTTCCGCAACGCAATCGCAGAAGAAAGCGACCACGAAAGCGCCACAGACGCACAGACGGCACCAGTAGCACCCGGAGGGGCAGAAACGCCCTCGAGCGCTCGCCCATCACCCGTGGAGGACGACGTATGAGGGCGAACTCGCTAGCCGTCATCGCCGTCGCCGTCCTCTTGATCGTCGGTGGCGTCGGTGGCGTCGGTGGCTTCGTGCAGCCGTCCGCCGCGAATACGGGTACCGCGTCGACAAATGTTCAACCAGCCGATAGCTACGTCGTCGAGCAAGGCGAGTTCTGCCATCCGATCGAGCCACTGACGACTGGCGGCACAGTCGAGTCGTTCTACGACTACCGAAACCACGAAACGCATCCCGAAGACGTGGACCGAATGTACAGTTCCTACGGCACCCAACACCTGCAAGAAGACGACACCAGTCTGCTCTTCTTACATCAGGGAACCGATGGGATGAGCCTCGTCATGATCCACGATCAGGTCGATGGCGAGACCGAAGGCGGCGCTGTCACGTTCGATATCGTCGGCCTGCCAGCCGAGGCAGCGTGGGTCGTCCAGGACGACCTCTACGACGGCGAGACGAACATGGCAACGTGGGGGAGCGGTGACGGTTGGGCCTCCGCGTCCTGGATTTGGAGCGATGCCAGAACCGACGGCGGGGCGATTCAGGGTGGTCTCAACGACGAGTTCGCCGTGACGATTCAGCCGGCGTTCAACGAGGACGCAGAACACTACGACAACGACGACCTGTACGATCCCGAGTTCCACGGCGACGGTGTGATCGACGACTGGGAAGTGCTCTCCGGCGACGCCGACGACCCGGACCGCACGGCGCTTCCATCGCTCGAGGAGCCAGTCACGATCCGGACCGGAACGTGTGACAGCCCGTCGGTCTCGTACGACCGAACTGACGACGGGACAACCGCCAGTATCGACCGTGCGACAGCCGAGGACCGAATCGCCCTGCAGCCAACGGCTGGAACGGCCGACGGCGTCACGTTCGAGCAGGTCGACGTGACCGGAATCGAAGACAGCGCGTCGGTCACGTTCGAAGACCGACAGCCCGACGACCTGCCATCCGCCCCGCCTGACGTCGACTCGCTATCGTCCCTGACGATGACCGGCGACTCGATCCAGAACGCCTCGGCGACAGTCACCGTCAGCGTCGAGGCAGAACTCCTCGAGGAACACGGCCTCGAGCCCGACGAACTCGCACTCTACGAAGCCAGCGGTGGCGAGTGGATCGAAGCCGAAACCACGGTGAGCGGCGAATCGGGCACGACGTATCAGTTCACCGCGGAGATCGACTCGCTCGAGGCCGTCACGGTGGCCCAACAGCAGTCGACGGGGTCCGAGTCGGCGATCCCCGGATTTGAGGTCGGGATCGCCGTCGTGGCGATCGCACTGCTCGCCGCGCTGTGGGCGGTGCGCAGTCGCGATCAGTAACAGTCGTTGGTAGCACAATTTCGTTATTCAGCGTTGGTCGTGAAACTCGCACTCAGTACGGGGGAGGGTACAGACCGTTGGGATTGTTTAAGAGAGTCGATTGACGACCTGCTCGGCGACTTTTCCAGCGACCCACATACCGACTAAAAATGCTGCTGCGACGACTGTAATTCCTACAGCAGAGGTAACTAACCAGTTGAGTTGAAAGCTATTAAGTACCCCTACAAAAACCCCGTAAACGACATACATCACGGGTAAACCGATTGCAAAGGCGGAACCGAAATAGACCACACTGGACAGTGCCAGCGAGCGACGGCTTTGTGTGTGGTTTGAAACCATCTTGTTATTGTTTTAACACACATCACTATATGTTTTGCCAAGAATATCTATCAATAACGCTCAGTTCGCACGGATAGTTGCCGAAATCCCTGGTTCAGTTTCAAGAGCACTTGTGAATAACGAAATCGTGCGATTATCTACTAGCAACGATAGTGCAGTCGGGATCGTTGGGAGCGCCTGACCTCATTGCCGTGCAGTAATGCGTTTTGACCGCTTCCTTGGGAGCGGGACCTCGGTGCTCTACTGGATGTCTGCAGTGGCCTCGAATGTGTAGCCGTGGCCCACATCGCCGCCAGTGAACTCGCCGTCGATCCGCTCGCTGAACTCGAGTAATCCGGTCCCTGCCGAACCAGTTACTCCTCATCAGAGCGAGTCGAGTCCCGTCACGTCCATCGGACAGGGTCAGAAAAACGCTGGAGTCGAACAGACACAGTCGATCAGTTCACAGCCCGTTCAGTCGCCACCGACACCGACCGACGTCACCGGTTCGGGCTCTGGCGTCTGTCCGAACTGCTCGAGTGCCTCGAGGTCAGCGACGAAGCCCTGATTTTTCGCCACGTCGACGATAACGTCGGTGAGATTGACCTTGTCCGAAAGCAGTGCGTTTCGTCGCCGCTGCCACGTCTGTGCGATATCGTCGGCCTCGAGCAGCGCCACCGCCCGGTCGATGATCTCGTCCGCCGACGAGACGTTGTAGATCAGATCCCGGTTCTCGAGTTCGACGAAGTTCCCCATGTCGTCGTCGCCGACGAAAGAGTTCGACCGAATCGCCGGCGTGCCGAGCAGCGCTGCTTCGGTAACCATCGTCTGCGTATCGGCAACGAGCAGGTCGGCCTCGGCGAGTGCGTCGTGCATCAACGCGGGGTGGAGATCGAAGGAGCGAGCCGAGAGCCCCTCGAGGTCGGTGTCGCCGCCCTCGTCGGAGACGAGCACTGTCACGTCGTCGCCGAGTCGGTCGACGAGTCGGCGACAGTCGTCATCAGAGAGCCCCCGTTTTCCGACATCGTGCTGTGAGCCGAAGGCGTTGAGTCTGAGGATGGCGTAGGGTTCGTCGGCCTCGAGGCCGAGTCGCTGTCTGACCGATGGGTCGGACTCGTACGTTTCCGGATGGAGGTACGCACACTCTTTGAATCCGGGGAACACGTAGTGGTTCTCGCCCAATTCTTTCCGGAAGGTATTCGGTGTGAGAATAGTGCGGGCAAACGGCGTCGAGATCGTGTGATCGAACGATGCGGGCTCGGAGTCGATCAGTAACACCGTCGGTGTTCGCGTTACTGCGCCGGTGTGTGCCGCGTACCCACCCATGCCGAAGACGAGGTCCGGATCGAACCGTCGAGCGTGCGTGATCGCACGGGCGTAGTGGGCCGGCAACCGACTCAACAGCGAGCCTTTCGACGTCTCACAGGCACCGTAGACGACGTAGGGCAGATCGTACCACTCGAGTAAATCAACCGTGCAGGTGTAATCTCGAGCGAGGACAAGGACCTCGTGGCCGCGGTCACGCAGCCGCTGGACAGCGTGTTTGTACAGGTGGACGTGTGCCGGCGTGTTCGTGAAAAACAGGTAGTTCATGCTGAATAGCACCCTCGCATGAGAGACAGGTATTCCATCAGGAGGGTTTGTTATCTAGCTCGTACGGAATGTAACGGACAGCCGGAACGAGAGCAGCCAAACCCTGTCTCGCGGGCTGGCTCGGTAGCGAGCGTATAATAATGTGAATATGTTCTGAGTATGCTCCCAATGCAGTCACGAACGTCTCCCGAGCCGGACGGACAGGTCGAGCCACGGTGGCACCCGCGAGCCGTCGACGACTACGTCTCAGTCCTCGATTCGACCCTCGCATACGCCCGCCGTCGGGACTACACTGGCCCGGATTATGGAGACGGGATGAGCAGCCGACTCCTGCAGTCGCTGCCGTTCGAGAACAGGGTCCTCAATCTGGTCGTCCAGGAGGTCGTCAAACGCACGCCGGTCGACAGCAGACCGCTGCTCCGTGTCGAACACCGGCGAAACTACAAGGGTGCGGCACTGTTCGCGATGGCCAACCTCAACTATCACGAACTCGCGAGTCGCCGGGGCGAGGTCGACGACCTCGCGTTCGATCCGGTCGCCGAAGCCGACCGACTCGCCGAGTGGCTCCTCGAGGAACGGATAACGGGGTACAGCGGCTTCTGTGGCGGCCACCGACACGAGATCCAACACTTCCACACGAAAGGCGTGCCGAGCGATCCGGATATCGTCTCGACGGCGTACGCGGTCAAGGCGCTCCTGCGAGCCACAGAGCGTGGGCTCGGCGACGAATACGCCGAAGTCGCCCGGACGGCGACGGCGTTTCTGGTCGAGGACCTGAACTACCGAGAGACCGAGGACGGCGCAAAGGTCGACTACCACATGAACCATCCCGAGGACTCCTACACGGTCAACGCGGCCGCGCTGGGAGCCGGAATGCTCGTCGATCTCTACGAGCACTTCGGCGACGAGGACCTCCGCGAACCGGCGACGAAGATCCTCGATCACATCGCGGCCAACCAGACCGATATCGGCGGATGGCCGTACCGGCTGCCCGCGTCGGCGTCACACCTCTCGATGGACAGCCACCACAACGGGTTCGTGATCGAAGCGTTCCAGCGCTACCGCGACGTCGTCGATGCGGACCGCTACGCCGAGACACTCGCGGACGCCCTCGAGTTCTACCGAACCGACCTGTTCGAACTGGACGGCGCGCCGAACTTCGACGAGAAAAGCGCCTATCCACGTGATATCCACGCCAGCACACAGGGTATGCTCGTCTTTGTGAACGAAGGTGATCTCGAGTTCGCCGAGCGAATCCTCCGGTGGGTGCTCGCGAATCTGCAAGTCAAGGAGGGACAGTTCTACTACCGGCAGTATCGCCACCACACGAAACGAGTGACGCTGATGCGATGGTGTCAAGGATGGATGTCGTATGCGCTGTCCGAGTTCCTGCTGGCGAGTCAGGATCGATTGGAGTCGGAATCAACTGCCGAACGCGAACGGACACCACTGCCGTCATGAGCCAGCCCATAACCGAGCAGAGTGCAGCACACGAATCGAATCGCCGTGATACCACGTCAGCCGACAGCGACGGAGACACGTCGACTCGAGCGGGGATAAACGATCGGCAGCGGCCGTCACCGGCGAGCGAGCCCAGTGCCGAGGAGATGCGCGTCCTCGTCATCACGGGACTGGCACACAAAAACGAGCGCCACTACGGGCCGCTCGCGGACGTCGCCGGCGAGACAACGCTCGTGTGTCTCGATCCGGACACCGACATCGACGGCGCGACCGCCGTGCCAGTGCCGGATATCGGCCCACGGATCGTCCGGGTCGTCCTCCTGTTTTTCTTCGCCCTCTATGAGGGGTATCGAAACGAGTACGACGCGGTCGCGTCGATCTCACTGGTTCCCTACGGGATCTACGCGCTCGTCCTGAAAGCACTCTACGGCTATCCGGCCCACCTCGGCATCATCGGTATCGATCTCGACCATCACGCACGAGAGTGGTACGGTGCTGGCCCCCGGTGGGCGTTCAGGCAGTTCGACGCGGTTTCCGTCCCCGGAACGGATCACGTCGAGCGCCTCGTCGGGTGTGGCGTCGCCCCTGACCGGGTCGAGATCCTGACCAACGCGATCGATATCGAGACCTACCGACCGCCCGACGACGACGTCGACCCCGACTACGAGTTCGTCTGGGTCGGCCGCTTCAGCGAGGAAAAAGACCCGGTACGGTTCGTCCGCGCGGTCGCCGAACTCGACGCAACCGGCCGAGAGTTCCGGGCAGCGATGGTCGGCGACGGCGTGCTTCGAGACGACGTCGTCGCCGAAATCGATCGGCTGGGGGTTGACGATCGAATCGACCTCGTCGGCTGGATCGACGACCCTCTCTCCTACTACCACCGTTCTGCAGCGTTTGTTCTCACCTCGAGTCGCGACGCGTTGCCGCTGGTGATGCTCGAGGCGATGGCAACCGGACTCGCACCCGTAGTGCCGCCGGTCGGGTCGATCCCGGATGTCGTCGTCGACGGCCACAACGGCCTCGTCGTCGCTGACCGAGAGCCAGCGACGTTCGCGGCCGCGATGGTGCGGTGTCTGGACGAGCCCGACGAGCGCGACGCGCTCGCGGCGAACGCGACTGACGTTCGGTCCTCGTTCTCGCTGGCGCAAGCGGGCGAGGATTGGCGTCGCATTCTGACGACACTCGAGGCGTGAGAAGGCCCGAGACACAGTTACAGCCGACATTATAAGCAGTAACAACGCGATAACAAAACGAATAGTCATCACACGAAGACTCACATGGAGACTGAACGACTGACGCTCGAGGAGTGGGGCGAGGCGTTACCACGGTCGGGGTACGAAGTGTTTCACGATCCGGACGCCCTTGCCGTCCTCGACGCCCACGTCGACGCCGAGTTGCGACTCTACGGGACGGCCAAAGGCCAACAGATCGTCGGCCTATTACCCGTGTTCGTCGAGGAGAGATCGGTCGGCCAAACGGCGTTCTCGCCGCCGCTTTCGTTCGGCGTCCCTCGACTCGGGCCGATCATCAACCCCAACAGCCCGAAACGCCGCAAGTGGGAGCGAATCAACAGCGAATTGGCCGACGCGGTCGCCGAGGACCTCGAGACCGACAACCGGTCGACGCTGTTTCGGATGACCTGCCCACTCGAGTATCCCGACCCCCGGCCGTACGGCTGGAACGAGTTCTCGATTGAGCCCGAGTTTACGTACGTCGTCGACCTCGAGGATTGTGCCGACCTCGAGGACGCAATGAGCGGGTTCAGCAAGAGCCTCCGAAACGAGATGCGCCGCTACGATGAGCTCGATCTGACGATCGACACCGAAGGCATCGACACCGCCCTCCGGATCTACGACGACGTCGTCGAGCAGTACGAAGAGTACGACGATACCGCCCCGATGACCCGCCCGTTCCTCCGTGACCTGCTCTCGAGTCTGGACGACGATCGGTGGCGTGTGTACGCGGCCCGAACCCCCGACGGGACCTATAAAAGCGGAATCATCACACTGTTTTCGCCCGACTTGGCCTACTACTGGCAAGGCGGCGTCACCGCCTCCTACGAACACGTCAGCGTCAACAACCTCCTCCACCGCGCCATCCTCGAGGACATCGTCACCGATCCCGCCCTCGAGTCGGTGACAGGCTACGATCTCGTCGGGGCCAACACCGAACGGCTCTGTGAATACAAAGGGAAGTTCAACGGCGAGTTGCGACCGTACTATGTCGTCGAGTCGGGGGGGCTCGAGATGACGCTCGCGAAGTCGGTGTATCAACGGGTGAGTGGCTCACTGAAGTAATCAGCACCAGCCATCATCCTCGAACGGTCGTCGATAGTGGCGTTCTCGGCGAACTATTTCTCGATTGCGAACGAACAGGTTACAGTTCGGGACCGACCTCTCGAACGGAGCATCTACAGAAGTCCAAGGCGAGTGCTTCGGAGATTTTCCCCAAGGCAGATTATACCATATACGCAGCTTCCAACTCCGCAGGCGAGATAACGTCGAGCTCACCCGCCTGCTCCCGTTCGTGGAGATATTCGATCGTTTGCTCGAACTCAGCCAGCGTCTCACCGCCGAGCCAGTGGAAAAACAGCTGCGTGATCCCGTTCCACTGAACTGCAGCATCGATCGCATCGCGTGCGTCCGCCGCGTTGAGATCACCGAGTCGGTGGAGTTCGAGCGGGTTCGTCACGTTCCCGCCAGCGGGGAAGCCACCGGCAAACCCAAGCGTGTAGTACTCATCGACGAGCGAACACGTCGTCTCGTCGTAGTCGGTGTATGGATACGCGAAGTACTCCGCACCGTCTTCGAATCCGTGGTCGAGCAACCACTCCTTGCTCTCTCGAATCTGGTCTTCCTGTGTCGAGACGTCTTGTGCCGGCAGCGAGACGTGATCGTAGGAGTGGCTCCCAACGGTCCATCCGGCATCGTGGAGTTCGGACACTTGCTCGAGTGTCAGATGCCCGTCCGTGCCGATCGTCCCCGGATTGACGAACGTCACGGCCTGATATCCGTACTGCTCGAGGATCGGTCGCGCCTGCGTGTGATCAGTGACGTTGCCGTCGTCGAACTGAATCATCACAGCCCCCGTGTCCGGGCGGTCGACAACCCGGAGTGAATCACACCAGATCGTCCGCTCCGACTCGCCGACGTACTCGATAATTCGAAGGTCGGTGATCGCCGTCAGATCGACCGATCCAGTCACTGATTCGACGCCGAAATCGTACTGCTTGAACGGGAAGTTACCTCTGACACTCGTTCGTAGATCCATCCGATTGCCGTCGTCATCCACGAGCTGAATCCACGGATAAATGAGGTCGTCGGCGCGCACTGCAAGCGAAAGCGTTCGGTCCGAGAGATCGATCGGCTGGTCGAACTGCCGGCCGATACCAGCCCGTTCGTCAGAGGTCCCGGCCTCGAGGCGAGCAGCCTGTGAACCACCAAGATACGTTTCTTCGTCAGCAGAAAGCGTACCGCCGATCGTTCGCCACCGTGACAACTCTTCGAAATCGTCGAGCACACCCTCGATAGGATCGGCATCATCGCTGGACCGACTACTTTCGCTCCAGTACGATCCCACACAGCCTGCAAGCCCGGTTGCACCGATCGAACAAAGCACTGCTCGTCGTCTCATACACAACGATCCGACCAGCAGGTAAATTGTTATGAAAGACGTTCTTTCCTGAAAGACTCGAAACACGGACCTTACCGACAGTTTATGATAGAACGGAACGGTTCGATCGAGTTGGACGACGGCTGCCAGTCGTTCGACGTGGCTCCGAGAATCGCTCCCGATCGTCGGACCGAAAGGGGCGCGGGAGCCGTCGGCTCCGTTAACAGCTCTCGTCGACGATTTCGTCAGGAGACAGTTCCTCGCCGTTGAGTTCGACCCACATCACGTCCGACTGCTCGATCTCGATCGACGTGATCGGCCCGTCGACACGGAACGCATCACCGTGTCCGCCGCCGGTAATGCCGCCAGCGTGGACGGTTTCTCCGTCGTCGTCGATGAAGTCCTCTGCGACGTACGTGCCACCCTCGATGCTGCGGCCAGACGGACTGTCGTACGGCGCTTCGGTGAACTCAACAGGACCGTCGGCAGTGAACTCGTAGCTCGCAAATCGAGCGTCGGGTTCGGTCACGAACGCGAGCAGGTCCGGTTCGTCAGCATCTTCAGTCGCTTCATCTTTGGTTTCCTCGTCGCCACCCGTCGCCTCAATGATCTCGTCGGGAGCCAACACCTCGCCGTCGAGTTCGACCCACATCACGTCCGACTGCTCGATCTCGATCGACGTGATCGATCCGTCGACCACGAACGCATCACCGTGGCCGCCGCCGGTGATCCCGCCAGCGCGGACGGTTTCACCGTCTTCGTCGATGAAGTCCGCTGCGACGTATGTGCCGCCCTCGATACTACGGCCAGACGGACTGTCATATGGGGCTGCAGCGAATTCCACAGTCCCCTCAGCAGTGAATTCGTAGCCGGCAAAGCTCGAATCTGGTTCAGTGACGAAGGCGAGCAGGTGATTTTCGGTCTCGACGGCTTGTTCGTCCTCAGTTTCCTCTTCCTCAACCGCTTCTTCCTCGTCTTCGTTACTCTCGGGCGTGTTACTAGAAGACGACCTCGAGACACCAGCTGCGGCGTCCGTTGCTGTCAGCGGCACCCCATCAACGTCGCTTGGTTCGGTTCGCTGTGGTGTTCCCGCAGACTGGCCGACAACCTGTCCCGAATGGCTGGCTGTCGTCTCGAACCGCGTGTTCGTGACGGAGACCGTTGCAGTATCGCGCCAGACACTATCGCCCGTCGCGATGTCACCGATACGAGCGTTCGAAAAGTCACAGTCGATCACGTCCGTGTCGTTGTAGAAGCCCCAGACGTTTCGGTCACAGCCGACCGCCACACAGTTTTCGATGGAGGACCCATCGGAGCCGACACGGAACCCGCTGGCGCGACAGTCCGCCGCATAAGAGTTCGTAATCCGGACGACGCCACCACCGCCACGACCGCTCGAGTGAGCGTCCGTATCGCCCGGCGAACTGCCGTAGATCGCGTTATCCGGGAAGCCCTGAATGTTCACGCGGTCGATCTCGAGCGTCCCGGCGTGATTGTTGGCGACGTAGATGCCGGTCGCACCGGGGTAGGTATCGTCGTAGGCCCCATCGCCGAGATAGAGGTTTTCGATTCGGGCAGCACCGGCTCCGTTAGGAACGCTAACGATCAGCGGTTCTGCTTTCTCGTTGCGGTCCCAGACACCACGAACACCGACGTTTCGAATCGCCCAGTCGCTGCCAATGGCGGTAATCTGATACTGTGCGCCAGTGGCGGAGATATCGATCAGCGTGTTCTCGAGCGTCTCGCCATCGCCGAGTTGGATCGTGTGCGTACTTCCCGCGGGAACCTCGATAACATCGTAGTCAGCACCAGCAGCGGTAGCCGATCCGACACCGGCGATACCCACCGCAGCCGCACTGACAGCAGCTTTCAGATAGGATCGACGACCGAGTGGAGACCTCTCGTCAGCTTCCTCGCGACTCTCGTCGTTGTTCATCATACATTTCTGTCGAAGAACAGTTGGTCGAAGTAAGTATCTCTTAAACTGATCGGTCTTTATATCCATACCATCAGAATTTTGCGATAGTCAGATTGCACAGAGTGCCGTTTCGAGGGGATTGTTATTATAGACAGAACTACCATATTTTAAGCGAGTTAGAGGATTCTCCGGAAGGGAAATAGAGACCGTTGCCGAAGGGCTCGAGAACAATAAAAAGGGAATGTCAGTGGAGTACGATACCGACTGAAACGATGGACACACCAATCGCACAGCTATCGTTCGATCAGGTGTGTCGTGACGGTCAGTGGCTACGAGAGCGCTCGTGACCGGCTAGAACCGGAACAGGTCCCACAGCGATCTCGAGGTCGTCGTCTCATCGACCAGACACTGCTGGTCAACAGCCACTGGAGACGAATTCGAGACAGTGGATACGTCGTTCGCTGCGGTCAGCGAGGTGTCGGATGAATCGTCCGCGACAGTCGACGAGTCGGTGGCTGAATCGTCCGCCGCAGTGAGCGAGTCACTGGACGCGGCGTCCGTTGCAGTCAGTGGCACACCCTCGACGTCGCTTGGTTCAGTACGCCGTGGTGTTCCCGCAGACTGGCCGACAACCCGACCCGAGTGTTCGACAGTGGTCTCGAACCGGGAGTTCGTGACCGTAACTGTGGCGTCAGCTTGCCAAACGCCATCTCCCGTCCCGATATCACCGATACGACCGTTCGAGAAATCACAGTCGATCACATCAGTGCTGTTGTAAAAGCCCCAGACGTTTCGGTCACAGCCGACCGCCACACAGTTTTCGACGGACGACCCATCAGAACCGACACGGAATCCACCGGCGCGACAATCCGCCGCATAGGAGTTCGTGATTCGGACGACGCCACCACCGCCACGGCCGCTCGAGTGAGCGTCCGTATCGCCCGGCGAACTGCCGTAAATCGCGTTGTCAGGGAAGCCCTGAATGTTTACGCGGTCGATCTCGAGGGTCCCGGCGTGGTTGTTGGCGACGTAGATGCCGGTCGCACCGGGGTAGGTATCGTCGTAGGCCCCATCGCCGAGATAGAGGTTTTCGATGTGAGCAGTGCCGTTTTCGTCGGGAACGGTGGCAGTCAGCGGTTCCGCCTTGTCGTTGCCGTCCCAGACCCCGCGAACACCGACGTTTCGAATCGTCCAACCACTTCCGGCGGCGGAGATCTGATACTGTGCGCCGCTGGCAGAGATATCGATCAGCGTGTTCTCGAGCGTGTCGTCGTCTCCGAGTTGGATCGTGTGCGTACTTCCCGCTGGAACCTCAATGACGGCAAAATCGGTTCCGTCGTCGGCAGCGGCCGAGCCAGCACCGACGACACCCAACGCAGCTGCACTTCCGATCGCGTTCAGATAGGATCGACGGCCGATCACGGATCGCTCCGTAGCGTTTCCCTGACTGTCGTCGTTAGTTGTCATACAATCTGGAAAGAACAGTGTATGAAAGTCAGTATCTCTTCAGCTGATCAGTTTTTATATCCACACCCTCAATGGAATTGTTTTGTTTGAATGTCCAGAACAACTCCGTATATTCAAAGAGGGAGAGCGATAGCTATCGAGTAATAATAGACGTTCAGCGACTGGTGCAGATTGTTACCCATCTCGTCGAAAAACAATCGCACGAAAGGGTGTCTCGTGTCATACTGGTCGTTGTGACCGTGCCTCGAGCCACCCCGATTGATTACAGTAAACCGTATGAAAGATCAGCTAAGCTGCCCGACAGCCCACCTGAGATCGAGTAGTCCGCTGGTGACCGCGAGTGCAAGCCAGACGCAGACACCCAGCGCCACGATTACGAGCAGCGAGACGACACTCGAGACAAACGGAAGGAAGAGTATGACGACGAGTGCCATGCCAATCGTGACACCACACACCCGAGCGACGGTTGCAAACAGTCGTCGAAGCGAAAGTGACAGCTCTGCATTGATTAAATAAATATTCACGATGACCATCAACGCGTAGCTGAGTATCGTTGATACCGCCGCGCCGATCACACCGATCGTCGGGATGAGCACGAGATTGAGTCCCAAGTTGAGTATCGCCGCACTTCCCTTCGAGATGGCCCGGTGGCGTGCACGGCCGAGGAAATCGAGCGCATCGTTCGTGATTTTGTTGATCGACTGCAAGACGACGAACACGGAAAGCACCTGAATGATCGGAATCGCACCGAGATAGCCGTCCCCGAAGACGTATCGGATGGCAGGATCAGCGACGAGAACGATGCCGACTGCCGCCGGAATATAAAAAAGCAGGGTGTATTGAAACGTCGTTTCGTAAATCTCGGCAGCTCTGGCGAGTTGGTCGCTCGACTTGGACTCACCGTAGGTGGGTGCAAGTGCAAATCCGAGTGAGCTTGCAGGTGCTGTCACGAACTCCGTCAGCTGTTTCGCCAGTACGTAGTACCCGACAGCCACGGGCGTAAGGAATGCACCAACGAGCACGATGTCGACGCGTTTGTACAAAATCGACGCCGAACCCGTGACCGTCAGTGGTAAACTGTACTCGAGAATGCGTCTCGAGAGGCCATCGTCGTCCGAACCTGTTCGATCGTTCACAGCGTCGGGTGGCTCGCGGTCGATACGTGACACCCACCGATAGAGAACGACGAGGCCGAGTCCAGCACCGAGTGCGTACCCAGCGATGTACCCGAACAGCGCCCCGACAACGCCGAATCCGAGCCCGAGAAAGACCAGCACGAATACGAGGATACCGAGATTTGAGACGATCAGCAAGGCTGCACTCCACGTGACTCGATTGAAGCCCTGACAGAGGACGTAGCCATACGAGTGCAACGTCTGAGTGATGACGAACAGAAAGCCGAACGAAAGGAGCGGCACCAGTTCCGGTTCGCCGACCAGTGTCGCGATCGGATCACGAAACACGATGAGGCCGATAACCATCACTGCAATCGTGATGAGATTGAACGTAAGCGAACGGCGGACAATGAAGGGAATCTTGGATGGATCGATTTCTCGATACTCGGTGACATAGCGCGCAGCCGATTTGGCGAATCCCATCCGACTGAAAAACACCGCCATTCCGAAAATCGAAATTGCGAGATACAACAGTCCGTACTCTTCAGTTGTCAGGAAGACTCGTGTGAGGAGCAGTATGAGGAGGCCGTTGACACCGATTTCGACGGCTTTCGCGACAAGGTTTGCCTTGAATCCGTTGACGGCCTTCTCAATTGTGGACATGAATGGACAGCCCAGACAGCACGGTTTGCGAACTCACCGAAACATCAGTTGAAATCTGACGGTCGTCTCGACAGACGCAGCGACGGCGTTTCTCAACAGAGACAGTGTCACGTGACAGGTCCAGAACCCGACTACACCCGACTACACGTACCGAATTGTGAAACTGCTGTTCGATGGAATGAATCATCAAGACAGTCAGCCAGTACAGTGGTTCACCCCTTGTTATGACTCTCCTACCACTTCAACACGCCGTCTGTCACGGGCGTGTCTGCAACCGTGTCATGGGATCGGCGCCTCGGAACTACGCCGTCGCAGTTCCGCCGTGTACGTAATACGTCTCGAGGTCACCGTTGGTCTGGATACGATCCACTCGAGGCTGTGTCGCAAGCGAATCGAACTCGGCCTCGGAGTAGCGAAGTTCACCATACGCGATCGTTTCTCGCTCTCGGTCCGCCTGCGTGAGAACGAGGTATCGATCATCATCGTACTGCTCGCCAAGAGAACCGAGAGCTGCCTCCGGAACGTCCTGATGGAGTCGCATCCGTTCAGCATTTCCGTGGACCGCATCGTCGAAGCGATTCGGCCCATCTCGCAGTCCGACGAATTCGACGTCGTCATCCTGCGTCGCGAAGGCAGTCTCGTACCCATCCATCTGTGTGTCGGTGACGTGGGGTGACGGATTGTAGATGTACGGTGACGGGAACACGGCGACGAGAGACAGTGTGAGCAACACCGCGAACCCAGCAGCGAGCAACGGCCGCCCGGTCGACGATGGCTGCTGGCTGCGATCTGCACGCCAGGAGACGAGCCCGTAGATCACGAGCGAGCCTAGAATCGTGACGAACACCATCATCAGCCCCATGACACGGAAGTACATCGTCGCGCCTGCCGACGCAAAATACACCAAAAACAGCGGGACGAGTGCGACGAGTGCAGTGACGAAGTACGTCGTCTCGGCACGGACACTGGAGACGAACACCGACTGTCGAACGCGCAAGAGGCCAAGCGCGAGGCCACCGGCGAGGAGACTGTACACCAGCTGCGGGAAGAACAGTTTGAGGAAGATCTCGAGCAGGCCCCCACCAGCCGCTGCAAGTGATGCACCCTGTGTCGCGATGGTCGCTTCACCGCCGTCCCCGCGCTCGAAGACGTACTCGATCACGGAGTTAAAAAAGTACTCGAGCATGCCGCTGAAAAAGCCGTGATTGGCCGTCCAGATCAGGAACAACGCGATGAAAAAGACCGTCACGCTGTACATCGGCGTCTGTCCGGCGATCTGACCCCGGCTCCAGAACCGCCGAGCGACGTACTGTACGAGAGAGATGCCGATGAAAACGGCGATCAGATGAGCGACAAGCTGGGGATGATAGACGACAGTCGCAGTCGCGGTGAGCGCAAAGAGGACGCCAATCGCGGAGATTGATGCCGACGCTCGATCGGTGCGAAGGTACTTCGTGAAGAGATAGAACAACAGCGCCGAAAACAACACCGCCTGTGACATCGCGTGTGCCACGAGATACATCGAGATCGTCGTAATCGGCAACAGCAGGAACGCCGAAAACGCACCAATGGTGACTGCCTGCTGGCTCCGCGTGATCGTCCCGACACAGAGCGGGACGAAGACGCAGAACACGATCACAGAGACGAGCACGACGAGGAGCATCGACTGTGAAAGCGAGAGTTCCAGTGTTGAGTTAACGAGCACTGTCACCGTGTGGATGCCGGGATAGTACAGATCGAACGGGACAATCGTTCCCTCACTGATCGCTCGAGCCCAGCCCAGATGGGTCAGCGCATCGTGATGGCCGTAGAATCGATAGCCGCGGATGATCGGCAACCCGGCGAAAACGACCATTACGAGGCCACCGAGAACGATCGCGAGTGACTGATTCGCTCGAGTGGGACTTGTGTCCGACGACGAAACGAACGCGATGGCGAGCGCGACGGCAAGCGCGGCCATCAGTCCCGCCCAGACGAACGGCGACGTCATCGTGTATATCGAGAGTTCGTAGCCTGGTGCTGGGTTAGCACGGGCGACGAGGACACTGCTAGCAACTGCGAGAAATCCGATCACGAGCGCCAGCTTTGGGAACAGGTCGTCATCGATTGCTGACTGAGTAGACATTCGAACTGGTTCGAGGGTCACCAGTTGCAGTCCTTGTTATTCACTAGTTTCTACATGTAAACCGGGTAATACCCTTCTCGAAAGGCCATGCTGTGAGTCGATTTGTGGGAGAGTGGCGCTGACGGTCGTCAACTAGTCGTCTTCGTCAGTATCGTCGTCTTCATCAGCGTCCGAATCGGCATCAGAATCCTCGTCAGCATCATCCGAACCGTCGTCGGCATCAGCGTCGTCATCTTCGTCAGTGTCATCAGCCCCGTCGTCGTCGGCATCCGCGTCGTCATCCTCGTCAGCGTCATCCGTTCCATCGTCGTCTGCATCAGCGTCGTCATCCTCATCAGCGTCATCCGTTCCATCGTCGTCTGCATCAGCGTCGTCATCTTCGTCAGCGTCATCCGCTCCATCGTCGTCTGCATCAGCGTCGTCATCTTCGTCAGCGTCATCCGCTTCACCGTCGTCGGCATCAGCGTCGTCATCTCCGTCAGCGTCATCCGCTTCACCGTCGTCGGCATCAGCGTCGTCATCCTCGTCAACATCATCCGCATCGCCATCGTCTGTATCAGCGTCGTCGCTATCCTCAGCACCATCATCGGACGCGAGCTCACCATCTGGAGTCACATCGATCCAGAGGTAGCCGTATCGATAGGCGTTGTCAGTCGTTGGCGTCTCGGGAACGTCGTCAGTTTCGTACAGCAACACTGCGATCCGAACGGTGCCGCTTTCGGCGTTCGGCGTTACGTCCCGGTCAGTGGTGAGGGTGTCACCAGCACTGACGCGGTGGTCGGTCCGCTGTACCTCCGTGCGATCGAAGACTGACCCATCCTCGAGCCATTGTTCCTGGATGACGACCGTGTACTCCATCTCCTGTTCTTCCTGATTCTCGATCGCGGTCGTGAACGAAATCGGTTCATCGGGTTCGACGGCACCCGGCGAACCGCCAGCGACGAGTTCACCGGACTCGTTTTCCGTGAGTAACTGGAGAGAGGTGTACTGTTCGCCCTGCTGTTGTGGGGCGACGAGCGCGTAGCCAACGCTGGTCAGCGCGAGAAGCAGACTGAAAACGAGGACGAGGTTGACAACAGTGTGGACGGTCGATCCCGTCCCGAAGATCGCCGCGCGGACGGCACCGAGCTTGCGGCCGAGACGGAACTGGTAGCGCTCATGAACGGGCTGGCGAGTCCGTCGGCCAGTCGCGATGACGACACCGGCGAGGACGAATCCGCTGACGGTTCCGACCACCGTCGTCGTCGTAAACGCCCACGAGAGGGCAGTGATGAGCAGGCCGAGAAGCGGAAGGAGAGCAACGCTCATACCGAACGCGAGTGCTGCGCGTTCGACATCGGTTACGTCCCGTGTCTGACCGATCAACAGCGTCGACTGCATCGGATCGACCGGCGATGCGCGTGGGAACAGGGCCGCTACGGTCACGTATCCCGGTGCGAGAAACAACAGCGGAATCCCAACTGTGGCCCGCACGACCGGAGACGAAACATCGACGACAGCCAGCAGGACGGCTGCAATGACGACGAATCCAGTGACACCGACCAGATCAATCGGGATTCGATCCCGAAGGTGTGTCGTTTCGGTATCGGCGGCGACGAACGGACGAAACGTTCGAGTCAAGATGTCTTTCATATATCCGTCAGTTATCGGTCTGTCGACTGGTTCGAACATTGTTACTAGTCGCATA
The DNA here is from genome assembly GCF_000337735.1 of Natronorubrum sulfidifaciens JCM 14089. Taxonomy (GTDB): domain Archaea; phylum Halobacteriota; class Halobacteria; order Halobacteriales; family Natrialbaceae; genus Natronorubrum; species Natronorubrum sulfidifaciens. The sequence goes on along the minus strand of NZ_AOHX01000002.1, from coordinate 29,107 downwards.
ACCGACTGACTGGTCACCGGGACAGTTCCGCTGAGCCGGCGGCCCGCTGATCTCGGAGTCACGCGCCAAAACACCAACTCGAAGACGACGCCGACGAGCCGACCACAGTCGCACGAGCACGTGTGGATCACGAACAGCACGCGAGGAAAACGCTTTGCGGGACATGACGTTCGTAGTGTGGGCATACGTCGTCCGCACCGATCGAAAGGAGTGACAGCAGTCGTGACTGAAACGCATCGAAGACGGAAACAAGTTGCTTACAAAGTGCTCGTGAAGGGATCACTCTCGTATGAGACACCGAGAAACCGATGACGACACTCGAGCGTCCGTCTCCGGGTGGTCGAACAGATGAGCATCGATGTCCACGTCGCGACGGACGACGACCTCGAGAAGTGGAACGACTACGTCGCACAGTCGCCACAGGGAACACTGTGTCACGAACTCGAGGCGCTGCGGGTGCAGGCCGAACACGCAGACGCGACGGTCCACCCACTGATCGGGTTCAAAGGACAGGAGCCGGTTGGGCTGTTTCCCGTCTTTGAGATCCGAAAGCAGTTCGTCACGACGGCGTTTTCCCCGCCTCCACACCTCCGCGTGCCGTACCTCGGGCCGGCGTTTCTGAACATGGGGAAGCTGAAACAGCGAAAGCGCGAGCGTCGCCGTCAGCGCTTCATGGATGGCTGTTTCGAGTGGATCGAGTCGGCACTGAATCCGAAGTACGGCCACATCCGGACGGCAACGGCGTTCGAGGATTCGCGCCCGTTCAAGTGGAACGCCTACGACGTGACGCCGGAGTACACCTATGCCGTCGACCTCACCGTCGGGAAAGAGGACCTGTTGATGTCGTTCAGCAGCGACGCCCGGAGCAACATCCGGAACACCGACGACGACGCCTACGAGGTCACGGTCGGCGGCCCCAAAGAGCTGCGCCTGATCCACGAGCAGGTGAAACATCGGTACGAGTCACAGGACATCAGCTTTGGTGTGCCAGTCGAGTTCATCCTCGAGCTCGCCGACCGAACCGAAAACGGCCATGTGCGGCCGTACACCCTCCGTGTAGACGGCGAGTTTATCGGCGGCATTCTGGCACTCGAGTACGATGGCACCACGGGTCGGTGGATGGGCGGAGTGCGGACCGACGCCGACGTCGACGTGCCGACGAACGACCTGCTCGACTGGGCGATCATGAGCGACGGTCTCGAGAACGGTCTCGAAACGTACGATCTCGTCGGGGCCGACACGCGCCGGATCAACCGGTACAAAGCGAAGTTCAATCCCGAACTGGAGACGTACTACAGCCTCGAGTACGGCTCATGGGGGATGCGGACGGTCGCATCGCTGTACGATTCAGTCAAATAAGACCGTTCTCGGTCGATTCTACCGCTGAAAATCATTTGTAACAAAGAGCGATTCGGAGCCACGATATCAGTCCGTGTCGTGACTGAGGAACGTCGTTTGCCAGTTTTCCGCTTCGGTTATTGCATTCCCATCGAGTATCCCGTCGTCCGAAAGAGATCGGACCATCAGTGTCGTCGTCTCCGTTACAGGAGACAGGGGAGGTTTGCTGTCCGGAAGAAACCCGCGTTTCAGTAACGTCTCACGGGCAATCGACTCACCCATGGCGACGATCAGATCAGTCTCCTGATTATACTCGAGGACGGCAGAGAGAAGCCCATCGCAGACAGCGGCCGCAGTATCGCTTCTGGATAGGACGTCGATAATCGTAGTCTTCGTTATTCCGCCGGTCTGCTGACTCCCAGTGACAATTGCAGCAACATCAGCGCCCCCGACAATGGCGATATAGGTAGTGTACTCCCATTCGGGATTGCGAAATCGCCACTGCAAGAAGCGTTCGTCTCGTACCACGTGAAATGCGTCGGGAACGGCCGTAGAATAGAACGAGGCGAGTCGTTCAGTCGGGACTCGTTCGTGCCGTTCGATGGTCCCCTCCAGTCGGGTCTCGTTCGCGAGAGCGTCGCGAGCAGTCACGTATCCTTTGACGACTGGTGAGACAACGCTCGAGGCGAGATTCGCCACGCTTCTGTCACCTGCCGACTGCGCAATCACGGCCGGGTGTTGTAACCGATAGAAGAGTTCTTTTTCCTGCACTACTTGCCAGCCGAGTTTTCGATTGCCAGCTCGAGTCTTGCTGTTCGGATAGTTAAAAAAGAGTTCAGGAGCGCCATCACGGTACCCCTCGATGGCGACCGCCGTCATTCTGGTAAACAACCCCTGACGCCGGTGTGCTTCGTGCACCATCGTGTCACAGGGCTGGAGAGCGAGGACTGTCTCTTGAGTGGTTCGAAGCGGGAGTGCAAAGAACGAACGAGCACCGACGATGTCCCCATCCGTTTCCGCAACGTAGATCGGAACATGGTCGATATACGGATTATCTAGATACTTCCATTGAAACCACGTTTCGTCCGGACGAGTACCGAACACAGCGTTATACAACGAAAGGTACTGGTCGAGATCACCCGCTTGAAACGGACGTATCGTATATCGGCTCATTGTGACAACGGTTGTGCGACCGTTCGGTCTGTCACATCGGCCATCGTTTCAACGGCGATTTGGCCGCGATCACGCTGGTCGGCGATATACGAGAGTACTCGCTGGAGCCGATCGAAGTCGGCATCACGAACGAGATTGTTCGGGTGTAACCAAATGTGGAACACGCCGGACTGGTCTGTCGCTGCTGCATCAATTCCCATTTTCGCCTGTCTAAGGACTGGGTCCTCCCCGAAAGAACATGCAAACCGCCGAGCAGTGCCCTCGAGCGAGAAGAGATCGAGCGATGCCGGGATATTGACGAGGCCGTGCTCATCCACTTCGGGATGGACAAGCGGTGGCGGCGTGTTGCCAACGGTGTAGTTCGTGAATTTCGCAACCGGGTAGATCAGTGATTCGTCGTGCCATCGGTTCGGTGACCGACCACGATACGCCCGGAATCCGTATTTGGGGAGAAGTTCACGAAACCCGATAATATTCCGTGGAAACACGAACGACGAGAAAGACAGGTTGTGTTCACGGGCAATGGCTTCACACTGCTGTAACTCGGCTTCGGCGATCTCTGTCGTAATCTGATCGCTATCGAAAAGAACGTGAGAAAACGAGTGGCAGCCGAGTTCATGATCGGTGTCTGCCTCATCGATCGCTTCGATGAGCGTCGAACCGAACCAACGCTCGTTCGTCGCTTCAGAACCACCCGGATCGGACTCGAACCAGCCCGTATCCGATGCGGGATGATCAGGATGAGTACCCTGACACTCATCGAGTAGCAGGTGACCGACGACGGCCCAGGTCGCGGGTATCGAATAGCGATCGAACACGTCGACGGCTCGTTGCCACGCATTACGAGCGGACCGAATCCGAGAAGTAGGCCGATCCGCTTGATCGTGAAATCCCCATGCGAGTTCGGTATCGATCGAAATTACGACACTGCCCATACGGAGGCCCGAACCGGTACAAGAAGTTAGTTAGCCATAAATTTCCGCTTCGAATACACTCACCGGGACAGTACAATCACCTGTTGAGAGCTCACAACGATAGGCTCGAGACCGGTTTCGAACGCTCCGTTGCTACGGGACCGATTCTCTTGTCTGGCCACTGAGCCGGATCACAGCCCGTCTATTACGCTCGTCACTGGAGACAAGATGTCTGGAGACACTGTCATCATCTCAGTAACTATATCCATAACGAAAGGGTCCCGCATCGGGTCTATGAACGATGAACGACGACGCTTCGCTCCAAACGCTACTCGTCGGTATCGACGCAGCCTGTGACCGGGTACTCGAGCCGCTGTTCGACGCCGAGGAGATACCGACCCTCGAGTCGATCTACCGAGACGGAACGAGTGGCCCGTTAGAGTCACAGATTCCGCCGTGGACGGCGAGCGCGTGGCCGTCGCTGTATACGGGCATGAATCCCGGCAAACACGGCGTCTACGGCTTTCTCGATTTCGACGGCTACGACTGGGACGTGGTCAACGCCACTGACGTTCGCGAGCGGACGCTGTGGGAACTGCTCGATCGACACGGGATCTCGAGTGTCGTCGTTAACGTCCCCGTCACCCATCCGCCGCGGGAGTTCGACGGCGCACTGATTCCGGGTTACACCGCGCCCGAAGACCCCGATTGCCATCCGTCGGGGTTGCTCGAGGAGGTCCGAGCGGCGATCGGTGAGTACCGTGTCTACCCCGACGAGGACGCAACCAACCTCGGACAGGCCTACACTGATTGCGTGCGTATGCGAGGGGAGGCGTTTCGCTACCTCGCCGCGGAGTACGATCCCGAGTTCGGGTTCGTCGAGTTTCAGGCAACTGATTCGATCTTCCATGAACAGCCGGATAACGACGACGCGATTCGGTCGATCTACCGCGAGGTCGACCGACAGCTGGCCGAGATCCTCGAGGCAACGGAGCCAGCGAACGTGATCATCGCGAGCGACCACGGGATGGGGCCGTACAACGGACAGGAGTTCCGCATCAACGAGTTCCTCCGCGAGGAGGGATTCGTGACGACTGCAAGCGGCGGCCGAGGGATGCCAAACTGGGCGACAGTTCGGGACGGTAATCTGAAAGACGGTGACGACACGACGCGCCACGAGGCCAGCGTCGCCGAGCGAGCGATGGCGACCGCCGCCGGATTCGGGCTGACGAGCCAGCGGATCGGGGCCGTCCTCGAGCGACTCGGCCTCGACGAGGTCGTCGCGTCGTACGCCCCAGCCGGGATGGTCAACGCGGGAGCAACGCAGGTCGACTTCCCCAACTCGACGGCGTACGTGCGCTCGCGGATCGAACTCGGCGTTCGAATCAACCTCGAGGGGCGCGAACCGGACGGCGTCGTCCCGCCGGGCGCGTACGAGGAAGTTCGAACGCGACTCATCGACGCCTTGCGATCGGTGACGACACCCGACGGCGAGCCCGTGTTCGAGGCTGTCAGACCCAGCGAGGAGTACTTTCACGGTCCCGAAAGCGAGCGCGCGGTCGATATCGTGACCGTTCCGGCCGACTTCGAGCACTTCCTGTCGGCGACGCTGCTGAACGAGCAGTTCGGGCCGCCAAGCGAGCCGTGGAACCACAAACTCGAGGGAACGGTCGCGGCTCGGGGAGCGGATATCGAGCCCGCGGCTGGGGTCGGGGACGCCCACCTCTTCGATATCGCCCCAACTGTCCTGTCGACGTTCGGGATTCCGTTCGACGAGAGAATGGATGGGTCCCCACTACCGTGTGTCGACTCGGCTGGCACACGACAGTATCCGCGCTTCGATGGCACGCGGTCGGTCGAAACAGCTGACGACACCGTCGAGAAGCGACTCGCAGACCTCGGCTATCTCGAGTAGCGACGGAGTGAGCATCGACCAACAGGGGCGACGAGTATCCAGTGCGAAACGCCGTTACCCCGTTCGAAGAAACGCCCGATAGCCCGCCGTTATCGTGTCGATCTCGACGGACGAGTGTTGGCCGCGTGGGTGGAACGATCACCGTCGAGGTCGTTTCGCAATCGTGACTCGAGTGGCAAAATCGGACTCGAGAGCGCAGTAGTCGGTGACTGGGCGTCCCCGAGGCAGCGATTAGAGACGACATAACATTTCTATCCGATATTGGAGTGGCTGTATGGACAACTCCGCCTGGAACGGGAACGAATCAGTCGTCGTTCCGGGGATCGCCGCGCCGAGTACGGTCGCCTGTGCGAGGTCGCTTGGTCGACGCGGTATCCGAACGATCGTCGTCTCGAGTGATGAAACGACCCCTGCGTTTCAGTCGAAATACTGTAACGAGGCGGTTCGTGTGCCGTCGCCACACGAGGACCTCGTGGCATATAAGGACGCGCTGCGCTCGCTGGCGATGCGCCCGGACGTGCGGACGATCATCCCGGTTCGAGAGCCGGACATCTACGTGTTATCGAAGTACAGAGACGAGTTCGCCGAGTACGTTAGCACCCCTTGGCCGACGTTCGACACGCTCGCGCGAGCACAAGACCGGATGCGACTGTTCGAAGCCGCCGACACGGCCGGTGTTGGCGCACCGGAAACAGCGCTGTTTACAGCCGCACCCGATGACGGCCAGAAGTGGATCATCAAGCCACGGTATACAATCCTCGGAGACGAGTACGTCGATGAGTACACGCCAGAAACCTGTGTCGCCCCGCCGTCGACCCAGTATCTCGAGTCGGCTCGAACTACCGCGACCGAGGCCGTCCACACCGAGATGCACCACGTGCCACTGATTCAGGAGTACGTCTCGACGACCGACGAGTACGGCTTCTTCGCACTCTACGACGAAGGCGAGCCAGTGGCGACCTTCCAGCACCGACAGCGCCGTGGCTACAGCTACGCGGGCGGCCCCAGTGCGTTTCGCGAGTCAGTCGACATTCCGGCGCTCGAGGAATCCGGGCTGGCGCTGCTCGATGAGTTAGAGTGGCACGGGCTCGCGATGGTCGAGTTCCTGCGCGATGAGGAGACAGGCGAGTTCAAGCTTATGGAGGTCAATCCGCGGTTCTGGTCGTCGCTTCCCTTCTCGGTGCAGGCCGGTGCGGACTTCCCGTACTACTACTGGTTGCTGGCAAACGGGGCGCGTGATCGGATTGACCACAGCTACCAGCCAGGAATCGGTGGACACCTACTGCGAGGCGAGCTATTGTATCTGCATTCGATACTTAGAAAAGACATCGACCTCGTCGAGAAGCCACCAGTGACGGCGGCGGTGGCCGAAGTGGCCCGAACGCTCTACGAGGAGCCGCGGTTCGACTATCTCAGCCGTGACGATCCACGCCCGTTCGTTCGTGACCTCCTGAACACGTTCTCGACGCTTCGGTAGCCAGCAGCGTCAACGGACGGCGACACCAGTACAACGCGGACGAGGAGTTGCTGTGCGTCGGCTGTCAGTAGCGTGCCGTCGCCGTTCACTACCTCTCCACTTGTCGTCATATCTTGGATGACTATCAGCTCGTTGTGCCGTATCTGAGTGCCTATATTTCTTGAACTGCTACCAATGAGTCGACAAGAAGGCTTATACCGAAGAGACAAACTTACCGAAGTATGGCACGCGACACACCGGTACAGAACCAGGTTGCCACGACAGAGACAGAACCACTTCCGAATCTCGTGACGATCGTCGGCCGCGGCGTCCCCTCGAGTTTCGAAATCGCCGTCGATGGCGAGATCGAGATGGACGCTGAAGACCCCGTTGAGGAGGCAACGATCGTCTCGGGCAGCGTCGCGGAGGGAGCGATCGACGTCGGCGTTCAGCGATTCCGCTTTGCCGGCCAAGTGACGAACGTTCGTGTCGTCGACTGGAACGGCGTCGAAGCACCGGACTCCGCGAGCGTTCCGAACGTGCATATCGATTACGGCGTTCCGGAACGATAGTTCGGCCGAGCCGGGAAGGGGTCAGTTTTGCGATCAACAGTCCGTGAGCGCACAGCGATTCGCCCGGAACGACACCGACACCGCAGTCGGAAGTCACGAGTCCGTTAGCGGTCGGATCGAACGCGGCGCAGTCCCGACTTCGCGGACGTCCAAGCAGGATAGACGGTGTTGTAGACGGGAGCTGGCGCGTTTCTCGCGCCCGCACGGAGCAGTCGGTGCGACAGCGGCGGCGAGGAGTCGGAAACGAGGTCGCCGAGAGCAGCCGCATCGAGCCACTCGAAAAACGCCGCTTCGGCGTCCGACGTCGGCTCCGTTTCGCGAGCGCGCTCGCGGATATCGTCCCACATGTAGCGTTCGTCCTGTCCGAGGACCCACCGACCCTCCTCGAGTGCAGTTCGGATCTCGTGATAGTCCTCGTCGACGAACAGATAGCCGTGTGCCGTTGGCTCGAGGCCGGCGAGTCGAAGGCCGACAGCGGTCCGGTAACACTTCTCACACTCACCGCAGTTGCCGTCCATTCGGACGTTGCAGGTCTGGAGTTCGAGCGTCGGCTCCGCCGTTTGGACGTAGTCGGCGATGCGGTCGAGCCGTTCCTGTCGGGTCAACTCGTAGCCATCGTGATGACACTGTGTGCCAGCCCACCGGACGTAGTCGTCGATATCGGGCCGTGACCCCCACTCGAGGTCGATCCCCTGCCAGTGGGTCGCAGCGACGTAGAGGTCCTCGATGCCGCGAGCGTAGGCCATCGGCGCACAGAGTCCGAGCAGCCCGAGGCCGTGGCCGACGGAGCTGTACCACGCGCCATCGACGTAGCGTTTGTAGTGAGCCAGCAACATCGGGTGGGCGAGAAACGAGAGCATGTTCGACTCGACGAAGGCCGTCTCGAGGTCGTGATCGGCGGCGAACGACGAGACACGCGAGCGGAGGGCGTCCCAGTCGTCGTCGTCGGCTGGCTCGGGCGTGATCGTCCACCCACGAATGCTAATCAGCGTCGGTGACTCCTCGCGGTGGCGGACATAGGAGTACGTCGAGTCGACGCCACCGGTAAAGAGCAGGCCACTCTCACCACCCGGTTCGGGTTCGGGATCGGTCGTGCGCTTTGCATACAGCGTCCCACCCTCGAGAAAGTCGTGCATCGAGCACAGCGTTTCCTTGACGTCCTCGAGAGCGCTTGCAAACGTCGCGTCGACCTCGTCGACGTAGACGTCGGCCCCGTTCGCCCACGCGACGGGACAGACCTGCGCGAGGACGGGAATCGCGAGGATGCCCTCGGGGACGGTCTCGATCGGGACATCGTAGTTGGTTCGAAACGATTCGGTCGTGAAAAACCGCTCGAGGTCGGCAGACGTCCGGACGTCACACTCGAGGGTCGTACCGTCGGCGCTGACGTGGTCGATAACAATTGATGACATAGCTGGTCGAACGAACTGGCAGTGGACGCACACTGATCGCAGTCATCTCGAGGGATCACGACGGAGTACAAAAACCATCAGAACCGTTGATCGTTCAGGAATCACAAATGCAACCCATACAGGTCAGTTCACAATCGATAGGGGTTGCATACAGCCGAGAGCCGCTCGAAAACGACCGCTAGCCACAACCACGGGGAAGAGGGACGCTAACAGCCATCATGATCGAGTGCAAGCCGTGAGAGTCGGTCGGCTGTAGACTGGCTGGGAGCCGATCGGATAGGAGCCGGATAACAAACGGCTGGGTCGATGACTGCTCGACAAGACATGCGTATCGATATCGGAACCGACAGGCAGCCACTCGAGAGTTTATGAAACGGGCGACGCTCAATATCACGCTCGCCGTTGGCTTCGTTGCGGCTGCAGCTGGCCTCCTCATCGCACGGGCAAATCCCGCAACCAACTACGAGCCATCGATATATACGGGCACACCGACGACGACGTGGATCGCGTTCGCCGTGGCGTTGGCGATCGCCATCAGTACGGCACTGATCTGCCGTGGCCGCGAGCAGGCATTTGGGATCGGTCTTGGCGCGATAACGGTCACCGGGATCGTCAGTCTCCCGGTGATCAGAAACTACCGCTTTTCCGGGATGGGGGATGCGCTTACGCACCTGGGATGGACGCGAAACATCACCACTGGGGAGCTAGCACCCCACGAACTGTTTTATCCGGCGGTGCACTCGATCGCGTCCGTCTTTTACTACGCTGGCGGAATCCCGGTCGAACGGGGACTCCTGTTCAGCATGGTCATCCTGTTCGTGCCGTTTTTGCTCTTCGTTCCGTTGGTCGTACGGGAGGTGACAGGTCCCGGGCTAGCGGTCGGCGTCGGCGCGATCGTCTCGTGGATGGCCCTCCCGATCAACAATATCGCGACGCACATGGGGGTGCATACGAACTCGAACGCGCTCTTTGTCGTTCCCGTTGTCATCTTCGCGTTTCTCGCCTATCTCCGTCGCCGAGCAGCGATTGAGCGACTCCCGTTCGGTCTCTCACCGTTTAGCCTCCTCATCGTCCTGTCCGGGGTTGGACTCCTGTTGATCCACCCCCAGCAGATGATCAACGTCGTTATCCTGCTCGGAACGATCAGCGCCATCCAGTACGTCGTTCGACGCCGCTACGATGACCACCCGGTTCTCGACCATCCAACCACGTACGCGCACACAGTCGTTCTCGGCTCGCTGTTTGGGCTGTGGGCATTGAGCAACGAGCGGTTCAGAGACGCACTTCTGGGACTGCTCACCGGGATCTTCACCGCAGACGTCGGCAGCAGTGCTGAGGTCGAACAGCGTGAATCGTCACTCACAGAGATCGGCGGCAGTCTCGGCGAACTGTTCGTAGCGATGTTTCTCGAGTTGGCTGTGATCTCGCTGCTAGTCGGCGTCTTCATCCTCTTGGTGTGGTTTGGGCGGACCAGCCTCGATCCCGAGGCGAAGTCACTCGTCAACTACCTCGCGATCTCGATGGTGCCCCTAACCGGGCTGTTCGCCGTCTACTTCGTCGGAACGCCGACGATGGCGTTCCGCCAAGTCGGCTTTCTGGCCGTTGTCCTGACGATTCTCGCGGGTGTCGCCATCTCACGCGGCATCGGCACGCTCTCGAGGTATATCTCGAGGCCGGGCGGCAACGTCGTCGCAGCACTCGTCCTCGGTGCCTGTCTCGTCCTCGGACTGATGACGGTGTTCGCATCGCCGATGATCTACGATCCCGGACAGCACGTCACCCAACAGAAGTTCAGCGGCTACGAGTCCGGGTTCGAACACGCAGACGACGACGTTCCCCACGTCGGAATGGGGTATGATCCGTACCGATACGATCACGGCATCAACGGCGTCGAGGGTGAAGGCACGCTGAGCGGAGCGACGGTCGCAAGCGGGACGGTCGATGCCGAGGCGTTCGAAGCCGGCAACTACAACGAGGCATACAACGATATCGACTACTATTTCATCACAACCCAGTACGATATGACCCGTGAACTCGAGGTCTATCAGGAACTCTACTACAGCGAGGACTCACTCGAGACGTTCGAGACGTCCTCAGAAGCCAACAAAGTGATCTCGAACGACGAGTTCCGGATGTACGCCGTCTCCGGCGCGGAGTAACTGAATCGTCGCGACAGACTGGTAGTTCCCAACGCAGTTGTCCCCCGGACGGTACCGAGCAGTACCGGCGGCATCGGACCGTGTGACACACTCGAGTGGACGGTGCGTGTGGAATCCATTACCCGCCACGACACACTCGTACGCATGCCAGCCTGTGTCGTGCGATAAGTCATTATATTGTTTCTTTCGCGCGCGCGAACAGCACTCCAGACTCCACATGTGAACGCACACATCAGCGGCCCACGATCGAAACCCGACACACGCCTCCCTGTGCTCACGGCTCGAGTCGAGTACCGCTCCAGCGACGGTCGTCGTCTAGACTGACGACGGACAACACGGGCTTCGAACTCGAGGTGGTGTTTCGATCAACGACGGCGACATCAGCCGTCACTCATCTGCCTCAGTTCACAGCCATTCTTGACGGGTAATAGTCGACTATCCCCAAACAAAATGTTCTCGAGGACGATAGTGTCGACAGTTCGGTGTCGATGATTGCAGTGACGGATCGGCTGGAACAGCGCCTCTCGAGGGGTGTAAGATGATATTTCTGCCCTAAAGCCGAATTACTCGAGGGGGAGATCGGTGGTGTTTTAATCATAGTTTCGTGAGCGAATTGCCACAGTTTTTGTTGTATTATACAGCGTTAGAAATATATTCTGTAAATTTAACCTACTTCGACAAAGAAAAGTTTATAGCTGTAAGCCCAGGTTACGAAGATGTATGGCGCAGAACCCCCGTACGTCCGAGACGGACACTACGCCGAAAGCAACCCGTAATAGTGGATTAAGCCGACGCAGCTACGTGCGTTCGTTCGCCGCAGTCGCGACCGCGGCAGCCACGCTCGGTGCAGCCGGCACGACATCCGCCGAGGACGACTACGAGGAGTCCGGAACCACCAGTGTGGACCCCGAATCCACCGGTGGGACAGCCGCCGAGGACTACGAAGTGATCGAAGCCGCCGGCCAGACCATCACTATCGGCGATGGCGAAGCCTGGGAGAACAAGCTCATCGACATGACGACCGGCCAGGATATCGTCATCACCGCACACGGCAGCGAGTGGACGGTTCGGAACATCGGTTTCAAAGGCGAGAACACCTCCGGAACCGGGTCCGCCACGTTCGGCATTTCCGATGGCGCTGGCGGCACCAGCACCGTCGAGAACGTCTACCTCGGAGATGGCTCGAGTGACGGAAACGGCAATCCGAACGGGCACGGCCAGACCGCGTTCTGGGTCGCCCCCGACCACTCCGGACACATCGACTTCAAAAACGTCAACATTCAGGGCTTTGCGGATAACGCGATCTACGCCTCCGCACCCGGAAACAGCGGCGGTGGGACGATCCACATCGATAGCTGTTTCGCTGCCAACTGTTATGTCTCGCACTATCGACTCGCGACGGAAGGGAGCAAGGTAACGAACTCCAGTGTGTACGTCGACAACGAAGGCTATGCCGGCCGGGGTATCTGGGCCTGGTCGCCGGGAACGGTCGAAGTCGAAGACTGCCAGATCGAGATGAACGGCCACCACACCGCGATCGACGCCGGTGCGAACGGCCAAGGAACGAATGTCGTGCTCCGGAACACCGACTACGACGCGGACGGCGGTATCGCCGAGCACGCCGGCTCGAGCGTCCAACTCGAGGACGACACGGGTACCGACCCCGAAGCATTCGTTCCAGCGGGAACACCAACCAGTCCCGAAGAGGCAGCCGCCGGCAGTAACTGAGACGAGAGTCAAAGTATCCCCCGCTGACGCTTTCTCCTCCCCCTCCCCGCTGACGCATTCTCTCCCCTGCAGACGCCGTCACAGGTGCCCTCCCTCGAGTTCGTCGCTGGCTGTTTTTCACCGATCACTCCAGACGGCCGGTCATCGAAGACACCGTTCGAGAAGCGAGTGAACGAGGCGGCCGGGTAAGCAGAGATTATCGAGCGATTGGCGAATATCTCGAGGAGAGACGATACGTAATAGCGGATTACTCGACGAACACATACGAATCTACGACATATAAAATATCGATAGATAATTTGCTTATTTTCCCACGTAACATACAGAGTGTATCTAAGGTCTGTAAATTTTAAGTAAAATAGAAGAGAAAGTTTATGGTGGTAGTATCATATTACCCGATTGCATGGCACGCGAACCTTCGGTACTGAACGAAGACGGATCCGTCGACAGCGAGGACGAGTCGGCGGATGAACGCGGTAATACTGGATTACTCCACCGACGATCGTATATGAAACTCGCCGGTGCAACGACTGCAGCGGCGACAGTGTTCGGGGCGAGCGCAAGCGCCGACGGCGAAGACTACGATGTCATCCGCGCACGCGGTCAGGTGATCAACATCGGCCGCGGAGAAACGTTCGAGAACAAACTCATCGACGTTTCGACTGGCGACAGTATCCTGCTGAACGTCACAGGAGCGAACTCGGTGATTCGAAACATCGGCTTCAAAGGTCTCTACCGCGGCGATCAGTTCCTGATCTCGATCAACGCCGGCCGCGGCGACATCCTTTTCGAAAACATCTATATGGGCGATGGGGCGACCAAAGAGGGCTCGAGTTTCGTCCACGGTCCCGGTGCGGTCTTTATGCACCGTGGCAGTGACGCGAACCTGACGTTCCGTTGCTGTAACGTCCAGGGCTTCCCGAACAACGGCTTCTACTGTTCTAACACCGCGTCTGGACCGAGCAGTGTCCACTTCGATACCTGTTTCGGGAAAAACAACGGCGTCTCGACGTTCCGCTGTGCGGGCGGCAACGACGTGATCGAAAACTGTGTCGCGTACAACGACAACACCGACTACGGCCCCGGCTACGGCGGCTACACCGAAACCAACGGCCGCCCCGTCTGGGTCTGGAACGGCGGCACCGTGGCTATTCGCGACTCACAGTTCGCCGACGGACCGTACCCCTACGCACTCGTCGCCGGGGCAAACGGCTCGCCCGGTCGTGTGCGCTTCGAGAGCGGCGGTTACCAAGGGAGTATTCAGCGTGCAAGCGGCTCAAGCGTCACAGTCGGTGACGCCGTCGGGACCAATCCGGATCTCTCGATCCCCGACGGCGTTCCGACCTCGGCAGAGGCCGCTGCGTCTGGAACGGCACACACCGACTCCACCGGAAGCACAAACAGCGACGAGAGCGACGACGACGAGAGTGACGAGCAACTCCCGAACGTGATCCTCTTCGATGGAGACGCCGCGGACGTAACTCGATACGAGTTCGAAGTCAGCGGCGACGTTGAGCCATCGAACCACGACGGGGCGACGATCGACGACGGAGCCGAGGTCGACGGCTCACTCGCAAGCGGTGTCGTCGCAGACTGGAAAGACGCCTTCCGTTTCAGTGGTGACCTCGAGCAACTCACGGTCGATGGGCCGGCAACGGTGCTGGTCAACGACGAGGAGATCGATGCCGCCGACTACGGTGAGAAACTCCCCCACGTGCTCGACGTCGAGAGCCGTGACTCACCGACGAGTTTCGAGATCACAGTCGAGGGAAGGATTGAACTCGAGAGCGACGACGAGCCGAAAGAGGAAGCGACGACCGTGTCGGGGTCGACGGTCCAGAGCACGCTCACCGACGGAAGCCAGACGTTCCGGTTCTCGGGGACGTTGACTGATGTCACCGTCATTGACGGCGAGGCAACAGTGAGCCTCGACGGTGAAGAGATCGATCCAGCCGACTACGGCGACCACGAACTGCTTCCCCACGTCCTCGTTATCGACGGAACTGAAGCAGAGAATCCGAGTACGTACTCCTTCGAGGTGAGCGGTGCAGTCGTCAAATCCACCTACCGAGGTGCCTCGATCGACGATGAGGACGTCATCGAAGGAAAGGCCGTTCGCGGCGCGGTCGGCAACTGGCTCGATGCCTACTGGTTCGACGGCGACATCGAGGCGTTCACCCTCTGTGGGAATGCCGCTGTGGACGTCCAGTACAACGTCCGCGATCAGTGACCGACTCGCTACTGCTCGCACACTGATAGCGCCGTTATCACTCGAAAAGAACAGTCTCACAGATTCTCGACGCTCGAGCAACCCATATCTGAAAATAAATCGACAGCGAGTCACGTCAGCTGTGCGATCGTCTCACGTGGATCGACGACGCCACTTGCTGTGACCAGAACGCCCCAGATAGCGATGCCGAGCGCGATTACGCCGAACAACGCCGGAATGGACGAGGCGTACGGAACGAGAAACAGCACTGACAACCCCATTCCGCAGGCGATAGCCGACGTCACCGCGAGCGAACGACCGATCCGAACGAAATCCAGCGACAGTTCGCTGTGCATGACGTAGACGTTGACCAGCGTGTAGGTGCCAAACGTGAGCACTGTCGCAACGGCGGCCCCGGTGACGCCGTAGATCGGGATCAAAGCGATGTTGAGACCGACGTTTGCGACCGATGTCGCACCTTTCGCGTACGCGCGCGTTTTCGCTCGACCGAGATAATCGAGTCCCTGCGTCGTGACGCCCGTGATTGCCTGGAAAACGACGTAGACCGAGAGCACTTGCAACACCGGTGTTGCACCCGCATACTCAGTCCCAAAAATAAGCGTAATAGCAGGCTCAGCCACGAGTAAGATTCCCACCGCGGCTGGAATGTACAGCAAGAACATATACTGAAGCGTCGTCTCGTAGATCCGGGCCGCACGATCGAGCGACTCGTTCGCTTTCTCCTCGCCATAGGCCGGTGAGACGGAAAATCCGAGCGAGCTGGCCGGAACCAGAACGAACTCTGTGACTTGTTTACTCAAGACATAGTAACTGACCGCAACCGGATTGATAAAGAACGCAACCAGAATCGTATCGACCTGCCGATCAAGGATGTTCGCGCTGTGAGAGGCCGTCAGCGGAACGCTGTACTTGAGCATCCGGTTCCGGAGCGATTTGTCCCCACCGCCGTCCACATACTGGGTGTAGAACCGGCGGTAGAGCAATACCAGCCCAGCGACCGTTGCGAGAGCAGCGCCCAAAATGTACCCAAACAGTGCCCCAGCAACACCCAGCCCGAGCGCTGTCAGGCCAACGACGAACAGGACACGTGTAACGTTGTTGATGACCTCGAGGACGGCGCTCAGATTCACCCGGTTGAAGCCCTGAAACAGCGACAGGTGGTACGAGTACAGCGACTGGAAGAGCAGATAGCCGGCGGCCAACCACATCAGCGTCGAGAGTTCAGGAATCTCGAGGACGGTCGCGAGAACGTCACGCGTTACAATGAGGGCGACAGCGACAATGCCGAGCAAGAGCATTCGATAGCGAAGCGACGTCCGCACGAGATACGGGATGACCGATGGCTCGGTTTCTTTCTTTTCGGAGATGTAGCGCGCTGCCGAGCGAGCGAGTCCGAGGTCCGCACCGAGTTGCGCGATGGCGACGATGGAGATAATCGTGAACAACAGCCCATACTGGTCGTTGCTCAACAGAAAACGGGCAAGCAACAGCAACAGGAGTCCGTTCGCGATGTTGTTTACGAGTCGGGCACCGAGTGTTGCCTTGAACCCGTCGAGGATACGATCAGTGAGCGACATGCTCGACAACTCGTCCGTCAGCAGTTCGGTTTCGGGACAGTTCGTCGCCGGTGTGCCAGCCATCGCTGGTGATCCGGAACCGACGCCATGAGCGGCTGTTGACACGGGCGGAAAGAACCACTGCTGACGTCGCCCGCTGACTACGCGGAGAGAGAGTCAGGAACACTGGACCCTCACTACTCCGGACACAGTCATTGTAATCCCTCCCGTACCTTCCGTTTTCCGTGCCATATCTACCGGTGGCCGAAAGATATCGACGAGTAGCGACTCCAGCAACCCCGGCAACAGGTTCGTCGGCGACGAGACTGCGTTTTCGGGGCGAACACCGATACGTGAAGAATACAGACAGTACGAAATAGATAACAAAATACTCGTGACAGACTAGTTGAAGTATGAAAATCGGGTTCTATCACGACGCTGCTGGGACTCGTCATGCGGGTGGAATCGCGATTTACACCCAACAGATGGCGGCGGCACTCAGCCGATCGAACGATGTCTACCTCTATACGCAGGCAGGGGACCTGTCACCACTGCTGACTGAGTCGGACGTGACCGTGATCGAAACGCCCTCCTTCGAAGACCACTGGACGCAGTCACTCGATCCAGTGCATCCACTTGGTCCCCAAAACCGGAGCAAGCTCCTGATGACCCAGTGGACCGTCCGAAACGGCCTCATCGATCACATGAACGAGCACCTCGACGTCCTCTTTACGTACCAGTTTCTCGATGATCTCCTCCTCTCGAACGTGGTCGACGTACCAACCGTCTACACGTTCCATCGACTCACGGGATTCGGTCTTGGCGTCACACTTCGAGACAAGCTATCACAGACAGAACACCTTCTGGCAAACTCGGACGAAACCGCAAAGCGAGTGACGAACGCACTCGATTCCAGCGTCGAGGAACTCATTTATCCAGGCGTCGACGAAGATCGGTTCCAGCCAGGGGTCGAACCCACGATCTCGAGTGCCGATCCGATCATCCTCTTCGTCGGTCGGCTCGTCGAATCGAAAGGGATCTACGACCTACTCGAGGCAGTGTCTCGTCTCGAGGGTGAACAGGAACTCCACTTCGTTGGTCGTGGCAGCGAGAAAGCGCAGTTGCGACGCCGGGCCCGCGAACTCGGGATGTGGGAGCGAGTGGAACTCCACGGCGAAGTCCCACATCCGGACCTGCCGGCCTACCACGCCGGTGCCGACGTGTTCTGTCTGCCGAGCCACAACGAGAGTTTCGGGATGGCAAACGTCGAAGCGATGGCCTGTGAGCTTCCGGTCGTGACGACGGCTCTCGAGGGGATCAAAACGTATCTAGTCAACGGTGAAAACGGGCTCCTCGCACGGGTCAACGACCCGCAAGATCTGGCCGACAAGCTCACCATGGTCCTCGAGTCGGCCGAGCTCCGAGACACACTCGGCACGCAGGCCCGCGAGGACGTTCAGGCGTTCACCTGGGACGAACAGGCGCGACGGCTCGAGCAGTTCTGTCAGGATGCGGTCGCACAACCTGAGCCAGCAGATCTACCACCCCACGAGCCGCTCGAGATGGAAGTGGATACGGCATGATACGGCTCGATCCACTGTGTCCCGGTGATCACACAGATCCGGATCAGACATTCAGCGAGCGATCTGACGTGAAAAACGACGAGAGAGACCGAGTATGGAAATGGCCCCCGCGCCTAAACGGGAACAGATGCTGGCACGCGAACTGCTCCGGTACTGGATGACGGTCGTCGGGAGCCACTCGTCCGTTCGGGAGCAGTGAATAAAAGTCCTTCTTCCCATCATACACATTACTGAGACGGGGTCCCAACACCAGTCACACACAGCATCGACGAGCGTGGCCACTGATCGTCACGACACACCAGATCGGACCGCATCCAGGTGATCGGATGTGAACATCGTCGCAGTTGAGACGCGACGATGACGACCTGTCGCCGCCGGTGCAGTCAGTGAGAGCGGCAGAAAATCAGTGACCCAACTCCCCCCGGAGTAGTCACTCTATTCGTGAGAGTTTACCGTCGACGGTACGCTCCTGTTGCCGGTTCGTAACGGCGTGGACAGCCGAAAGGAGGAAAAACGCGACGACGACGATGCCAGCAACACCGAGCATCGGGATGGCAGACAGCGGTGGCAGGCCAAGAAAGGCACCAGTAACGAACGCTGCGCCGACGACACTGAGTGTTGCGTACCATCGATCCCACCGATCCTGCCGGTGTGTATCCGTATCGAGATACATCATCAGCAGATCGGCGTTATCCGCGAGCGAGATCAGCCCCCGGTCTTGATCGTACTCGACGATCCCGGCATCGTCCATCTTCGGAAGATGAGTCTGGTAGAGGGCGACGTACACCCGCTTTCGCTGGTCGGAGCTGAGCGCGCTGACTTCAGTATCGTTCTCCCAAGCAGCGATCTGTTCGGCGAGTTCACCGAGCGTCACCGTTTCGTCAGCCTCGAGTAAGTATGCGAGTACTTCCCGCCGACGGCGGTTCTTCAGGAGTTCGAAAATAACGTCTTTCGAGAGCCGTTTCTCCTCACCCGACTCGGTCACCGACGCGATCTCGTCCGGAAGCGAGGTATCGATCGACGACATTAGTCGTCGCCTCCGGGGTCTGAAACTGCGTTCGGGTTTGATACTGACGAGTTACGGGAAGCGAAACGACAGCCAGCTGTTCCGGTCAACGGAACCCGCACCGTTCGTAGTCGACAAGTCGCAGTCACGATTGACACACCAAGTTGTACACCAATACTGACACTCTTAAGCACAGCCACGTTTCGCACCGGCTGCAAAGCACGCGCAGTGCGACGCAGTACGGGTTGACTTCCCGGCTGTGACAGCGCCCGGGTAGACCGCCGGGAGAACACTCGGTTGCCGTCGCGACTGACGGCGGGCAGTATCGGACACCTGTCCGTGTTTATCGTTCGCGTACGTGTATAACAGGTGAAGGGACGGCAGCGCGTGGATGAAAACCGGCTGGGGGAGATGCGACACGACACTGGTACGGAACGTTTGATGCCCGCGATATAAAGACGAGCGACAGTTCGATTCAGAAAGGTGAATTTACGGAGTGAATGGACGATTTACGGCGTCCAATCATCGAAACTATGCCCACATTTCATGTGTTGTGTCCACATCCCACATGGTAGGGTGAGGACGTCAACGAGGCGCTTCGCCCACAGCGGACCGATGGGACACGGTTTCAGCACGATTCAGTCGATCGTCACAGTCGGGCACAGCGGCGGTATGTCGCTGTTTGCTCTTTTTCTCTTGGCCTCAACGAGCACTCCAGTAAGTCAGGGTTTCTCGCGAAACCATGTTACACCCTTACAATGCCGGCACGGATCGATTTATTACTGATGACGCGGTCCCTCATCGATCACACGAAGACAGAATCAGCGAAGACAGAGTCCGGGCTATGTCCGGACTGCGAAACCGATACGATCGTACACGATCCGGACCGCGGCGAACGAGTCTGCAAGGAGTGTGGGCTCGTCCTCACCGAAGATCCGATCGACTACGGTCCGGAGTGGCGGGCGTTTAACGCCCAAGAACACGACGAACTCTCCCGTGTCGGTGCGCCACTCACACAGTCGATGCACGACCGTGGGCTAACGACCACGATCGACTGGCGGAACAAAGACGCCAACGGCCACTCGATGTCGGCCGACAAACACGGCCAGCTCCATCGACTCCGTGTCTGGCAAGAGCGCATCCGAACGAAAAACGCGGGCGAACGGAACCTCAAGTACGCGCTCTCGGAAATCGACCGAATGGTCAGCGCACTCGGCGTCCCAAAGCCCGTCAAAGAGACGGCAAGCGTCATTTACCGGCAAGCACTCGAGCAGGACCTCATCCGAGGCCGATCGATCGAAGGCGTTGCAACCAGCGCCCTCTACACTGCCTGCCGAAAGGAGGACATTCCACGCAGTCTCGAGGAAGTAACCGCTGTCTCACGGGTCGATCAGCGAGAGATCGGACGGACGTACCGATACATCGCCGACGAGCTCGACATCAACTTAGAGCCGACGAACCCACGCCAGTTCGTCCCCCGCTTTTGTTCGGAACTCGACGTCGACAAAGACGTCGAGACGAAAGCCGTCGAGATTATCGACGAAACGACCCAGCAGGGGCTCCACTCGGGGAAATCGCCGACCGGATTCGCCGCCGCAGCGATCTACGCCGCCGGCCTGCTTTGTGACGAGACGATTCCCCAGCGAGCAGTCGCCGACACCGCACAGACGACCGTCGTCACCGTTCGAAATCGGTACCGCGAGCAACTCGAGGCCATCGATCAAGCCCCGGCCTGATTACATGATCGATCGTTCGTCGGCCGCGTAGATCTCGTCATCAGCCAGTGCGTGGAGGTTCGCGTACGGAACGAACGCGAGGAACTCGTCGTCTTCGTCGTATAACTCGAGCCCTGTCTCCGTGTGTTCGTACCGCTCACAGGCGATCTGTCCTTCCGGCAGGATTGCACGGTACATACCCGTCCGAACGACGGCCAGCAAAATATAGCTGGGCGATGGTTCAGTGATGGACACGTGAGTGATAAAAGGGAGTGCGTTCCGTGTCTCGGTTGCATCGTGTTTCCGTCTTCCCTTACTCGGAGGCAATCTCGAGGTCGAACTCGGCCGTCGACTCGAGTACCACCGTCTCGCCAGCGGTCATCGAGTCCCCCACGTCGACATCGATGTCCTCGAGGTCCACCGTAGGTGGAAAGAGCAGGTCGACGCGGCTACCGAACGCGATGTGGCCGAGTCGATCGCCGCGGGTGACATCGTCGCCGCGTTCGACGTAGGGGTGAATGCGACGGGCGAACGCGCCGGCGATGAACGTGACTTCGGCGTCGTTCGCATTCGAATCCGACGCGTCGGTGTCTCGAGTCGCCCCCGTCGCCGATCCCTCGGCTGCAGGGAGGTTCGGAGAGTCCGTCTCACATCGAACGTGCACGCGCTCGTTGCGATCCGACTCCTTCGAGAACGCCGGGCGGTTCGCACCGGAGACGTGTTCGACGTCCGTCACGGCGGCGTCGAACGGCGCGCGGATGACGTGGACGTGCCAGACGTTCATGAAGACGCCCAGTCGAACGCGGTCGCCCTCCTCACGGAGCACGGAGACGTTCCCATCGGCCGGTGAGACGACGCCAGTCGGCGGCGGCGTCCGCTCGGGGTCGCGGAAAAAGGCGAGTGTTCCGACACTGGCGGCGAGTGCAAGGAGACTCGCCGTCACGCTGAACACGAGCGCGAACGGTGCAGCAAGCAGGGGAAGAACGGCGTACTTCCAGGCCCCCGGCGCGAAGTTCATGCCCGAACACACGCAATCAGGTCGTATGGCCGTTACGATGGTGGGCAGAGCCGGGCGATGTAACGGTGAACGAAGGCCGAATGGGGCCACCGATTCACACGCAATGGTTTCGCTGGGGAGTCTCGGCCGGCTGCAAGGTAAACGAAAACGTCGAGCCCGCACCGGGTTGTGAGTCGACCCAGATCTCCCCGCCGTGGCGCTCGACGATACGCTGACAGAGCGCAAGTCCGATTCCCGTCCCATCGTGCTCCGTGCGACTGTGGAGTCGCTGGAACACCTGGAAGATCTGCGATGTCTCCTCGGCGTCGATTCCGATCCCCTCATCGTGGACCGAGAGACGCCACATCGAGCCGGTTCGCTCGGCATCGATGTGGACCCGAGGCTGACCGTCACCGCTGTACTCGATCGCGTTCGACAGCAGGTTCTGAAACACCTGCCGAAGCTGGCCGGCGTCGCCCTGTACCTCGGGCAACGACGCCGCCGTAATCTCGGCGTCGGACTGGTCGATCATCACCTGCAAGTCGGTCAGGACATCCTCGAGTACCACGTCGAGATCGACCGGTTCGAGCGGCGCACCCTTCGAATCGACTCGAGAGTACTCGAGGAGGCCATCGATCATGTCGCGCATTCGCTCAGCGCCGTCGACGGCGAACTCGATAAACTCCTCACCGTCGGCATCGAGGTCGTCGGCATACCGGCTCTCGATGAGTTGGAGATAGCTCGAAACCATCCGTAGTGGTTCCTGCAGATCGTGCGAGGCCGCGTAGGCGAACTGTTCTAAGCGCTCGTTCGAGACCTCAAGTTCGGCGACCGTGTCGTTGAGTCGACGCTCGTAGGCCTGCCGTTCGATCGCCGTCGCGAGGATCGTCGCAGCGCTCTCGAGGAAGTCGATGTCGTGGTCAGCGAACTCCCGTTCGCCAGCGCTGTAGACGGCGAGGACGCCCGGTGAATCGGTCGTCGGGCCGATCGGAACGCCGACCCCGCTCGTGAGTCCGTGGTCAGTCACCCCGGTCGAACCGGGAACTCGAGTATCGGTCTCGAACGATTCGACGGCGATCGGTTCGCGTGCGGCGAGCGTGGCCTCGGGCAGCGAGTCGGCACTCGAGCGCTGGATTTCGGTCTCGAGGGTGGCGTCGTCACAGCCGACGCGTGAGCGAACCTGAAACGCGTCGTCGGTGCCGCCCGTCTCGGAGTCATAGATGGCACAGCACTCGATATCGAGTGCTGCCGCGATCAGTTCGGTCGCATTTTCGAGCAGCGCGTCCGTATCTCTGGTCTCGAGTGCATGGCGGCCAAGATACGCGATCGACTCGAGTTGGGCGACTTTCGCCGTGAGCGTTCGTTCGGCCTCCTTCCGTGGCGAAATATCACGGAACAGCCCCACGAAATAGCGATCGTCATCGTACCAGAACTCGTTGAGTGACACCCCGAGTGGGACTTCGTGGCCGGCTTCGTGTTGGCCCGGGAGTTCGACGTACGTCCAGTTTATTTTTCGCTCCCCGGTCTCGAGATACCGCTGTAACGCGTCGAGGTGTGTCTGTCGGAGCCGCGGCGGGATGATCGTGACTTTACTGGAGCCGACCAGTTCGTCGGGCGGATAGCCGAGAATGCGTTCGACGGCAGGGTTGGCGTACTGGATATCGCTGTTCGTATCCAAAACGATAATCCCGTCGGCGAGCGCGTCGGCGAGCGCCTGAAACGTCCGTCCGTAGGTGAACTCGGACGACGACGCGGATTCCGTCGGCGTTGCTCGACGGTTGACGAGCCCGACAATCCGTGCCGACCCGTTCTCGGTCTCAAATCGCTCGAGGTGGATCTCGACGGAACGGCTCGTCTCCGCGCCGGTTCGAATCGGAAGCGTCGTCGAGACCTTGCGCGTCGCATCGTCGGCGATGAGCGACTCGATGGCTGGACAGTCGTCCCCAACGAGCGTCGAAAACGCGGTTCCGAGCAACTCCGAGCGGTCGTATCTGGTCACCGATACGAAGGCGTCGTTGGCATCGACAACCGTACCGTCCGGCTCCATCCAGACGCTGGCGACGCCCGCCGCAGTGAGGAGCGATCCCAGCTCGTGACTGCTCGGTCCATCGTTCTGTCCCGTCCGTCCGGCGGACGGAGAGGAAGGGGACCCGGGTTCCATTGTTCGTGGTTACCCTGTCGAGGTGATAAGGACTGGGATCACTGTGGGATTACCACACACTGCTGAGTCGTGTCACCACCGAACGTTGCTGTACAGCCCGCTTGGTTGGCCGTCTCCAGTTTGGCCCCTGGTCTAGTGCAGTTGTACCGTCGTGGTCGATCACTCCCAGAACGATTGTGTTCGCGCGTATTCGCGTTCTTTCGAGAGGATGTCGCGATAGAATTCGGCTTCGTCCTCCCGAAGCTTGTTGATGATCCGGGCGGCGTTGTGCGGCCCGACGCCGCGGGCAGCCATCGCGATAACGGCCTGTTTACCGTGGCTCTGGACGAGACTGGCGCTCCGATAGGCGCGTTCGGTCATCGACGCCTGTTCGTCGTCTTTCTCCTCGGCGCGGACCGCCTGCACGACCTCGTCGGCCCACGGGTTCAGCGACGCGATTCGCGTCGAGCCACACTCGGGACATTCGGGCTGGTCGGCAACGCGCCTGACTTTCGTCGTGGCTTTCCACGCCTTGCAGTGGGTACAGAGTAAGATGATACGGTCGTTCTGCAGACGCTCTTTGACCGTCTCGATCACGCTCGCATCGGCGTTCTCGGGTGCTAGCAACTCCTTTCCACCAGCCGAGCGGCCGCCCTGTCCAACCGGCGTCCGCCCGCGGTAGGTGAGCAGTTCCAGCTCGTCCGACTGGAGTCGCTCGAGGACCACACTCGCCCGGTCGACGTCGAGATCCTCGTGGAACACCTCCCGAATCGCCTCGTCGTACATCGGCGTGTCCTCGAGTGCCGCCAGCAGTCGCTCACTCGAGAGTCGTCCGGAACCGCTGTGCTGCCAGCGTTTGAGCGCGCCGAACTTGGCCGACACCTGTGCGAGCCGGAAGGCGAGTGCATCCGAGCGCTTGAGGCCGAGTTCGATGATCGCCTCGACGTGGTCGGGATCGGTATCCTCGAGCACCGCCACGACGTCGCTGGTCGCCACCGAACTCGGTACCTCGAGTTCGATCCGGTAAGGGTCCGTCTCGAGGCCGACGGACGAGCCGGCCTGCTGGCCGAGCAGCGAGGAAAGCACGCGCCCGAGCGTTTCGTTGACCATGTGGCCAAACGGCGCGTTCAGGACGAGCGTTCGGCCTCGCCGCTCGAGGACGAGTCGATCAGCCGTCGGCATCGGGGCCTCGGCCGCGACGTGGCGCTCGAGTTGTTCGCAGGCACGCGTAAGCGTCTCCTCGTCAGCCGGATAGCGCTGGACGAGGTCTCGCGAAACGGCCCCGGCATCCGCACCAGCCGACAGCTGTGGCTCGGCGACGGCTCGGATCTCGCCGACCTCACCGGCAACCGCAGCGGGGACGGGAATCTCCTGACCGGTCCACGACGGCACCTCACCCGCGGGGTCTTCGATCGGGCTGACCTTCACTCGCGCCTCCTCGTCGTCGATCTCGGCGATGCGCCACATCTCGCCGCGCTGGATGAACACCTCGCCGGGCTGGGCGAAGTTGACCACGAACCGCTCGTCTAACGTCCCGATCTGGGTGCTCGAGGCGATGTCGTGGACCTCGTAGGTCTCCTCGTCGGGGATCATCGAGAGGTTCGCGTAGACGTACTGCCAGGTGCCGCCGGTGGTCTCGAGGCGATCCTCGCTCTCGTCGAACCAGACGATTCGGTTACGATGCAGTTCCGAGACGACCTCTCGAAACGTCTCCTCGGGAAGGTCGCGAAACGGATACGCGCGCGTAACCGTCTCGTAGGCCTCTCGAAGAGGTGTCGAACCGCGGCTCTGGACGAAGCCCGGAATCTGGTTTGCGACCACGTCGAGACTCCCCTCGTGGATCGCCGCCGGTTCGACCTCGCCGTCGCGCGCTCGGCGGGCGATTGCGACCGCCTCGAGCGTGTCGTCGGGGCGAGTTGTGACGATCGTACCGCTCGAGACCGCGTCTTGGCGGTGGCCCGCACGCCCGATCCGTTGGAGCAATCGCGTCACCTGCCGCGGGCTTTTGTACTGGACGACGTGATCGACGCGGCCGACATCGATCCCCAATTCCATCGAGGACGTACAGAGCAGGCCGTCCAGTTCGCCGGCTTTGAACCGATCCTCGACGTCGATCCGGGCTTCCTTCGAGAGCGAGCCGTGGTGGACGCCGATCGGGAGATCGAGTTCGGTGAACCGCGAGCCAAGCGCCTCGGCTGTCTGTCGCGTGTTGACGAAGATCAGTGTCGACTCGTGGTCGGCGACGAGGTCCCGAATCAGGCGAACGTGGCTGGCCGTGTCGGCTTCGGTCATCAGTTCGCCTGCCAACCGTTCGTCTTCGTCGGTGATCTCGGGTTCACGAACGGTGACGTCGACGTTGCTTCCGACGTCGATCTCCCGGATTTCACAGGGTCGACCGCCGGTCAGAAACTGCCCGACCTCGGCAGGATCGCCGACCGTCGCCGAGAGGCCGATTCGCTGGATTGGCCCTGAGAGGTCCTGTAATCGCTCGAGGCCAACCGCAAGCTGGGCGCCGCGTTTCGACGCCGCGAGCTCGTGAACTTCGTCGATCACGACGTGAGAAACGTCTCGGAGGGCCTCCCGCAGCCGCTCGCCGGTGAGCATCGCCTGCAGGGTTTCGGGCGTCGTCACCAGCACGTCCGGTGGGTTCTCCGCTTGCTTTCCGCGCTGGTACTGGGTCGTATCACCGTGGCGAACGTCGACCTCGAGGTCGAGATAGTCACCCCACCACTCGAGGCGTTCGCGCATGTCGCGGTTGAGTGCCCGCAGCGGGGTGACATAAAGTGCGCCGAACCCCTCGGGCAGGTCCTCGAGCAGGTGGTCGAAGACAGGCAACATCGCCGTCTCGGTCTTGCCGCTGCCAGTGGGGGCGATCACGAGCGTGTGCTGGCCGGCCGACAGCGGCGGTATCGCCAGCTGCTGTGGCGGCGTCGGCCTCGAGAAACCGCGTTCGGAGAGCGCCCCACGAACTGTCGACCCGAGATGCGTAAACGCCGCGACGTCCCCGTCAGTCATCGCCCCGAGGTAGGGTCGAACGGCGGATAAGCGCCACGCTCCGGTTGACTCGAGAGCAGGGTTCGAGAGGACGATCGGTAGACGAGACGATATCGGCCCGTGATGTCACCGTCGGGTTACTCCTCCGAAACGTCCTCGTCGGTCGCGTCGTCGCGTTCGTTCGTGTCCGTAGACGGCTCGGCATCCGCTGCGGAGTCGTCGCTTCTCGGCTCCTTGATCGGAATCGTCACGAGATCACCGGCTCGGTCCTGCTCCTCGCTTCCAGGCCGGCTTCGCTCGTCCCCCATCGCGTCCGTCGTTCGGTCCAGCGGGTCATCACCGGCGTCATCGCTCGAGCCAAGCACTCGAGTCACGACGTAGGCGGCGACGAGGACGACAACCGCAGCCAAGAGGTATCTGGAATATCCGAGGCGACCACTCGCGGATGGCGCCGCCGTCGACCCCCTCGAGCCCGATGTCGGACCACCGGACAGACGTGTTCGAACTCCCATTACGCGTTCTCCCACGTCAGCCCTGAAGTGCGTTTGGGGTCGAACCGCACAGACGTTTCGGGGTTGCATTCTATTTCCTAGACAGTCCGTTGGTTGAACTTGATTCGAGATCTGATGGGAATGTTAACCACGGACCAATATCTATTCAAGCGTGTACTCTGAATTGTCATCGTACAGCATGGCAAACGAGATTACACCGAAAGAGCTTCCGGAGCCACGATACGAGTACGGGGCTGACGACCACGTATTCGTCGAGCTCGCGGAAGAAATGAGCTTTACTGCCAATTTCAAGGCGATGGCGATCACCCAGCAGGTCGCCGAGCGCGATATCGACGGGATCATCGAGAACTGTCCGGCCAACGCCTCCTACATGCTTCGTATCGATCCCGGCGTCATCCACCCGGACGACGTGATTGCGGAACTCAAAGCGATCGAATCGGAACTCGACATCGAGAACTACGAGTGGGACACCCGCGTCATCGACATTCCCGTCCTGTTCGAAGATCCGTGGACCCACGAGACGCTCATGGAGTTTCGTGACCGCCATCAGGACCCGGACGGGACCGACCTCGAGTACTCCGCCGAACTCAACGGCTTCGACGACGTCGACTCCTTCCTCGAGGCGTTCGTCTCGGCCCCGCACATGGTCACGATGGTTGGATTCGTGCCGGGCCTACCGTGGTGTTTCCAGATGGTGCCACGAGACCAGCAACTCGAGGTGCCGAAATACGTCGAGCCACGGACCGACACGCCCAGCCGTGCGGTCGGCTTCGGTGGTGCGTTCTCGGTTATCTACCCAGTACAGGGCGCTGGCGGGTATCAGCTCTACGGCCGGACCCCTGTCGAAGTGCTCGACGTCGACCAGCAGTTGGCCGACTTCAGCGACTCGATGGTGCTCCCGAACCCCGGCGACATCTTAAACTACAGACCGATCGACCGCGAGGAGTACGACGCGATCCGCGAGGAGATCGAGGCCGGAACGTACGAGTACACCTACAAGCGCGTGAACTTCTCGACTGAGGAGTTCTTCGAATCGCCACTCGAGTACAACGACCAACTCACGGAGGACCTAGCATGATCACCATCCAGGAAGGCGGGATCGCGAGTACGGTACAGGACCGCGGCCGTTTTGGCCACTACCACATCGGCATGCCGCCATCGGGAGCGATGGACAAGTACGCCCACACGGTCGCGAACTACCTCGTCGGCAACGACGCCGACGCCGCGACGATCGAGATGACCTACCAAGGGATCACGGCGACGTTCGACGAGGACAGCGTCATCGCCATCACCGGGGCCGACATGTCGCCAACCCTCAACGGCGAGTCGATCGGGACGTGGGAGACCGTCGCCGTCGACGCTGGCGACGAACTCGAGTTGGCGTTCGCGACCGAAGGCGCGCGCGCGTATCTCGCCGTCGCCGGCGGGGTCGACGTCCCCGAAGTGATGGGGAGTCGCTCGACGTACACCCTCGTCGGAATCGGCGGCCACGAGGGACGCAGCCTCGAGGAGGGTGACGAACTGGCGATCGGCGAGGCCGACGGCACCCCGAATGAGTTGGTCGGCACACAACTCGACGAGGAGTACGTGCCGTCGTACGCGGACGAAGACACCGTTCGTGTCGTCCTCGGGCTCACGGACTACCGGCTGACCGAAGAGAGCAAAGAGACACTCCTGTCTCTTATACACATCTCTGATGGCGCGAGG
>NZ_AOHX01000001.1 GCF_000337735.1 Natronorubrum sulfidifaciens JCM 14089 | reverse complement strand
GCCAGCCCGCTCAGAGATGTGTATAAGAGACAGATCCAGATGCCACAGAAACCGATCGTGCTCTTACAGGATGCGGTCACGGGTGGCGGTTACGCGACCGTCGGCACCGTCATCAGCGCCGACCGCGGACTGCTCGCACAGCGCCAAACCCACAAATCCGTATACTTCGAAAACGTCGACGTTGACGAAGCGATCGCAGCCCGCAACGAACGTGATGAGCGCCTCGAAGAGATCCGAGCCGAAATCGAAGCTGCAGACTGATGTTCAACTGGTAGACAGAACCCTGAACAGAAGCCGAAGCAAAGAAGCTAATCCAGACCGAGTTCAATACAGAACACACAACTATGTCCGACAAAACAACAGTCAACTCACCGATGCCAGGTGTCTTCTATCGACGACCTGACCCCGAAGACCCACCGTTCGTCAACGAAGGAGACACCGTTGAGGAAGGCGAAACGATCGGTCTCGTCGAAGTGATGAAGAACTTCCACGAAATCGAAGCCGACAGCGCAGGAACGGTCGGCGAGTTCCTCGTCGAAGACGAAGCCGAAATCGAAGCCAATCAGAAACTCGTCACGATCGAGTAACGGATACCGGACTCGAGCGAACGTCGATGCGAAGACGGGCCGCCGAACGACCCGTGATCGGTATGCAGCGACACATCGGGTCCAACAGAGACAGTTTTAGTTGCACTTCGACCAAAAAGAGATGCGCATTCTGGCTGCGATGCGACGAGTCGGCCTGACGAGGGGAGACTGACGGAAGATATATGCGCAATTGTGATAGAATTACACCCATGGTAGCGATCGATATCAACTGCGATATGGGCGAGAGCTTCGGCAACTGGCAGATGGGCAACGACGAGGCCGTCATGCCGTACATCACGTCCGCGAACATCGCCGGCGGCTATCACGCGGGCGATCCCCACGTCATGCGTGAAACGGTCGCGTTGGCCGCCGAGCACGATGTCGGCATCGGTGTCCACCCCGGCCTCCCGGACAAGATGGGGTTCGGTCGCCGAAAGATCGATGCCAGCCCGGAAGAAGTACGGGATTACGTCGTCTACCAACTCGGTGCACTGACGGGGTTTGCACGTCGCCACGGCGCGACCGTCCAGCACGTCAAACCGCACGGAGCGATGTACTCGATGCTCTCGGAAAGCCCCGACCACGCCCGTGCAGTCATGGAAGGGATGCTCGAGGTCGACGACGACCTCATCTATCTTGCGACCGATATGAATATCTACGAGGTCGCACAGGACGTCGACGGCCTTCGTGCCGTCTTCGAGGGCTACGTCGACCTCGATTACCGAGCCGACCGCTCGCTGATCGTCGAACAAACGCTCGAGGACCGTGATCCCGAACTGGTCGCCGACCGATTCGTCTCGATCGCGACGGAGGGTGTCGTCGAGGCCGCAAACGGGGAAGAGATCTCGGTCCCCGCCGACAGCATCTGTATCCACGGCGACAACCCGAACGCCGTCGCCGTGCTCGAGGCGATTCACGACCGACTCGACGACAACGACATCGAGCTCGCGTCGCTGCCCGAAATCGTCTAACGGCGATCGCGATGCGGTATAAAAGCGACTGACGCTTGTTCGGCCTGCAAACGGGTGAGGGCCGGTAGCTTACTCCTCGAGCAGGTCGTTCTCGACGTACGTCGTCGTGTGTTCGTTCGCAACGAAGCCGTCGTCCTCGAGCAACAGCTTGTGGAACGGGAGCGTCGTCGGGATGCCCTCGATCGTCGTCTCCTCGAGTGCGCGTTTCCCGCGGGCGATCGCTTCGGCTCTGTCCTGACCGGTGACGACCAGTTTCGCGAACATCGAGTCGTAGAAGGGGGCGATCGAATCACCCTCGTCGACCCCGTCGTCGACGCGAACGCCGATCCCGCGTGCTGGCCGGTACTTCGACAGCGTGCCGGGCAGTGGAATGAAGTCGTTGTCGGGATCTTCGGCGTTGATCCGGAACTCGATGGCCGCGCCGCGAGGGTCGATTTCGTCCTGCGAGAAAGAAAGTTCCTCACCTGCAGCGACACGAAGCTGCCATTTGACGAGGTCGATTCCGGTCAGTTGCTCGGTAACAGTGTGTTCGACCTGAATACGGGCGTTAACCTCGATGAAGTAGAACTCGCCGCCCTCATAGAGGAACTCGACCGTGCCGGCGTTGACGTAATCGGCCGACGCAGCGCCACGGCACGCGGCGTCACAGAGTTCCTCGCGGGTTTCCTCATCTAAGACGGGGGAGGGCGACTCCTCGACGAGTTTCTGCTGCCGTCGCTGAATGCTGCAGTCGCGCTCGCCGAGGTGGCGAACGTTGCCGTGTTCGTCGGCGATGATCTGGACTTCGATATGTCGTGGGTCCTCGAGGAATCGCTCGAGGTACACACTGGGGTTGTCGAAGTAGGCATCGCCCTCACGGATCGCCTCCTGTAGTTTCGATTCGATCTCGTCGGGGCCATATGCGATCTTGAGGCCACGACCACCGCCGCCGCCGTCGGCTTTGATCGCGATCGGATAGCCGTGTTCCTCGCCGAAGGCTTCGACTTCTGCCGGCGACGTCACGGGTTCGGTCGTTCCCGGAACGATCGGGACGTCAGCCGCATCCATGATTTTTCGGGCTTTGGTCTTCTCACCGAAGTCAGCCATCACATCGCTCGGTGGGCCGATCCACTCGAACTCGCTGGTCTCGACGTTGGCGGCAAACGATTCGCTTTCGGCCAGAAAACCATATCCGGGATGTATCGCATCGACATCGGCTTCGCGCGCAGCCTCGAGAAGTGCGTCTTGATCGAGATAGCTCTCTTTCGCTTTCGAGTTGCCGATATGATAGGCGTCGTCGGCCAACCGGACGTGTTTGGCGTCCTCGTCGGCGTCGCTGTAGACTGCGACCGCTTCGATGCCGAGTTCCGTACATGCCTGAATGATTCGAACGGCGATTTCGTCGCGGTTCGCGATCAGCACCCTTTCGAACACAATATAGTGTAATGCGGACTATTGGCAAATAAGTCTAACTTATCATGTGTTGTTGAACACAATTCATATACGAACGTGATCGTCGGATCATCAGGACCGATCCTCGAGACGAAATATCCCACGACTTTCGATCGTCGTTCGGATCTGAGCCGTTCGTTCGAATGGTGTTTATCTACCCACCGCCTTGCGTAGGACATGGACGAGCGTA
This sequence comes from Natronorubrum sulfidifaciens JCM 14089, assembly GCF_000337735.1. GTDB lineage: Archaea > Halobacteriota > Halobacteria > Halobacteriales > Natrialbaceae > Natronorubrum > Natronorubrum sulfidifaciens. Next base: position 58,660 of record NZ_AOHX01000001.1, on the reverse strand, counting down.
GCATTCGCATTCTCCAGGCGATCGCGACACTCGGGACGGGAAGCCCGGACGAAATTTCGGCACACACCGGGATTCCGAAGTCGACGGTCCACTATCGGATCACGAAACTCAAAGAGGAAGGAATCGTACTGGATGATCTGTTCACGATCGACCTCGAGAAACTCGGCCTCGAAATCACGATCATTACGGAGGTCATCGCGGAGTACGACGAACAGTACCACACACAGGTGGGTGAGAAACTTGCCGAGATCGAAGGCGTCAATCAGGTCTATTTCACGATGGGAGAGACCGACTTCGTCGTGATTGCACACCTCGCCGGTCGCGAGATGGTTCACCGACTCATCAGCGACTACGAGCGCATCAACGAAGTCGTCCGGACGAGTTCGCAGTTCGTCGTCGAGACCGTCAAGGACGAACCGCATCCGCTCAACGACTTCGAGTTCGAGACGCTCGTTGCAACCACAGTGGATCTCGACTGATACTGCCGGACAGAAGTCAGTAAAACGCCAGTCGCGAAATCGCGGCCGTCTCCGTGGATGACGGCCGCAGTAGCGCGACCGGTCGTTGAATAGTTCNCAGTAAAACGCCAGTCGCGAAATCGCGGCCGTCTCCGTGGATGACGGCCGCAGTAGCGCGACCGGTCGTTGAATAGTTCTGTCCGGCAGTATGACCACGACTCGGCGACTGCGGACATGACTTGAGTGTCGAAGCAGCGATTTTCGGCGTATAGTCATTGATTACCGGCTTGTAATAGCGTATTACCCACGGGTAGACAGCATATATATACAAACTAATACGTGACAATCATCTTCGATGATACGACGACAACCGAGTGCACAGCAGTTCACGTCCTCGGACCGACGGACAAACGACCGTCCTGAGCAACACCACGTTTGGTGTGACCGACCGACCTCGGATCAGCTGTGGTGTGGTGAATGATTATGGACCGATCGCGAATGTTCATGCTAACGGGACTGTTCGTCGTGCTCTGTATCGGACTGGTCGGAGTCGGTGCAGTCGGGGGTGCAAGCGACAGTTCGGCGGCGAATCCATACGTCATGCCGCCCGATTCGGACACTGAACTGAACGTCTCCGAAGACGCGTACGTCGAACTGGCACCCGGGCCAGACGACCCATACTACGAAGCGAGTGACGGCAACTGGGTCAGTTACGTTAACCCGCGCGACGAGTATCGGGAGCCATATCTCGGTGATGGGTCCGCAAAAATCTGTGTGACACTCCTCAACGAAGCCGGAGAACCGATCGTCGGTGAAACCGTTCCGAATACGACGGTAACGTTGCCCACCGGTGCATCGACGTCGTGGCACAGCCATGCCGACCCAATAACCGTCCACTATCCGCTGACCGATCACTACGACCGGCCACTCGACGCTGATCAATTCGGCACGACCGACGACCTCCCGCAGGGTGACGGGTATATGGACAGCCACTGTCTCGAGTTCCACGGACTTCCCGAGGATGAAACCGTCGAGTACGGCGAAGTCGACATCGACGGCGAACACGCCGACAGAATCGAAGTCGTTGGCTACATTCAACAGGCACACGACACGTGGGATACCGACATCGATCCAATCGAGGCTGCCGAGCCGTACGAGGAGGCCGGTGGCAGTTGGACCTACTACCCCGAGGGCTCACACGGACAGGTCGTTGCGGTCCTCCAACTCGATAGCGAGGAGACCGGTGCCGACGGCGATCCCGTCTCGGAAGACGAGGACAGTTCCTCATCATCCTCGAGCACGGACGGGACGGGCGAGACGGATGACGTCGACGGTGATGAAGGCTCCGGCGACGAACTTCCCGGATTCGGCGTCGCTGCTGCACTCGTTGCGCTGGCACTCGCCGCACTGTTCGGGTCCCGTCGGTGGGGACGCTGACGGAATCCGAACGAACCCGACCAGCACACATTCGAGCACCGTTTTCAGCGGCTCACTCACGTGAGATCAGTGGGTCTTTGACAATCCGCTCGAGAGATCCACCCAATGACAGCCGGAACCGAGTCAGGCGATCCCGGGGTCCCGATCGTCTGTGATGCGTGTGAAACGACCTCTCGCGTGCCACTCGACGCTGTGGCTGACGCGATCGAACGACACAACGAACAACTGCACAACGGCGACGACATCGCCACAGTCGATCCCGACATCGCCGACCAGATCGCCGACCTCGTTGCGACCGATCTCGGACTGCTCGAGTGATTAGTCCATGGTACTGACTGGCACGGCCCCATCCGGTGCAGGACTCGTGCAGTCGGGGACGCTACGACTGGAGGAACGATCGAATCCGCTCGAGAACCGAGCGTGACTCGTCGCGTTTGGTCACGAGACCGTCCTCGTCCGGCGAGTCGTCCAATCGAACGTCGGGTCGTTTCGAATCCATTGGGTATCGCTACAGTGACGACCAACACAGTCGGTCTGCTTGCAAGCGAACGTCTCGACACGCCTTGCTGTAGCGATCACTGATACGATTTACTGGAGTCACTGACCGCCGATCGCCAGCACGGGTCGGCGATTGGCGAGACATCGGGACAGCAATCCGTATGAGACGGCAGAAACGGAGTGGCTCGGTCGAACGTGATCAGATCACGTCGAGGATGACGATGGAGAGATACAGCTGGCCGAAACCAGCGATGATCATGACGACGCCCGCGATTCGCTTGAGCGCACCGCTGTGTGCTGCCAGACGGCCGGCACTTGCGACGAGTCCCATCCCCGTGGCGACGGTCAGCGAAATCATCAACACGACAACGCTGCCGATGTACGTACCGAGGACGAGTGCCGCCGACAGCGGCGGCAGGGAAAGCGCCTGTGCGATGACGGCGACGAACAGCGGCGCGACACAGCCGGCAGCCGCAAGCGCATACCCGGCCCCGAAGATACCGAAGCCAAGCACGCTCGAGCGGCGTTTCGGGAGTGTGATCGACAGCGACGGAGCCCGATCGAACACGATCAAGAGTCCGAAGACGACAAGAATCCCTCCGACGATCGGCTCGAACAGCGTGATGTTCGACAGCGTCGAATGCCCGATCCAGTACGCAGCGACCAGCAAGACACCGAACGTGACGAGCGCACCAGTCCCGGCGACGAGCCCGCGGCTGAGTGCTCCCGAGAGCGACGCCTCTTCACCTTCGGTCTGGCTCACGTAGAATCCGACGTAACCCGGCAAGAGCGGATAAGCACACGGCGAAAAGAACGTCGCAACGCCCGCCGCGAGCGCGAACGCGAGTGGGAGCGATCCATCAATCATACTCACTCATCACCGGCGTCGGCCTCGAGTGCCTGTTCGATCCCAGCGACCAGTTCGTCCGCAGTTTTGACGCCGGAGTCGGCCCACTGGACGCGTCCCGACGCGTCGATCGCGACGGCCGACGGGTACCCACCCTCGAGATACCGTGCCGTCAACTCGGCTGTCGGATCGAGCCCGACCGTCCAGTTGCCGTCGTTGTCGTCCCACCACTCGACGAGTTCTGCCTCGGAGAGTGCGCCACCGTCGCCGACGTTCTCGCTGGTAACGGAGCAGAAAACCACGTCGTCGCCGATTCGTTCGTTGGCCTCGGCGAGTGCCGGCATCTGTTCGATACACGGCGCACACCACGTCCCGAAGAAATCGACGAACGTCGGTTGGTCGGGGTCCGGGACCTGTATCGTTCCGGCGTCGCTTCCCGGCGCATCGATGGTTTCGATCTCGAGCGGGTCGTAGCGGTCGCCCTCGCCATCGCCGTCACGCAACGAATCAGTGGATGGAAGCCCATAGACGGCAACTGCACCGGCACCAGCGACGACGCCAACGCTTCCAACGCCGGCGAGAAACTCCCGTCGGCGCATCGTTACTCCACCCCCACGACTGTTCTGGTGTCTTCAACGACCGTCTCAGGATCGACTGCGTGCTCGGAGAGTACCGCGCTCGGGTACGCGCGTTCGACGATTCCATCCTCGTTGACGAGTGTTACCCGATTGTTGTGAGCGAAGGTGTACTCACCGTGGTCGTGGTCGTCGTGGTCGCTCTCTTCGTGCTCGTCGTCATCGTCGATGCGCCTGAGTGCCATCCCGAAGGTATCGACTGTCAGTGACTCGGCTTCCTCGTAGGTATCGGGTCGGAGGAACTGCCAGTTGTCAGCCTCGTAATCGATACCCTGTTCGTTGGCGTACTCTCGGAGAACAGGCGATGTATCCCGTTCGGGATCGAACGTAAACGCGAGCAGGCCGATATCGTCTTCGTAGCCGTGTTCGGCGGCATCTTCCTGTACCCGTCGCAGTCGCAAGAGTAAGGCAGGACAGGCCCCGTCCGGACACGACGTAAAGAAGTACGTCATCACGAACGGGCGCTCACCGACGAAATCGTCGAGCGAGACGGTCGTCTCTGCGATTGGATCGGGGATCGAAAACGACGGGAACTCGTCACCGTGGCTCGGGTACGGCGGATCGGACGGGTGGTCGTCGGACGGCGACAGGACCGTTCTGCTATCATCGCCGGATACTGCCCCATCAAGCGTATCGAGACAGCCAGCAACACCAGCAACACCGGCGACCCCGAGCGAGCGAAGATATGTCCGCCGTTCCATACGTAATTCGTAGAAACGCGGGATCAAATGTCCGTTGGTTCAACCACCGAACATTCAGTCAGTAATCGAACATAACGGGCCAGAAACCGTGAACCGGCGTCGAGTGCGACTCGAAACCCATTCGAGCAGTGAACCAACAGGCGTTTTGTCACCGCACCCCCAACTCGAGCGTAATGCACCGTCGGGGCTTTCTGCGTGGAACAGCCGTGGCCGGCAGTATCGGCGTTGCCGGCTGTCTCGAGCGACTCGGCTTCGAAGAACAATCAGCCTGGTCGAACCCGCCGCTCGTCGAGAATCGACCCGATGCCGTCTATCTCCCCGCGGGCAGCGAGGAAATGAAGAGCTACGGGCGTGCGGGCGAAGGCGAGTACGCCGTCGAATTGAGCTATACGCTCCCCCACCGATTCTGGCTCGTTGCCGGGGACACGGAACAGGTCGACGTCGATGCCAACGACAGTATGCATCTCATGCTCACCGTCTGGGACACCGAAACGGACACCGTCCTTCCGGTGAATACGAGCCTCGAGTTGCTCCACGACGGCGAGTCGGTCGACGGACAGTTCACTCCCTGGCCGATGCTCTCCCAGCGGATGGGCTTTCACTACGGCGACAACATCCAACTTCCGGAGGAAGGAACCTACACAGCCCGCATTCAGGTCGGTCCACTCACCGTCGACGGGCGCGGGGGGTTCGAAACCCGGTTCGAACGCGCAACGACACTCGAGATCGAGTTCGAGTTCGAACGGTCGGATATCCACGACCTCGAGTACGACCTGATCGCCGAGGAGCGCCGCGGCAGCCGTGATGCACTCCCGTTGATGGATCACAGCGACCACGGAAGCCACGGCGACGAGCACGGCGACGATCACGATCACGGCGGAATCGCCAGTCCCGAAAGCTTCGGTGAACTCGGTCATCCACCCACGTCGGCTGGCCCCCCGATCGACTCGTTGCCCGGCGAGCGACTGGGAACCGAACGAAGCGCCGACGCCGAGCTCACCGCTCTCGTGAGTGATGTCGATCGAATTTCAGATGACAATCAGTACCTAGTCGTTTGTAAACGAACCCCATACAACGACTGCATCCTCCCGCTTGCAGCCCTGAGCGCAACGATCTCACGAGACGGGACGTTCGTTCTCGAGAACAAACCACTACGTGAGACGATCGACCACGAGTTCGGCCACCACTACGGACTCGAACTCGACGCACTCGAGGCAGGCGATGAAATAACGATCGGCGTCGACTCACCACCGCAGGTGTCACGACATGACGGCTACGAGACGGCGTTTTTCGAGTTCGAGGAGGTAACGTACAGCTACGAGAAGTGATATGAGTCGAGGGTGGTGTGAGATGAGAGTTATGTGAAGAGGCTGTAAAGATCGGTTAGCACCACATCTGCGCTCTGACCATCGGACAGCAAGCAGTGATCACCGGGTGATCAGATAACCGGAGTCTCAGACGGCAGCCAGTGACTCTCAAATACGAGCGGTGTGAACTGATGGTCGTCTGGTAGCTGAAACATCGTCCTACTCTCCTGGAATCGACCGAAACGGTTCCGAATCCGAACGTACGTGTAGTATAACTATCATCGACAGTCGAATACGCCCGAGAGATGTCTCAATCAGATCAAGCAGATATGCGTATCGGCTGTCCGGAATGCGATTCGGCCGTGAATGCAACCCTCCCATCAGGAATAGGAATCGATGAAGCGAACGACTCGAACCGACTACAGGGAACGGAAACGACGTGTCGAAACTGTGGACACGAGGTCGGACTCTACTACTATTGATACTGTCGGACAGAACTATTCGAAGGACGGTTGCACTACTGCGGCCGTCCCCGAAGATGACTGCCGCGAATTCGCGACCGAGTTCTCACTGACTGCTGTCCAACGGTATGACTTACGGTCGACTAGATCCACACCGCGTTTCCGGTGAATTTCAACAAGAGCAGACAGTCTTAGCGACAAGGAGAGAGATCCCAACACCAGAGTACTCGTCGAGAGACACACCGGGTTTCCGATGAACATGACAGAGAGACAACTGCAGTGGTGAAACACGCGTTCGAAACGAGAAGAGTAGACTACCAAGACCAGTCGAGGAAAAAAGCGGCTACCAGATCACGCCGTCGACGTATATCGACGACCGGCCGTCCGGAGGGACACACCACGTTTCCGGTGAACGAGAGGTTCGGTGGAATCTCGAGACAGATCTCCGTGCTCGAGGGTGGGCTCGAGCACGGACAACTACGGAGCGTCCAAGAAGCACACGACGGCAGGACGAGAGATTGGTTAGTCGGATCGAATTTTCGATGGCTACCGGTGCGCGCACACACCGGGTTTCCGGTGAAACGCCTCGAGAGGGGGATGGGGTGGAGCGTGCCCCCAGTCGAAATCAAGAACTCAGGTGAGATCGGTGCTCGACACGTCGCACACACACACCACGTTTCCGGTGAAACGCCACGAACAAGGGGGGGTGAGGCAAGCAGAAACGAACCATCGTAGGAATGGAATATGCCGTTATTGAAAGGCAAGTTAGTCATATCATCCACAGAGTTCGTCAGGCATTCACCAATAAAAATACGCCTCTACCGGATACAATCTTAAAATTCTAATTTAGTGCATGCACTTATCCAAGATGGAACGTCTGGAATTAACCACGAAGATGACTTTGGTTACGATGATACATGCTGATAGTATAGTTATCTATAAGTAACCACTAAACCAATAGTCCATTAAGTCCCATATGAAATAGGACTTTGACGTAAGTCAATATCGGACAATTCACCGGAAATCGCTCTCGAGTGTGGCGTCTCACCACGAGTTGTTCTGTCGGTTATCGTACTCTCATCTGAACTCACACGATGAATTTCCACAGTAGTGCTGTTCTCGTCGCTCTGTGGCTCAGTTGTTCGTTGGTCACGTGGTCTGCTCTGTGGTCACGTGGTCTACTGACTGCAATCGAGCTCGTTCTGTTGAGGTCAGCCCAACTCGAGACGTCTCGAGCTCTTCTGTTTTCTGCTTATTGTCCGTAATTCCTGCCTAGAACCTCTCATAGGCCGCTTCCTCAATGAGTCGTATTCAACACACCCGGTTTCCGGTGAATCCGAACCCCCGTTTCCACTGGAACCCGAACCCACCTATTTTCCGTTTCACCGGAAACGTGGTGTGTGTGTGCTCCAATTTCCACCGAGCTACCAGTTTGCTTATGTACCTTCTCGAGAGCGCCTCTAACTCCCTATTATTCCACTCTCAACGGTTTGCCGGCTCCAATCCCAAACAGTAAAGACGTTTCACCGGAAACGTGGTGTCTATGATCCATGTCGAGTTCCGGCGATGACCTCTTTACCCGTGACGATCCTATCTTCGAGAACAAAGAACTGCTCGAGATCAATCACCTCCCGGAGGAGGGGCGGATCGTTGGCCGAGACGACGAGATTGCTGAGCTCGCAAACGCAGTTAATCCGGCAATCTTCGGCCAAAGCCCAAGCAATCTGCTCATCTATGGGAAAACTGGCACCGGCAAATCGCTCTGTGCCAAACATATCTCCGAACGACTCGTCCGTGTTGCCAAAGAAGAGGGTGTCACGGCCGAGTTCACGTACGTCGACTGCGCACAAGACAGTACGGAGACACAGGCGGTCCAGACGATCGCGCATTCGCTGAACGACTCTGCTGTCACTGATATCAAGATCCCTGATAAAGGACTCAGCACGTCGACGTACTACAAGCGCCTCTGGAAGGTTCTCGATACCCAGTACGAGGTCGTCCTCATTATTTTAGACGAGGTCGACAAACTCGATGACGACGACATTCTCATGCAACTCTCGCGTGCGGGCGAGGCCGGCAAACTCGAGTCGTGTAAGATTGGTGTGATCGGGATCAGCAACAAGATCAAGTACAAAGATCGGATGGACGAGCGCGTCAAATCCAGTCTCTGTGAACGCGAGTTCGTCTTCCCGCCGTACGACGCCAATCAACTCCGCGAGATCATGCAGGCTCGCAGCGATGCGTTCAAAAACGGGGTCCTCGACTCGTCTGTGATCCCGCGCGCTGCGGCACTGGCCGCTCGAGAACACGGCGACGCGCGGAAGGCGATCGACATCCTTCGGTATGCGGGTGAGATCGCACAGTCAACCGGGAACGAAACCGTCCGCGAAGAGTACGTCGTGCAGGCCCGTGAGCGGGCCGAAACTGATCGGTTTCGAGAGCTCATTCGGGGATCGACGCCACACTCACGGTACGTCTTGCAGGCGCTTGCGGTGCTTGCACTCAACAGCACGGACGAAGACGGGTTCCGGACGACACGTATCTACGATGTCTACGAGGAGATCTGTCGTCAGGAAGGCTCCGATACGCTCTCGTTGCGCCGTGTTCGGGATCTGCTGAAAGAACACGCGTTTCTCGATATCATCGAACAGTCCCGACAGAGCGGTGGGAGTGCGGAGGGGAGTTACACTGAACATCAGTTACTCGAGGACCCTGACGTCGTCCGGAAAGTGCTCGTCGAGACGGACGAGACGTAGTCGGTACCTTTCTCGCACATTTCACCGGAAACGTCCTGTCCGATCGGCTCGTCGCCGCCCCTTCGTTCGGTCGTTTCACCGGAAACCGGGTGTCTTCGAGGTGATCTACTGTTCGCCCACCGAGCCGGTAGCCCAGCCGCGTGGCGAGTCGTTGAGCCGTTCAGCGCCGTCGTCGGTGACGACGACGAGGTCTTCGATTCTGACACCGAACTCGCCCTCGAGATAGATCCCCGGTTCGACGCTGAACACCATTCCGGGCTCGAGTTCGCGGTCGTTGCCGTCGACGATGTAGGGTGGCTCGTGGACCTCGAGGCCAACGCCGTGCCCGGTTCGGTGGACGAACGCGTCGCCGTAGCCGGCGTCCTCGATGACCGACCGTGCGGCGCGGTCGATGCTGCCGGCGGTGACACCGGGTTCGACGGCGTCGATGGCGGCCTGTTGGGCGTGCAGTACGGTTTCATGCACCTGCCTGTACTTGGCTGGGGGCTCGCCAACCACCATCGTTCGCGTCTGATCGCCCGGATACCGACCTGTTCCACCCTCGAGGTCCGCCGCGACGAACGCACCGAAATCCAGTACGATCGGATCGCCTACCTCGATCGGTCGGTCGCTGCTGTGGTGGTGTGGCCGAGCGCCGTTCGGCCCCGACGCGACGATCGTCGAAAACGCCGGCTCACCGCCGCCAGCGGATGCGAGGAGCCGTTCAATCTCACCCGCCAGTTCCCTCTCGCTCATCCCGATCAAATCCTCCCCGCGCGAGCGAACCTCGAGTGAGACGCGGTCAGCGACCGCCCCGGCCCGCCGGAGCGCGTCGAGTTCGCGGGCGTCTTTACGGATTCGAACCTCCTCGAGGACGGTACTCGCAAGCCCGAACGTCGCGTTCGGGACACAGGCGCGGAGGTCCTGTGAGAACGTCGCCCAGAGCCGATCGTCGACGAGGAGCGTCGTGTCGTCGGCTGTCGATCGGTCGGCGGAATCACGAGCAGTTGTCTGCCGTTCGCCACGAGGCTGGTCAAGGATCTCCTCGAGAACATCGTCGACGAGTTCGACGGGATCGTCGCCGTCGTTCCAGAACCGACAGTCGAGTGGCAAGCTTGCAAGCTGTTGGTCGTACATCGCTGGGGCGACGAAAACCGGATCGCCGGTCCGTGGAACGAACAACAACAGGTGACGTTCCGACGGCGTCTCCTCGAATCCGGTGAGGTAGGTCAGGTTTGGGCTCGGAAAGCAGATCAAAAGCGCCGCGTCGACATCCTCAAGCCGGCGTTTGCAGTCGCGTATTCGGGTCGCGAACGGAGCGTCCATACCGTCGATTCGGGTATCGGCCGAAAGAACGTTTGGTCATGAGTCGCTGCCGATCGGCTGTCAGGATCGCTGGATAGTCACGTTGCGTAGATCGTCACTCCATTTCGGTCAGTATCGGGACGCTATTAGATACCCATGCGGGTGCAGGCCGCGAACCAACCCGAGACGAGGCTGTGCAATAGCAGCGAATGCGAGTTATCGACGAGCGACTGTCGTTGACGTCTCCAAGCGACCGACACTCACGTGCTGACCGACGCGGCCGTGAGACTACTGAATCACGGGCAGACGGCCCGACCTGTCCCAGTTCCCTGATCGTCGTCTCGAACCGCCAACCGTACCGTCACGAGTACGACGACGCGGCGTCGGCCGCCGGTGATGACCAGTCGGCTGCCACCGCTACCGTTGAGACGCGGACCGACGGGGCAGCCCCCGAACCGACTGCCGAGTCCGGCGACCGTTCGATCACGGTTGACGAACCGACTGGCGGCCTCACTGCCGGGCTCGACCCCGTTCTCAAGCAGTCTGCGGGAACCTGGATCGCCTGGGGTGACGGCGACGCTGATTTCGACGTCGCCGACGAGCAAAACTGCGTGGCCGTTCCGCCGGACGACCCGTCGTACACCCTTCAGCGAATCGATCTGTCGGACGAAGCGGTCGACTCCTACTACTACGGGTTCAGCAATCGCGTTCTCTGGCCGTTGTGCCACGGATTTACAGACCTCGTCGAACACCGATCGAACGACCTCGAGTGGTACCGAACGGTCAACGAGCGCTTCGCCGAGGCAGTCTGCGAACATGCGACGGCCGACTCGGTCGTCTGGCTACAGGACTATCACTTCGCACTCGCGTCGCGGATGATTCGGGAAACTGTCCCACGGTCGACCACTGTCGCCCAGTTCTGGCATATTCCGTGGCCGACTGCGGCGACGTTCCAGCACTGTCCTGCGGGCCGCCGTCTTCTCGAGGGGCTGCTTGGGAACGATCTGCTTGGCTTTCACGTCGACCGATACGTCGAGCGCTTTCTCGACTGCGTCGACCGGTCACTTCCGGCTGCCGCTGTCGATTGGGGACAACGGACCGTCACGTACGATGGCGAGACGACCCGCGTTGTCGCGACACCGATGGGTGTCGATACCGAATCCTACGACCGGAACGCACGGTCGAGTGGCTCATCACAGCTCTCGTCGCTGCTCGAGCGATACGACATCGAACGCGAGACGGTGATCGGCCTCGGTGTCGACCGGCTCGATTACACGAAAGGGATTCCCGAACGGCTCGCCGCGATCGAACGGTTCCTCGAGTGGAATCCATCTTGGCACGGCGAGTTCACGTTCGTACAGACGGCGACACCATCCAGAACCGAGATTCAGACGTACGAACGACACGGCGAACTCGTCCGAAGCGAGGTCAAGCGGATCAATCAGCGATTCGGAATCCAAGACTGGGACCCGATCGTCTACACTGAAGACTACCTCACGGCCACGGAGCTCTGTGCGCTGTATCGGCGTGCAGACCTGATGGTCGTCAGTCCACTGGTCGACGGCATGAATCTGGTCGCCCAGGAGTACGTCGCGGCGAGCGTCGACGGCGATGGGACGTTGGTGTTGAGCCAGGAAACTGGCGCACACGAGACGCTCGGCTCGCAGGCGCTCACCATCGATCCGACCGATATCGACGGCTTCGCCCACCAACTCGAGCGGGCCGTCTCACTGCCCGCTCACGAACGGAAACGCCGGATGAACACGCTCCGAAATCGGGTCTTCGACGGCAACCTCGAGTGGTGGATGAAAACCCAGTTCGACTGGATTCGTGCCGTCAAAACCGAGCGACACCGTTCAGATTCGACTCGAGACACCGATTCGGGGGCGGACCGTGATACCGACTCCGATTCGGACATGGAGTTTGGCCCCCACGAACCATCGTCGTCGGTGTAATTGATGTCGTCGACATCCCCTCCTCGACCGATCGAACAACAGCGGACACGACTCCGGTCGACGCTTACGGCGGCATCTCACCTCCTGCTCTGTCTGGACTTCGATGGGACGCTCGCACCGATCGTCGAGGACCCGGACGAGGCGAAGCCGCTGCCGGAGCACGAAGCCGCGCTGGCGTCGCTTGCGTCGACTCCAGCCGTCTCGACGGCGATCGTCAGCGGCCGTGCACTGGCGGACGTTCGCGACCGCATCGACGGCCCGACGACGTACGCCGGCAACCACGGACTTGAACTCTCGCGGGAGGGATCGGTTATGGTTCACCCGGCCGCTCGCAAACGGATGTCACGACTCGAGGCGGTGTGTGCGACACTCGAGACAGTGCTCGAGCCGGTGCCGAACTGCCGGATCGAAAACAAGCGACTGACGGGAACGGTCCACGTCAGGTCCGTCCCGCCCGCTCTGTGGCCGGTCGTTCGCCGAGACACACATGCGGTCGTCGATCGGATCGGTGGTGATGCTCTCGAGGTGTCGGGTGGGAAACGGATCTTCGAAATCGGACCATCGGTCCCCTGGGGCAAGGGAAACGCGGTCGAGCTGATCGCTTCGGAGATGCCACCAGGGACAGTGTCGATCTATATCGGCGACGATGTCACCGACGAATCGGCGTTCCGGACGGTCGAACCCGACGGCATCGGTGTCCGCGTTGGCGGCGACGAACCGTCTGCGGCCTCCTGTCGAGTAGACTCGCCCGCCGAGGTTGCGACGCTGTTGTGCTGGCTCGAGTCGGTCGGTGTCGGCTTACTCGAGCGCGATGAACCCTGACTGTGAACGCTGTTTCGTTCCGTGAACCCGGTAATCCGCGTTTGATAAAACACAAACGGTGAAGTCGAAAGTATTAGTTACCACTGGAAATATAGTAGTTGATGAGAGTGAACGATAGTGAAACTCCGCCAACCTACTGATTTCTTGGTCCTCGAAGAGCTCGAGGACAAAGGACGAAACGTCGCGACGAATCTCGCTGCACACACTGGAAAGAGCCGCAAGAACATCAACACCCGTCTCCCGGTGCTCGAAGATTACGGCCTTGTACGGAAGATCGGACCGGCGGAACGATCTGGACTGTACGAGATCACGTCGATGGGAAAGGCAGCACTCGTCTACCGCGATCAGTACGACGATGTCGACGATTTCGAAGCGCTCATCGAAGGACCCAGCGTGGATATCAGCGAACAGTGTGGCGACTCGCAGGCCGGCTTCGTCCGCGGTGAGGACGAACACGACGACGACGAGTAGTCAGCTTCCTGCCGTCGGCGGACTAGTTGAACAGCGAGCGCCGGCGGACTCGATGGCGAGCGGTTCGACTATTTTGGCCGCGGACCCCGCGTATCGACGACTCGAGCGCCGCGGTCGTCGATACGGAGTTCTGCCCACTCGGGGAGGACGTCAGTGGCCGTCAACAGCAGTAAGCATCCGTCGCTTGTCTCCACCAGTTGCCGATCCGGCTCTTGCTGTCGAATACAGCGTTTCCACCGCTCGCTCTCGAGTCGCTTCGTGAGTTGGTGGTCTGTGTAGTAGCGGCCGTCCGATCCTTTATAAAGCGTCTCGATGGGGGCGTCCACAATCACGGCTGGGCCTCCACCGATCGAGTGTTGGGCACCACTCTGAACGTACTCGCTGTCTCCATCCTATTCGGAGAATGTCGACTTTTCTGTATCGCCATTTGGGTTTACATAGTGTACAGTTATTATCTCGTGAGTGTCGGCTTTCGTGATACATTCGGTGGGTGGTGACTGGGACCACGCTATCGGGATGTGACGTTCCCGCACCGTCGGCGATCGCAAAACCCGTCTTCCACTTCGAAACACGACCTGCTCCCGGACCGCTCACACCGCCGCTACGGTCCGTCGCCATCTGTTTCGAAGAACTCACCGAGAACCGTTTTGAGCCCCTTTCGGAGGTGCTGGTGCATTGTCGGCGGTGTCACGTCCATCGACTCGGCGATCTCTTCGCCCGTGCTCTCTCGGGGCCAGTCGAAAAAGCCGCTGTAGTATGCGAGTCGCAACGTTGTGAGCTGTCGGTCGGTGAGCTGATCGAGGATTCGATTACACCGCTCGGCGGCCGTGCGGACCGGGCGGTCGACTTCCCGTCGTGCAACGAGTTCGGCGTTCTCGTAGACGACAGTTAGTGTGTCCGCGATCTCTCGAACGTTCGCGTCCTGTGAGACCTCGATCAGACAGGTGCTGACTCCGTCCTCGACGGTAATCTCTCTGATCGTCGCCCCGTGATTTGCAAGCGCCTGAACACCCGACTCCGCGAGGCGCAACTCGATCGTACAGCTCTCCCCGCCATCGTGTATCCGTCGACACTCCTCGACCGACTCGTGGGCGTCTGCCGCCTCGAGGACGGTCTCACAATCGAGTCCTGCAACTGTAACGTACTGTACCGTCCGTCCGCCCGATGTCGTTCCAGCCCACTCGAGTGAGCAGGTACAGTCGTACTTTCTGGAGAGATCGAACGAGAAGGTGTCGCCGCCGTCGATTCGAAACTCGAGTTCGATGACCGTGTCGGCAAACAGCAACTGGCGGTTCCGCATGGCCATGATGGTGAACCCGATCGTTTCACCGAGCAGCCCGAACCCGGCTTGTTCACCCTCAGTAAACGCTTCTTCACGGCTTGCGAGGACGGTCAAGACGCCGTAGATCGATTCGTTGTAGCTGATCGGAACGGCGATTGCGGCTTTCACATCGTCCTCGCGGGCGCCCTCCCGAAGCAGGTCGGGAACCGATTCGCTCTCCGTCAGTCCGGGCTGTGTCTGGATCGTTCCCGTCTGGACGGCGCGGCGTGCGAGCCACCCGTGATCGACCTCCGACTCGGAAACGTATTCGAGGTACGTTTCAGCACTGCCCGTCCCGTTCCGGTAGGTGAGCGTACCCTCGCCCGTTCGCTCGGCGATCCAGGACCCACAGTACAGCTCCGAGTCAACGAGTTGGGCACAGACCTCGTGTTCGATCGCATCTCTCGAGCGCGCTTCGACCAGCGTTTCGATAACCTGCCCGACGACCGAATTGATCCTGTTGAGCGTTTCGAGTTGGTTCTGTCGTGAACGCAGTCGTCGCTCGCGTCGGGCTCGTTCGGTGATATCGCGTGCCAGCCAGACGACGGCCCGTTGGCCATTGATCCGTTCGTCGATCGGGACGACACGCCCCTCGTACCGTCGGCGACCGTCGGTCGCTTCGACGGTGTACTCGATCGACTGGATATCGCCAGTTTCGAGGGTCTCGTCGATACAGCCTTCTAACTTCGCTGCGGTGTCGTCCGGATACACGTCCTCGAGTCGGTGTCCAGTCAACTCGTCAGCCGAGACCGAGTAGCGGTCGGCCGTTCCGGGGCGGACTTTCGACTTGAGGTAGGTCCCATCGTCGGCGAGGACGAACGCCTCGTCGGGCAGTTCGTTCGCGAGGATGTGGTGGTACTTTCGATCCGTCTGCTCTGGCTCCGTGTCGGTGGACTGACTCGAGGAAAGCGTCTCGAGAACCCGTTCGATGGGATCATCCTCGTGGTCCGCGGGGATGTACTCGTCTGCGTCTGCCCGTAGCGCGGTCGCCGCGAGCGTCTCGCTTCCCGAGGGTGGAACGACGACCGACGGAGCAGCCGGATACCGGGTGGTGGCACGCTCGAGTATCGCCTTCGTCCGCGTTGGACAGTCGAGTTCGACAACGACACCGGCAGGACATGTCGAACTTTCCTTCTCTCGAGTTTCGGTTTTGGAACCGAACACGGTCTCGAGTGCAGCCTCCGGTGAAACCGATCGAACGCCGAGGGTCGTCGATTCGCGGAGCCGTCTCTCGAGCGAACTCGAGTCGGTGGCTGCCACGTGGATGATCAATCCGGGCCGGTTCTCATCAGTCATATAGGATGTAGCGCAGACGATGTTGCCGATCGTAATTAGTCGGATGCGTCTTTCGGAACCAATACAATGACAGAACAAAAGACTACTGGTTAGCCGACTCGGGTATTCCATCAGCGTCGCCGGCCGTTTGTGCTTGTCAACCTATATCCCTCTCTTTCTGTAAACACGACATAAGTTTCTCCGCTTCCGTTGATGTCTTTCAGTCTGACTCATGCCGAACTGGTCGCCCCTGTACACCGTATGGAATGTTTACACAGTGTAGAACGTTTACACTGTGTAGAAAACCCTCTGCAGTGGCGATGACCTCGAGAGCACTGGTCGACTTCGTATCGACTCGGCGATACAAATCTCGAGAAACTGGTTCGATACCGCGGCGTGGTGGTCGGTTAACGCGTCTATAGTTGTCGCCCGCGGGTGGCGACTCGAGCTACAGTTCGCCCTGTTCTTTGAGGTCGTCGATGATGTCGTCGACGAAGGACTCGGGGTCGTCGTAGGGGAAGTCGCCGCCGGAGGTTTTCGTGTTCAGTTCCATCGCGGTGACCGAGAAGTCGCCGGACTCGAATTTCGTCCCGGGGCCGTTCGGCAGCGCGGGGACGAGATCCATTGGACTCGAGATTGGGTAGTCGGCACCTTCGAACGCGTCGATCATCTGCTCGCGGAGTTCGTCTTCGTTTGCCATTGCGCGCTCTACTTGCGTCCGATAAATAATAAATTTGCAGGTAGTTGCAACAGACTGGTTCGACCCCTTGTGACGACGAGAGAACGGTTGAGAGTAGATATTCGGCGTGCTCAGGCAATAACACTCACTGTGACGTCTCGAACCTACTTCTCTCCGATGTGTCTGCTCGGGGTAAGCTGTTTTCCAAAAACCAGTATCTTGGCTGACAGTTATTCGAAACAATAATGTGTCCGTAGCGAGCAGATGGCGATATGGCGAAAGATACCGTCAGATATCCGGACGAGGTCGTCGAAGAGATCGATACCCTCGTCGACGACGGTATGTTCGAAAGCAAATCCGAGTTCTACCGCTTCTCCGCGGAGTACGTCCTCACACTGATCAACGGCGATCACGACGTGAAGACGTTCAACTTCGATGAGATCAAATCAGAACTCGACATCACCGAGGCAGACCACGCCAAAGCCCTCGGTACCGACGGCGGGACCTTCTTCCTCGATGCCGTAATCACTGTCCGTAAACACGGTCTACGCGGTGACTTCGAAGCCGCAGAGCGGTTCATCGACACCCACTACGATGCGACCGATCAGGAGTGTATTATCCTCGAGGAACTGCTCGGAACCTATCGACAACAGCCCGCGTAGTCGTCTCGGGCGACTGCGCGCTACCGACTCCGCTGCTCGCCGCTCGATTCGAACGGCTCACCCAGCGCCTCGAGGTCGACGTGGTCGCGGACCAGCGTCGCAGCGCGGTCTGACGGCGTCTCGCCGGCCGATGCCGAGTGTTCAGCCACGTTCCCAGTCGACCAGTCAATTCCTGCCTCCGAAGCGACGGCCTCGAGAAACGCCTTTCGAACCGATTCGTTGTCGAACAGCCCGTGGAGATACGTGCCGAGTATTCGGCTCCGGGCCGCACTTGAAGCACCCAGCGGCCGGCTGACGTCCTCGAGCGCCTGCGTCCGTCCGGCGTGGATCTCGTAGCCCGAGGCGGACCCTGTCGCGCCCGCGAGCAGCGGCGTCGCATCGCCGTCGATGGGCACAGTCGTCTGTTCGACGTGTTTCGAGCCCTCGAATCGCGTTTCGACGGGCAACAGCCCCAGTCCCTCGACGATGTCGTCGTCGCCGGTTCCCTCGAGGGCGGCGTTCGTGATTCGCTCGCCCAGCAGCTGGTAGCCGCCACAGATGCCGACGATCGGTCCGTCGAACGCGGCGAGTGCGTCGTCGAAGCCGGCCTCGTGAAGCGCGCGCAGATCGTCGACGGTGTTTTTCGTTCCCGGGAACACGATCGCGTCCGCATCGACGGTCGCGAGCGATTCGTCGGCCGGGGCCGCTGTGTCGCTCGTCGGACCGGTCTCGACCGGCACGAAGACGACCGAGACGCCCGGCTCGGCCGCCAGCGCCTCGAGATCCGTCGCGTTCGAGATGCGCGGGAGTCGGGGGACGGCGATCGTAAGCCGC
Organism: Natronorubrum sulfidifaciens JCM 14089; assembly: GCF_000337735.1. GTDB lineage: Archaea > Halobacteriota > Halobacteria > Halobacteriales > Natrialbaceae > Natronorubrum > Natronorubrum sulfidifaciens. Next base: position 40,278 of record NZ_AOHX01000001.1, on the reverse strand, counting down.
TGGTCGTCGGGCACGCCGTCTTCGTTGCCCAACACACCGCGTTCGCTCGTCGAGGGGAGCCCGACGCTGTCCTCTTCGGGAAGGCCGGGGTCGTCGTAGGGGAGCACGCCGAGGATTGGCACGCCGGTCTGATCCTCGATCTCCTCGATCCCGGGCTCGAGCAGCGTCGGATCGCCCCGGAACTTGGTGATGATCGCACCCGCGATGCGCTCGCGGAGCGGCTCGGGCAGCAGTTCGATCGTCCCGTAGAGACTGGCGAAGGCCCCGCCGCGCTCGATATCGACGAGCAGCAGGATGTCGGCGTCGGCGAACTGGGCGGTCTCGACGTTCGCGAGGTCTCGATCGTGGAGGTTGATTTCGGCGATGCTGCCGGCACCTTCGGCGATAATGACGTCGTGGTCGGCTGCGAGCCGCTGGTAGGATTCCTCGGCTGCGGCGCGAGCCTCGGTCCAGTACTCCTCGTAGTACGCCCCGGCGGGAACGTGTTCGTGGGCGTGGCCCTGAACGACGAGTTGACTTTCGCCGTCGCCGCGGGGCTTGAGGAGCACCGGATTGCAGTCCGTCGTCGGCGTCATGCGTGCCGCTTGTGCCTGCACGAACTGGGAGACGCCGATCTCTCCCCACTGGTCGGCACTCGAGTCGTCCACGTGTTCGGTGTCATCGCCTGTGACCGCCTCGGGCTGGACGACGACCCGGGCGTTGTTACTCATGTTCTGTGCTTTGAATGGGGCGACCGAGAGCCCCTGATCGACGAGTAGCCGACAGAGCCCGGCCGCCACTGTCGACTTACCGACGTGGCTTGCGGTCCCTGCGACGAGAAGCGTCCGTGTCATCCGCGTGGGGATACCTCGCGCGGCTCGGGGTATCGTCCTATCGGTTTGTCGTGTGTCGGCCGTGCGTGTCTCGTTACTCGTCGTCTGTGTCCGTTCCCGGCTGGTGGCCGGCTTCGAAGTCGACTGTTTCGCTCGGATGTGGTTCGATATGGCTCAGAATTTCGTGGGGAACGTAGCCGATGTTGTACCCCTCTTCGTCGTGGAGGACGATACCGTGTTCGTACTCACGGAAGTCGAAACAGTTGATCTCTTCGTAGGCGTTTCCGGGTTTGTAGACGACTTTCATACGGAACGGATCACGGTGTTGGCTGGTCCCCTCATGCCTTGCACGTGAAAGTCGTTTTCAGGCTCTCTGTTACGAATTGACGCCGACGGATCAGCAGACCGTCTCAGAGGATGACGTCGCCGTCGCAAAGCAGTTCCCGCTCCGTTCGCTTTGCCTCCTCGCCCGCGTCGACCAAAGTCGGTTCGTCGATCGGTTCGGTGAACCGCTGCCGGTCCGGTTCGACGCGCTCGAGCAGCGACGAGAACGTCGTTCCTCGCCGCCCACCCGCTGCGACGATGCCGCCGTATTTTCGCTCTTCGAACGGGGTCGTTTCGGGGTCGGGAAACTCCGCTCGGATGATCCGTGCCGCCTCCTTGATGTACTTCGCCGCCTGCTTTTGTGAGTAGCTGCTCTCTTCGTGGTACGTCCGTGCGTGTTCGTCCTCGAGTTCCTCCGTGAGATGTTCCGGTGACTCGTACAGGATCGACTCCGTCGTCGTATAGCCGGTGGCAAACCGGACGTTCACCGTGAAGCTATCCGGATAGCGTACGATGAGCGGTGAAAAGAGCATGTCCGTGATGGTCGGCCGCTGTTGAATCCGCCAGAGCGCTTCGTAGTAGTACGACGTGAGTTCCCCCAGCCGATCGTTCCGGTGACCACGGCAGTATGCTATCGCAACGTCCTCGTAGTTCTCGCCGGCGATATGGCGAAGTCGCCGTTTGAAACTCTCGGCAATACGCTCGAACGCCAGTTCGTACGCCTGCAACAACGGAACATCTGGATCTGCAAGCAGCTCCGCCTTCCGTTCTTGACCGTCCGCGATGGTCATCATGTTCTCGTAGAACAGCCGCTCGGCGGCTTCGTCAGGAAGTGGTGTCCTGACTGCTCGCCCGTGTAGAACCCTTGCGTCACCGGTGAATCGGCACTGGTCCTCACTCATTCGTGGTCTCTTTGTTGCCAACTGATATTAATGGACTGTTCACCAGTTTACCAGTACGCGTTCGATCTGTCGAACCCGGTCGTCCGATGAGTACTACGGCCAGCTCCAGCGCGAGTGACAGCTTCGGGATATTTTTGCCGGGCGTCGTCGAAGAACGGCGTATGTACGACACGATTTTGATTCCGACCGACGGTCGGCCGAACACCGAGCGAGCGATCGAGGAGGCGATCGAACTCGCACGCGTTCACGACGCGTCCGTCCACGCGCTGTACGTCATCAACTCCGCCGAAATCGCGCCGGGAATGGACTTCGAGGACCTCGAGCCCATCGGGGAACGAGCCGTCGATCACGTCGCAACGCAGGCCACGGAAGCCGGGATCGACGACGTGCGAACGACGGTCACCCACGGACTTCGCCATCAGGCGATCCTCGACTACGCCGCCGACCACGACGTCGACCTGATCGTTATGGGTCGGAATCGCGGTATCGAGCGCTTCTTCCGGAAGAGCGTCTCCGAGCAGGTTTCGAGAAAGGCGCCGACATCCGTTCTCGTCGTCGAATAGCCGGTCCGGTTGCGATTCCGCTGATCGCCGGCCGATTACAACCGGAGGTGGGGACGGTGTTACGTACGCAACTGGCGATTCGATCCGTTTCGCTGCATGGATTTTCCGAGCCAGAAAACGCGCTCGTGGCACTATTAGGTGACAGCCATAATCTGCGTCCGGGGACGACCATCCGACTCTCGCACGGCGTGACTGAGATCGTCCTCGAGGTCTCTCCCGTTCCCTGACGAACGGCCACAATCCGCCCATGCCGTTCGGCTGGGCCCCGACCAGTGTCCCTGCCCGCTTCGGCCCACAGAAACGCTTCGAGGTGCCGATCGACGGCGCTCGAGCACCGAATCCCTCTCCCCGCCGGTGGTCGATATCCGAACCTGCCTTCGCCCGCCGATTCGAATGCAGTGAGCCAGCACAACAGAGACCGCTAGTGGTGGCCGTACAGTGAGTACATGATCGCGACGAGTCCGACGAGTCGGCTCACGTTCTCCAGAAACACGGTGACGACCTGTCCCGGACTGACGAGCGTTGTCACTGCTACATTGATCAGAAATGGACAGAGCGTCAACAGGAGCAAGCCGACAGCCAGATAGAGCATCGACGTCGCGTCGTTGCGCCGATAGCCTCGGTAGGCCTGATATGCGATGAGCGTCCCCAGTAGCGCAACCAGAAACAGACTCGCGACAGTCAGCAGTTCGAACACCGGTGCCTCGTCGATTCGGACGACCTGACTCATCGCATCCCCTCCCACAACCGGGTGAACTTGTCGGCGACATCCTCATCACGGTAGGTCAACTCGAGGGCAAACGAGCCGTCCTCGAGGGATAGTTCGAGCCGATCGAGGTTCGCACTGTAGACGCTGAAATGGTTTCCGTCGGGTGCGAGCTCCGTTTCCTCGGTCACGAGGTGGCACTCCTCGAGCCGATCGAGTCGCCGATAGATCGTCGGCAAGGACGCATCACATCGCTCGCTCAGGGTACTGGCAGACATTGGTTCGATACTCGTATTGGTGAGGATTTCGCGTGCGTACTCGTCGTCGAGCACGGCGAGTACAGTCGATAGATCAGTCTCCTCACTCACTGCTGTCTCATCGTTCCCGTATCGCTATGAAAAACGGTCCGGTTTTTCTGAACGAGAAAATCCGGTCTCTCCCCTCAGGACACTCGGCTATCGACGTCCGACTCGGGGCCGACAGCTCGACCGACGCGAGAAATGATATCGCGTAATAGAGTATATGAATGACCGAACACCGCTGTCGATCCAGTTTTGAACCGCGTGACCTACATCGTCCGTCACTGCGTCTCGAGCCAGTGATACAGCCGCTCGAGAAGCCGTGCTTCGGCCGGCCTCGAAAATCGGTGGCCGTCGGTCGCAAACGCCTCGAAGAGCACGTCGGTCTCGAGTTGGGCCACGGCCTCGAGGCTGTGAGCGATGTCGACGGAGTCGTCGGCTCGGCCGTGAAAGATCGCGACCGGAACGTCGAGTTCGGCTTCGACATCGGCAAAGCGGTACGTTTCGAAATCCTCGAAAAACCGCTGATCGATCCGGTCGCCGGTCTCGAACTGGTACTCGCCGTCGTGTTCGACGGCTGTGCGGTACGCCTCGAACGCGTCGTTGTACGTGACGGGCGCTCGCGTCACCACGGCCTCGATCCGTGGGTCCTGTACTGCGGCGTGGAACGCGACTTTGCCGCCGAAACTCGAGCCAAAGAGCACGTACGACTCGGGATCGAACTGATCGACGACGGCACGGAGATCGGCGAGTTTGGTACTGAGTGTCTGGTCGACGAATCGACCATCGGACTCGCCACAGCCCCGGAAGTCGAACCGAACGGCGTTGTATCCCTCCTCGACCGCTCGCTGACATCGGTGTTCGTAGCTTCCGTGTTTGTCGCTGAGAAAGCCGTGACAGAACACGAGCCAGTTGTCGCTCGGTGCGTCGTGGTGGACGGCCGCGACGGCTTCGCCGTTGGCGACTGGAATCCGATGTGTCGTTTCGGTCATTGATCTCATCCACGGACGGTGCTGCCGTAGTCGTTGTGTCCGTCGCCGTTCGATCGCGTGCCAGCACACCATTTAGGCTCGTGTCTCTCGAGCAATACTGTATGACTCGGACGACCTACAGATGCACCTGTGGCGCGCGCTTGGAGTTCAAACAGGACCTCGAGAAAGAGGACGCGCTCACGCGACGGCGCTGGAAATGCAGCCAGTGTGGGACGCCGGTTCCCGGTCAGTTCGCCGAGAAGATCAGCCATCAACATCCGTCCTGACGGTTCATCGGCTGCTGTGGGTTTCGCCGGGACAACCCCCCGAAATTGCTGGTATTCATCGCCTGCAATGACCGGACGGCGTTGTGGACAGAAAGAGTACTTGTGATTACTGGACTAATCCAAAGTACATCCTGCTTTTCGGTAGACGGGCAAATACTGTCGGCTCGAGGGCTCTATTTTACACGTAGCCGATTTGCACCATCTATGAATTGTATAGCGATATACGAAAATTCACGTTCACCCCTGCTCGAGGAGTACCGATTCGGGATACTCCCGAACGAAGATATCGATGATGAGTTTCAGCAGTCCGAGAATGATCGGTCCGACAAAGAGACCGACAAACCCGAACAGTGTGATCCCGCCGAAAATACCGATGATCGTGACAACCGGACTGAGTTGTGTCCCGCGTCGCATGACGATCGGGCGAAGGATATTGTCGACCGTGCTGATGACGACTGCTCCAAAGACAAACAGCACGACTCCGGCAATGGGGCGACCGATGACGAACAGATAGAGCGACGCGGGAATCCAGACGATCGATGCACCAACCAGCGGGATCATCGCTGCAACGAACGTCGTTACGATCCAGAAAATAACGTTGCCAAGGCCGAGAACGAGGAACGCAACGCCGAGGAGGGCTGCCTGTGCGCCAGCGACGGCGGCTGTTCCGACCAGTGAGTTGTGGAGCAATAAACCGGTTCCCTCGAACAGTTCCTTTTGAACGGCTGGTTCAATCGGGAGACTCCTCCGAAACCACGCAACGGCTTGCTCCCCGTCTTTCAGCAAGTAAAACAGGACGAAAAACAGGACCGTGAACCCGATGAAGAGTTCGGGGAGTCCACCGATAATACTGAAGAGATTGCCAGCAAGGCCTCGTGCACCTGTTTTGACTGCACCGCTGAATGCATCGTGTAGAGTTGCGATATCGACTTGGACACCGAACCGATCTGCAATCACGTCGTCGAGTTGAGAGACGTTCCCGGGCTCGAAGTCGGCGAAGAGTTGACGGGCCTGCCCCGCTGCAACACCGAGGATGATGACGATCGGAAGAACGATCAGAAAGAGACCGATGAGTATCGATAATCCGGCGGATAGTCCCGAGCTAAACCGACGCGATAGCCGATCGTTGATCGGGGTGAGAGCGTACGCGAGGATCACGGCGACGAGAATCCAGGTGAGAAACGGCAGGACGATCAGAAACGAGAGCAGTCCAACTAGCAGCCCAAGTATCAGGAGAAACCGCTTCGAACGTTTCGTGTCTGTACTCATGCACTTGTGAATGTCTACTTATCAATTATACGTCCCACCCCTAGCCAATATGATAATTATTTGCTTGTGAGAGATGCTGAGACAGACTACATCTCCAAGGATAATAATAGGGGAGTTATGCCAGTAATGAAACTCAACTGCCGATGATGGTCCCAGCGTGCCACGGTAAAATCAGGATTGTACTGTTGTGGGACTGGTCGCTCAGGCTCGTGCGCCCGTTGGCTCCGGGGTGGCTCTGCGGTGTTTTGCCCACGACCCGATTGCACCTCCCAAGGCACCGGGGATGGCGTAGAACACGAGCATGAGTAACCCGAGGACGAGCACACCGAACGACGCGACGAGCCCCCCGAACAGAAGGGACGTAACCGTCACGATAGCTAACAGGATCAACGACCCGAAGACGGTTGCGAGACCGCCATGGACCGCACCGGAACTCACCGCACCACCAGCGAGGTAGCCAGCGGTGAGGCCGCCGAGGAGTCCGATTCCGCCCCAGTATAGCAACACGACCGAGGCCTCCGATCCGACATAGACGAGGCCGCTGATGAACCCTAACGCGAGGGTCATGGCGAATCCAGTGAGTACAGCTGTCCAATTGATGTTCATGGTCACACATCAGTACGCTGTCAGATATCATAAAACTCGTTTCAGGTGATATTGACAGTCAAATTTCACAGACCGGATCTCTGACAACACTTCGATGGAGAATATTGGCTGATCAGATACTGTGTAGATCTACCGTTGGGTGAATGGTTGACTGTCTGTCTGATACGGATTGTTGTACCAATTTCCCACCGATCGCCAGAACGGGTTGGCGATCGGCGGTAATTGACGACAGTAAACCGTATGAGGGAGTAAAATGTCACTCATCAGAAAAGATTGTTCAAACTCATCGCGATGAAAAAGACGATTACGGCTTCGTTGACGAGCCACGAATTCTCGTCCATCCAGTCTCGAGCCTTCGGGAGAAACGTCTCTGCGCGATCGCCAAACGCAATCAGAGTCAGCGATGGGAGTGCCAGAACCAAGAGTGTGAGCAAAATGAACGGGATTGCGTCCGTCAACGGTGCTTCGTTCGCCGCGAGATAAGAACCGACGGCGACCGATGTGAGGATGTCGGTTGGAAAAAATCCCAGCAGGAGAAAACCGAGCCTGAACGAAAACCGTGGCGTTGCGGTTTCGAGTTTCCCCATCCATCGCGGTGGCTCGGACTCGTTTCTGGTTCGATACGTGTTCACCATCGCAAGCAGGAGTGCGACGAGAACGATTGCACTGAGCGTCGTGTTCGACGCGCCCTGTCCGACGGTACCGGTGCCAAACACGTATGCAAGCGTGACGATGAGGGAAATCGAGAGTGATGCGCCAGCGACGTACGCGGCGGAGTTTTTGCGCCAGTTTTCGCTCGTCGCGAGGAAAATCGGAGTAAGGATCTGCGGTCCCGCAATCATCACGAACACTAGCGGTAAGAGCTCGAGCATGCTCATGCGTTGACTCCTGCACAGCTGGACGCCAGGTGGTGGCCTGAGAAACGCCCGTTGGATGTCGACGCCGTCGCACAGCCGACGCGAGGAAGGGCACTGTCTCGGCCCCTTCTCGAGGAACTGGTCTCGGTCGGGATCACGTACTGGTATGGTAGCGGCTGTCCCGCCTTAGTTAGATATACTGCACAGTAACATGTGTCCAGTTAACATCGTCTTTTTGCGACTGCAACGTCGTAATTCAATCTGTCTGATAAGGCACCGATCACACCCTGTAGCCCATCTGTACCCTCCTGTTTGACTACCGAACTCGTGAGGAACGGTTCCCTCTCAACATCGCGAAGTTGCTTTTCAATCCTTGGGAGAATTTCTGTGGAGGGTCCCAACGAGGAAACGCTTGGACCGACAGTCGACATTCAGTCCGGCGCACGAGTCGAAACTTCTCGAGGGGGCGCTGCAGAACCGCCGTCGGGCTATAGTGACACCTGAAACGAGTTACACACAGATTGCATCGCCGTCATGCGATCGGGTGTGCAGTGATGGTCAGTGGCTACTATAGCAGGCTTGCAGCCGTGGGTCTGCGTGACAGTCTGAATAGCTGTCAGGATTGCCGGTTGTCGTCCGGAGGCCACCGTCCAATGACCACCAATCGGCGACACCGAAACACAGATTTAGGGTGCTGGACCAGTACCGTACGAGTAGATGATCCGCGGCGTCGCTGCCGGCACGACCAACGGAGTGATCGAACCGTGACCGACTCCGAGACGGACGTCGCCATCGTCGACGCGGTCGACGCCTACCTCCAGCGGAAAGCCGTCGGCGATCCCGACGGAAGGGGGGCGGGGACGTACGCTTCCAACGCCGAGTCGATCCTGCGACGCTGGGCTGACTGGCTCGAGGCCGAACACAACGTCCACTCACTGTTCGTTCTCGACGTCGAGCATATGCACGCCTACGCCACTGAGTTGCGCACTCGAGTCGACCGCGGCGAGTATACGGCTTCGACTGCTGGCACGTACTACGCGGTTGTCCGCGCGTTTCTCTCGTGGTGTGTTCGTGGCGGCATTCTCGAGTCGAATCCGGCTGCGACCGACGACGCCATGGCCACGCTGCCGACCGCTGACGAGCGACCGGACAGCGAGTGCTGGACGGCGACTCAGCGCCGCCGACTCGAGCGCTACCTTCGAGACCGCACACTTGCGGCATCGACGGCAGCCGATAACCACGACGAGCGGTGCAATCGCTTGCGCGAGTACGCAATGGTCTCGTTGCTCGCCCACTCGAGCGTGCGGGGTTCCGAACTGTTCAGCGTCCCCGACGACGAGCGCCGCAGCGGGGCGACGTGGGAGGACGTCGACTTCTATACGGGCACGATTCGCGTGCTGGGCAAATCTCAGCGACTCGAGGATGTGCCACTGCCCGGCCCGGCCCGGACGCCGCTGCGACGGTATCGGGTCGTCTTCGATCCGCCGGCCAACGACTGGCCGCTGTTTCCAACCCGGCATGCGCCGTCGATCGCTCGTCGAGTCAAAAACGTGCTGGCAGAGCGTGGCTACGACAACGACGAAATCGACACGCTGTGTGCGGAGGCGACGGCGAGCGAACTCGCCCGCGAACACGCGATTGCGCCCCCGGCGATCACAACCGAAGGCGCTCGATCGGTGCTCAAACGGCTCTGTAAGGACGCGAACATCGATGTCGACGGCGACTACCTGACGCCACGCGGCGTCCGCGGGGCTCACGACGGTGACAACTACCGGCGCGAAGCCACGGCGTCGAAACCCGCCTTACGCACCTCGGCACTCGAGCGGACGATCGCGGTTCCGAAAACGTACTCACCGATCGTCGACGTCGACTCGAGCGAGCACGATGAACACTCGGAGCAGAGCTGACACTGCCGGACGGCTCGAGTCACGGATCGCCGACTGTCCGGATCGTTACGGCGTGGTTTTGATTATAGTAACAATTGCAACTATTTACACACTGATCGCACAGCCGTCGTGCGATCAGGTGCGCACTGACTTGCAGTGGCTACTATAGTATCCGTTCGTCCGGTTGTCGACTGTCAGTTGATTTTTGACACCACCGACTGCAGACTGGTTCGAGGTCGGTCGAGTCGCACCTCGAGAAAACGAAGACGCGTTAGTTGATCAGCAGCCAGAGGACGACCGTCAACAGGATCGTCAACAGGAGAACGGTGGTGCCGATCCCAGTTCGAAGGTGAATCGTCGATGGATGACCGCCGTCTGCGGCGCGGTGTTCCTTGACGTCGACCATCGGGAGTCGGCGGGCAGCGGCATCGACAGCCAGCACGGGGTTGTTCCCGATCCAGTAACAGCTCGTGACGACGTTGACGACAGCGGCGTCGACGGTGGCGTACGTCCACGTCGTGACGCGCATCGTTCCGCGACCGAGGTGGTACATTGCGGGGTTGACGATCAGTGCCGGGTCGGAGTAGTCGAGCTTCGAAAGCGGCTTGCGGATGATCTTGAAGCCGACTGCGGAGATGGCGATGAGGATCGCCGAATCCTGCAGATGGCCCATACTGTACGGGTTGAGCGTCTCGAGTCCGTCCGTCCCGGCGAACTGGGCTCCATCGACCAGCGGCAACAGGTCGGTGAACACTGGCCACCCGATCGCCGGCAGTCCGAGGACGACACATGCCCCGCCAACAGCGAACATCGCCGTCGTCTGTCCCGGTTTCGCATCGCGGACCTCACGGTCGCTCTCGCCGTGGAAGAAGACGTAGTAGCCGAGTTTGATAAAGGAGAGGAACGTGCCGATGGCCCCGAGGAACAGCAGCCAGTACAGGGCTTGGTGTTCAGGGCCACCGAAGTAGCCTGACGCAGCGTCGAGCACCATCCCCTTGCTGATGAAGCCGCTGAAGCCGGGGACGGCGGTAATCGAGAGCGCGCCGATGAAGAAGGCAATCGCGGTCAGCGGCATCTCACGCCAGAGGCCGCCGAGCTTGTAGAGGTCGTTCTCTCGAGTTCGGTAGATGACGACCCCGACGGCCATGAACAGCAGGCTCTTATAGAGGACGTTGTTGAACAGGTGTCCCATCGCGCCGGCGGCACCGATCGTGGTCCCGATACCGATCCCGGCAACCATGTACCCAAGCTGGGCCTGAATGTGATAGGACAGCAGCGCGCGCATGTCGTGTTGGAGCAGGGCGAAGACGACGCCGTAGACGGCCATCAGGCCGCCCATGTACGCGAGGTAGATGTTCCCCTCCGGAACGGCCCGCAGGAGAACGTACGCGCTCGTCTTCGTGGTGAAAGCAGCGAGGAACACCGACGCCGCGAAGTGTGGGCGGGGGTAGGTGTCGGGCAGCCAGGTGTGGAACCCGACGAACGCGACGTTGACACCGATCCCGAGCACTGCAAGCAAGAGTGGAAGTCCGTCGGCGATCCCACCAGCCAGTACGGCATCAGCGTAGTCGACACCCTCGCCGTAAGCGAAGGTTCCGACCTGCGCGTAGTGGGCAATCACGGCGAACAGCATCAGACTGCCACCGATCCCGTGGGCGAGCGCGTACCGGTAGCCCGCACGGACTGCGTCGCCACCATAGTGCCAGACCAACAGCGTGCTCGTCAGCGCCATGATCTCCCACATGAACACGAGGACGAGCCAGTCACCGGCGAATGCCGCACCGATCGCGCTGGCGACGTAGGCGAGTGCGAACGCGGCCATCGTCTTCGACGCCTCACTCGAGTAGGCGTAGATAACGGCGAAGGTGCCAAGGAACCCGAGTGCGACACCCATCATTCGGGTGAAGTCGTCGATGTAGAACGGCTGTATCTCCGCGAATCCGAGGAACGTCCCCGTCAGATGTGCACCCTCTGGAGCGAACAGTGCGACTGCGACCACGGACGCAAGACTGAGCGCACCGAGCGCAAAGCCAAGGACCCGTGGCAGGACGAGCACGAGCAGGGCCGCTGCAAAGACGATCAGCGGTGGGTACGCCATGGTCAACATGTCGATTTCGGTCATTCGTTGATCACCTCGAGAGCCTCCGCAAGCGAGCGGCCACGCAACTCATCGAACGATTCGACCCCGAAGACGCCTTCGACGATGTAGGTCGCCAGATCGAGGAAGACGGCGTAGTCGGGGACCACCCCGAGCGTGACTGCGCCCGTCGCGATAATGCTGATCGGGACGAGTATGAGCCACGTGCTCTCGCTGAATGGGGTGTGACGAGCCCAGCCACTGGCTGGTGGGCCGCCGTGGTGATGGTCGTCGTGGTCGTCATGAGCGTCGTTGTGAGTGTCGTCGTGGCCGTCATCGGTGTGATCGTCGTCAGAGGCCGTGTGGTCGCTTGGATACTTGTCGACGGCATACTCGTACTCGTCGTCGTCCAGCTCCGTCGGCGTTCCAGCGCCTTTGGATTCGCTTTCGTCGTCATCGCCAGCGGGCTGTGGGTGTCCGGAGTCTGGCTTTTCGCCACCGTCGGTTGCGTACTCGTCGTCCGCGAAGTACGACTCGCGTTTGCCACCCGGTGGGAACTCGAGGACGGGTTTGGCGTCGTGGCGGTCCTCGCTCTCGAAGAAGGCCGTGTAGACGACCGGCCAGAGATAGGCGATGTTGAGGATTCCCGAGAGGATGAGTGCGGCCGCGAAGATCCAGTAGCCGCCGCCGACGCTTCCCGATCCGATCAGCATGTAGAACTTGCTGACGAAGCCGGCGATCAGCGGCATTCCGGCCATGCCGGCCGCCCCGATGGCGAAGGCGGACATCGTCAGCGGCATCCGTTTGCCGATGCCGGCCATCTCGCTGACGTAGTCTGTGTGGGTTTCGACGTGGACGGCCCCCGCACAGAAGAACAGGGTGAGCTTCCCGAACGCGTGGGCGGGGATGTGGAACAGCGCCCCGAGGATCGCGTACGGATGGAGCATCGACAGCCCCAGCACGATGTAAGAGAGCTGTGCCGTCGTCGAGAACGCGAGTCGACGCTTGAGGTGGTCTTTGCGCATCGCGATGATACTCGCCGCAGTGAGCGTAAACGCCGCGAGTATCGCCACCGGAACGTTCAACCCGACCTCACCGATCGCGGGCACGTTCAGCGGCAGGTCGTGAATCAGACCCGGCCCGAACACCTCGAGGATCACTCGAGCGACGCCGAACGCGCCGGATTTGACGACTGCGACCGCATGAAGCAGTCCGGAGACGGGCGTCGGCGCGACCATCGCGTCGGCCAGCCAGGAGTGAAGCGGCATCACGGCTGCTTTGACGCCGAAGCCAGCGATCAGGAGGTAGAACGCAGCTTGGGCGATAGCCGGATCTGCGGCAGCGGCTTCGGCCAGCATCTCGATACCGCCGGATTCGAACGCTAGATGTGCGTTTCCGGCAGGGTCTGCGCTACTGGTGAGCCAGTAGACCAACACGGTTCCGGCGAGCAGGAAGACCCCGCCACCGAAGAACGTGTAGGTGAGATATTTCCGACCCGCGATGCGGGCCTCGTTGTCCTCGTTGTGGGCGACCAGCGGGTAGGTGACGAGGCTCAACAGCTCATAGAAGATGAAGATCGTCACCAGGTTCCCGGAGAAGGCAATCCCGATCGCCGTCGAGAGGCTCGCTGCGAAGGCCGCGAAGAATCGGGTCTGGGCGTGTTCGTCCAGCCCGCGCATGTAGCCGGCGGCGTAGAACGAAGTGAAGATCCAGAGGAAGCTCGCGAGCATTGCAAACAGCATGCCAAGCGGATCGGCACGCAGGACGAAGTCGATTCCAGCGAGGAACTCGACGCCGAGTGACTCGCTGAGACTCCAGTAGTAGGTCGTCCCCTCCATGACGCCCGGGAGCATACTCGCGACGATCCCGAACTTCGTCAGTGCGGCGACGACCGACCAGCCCTCGCGGACGTTCGGATAACGATACGACGCGATGATCAGACACATCGCAACCGCCGACACGAGGACGGCGGCCAACGGCAGTATGGACGCTTCAGTCATTTAGTTGAACACCTCCGAAGTAAACGGCTCGAGCCACTCGAAGAAGGCACCACCCGCAAAGCCGAGCCCGATGGCGACGATGGCTGTCACGATGAGGATGCCGAGCATGCCGATCGAGACGGCTCCGGCCCTGCCACCGTCAGTTGCAACCCCTGCTGGGTGTGGCGAGTCGACGCCAGTTGCTGGGGTGAAATACATCTTCTCGAGCAGCCGCGCCGAATACGCCAGCGTCAGCATGGTGCTGAGGAAGATAACGATCGCGATGGGCCACAGCTCGGCTTCGACCGCGCCGACGGCGATATACCACTTGCCGATGAAGCCAGCCGACGGCGGGATGCCGATCAGTGCGATCAGCAAGAGCGCGATCGAACCGGCCGCAAACGGCCGGTTACTGGCGAGTCCAGCGTACTCATCGACGGTTCGGGCACCGTAGCCGACGGCGACGACGCCAGCCCCGATGAAGAGGCCGGCTTTGATGACGCCGTGGCCGATCAGGTGGATGACCGCGCCGACGAACGCCGTCTGTGTGACGAGGCCGTAGGCAACGACGATGAGGCCGAACTGCGAGACCGAGGAGTACGCGAACATGCGTTTGACGTCGCGTTGGATCACGGCGAGCGTGCTCCCGGCGAGGACGCTCACAGCGCCGACCGTGACAACGATCTCGGTCAGATACGGCGTCGCGGTGAGGAACTCGGGTCCGAAGACGTTGTACATGATTCGACCGAGCGCGTACGCGGAGACGGTCGAGACGAGGGCGGCGATCACTGGGGTGACGCCGTCAGGAGCGTGCTGGTAGGCATCGGGCTGCCAGCTGTGCAATGGCCACTGGGCCACCTTCAGCGCAAAGCCAACGAAGATGAACGCAAAGGCCGCACGGAGCAGCGTCAGATCGCTTCCGCCGTTGTCGGCGATCTGTGGAATCGCCTCACCGAGGACGTCCATGTTCAGTGCGCCGGTCGCCATGAACAGGAAGCCGACACCGATCAGGTACATCGAGGCCCCGAGCGTGCCGAGGATGAGATATTTCAGGGCGGCGACTGCGGATTCGGGACCGTCGCCGCTGGCGATCATGGCGTAGGTCGCCAGCCCGACGATCTCGAGGAAGACGAACATGTTGAACACGTCGCCGGTCATCGAGAGACCGAGCAGGCCACCGACGAGCAGCAGGTAGCCGGTGTAGAACGTGTTTCCGCGCGGGCCGCCGGTGCGGGTGTATGCGAGGACGGCCGCCGCAGTGACCGTAACGAGGAGGGCGATCAGCACGGAGAACTCGTCGGCGACGAGTTCGATGCCGATCCCCTGTGGTTCGCCCCAGCCGCCAAGGACGTGGACGACGCGGCCGGTTTCGTAGACGGCGGCGGCGAGATAAGCCGTCGCGGCGAACAGCGCCGTCGTCGTGATCGCAGCCACGGACCAGCCGGTTCGGTCAAACCGAAGGCCGAGTACGATCGGCACGGTCGCAAGTAGGATCGGCGCGGCGATCAGCAGGGCCGGCAGCAGTTCGGCGAGGTTACTCATCGGCACGCACCTCCCGAAGGGTATCCTCGCGGAGGGTTCCATACTCCGCGTAGATGCGGACGAGCAGTGCCAATCCGACGGCAGTCAGCGCGATCCCGACGACAATCGCGGTCAGCACGATCACGTGCGGGAGCGGACTCGCCATCGCGAGCTCGCCCGGGTTCGGGTCGGCTGGCACGATCGGTGCGTCTCCACCCTCGACGTAGGCAACCGCGACGAAAAACAGGAAGATCGCGGTCTGGAAGAGGTTGACACCAATCAGCTTCTTGACGAGGTTCTCGTTTGCGATCATCATATACATCCCGATGCCCATCACGACGAACATCAGGGCATAGGCGTACCGCGTCGTCAGCACGTCGACTGCAGCGTCAATCATCGTCTCTCACCTCCGTCTCGAGGCCGTCGTTTTCACGACGGTTGGGCGTAAAGCCCGCGGCGGTCGCGAAAAAGAGCGTGATGACGATGCCCGCGACGATCAGTGCGACGCCACCGACTTCGATCGCTTCCATCCCCCAGTAGTGGGCGATGCCGAAGGTTTCGGTGAACTGGTCGTACTCGAGGAAGTTGCCCCCGAGTGCGATGGTCGCGAGACCGGTGGCGATGAAGATGGTGACGCCGCCGGTGACGAGGCCGACAATAAAGGAGTTTTTCAGCCACCGACGGGTGGGTTCGATCCCGAACGCGAAAGCGAGCATGAGGACGGTGACGCCGATAATGGCACCACCTTGGAAGCTCCCACCGGGCGTATCAGCGCCGTGGAGGCTCATGAACATCCCGTAGGTGAGGATAAACGGTGCAATGATCTTGACCGAGGTCATGATCACCTGACTTTCGGTGTAGGTATCGTCGTAGGATTCTGCACGAGACATTATGTGAACACCTCCCGTTTCAAGACGAGGAGAACGGCGAGCCCGGCCGCGAAGACGACGACGGCCTCACCGAAGGTGTCGAACCCACGGTAGGAGGCAAGCACTGCACTCACGGCGTTTTGGGCACCGGTATCAGCGTACGTTTCCTGCAGGTAGTACAGCGAGGGCGTCTGCTCGAGCACCCCGCCACCCCAGATCGGTGCGTCTTCGACACCGACGGCGTACATATCCGGCAGTAGCGTCATCAAGACGAGCACGAACGCGCCGACGGCGACGATCGCTGGCACGTCGATTTTTTCGAACAGCCGGTCGGTCGGTGGCCGGGTCGTCCGCGCGATCGTCAACAGGAGCAGAATCGTCGTCACGCCGGCTCCGATCGCGGCTTCGGTCATCGCGACGTCGGGCGCAAGCAGGTACGTATAGAGGATCGCCATGCCGAGGCTGTAGGCACCGAAGACGACGATCACCGAGAGGACGTCTCGGAACAGGGCCGTTGCGAGCGCAGTGAGCAGGATGAACAGGGCCAGCACCAGTGCGAACGGGCTCATTTCGACTCACCTTCCTCTGTATCGTCGGTCGTCCATGGATCGATCCCGCTCTCTGCGGCGGAACGTGCGATCGCGTGGGCTGCCGTCGGGTTCGTGATGAACACGAAAAACAGCAACAGGACGGTGTACACTGTCGCGTGCTGCCAGCCGAGTGCGATCGCGACGGCTGCGAGTGCGAGTCCAGCACCGAGCGTGTCCGCCTGCGATGCGGTGTGAGCTCGTGCGTAGACGTCTGGCAGTCGAAGCACGCCCACCGCCGAGACGAACGTAAAGAACAGGCCGAAGGCGACGAGCACGATAATCGCCCAGAAGCGAAGCGATTCGATCATAGCACACCACCTCGCTCAACGGTGAACTTCGAGATAGCGATCGCCATCAGGAAGTTCAACAGGGCGTAGATCAGCGCGATATCGAGGAACCACGGCTCGTCGAGTCCCGCCGCAAGCAGCGCGAGAATCACGACCGTGTTCGTCCCGAGGACGTTCACCGCGAGCAATCGATCCTGAGTCGTCGGTCCCGCGACGGCACGATAAAACATCATGATCGCGAGGACGACGAACAGCGCGGCCGCCCCGAGGAAAATCTCCTCGATGGTCACTCCGCTCGGAATCACTGGTCGTCACCTCCGATGATCTCCGTATCACCGCGCTCGCGCGGCGTCGGGATCGCTGCCGACTCACGGCCGTAGAAGACGAACCTGATGGCCCGCTCGAGGTCACCATCGAACAGCCCCTCGCGTGCGGATGGAATCAGGGTGTGGACGAGCAGCCGCTGGTCGTCGGCTCGGACGACGAGCGTGCCCGGCGTGAGCGTGATGCTGTTTGCCAGTGCGAGCAGCGGAAGCCCGCTTCTGACGCGGGTGTTGACCCGTGTCATCGTGGGTTCGATGGGCATCGATGGTCGCAGGATGACGAGTGAGATCGCGAGGTTGGATTTGACGATCTCCCAGAGGAGATACGGCACGTAGAACGCAAACCGGACCGTCCGGATCGGCGACTGGACACGGTCCAGCGGGAACGTGAACGTGATCTGTGCAAGCGACACCGAGACGATTCCGGCAACTGCGGCTCCCGTCACGAGGTCGAACCAGTACGTTGGGTCCCCGAGTACGAGATAGAAGCCGTAGGAGATCCAGAACATCGCGAACAGTCGATCGAACCGTTCGGTTCCGTCACCGACCAACCGCTCGTGGCGAGCCGGTCGCTCGACCGGCGCTTCGTCGTAGGCGAGTCCGACGCGCTCGAGTTCGCGCTCGATCGACTGGAGCATCTGAGCCGTCGCCCCGGGTTGGTACTCCGGGTCGAGAACCACCAGATCGATCCCGTGTTCCTGTGCGTAGTCGCCGAACGTGTCGGCGAAGTCACGGGGGCCAAAGAGGTACTCATCCGTTCCGAGCAGTGCTGTTTCGACCGTGACTGACGCGCTGCCCGCGTCCTCTCGAACCCAGTTTGCCGCCTTTGAGAGCAACTCTTCGGCGTCCGCTGTGTGATGGCGACTCTCGGGTAAATCCGCCTCGTGTGGGAGCGCGACGACGAGATGAACCTCGAGTTCGTCGCTGCGCTCGAGGCCGGATCGAACCGCGTAGCCGACCGTTTGTCGGACGGTCACCGTGTCCGACAGCGGTACGAGTAGTCGGTCAGCCGCCACGGCGAACCCCCCTTCTTGGTGACCGTCGTTGGACATTCATGGACTCGTTGATAGTCGACTCAAGCGTTACCCGTAGGAAAACAATTTCGTTATCCGGCAGTTGGCCCGGTCGCTCGTCATACATTCACTAGTATATCACGTTCCCGCAAATATATCAACCAATACGCCGTACTTGTAACTGAACGCTGAATTTCATCGGACTATCGAGTGTGCGAACACGGGACACGTATCTGATGAAACACAACGTTTACAACCTCAGTTTCAGTAACAAAAATCGAAATTCATGCCGACGAACGCCCCCGTTTCGATTCGACTTCCACTTCGGTCTGGCAACAGATGAAACGCCGCACTGACCAACAGCGAACGCGCCTCAAGGCGCAGGTGTTCGTCTGTACGACTGACCGCGACGGCGAGTACGCCTGCTGTGCCGACGCCGGCGGAAAAGAAACTGTTGAGGCAATCAAATCCTGGCTTCGCGACCGCAACGCCTTCTGGTCGCCGATTTCAGTGACGGAGACGCAGTGTCTGGGGCTCTGTAGCGAGGGTGGCACTGCGCTTGCGATTCAACCGCGCAACGAGTGGTACTCCGATGTCCAACCGGAAGACGTGCCGGCACTTCTCGAGTCCGAGTTCGGCCCGAACGCCGACTGTATCGGTGACGAGTACGAACAGCGAGCCACTGAGTGAGACGGCCTGCTGTCCCGCCAACGAGATAGGAATCGCCCGCCTGCGACACAACGTTTTTCTCCTGACCTGACGAGGTCTACCCGATGGCCAGACTCCTGCACGATGCGGTTGCACTCACTGAGAGCCAACAGCTCGTTCGCTCGAGCATCAGCGATATCTGTTCGGATTTCGACCACGAGTACTGGCGTCGACGTGCTGCCGACGGAGAGTACCCACACGAGTTCGTCGATGCGCTCGCGGACCACGGCTGGATGGGGATTCTCGTCCCCGAAGCGTACGGCGGTGCGGGAATGGGAACGCAGGAAACCGTCGTCATGATGGAGGAAATCGCCGCCAACGGCGGCGGCTTCAGCGCCGCACAGGCCGTCCACGGCGGCGTCTACAACTCCGTGCCCATCGTCGAATACGCGAGCGAGGAACTGAAGGCGGACCTGCTTCCTCACGTCGCAAACGGCGAGCGTTCGATCCAAGCGTTCGGACTGACCGAACCAAACGCGGGCTCGAACTCGACGGCGATCGAGACGCGTGCAGAGAAAAGCGAGGCACGAAGCGACGCAGCCGCGGCAACAGACGGCGACGAGTACGTCATCAACGGCCAGAAGATCTGGACCTCCCGCGTCGACGTCTCGGACTACGTCGTCGTCGTCGCGCGGACGACGCCGCGGTCGGAGGTCGAGAAACGAACCCACGGCATCTCGATGTTTCTCGTCGACCTCGAGGACGCCCACGAACAGGGCGCGCTCGAGATGGAGCCGATCCCCAAATCGGCCAGCGAGTTCGTCCATTCGTTCGAACTCTGGTTCGACGACCTCCGCGTGCCCGCGGAGAACCTCATTGGCGTCGAGGGCGAAGGTTTCTATCAGGTGCTCGACGGACTGAACGAGGAACGACTCGTCATCGCCGCTGAGTGTATCGGGCTGGGTCGACTGGCACTCGAGCGAGCGGTCGAGTACGCCACCGACCGGGAGGTCTTCGACCGCGCTATCGGCTCGAATCAGGCGATACAGCACCCCCTGGCGGAGGCCTACGCTCGCCTACAGGCGGCAAAACAGCTGACCTACAACGCCGCGGATCGCGCCGCCTCGGACGAGGATGTCGATTTGGGTGCGTATGCGAACGCAGCGAAGTTCCTCGCCGCGGATGCGGCCTACGAGGCGGCCGATGCAGCGGTCCAGACTCACGGCGGGTTCGGCGTCGCAAGGGAGTACGACGTCGAACGCTACTTCCGAGAAGCCCGCCTGACGCGGCTGGTGCCGATCACCCAGCAACTGGCGCTGAACTATCTCGGCGAGAACGTGCTCGGACTCCCGCGGTCGTACTGAACACTCACTGACGACGACTCCCAGAACCACCCCACGAACCATGTCCAATACAGACGATACTACCGATACAGACGCTACTGACGACGAATCGACCGACAAGCAACTCGTCTCCGGCTGGCACGGCCGCTACTACGAGGATTTCGAGGTTGGCGACATCTACAAACATCCGTTCGGGCGTACTGTCACCGAGACGGACAACGTCTGGATGACGAACGTCACGATGAATCTCAATCCGATGCACTTTAACGAGGCCTACGCGGCCGAAACGGAGTTCGGCGAACGGCTCGTCGACGGCACGTTCGTCATCGCACTCGCAGTGGGGATGAGCGTCATCGACATTTCGGTCAACGCCACAGCCAATCTCGGCTACGACGATATTCGCCATCACAACCCCGTCTTCCACGGCGATACCATCTTCGCCGAGAGCGAGGTGCTGCACAAACGCGAACTCGAGTCCCGGGACCACGTCGGCATCGTCGAAACCGAACTCCGGGCGTACAACCAACACGGCGACCTCGTCCTCTCGCTCGAGCGCACTCCGATGGTCCTCAAACGAAGCCACGCTGAGCCCTCGGCCGCCGAGCCGCCGGGCTGGCCTGAGGGCATCGGCACGCAGCCGGAGGACCTGTAACCGTGCTCGCACTCGAGGACATCACGGTCGTCAGTCTCGAGAGCGGGATCAGCGCGCCGCTGTGTACCCGACTGCTCGGCGATTTCGGTGCCGAAGTCATCAAGGTCGAACGCCCCGGCGTCGGCGACGTCAACCGCCACTGGGATTCGGTCGTCGATGGGGACTCCTCGGCGCACGTCTGGGTCGACCGCAACAAGCTGAGTGTCGAGTTGAACCTCAAGAGCGACGAGGGAACCGAAATCTTCCACGAACTCGTCGAGGAAGCCGATATCGTCGTCCAGAACTACTCGCCGGGCGTCGTCGACCGTCTCGGGGTCGGCTACGAGGACGTTCGCGAAATCAATGAGGATATCATCTATCTGAATATCTCCGGCTACGGCCGGGACGGCCCCTACAGCGACCGGAAGGCCTACGATATGGTCATGCAGGGCGAAACCGGACTCATCCTGATGAACGGCTCACCGGACGCCCCGGCCAAGATCCCACTGAGCGTCTGTGATATCAACGCTGCGACCTACGGGACGATCTCGACGCTGCTCGCGCTCTTCCATCGCGAACGCACTGGCGAGGGCCAAGAACTCGACGTCACGATGTTCGGCGGGATGCTCTCGTGGCTCGGCTACTTCCCACAGAAGTACTGGCACAACGACGAGCTTCCGGAGCGAATCGGCATGCGCCACCACCTGCTGACACCCTACGGCCCCCACGAGACGGCCGACGACCGATACATCAACTTCGCGATCCTCAGCGAGGCCCACTGGGAACTGCTCTGTGACGCCGTCCTCGAGCGACCCGACCTGCTCGATGACGAGCGATTCGCGACCAACGAAGCCCGCGTCGAAAACCGCGACGTCCTCGAGCCAACGATCGAGTCGCTCATTGCCGACCAGCCGCGGGACTACTGGGCTGACCGGCTCGACGAGGCCGGCATTCCGTGGGGCGACGTCAACCACCTCGACGACGTCCTCGAGCATCCACAGACCGAACATTTGGACCTGGTCAAGGACCTCGAGACTGAGGACGGTCCGATTCCCTATATCGACACCCCGATCGACAGCGACTCGCTCGAGTTCGCGGCCGAACCGATGCCCGACCTCGGTGAGGATACGGATGACGTGTTGGCGGCGCTTGGCTACTCGAGTGCGGAAATCGAGCAGTTGCGGGCCGACGACGTGGTCTGAGTGTTTCCCGAGTACGTCGTTCCTCCAGAGTCGAAGCGTGAGGAAACCCCATTTGGTCGCTACTACGATAGTGACGAGTGGGACGCCTCACACGCCACGCTACAGTACGACGAACTGGCCGATGAGTTCTATCTGCACGTCACCACGAAGCACGTTGGTGATGCCGACAGCGAACGGCAAGAAGCCGCTCACGAAGATGATGGTTCCGAGAACGGAGTGGTTCTCGGCGTCGACCTGAACGTGAACGGCGCGTTCGCTGTCACCTCGACAGGAGTATTCATCGGTTCTGCGGATCACCTCACACACCGTCGCAACGAGTTCGAGAAGCGTCGAGGTCGGCTCCAACAAATCGGCACGCGCTCGGCACACCTTACAATCCAATCTATCGGAGATAGGTTCTCGAAGTGGTCACTCGATTGGCTCCACAACCGTGCGAACGAGCTGATCGCTGAAGCCAAACGCTCGGATGTGCACGGGATCGTCTTCGAGAACCTGAAGCACATCCGCAAACGCATCTCGAACGCCGCGAAATTCCAGCAATGGGCAGTTGCAAAGTTCATCAAACTGGTGGAATACAAGGTGGAAGACACCGTCCTGTTCGTGGATACGGTGAATCCCGCATACACCAGCCAGCGGTGTTCGCAGTGCGGGTTTGTCCACGAGGACAGCCGCTCGGATAAGTCGTTCGAGTGTCTCAAGTGCGACTACGAGGTGAACGCAGACTACAATGCGGCGAAGAACATCGCAAACCGATACTGTGCGTATATCCATCGCGGGCAAAAGTCTCGCGGTGGATGGGCCACCTGTCAACTGGCCCTGAAGTCGGGAACGTTGAACGTAAATGGCGATTTCAACGCCTCCCCTCGATTGGAGGGGTAGAACGGGAGTTCACCGACAAGCCTCGGGGTCAAGCCCCGAGGCTGTTGACTGAAAACGAGGGGTGTGTTTGTCTTCTCTTTCTCCTGAATATGATCGAATAACCCGGACAGAGACTCTATACAGTGACTTTGGACCGGAAGTGAGGGGTGGTCAGAGGGAGTTTTGTCTCCACATCGACTCCATCTTTCCCGTCGCTCGGCACTCGAGACTCGAGCAACCCATCTCCAACCGAGTATGTCCTTGGAACAACATTAATGCGGACTCGCGTTGACGGCCCACCATGTCCGACACTGAACCCGGCAGCGACATCGTCCTCGTCGACGGTGCGCGCACGCCACACGGAACGCTACTCGGTTCGCTCGCGGATGTCGAGGCTGTCGATCTCGGCCGAACGGCCATCGATGACTTACTCGAGCGCGTCGTCATCGACGAAACCGAAATCGACTGGGTGGCTCTCGGCAACGCCATTCAGGCCGGGATCGGACAGGTGCCCGGTCGACAAGCGGTCATCAAGTCGGAGCTACCGAACGAGACACAGGCGACGACGGTTAACGAAGCCTCCGGCTCGGGGCTGCGAGCGATTACGCTCGCGGCCGACCGGATCGCGGCCGGTCGCGCAGATCTCGCGATCGCCGGTGGGTTCGAGTCGATGTCGAACGCGCCGTGGATTCTACCCGGATATCGAAAGGGGCGACGCCATGGCAACGTCGAACTCAAGGATTCGATGCTGCTGGACTCGTTGTGGGACGTCAACCTCGACCTCCACATGGGCGAGATCACCGAACGGCTCGTCGACCGCGAGGACGTTGCTCGAGAAGCACAGGACGAGTACGCGATGAAGAGCCACCAACTGGCGGCCGAGGCGATCGAATCCGGCGCGTTCGACGACGAGATCGTTCCCGTCGAGACGCGCTCGGGCAGCGTCGAGCGGGACGAAGGCCCGCGACCCGACTCGACGCTGTCGGAGCTGGCCGAGCTCCCGACACCGTTTCGCGACGGCGGCACCATCACGCCCGGAAACGCCTCGAAGCTCAGCGACGGCGCGGGCGTGGTGTTGCTGGCCGACGGCGAGACGGCCGCCGATCGCGGTCTCGAGCCGATGGCGACGCTTGTCGACTACGACCTCGTCTACCGCAATCCGGACGAGTTCAACGAAGCTGTCGGTGACGTCGTCGCCGAACTGCTCGAGCAAAACGACCTTTCGGTCGACGATATCGATGCGTTCTGGATCAACGAGGCGTTCGCTGCCCAGTCGGTGTACGTTATGGACCGCCTCGAGATCCCACGCGAGACGATGAATCCCTGTGGCGGCGCGATCGCGTTCGGGCACCCGATCGGTGCTTCGGGTGGGATGCTTACCGCCAGCCTCGGTTATCAGCTGCGGGACGATCCCGACGTTTCACGCGGACTCGTGGGTATGAGCGTCGGCGGCGGCGGCGCGATCATGGCGCTGTTCGAGGAGCGCTGAGTTCGTCCGACGGTTTCGCGTCCCGTCCGACAGTATATATTGATGCGGGCAGATAGGACGAGCATGACCGATGCAGACATGGGACGGGCTGCCAGTGAACTCGCGACGTTCGTCACGTCGCTATCGGCAGACGATATCCCCGAGGAGGCGCTTCGGCTCGCCGAACGGGCGATTCTGGACACCGTCGGCGTGACGCTCGCGGGGGCGGCTGCCGACGCCGGCGAGATCGCCACGGCGGCGATCCGTGATGGGACCGGCGAAACGACGCTGCTCGGGCGAGACGAAACGCGTCCGCTCTCGGATGCCGTCTTCATCAACGGGGTTGGCGGCCACGCGCTCGATTTCGACGATGTCGCGCTCGCAGCGATGGACGGCCACCCGAGCGTGCCGATGGTCGCACCGCTGCTCGCCGTCGCCGAACGGGAGAATGCCTCGGGACGCGACGTCCTGACGGCCTTCGTCGCCGGCTTCGAGACCCAGTGTTATCTCTCGCGGCCGATCAGCCCCGGCCACTACGAAGGCGGGTGGCACGCGACGTCGACGTTCGGCGTCTTCGGTGCCGCTGTGGCCGTCGCGAAACTGCTCGAGCTATCACAGGCGCGCGTCGAACACGCACTCGGAATCGCTGCCTCGATGCCGGCCGGGCTCAAACGCAACTTCGGTTCGACGACGAAACCGATCCACGCGGGTCAGGCGGCACGGTCCGGGATGACTGCGGCGCTGCTCGCCGGCGAGGGTGCAACAGCGGATTCGGCGGCGATCGACGGCGAGCGCGGCTTTTTCGATTCCTATCGCGGCGATGGACAACCGGATTTCGAACGACTCCCCGAGTTGGGAACGCGATGGTCGCTGCTCGAGGACGGCATCGACGTGAAAAAGTATCCCTGTTGTTACTACACCCACGCTGCAATCTACGCTGCAAGCGAACTCGCGGACACACATGGACTCGAGGCCGAGGAGATCGACGACGTAGTTGTCACGGCCTCGCAAGGTGCGGCCGACGCACTCGCCCACGACGATCCGTCGACGGGACTCGAGGCGAAGTTTTCGATGCCGTATCTCATCGCGAGCGCCATCGCTCGAGAGCGCGTCGATCTCGCGGCGTTCGACGACGAGCGTATCGACGATCGGGCAGTCCAGTCCGTTCGCGAACAGGTGTCGCTGATCGTCGACGACGAGTTGCCCTACGACTCGAACGCCGCCACCGTGGAGATCACGACGCGCTCGGGAGAACGCCACGAGCAGTTCCAGGCGAAGCCGCCGGGAACGCACGACGACCCGCTTACCGACGACGAACTCCACGAGAAGTTCCGGCTGTGTGCCGAGCATGCACCCGACGCTGTCGATATCGACGGCGCGTGTGCCGACCTCGATACGCTCCGAACGCTCTCGGACGTGAGTCGCCTCCTCGAGAAACTGTAACCCACTCGTCTGGATGCTCCAGTCGTTCGACAGCTTCGAGACGTTTACCTAGCCGCCGGTCCGAATAGCTGCCAATGACGCTCTATTCGCGAGTTCGCCCCCTCGCGTTCAAACTTCCAGCCGAGACGGCTCACGATCTCGGGAAGCGGACGCTCCGGGCGGCGCAGTCGACGTGGCCGACACGAAACGCGCTCGCAGCGGCCTATCAGTACGACCATCCCGCACTCGAGGTTGACCTCTTTGGCACCACGTTTCCGAACCCGGTCGGCGTCGCTGCTGGTTTCGACAAAAACGCCGAAGTAACTCACGCGCTCGAAGCGCTTGGGTTCGGATTCGTCGAAATCGGCACCGTCACGCCCTATCCGCAGTCGGGCAACGATCGCCCCCGACTGTTCCGACTCCGAGAGGACGAGGCGATGATCAACCGGATGGGCTTTAATGGCCAGGGAATGGAGCGTGTCAAATCGCGACTCGAGACCGACGGGACGCCTGGATTTCCGCTTGGCGTAAACATCGGAAAGATGAACTCCTCGAGTGAGTCGGAAGCGATCGAGGACTATCGGCGGGTGTTCGACCGTCTGTCACCGTTTGCCGACTACGTCGTCGTCAACGTCTCCTGTCCGAACACGCCCGAGGAGTTCGACGAGGGCTCGCCCGAGCATCTTCGCGCGATCTTCGAGATGCTCGAGGCCGAAAACGACGCCGACAAACCGATTCTGGTGAAGATCGGCCCTGACTCGCCCGACGACTCGATTCTGGACCTCGTGGATATCGTCCAGGAGTTTGGCCTCGACGGGATCGTCGCAACGAACACCTCGACGACTCGAGACGGTCTCGAGTCCCCGAACCAGGAGGAGTGGGGCGGCCTCAGCGGGAAACCGGTCGAGGATCGATCCACTGCGGTCATTCGAACGATCGCCGAGTACACCGACGGCGACGTACCGATCATTGGCGTCGGCGGCGTCGATTCGGCCGGAGCGGCCTATGAAAAGATCCGCGCCGGTGCATCGCTTGTCGAACTCTACACCGGGTTCGTCTACGAGGGTCCCTCGACGGCGAAACGGATCAATCAGGGGCTCGTGGAGCTACTCGAGCGGGATGGCTTCGCCTCGATCGAAGACGCCGTGGGTGCAGGCCTCGAATAGCTCGAGCCGTTGCCATCGATCGGCTATAACGGCGGTTAATCGGCAGGGCCGGGATCGTCGATCGCATCGTCGAGTCCGTGCAGTTCAGCCGGGCCGACGGCTCCGTCGGCACGTTCCGTCTGGATCTCTCGACTTGGTGAATCTTCTTGTTGTGATTCGACGACGGGCTCGGCGTCGCCGGTTACGGAGAGATACACCGATCGGAGTCGTTCTGCTTGGCTCGTCTCGTCGCGTTCGGAAGTTGTTTCTGTCATTGATCGGAACAGCTACCGAATCCGTTTGGTTCGGTACTGAATATAAACCTGCTGACAATTTCACAGCGTGAGAACGCGCACGGGTCCGTGTGGCACGTTGAGCGTGAGTGCGAGTACGTCGACGACGGTTGGATGTCGTGTCGAACCCGTCCGATAATCTCAACTGAAGCGATTGACACACGCATCGCACAGCTGTCGTACGGGGTGATGTGCAGTGACGTTTTGCGGTTACTACACCAGTGAGACGGACTGCTGTCGTCACGGCCCGTTGTGACCGACTCCGTCCTCATGACCGGTGGGCCATTGGGACGGAAGACCGGCTGAGTCGTACTATTTGGCTGTCTATCGCACCGATTCGTTTCTGAGAGCCGGGAGCGTCGTGATCGTAACCGTCTGAAAACGATCTCTAGTCGCTGCCAAACTGGAACTCCTCGAAGCTCGAGACTGTCTACATTGTCCATAACTAACCATAATTGATGTGATGTCTGGAGTATGCGAAAAACCGTACTATCAGTCAGGCGTGCAGCTATGGGGAGTATCACGCTCGTTTCACGGTGGCGAACGAGTAATTCGACGGGCGGTGACTCGCTTCGACACACAGGGCAATGATGTCGACGGGCGCTTTACGACCAGTTAGTGAGTCGGCAGACCGAACGCCACACCTGTCTCAGGATGTCGCGTTCGAGATGCTGAGCTGCCGACGCCGTCGGTACGTCTTGCACTATCTCAAGCAGACAGATGGCGTCGCTGACCTGCGCGAACTTGTCGCACAGATCGCCGCCTGGGAGAACGGTGTCCCGACGACCGAGGTAACCTACGAGCAACGAACGCGGGTCTACACCGCGTTGCGACAGTCACATTTGCCGAAACTGGATGACAGTGACATCATCTCGTTCGATGCCGATCGTGGAACTGTCGTCCTTACCGACGCCGCATCGGAACTCGAGGTGTATCTCGATGTCGTTCCACACGACGATATTCCGTGGAGCAAGTATTATCTCGGGTTGGGTGTTCTCTGTACTGGCTTCGTCGTCGGAATGTGGGTGGGACTGCTTCCGTTTTCGTTGATCCCACCGTTGGCGGGGACGACCCTCGTGACGGTGTTGTTTACTGCATCGGCTCTCGTTCACGTTCGCCATGACAGTCGAATGCAACTCGGTGCGAACGGGATGCCACCGAACGAGACAGGAGGTGAGGACGCATGAACGCACACTCGAGCGTCAAAACCGGGCTCACTGTCCTTCTCGGCGGCGGCCTGTTGATCCTACTGTTGCTCGTGGGGATAATCGCCGTTCCGGGGCTCGTCAGTGGCGACGATACATACATCGTCACCTCCGGAAGCATGAGCCCGACAATCGAGCCGGGTGACGTCATCGTTACGCAGGATGTCTCACCGGACGAGATTGAGACTGGTGATGTCGTCACCTTCCACGACGGGAGCAGCGATGATTCGGGCTATGTCACCCACAGAGTCGTCGACATCGTCGAGGAAGACGGCGAGCGCTACTTCGAGTTGCAGGGTGATGCTAACGACAACCCGGACGACGGACTCGTCCCGGCCGAGTACGCACAGGGTGATCTCCACTGGCATATTCCGTATCTCGGTCACTTGCTCCTGTTTGCTCGCTCGGGTCTCGGACTGCTCGTCCTCGTAATCGCCCCCGGTGTCGCACTCGTCGCCTCGGGCAGCTTGCAGTTGCTCCGTGAGTTCGGTTATCTCTCGGCTGCTGGGCCACCCGAACTCGAGGCAGCCGACGATCCACCGGCATTGGAGCCAGCCGATGAGACGGTACTCGAGTCCCACACAGTCGGTGCAGGTGACACAGACACGACGGTATCCGAGCCACCGACACGAGAAGACGAGACGACATCGACGGAGGAGACCGAATGACAACCACAGCCATCACTCGACTGACCGTCGTCCTCGTACTGATCGGCACCGTCGCTGGTGGTGCTGCAGTCGCTCCGACGACGGCTGTCCTCTCTGATCACAACTCGTTCACCGAGAATCAGATGAGCGCCGCCGACGAGTGGCAAACCACGATCGACGAAGGGACACTCGAAATCAGCGACAGTGGCGCGACTCCGATCAGCGTGACCGTTACCAACGACCTCGATCGTGCACAGACCGTCTCGGTCACACTCGAGATCGCACAGCTTTCACTGACGGATGAACTGCAACTCGAGGCTGGAGAAAGTGCTGAAACAACGCTTACAGTGCCGCCGAACGAGTTGGCTGGCGGCGAGTACACGTACGAACTCACTGCTGACAGCGGCTCCGTCAGCGGAACTGCAGCTGTCCGCAGTGGTGGGCCAGGCGGAGCCAGCGTTACTACCGACGATGGCGGTGACGGGGAGTTGGATGGTGATCGAAACGAGACCAGTACCGAACGTGAGGATGGCAACTCGTCTGGCGATGGGGATACTGAACCGGACACGGTCACAGACGAGACCGATGAAAACGACCTCGAGGAAAATGAGACCGCTGATAACGCCGACGAGAACGAGGAACAAGCACACGACACTGGTGACGATGGTGAGGAGACGGATGACGAGGCCGATCCCGTTGATGAGGATGCTGAAGACGAGACCGAAACGGGCGACTCTGATGCCGAAGACGAGACCGAAACGGACGACTCTGATACCGAAGACGAGACCGAAACAGACGGTTCTGATGGCGAAGACGGGACCGAAACAGATGACTCCGATACCGAAGACGAGACTGATTCCGATGACGACGCTAGCGACGGTGTGGTTGAGGAAGACGATACCACTGATGATGGCGACGAAGACACGCCGTCGGATGAGACCGATGAAACCGACGGCGAATAATCACCGTGTGAACGGCACATAGTGGCTGCTACACTGGCAACTCCTTTTCAACCGTACGACACGTGACCGCTCGAGTCCCGTCTTGTCGTTCGCATACGTCCAGCGCGTGACCAGTGAACAGCAGCAGAGATAGTCAACTGCAACAGTCCATTTGGTCGCGCTGTCGAGCAGCACATACGCACTCGTAGTCCGTCACGTCAGCGACTGGGTTGGACTCTCCCAGCAGAGTGGCCGACACGACAGCACTGGCTGGCGGTCGGTCAATCAGTGTGAGCACTGCGTTCGTCACTGGGTCCACGATTCTGTGACTGTCCGCTGTCACGGAACGTGGCTCAGTCATGATGCGACTCTCACCGTCCCTATCGGACAGCACCCGCTGACACTCGAGCGGTTTTGTCGAGCTTTCGGGCCCGGCGACTCGAGGACGGCTCCATTGTGCGTTGTCGTTTGGAAATCATCTCCAGTGTGCTAACATACACCCAACGCAACTGAAATGACCGATACGGTCATCGAACGGTAGCTACACGACAACTCTCACAGACCACCGTTTCATCGGGACTGTTGTACTGAGTTCCCGCCGATCGCCAGCCACGGATCGGCGATTGGCGGTCACCGACGACAGCACCCCCTCTCAGTCGCTCGTCAATCACGTCTCACGCCGATGGTCACGCGGCCGTCTCTGACTCAGCACGGCTGATGACGGGCTGCTCGAGAAGTGCCGAATAGTAGACTGCAGGTGTTTCGGTAATCCAGCGCACAGAAACAGTCAGCCCGAGATTGAGACTGTCGATAGAAACGGGGTAAATAAACACGGAAAAAACGCGTCTGTCGACGGGATTAGTTCAGCTGTTTTCTTCCTCTTCCTCGTTCCAGTACGGTGTTGGGTCGTCGTTGTGTCGGCACTGCTCAGTGTAGAACCCGAAGTCGAACTCGAGTGCGTCGCCTTGGATCTCGTTGCCGACGCCTTCTGGGAGACACCACTCGAAGCCGATGTAGTGGGTGGTCGATGCCTCGAAACATTCTGGTTCTTTCGCTTCCTCGACACCCTCACAGTACCAGAACTGGAAGTTGCTGACGCCGGAGCGCTTCGTTCCTTGTGCAGCACCGAACGGCGCGACAGACGTTCCCTCGAAGGCACAGTCTTCGACGGTAAACTCGTCGTCGTCCGGACCGCCTTTCACTCTCGTCCGACAGATACCGTAGTTGCTCTCCCAGTCGAAGCCGACGACTTCGGAGGTGGGATCATTCGCGTCCTGATAGATCAGGCCGGTGATCCAGATTCTGATTACGTCGTCACCTTCTCCCTCGAGTTCAATGTACTCTCCGTCCTGTTCGTTCTCTTGATAGGACGCAAAGAGGTCGCGTAGGTACTGCTGGACGTCGTCGACGGCCTCGAGATCGTCGTCGATCGTATCGAGTTCGACGCAGCCGTCGATTTTGTTCTCATCGTTCGTATCTGGATCGACCAGCGGATCGGGATTGAGCAGGAATCCACCGTTGGTCTCGTTGAGTTCCTCAAGCACGTCACGCAGCGACCCTTGGGCGATCAGCGGTTCTTTTTCCTCTTGGAGCTCATTGTCTCCCTGTTCGATACCTTCGTCCTCGTTTTCGTACACGTCGTACCACACCTTTGCCTCGATCGCGTCGACGAGGTGTGGTTCTTCACTCGGCTCTGGGTAGTCCTTGTTCTTCGTTCGGAACCAGATCCATCCGTCGTTATCACAGAGGTGGTAGCTAAAGGTAATCTCGCCACAATCACCTGGCTTGATGTCGTCGAGCTCGATCAGTGAGTCTTGATTTTCGCCGAAGTAGAAGTCTTGATCGAGATCTGCACAGTAATCGATCTCGTCGTCGCCGATGTTTCGGCCGAGTTCACCGTATCTGTACTCCGTGTCGTTCACCACGATCGACTGTTCGCCGTCTTTGTCGTGGTCCGGGTGTGCGTTGACGTACGGCCGTCCTGCACCTCCGTAATCCTGCGGTCGCGTCTCCTGTGATGCACCGTAGTAGCGCTGTTGCCAGTCGAGTTTGAGCTCGAGTTCGCCAGCGACCATCTCGTTCGGCAGCTGTTGTTCGTCACTGAAGAACGCACTCGTGCCTGCACCCACGAGTGCCCCACCGACACCGATGGTACCGAGTCCTGCGAGCACGTTTCGCCTCGAGACTGAACTGCTTTCGTCTGTCATGGTTGTCTCCCCCACGTCGGAGTCGGGCTGCCGTGACACGGCGTCGCCGCGTGGCGAGCCGTCGGCGCTCGCTCCGAGTGAGACACCAGAACCGACCGTATGGAGGGGTGTATATATACACAGCCATGTAGACCGCTAGACGGAGCCTCGAGGAACTCGACAAACGGTAGCCACCTCGTTACGGATTTGCTGACTGTTCTCGAGCGTGTCAATCACGGGCTACTGATGCCGAACGAACCCGCTCGAGCGCTGTCGCTGCTTGCCATTGCCACCGAAGATAATGACTGAAAACGGATCTGTTTAGTTAGCTGTCGTCTACGTCGACTCGAGTCCCGTATCCCGCCTCGCCAACCACGGCACCGTCCTCGTACACCACCTCGCCGCGAACGACGGTCGCCGTTGCTTTGCCAGTGAAAGACTCACCGATAAACGGCGTCACGCAATTTTTCGAGTGCAGCTCGTCGCCGTCCTCGAGTGTCCACTCGAGGTCGGGGTCGACGATCGTGAAGTCGGCGTCGGTACCGACCTGCAGCGACCCCTTCTTGGGGTACAGCCCCCAGATCTGGGCGGGACGGGTCGAGTGGCGGCGGACCCACTCCTCGAGCGTGAGTCGGCCCTGATCGACGAAGGTGAGCAGCGCTGGGACTTCGGTCTCGAGGCCGACGAAGCCCGAGATCGCCTCCCAGGTGTTCCCGAAGGGGTCGTCGACTTTCTTCTCTTCGGGGGTGTGAGGTGCGTGGTCGGTCGCGATGCTGTCGATCGCGCCGTTGTCGATGCCGACCTCCCAGAGCCGTTCTCGCTCGTCGCCGTCCCGAATGGGTGGTTGAATCCGTGCTGGATTCCCTTTCTCGCGCATGACCTCCTCGGTAAACCACAAATAGTGTGGGCAGGTCTCGGCAGTGACGTCGATACCACGAGCCTTGCCGCGGGCGACGGCTTCGGCGGCCGACCCCGAGGAGACGTGGAACATGTGGACCTTGACGCCAGTCTCCTCGGCGAAGGTGAGCATTCGTTCGACGGCTTCCTGCTCGGCGATGACCGGCCGGGAGTGGGAGTGATCGATCGGGTCGTTCTTCCCCGCTGTTTTGAACTGCTCCGTGTAGTGGTCGATGATCTCGCCGTTTTCCTCGTGGAAGCCGAGTCGCTTGCCCGTCTTGCGGATTCGCTCCATCGCCTCGAGGATCTCGCCGTCGTTCGGTGGCGGCACGTCGCCAACTGTGGAGCCGAGGAAGATTTTGTACCCGAGCGCGCCGGCCTCGTCGAGATCCGGAATGAGATCGAGGTTTTCGGATGTGACGACGACGTAGCTCTGGAAGTCGACGTGGGCTGACGCCTCTCCGCGGTCGAACTTCAACTCGAGGTGCTCGGGTCGGTCGATCACTGGGTCGGTGTTTGGCATCCCAACGACGGTCGTCACACCGCCGGCGGCGGCAGCACGTGTGGCCGACTCCCAGTCTTCTTTGTACTCGAGTCCGGGCTCGCGGTTGTGGATGTGACCATCGATGATGCCGGGGACCAGAACGTTCCCGTTCCCGTCGAGGACCCGGTCTGCGTCGGGCAGTCGGTCGCTTCTGCCGACGGCAACGATGGTTCCGTCCTCGACAGCGACGCCCGCGTCGGGCGTTCGCCCGGCAGGGGTAACGACGGTACAGTTGCGTACGACGAGATCGACACTCATTGCCGGACGTTGCCAATCGCCGTCCATATACCTTCTGTTGACCGATCGCACAGCACTCGCTCTTTCGAGTGACCTTTCCCGACGAAACCGATCGGCAACCGATTCCGCTCGAGACGACCGGTAATCAGCTCATACTCGAGCTAGGAGTGTGGTATACTCGAGGTACGAGTGCTATACTAAACGGAGCGGACATGGTGTGTCGAGGAAATGGACTCGCAAGCGATTCGTGACGAGACGGTACTCGTGACCGGCGGGGCGGGCTTTATCGGCAGTCATCTCGTGGAGGCCTTGGCGCCACACAACGAGGTTCGGGTGCTCGATAACTTTTCGTCAGGCGAGCGTTCACGGCTCCCAGCGGACGTAACCGTTGTCGATGGGGATATCCGCGACCCGATCGCGCTCCAGCAGGCTGCTCGCGGCGTCGATATTATTTTCCACCATGCAGCGGTTGTCAGCGTCTCCCAGAGTGTCGATGCGCCGCGTGGAAGCAACGAAACGAACCTCGATGCGAGCCTCCTCGTTTTAGAACAGGCTCGTCAGGAGGATGCGCGGGTTGTCGTCGCCTCGAGTGCGGCGGTGTACGGCCACCCCTCCGAACTGCCGGTTCCGGAGACGGCGTCGACCGATCCGACCTCCCCGTACGGCGTGCAGAAACTCGCACTCGATCAGTACACTCGACTGTACGAGGAACTCTACGACCTGCCGACGGTCGCGCTACGGTATTTCAACGTCTACGGGTTACGCCAACAGGGGCCATACAGCGGCGTCATCTCGACGTTTCTCGAGCAGGCACGGGCAGACGAACCGATCACGGTCGAGGGTGACGGCCAGCAGACGCGCGATTTCGTCCACGTGAGTGACATCGTTCGGGCGAACCTGCGGGCAGCGACCACTGACGACGTTGGCGACGCGTACAATATCGGGACGGGCTCTCGGACGTCGATCAATGAGCTAGCCGAACTCATCCGTGATGTGACCGACTCGTCCTCGCCGATCGTCCATCACGAGTCTCGACCGGGTGATATCAGACATAGTGGTGCCGATCTCTCCAGAACAACGCGGACGCTTGGCTTCGAGCCTCGAGTGAGCCTCGAGTGCGGCATTCGATCGCTGGTCGACGGCACGAGACTGTCGCCGATGGGTGACGATGTCGACTCCGTCGTTGATCCGATGTAAGGGGCTGGCGCTGTCGTTTCTCTCGTACCAACTGAACCGAGTTACACACAGATCGAACCAATGTCGGCTCATAGTGCACCGTTTCCGTGAGTGTAGGTGAAAGATAACTAACGGTAGCCACGGCTTCAGCGTGGCCCATGATCGATAACCTCGTTGTCTTCGTCGTGAGCCTGCTAATCGGTGCTGTCGGCATTTACGCAGGTGCAAAAGTAATCGTCGACGCCGAAAACTACACGTACGCTGTCGTCACAGCCCTATTAGGGGCGATCGTCTGGAGTCTCGTTGGGCTCTTTTTCGGCTGGATTCCGCTGCTTGGGCCCTTGCTCGTCTTCATCGCCTATCTCGCGGTGATCAATGCACGATACCCCGGTGGCTGGGTCGATGCTGCTGCAATTACGATCGTCGCGTGGCTGTCGGTGCTGGTCGTTCTGTATGTCCTCGCACTCGTCGGTGCGACTGGATTCGATGCTGTCGGCGTCCCGGGCGTGTAAACCGCTATCGTAGCCAGTGACGGTCATTGCGGGACTGTCGAAGATGTGTCTCGTCTTCCGGTACGACTGGGTC
This sequence comes from Natronorubrum sulfidifaciens JCM 14089, assembly GCF_000337735.1. Taxonomy (GTDB): domain Archaea; phylum Halobacteriota; class Halobacteria; order Halobacteriales; family Natrialbaceae; genus Natronorubrum; species Natronorubrum sulfidifaciens. Next base: position 4,709 of record NZ_AOHX01000001.1, on the reverse strand, counting down.
GGTTCGATACCGATGTCGAGTCGCTGGCCGATTGGTTATGCTGACGTTCGGCGGCACCGATACGTATCTGAAAACATACAGTTCTACTGTAGACTCCGCGTATTGGACTAGTCAGTGAAATATTTGCTTACCAACTGAACCGAGGAGAATCCGCGCTAGCCATTGCGAACGTCCGACTGCGTTTATCCACACATCAGGTGTATCCCGGTCAGAGGTCACGCTGATACGCCACCGTGTCGGAGCAGTCGACCAACGACATCGACGACGATGTGACACTCTGTGACCGAAATCGGGTGGATGACTCGAGTTGGAATCGTGTGGGAAATGATATACAAGAACTGGTGAATTGCAGACGGACACCAATAAATGATCGATAAAAAACACTTTCACAGGTGATGGTGATGATACAGAGCAGTGTGAGCGAACTCAGTCCCATCGAGACGCCATGAATACACCGTTTCAGCGGGTCGCTACGATAACCGCCTCCACTGGTATCGCGAGCAGCAGCGGCGTCATCGGTGTTGGAACCCGTTCTGAGACAGTCACACTCGGTCTTGTCTCTCTCTTTCAGCTCGAATGGGGTCCACATCTCGCGGCACTCGTGGGTATCGTCGTCCTCGCACTTCTCGGCGGTGTTCTCATGGCCCGGAACCGATTCGCCGCCCAGAATACGTTCGTCGCCACGTCGAAGCCACACGACGAGGAGTTCTTGACCGACCAAGAGCGGGTACAACAGCTCGTTCGTGAACACGGCGGGCGGATGAAACAGTCGAAGATCGTCGACTCAGTTGACTGGTCGAAAGCCAAAGTCAGCCGGCTCCTCGCCGAACTCGAGGAGGACGGTCGAATCACGAAACTGCGGCTCGGACGTGAGAACTTGGTGTGTCTGCCGGGACACGAGCCGACGGCTTCACAGACGCCTGAACAGCCCAAAAGCGAGTAACGTGATCGCGGGCTGTATCTGTCACCAACCGTTGCTTTCCACTCGAGACCGAGAGTCTGCACTGCGGCCCGGAGGCACAGTATGCAGTTACGAGCCGAAAGCGCTGTGTCAGTTTATGTGGTAAAATCTCGATTAGCGACTGCCTTCACGGCATAGACATGACTGCACGCAATCAGCTACTTGTGGTACTTACTGCGTTGATGCTCGTGTGCTCGAGCGGGGCGATGGTCGCCGGTGCGACACCGGCTGCGACTGTCGACGAGGACACAGCTACCGATGATGAGTACGACGACGCAACCGACGAACCGGACACCGAACCGAATGAGGAACAGCCGACCGAAACCGATGCGGACGATGCACAGGATGCCCATGTAACGTTCTCCGATCAGACGACTGACGGCGAGACGGTCGTCGTCGACGACGTGACGATGGCAAGCGGTGGATTCGTCACGATCCACGACAGTAGCCTGCTCGTCGGCGACGTACTCGAGAGCGTCATTGGCACCTCCGAGTATCTCGAGTCGGGCACACACGAGAACGTCGAAGTGACGCTCGATGAGCCACTCGAGGAAGATGAAACGCTGATCGCGATGCCACATCGCGACACGAACGAGAATCAGGAGTACGATTTCGTCGAGACCGAGGGTGAGGAAGACGGCCCATACCTGACTGCTGACGACGAACCGGTGACTGATCAGGCTGTCGTCACTGTCGGTGATGCTGACGAGGACCCTGTTGCGAACGGCGATGATGCCCTCGATGAGGAGCCCGTTGACGAATCAGTCGACGAGGAACCAGCCGAGGAGAAACCGACCGAAGAACCGGTCGATGAGGAACCAGCCGAGGAGAAGCCGACTGACGAACCGGTCGATGAGGAACCAGCCGAGGAGAAGCCGACTGACGAACCAGTCGATGAGGAACCAGTCGAGGAGAAGCCGACTGACGAACCAGTCGATGAGGAACCTGCGGAGGAAAAGCCGGCTGACGAACCGGTCGACGAGGAACCAGCCGAGGAGAAGCCGACTGACGAATCAGTCGACGAGGAACCTGCGGAGGAAAAGTCGGCTGACGAACCGGTCGACGAGGAACCAGCTGAGGAACCGATTGACGAACCAGTCGACGAGGAACCAGCTGAGGAACCGATTGACGAACCAGTCGACGAGGAGCCTGCTGAGGAACCGACTGACGAGCAACCCGTTGACGAACCAATCGAGGACGAATCTGAAGTCGCCGAGGACGATGTCATTGAGATCGTCATCGAACGGGCAACCGTCTACGTCTACGTCGGTGAACTACCGGACGATATGGCTGACGGCGAGGATGCTGTTGGTGTCGACGCTGCCAACGATGACTCTGTTGCGGACGATGGAGAGATCGCTGGTGACGACCCCGTTGCAGAAGACGACGATGACATGGCCACCGATGACGACATGTACGACGACGAGGGAACTGTCATCCAACTCGAGAACGTCGAACTCGACGTCACTATCAACGAGCTAACGATCGTCCCGGTCGATGAGCCACAGGAGATGACACCGGAAACCGACGATGAACTCGATGAAGACGCTGCTGATGGCCTCGAGGATGACGCCGTCGAAACGGAGTCCGATGCTGACGACGTGACGATGGAGACGAACGACGAGGCTGCCGACGACACCATTGTCATCGAGGAGATATCCGTCTTCGTGGTCATCGAAGATCTCGATGAACTCCTCGAGGATGCCATGGAAGACCAGCCAGTCCACGAGGAGGCTGACGGCCTCGAGAATGACACTGAAGACGCTGAGGACACCGCTGTCGCCGGATCGCTGATTGGTGCTGCTGTCGTATACTGACGGCCGTCACGGCACAGCCCGTCCGACGTCTTTTTTTACAACTCGAACGCCACCGACGGCTATCCCAATAGTCGATAGAGACTGCTCGCAGCAACGGCCAGTAACACGAGCACACTCGAGAGAACGGGATCGATGCTCGAGAGCAGTGGGATGCCGAGTCCAGCGAGGGCGATCACGACAAGACCGAGAACACAGAGCGCCAGATGAAGTGTGAGAGCCGTCGACTGCTGTTCTTTGTGGCCGTCAATATACTGCAACACGTCGTCGAAGTTCGGACCCGGTTGAATCGTCTTTGCGTCGGAATCGTACTCAATCACGGCGTCTTCTTGTAGCTGTGGGAGATGTGTCTGCTGTAAGGAGACGTAGACGCTCTTGTAGAGGTTGTTCGGAACGGGAGTGGTATCGGATTCGTTGGCGGCGATTTCGGAGGCGATGTCCGAGACGTCAACTTGGCCGGCTTCGGCTGCGAGCAACTGGACGATCGACCGACGTCTGTCGTTACCGAGAATATGAAACACATCACTTTCAGCAAGTGACTCGGTACGGTTGGTTTGTACAGACATCGATCAGGAAGAGCGAGCGTTATTGACGACTAGTCCACCAACTACCATGTACAGTGACGCTTCGCAGACCACTAACTTTAACTTTTGCAGACTAGCCCCCGCCGTTAGGCACCGACTGCACACACTCCTGTCGGCCACCTAGAGTAGGTGTGGAATACGACCGCCAAGCCGTCTGTCGACAGCTGCAGGTGTCCCGGGACATCGGAACCTCGGATAATCTACCTAATTCGACATCACACTGATTAGTTCAGCCAACCGATAATAGCTATTGAGTCGGCACGTGTGTCGTCGCACTGGTCGTCGATCACGTTCCGTTTCGGTTAGTGCGTCTCGAGGCACACCGCTGCAATCGGGAAAAACGGGCCAAACAGCGCTCGTTTATCGGCACCGCACTGTTCGTGGTGGCTCACTTGCCTGGCAGATGGCCACCGGACTGCATTTCTCGGTACGTCGTACAGGATGGGCAGCCGTGAACGATGTCACCGTTGTCACCGAACACGCGGGCGAACTGTTGGGTAACATGTGTACCGCAGTTTCGACAGCGTGCGCCTGCTGTCGACGATTCCATGGGCTTCCAGTCGTGTTGTGTGGATTTCATGGTGGTGGGGGTGGTACGCGGATGCGATGTGGCGAGTGTCGTCTAGCGGTGGCCGTCGCGGTCGATCACCGGCGACACTGCCACAGGCATCCGAGCATCATCCTATCGAGGGGGGCAAACGCGAATAAAGGACGCAGACTGTTTATTTGTCGGGGTGGTGCTGGAGCCGCGAAATACGTAGTTTCCGGCCAGTCAGTCGCTGTAGCAGGGTCGTGCCGGCAACTCGCGACGTTTCGACACTGCCGTTCCTCCGTCGAATTTAGCTGTATTGGCCTGTATTCGAGTTGCAAACACGATATTGACCGCTAAATCGACCTCGAAATCAGCCATTTCCCGATAGAAATCTGGAGTTTCGCCGAAGAATGATCTTATTTCGCTGGATAAGGTACATCGTTATAAAATACCACTATCGCTTACCGATCGTTGTGCTGGAACGTACTGGTGGTGCCCACGATAGGGATGGACCGCTTTCCGAGTTGCTCTGTCTCGGTCCCGCTTGTCGGAGCGAACCTACCACCACACGGCCACAAAGAGGAACCTACGACAATGTCCATGCAAGCAAGTAACTCGCGATCGGAATCAACCCCTGACACAGCCGCTCAACTCGATGTGCTCGGTGACGAGTGTGCACGAACGATCCTCGTTGCCACGAGTGATGGGCCCATCCGTTCTAGCTTAGCGACTGACTGAGACGGTGATCACGCCGAAATTGCGTCGGATCTGACCGCTATCATACCGAGATAGCTGCTGTTGAGGTCGGGGTCGACGAT